>CAVVCF010000015.1:0-75661 GCA_963746725.1 uncultured Alphaproteobacteria bacterium | reverse complement strand
CGTTTTGTACTATCGTATTTAATCATATAACTACGGAACTATATTAGGTATACGGAAGAATATGAAGAAGTCACCGGGGTCGTCCAAACAAGCGCGAGGCAAGCGATCGAATGCGCGAGACCAGTTGCTTGACGCAGCCAGCGGACTGATGAACGAACGCGACACTCTCGACATATCTCTCAGTGATATTGCAGAGAGGGCCAAAGTCAATTCGGCGCTTGTCAAATATTACTTCAATAATAAAAATGGCCTGATGCTCTCTTTGCTTGAGCGAGATGTCACTGATGGAATTGAACAACTTGAGAAGCTTACACATGCTAATTTACCAGCAGTAGATAAAATGAAAATGCATATTGTGGGTTTTATCAATACATATTACCGATGTCGATATCTCAACAAATTGCTGTTCGCTTTGATTCGTGACGGAACGCCAGAGCAGGCGCAGGATATTTCAGATCGGTTTCGTCAAGCCTGCCGCCGATGCGCAACGCCTGATCCTTGAAGAAGGCACCCGTAACGGGGAATTTCGTCAGGTCGACCCCATGCTCCTGTACTTCACCATTATCGGAGCGTGCGACCAGTTCTTCACCGCCCATTTCGCACTGAAGACAGTGTATAATCACGAAGGGATAGACGACGACCTGCGCAAGCGTTTTATTCAGCATACCACCTCGGTTATGATGGGCGGCATATGGCGGAACCGAAATCCGGCATAAAAGCCGCTACTCGATCTCCCCTATGTAAGTTCCGACCGGGTAGGTTTCCCCGGCTTCTGCTGCTATGCGCAATGTTCCGCCGCCGGGAGCCTCAATTTCCTGTACAGATTTGTCGCTCTCGATGGCGTAGATCGAGCTGGCCTTTACTAACAATGCTGCCATCGGCGACGAACCATTCACTTAACTCGGCTTCGGTTATGGCGAAGCCGAGTTTGGGTATGTGCAATTTCTTTGTCATACTGGTTGTTATCACTTGTATCAGGAAACCTTCTTGGATCGCAGCCACAATTTCCGGTCCCGTGGGGGCGAAGCCTTGCTCGAGCGGTGGCGAGAAGGGAACGGGGCAGAACTTCCCTCCAAGGCGGACAACTGGCGATTTCAGGTCCTTGAACAATTTTTCCGTAATCGTTGCCGCTATCTCCGCTCCAACACCGAAATTCCTCACCGCCTCGTGGACAATAACCGCCCGTCCGGTCTTCTAAACCGAATCCAGGATGGTTTCTTCATCATAGGGCGCAATAGTGCGCAGATCGATAAGCTCGACACTGACATCGTCTTTCATGCCATCGAGCGCGGCCAGCACATCGTTGACCTGGCGGCCATAGGTGATGACTGTGACATCGCTGCCCTCGCGGATAACATTCGCCTTGCCGAGAGGGATTTTCTTACCCCGCTTCGGCGCAGGGCCGGGCACCCAGTAAATCCCCAAGCTTTCGACAAATATGCAGGGATCATCATCTTCGATACAGGACAGCAGCAGTCCGTAGGCGTCCGCAGGATTGGACGGGATGACCACTTTCAATCCGGCGGTGTGCGCAAACCAGGCTTCAAGGTAGTCCGAGTGCTGGCCGGCATTGGCAAATCCTGTTCCCGTCATCATCCGAATGGTTATCGGCACGTGGGTCTGACCACCGGACATGAAGCGTAGCTTCGCGGCATGATTGACAATCATGTCCATGGCCACCGTGGTGAAGTTCATTAACATGATCTCCGGTACCGGACGCATGCCGGCAAGGGAGGCACCAATCGCCGCACCCATGATGGCCTGTTCGGAAATAGGCGTCGACAGCACGCGGTTGTCGCCGAATTTTGTGGAAAGCCCCTTGGTGACCTCGACCACGCCCCCGCCTTCCGCGTCCGCTACGTCCTCACCGAGGAGAAAGACGTTCTCGTCCGCCTCAAGAGCGTCCTGCAAGGCCAGATTTATCGCTTCAAGAGCGGTCATCGTTTCAGTAGTGCTATTCATGCCACCACCTCTTGCTTGTAAACATCCTTCCTGAGTTCGGAGAGATCAGGGAACGGGCTGGAGAGTGCAAACTCCGCTGCCTCATCAATACCCGCCTTTATTTCCGCCTCGATGGCCGCAAGCTCTGCTTCCTTTGCGATGCCGTCAGCAATCAGTTTTGCGCGGAAGGTCGTCACCGGGTCCTTTCGCATCCACTCGTCTTTTTCGCCCTCGTCCATATAGGCGTCAGTGTCGCCCATAAGGTGACCGTAAAAGCGGAACGTCATCGCTTCAATCAGGGTCGGCCCGCCGCCGGTGCGCGCCCGTTCCACCGCCGTCTTCGCGGCCTTGTAAACTGCCACCGGGTCGTTTCCGTCCACGTGAACGCCGGGCATGCTGTATGACGCTGCCCGATTGGATATCTTGTCTATGGCTGTTCCCTTGGAGAGCTTGGTGTGCTCGGCATAACGGTTGTTCTGACATACGAAAATGACCGGCAGTTTCCACAGGGACGCCAAATTGAGCGCCTCGTGAAAGGCCCCGATATTGGCCGCACCATCCCCGAAATTGGCGATTGTGACGCGATCCTCGTTACGCATCTTGGATGCCAAGGCGAGGCCATTGGCGATCGGCATGCTGGAGCCGACGACACCAGTTGTTACCATCACGCCCGAACTCGGGGTGGCTGATGTGCATTGGGCCGCCCTTGCCTTTACAGCTTCCCGTAGCGCGGCCAGCGAGTTCCGCCCATAGAAGTTTCATCGGAACGCCTTTGGCAAGCGAAATCATGAATGCCCCGGTAGATCGTACAAATGTAGTCGTCCGGGCGCAGATTTACCGAAACGGCGGACGGAATTGCTTCCTGGCCCCGTGGAGAGTAATAGTTTCCAATGATCTCGCCCGACTTGAGGACAGTACGGAACCGCTCATCGTTCTGTTTCAGAAGAGTCATCTTGCGATAAATCTCGACAAGCACTTCAGGGGGCGGGTTATCGGAACTCATTCTGAATCTCCCATTTTCACAGACCTCCTGCCCGAGACCCGCGGGCGTGAGGAAGATTGTTTGTTAATTTTCGGTCTCTGTAGAGTTTATACATTAATCACATAATTAAGTATTGTTCGTCAAGCGATATGAATGACCTTTTCTTTGTCTGACAAAACCGGGTGGACGTGGACAAAGCAAGCCAGAGAAAGGAATTGAGAGTGAGGATTGGCGATGAAATTCTGGATCGCATGGTGCGCAAAGCATGCGGAAAGGCAACGCAGATCGAGGTGCCTGTCAGTATAGCGATTGTGGATGACGGCGGTCACCTATTGCGTTTTGTCCGATTGGAGGGCTCGACCCTGTCCAGTGTCGGGATGTCGCAGGACAAGGCCTATACGGCGGCTGCCTGGATCTAGCGACGCACGCGCTCTATGAACTGATTAAGGATGATCCTGCGTTGCTTCGCGGCTTTCCGGAGTATCCCCGCATCGTGGTGCTTGGTGGGGGCTCGCCGATTCAGGTGGACGGTGCTCTGGTTGGCGGTGTGGGCGTTAGCGGAGGCACGCAGAATCAGGACATGGAGGTCGTGAAGGCAGCGCTGGCTGCTGTGTAGAGGCACCCGGGTGAGCCCTTCGATGCGCCCGCGTCCGACAGCTGGGATGGACGGGTGTTGCCGAACATAAGGACAGGACAGGCGGAAAAAGCAAATGGACATGATCGCCAACCAACACCGAATCATTGACGTGGATACCCACGTGATCGAACCTTATGACCTTTGGACGTCGCGGATGTCTGCGGACAAGTATGGCGATATGATTCCCCAGGTCCGCTATGTTGAAGAAAAGGACGAGGACATCTGGTTTTTCGGGGACACGGCGGCCCATGGTGGGGCAGAGCTGGCGATGGCTGGTTGGCATGAATATCCACCAGATCACCCAAAGAAGCTGGATCAGGTGAAGCGCTATACCTGGGACGCCACGGAGCGACTCAAACTGATGGACGAGTACGGCATTGAAGCCCAGGTTCTGTTCCCGAACGTCATCTTCTTTCATCTGCCGAAGTTACTGAAACTTGGGCGCACCGATCTGATGCTGAATGTGGTGCGCGCCTACAATGACTGGCAGACCGAATGGAGCAGTGTCGCGCCCGAGCGCCTGTTGCCGCAGATGGTATTGCCAATATGGGATCTTGAAGAGTCAGTTCGGGAAATGGAGCGGGCTGCCAAAATGGGCCACCGTGGCATTGTCTTTACCGGCGAGCCTCAATACATGGGCCTGCCCAAACTGACGAATTGTCACTGGGACCGGTTTTTTGCGGCCGCCCAGGAAATGGAGTTGCCGATCAATTTCCACATCGCCTCGGGCGACCTCGAAGTGTACAAGGTGATGGACGAGAGTGTGAGCACGCGTGCCAAGTACGCGTCGGACGGCGTTCTGTTCTTTATGAGCAATGCGTCGGTGCTGACCCAATTGATTTGCGCCGGGATCTGCCACCGCTTCCCAAAACTGAATTTTATATCCGTTGAAAGCGGCGTGGGCTGGCTGCCGTTCGCGCTGGCGTCCATCGACTGGCAATGGAAAAACTGTGGCGTTGCCAAGGAACATCCGGAATACGATCTGCTGCCAAGCGAGTATTTCAAACGCCAGATCTATGGTACCTTCTGGTTCGAGCGTGAAACCGTTGCCCCGGCCATCGAAATACTGGGGGCCGACAATATCATGTACGAGACGGACTTTCCCCATCCCACCAGCATGAGCCCGGGCGCCGGCAGTACCGCCAAACGCCCGCCTGATTATATCCGGGAGGTATTCGAAGACATTTCCGAAGAAGACGCCGAGAAGATCCTCTACAGCAACGCCGCAAGGCTCTACAAGCTGAATTGATCCGAGGTCCGATTTATCGGAAACGGCCTAGAAAACGAAGTACCCGCCGTCGATCACAATGGTGTCGCCTGAGTGGTACCGGCTTGCGTCAGAGGCAAGGTAAACGGCGATGCCGCCCAGATCTTCTGGCACGCCCCACCGGCGAGCCGGGATGCGGGGCAGAACCTTCTCAGCGAATTTCTCACTCTCGTGGTTGGCACGGGTCATGTTGGTCGTGATCCAGCCGGGAACGACTGTGTTGGCGCGAACGCCGTAGCGCGCGTATTCGACCGCGATCGATCGGACAAGCGGGAAAATTGCTCCTTTTGACGCCGCATATGCTTGAATGCCAGGAGCGCCATGCAAGGCGGCCATCGATGCGATGCCGATGATCGATCCGCCCGGCTCGCCATTACTAGCGCGGTCTGCCATGTGCCGGCAAGCTTCTCGAAACGTCCAGAAGATTCCGTTCAGGTTAACGTCCAGAACTTCTCCGAATGCGTCTGACGACATAGATTTAAGCGGAGTAGGCTCGCCCAAAATGCCGGCGGCGGCGATCACTGTGTCAATCCTTCCAAACTTTTTAACCGCATCGGTGATTGCAGCGACCACGTCCTGCTCCCGGGTCACGTCAACGATCTGGCATAAAACCCTTCTGCCATGAGCCTTCAAAATTACTTCGGCCTGTTTGAGGTGGCCGGGTTCGATGCCCCAGACAACGACGTCTGAGCCGGCCATTGTCAGTGCTTCGGCCATGCCAAGACCGATGCCATTGCTTCCGCCGGTCACCAGACTGACTTTGTCTGTCAAGTCAAAAACTTTGAACGCCAAAAGATGCTCCTATTTGCCGTCTCGTCGATATGCCAAAGCTCCCGGAAACGCGACCCATCAAATACAGTACAGCTCTCTCCAGAGTCTATCTCCTGCAGGACTGATCGGCCTCGTCTCGGGTCCCATTGCTGACGCCGTCGCCGGTAGCATAACGCATGTCACCGGGGCTTGCTCTGGTAAATTCCGCGACGGCCCATCTTTCCGCAACCTTCCAATCGTTCATCCGCCACCATTATCGCAGATCCGCGTCCCGGGATTTCAAATGATTTATAATTATCAACCGCTTCTGGGTGGCATAACCTGGCAATAAGCCCTGCGTCCTATCTGTCGGCGCCGCGCATATAGCGGGCAAGGACTTAACGGATTGCTTGCTTCTCGATGCGTTCCTGAAACCTCTTGTCTATTGCCATTCGACTTCTCCCTTGGCTGCTTTTTGGGGGCGTCATTACGACGCATATAATTCATCAAAATATGCATTTAATTAAATAATTAATTAATATTCCTGATCTGTCAGATTTATTTTTGGGTTGTCAGGAGGCTGCGCGGCCCGCATTTGCCCTCAACCGCGAAATGCCCTTGACGTTGAATATTAATTAATGCATTAATGACTATCGACTGACAGCGTTGATTGCTGCGTTTGAACTTGCTTTTGCACAGCTTGATCCGGGCAGCCGGTGTCTTGGGCCGGGCTCGCTTAAACCCGATTTTCTGAGGGCTATTGTATATGGCTGATAAAAGTTCAGAATCCCGAGCGCAGCCCGTTGAAATCCCGGGCGATTCCTGGGAGGAGCTGGTTGAAAGGGACACCCACCCGGTCCCCGATTCTCTGAGGAAAAACAATTACCGGTACCTGGGGTCCGAGCCGCTCAGTACCGAGCGCTACACCAGTCCCGAGTTTTTCCGCCAGGAAGTTGAAAAGATGTGGCCGCGGGTGTGGCAGGTGGCTGCGCGCGAAGAGGATATGCTGAAGCCGGGCGACTTTGTCGTTTATGAAAATGTTGGCCGCTCCTATGTCGTGGTCCGTCAAAAAGACGGATCGGTTCGGGCTTTTCACAACGTCTGTTTGCATCGCGGGCGGCGCCTCAAGTCTGAAAGTGGACATGCGCCTCGTCTGCACTGTCCCTATCACGGTTTCAAATGGAAGATGGACGGGACGTTGGAGGAAATTCCCTGCCGCTGGGATTTCAGTCATTTATCCGATGAGCAGATGAAACTCCCAGAGGCGAAAGTCGGGCGTTGGGGCGGATATATATTCGTACGCGAGGAAGATGACGGTCCCGATATTGAGGAGTATCTGGACCCGTTACCGGAGCACTTCAAACGCTGGCCGCACGACGAATGTACGACAGCGGTCTGGGTTGCCAAGGTCGTCCACGCCAACTGGAAAGCAACCATGGAAGCCTTCATGGAGGCCTGGCACAACTTTTCAACCCATCCCCAGATTACGCCCTTTATTGCCGATTCCAACAGCCGCTATAATGTCCTTGGTGACCATGCAAATCTTGCGATTTCCCCGATGGGAATTGTGTCCGCCCAGCTCGAGGCCCGGAAAAGGACGCAGCAGTCGATCGTGGATGCCTATTTGAAGTTCAACGGCATTGCGAAGCTGGATCAGGGCAAGGAGCTGACCGCGGGCGGTGACAAGACCGCCCGAGAGGTGCTGGGGGAGCGGGCGCGCGAGGATTACACGAAATTATTCGGCCACGATCTGAGCCATGCCTCTGACGCCGAGGTTCTGGACGCGATCTACTACGCCGTCTTCCCGAATTTCCATCCCTGGGGTGGGTTTATGCCCAGCATCTCCTACCGGTTCAGACCCTGGCCCGACGAGAACGCGACCCTGATGGAGGTCCGCATCCTGACCCGGGTGCCGCCGGGAGAGGAGATCCCGCCTTCGGTCCCCATGCACATGCTGGAGGAGGGAGAATCCTGGACCACGACCGCCATCGGGCCGGTGCTTGGCAATGTCCTGGACCAGGACATGGTCAATATCGAAGAAGTCCAGAAGGGCTTGAAGGCGTCGAAAAATCGGGAAGTCCAGTTAGGCGATTATATGGAAATACGCATGCGCCATTTCCATCAGACGCTCGATCGCTATTTACACCAAAAATAAGAGTGGCCGTGAAATTCCGCCAAGCAACGGTTGCAGGCGGCAGTGAAACGGTCCCGGAGGGCAGAGCCGAGGAGATCTTACGACAAATCAACATTATGCGGAGGAGGACCGTCATGATACATAATAAGTACACGCCTAGAGTTATCACTGGAAAAACCGTCCTGTTGGCTGGATGTTCGCTTCTGGTCGGCGTTCCACAGCTTATGGCGCAAGAAGCCGTTGACGCGCACAGATCCAGCCTGGAGGAGATTGTGGTCACCTCTCAGAAGCGGGCTGAAAGTTTGCAGGATGTGCCGTTTTCAGTATCGGCAGTAACAGGTCTGAATATGGAAAAATTTCATATTCAGGATTTCAAAGACTTAACCGGTACGGTGCCCAACGTACATTTCACGCAAATCTCTAACGTCTCTTTAACAGCGGCGTTGACAATCCGAGGTATTGGTATTGCTACTCAACCGGATCCTTTTGCGGGTACCGAGGTGGCAGTCGTCATTGACGGCGTGATTCAGGGAACACGGCTATTGGGCTTAACCGATCAGTTTGATCTCGAACGCGTTGAGGTGCTGCGAGGGCCCCAAGGCACGCTTTTTGGAGCTAATACGCTCGGTGGCGTTATCAATGTCGTTAGTCGGCAACCAACGGGAGAGTTTGGTGTTTACGGCAAATTGACGCTCGGGAACTATAATGAGGTGGACGGGGCAGTTGCTGTAAACTTTCCGATTGTAAAAGATAAGCTGGCCGGGAAAGTCTCCGTGTCTCATCGTACGCGAGACGGCTTCTTCACCAACCTTGCCGATGGTCAGGATCTGATGTGGGTTAACACCACCAAAGCCCGTGCCTATCTGAAATGGACCCCAACGGCAACATTCGATGCCACTTTAACTGGAGAATATGATCGAATCCGCAATGGGGCGGACACTCCGCCAAACACCAGTGTGCCGGGACAGCTACTGTACAGATCTCCCGGTTGGCAAGGCTTTGTATTCAAAACATATAGCGACGCCACTCGACCCAACAATGCCAACCTCTATTCTGTAACTCTGACAGCCAACTGGGATTCCCCTATTGGCGAACTGACATCTATTTCCAACTATAGTGAATTTAACGCGATCAATGTTCAGGATGTTGATGGAACGGAAGAGTTTCTTCTCAACGCGGGCCGGGAACTTGGAAGCTGGCAATATTCGCAGGAAATTCGAACGGTATTCCATCCTTCAAATAGCCTCGAAGTCCTTATTGGCGCTTTCTATATGAAACTGGACCACAAGGTGAATACGCTCACGCAGCCGCAGGGGCTGGCTCCGGGAATTCTTACTGAGCAATTCGTGCATGGAAACGAAGATCACGCAGCCGCTTTTACGCAAGGGTATTGGAATATAACGGATGAGCTCAGGCTTGGGGCAGGTGTGCGGTTCAGTTGGGAAAAAACCGACTTTTTCACAAACAACATATCCCGCTTCTTGGCAAACCCAGATCCAACGCGCTTCCGGCATAACATTGCCTTGGCAACAGTTCTGGGTTCCTTCGAGGCCAATGGTAACAAATCATGGACAAATTTGAGTGGAAAAATTGGTCTGGATTACAGGATCAAACCCGATGTCATGCTCTATGGTTACTATGCCCGCGGTTACAAATCCGGCGGGTTCAATGGGAGGATCACAAATCCGCTTTTTGTCGGCCCCTATAATGGAGAGTTTGTTGATTCCTTCGAAGTTGGGATAAGATCCGATTGGTTGGATAAACGTTTGCGTGTCAATTTGTCAGCCTTCTATAATGATTGGTCTGACATGCAGGTCAATCAATCTATTTTTATCGGGTCAGTGTCGTCCTCGACAATTCTGAACGCCGCGGCGGCTACGACAAAGGGCATCGAAGCTGAGGTCGAGGTCATTCCTGTAGATGGATTGAGGCTTAATGGCACGCTCGGGTACCTCGAGGCCAAATATGACAAGTTCTCGAACGCAGGGACCGATTACGCTGGTCGTTCTACCCCGCATGCCCCGAAATGGACTGCGTCAGCAAGGGCCACTTACGAAATCAATGAGGGGCCCGGTGTAACTACTGCTTCGGTCCTGTACACCTACGTAGATCATCGTTGGGGCAATTTCACCCAGTCGCCACTCGAGTACTTGGCACCGGTGAGTTTGGTGCATGCGAATTTGACGTGGGAACCGGATAATCGAAACTGGTCCATTTCGCTCTGGGTCAGGAATCTTTTCGATAAGAAATACAAGACGGCGGCCCTTGATCCAGGCGCCTTTGCCTTTGCGTCATACGGGGCGCCCCGCCAGTATGGAGTCGATTTCGGCTTTAACTTTTAGGGTTGGGAATCCGATCGGGATGGTGGCCTTTGAAAAGGCTGCTGTCCCGAATCGGACGTAATAAATTTGCCTTGTTGATTAGCTGTATACAAGTGACTGTCCGATGATGGTTCGCACATGGTTATGAATGCTAAGACGCAGTTCGATGTTGTGATCCGTAACGGCCTCGTGGCAGATGGCACGGGCAAGGAGCCGTTTACGGCAGACATTGCGGTCACGGGCGACAGCATCGTAGCCGTTGGGAAGCTCTCTGGTTCGGGGCAGGAGGAAATAGATGCCTCCGGCTACCTTGTGACCCCGGGATTCGTCGACATTCATACCCATTACGACGGTCAGGCCATCTGGTCGCATTATCTGACCCCGTCGTCTTGCCATGGCGTTACGACCGTTGTCATGGGAAACTGCGGTGTCGGTTTTGCGCCATGCAGAGGGAAAGACCACGATCTTCTGATCAATGCCATGGAGGGTGTTGAAGACGTACCTGAAGTCGTCATGGCCGAGGGTCTGACGTGGGATTGGGAGACATTTCCGGATTATCTTGAGGCCTTGGAAAAAAGGCAACTCGATATCAATTGCGGGGCCTATATTCCCCACTCGGCGCTTAGAGTTTTTGTCATGGGCGAACGGGGCGCCAATCGGGAGCCCGCTACAAAGAACGATCTGGATCGCATGGTAGCCTTGACGGAAGAGGCGATGGCTGCCGGCGCAATGGGATTTGCGACGTCGAGAATTTACGGCCATCGACGCGCTGACGGAGATTTTATCCCGAGCTATCAGGCGGATGAGCAGGAGCTGAGGGCCATCGCCGAGGCGGTCGGAAAATCAGGGCGGGGAATCATTCAGGCTGTCACCGACATCTCCATGTCCGAAGAGGTCGAAGCGCGTGCTGATCTTGACCTGATGACGCGGATCTCAAAGGCGAGTGGTCGGCCGGTGAGTTTCACAATGGTCCAACTGGACGAGCACCCGGGACGTTGGCGCACAATTCTTGACTGGGTGGAGGAAGCCAATGCCCGCGACGGTGTTGAACTTGTACCCCAGGTTTTTCCACGGCCTGTGGGAATGATTGTCGGTCACGACCTGTCGACCAATCCCTTTGCCCTTACGCCGACATACCAGTCTCTCGCCAAGTTGCCATTGGAGCCACGGATCGAGGCATTACGGACGCCCGATGTGAAGGCGAAGATCCTGGGCGAAGCACCTATAAATTCAAAGCTGCCTCTGATGCTCCTTGCGCGCCAGTTTGACCGCATGTTTACGATCACCGATCCGCCTGACTACGAGCCGGATCCGGCTACGAGTATCGCGGCCCGTGCCGAAACAATGGGGATATCGCCGGAAGAATTGGCCTATAACCTGATGCTTGAAGACGATGGCAGGTCCATGTTGTTCGTTGCGCTGACCAATTTCTCAACCGGATGTCTTGATCCCGCGCTGGCCATGATGAAGCACCCGTCAACGGTGGTTGGACTTGGAGACGGAGGCGCCCATTACGGCCTGATCTGCGACGCCAGCTATCCAACGTTTGTGCTGGCGCACTGGACCCGCGACAGGAAGGGGGAAAAGCTCTCGCTAGCCGAGGCCGTTAAGACGCTTAGCGCCGACACGGCCCGTCTTGTTGGCCTCGATGATCGGGGTGTCATAGCGCCAGGCAAGAAGGCCGATCTCAACATCATTGATTATTACCGTCTGCACTTGCACAGGCCGCATGTGACATACGATCTTCCCGCGGGGGGGCGGCGCCTCAACCAGAGCGCAACGGGCTATCTTTGGACGTTCGTAAACGGTAAGCCGATCGTTCGTGACGACGAGCAGACTGGTATTTTGCCGGGAGTCCTTGTCCGGAACGCCGTGACAGCGGACCATGGGCCGAGGCTCTGATGAGTGTTCTGGGTTCGTCTTTGGCAGAGTGGCGGACAGGATGGAAAGTGGTGTTTTCCGGTTGTGTCGGAACCGGCACCGGGTACGGAATGTTCCTGATGTCAGCGGGCCTGTTTATCAAGCCGATGCAGGACGAGCTTGGCTGGTCCACCAGTACGATCGCCATTGCGCCAATGGTTTTGGTTATTGCGGCCCTGCTGTCTCCATTGGGCGGTGCCATCATCGACCGTTTCGGGGCCAGGCGCGTGGCGATTACCGGCCTGAGCCTTTTCGGCCTTGCCTATATAGCCATGGATCTGATGCCCATGCACCTCTCGACACTCTACCTGATGGTGGGTGTTTTTGGTATTATCGGGCCGTTGAGCGGTCCCGCAGTCTTCACCAAGGGCGTCGCCGGGTGGTTCCGACACAGCATGGGCGCGGCCTTCGGTATGACAATGTCGGGTGTATCGTTCGTTGCCCTGCTGTCACTGCCTCTTGTTGCCCATATCATAGAACGATTTGGTTGGCGGGCCGGCTATCTCGGGTTGGCAGGGATCGTTTTTGTGCTCGGGCTGCCGACGGTGATTACCCTTTTCCGGGAACGGAAGAAGGTGCTCGCGCCACAGCCGCTGCTGGATGCTCCGGCCGAGGGTGTCCCGCTGCGCGACGCACTCAAAGACCGGCGCTTCTGGCTTTATCTTACGGCCTTCACTGTCGCGGCCATGCCCATGGGCGCCTTTATGACTCACATTCAGCCGCTAATGATGAACAAGGGGTTCGATACACTGAATGCGGCGAATTACGGCGTGGTCTATGCACTCGGGATCAGTGTCGGTCGCGTTACGGTAGGTATGCTTCTTGATCGCTTCTGGGCCAGTGGCGTGGCTAGCGTCTGCTTTGCTGTGCCGGCTGTTGGTGCCCTTTACCTCTCAGGTCTGGGCTTCGACAGTAATGCTTGGCTATTGTTTGTGGCCGTGCTGTCTCTAGGGCTTTCCCATGGCGCCGAAGCGGATTTCCTGGCCTATTTTACAACCCGGCTTTTCGGCCTCAAGGCCTATTCGACCATCTTTGGTATACAGGCCATGACTACGGCGCTGGGCCTGGCCGTAGGTGGTATCGTGTTCTCGGCGTTATTTGATTATTTCCTAAATTACGTTTTTGCGTCGCAGCTCGCGAGCCTGTTTTATATGGTCGCCGCGATCCTCGTGCTAATGGCCGGGTTCTATGATCTGCATGTGCGCAAGCGGGCAGGTTACAGATCGACAGGCGGGAAATGTGAGCAGGGAAGTATCGGGAGTAGCGTAAGCTCACAGTGCCCGGAGTGACGCTTAACAGGAGAATGGAGTGTACCATGGCACAGCGTGTTGATCTGGTGGTCCGCAATGGTCTGGTAGTGGACGGCACTGGCGGCGAGCCGCGGGAGACCGACGTTGCCGTGGATCAAGGACGTATAGCAGCCTTAGGTGACTTTGCGGTGTCAGGCCGTGTGGAAATCGACGCCAAGGGGTGTCTTGTCACACCGGGGTTTGTGGATATTCACACCCATTATGATGGTCAGGTCACTTGGTCAAACTATCTCAACCCATCAACCAATCATGGAGTGACCACAGTCGTAACAGGCAATTGCGGTATGGGGTTTGCGCCATGTTACCCGGCTGATCGAGATACCTTGATCCATCTGATGGAGGGTGTTGAAGATATTCCAGAGGTTGTCCTTAAGGCGGGTCTTCCCTGGGCATGGAAGAGCTTTTCCGAATATCTCGACTTCCTAGAGACCCGGTCGTTCGACGCAGATGTTGCCGTTCAGCTTCCCCATTCTCCCCTGCGTGTCTACGTAATGGGTACTCGTGGAGTAGATCGTGAGCCGGCCACGAATTAGGATATAGCTGAAATGGCGCGTCTTGCCCGGGATGCGATCAGGGCGGGGGCTCTGGGTTTTTCAACCTCGCGCAGCCTTAATCACCGCTCAAGTAAGGGTAGTTTGTTGCCAAGCATAACGGCCTCCGCTCACGAACTCTTGGGGATCGCAATGGCGCTGTCAGAAATTAATCAAGGTGTTTTGCAATTAATTGCAGATTTTGATGATCCGGAATTCGAATTCGATATGATCCGTCGTATTGTGGCTGCGTCGGGGCGGCCGCTCTCGATGACGGTTTTGCAATATGCTAAGGACCCCAACCGCTGGCGTCTGCTTCTTGATCTGATCGAAAATGCAAATCGTGATGGGCTGCCCATCAAAGCACAGGTCATTGGACGTCCACTCGGCCTATTGCTCGGTCTGCATCTCAGCTACAACCCATTCAGCTTCTGCTCCAGCTATGAAGCCCTGGCGTCGCGTCCTCATAAAGACCGAGTGGCAGCCATGCGGGATCCAAGTCTCAAGCAGAAAATTATCTCGGAATTTCCGGGAGATACATTGAATCCCGCCGCGGCCATGGTCCATAATCTGCAAAGCTTTTATGTTATGGGCGATCCTCCCGATTACGAACCTAAGGCGGAAGAAAGCGTCAAGGCACAGGCCCAACAGCAAGGCCGCGATCCGGTCGAGTATGTCTATGACCTGCTGCTTGAAGACAATGGCACCACCATGCTTTACGCGCCTAACGTGAACTTTGTCGACAATAGTATTGTCGCAGCCAGTTCTATGATCCGCGATAACAATGCACTTCTTGCACTCGGCGATGGTGGGGCACATTGCAGCATGATCTGTGATTTAAGCACCACGACTTACACCCTTGCGCGCTGGGGGAGAGCAAAGGACGGGCTTTCTGTGCCGCAGATCGTGAAAAAACTTACTCATGACAACGCCGAAGCTGTTGGCTTGAAGGATCGTGGGCGTATCACTGTCGGATATCGCGGTGACCTGAATGTGATCGACTTTGACAAGTTAAAGCTTCACAAACCCTACCTGATCAATGATCTGCCTTGTGGCCGAACCCGCCTTGACCAACGTGCAGAAGGGTATGTGGCAACCATAGTCAGCGGTACGGTCACCATGCGCGATGGCAAACGAACCAAAGCTCTGCCGGGTCGCTTGGTAAGGGGAGCCAAAAAAGGGCCGTCTGCTATGTGATTGGCCAATATTCATTCCCTCTGAGGGTGGTAAGCCGAGTTTGTCAGGCATTGATTGTGGGCACGAACAGGTATAATCAGTCTCGATGCCGCTTTCAGCCCATGTGGCGAAAATCTGCTAATCTTTCACCAGCAATTGCTTCAACTTTGTCTTCAGGACCTTCCCGCTGGGATTGCGGGGCAGGGCCTCGATAAAGTGAACGGCGGTGGGCTTCTTGTATGACGCCAGCCGGTCCTTGCAAAACGCGATGATCGTGTCTTCCGATAGCGTCGCGCCGTCCCGCCGGACGACAAAGGCGACCGGTGTTTCGATCCATTTGGGATGTGGTGCACCCACCACGGCGACTTCCTTTACATCGGGATGGGCATCGATCGCATTTTCGACCTCGGGGCAATAGATATTCTCGCCGCCGGAAATGATCATGTCTGTCTTGCGGTCGGCCACGTAATAGAACCCGTCCGCGTCCCGTCGCACAAGGTCGCCTGAATGAAACCAGCCGCCCTGGAACGCCTCCTCGGTTGCGTCGGGCTTTTGCCAGTAGCCCTGCATAACCGTCGGGCCACGGTAGACAATCTCCCCGACATCACCATCGGGAACGTCGCACATATCATCGTCCACAAGACGAACCTCGACGCCGGGCACGGGCTTTCCGATTGAGGCTACCTTTTCAGGGGCTTGATCGACGCGCATGACACAGGTAACGGAACTCATTTCCGTCTGGCCAAAAACATTATAGGTCCGGGCATTTGGAAACGTGCGGTGAATGGCTTCGATAATCGATGGTGTGCTGGGAGACGCGCCCCATGTTGCCCGTTCAAGGCAAAAGTTCCGGGCCCCGGTTCCCTCTAGATCACAGATCGCTTGCCATTGTGTCGGGACAAAAAAGCACGACGTGATCCGCTCTCTTTCCAGCAGGTCTACCACTTGCTCGGCATTAAAGTTGCCATTGGGAAGGATTACCGATGTGCCTTCAAAATAGAGAAAGGGAAGGATGCCGTTGAGCCCGCCGATATGAAACAGGGGAAGGCCGGCGAGCCAGCGCCTGTCTGAATTCCTGATCTCTATGGCGGAAATCATGTTGATCGTGTTGACGAACAAATTCATGTGAGTAAGGACGGCGCCCTTTGGCTTTCCGGTCGTGCCGGACGTGTACATTATAAAGGCCGGATCATGATCGCGGACATCCGTATCAACGTCACAATTTTGGCCTTTGGATATGATCGATTCATAGGCTTCGGCGGGTCCGTCATCGCCGGTTACGCCCGTAGAGATCAGTTTGGATTTTCCGGAAATAATGCGTGGGGCGGCGGCTATCGCGCCCATCGACGGCTTGTCACACAGCGCGATCGCCGCGCCTGACTGCTCGAGAATATAATCGACTTCGGCCGCCTGAAACCGAAAATTGACCGGAACACAGACACCGCCCGCACGAATAACCGCGAAATAGGACTTTATCACTTCGATGCCGTTCTGCATCATCACGGCAACGCGGTCTCCTTTTTGGAGGCCGAGGTCCACAAGACCTTTCGCCAGGGCGGTTACCCGGCTGTCCAGTTCCCCATAGGTCCGCTCCAGACCTTCGAACTTGATGGCGGGGGTATCCGGTTGTCGGCGCGCGGCGCGCGCCAACTGAGCGTCAAGGGTGATGCGACGCGCGCGGGTAAGGTCAACATTTCCCAGCGCCTTAGTGTCAGATTCCATGCCAATGAAGCCAATTTAAGTGGATCACCGACGATAGCACGGGTCGGTGCGATTCCTTTTCGCCATGTTTACACAGGCGAGGTCGCTTCGTTCCGAAGCTTCCCGCCAATGTTCCCATTCGACAAAGCATATATGGTCGATGATGCGCCATTCGTCGCCCCGGCGTTCAAACTTGTTGACGTACCGCCCGCAGAAAACTGCGTCCTCGTCTTTATTGACATCATGACCAGGGAATCCGTCGAAGACTACGTCGTCCGCTCCCACCATATCGCCGACATAGGGGCTTTCCGAAAAGGACGCAGGCGCAAACTCCCCTTTCTGGACCCTGTGCCAGGCCGTAAAGAGGGCCTCTTGGTACCCGATGTCTCCATCGACCTCGACAATGACGTTGGACGCATAATGAAGCGCCGCTTCGATGCGGCTCAAAAAGAAAAGCGCGCCGCGCCAGAACCCGTCTGCCGGGCCGCTATACGTTCCGTGGTGCGCGATGGCGTCGGGCCAGAAAATTGTCTCCATCAACTTCAAATCCAGGCGGTCGCAAGCGCGGCAATAAAGAAACAGCTTTTCCGTGATCTTCTGGCGATCGGCGGTTTCCCGGATCAGCTTGAGGTCTTCTGCAGTGACGTCTGCCATTTTGGGTCTCCATCTGTAAGAGATTGATGCCGTTGGGCGAAAAGCTATTGGTTCAGATACTTGTCCATGGTCTGGTGGAACTGACGGAGCCTGATTTCCTGATAATCCGCCAGTTGGACCTCGCCATTTTTGGACGCTTTGAGGCCCCTTTGGACCTCTTCGACATTTTGCACATCCTGATCGAGCACATGGCCGAGGGCCGGGCCGATGTCCGAGGAGGCAAAGGTTTCGTCTTCACCCAGAAGGGTCATCGGCACCCCACGCGCCAGCGGTTCGTCGGGCTTGCCGCGCATCAGGACGCGAACCTCCATCAGCGCGTGGTCCTGATCCGGCCATGGCCGGAAACGATAATCGATGTTCGGCTGGAATCCGCCCCAGGGCCCCCAATTCGGGAAAACGCTGTAGAAAATGGAATTGAGAAGCTCCGCATCCGCGGCGTCGTCAAGATCCCGCCCGTAAAGTTTTGAATAATCGCTTCTTGCTTTTGCGCCCAGAACCCGACGGGCCGTCTCTCCCTCAGGCACGACGAGCGGCTCTTCGTCATCAATCGCGGTAATGCCATTAAATTCGAGAAATGTATCAACAACCCACTGTTCCGTCTTTCCCTTGGGATTAATGGCCGGAGACATGGCGCCAAGAGGATTGAAGCCGACGTTGACGTTATCGCCATAGATATTATACCGGCTGTTCCAATCAGAAATGAACGCGGCCATTTGTGGATGGATCGTGTAGGCGTGCCAGGCCTCCATGAAGGCCTCCATGATCACTTTCCAGTTCGCGTGGATGACCTTGGCGATCCAGAGCACGGTGGTGCATTCCTTATGAGGCCAACGCTTGAAATGCTCGGTCAAGGGATGAATGTATTCCTCCAGCGGTGGCCCGCCGGCATTTTCCCGTAAAAAGATATAACCGTCCCACTGCGCAGTCTCAGCCTCCGGCAGCTTCATGTCCTCATCCTTCAGATGCGGAAAATCCCACCGGCAGGGGATGTTCTTGAGGCTGCCATCCAGGTTCCAGGCAAACCCGTGATAGGGACAAGGAAGCGCTGTCGCATGGCCGCTTTTTGTGCGCAGCCGCCGCCCCCGGTGCAGGCAGACATTGTGAAACGCGCGGACCGACCCGTCCTCCTGACGGATCAGCACGTAAGACCGGCCGACATTCTCGTAAACCACGGTATCGCCGGGATCGGGCATGTCTTCGTCACGCGCGGCCATCTGCCACACGTAGGGCCACATCTTCTCGACCTCCGCCTGAAAGAAGTCCGGGCTTGTGTACCTGGACGGCGCCAGGGGTTCGGAGCCCCGATACTCATAGACCTCGTCGCGCATAAAATCCGGTAACGGGCGCGCATCTGCCTCAGCCAAATCGCCCCAGGTCGTGCCGGGACAGCGCGCGGTTCCAGGTTCGACGTTCGATTTAGTGGACATGGGACACCTCTTTCATTTGCGTTGTTCAACATTTTTCAGGCCGGAACTTCTCTTGAAGCTGGCGTTTATACATTTTGCCGTTGGGGTGGCGGGGAAGTGCTTTCATGAATTCGATCCGGCGCGGAACCTTGATGCCCGAAAGCTGCTCCCGAACGTGAGTTTTAAGCTCCTCAGCGAGTTCAGGACCCGCAGATTTCCAGTCCACCGGTTCGATGATGGCAAGCACCCGTTCCCCCATTTCATCGTCCGGCACGCCGATGACGGCCGCGTCTGACACAGTCGGATGGGTAACGAGGACGTCTTCGATCTCGCGGGGATAAATGTTCACTCCGCCCGAGATGATGGTGAAGCTCTTGCGGTCGGTCAGGTAAAGGTAGCCGTCTTCGTCAAGGCGACCGATATCGCCGAGCGTTGTCCAGCCGTACCGGTTTCGGCTCTGCGCTGTCTTGACCGGATCGTTGTGATATTCGAAGGGATTGCCATTGGCGAAATAGATCAGACCCTCTTCACCCGGCGAGAGCGGTTCGCCGGCCTCATTGCAAATTTTCACCTCGCCTACGATTGACCGTCCCACCGAGCCCGGTTTTCGCAGCCATTCCTCGGTATTGAGGCCTGTCAGGCCGTTTGCCTCGGTTCCCGCATAATATTCATGAAAGATCGGGCCCCACCATTCGATCATGGCCCGTTTGATCGGGACCGGGCACGGCGCGGCTGCATGGATGGCGATTTTCAGGGACGAGACGTCGTAGCGCCGGCGAATGTCCTCGGGAAGCTTGAGCAGCCGAACGAAATGGGTGGGGACCCACTGCGCGGCTGTGACCTTGTATCGCTCGATGGATTTAAGCGCGAGTTCGGGGTCAAATTTTTCCATCAGAATGACGGTGCCCCCCAGTCGTTGTACAAGCATCGACCACCGCAACGGCGCGGCATGATAGAGGGGCGCCGGGCATAGGTAGACGGTATTTTCGTCAAACCCGTAATGATCGCACGCCAACCCTGCAATCGGTGGCGGCGTGTCGAGTGGCCCCTCCGGTAAGGGGGTCCAGACACCCTTTGGCCGTCCGGTCGTGCCTGAAGAATAGAGCATGTCACCGCCATGGCTCTCATCTGCGATCGGCGTTTCCGGTTTCGTCTTGATGAGGTCCTGGTAACTGGGAACAGGACCGAAGGGGTGGTCCAGTCCGATAACTTGTATGTCCGGCAATTTCTCGAGAATGGCGGTGGCCACTGATGCCAGCGCCGGAGACGTGATCAGGAGCCTGGCGCCGCTATCTTCCAGAATGTAGGAGGCTTCACCGGGACCGAAGTGAGACGAGATACAGACGATGCAGAGTCCAGATCGCTGCGCCGCCCACGCAATATCCAGGAAGTTAGGATGATTTTCTAACTGGAGCGCAATGATGTCGCCCCGGCGAAAACCCAGCGACCGGAACATATGCGCGCCCTGATTAGCGCGCGCTTCCAATTGGGCGTACGTCGTTGTCCACCCCGACGATGTCATGATCTGAGCCGGTTTGTCTGGAGTTCTCCTGTGCGTGCTTGCGGGGATGCATGGCAATATCAACCCATCAGCTCGTCTGCCTGCCCATTGAAATCGTCTGGGGATTTGTATATTCGAGCAGGCCTTCAATCCCGTTTTCGACCCCAAGCCCTGACTGCTTGTGTCCGCCGAAAATCGAATTCGGACTGAGATTCTGAATTTCATTGATCCAGACCGTGCCGGCCTCGATTTCCGCGGCGATTTCACGAGCCAGGTCTTCGTCAGCTGACCACACCGACGCGCCAAGGCCGAAAACCGTGTCATTGGCGCGCCTTATCGCCTCGCCGATATCGGAAAAGCGAAGCATGGGCAGAACAGGGCCGAAGGCTTCCAGTTGAACAACGTCGCTCGATTCCGGGGGATTATCGACAATGGTAACCGGAACAAAATACCCCGGGGCGTCGGGCACGTCGCCACCGATCACAAATTTGTACCCGGCTTTTCGGGAAACCTCGATCAGGTTTTTGACTTTTGCAAACTGGGCCGAATTCTGCACCGGCCCCAGTTGAATGCCTTCCCCGGTTCCGTCGCCCATCTTCACGCTCCCTGCGATTTTCGCGAGCGCCGTTTTCATTTGGTCGTAAATGTCTGCGTGCACATACAACCGCTTGGTTGCGATGCAGATTTGACCGCTGTTGCTGAAGGCGGCCCAGAACAATTTTTCAGCGACGGAGTCAACGTCCACATCGGGCAGCACGATTGCCGGGTCGTTACCGCCAAGTTCCAGCGTCACCCGCTTAAGCGTGGGGATCGCGCTCTCGATTACCTTCTTTCCGGTTGCCGTCGACCCCGTGAAGCTCAGCTTGTTGATCCCGGGATGCGCCGTCATAAGCGGCCCAAGATGGTCGCCCCCCGACACGACGTTAAAAGTTCCGGCCGGAAGCACATCCCTGGCGAGCTCGCCCAATTTCAGCATGGTCAGCGGCGTAAAGGGCGATGGCTTGACGACCACGGTGTTTCCGGCAAGCAGGGCAGGGGCGATCTTCCAAATGGCGAGGAGCACCGGGTAATTCCACGGCACGATTGCTCCGACCACGCCAAGGGGCACATGGTGCGTCACAGAGAGACGTCCGGCGGAATCCTCGTTGGTGATTGTCGGTAGCTTGAAATCTGCAACCGCATTGCACCAATAGGCCGCGCCTTCAATTTCCTCCCGGGCTCCGCTCAGTGGTTTACCCTGCTCCGCGGTCAGAAGGGCCGCAAACCCGGCCGCATTGTCCGCAAGGCGCGTGCCGATTTCCTTAACCAGTCGGGCCCGGTCTTCCAGGGGCGTCCGTTTCCAGGCGGGAAATGCCTCGCGCGCTGCCGCAACAGCCAGGTCGAGCTCCGCTGACCCACAATCCGGGGCGCGGGCGATGACCTTTTCTGTGGCCGGGTTGACGACATCAAAGGTCGCTTCGACAGGATGGCCCGCCCCGTTGATCGTCACCGAAAAATCGCGATCAAACTCCATGTCAGCTTTCCAGTTGAGGCATTTCGAGCACGGCCTTGACGCATTTACCGTCATGCTGATCTTTGATGGCCTCGTTGATCTGCTCGAACGGATAGGTTGAAATCAGGCGATCGAAGGGAAACCGACCCTGCTGGTGCAACCGCACGAGCTCAGGGATAAAGTCATCGGGTTCGCTATCGCCTTCAATGATTCCCTTCACACTGAAGCCAAATGTAATTGCCGCCACCATTGGCAGGGCGAGGGTTGCTTCAGCGCTTGAGGGAACGCCAACCAGGCCGATTGTGCCGTGGGAACCAAGATAACCGAAGGCCGCTTCCAATGCGCTTACGACACCGCTGGTGTCGAGAACATAATCTACGCCCTGCGGGACAATTTGTCGAACGACCTCCGGCACGTCCGTGCCGTTTGGATCGATGACATGGGTTGCGCCAAGCTCACTGGCCAATTTCCGACGCTCCGCCACGGGTTCGATCACGATGATGGGCCCGCATTTCTGGATCGCGGCGGCCATGACGGCGCTCAGTCCGACAGCACCACCACCGATGATGACCAGGGACGAGCCCGCCGGGCAGGCCAGCGCGCGCATGATGCTGCCGGCCCCGGTCTGAATGCCACAGCCAAGGGGGGCGTAGATCGAACTGTCGAGGTCCGGGTCCACGCGAACGACATTGCGCTCATAGGTCAGGGCATGTGTCGCAAAAGACGACTGGCCAAAGAAATTGCTGGAAACCTCTTCAGTGTCCGAATGGATGGCTTTGCTTCCGTCAACGCGTTGGCCGACGAAATTAAGCTCGGTCAAACTGCGGCAATAGGCCGGTAAATGCGCCTCACACTTGTCACAGGTGCCGCATGATCTGTAGGTGATAAGCACTTTGTCGCCGGGGCGGACCTTGGTGACGGCCGAGCCCACCTTTTCCACAATTCCCGCGCCTTCATGTCCCAATATGGCAGGCATCGTGACGGCCGTTTCCATGTCACGGAACACAAGATCCGTATGGCATAACCCCACCGCCTCGATCCGGACAAGAATTTCGTCGTCCTGCGGGTCTTCCAGCTGCAGGCTTTCAATGGAAAAATCCTGCCCGGCTTCGCGAGCGACAGCGGCAGTGATGTTGATCATAGCTAAGCTCCCAACCGGGTCATTTGCGCTACCTCTAGGTTGGCGTTACGACATCCAAATCGACGTCGATCTCCAGCTCCGATTTTAGCATTGCGTGGACATAACAGGCATTTTTGGCCGGCTTCAAAAGCGCCTTCACTTTGTCTGCATCATCCGGGAACTCGATCCGTAACTTGACGGATATATGCTTAACCTTGCCTGACTCCGGAGATGTGATCGATCCGTCCAGGCGATGCATTGATACCGAACGGCTCTTTGCGATAAGCCTGAATGCGATGATAAGGCATGATAACAGCGCACTGAACGCAGTTGTTACCGGGTCCGGGCCGCTGTCAGTCCCGCCGAGCAACTCCGGTTCATCGATGACCCATGTGTGGCCGTGATCGTCACTCAGCACACATTTCAGGCCATCTGACGTCACCGCAACCCTGCGGCCGGCCGTGTGAGGCTGCTGACTTGTGCTTTCCTGCGCGGGCAGGGCGAATTGCTCCAGGCGCTGCCTCAGCGCGCCCGAGAATTCTGCTGCCTTTAGCCCATCCACAACCCGGTGATCATAAGCAATGCTGAGGACCAGTTCTTGTCCTGGTACGACAACCCCTGCCTGGAATTTCGGCTTCTCATTTATCGCGCCGACAAAAACGAGAACGGATTCGTTGAGGTTGAGGACCGGGGTCCCGAATTGAACGCCATATCGCCCGAGATTGGAGACGGTGAGGCTAGCCCGGCCTGTAACCGATCGCCCCTTCTGGGCCCCGTCAATGACGTCGCGGGTGCGCTTTGCAACGTCTTCCAACGACAGGTGATCCAACCCGCGAACCACCGGCGTGCGAAGACCGCGTTCCGTGGCAACTGCGATGCTCACGTCGACCGTATCGGAAAAAATCAGTTCGTCGCCATCCACATACGCGTTTATTTCGGGAAATTCGGCCATGGTGTCGGCCGCCGCCTTGAGGATAATGTCATTCAAGGTGACGTTTAGGGTGCCTCGTTTTATGAGCTTTTGCGCTTGAACAAGTCTGCCGGCATCCACTTTAACCATCTGCACGATATGCGGCGCCTGCGTCCACGATTGTTGTAACCGCTGGATCGCGGTTTTGTGAGCTGACGTCAGTTTCTGTCGGCGTCCCGGCCGTGACACCTTATCCGATTTTCCTGAAGGACTGGCTTTCGCCGGCATGGAATCTCGCGAAGAAAGGGCGCGCTCAACGTCCTTCAACGTAATCATGCCGTCATCCCGGCTGGGAACAATTTCGGCCAGATCGATCTCTGCTTGCGCGGCGATCGCGCGCGCCTTGGGCGATATCAGAATTTTGGATTTTCCGTGCCTTTTCGGTGCGGGCACATCCTTGGCTTTTGAGGCTGCGGGGGCGTGTTTCACGGCTTTCGTCTCGCTTTTGGAGGCAAGTTTCGAACTCATCCCCGACCAAGCCAAGCAATGCGCCGACCTCGACCTCTTCTCCTTCCGCGACTTTATGGCTGACCCGGCCGCTGGCCGGCGCTTCGATTTCAAATGCGGACTTGTCCGATTCGATGGTCAGAAGGAGGTCTCCCTTGCCGACGGTTTCTCCGTCACCTACATGCCAGGTGAGGATTACCCCGGAAACCATGGCCTGGCCCAATTGCGGCATTAAAATCTCAACGGTCATCGACGGCCCTTAATCTCTAATCTCTAATTGCTACTCAACATTGAACGCACCTCGTCTGCGATGGCCTCTGCGGACGGAATGACACGATCTGACAGGCTGCGCGTTGCCGCTATGGGAACATCGGGAGGTGCCAGGCGCCGCAACGGTAAATCAAGCCACGGCAGCGCCTTTTCGCACAACACGGCGCCAATTTCGGCGCCGACCCCAAGCGTGCGATACCCTTCCTCAACAATAAGACAAGCCCCGGTCTTCTTGACCGATTCGATTACCGTGTCCCAGTCAAAAGGATTCAATGTTCTGGGGTCCACAATTTCAACCGAAATACCTTCTTCGGCAAGAACATCTGCGGCCCTGAGCGCCCGGTGGAGCATCAGTTGCCAGGCGATAATAGTGACGGCATCTCCCTCCCGTCTTATGGCGGCCTTGCCAAATGGAAGAGCCACACCGCCCTCGGGCACTTCGCCTTTGCGCTGATAAAGCAGACGATGCTCAAAATACATGACCGGATTATCATCGCGTATGGCCTGTTTCAGAAGCCCCTTGGCGTCAGCTGGCGTTGAAGGGACAGCACAGAGCAATCCCGGGGAATGCATGACATAGGCTTCGGGACAGGAAGAATGTTCGGGTCCGGCTGCCGTACAACCGGATGGCAACCTTACAACAAGAGGGACTTTAAAGGCGCCGCCGTGCATGAAGCGCCACATTCCAGCCTTGAAGAATATTTCGTCACCAGCGGTTATAAGAAAGTCCGCATATTGAAGTTCGGCGACCGGTCGCAGCCCCATAATGGCGGCTCCAACTCCCGCACCGACCAAGGCGTTCTCAGAGATCGGAAAATCAAAAACCCGGTCTTCGCCGAAGCGATCTTGCAGTCCGATGGTGACATTGAAGATGCCGCCCCAGACGCCGACATCCTGCCCGTAAAGGATAACGCTTGAATCGCGCTCCATTTCCTCGGCAAGAGCCTCATTTATTGCCTGTGCGTATGTCATGACCGGCATAATGTGGAGCCTCAAGCATAAAGGTCTGTGAAAGCGAGATCGTCATTAAGGAGCGGGGCCTGTTTCACCGCCTTGGCGGCCTGATCGATCCGATCTGCAACGTCACGTTCAATTGCCTCGATTGATGCTTCGGTCAGGACGCCCGCATCGAGAAGCCGGTCCCTGAGTTGCACCAGCGGATCCAGCTGAGCGGTGATCTTGTCTTTTTCACGATAGTCCTGAGGGTCCGTGGCGTAATGGCCAAGCAGGCGGATATTTTTGACTTCGATCAGCGTTGGCCCTTCGCCGCGCCGTGCCCGGTCGGCGGCCGTGGCAACGGCGCCGAAAACAGCGTCGGGATCATTTCCATCAGCGATCACGCCCGGAATGCCGTAGCCGGCCGCACGAATGGCAATATCCCGTACCGAAGTGCTGGCCGAGGTAGGAACCGATACCGCCCAGCCATTATTTTCGCAGATAAAGATGGCGGGCAGCTTTTTAAGAGCACACCAGTTCAACGATTCGTGAAATGTGCCGCGATTGGCAGTTCCGTCGCCGAAAAAGTGGATTGCAACATGGGGAAGCTTCTTCTGCTTGAGCGCCATTGCAATCCCCGCTGCAATAACGAACCCGCCGCCAAGCGTTCCACTTTGCCCATACACCCCTTTTGATACGTCGACGATGTGCATGACACCGCCTTTGCCGTTATTGGTGCCGCCTTCCCGACCCGCCATATCAGACAACATTGCCTCGAGCGAGACGCCCCGGCCAACGAGATAGGCTACGCCACGATGGGCATAAAGAAGCGGGTCGTTTTTCGTTAAGGCTGCCAAGGCGGCGAGTTGGCTGACCTCTTGCCCCGCACCTGGATGCAGAAGCGGCGGCAGAAACCCCTCTTTTGCAAGTCCAATCACTCTCTTCTCATAGGCGCGGGTCAAGACAGCCATCTCGTATATCGCCCGCAACTGACCTTCGTTTAGAACGCTGGCTCCCGAAAAGCTTTCGTTTTTGACGACACGGTTCTTTTTGGTAGCCATAACTCTATTAGAACTCCGTGCATTGACCGACACTGTTTATGCTTCCAGATTGGCTTGGCGCCTTGTCCCCATTTGTTACAGAAATTACGCCAGCAATTGTCGGTTCGGCGAAGCCATTTCCTATCATACAGCTATACCGGTAATCAAAATTAATCAACCATATAATTAGTAATCGATTTACATTGGACAACGCTATAGCCGGACGGAGGCGAGAACCGGCGCTCCACATTTGGGGCGGTTGGCCCGGCGGTGAGCGGAAATTCGCTTGCTGTCACGCTTGTTGGGTCGCTGGAACGCACTCCACGTTTGTTACAGAAGCCTGGGGTCACGCTGGCGCGAGGTAAATATTGCGGCGTAAACAGAGAGGCCTGCTCGCGGCCCTGTTCTTCTCGAGTCACCGAACTGAACTCCGGCAATCTCCCGGTTTGTACCTTGCGGTAGTCCCAATTGCGGTCTGGCACTTTCCGCAGTCATTTTCGGTCTTTTGTGATGGCACGCCGTGGACAATAAAATAATTACTTGACTAATTAAATGTGTCGTTAGACTATCTACAAATCTGGCGCTTTGTGGATCGTCGCGAGCAAACAAAAGAACGTCGTGTGCCAGCCATTTTTGATGAAAAGGGAGCCATCATGATAAAAATGCAATTCAGACAAACGAGGGCGAAGATGAAAGGTGCGATTTACGCGGGCGTCGGCGTTGCAGTCTTGTGCGCAGCCCAGGCGGGCGCACAGACTGTTCAGCAGTCGGGTCAAAGTGACAAGGCGGGCCGGGTCGTTGCGGTTGAGGAAATCATTGTGACTGCGCAGAAGATCAAGCAAAATCTGCAGGAGGTGCCAATCGCGGTCACGGCTATTGGCGGCAACAGGATTTCAGACCTGCATGCGACGACCCTTGAGGGTTTGAACGGTACCGTTCCATCCATCCAGATCAATCACTACGTTAACACGCCAAACACGGCCGCGATTTTTATCCGTGGGATGGGTATTCTCGAGGCCGATCCTTACGCCGGCCAGACAGTGTCGATCGTCTACGACGGCATTCCGCAATTCTTCTCCATGGGCGCACTCGTGAATTTGTTTGATGTCGAGCGCGTTGAAGTTCTGCGCGGCCCGCAAGGTACGCTTTTCGGCGCAAACACGACGGGTGGCGTCGTCAACGTCATAACCCGCGCGCCGTCAGGTGAGCTGGGCGGCCAACTGGAGTTGACCTACGGCAACTGGAATCACTACGAAGTAAACGGAGCTCTTGAGTTTCCGCTGGTCAAAGACATCCTTGCCGCCCGGGTTACCGTGTCGCACATGCAGCGGGATGGTTTCGTCACGAATATCGTTGACGGATCGAGTATGGGCGATCGGAAACTGGACGCGATAAGGGGGACATTCAAGCTGACACCCAGCGAGAATTTTGACGCGACCCTGGTTGCCGAATACGACCAGACGCGCAACGGCAGCCCGGTCCAAATTAATGGCGGTGTCGCCGGTGAGGCACTTACCGTAGCCGCAGGGACCGTGTTCCCAAATTCCGACATGCCAATGTATCAGTCTCCATGTCCCTCTATGACCGAGCCTTGTCATGCTCCCGACCATTATCTTGGCGCCAATGGACAGGTGCCCGACAAAAGCGACATGAATACGTATTTTGCAGATCTGACGATGAATTGGAATAACACGCCAATTGGCGATATTACATCCATCACCGGATACAAGAACTTCCGTCTTGTAGAATATACTGACCAGGACGGTACGCCGTTGTTTTTGCTCGATACCTTCCGCGATACGAAAGGCTGGCAATTCAGTCAGGAACTGAGGACCCACGCTCAAATCGGGGATCGTCTCGAAGCCATTATCGGTGGTTTCTATTTGAAGACCCATTACAACCATATCCAGGTCCTTCGTCTGCCCGGATTGGGGCTGGTTGATATCCGCCAAGCCAACCCGCAGGATCAGGATCAGTATTCCATTTCCGGGTTTGCTCAGGGCTATTATCACCTGACCGACAAGTTGCAGCTCCAGGCGGGTATTCGCTACTCGCACGAGCAGACAGAAATGGCGGCAGAGCTGAATCGTTATGGAGGGACAAGCGGGTTTTTCGGCGGCACCTATATTCCGTCGCTTAGCATCGCTGCGGGCGGTAAAAAAAGCTGGGATAACGTTGGCTGGAAGCTCGGCGTTGACTATCAAGTAACGCCCGACCATCTCGTTTACGCGACCTGGGCGCGTGGCTTCAAGTCAGGTGGCTTTGCCGGACGCATTGGGGTGCCGCAGGATATCGGGCCGTATAACCCGGAGCATGTCGACACGTTTGAAGTCGGCCTCAAGGCGGACTGGCTCGACAAGAGGCTGCGTACCAATATCGCCGTGTTCTATACCAGTTACCGTGATATGCAGCTGGCCCAGCAATATTTCACAGAGGATGAAAACGGGGTCACCATTCAGGGTAATACAATTCTGAATGTGGCATCTGCGACAATCAAGGGCGTTGAATTCGATGCCACCGCAGTTCCGGTCGAGGGTCTAACGCTCAAAGGTTCAGTTGCATATCTTGATGCCAAATATAAGAAATTTCTCTTTACGCAAATCGATCCCGTGGTGGGTGCTATCGATGTAGACCTCGCGGGCAACCAACTGCAGAATTCTCCAAAGTGGAGCGGAAGCTTCGACGTGAATTATCAAGTTCCCGTTGGGGAAGGCAAGGTGACCTTCAACGCAGTCTATACCTATACCGGGTCCAAATACCTGACGTCTCTGGTCAACGCACCACGTGCAAAACTGCAGCCCACGCACCTTGTTCACGCAAATATCGACTGGCAGCCGACAGCGCAGCCCTGGACAATTGGCGTTTGGGTGAGAAATCTGTTCGACAAGCGCTACTTGCAAAACGTGTTCGATTTCCCCGGGGTGTTCGCATTCGTGAGCTATCAGCCGCCGCGGGAGTACGGTGCAACGTTCCGGTATAACTTCTAAAGGCGGGTCCGGCCCGCACGACGCGGGCCGCTCGCGACTACGGTTCCTCCACACGATATTGCCCCCGGGGCGGCTGAGTTTTAAAACTTCAGTCTCCCCGGGGGACTTGCTATGTTTGGACGGCCTCCTGTACTGGCGGCAGTCGTGCCGCAACGGAAATTGCGGAACTTCACAACATGGGGCGCTCATACAATCACATCAACTTCGGCCTGGCTGCGATGAAGGACCATGCTAGTCCTGTGGTCTATAGTGCTTATCCCCGATTATGATTGCCATCTCATCCAGGTGCCGGTCATCGCTTGGGGTCTGGCGGACATGCCTCAGATTGCGGGCGCTTTGGCTTTCAAATTTCAGGAACCCGCTCCGCCATTTTGCAACAAAGCTCTTGGTGCAGCTAATCGTAAATGTGACGCCCCATTGTTCCGGCTTCCCCTTGTGGCCCTTCTTCTCTCCACCCGTAGTTAATATGCTGTCCAAGCAACGTGGCGAATTGTTCGGGGTGTTTGTCGAGTAATTCCTGTTCAACATCTTCTCGATAGGGCTCTTGCGGCCGAATATAGGGCCTGCACATTGACGTAATCAGGTTTACCCGGAGCCCGGGATTCTTGCGTGCCTTCGATCCGTGCCAAACCCGGCCACTCCAAAGGATCAATGATCCTGCGGGTGCGGTGATGTGGACGGCGTCTTCGCGGCTTTCATTTGGTTTGGGGTGACGGTATTGCTTGTGCGATCCAGGAATAAAGAAGGTGCTTCCGTCAGCTTCTGAATAATCTGTTAGCGCCCACGTGAAATTAACCACCATTTCATGTGGTGGAAAAGGTGAGCTAATCATTACATTATCACAATGGATCGCTAAATCCGGGCCGTCCGGTCCCTTGATCAGAGATACGCAATCGTACAAAACAGCATTTTTTCCCAACGTGTAGTCCGTGAGCGCCAGAACATTTTCGTTTAGAACGGCCTCCTGGAATATAGGATCCTCAAAAAGCAGGTACGCCACGTGTACACCCAGGCTGGAAATCTGGTCTGACTGCGGTTCAGAAGCGTTTATCTCTAATCGCTTGCCATTACGTCGCTCGTAGACATCCAGTATTTTATTCAAGGGGCTGAAGTAGCTAAGGGTTAGTGCCGGCCGTGATCGCTTCGACACCCATGTCATGGAGGTGATGGCGGGCGACATCATCGTCAAAGGCGGGGCCGAAGGCATGTTGGCGGTGGCGGTGCGCTCCCGCGGGTTGGGGATTGCTCTCAAGGTCAAAGACGGGACCCGTCGCGCGGCCGGGGTTGTCATGGCTAATCTGTTGCTGGATCTGGTTGATCTCAATTCCGAACAGACGGATGTCCTGCGGCGCTATGCGGACCCTGTGATCAAGAACGTTGCGGGTAAGCCGGTTGGCAGGCTGCACCATCACCTTCGCTAAGTCTTTGACGGCGTTATTACGTTCAAGGTGCCTGTCCCTTTGAAGAGAGACGCCTTTCAGAACGCCACGGCGAGGTAGATCATACCGGCTGCGAGCAGGAAGGCGTTGGCTAGGGCAAAATAATTGAGCGTCATCGTTTCTCTCCTGTTGCCTTTGTCCGCTTCGTCGCAAGAGCCGTGCCAACGCACAATTGACCGAAATTCTGCTAAAACTTTATAAAATTCAGAAATGACCGCTGTGACCTGTGTCACATTGGGACAGGTGAGACGGTTCGAATTGGGACAATCGGAGAAGTTTTTGAGTGAACCACGGCTAAAAAGTGAAATCTGGGTCAAGGCCTTCATGCGCCGGTGTTGGGCGGCCGATGTGCCGGCGCTGCTGGTGCGCCGGGGCGAGGACAGCGCGGGCGCGGTGCTGATCAAGGCCACCGATTTCGACGCCGGTTCGGTTGTCTATGCCCGCGGCCTGCTGCCGGACGGGGACTGGGGTTGGCGGCGCGCCACCGGGCCCGAGCCGGTGGACGAAGCGTCCGCCGACGACTATGTGTCCCGCCAGGTTGGCTATGATTCGGACCTCTGGGTGGTGGAAATCGAAACCGCCGCCGTGGCCGATTTCCTTGACGATCCGGTAGAAGGATGATTCCGGCCCCGATCCGTTTCCTCTTTAAAATGGATTGGAAATTTTTACTATGAGGATCTAAGTTGTGCCCGGTACGCAGGGATCAGAACATATATCCGGGGCCTCTATGACTGCTGCCACACAACCGCCGCCCGACATTGTGATGATGGACGGGCTAGACCTGTCAGAGGCCATTCATGGCCGCCGGGTCTCCTGCCGCGAGGTGATGACGGCTTATCTCGACCATATCGAGCGGATCAATCCCCGGGTCAATGCGATCGTCACGGTGCAGGACCGTGGCGACTTGTTGAAACAGGCCGATGTCCGCGACGATCAACTGGGCCGCGGTGAGTCTCTCGGCTGGATGCACGGTTTTCCGCAAGCCATCAAGGATCTCTCGCCGGTCAAGGGTATGCGCACCACCTGGGGTTCGCCGCTTTTCGCCGACTTTGTGCCGGATGAGGACGCGCTGTTCGTCCAGCGCATGAAGGCGGCGGGCAGTATTGTCATCGGCAAGACCAATACGCCCGAATTCGGCTTTGGCTCGCATACCTATAACACCGTGTTCGGGACCACGCTCAACGCCTATGACCAGACCAAAACGGCAGGCGGCAGCAGTGGCGGCGCGGCGGTGGCGCTGGCGCTCAGGATGTTGCCGGTGGCCGATGGCAGCGATCATGCCGGGTCGTTGCGCAATCCGGCGGCCTTTAACAACGTCCTGGGACTGCGCACCGCCTATGGCCGGATACCGCATCCTGGCGGCGATCAGTTCACGGCCCAGCTTGCGGTCGGCGGACCGATGGCGCGCAACGCCCGGGATCTGGCGCTGCTACTGGCGACCCAGGCCGGTCCGGACCCCGGCTCACCGCTATCCATTGCCCAGGACCCGGCAATGTTCACCGAGCCTCTCAAGCGTGATTTCAAGGGCACGCGCATTGCCTGGCTGGGCGATTTCGAGGGCGCATTGCCGATGGAGCCGGGTGTGATGGAGCTTTGCCGGTCGGCCTTCGCCGCCTTTACGTCGATCGGCTGCACGGTCGAGCCCGCCATGCCGGACTATCCTGTCGAAAAAGTCTGGCGAAACTGGTTGACCTTGCGGCATTGGTCTTGCGCCGACTGGCTGGGGGCTCTTTACCGGGACCCGGCCAAGCGGGCGCTGATGAAGCCGGAAGCGCAGTGGGAGGTGGAAAACGGTCTTGGCCTTTCGGCCGCTGCCGTTGCCGCCGCTTCGACCGAGCGGTCAAACTGGTACCGGGCGGTGGCAACGCTTTTTGAGCGTTATGATTATCTGCTGTTGCCGACTGCCCAGGTTTTTCCGTTCGACGCCGCTCTCGATTGGCCGAAGGAGATCGATGGCCGGTCGATGGACAGCTATCATCGCTGGATGGAGGTGGCGATCCCGATCACCATGTCCGGTTGCCCGGCGGCCAGCGTTCCGGTGGGGTTCAACGACGCGGGGCTGCCCATGGGGGTGCAGATTGTCGGCCCCAATCAGGCCGAAAAGGCAGTCTTGCAACTGGTCCATGCCTATGAACAGGCCACCGGGTGGGTCAAGCGCCATCTGCCACCGTTATTGGAAACGCCTGGCGCTCTATAGGATAAACTTCGACAGGTCGGCGTTTCTTGCGAGATCGCCGATATTCTTCTCCACGTAAGCGTCGTCGATGACGACCTCGACGCCCGCCTTGTCGGTGGCGGTGAAGACTGATCTCGTCAACACCCGCTCGATCACGGTATAGAGCCTGCGCGCCCCGATGTTTTCGACGCTTCTCGTTCACCTGCGCCGCAATCTTGGCCAGTTCCGCAATGCCGTCGTCGGAGAAGGTCAGGGTCACCTCCTCGGTCTCAGCAGCGCCGAGTACTGACGGTCAGGGCTGTTGTCGGTCTCGGTCAGAATTCGTATGAAGTCGTCCTCGGTCAGCGCCGACAGCTCGACCCGGATCGGCAGCCGGCCCTGCAGTTCCGGCAGCAGGTCGGACGGCTTCGACAGGCGTGGAAGGCCCCCGCGCGCAATGAACAGAATATGGTCGGTCTTCATCGGCCCGTGCTTGGTGCTGACCGTTGAACCTTCAATGAGCGGCAGCAGGTCGCGCTGCACGCCTTCGCGGCTGACGTCGCCGGAAACACGGCCTTCGCGCCCGGCGATCTTGTCGATCTCGTCGATGAACACGATCCCGCTTTGCTCGACCGCATGTATGCGCTTCGCGACACCGATTCCTCTTCCACCAGCTTGTCGCTTTCCTCGGTCACCAGATTTTCTGCGCCTCGCGGACAGTCATCCGCTTGCGCGCCGTGCGCTGGCCCATCCTTGCCGAAAATGTCGCCAAGATTGACCATGCCCATGCTGGCGCCGGGCTGCCAGGTATCTCGAACCTCGGCATACCGGAGGTCTGCTTCGACGTTCCACCTCGATCACATTGTCGTCCAGCAGACCTTCGCTCAGCTTCTTGCGGAACATCTCGCGGGTGCCTTCGCGGGAGTCCTTTCCGGCGACCAGCGCGTCCAAGACGCGTTCCATCGGCATGCATTCGACGCTTGCCTTCACTTCCTCGGCGCATCCAGTCGCGCATCTGACGATGGCGATCTCGATCAGGTCGCGGATGATCTGTTCCACGTCGCGGCCCACGTATCCGACTTCGGTGAACTTCGTCGCCTCGACCTTGATGAAGGGCGCTTCGGGCGAGGTTCGCCAGCCGGCGCGAGATTTCGGTCTTGCCGACGCCGGTGGGGCCGATCATCAGGATGTTTTTGGGCAGCACCTCGTCGCGCAGGTCGTCGGCCAGCTGCTGGCGCCGCCAGCGGTTCCTGAGCGCAATGGCCACGGCCCGTTTGGCATCTTTCTGGCCGATGATATAGCGGTCCAGCTCGGAGACGATCTCGCGGGGAGAAAACACGGTCATTCGTTTTCCAGCACTTCGATGGTGAGGTTGTTGTTGGTGTAGACGCAGATTTCGGCGGCAATACCCATGGCCTTGCGGGCGATTTCCTCGGCGTCGAGATCCTGGTCAATCAGCGCGCGCGCCGCGGCGAGCGCATAGTTGCCGCCGGAGCCGATGGCGACGATGCCGTCGTCGGGTTCGAGCACGTCGCCGGTTCCGGTGAGCACCAGGCTGGTGGTGCGGTCTGCGACCGCCATCATGGCTTCAAGCCGGCGGAGGTAGCGGTCGGTGCGCCAGTCCTTGGCAAGCTCGACGCAGGCGCGCGTGAGTTGACCCGAGTATCGCTCCAGCTTGGATTTCGAGACGTTCGAACAAGGTGAAGGCGTCCGCCGTCGCCCCGGCGAACCCGGCGATTACATTGCCGTCGCCCAGGGGGCGAACCTTGCGCGCGCCGGCCTTGATCACGGTCTGGCCAAGCGAGACCTGGCCGTCGCCGGCGACGACGACCTTGTTGCCCTTGCGCACCGAGAGGATCGTTGTGCCGTGCCAGATTTGTGATTTGTCCGCCAAAATGCTCTGCCCTGTGGTTGCTGTCGGTGATGCCGTGCATGCGGCCCTCCTCTATTTGGCCATTCTGGGGCCCGGGTCAAGGGGGTATAACACTGGCGCTCGCCCCCAAGGCCTGCTATATCGGGCCCGCAGAATCAGGACGATGTCGGAGCATGCAGATGCGGCAGGCCACGGTCGAACGCAAGACCAAGGAAACGGCGATCAAGGCGACCGTCAATCTCGACGGTAGTGGCAGTTACGCCGTGTCCACGGGCATCGGTTTCCTGGACCATATGCTGGAGCAACTGTCACGCCACAGCCTGATCGACATCACGCTGGAGGCGACGGGCGATCTGCATATCGATTACCACCACACCACGGAGGATACCGGGATCGTAATCGGCCAGGCGGTGGCCGAGGCGCTCGGCGATATGAAGGGGATTACCCGCTACGGCAGGGCAGAAATTCCCATGGACGAGACCTGCACGCGCGTCGCCATTGACGTGTCGGGCCGGCCGTTTATCGTGTGGAAAGTGGATTTCAGCCGCGACAAGCTTGGCGAGATGGATACCGAGCTGTTCCTGGAGTGGTTCCGTGCGTTCGCCCAGGCAGCGGGCGTGACGTTGCATGTGGAAAACCTCTATGGGACCAACAATCACCATATTGTCGAGTCCTGTTATAAAGGTCTGGCGCGGGCGCTTCGCCAGGCGATCGAGATCGATCCGCGCAAGGCCGATGCCGTGCCGTCCACCAAGGGCATGCTCGGCGCCAGGGGCAAGGTGGACTAGTGAACAGCAGACACCCGCCCGCCGTGCAAGCGGGCCGTGGAGTTCAAACGTGAAACTCAGGATTTATACCGTTCATGTGCGACCGGCACGAGGAGACCTCGCGGAAGACACCGTCTTCGTTCGCGAAGGTTTCTCGGTCTGGGCGTTTCTGTTCCAGGTGATCTGGGCGCTTTACCATCGGCTTTGGGCGGTGGCGCTGCTGTTCCTGGTGATTGCGCTTGGCGTGGACGCGCTCTCGGGCCTGTTGGCGCTGTCTGTAGGGGCGCGCTTCATGCTTGGCCTTGGCATTGCAATTCTGATCGGCTCGGAAGCCAACGACTTGCGGCGCTGGACCCTCAAACGGTGCGGCTACGACGAGGTCGACATCGTCGCCGGTCATGATCTTGACGAAGCCGAGCTTCGCCACTTCAGTGAATTCACGGGGGCCGGAGCCGCCATATGACCGTTGCGATTATCGATTACGGCTCGGGCAATCTGCGCTCGGCGGCCAAGGCGTTCGAGCGGGCGGCACGCGAAGCCGGCCTTGACGAACGGGTGGTCGTTACCGATTCGGCCGAAACGGTCCTCAACGCCGACAGAATTGTGCTTCCCGGGGTCGGCGCATTCGGCGATTGCCGGGCGGGTCTCGGCCGTCTCGACGGGATGATTGACGCGCTCGACGAGGTTGTATTAAACAAAGGCCGGCCCTTCCTCGGGGTTTGCGTCGGCATGCAGCTGATGGCGCGGCGCGGGCTTGAATATGGCGAGCATCCGGGGCTTGGCTGGATCGATGGGGAAGTTCGGGCGCTTGAACCCGACGACCCGTCATTAAAGATCCCTCACATGGGCTGGAATCGGCTTGAATTGACGGAGCACGGACGGGCGCACCCGGTGTTGAACAGATTGCCGGCCGAAGCCTATGCCTATTTCGTGCACAGCTTCGCCATGCAATGCGCGCACGAGGATCTGGTGCTTGGCGCCGTCGACTATGGCGGGCCGGTTGTCGCGATCGTCGGGCGAGACAATATGATTGGAACCCAGTTCCACCCGGAGAAGAGTCAAAGGGTCGGGCTGACGCTCATTACAAACTTTTTAACCTGGTGTCCCTAAAACCATGGCAGAAAACAAAGCGCGTGCATCAAGAATGGCTGTCACCGAAACCCAGGAACTTGGCAAATTTGCCGGGAATGACCTTGCCGAACTGTGCGAGGCGACGGTCGAGGCAATTGTCGAAGGCCAGGGATTTGGCTGGCTGAAACCGCCGGCGCGCACCACGCTTGAAGCGTATTGGCGCGGCGTCCTCCTGATCCCCGAGCGGACCCTTTTCGTGGCCCGCCTTAAAGGCACCATCGTCGGCACCGCTCAGTTGATCCGGCCCTCGACCAACAACGAAGCGGCTGCGTTTACCGCCGAGCTCGGGACCTTTTTCGTAGCGCCCTGGGCGCGCGGTCATGGTCTTGCCCGCTCGCTTTTGCGGGACGTGGAAAAACGGGCCCGCAAAGACGGCTTTACAACGCTTGAAGTCCATGTCCGCGCCGACCGGAATGCTGCTATCGCGCTTGCCGAAGGGAGCGGGTTCAAGCGCTGGGCCACCAAGGAACGCTATGCACGGGTTAACGGCGAATACCTGCCCGGTCACTTCTACGTCAAATATCTCGACGCCTGACCGGCGACAGGCGCGCCCATGATTTTATTTCCCGCCATCGATTTGAAAGACGGGGCCTGCGTTCGCCTGGTCAAAGGTGACATGGACGCGGCCACCGTGTTCAACGACAGCCCGGCCGATCAGGCCCGCGCGTTCCTCGCTGCCGGGGCCGAGTGGCTGCACCTTGTGGACCTCAACGGCGCCTTCGCGGGCGCGCCGGTGAACGGCGACGCGGTCGATGCCATTCTTTCTGTGGCCGACGGGACCCCGGTGCAACTGGGCGGCGGCATCCGCACGCTAGAGACCGTTGAATTCTGGCTCGGGCGCGGCGTCGCTCGCGTGATCCTGGGGACGGTCGCAGTCCGCAATCCCGATCTGGTTCGCACGGCCGCCCGCAAGTACCCTGGACGGGTCGTTGTCGGCATTGATGCCCGCGGCGGCAAGGTGGCGGTCGAAGGTTGGGCCGAAACGTCCGAGATGACGGCGCTCGATCTCGCCCGGCAGTTCGAGGACGCGGGCGTCGCCGCCATCATCTACACCGACATTGACCGGGACGGCACCATGACCGGGCTGAATGTGGAGGCAACGGTCTCCCTTGCTGCCGGGCTCACCATTCCGGTGATCGCGTCGGGCGGGGTCGCGTCCCTTGACGACCTCAAAGCGCTCAAGGCCGCAGCCGCGAAGTCGCCGGGAACCATCGAGGGGGCCATTTCTGGCCGCGCGCTTTATGACGGGCGGCTCGATCTCAAGGCGGCGCTCGCGTACCTCAAGGAGCCCGCACCGTGCTGACCGCCCGGGTTATCCCCTGCCTCGACGTCAAGGACGGCCGCGTGGTCAAGGGCGTGAACTTCGTCGATCTTGTAGATGCCGGCGACCCGGTGGAGCAGGCCAAGATCTATGACGCCGCCGGGGCCGACGAGCTCTGCTTTCTCGACATCACGGCATCGAGCGACGAGCGTGACATTCTCCTCGATGTGGTGCGGCGCACGGCGGAAGCCTGCTTCATGCCGCTTACCGTGGGTGGTGGCGTGCGCACCGAAGACGATGTGCGCAAGCTCTTGCTCGCCGGGGCCGACAAGGTCTCGATCATGACCGCGGCAGTCAAGCGCCCGGAGCTAGTGCGCGAGCTCGCCCGGAAATTCGGGTCCCAGTGCATTGTGGTGGCGATCGACGCCAAGCGCACGGCTGACGGCGGTTTCGAGGTCTTTACCCACGGCGGGCGCACGCCCACCGGCGTGGACGCGGTCGCCTATGCCCGTCAGGTGACCGAGCTTGGTGCGGGCGAGATTCTGCTCACTTCCATGGACCGGGACGGCACCAAGGCCGGCTTCGATATCGAGCTGACCCGGACCATTGCGGACGCGGTCACCATTCCGGTCATCGCATCGGGCGGCGTCGGCACCCTTGAACACCTTGTCGAAGGCATCCGCGATGGCCATGCCTCTGCCGTGCTCGCGGCCTCGATCTTCCATTTCGGTGAATATTCCATTGCCGAGGCCAAGCGCTATATGCGAAACCACGGTATACCGGTACGCCTCGCCGAAGGGAAAGACGATGAGTGATATTGAGGTCATCGCGCGCCTCGCCAAGGTGATCGAATCGCGCAAAGGTGGCGATCCCGCCAAAAGCTATGTGGCCAAGCTCTTCTCCAAGGGCCGGCACAAGATTGCCCAGAAGGTCGGCGAGGAAGCGGTCGAGACCGCGCTCGCCGCGGTTGATGGCGGCAAGGCGGATGTGGCCGCCGAATTGGCGGACCTGTTGTTTCATCTTATGGTGTTGTGGGCGGACGTCGGTCTGACCCCTGACGACGTTTTCGCCGAACTGGCGAAGCGCGAAGGCGTGTCCGGCGTCGACGAGAAGAAAGCCCGCAAGTCCTGACAGAACGAGGGAGCGGATGATGACTTACGATCCCGACAATATTTTCGCCCGGATCCTGCGCGGGGAAATCCCCTGCAACAAGGTTTATGAGGACGAGCACGTGCTCGCCTTTCATGACATCAACCCGCAGGCCCCGGTGCATGTACTGGTGATCCCGAAGGGCAACTATGTGTCGATGACGGACTTCACGGCAGAGGCGACTGATGATCAGATCGTCGGCTTTTTTCGCGGTGTGGGGAAGGTGGCGCGGGATTTGGGGCTGGAGGAGCCGGGTTACCGCATTCTCGCCAATGCCGGGCCGGATTCTCACCAGGAGGTGCCGCACCTCCACGTCCATATTTTCGGCGGGCGCAAACTCGGCCCGATGCTGGTCCGTCAATAACGCGGGTTAGAGAAGCTCGCTCAACTTGCGCTTGGGCCGCGCGCCCAGATGGCCGATCACTTCGGCGGCGGCCCGCGAGCCGATCCGCCCGCAGTCTCTGAGCCCCTTGCCCCGGGTCAGGCCGTAGAGAAATCCGGCGGCATAGAGGTCCCCGGCACCCGTCGTGTCCACCACCTCATCCACCGGCGCGGCGTCGATTACGTGAACTTCGCCGTTGGCGACGATGACGGAGCCTTTTTCGCTCCGGGTCAGCGCGGCGATTTCACAGTGGTGTTGGACCTGTTGCAAGGCATCGTCGAAATCCCCGGTTTCGTATAATGAGAGTAGCTCCCGCTCGTTGGCGAACAGGATATCGATGTGATGTTCAGCGAGCGACCGGAACTCCTCCCGATAGCGATCGACGCAGAACGGGTCCGACAGGCTGAACGCCACCTTGTTGCCGGCGGCATGTGCGATGTCCATGGCTGCGAGGAACGCTTCCTTGGCGCGCGGCGGATCCCACAGATAGCCCTCGAGGTAGGTGACCTGCGCATCCTTGATCAGGTCGCGGTCGATGTCTTCGGGTCCGAGCCCGGAGCTTGCGCCGAGATATGTCCCCATGGTGCGCTGCGCGTCCGGGGTGACGAAGATCAGGCAGCGGGCGGTGGGCGCGCCGTCCGGGGCAGGCGTGGTGCGAAACGACACGCCAAGGCTGCGGATATCATGGGCAAACACCTGACCGAGCTGATCGTTGCGGGTGCGGCCGATAAATCCCGTGCGCGCGCCGAAGGAGGCGAGACCCGCAATGGTATTGGCGGCCGACCCGCCCGAACATTCCATGCCCGGGCCGCTGCGGGTATAAAGCGCCGTCGCCTGCTCCTCGTTCAAAAGCGTCATGGTGCCCTTGGCAAGCGCCTCCTTCTCAGAAAGGAGTCTTCGGCGTGGCTCAACACATCGACGATGGCGTTGCCAATGCCGACGACGTCATAGCGGCGCGTCTCCCCGGTCACATCGAATCCCCTCTGTTGCGGCGTTTCGTCCTGAGTATAGGCCCGAGTATAGGAATGGCGCGTGGTGGCACAAGGTTCTTCTCTAACGGTTTTCCTTGGGCCCGGCTCATGCTACAAACGCCTCGTCGTCGAAGGGACGTTTGATGTATCTCACAGCCATTCAGCGAACCATCCGCCAGATACCGGAGCCCGCGTTTTTCAAGGTCCTGATTATGGGGCTGCTATTGACGGCGCTTGCCCTGGTTGCGGCTCTGGCCGCCTCACACTGGGTGACGCCACTCGTTTGGAAAAGCGACTGGTCGTGGCTGAACACCCTGATCGAGTGGGCGGTGAGCCTCGCCGCCGTCTGGCTTGCCTTCATCCTGTTCGTCCCCTTGTCGGCGGTGTTCGTCGGGCTTTTCCTCGACAGCGTGGTCGATACCGTCGAGGCGCGCTACTACCCCCATCGTCGCGCCGGTCCGCCACTTGGCGTGGTCAGGGCTGGCTGGCTTGGTCTGCGCCTCGCCGGTGCGGTGCTGGTATTCAACATCGCCGCCCTGCCGCTCTATCTTTTGACGTTCTGGATTCCGTTCGCCGCCATTGCCATATTCTATGGCGTGAACTCATATTTGCTGGGCTGGGGTTTTTATGACCTGATCGCCACCCGTCATATGGAGCCGAGGGATGCCGCGCGCCACCGTCGCACCATCCGTTCCGACCTTCTGCTGTCGGGACTGCTGGTAACGGTTCTGTTCACCATCCCGGTGGTCAATCTGGCGGCTCCGATTCTGGGGGCGGCTTTCTTTGTCCATATGTTTCATGCAACCTTGACGCCGCCGATCCCGGAGAGCGAGTGACATGCGCCGCGTTTTTTGTTTCCTGATGACCCTCAGTCTCGCCGGCTGTGCGGCCACCTCGGGGACCGATCGTCAACCCGCGCCGGGAGACACCGCGCCCGCCGAACCGGCAGCCGAAACGGCGCCCACGCCACAGCCTGCGCCGCCTCCGCCACCACCTAAGCCGGTGTTCGATCCCACCGTCTTTACCGGAATGACCCCCGACGAGGTGGCAAACCGGTACGGCGCACCCACACTCAAGCGCCATGACGGTATTGCAAGGGTCTGGCAGTATCATGCCGGTAACTGCGTCCTTCATCTGTTTTTCTATAGCGACGGGACTGATGCGGGCAAAGACGGTTTCCATGTCACACATGTCGAAGCCAAGCTGAGGAACACGGCGCCCGAGGATGGCCAGACGGCAGCGGAGGCCTGCGCCGGGCCGTTTGGCGTGGCGCCTGAACAGCCTGCTCCAGAGCCTGCGCCAACACCTCCCGCCGACGCGCCACCCGCTCAACCAGAACCGGAGTCGCCCGCTCCATGACCGATATCCTGATCCGGACCGATGCCGACGCTGCCATGGGGACAGGTCACGTCATGCGGTGTCTGGGGCTCGCCCATGCGGTGCGCGATCGGGGGCTTGAGGTCATTTTCGCGACGGCCGCTTTGCCGGACAGTCTCGCCGGGCGCATCAGGGACGCGGGTTTTTCGGTTCTCGATATATCCGGGTTGCCGGGATCGCCCGAGGATTTTCGCGCCACCGTAACCCGGATTACCGCGCTCAACTCCAAAGCCGTGGTGCTGGACGGCTACCAGTTCAGCGCCGAATACCGCGCCGATCTCTCGGCCCTGGGCCTGCCGGTGATTGCCTTTGACGATTACGCCATTTGTCCGTTGCACGCAGACGCGGTTGTCAACCCGAGCCCGGCCGCCGCCGATTTGCCTTACGATGAAATCGCGGCGGATGCGGAGTTGCTCATCGGTCCAGGGTACGCGGTTTTGCAGCCGGGAATCATCGCCGCCCGTGAGAGCTTGCCCAGGGACCGAAATCGATTGCTGCTGACCTTTGGCGGAAGCGACCCGCTGGCGCTGACTGTACCGGTGGCGGCGGCGCTCGTGCGGGCCCTGCCGGAGGCCGCCGTTGACGTGGTCATCGGCGGTGCGGTCTTGGGCGGCGAGGCCGTTGCCAAAGAAATAGCAGCCCTTGCCGACACCATCACGGTCCATCGCGACCTGCCCTCGCTGGCCCCTGTCATGAGGACGGCAGGGCTTGCGGTGACCGCCGCCGGGTCCACGACCTGGGAGCTCGCCTGTCTCAGCGTGCCGGCGGTGCTGGTGGTGGTCGCCGACAACCAGATCCCCAACGCCGACGGCGCAGCCGAGGACGGCTGGGCGATCATGGTGGATGGCCGCGAACCTGCCGCAGCCGGCCGGATCGCCAAACTCGCAGCCGATCTTTGGCACAACGGTAAGCGCCGGCGCGCCATGGCCGACAAGGCGGCTGCCCTGGTCGATGGCGAGGGTGCGGCGCGGGTGGCCGGGGTGATCGCCCGGCTTGCAGGCCACGGATAAACGGCATCAGATATTAAAGCGACAACCGATAGCGGTGGATCAGATTTTCCGTTTCAGTCAGGCGAAATCCCGCCTTCTCGAACACCCGGATCGAGGGGTCGTTCTCGGCGCGAATATGGGCGACGATTTCTTTAACCCCAAGCCGGCGGCCGGCGATCCGGGTGAAGTGGCCGACCAGCCTGCTACCATGGCCCTGGCCGCGGAATTCGGGACCGAGCGTCATGCTGATAAGAGCGCTTCGGGTGCGCTCGAACGGGGCGAAGGTGGCGTAGCCGATAAGGTCGTCGTCCAAACCGGCAACCAGCATCAGGCGGGCCGGGTCCGCCTGGATCGTTTTGAACTGCACGTCATAGTGGGCCCGGTCGATAACATTGGGGACCCGCGCCATCTTGCGCGTGACCGGATCGTTGCGCCAGATCCATGTGCGATCAAGATCCTCGCGAACGGCGTCTCGTATGGTATAGATCCTGGGGACGCTTTCAGAACGGGCCAGGGGTAGGGAAAATTCGGTCATGACATCACCACGCAAACGTTCACTTCCATACGGCCGCCAGACCATCGAGGACGACGACATCGCCGCGGTGGCGCAAGCGCTCACCCAGGATTTCCTCACCACCGGTCCGGCGGTTGAGGCCTTCGAGGCTGCATTGGCCGAGGTGACGGGCGCGCGCCACGCCGTAGCCTGCAGCAACGGAACCGCTGCCCTGCACCTGACTGCGCTTGCGCTCGGCCTCGGCAAGGATGACGCTGTCGTCGTCCCCTCCGTGACGTTTGTTTCCACCGCGAATGCGGCGCGCTTTGTTGGCGCGGAGGTCCTGTTCGCGGATGTGAACCCGGAGACGGGGTTAATGGGCCCGGCTGAGTTGGAGGCGGCGCTGATCCGCTCGCAAGATGAAGGGGGGGACCCCAAGGCGGTCTATCCGGTGGCGCTGACCGGCCAGCGCGCGGACCCCATTGCGATCCGGGATATTGCCGAGAAGAATGGCCTCACCGTGGTGACCGACGCCTGCCATGCGCTCGGCACCCGGTTCGAGCATGATGGCGTCACCATTCGGGCGGGCGAGGCCCGCCATGCGGCGATGGAAGTGTTTTCGTTCCATCCGGTTAAGACCATCGCCATGGGCGAAGGCGGAGCGGTCACCACCAACGATGCGCGGCTCGCGGACAGCCTGCGGCTGTACCGCAACCACGGCATCACCCGCGACGCCGGCGCCTTCCGCAATCGGACCGACTCCCATGCGCCGGGCGGTGGCGTCAACCCCTGGTACTACGAGATGCAGGCGCTCGGCTTCAATTACCGGGTGAGCGACATCAACTGCGCGCTGGGCTTGAGCCAGTTGAAAAAGCTTGGCCGCTTTGCCGAACGCCGGCGCGTGCTGGCGGCGCGCTACGATTCGCTGATTGACCGGCTTGCGCCGACCGTCCGGCCGGTCGCCCGGGTTCCCGGCTGCGCCCCGGCCTGGCATCTCTATGCGGTGCTGATCGATTTCGCCGCTGCGGGCGTCGACCGGGCGACCGTGATGGCGCGCCTCAGCGCGGCGGGTGTTGGCGCGCAGGTCCACTACTACCCGGTCCACCGTCAGCCCTACTACCGGGACCGTTACGGCGATCAGGTCCTGCCCGGGGCCGAGGCCTATTACGCGCGTACGCTGTCGCTTCCGCTTTACCCGGCGATGGTTGATGACGATGTGGACTATGTGGTGGACGCGCTCGCGGCGGCGCTCGGTTAGGCCGGCTCTTTGGTCTTGTCCTTATAGCCGCAGAGATCGCTGACCGGGCACACCGGGCAGTTGGGCTTGCGCGCCTTGCAGATGTAGCGCCCGTGCAGGATAAGCCAGTGGTGGGCGTGGACCAGGTACTTTTTCGGCACTACCTTCATCAGCGCCTTTTCCACGCCAAGCGGGGTTTTGCCCGGCGCCAGGCCGGTGCGGTTGCAGACCCGGAAGATGTGGGTGTCGACCGCCATGGTCGGCTGGCCGAAAGCGACGTTGAGGACCACATTCGCGGTCTTGCGCCCGACCCCGCCCAGTTTTTCGAGCGCTTCGCGGTCCTCGGGGACCTTGCCGCCATGGTGATCCACGAGGTCGCGCGCCGCCTTGAGGATGTTTTTGGCCTTGGAATTATAGAGCCCGATGGTCTTGATATAGTCCTTGAGGCCCGCTTCGCCCAGGTCCAGCATCTGTTGAGGCGTCGAGACTTTCTTGAAGAGCGCGCGGGTCGCCTTGTTGACGCCGACGTCGGTGGCCTGGGCCGACAGCGTGACCGCCACCAGCAGGGTATAGGGGTTGGTGTATTCAAGCTCGCTTTTGGGTTCGGGGTCGCGCTCCTGAAGACGGCTGAAAAATTCCTCGATTTCTGCTTGTTTCATGGACCTGCCCCTTGTGAATGCTCAGGCGAGTTTAGCGATCCGCTGCCTTGAGACAAGCCGGCCATTGCAGGCCGGCCCTTCACACCCTATTTTTAGACCATGGACGAGACCGAACAACTCTGGTTCGACGCCGTGCTCCATCCCCATCGCTCGCTGAGCGAACGCGGCTTCCTGATCCTGATGGCGGTGCTCTGCGCTATCAGTTTCACGGCGGGCATGGTTTTTGTGCTCAACGGTGCGTGGCCGGTGTTCGGCTTCTTCGGCCTTGACGTGCTCGGCGTCTATATCGCCTTCCGGCTCAATTACCGGTCCGGGCGCTGGCTCGAGACCATTCGGTTGGGTGAACGCGAGCTTGTGGTCGGCCGGGTCGATCCCAACGGGAGTTACGAGGAGTGGCGGTTCCAGCCCTACTGGGTGCGCGTCAACGTGGTCGAACGATCGCCCTGGGACAATTCACTGGTGCTCACCTCCCATGGGCGTTCGCTGTCAGTGGGCACGTTCCTGAATTCAGAGGAACGCGAAGATCTGGCGGTGGCCCTCAAGGACGCATTGGCGCGCCATCACCGCGATGTGGCTTCAACAGCTTAAGCGTTGAACCCCAACACATCGGCCATGCCATAAAGCCCGGCGGGCCGGCCGTGGACCCAAATCGCCGCCGCCACCGCACCGCGGGCAAAGATCGCCCGGTCGCCGGCCTTGTGGGTGAGCTCTATCCGCTCGTTGTCAGCGGCGAATATGACGGTGTGGTCGCCGACCACATTGCCGCCCCGGAGCGTTGCAAAGCCGATGTGGCCGCGCTCGCGCGCGCCGGTGATGCCATCGCGCCGCCGGTCGGCGACTGCGGCCAGATCCACCCCGCGCCCGCGCGCCGCCGCTTCGCCCAAAGCGAGCGCGGTGCCTGAGGGCGCATCGACCTTGTGGCGATGGTGCATCTCCAGGATCTCGATATCGAAATCCTCGTTCAAGCGGCGCGCCACCTCCCCGGTCAGGTGCAGCATCAGGTTGACGCCCAGCGAGAAATTGGCGGCCTGAACGACCGGCACGTCCGCGCCGGCGGCATGCAGCTTGGTGGCCTGATCCTTGGTCAGTCCTGTGGTGCCGACCACCAGCGCGGTCCCGGTGCTCCGCGCGATATCCGCGTGCAGCAGCGTCGCCGTGGGGCAGGTGAAATCGATCACCACGTCGGACGCCTCGAACAATCCCTGGGAGTTGGCGCTAACGACCACGTCAAGCGCTTCGCCGGTTTCCGGATGGCGCAGGGGCTTGCCGACGGCGGGGCTGTCGTGATGCTCGGTCCCGCCCGAAAGCGTTGCCTTGTCGGTGGCGAGAATTTCGCTCACCAGCGCCTGGCCCATGCGCCCGGCGCATCCCACCACGCCTATGCGGACTGTGGCCATGTCGCTGTCCTTTATTGTCTCGTCTATGGTCACGGTCTTAGCGCATTTCCCGGTCCCGTGCCAGCGTTGAGCCGCCTGGCAAGGAGAGAACGCCCATGGTTCATATCGTCAGACCGTCCCGCATGGAGTGGCCCGATAAGGCAACGCGGGATCAGCGCACCCAGATCACGTCCGGCGGCAGCGCTTGCCATGGCATTTTAGCCGGTGGCGCAGCGAGCCGGGCGCGCAGGTCCCCAGGCAAATACTCATACCTCTGGGCCTTGGAATAAAGCGTGGTCTTGCCGCCTTGCTGCAGGACGATATCCACCGTGCCGTCATAAATTTTAACCCATACCATGGCGCTGTCTTCGCCGCCGTAGTGCGGCCGATTGCCGGAGAGGACAAGATAGCCGTCGATAAAGTCGATCGGCGCGGCCACTTGTAAATTGACCTTCAGCGCGGCCAACGCGTCCGGGGAAAGACGATCTTTCAGCGTTACCTGGACGTCCGGATCTTCCAACACCTGCTGGTAGTGGTAGGTACCGATGGTTGGCGACAGCCGTTCCAACTTACCCTTTTTCCAGTCGCTATCTTCGGCGGACGCCGGGTTGCTCAGGACCAGGAAAAGAGTGGCGGCCAAGGCGATACGCCCGCCGCTGACGAGGGCGCGGTTATTCCGCCAGGCCATCCCAAATCTCCTTGACGCGGGAGAAGAAGCCCTTTGATTCCGGGCTCACGTCTTCACCGGCCTCGGCTTCGAACTGGCGCAACAGGTCTTTCTGTTCCTTGGTGAGATTGACCGGCGTCTCGACCACGGCCTCGACGATCATGTCACCCTTGCGCCCGCCGCTGTTCAAGACGGTCATGCCCTTGCCGCGCAGGCGGAACTGCCGTCCGGTCTGGGTGCCCGAGGGAACCGAGACCTTGGCCCGCTCGCCCCCGATGGTGGGTATTTCAATGTCCCCGCCCAAGGCCGCCCTGGTCATCGGGATCGGCACCGAACAGAAAATGGTGTCGCCGTCGCGCTGGAAGATTTTGTGGGGTTTCAGGCCGAGGAAAATATAAAGGTCGCCGCTCGGTCCGCCGCGGAGCCCCGCCTCGCCTTCGCCGCCAAGCCGGATCCGGGTGCCGTCGTCAACGCCGGGCGGAATTTTGACCGACAGATTGCGTTCGTTGCGGACCCGGCCCTGGCCATGACATTTGGCGCAGGGGTTGGCGATCACCCGGCCGCCGCCGTGGCAGGTGGGACAGGTCCGCTCCACCATGAAAAAGCCCTGCTGGGAGCGCACCTTGCCCATGCCCTGGCAGGTGCCGCAGACCTCGGGCTCGGAATCGGCTTCCGAGCCCGACCCGTGACAGGCCTCGCAGGTGACGGAGCTTGGCACCGTGATGGTCGCCTGCTTGCCGTGGAAGGCTTCCTCGAGGGTGATTTCCATGTCGTAGCGCAGGTCCGCGCCACGGGTTTTCATGTTGCCGCCCTGGCGGCGGCCGCCGCCCCCCATGAAGTCGCCGAAAAGATCGTCGAAAATGTCGGCGAAGCTGTCGCCGGTGAAGCCGAAGCCGCCGTTGCCGCGCCCACCGCCACCGTTTTCGAAAGCGGCATGGCCGAACTGGTCATAGGCGGCGCGTTTCTGTTCGTCTTTCAGGACGTCGTAGGCTTCGCTGACTTCCTTGAACTGGTGCTCGGCTTGCGCGTCCCCCGGATTGCGGTCCGGGTGGAACTGCATGGCGAGCGACCGATAGGCTTTCTTGATTTCGCCGTCGCTTGCCGACCGGGAAATTCCCAACATCTCGTAATAGCAGGTCTTCGACATATCCTGTGCGCTCAACTTTTTGTCGGCGTCCTGCCCGAACTCCCCCTAAAGTATGGCCTCCTTTCGAAGACCGGCGCCGTCCCGTCATGGATCAACAGGACGGCGCGCTCAGGCGATCAGGCTACCCGGGGCCTCATTACGACCCGGAGGCCTTCTTGTCTTCGTCGTCGTCCACTTCCTCGTAGTCGACATCGACCACATCGTCGTCCTGCGCCTCGGCGCTCTCGCCGCCGGCGTCCGCGCCGGCATCCCCTTCCTCGGCCTGGGCCTTGTACATGGCTTCGCCGAGCTTCATGGAGGCCTGCGCCAGCGCTTCGGTCTTGCCCTTGATGGCGTCGACGTCGTCGCCTTCAAGCGCGGTCTTCAGGTCGGCGACCGCGTCCTCGATGGCTTGCTTTTCCTCGGCCGAGATCTTGTCGCCATGTTCGGCGAGCGTCTTCTCGGTGCTGTGGACCAGCGCGTCGGCCTGGTTCCTGGCTTCGACCTCTTCACGCCGCTTCTTGTCTTCAGCGGCATGAGATTCGGCGTCCTTGACCATCTTGTCGATCTCGTCGTCGCTAAGACCGCCCGACGCCTGGATGCGAATCTGCTGCTCCTTGCCGGTGCCTTTGTCCTTGGCCGAGACGTTGACGATACCGTTGGCGTCAATGTCGAAGGTCACCTCCACCTGCGGCATCCCGCGCGGCGCCGGCGGCAGGCCCACCAGGTCGAACTGACCCAGGAGTTTGTTGTCCGACGCCATTTCGCGCTCGCCCTGAAAGACCCGGATGGTCACCGCCGTCTGATTGTCTTCGGCGGTCGAGAAGGTCTGGCTCTTCTTGGTCGGGATCGTGGTGTTGCGGTCGATCAGCCGGGTGAACACGCCACCCAGAGTTTCGATCCCGAGCGACAGCGGCGTCACGTCGAGCAAGAGCACGTCCTTGACGTCGCCTTGCAACACGCCGGCCTGGATGGCGGCGCCCATGGCAACCACTTCATCCGGGTTCACGCCCTTGTGGGGCTCGCGGCCGAAGAAGGTCTTCACGACTTCCTGGACCTTGGGCATCCGGGTCATACCGCCGACCAGAATGACTTCGTCAATTTCACCGGCGGAGAGCCCGGCGTCCTTGAGCGCGGCCTTGCACGGGCCGACCGTGCGCTGGATCAGATCGTCCACGAGCGATTCGAACTTGGCCCGGGTGAGCTTCATGGTCAGGTGCTTCGGCCCGCTGGCGTCGGCGGTGATGAACGGCAAGTTGACTTCCGTCTGGGAGGCGCTTGAAAGCTCGATCTTAGCCTTCTCGGCGGCTTCCTTGAGGCGCTGCAGGGCGAGCTTGTCCTGGCGCAGATCAATGCCGTTTTCCTTCTTGAATTCGTTGGCCAGGTAATCGACGACGCGCAGGTCGAAGTCCTCACCACCGAGGAAGGTGTCACCGTTGGTGGACTTCACCTCGAACACACCGTCGCCGATTTCGAGAACCGAAACGTCGAAGGTCCCGCCGCCAAGATCGTAGACCGCAATGGTCTTGCCTTCTTCCTTCTCAAGCCCGTAGGCGAGCGCAGCGGCGGTCGGTTCGTTGATGATGCGCAGCACTTCGAGCCCGGCGATTTTGCCGGCGTCCTTGGTCGCCTGGCGCTGGGCATCGTTGAAGTAGGCGGGAACGGTAATCACCGCCTGCTCGACCGTCTCGCCAAGGAAGCTTTCCGCCGTTTCCTTCATTTTTTGAAGGATGAAGGCGCTGACCTGGCTTGGGCTGTATTGCTCGCTCTGGGCCTTGACCCAGGCGTCGCCGTTCTTCGCCTTGACGATCTCGTAAGGCACCATGTCCTTGTCTTTTTTGGTGGTGGGATCGTCGTAGGGGCGGCCGATCAGCCGCTTGATGGCGAACAGCGTATTTTGCGGGTTGGTGACGGACTGGCGTTTGGCGGGCTGGCCGACCAGTTTTTCACCGTCGTTCGTGAAGGCCACCATCGAAGGCGTCGTGCGACCGCCCTCGGCATTTTCAATTACCTTTGGGGTCTTGCCGTCCATAATAGCGACGCAAGAGTTGGTTGTCCCCAAGTCAATACCAATGACTTTAGCCATTTCTTCCTCTTTCCATTAAGCAGATCCGCCGGGCCACTTCCGGCACCCTTCGGACCCCTAAATTTACCTTAGTGCCAAAAAAATTCTTTTCGACTGGTTTAACCCCTCGACAGCTCGTTATATAGGGGCGGAATCAGGGCTCGCAAGCCACCCCTCCTGCTTTTTTCCGAAAAAATCGCTCACAAAAATCACCGCGTAATCGCCCCCTTACACCGTTTTGTCGACGTGCGGCGCGTCGTTTGGACCGGACGTCCCGGCGTTGCGCGCCACGCCCACCCGGGCCGGGCGCAACAGGCGATCCCTGATGGTGTAGCCGGGCTGGACCACCTGCATCACGGTGCCGTTCGGATAATCCGTGGTCGGCGCTTCGAACATGGCTTCGTGAAAATTATGGTCGAACTTCTCGCCTTCGGGGGAGAAGCGTTCGATGCCGTGCTTCTCGAACACGCTGAGAAGTGTGCGCTCGGTCATTTCCACGCCGTCGATGAACGGCTTCAAGTCGCCGTTTGCAGCGGATGTGTCGGCCGGGACGTTTTCGAGCGCCAGGCGCAGGTTGTCGGCGACATCGAGGAGGTCGCGGGCAAACCCGGTGATGGCGTACTGGGACGCGTCCTGGCGTTCGCGCTCGGTGCGCTTGCGCAGATTTTCCATTTCCGCCGCGGCGCGCAGCAGCCTGTCTTTCAGCTCGGCAATCTCCGCGTCGCGCGGATCGCCCTCGGCTGCTGCCGGCTTGGCCGCGGTTTCCGCCTCGGGGGCTGGCGCATCCGTTTCGGGTTTCGGGTTCGCATCGGTGTCGTTTGCGGGTTTTTCGTTGTCGTTCATCTGGTTGTCATTCATCTGAAATCTCTTTGGTCTTATTTTTGCAGGAAACGCCCGATCAGCCGGGCGGTATAATCCACCATCGGAATAATGCGCGCATAATTGAGCCGGGTCGGTCCGATCACGCCCACCGCGCCCACAATCTTGTCGCGCGCATCGGTGAACGGGGAGACGATGACCGATGACCCCGACAGCGAGAACAGATTGTTTTCCGATCCGATAAAAATGCGTACGCCCTGGGCATCTCTCGCAAGATCGAGGAGCTTGATCAAGTCCTTTTTGGTCTCGAGGTCGTCGAACAGCTGGCGGATCCGCTCCAGGTCCATCTGTTCTTCCACGCTGCCCAGCAAGTTGGCCCGGCCCCGGATAATCAGCGCGCCGGCGTCGTCGCGCTCATCATTGGTCCAGACCGCAAGGCCCGATTTGACGACATCTTTGGCAAGGGCATCAAGCTCGGCCCGTTTTTCCGCCTGCGCGGCCAGAATCTCGGTCTTGATTTCATTGAGCGTCTTGCCCTGAAGGTGGGCATTCAGATAGTTGCTCGCGGTTACCAGCGCCGAGGCGGGGGCGCCGAGGGGCATATCGATCAGGCGGTTTTCGACGATGCCGTTCTCGAACACCAGAACCACCAGTGCGCGGCCGGGGCGGAGATTGACGAATTCGATGTGCTTGAGCGGCGCCTCGGTCTTGGGCGCCACCACCAGCCCGGCATGGCGGGTGAGGCCGGCCAGGGATTGGCTCGCCTGCTCCAGCACCTGCGACGGGCTCACGCCGCGGGCCGCGCAGCGGCTCTCGATCTCGGCGCGCTCCTGCTCGGTGAGCCGCCCCACTTCGAGCAGCCCGTCGACGAACAGCCGCATGCCGAGATCGGTCGGCAGCCGCCCGGCCGAGGCATGGGGCGCGAAAGCAGGCCGACCTCCTCCAGGTCCGACATCACGTTGCGGATGCTGGCCGGCGAAAGGCCCACGCCGTCCATGCGCGAGATCGTGCGCGAGCCCACCGGCTCGCCCAATTCCATGTATTGCTCGATCACGCGCCGCAGCACATCGCGCGAGCGCTTGGACAGCGCCGCAATGGCCGTATCGCGCGTCGCCGCGCTATGGTCGCTGCTTGTCATGAGATGTGCCTGGAACCCACGTTATGTAGGGAGAGGCGGGAACAGCGTCAACGCAAGCGGGGGGCCTGCTGGACCTTTCCCGATCAATGGCTTATAGCGGGCGCCCCCCTTGTATCGAGAGACCCTCATGCGAGCTTCCGGCCGCGCCCCGGACCAATTGCGCCCGATCGTGCTCGAACCCGGCGTGGCCGTCCACGCCGAAGGCTCGTGCCTGGCCAAGTTCGGCAACACCCATGTGCTCTGCACCGCTTCGGTGGAGGAGCGGGTGCCGCCCTTCCTGCGCAATACCGGCAAGGGCTGGGTCACGGCGGAATACGGCATGCTGCCGCGCTCCACCCATACCCGCACCGACCGCGAGGCCGCCCGCGGCAAGCAGAGCGGCCGCACCCAGGAAATCCAGCGCCTGATCGGCCGCTGCCTGCGCGCCGTGGTCGATCTCACCGGCTTCGGCGAGCGCCAGATCACGGATCGATTGCGACGTGCTCCAGGCCGATGGCGGCACCCGCACCGCCGCCATCACCGGCGCCTGGGTGGCGCTGCACCAGGCGTTCCAATGGCTGGTGAAGGAGGGCGAGATCGACCAGGTGCCGATGACGACCGAGGTCGCCGCCGTCTCCTGCGGCATCGTCGCCGAAAAGGCGGGCAAGGGCGTGCCGGTGCTCGATCTCGATTATGGCGAAGACAGCAGCGCCGAGGCCGACGCGAATTTCGTGCTCACCGGCGACGGCGGCCATCATCGAAATCCAGGGCACCGCCGAGGACGAAGCCCTTCAGCGAGGCCGAGTTCCTGGAGTTGCTGCGCCTGGCGCGCAAGGGCATCGGCGATCTCTGCACCGCGCAGCGCCAGGCGATCGGCCAGGGCTAGGCCCGATGCCGATGCTCAGCGCCGGCGACAGGCTCGTGATCGCCAGCCACAATCCGGGCAAGGTGCGCGAGATCGACGATCTGTTGCGCCCCACGGCATCGAAACCGTCGGCGCCGCGGCCTTGGGCCTGGTTGAACCCGAGGAAACCGGCACCACTTTCGCCGAGAATGCCGCCTTGAAGGCCCGGGCAGCGGCCGAAGCCGCGCGGCTGCCGGCGCTGGCCGACGATTCCGGCCTCGCGGTCGCGGCGCTGGGCGGTGCGCCCGGCATCTACTCCGCCCGCTGGGCCGGGCCGGGAAAGGATTTCGCCGTCGCCATGCGCAAGGTCGAAGACGCGTTGCAGGGCAAGGACGATCGCCGCGCCGCCTTCGTGTGCGCACTCGCGCTGGCGCGTCCCGGCGGCGAATGCGCGGTGTTCGAGGGCCGGATCGAAGGCAGCCTGGTCTGGCCGCCGCGCGGTAATAAAGGCTTCGGCTATGATCCTGTCTTCGTGCCAGAAGGCGGCACCCTCACCTTCGGCGAGATAGAGCCGGCCGCCAAGCACGCCATCAGCCATCGCGCCCGCGCCTTCGCCAAATTGATCGCGGCGTGCTTCTCCGCCGCCGGGCGATGCGACGCCTGCGCGCGCGCCGACCGCGTCCGATCCCGGCTTCGCGCTCTATGTCCACTGGCCGTTCTGCCTGTCGAAATGTCCCTATTGCGATTTCAACAGCCATGTGCGCGAGCGGATCGATGCGGCGCGGTGGCAGCGCGCCTATCTCGCCGATCTGGAACGCTCCGCCGCGGACTCACCGGCCCGCGCCGTCACCAGCATCTTCTTCGGCGGCGGCACGCCCTCGCTGATGCAGCCCCCGACACGGTCGGCGGCGATCCTGGCGCGCATCCGCTGTGGCCGTAAGACAGCGGTTGCCGAAATCACGCTTGAAGCCAACCCGGCGCCAGCGTAAGCCGGGCGCTTCCGCGCATTCCGCGCGCCGGCGTCAACCGCCTGTCGATCGGCGTACAGGCGCTCGACGATGCGGCGCTCCACTTTCTCGGCCGGGGGCACAACGCTGCCGAAGCGCGCGCCGCCGTGGCGCTTGCCCGCGAGACCTTTCCACGCATCAGCTTCGATCTGATCTACGCCCGTCCCGGTCAGACGGTGGCGGCGTGGAGCGGGGAACTTGCGGAGGCCATCGCGCTCGCCGCTGACCATCTGTCGCTTTATCAGCTCACCCTAGAGCCCGGTACGGGCTTTGCCGGCCTTGCCGCCCGGGGCAAGCTCACGCTTCCCGATGAGGACGCGACGGCGGCGCTCTACGAGGCAACGCAAGAAGTCTGCGACAGCGCCGGACTTCCGGCTTACGAGGTGTCCAACCATGCCCGGCCGGGGGCCGAAAGCCGGCATAATCTCACCTACTGGCGCTACGGCGATTATGTGGGGGCGGGGCCGGGGGCGCATGGCCGGCTGATGGTGGGGACAAGCCTCCGCGCCTTTGCCCAGGCCAAAAAGCCCGAGGCCTGGCTTGCGGCGGTGGAACGGGACGGCGTTGGTACGGCCGAGACCTTTGCGCTTGGCCCGGAGGACCGGGCGGCGGAAATGGTGATGATGGGCTTGCGGCTGAGCGAGGGGATTGACGAGCGGTCATTCGTGCGGCGCGTCGGCGCCCCCCTCGACCGGTTTATCGACCCCGCCGCCCTTGCCGACCTCATTGCCCTTGATCTGGTCGAACGCAGCGCCCACACCCTCAAAGCCACGGCCCGTGGCCGCCCCGTTCTCAACACCCTCATCGCGCGGCTTCTCAAGTAGCTGCATGTGGTCGATCGCTGCGGGCGGCGTGAGGTGAACGTCCGGTTGCGGGATGAAGGTCGCCGGCGCGGGCGATAAGGTCCGGAACCCGGTCTTGGTGACTTCCAGCACCGCAAGACGGCGCTCCACAACCCCGTTTTCATGGAACCGGAACGCGCCGTCGATGCCGCTGAAGCCGTTGACATCGGTCAACGTCTGGTCGGAGAAATCGGGGACCGGACGATCCTTGGCGAGCGTCGCAATCAGCGAGACCGCATCGTAGGCGAGCGTGGCGATCCGTGGCGGTTCCTCGCCGAATTCCTGCTTGTAACGGGCGATGAATTTATCCGCGAGCCTGGGCGAGGGTGCGGCGAACCAGCCGCCGTCAAGCTGGGGTTCGCGGACCAGCGAGTCGTCGTTCCAGAGCCCGGTGCCGATGAATTTGACCCGCTCCGGGTCCACATCGTAATAGGGCAGGAGGGGGGCCAGCGCGCGCAACAGCGCCGAGCCTTCGGGCAGCAGGATCACGTCGTAATCCACATGGCCCAGCGTATCCAGTTTCTCGAGGCTCTTGAGGATTTCTTCTGCAAGATCATCGTCGCCCAGCGACTTCAGGAACTGCCGTTCCCGGTCGAGCTCGGCGGCGCGTTCTTCGAAGTGAGTGACCTTCTTGACCGGATCGAACAGCTTGACCGCGTCAGGCGGATAGGTGTCAAAGTCCGTGATGGTGTCGTGGTCTGCCAGAACTTCGGCCACGAACGCGTCGCCGACCCGGTCGCCATAGGGCGTGCGCGGCACCAGCGCGGCGTAGCGCTTGTAGCCTTGCAGGTTGGTGTAGTCGATGATGCGAAAGACCTCCGCCTCGGGCATGAAGCCCATCACGTAGACCACGTTGCCCGCGACCCGGCGGTCGTTCGAGAGCCCCAGCACCTTGATTCCGTGCGCCTCAGCGAGCGGCGCCACCGCGCGTATCGACGAGCCGAGGAGCGGGCCGACCAGAATATCGACGCCTTCGTCAATCAGCGCTTGAGCGGCCTCGGCGGCGCCGGCCGGCGTGCCTTTGGTATCGCGCGGGCGCAACACCAGGCGCTTGTCGCCACTGTCCATGACGGCGAAGGATGCGGCGTTCAACAGGCTTTGGCCCACTTCGCCATATTCGCCCGACAGCGGCAGCAGGAGACCGACGCGGATGGTTTCCGCCGGCACCGCTTCGGCGGGCGGGACTTCTTCGCCGGTCACCGGTACGGGCGGGCGGGTCACCTCCCTCGTCGGGCCGGCGCAGCCCGCCAGCCACAACAGCGCCGCACCCAGCGCCAGGCGCAGGGCAATTGCGAAACGACTATGTTCGGATGCGGTCACGTTTGTTTCGAACCCGTTTTTCTGTGCACTATGGATCTTTGAGCCAGCCGGAGGGAATGCTAAAGGATGAACCCGGCTGAAATGTGACCCTGCTTCCGGAGAAGTATACTGAACCCTGACCCCCGCTCAATGCCGGAACAGCACGCGGACGACAAAAGTTTCGCGCCGGGACTTTATGTTGTCGCCACGCCCATAGGCAATCTCGGCGATATCACGCTCCGGGCGCTCGATGTGCTCAAGGCGGCGGACGCTGTTCTGTGCGAGGATACCCGGGTTACCGCGCGGCTGTTTGCGGCGTACAGGATCGAGCGGCCTTTGCTCGCCTATCACGATCATAATGCGCGCCAGATGCTGCCCAGGGTGCTGGCCCGGCTCGAGGCGGGGGAGACGCTGGCGCTGGTCAGCGACGCCGGGACGCCGCTGATTTCCGATCCGGGCTACCGCCTGGTGGCCGAAGCCGCGGCCCGCAATATTGCGGTTGTCCCGATTCCGGGGCCGAGCGCGCTCACCGCCGCGCTCAGTGCGGCGGGCCTGCCCACCGACCGCTTTCTGTTCGCCGGATTTATGCCGGAAAAGGCAGGCGCGCGGGCCAAGGCGCTCGACGCGCTGGCAGATGTGCCGGCGACATTGGTGTTTTACGAATCGCCGCGCCGGCTCGGGGCCGCGCTCAGGGATATGGCCGCGGCGCTCGGCGATCGACCGGCGGCGGTCTGCCGGGAGCTGACCAAAATGCATGAGGAGGTCCGCCGCGGCTCGCTGGCTGTGCTCAGCGACCATTACAGAGAGGCCGGGCCGCCCAAGGGCGAGGTGGTGATCGTGGTCGCGCCGCCCGAAGCGGGCGAGGCGTCGGCCGATGATCTCGACGATCTTCTCCGCGCCGCGCTTGAGGACGCGTCGCTCAAAGATGCGGCGGCGCGGGTGGCGCGGCTGACCGGATTGCCGAAGCGGGCGGTCTACGCCCGCGCGCTCGAGCTGGCGAAAAAGGGCGAAGACCCGTGACCCGGAGCCGCCGCGCCGATCGTGGCTCGCGCGCCTTCGCCACCGGCCACTCAGCCGAACGGGTGGCGGGATGGTGGCTCCGGCTCAAAGGTTACCGTATCCGGGCCACGCGCTACAAAACCCCGGTTGGCGAGATCGACCTGATTGCTGAGAAAGGCGGGAGCCTGGTGTTTGTGGAGGTCAAGTCGCGTCCCGCCCGCGAGACGGCGGCCGAGGCCATTTCGCCGCGCCAGCGCCGCCGGATCGAAAAGGCTGCCCGCTGGTACATGGCAAGAGAGGTGCATGCCGAAACGCCCGCCCAATTCGATGTTGTGCTGGTTGTGCCCCGGCGCATTCCTCTCCATATTAAGAATGCATGGCAAAGTGACGAGTGACTGATTTCATGGCGACCGCGCTCAAAAATTCCCCTCCCGATCCGTGGGACCTGTTGCACGACGTCGGTGAGGAAGAGGACGCCGATATTGATGTGGCCGAGGCGGCGCTGGCCCTTGGCGTCCTTGACCGCCCCGGCGTGGTCATTGACAAGTATCGCCATCACCTGGAACGTCTCGCGTCCGAGTTCCGGCCGGGTAAAACCGCGGATGCAACCGCCCGGGCCAAGGCCTTGGCCGAATTTCTCGGGCATGACATGGGCTATCGCGGCGACGACCGGAACTATGACAATCTCGAAAACGCGAATCTGCTCTCGGTCATCGATCGCAGGCGCGGGCTGCCGGTCGCACTTGCCATCCTTTACCTTCATGTGGCGCGCGCGTGCGGCTGGCAGGCAGCCGCCATCAATTTTCCCGGCCATGTCCTCTTTCGCATTGACGGCGACCGCGACCGGGTGATGCTCGACCCGTTTGGCGGCGGCCGGGTGGTGACGCCCCGTGATCTGCGCGACCTGTTGAAGGTGACGGCCGGACACCAGGCGGAACTCAAACCGGTATTCTACGAGCCGCTGACCAATCGTGCTCTGCTGGTCCGTCTTCAAAGCAACATCAAGATCCGGGTCCTCAAGCTTGGCGATATGGCCAAGGCGGCGGACGTATTGCGGCGCATTGTCGCCGTCGCGCCCATGGAGGTTGACGCCTGGTACGAGCTCGGCGTCCTGCTGATTCACCTGGACCAGGTGCGCGAAGGCCGCAACGCCCTTGAAACCTGTCTCGCCCGGCTTGATTATGTGGACGGTCGGGCCGGGCTCAGGACCCAGGTGATGCAGACACTGAGCGAACTCGCCGCCTCCCTCGACTGAACGAACGGAAAAGGAAAGCACGGTCATGAGAAGCCTGCGCGTTGCCATCCAGATGGACTACATCGGCGATATTGATTTCAAGGGCGACAGCACCTTTGCGCTGGCGCTTGAGGCGGAGGCGCGCGGCCACAGCCTGTTTCATTATTCGGTCCATGATCTGGCGTTTGAGGACGGGGGGGTCACCACCGTGGCCGAGCCGCTGACCGTGCGCCGGGAGGAAGGCAACCACTATAGTCTTGGCGAACGCCAGTTGATTGACCTGCACGAGATGGACGTGGTGCTGATGCGCCAGGACCCGCCCTTTGACATGAACTACATCACCGCCACCCATCTTCTGGAGCATGTCCATCCCCATGCGCTGGTGGTCAACGATCCGGTCAGCGTGCGCAATGCGCCGGAGAAGCTGTTTTCCACCCACTTTCGCCACCTCATGCCGCCGACGCTGATTTCCGCGCAAAAGCAAGCGATTCAGCGGTTTCGCGACAAGCACCGGGACATCATCGTCAAGCCCTTGTACGGCAACGGCGGAGCCGGGGTGTTCCGGCTCAAACCCGACGACGAAAATTTCAGCTCGCTCCTTGAAGTGTTCAGCGAGTTCTACCGGGTGCCGCTGATGGCGCAGAAATACCTGCCCGAGGTGCGCGGGGGCGACAAGCGCATCATCCTGGTGGATGGCGAGGCGGCCGGCGCGATCAACCGGGTGCCGGGGGAGGGCGAGGTGCGTTCCAACATGCATGTGGGCGGGCGGCCCGAGCATACGGAACTCACCAGACGGGAACGCGAAATCTGCGAGGAAATCGGGCCGGTCCTGAAAGAAATGGGGCTCATCTTCGTCGGGATCGACGTGATCGGGGACTGGCTGACCGAGATCAACGTAACCTCGCCCACTGGCCTGCAGGAGATCGAACGCTTCACCGGCGCGAAATCTGGCGGGCATGATCTGGGACGCTATCGAATCACGATTGAAGGCGCGCGAGGCGGCGGCCTGAACATTTTTTAACCTTGCTCTGGCAGAGTGGCCCCTCCAAGGATGGAGGCGAAGATCGCAGACCCCGAAGCGACACGCGCAGACCGTTTCGCCCGCGCCCTGGTGGCGCGCCGCTGGATGCTGTTTGTCGCCGGTGTGCTGATCCTCGTTGCCGCCGCGGCGGGCATGGCGCGGCTTGGCTATTCCGACGATTACCGGGTGTTTTTTGACAAGGACAATCCCGATCTTGCCGCCCTGACCGCGCTCGAGAACACCTATGCGCGGACCGACACTGTCATGATCGTGGCACATGCGCGCTCTGGCGACCTTTTTACCCCGGCGCGACTGACGGCGGTCCGCGACCTCACCAACCGGCTGTGGCAGATGCCGGACGCGACAAGGGTCGATTTGCTCGCCAACTATCAGCACAGCTGGGCCGACGCCGACGATCTCTATGTGGAGAACCTGCTCCCCGCCGACGGCGCGATCGGCCCCGACAAGGTGGCCCGCGCGCGCAAGGTCGCGCTCAACGAACCGCTGATTGTGGGCCGGCTGATCTCGAAAGATGGCAGCACGACCAGTCTGGTGGTCACGCTTCATCTTCCCAAGGGCGATCCGGCGGCGATGCAAAAGGTGGCCGATTTCGCCCGGGATACGGTGGCCAAACTAAAGACTGATGCGCCGGACCTTCAGTTTGCGCTATCGGGCAGCGTGATGCTCAACGCCGCGCTCCACGAGACGGCGAGCGGCGATACCCGGGAGCTGTTCCCGCTAATGGCCGCCGTGCTGTTTGTCGGGCTTCTCGTGTTTTTCCGCTCCCCGCGCTATGCCGGCGCGGTGTTCGCCATTGTGGTGGCGAGTGTCGCCACTGCCATGGGGGCCATGGGGTGGCTCGGCATTGCCATCATGTCGGCGACGGCGGTGGTGCCGGTCATCGTGCTCACCGTGGCGGTCGCCGATTCTATTCATCTGCTGGTCGGTTATCGCTTTGCGCGCCTTGGCGGCGAGAGCGCGGCGGAAGCCGCCACCCACACGCTCGCGCGCAACCTGATGCCGGTGATCATCACCAGTGTCACCACGGTATTCGGGTTCCTGTCGCTCAATTTCTCCGACGCGCCGCCCTACCGGGATGTGGGCAACATGGCGGCGCTCGGCACTGTGGCCGCGCTGATCTTTACCTTTCTTTTGCTGCCCGCCCTGATGACCGGCCTGCCCGCGCCCAGGACCGACGGCCGGTTCGCCGGCGGCGGTCTTGCTGCGGGCCTTGCCGGCTGGTCGGCGCGCCGGCCCTCGATTGTGCTCCTGGTTTTCGTCATCCTCACCGGGGCGGCGGCCGCGCTTATCGGCCGGCTCCATGTGAACGACAAGTTTGCCGAATATTTCGATACCGATGTGCCATTCCGAAAGGACGCGGCGTTTATCTCGAAGCACTTGCCGGGGCTTTATTTTCTCGAGTTTTCGATCCCGGCCGGCGGCGACGGCGCGATCAACGAGCCCGCCTATCTGAAGGGTGTGAACGCTTTCGCCCGCTGGCTCGAGGCGCAGCCCGAGGTGACCCACGTCACCGCCTTTCCCGATGTGATGAAACTGCTCAGTCAAAACATGCATGGCGACGATCCGGCGTGGTACAAGCTGCCGGCATCGCGGGCGCTGGCGGCGCAATACCTGCTTCTTTACGAAATGTCGCTGCCGTTCGGGCGCGACCTCAATGACCGGATCAACGTCGCCAAGTCGGCGACCCGGGTGACCGCGGTGATGGACGACATTTCCACCGGCGACATGCAAAAGCTCAAATCCCGCGCCGAGGGCTGGCTTGGCCATAACATGCCGCCCGAGATGCGGGGACCATCCATGCGGGGGAAAGGGACCGGCACCGCGATCATCTTTGCCTATCTGACCGAACGCACGCTCTCGAGCATGGCCAAGGGCGCGGCGCTGGCGGTGGTGATGATTGCGGCGTCGCTGATCCTGTCGCTCGGGAGTTTCCGGCTCGGCGCGCTCAGCGTGCTCGTCAATCTGATCCCGATTATCCTGGGCTTCGGCGTTTGGGCGCTGGTCAAGGGCGAGATCGGGCTTTATGCCGCCGCGGTCGGCACCACGGCGCTGGGATTGATCGTCGATTTTGCCACCCATATGATCGCCAAGTTCAGCCGGCTCCGCCAGGACACCGGCAGCCACGACATTGCAGCCGACATGGAGGCGGTGGCGCGCACCGTGGGCCCCGCGCTGATGGTCAGCGCCGCCGTGCTGATTGCCGGGTTCCTGACCCTGATGCTGTCACATTTTCTGATTAATGCCTATCTTGGCCTGATGACCGCCATGGTGATCGCCATTGCGCTCGTCACCGACCTGACACTTTTGCCCGCGCTGGTTTCTGTGGTCGCGAAACCGAAAGAGGAAAAGCATGCGCCCGATCGTTGAACGGATTTTGGTTTGTCTCGTCCTGGTATCGTTTCCCGCGTTGGCTGTGGCTGGTGAAACGGCTGCCGACAAAGGCCTGCGCATCGCCAACGAAGCCGACGCGCGCTACAGCGGGTTCGGCGATAGCGTGGCCGCCATGCGCATGGTCCTGCGCAACGCCCAGGGCGACGAGGCAACCCGCGCGCTCCGCATCAAGACGCTCGAGGTCAATGATGAAGGCGAAGGCGACCGCACGCTGGTGATCTTCGACCAGCCCCGGGACATCGCCGGGACCGCGCTCCTATCCTACGCCCACGGGGTCGATCCCGATGACCAGTGGCTCTATCTGCCGGAGCTGCGGCGCGTGAAGCGCATCTCGGGCGCCAACCGGGCCGGCCCGTTCATGGGCAGCGAGTTCGCGTTCGAGGATCTGACCGCGCCCGAAGTGGCCAAATACAGCTATCTCTGGCTGAAGGACGCGGCTTGCGGCAAGCTCACCTGTTATGTGATCGAGCGCCGGCCGCGCTACAAGGATTCGGGTTACAGCAAGGAAGAGGTCTGGCTCGATACCAAGGCGCTCCGGCCCATGCGCATTGATTTCTTCGACCGCCGCGGCGACAAGATGAAAACGCTGACCTACAGCGGCTATCGTCTCTATAAGGGCAAATTCTGGCGCGCTGATAATCTGTATATGCAAAATCTGCACACCGGCAAGAGCACCCGCCTCTTGATTTCCCAGTTTGCCTTCGGCACGGGGCTCACCAAAGCCGATTTCACCCGGGCCAGCCTCAAGCGCATTCGGTAAAGCCCCTTTTAGTCACCTCAGACGATTTTTCCCCTGCCCTGAGCGGGCCTGTTCCGCTATGGTTAATCGCAAATTAACCATAGCGGAGTGCTTGTGATTTTCCGAAAATTTTAACTTGGTTTTTTATTTGCTTTATTTGAATTGAATTCAGTTCTTAATTTAAAATTATAGAGATAACAAACAGAGTCGCAAATAAATACAGATGGCTTGTAAATAAAGGGATGGCTGGTTCTTGAAAATGTTGTTGCGAACCGGGTGGATCATTGTCCGGCTGGCGATATCCTGCCCTTTGGCGCTGGCGCTTGTCGGCTGGCTGGTGGTGCAGCCGCTTCAGGCTGCCGAGGTGCTCGACGTGCGCGTCGGCCGCCACCCGGACCGCACCCGGCTGGTGTTCGACCTTGGCTCTCCGGTGCGCTACGGCTACCGCTATGGCGAGGCGTTCGAGATTACTGTTGCCCTGGAAGGCGGTGCCCCCGGCGGGCCCGAGGTCACGGAAACGGCGGGTCTTGTCGCCGCGGTGCGGCGATCCGACCCGGAGGGCCGGCGCTATGTGATCAAGCTCAGGGACGCCGCAAGGGTCGACCGCATTTTCTATCTGGCGCCGAGTGGCAAGGGCCCCTACCGGCTTGTGATCGACCTGGTGAAGACCCCGCGCGCCGAGTGGTCGGCGCTGGTGGCGTCCACCACGCCCGCTGAACCTGAACCGTCAAAGCCGGCGCCCGCTACCCAAACACCGGCCACCGAGCCGGCGGTTCTGCCCGAATCCGTGCCCGAGACCGAAGCCCAGCCTGAAACCGAAGCCAGCGCCGAGCCCGAGAGCGAAACGAAGACCGTGCCGCCCGAAACCCCGGTCGCCTTGACCCCAAAAAGCGACCTTTTCGACGGGCTGAGCATCAGCGGCTCGATTCAGGCGGAAGGCCGGGTGTTCACGCAGGATTCGCGCGAACCGGGCCCGTCGAACCAGACCGCCTCGGTGGCGCTGACCCCGCGCGTCGACTACACCTGGAACGGCGGGCGGCAGATCATCTCCTTCGCGCCCTTTGCCCGGATCGACGCGCAGGATACTAACCGCACCCACTTCGACATTCGCGAGCTCAAATGGGTGGGCGCGTTCGACCGCTTCGAAGTGCGCCTCGGCATCGATACCGTGTTCTGGGGGGTGACAGAATCGGTCCATCTGGTCGACATCATCAACCAGGACGACATGCTCGAGGACATCGACGCCGAAGACAAGCTCGGCCAGCCGATGGCGGTCGTCTCCTACGATAGCCCGGCCGGGCTGTTTTCCTTCTATGCCATGACCTATCACCGGCAGCGCCATTTCGCCGGGGCCTATGGCCGCCCGCGCGGGCCCTTGCTGATCGACACCAGCCAGACCCAGTACGAATCGAAGGACGGGCGCTGGCATTTCGACTGGGCGGCGCGGTGGTCGCAGGTGTTCGGTCCGGTGGACGTGGCGGTGAGCCATTTCCACGGCACGTCGCGCGATCCGCTGTTCGTTGCGGGCGTGAACTCGGGCGGCCAGCCCGTGCTGGTCCCGCGCTATAACATTATCGACCAGACCAGCCTGGAGTTTCAGGCGACGGTTGACGCGCTCCTCCTGAAGTTCGAGGGTTATCACCGCTGGCAGCCGGGCCGGAACTACTTCGCCGCCGCCGGCGGGTTCGAATACACCTTCTTCAACGCCATCGGGTCGTCGGATATCGGGGTCCTCAGCGAGTATCTCTGGGACCAGCGGGGCCGGCAGCAGACCGACAATCCGTTCGAGGACGACCTGTTTGCGGGGCTTCGCTGGACCGCCAACGATGTCGCCGGCACCACCATACTGGCGGGCTCCATCTTCGACCTCCACACCCAGGCCAGGTTCGTCAATATCGAGGCGAGCCGGCGGTTCGGCAACAACTGGACCTTGAGCCTCGACGCCCGGCTTCTGTTGACTGTCCCTGTCACCGATCCGCTCTTCGTCTATTCCGACGACGACTTCATCCAGCTCCGCCTGGAGCGGCATTTCTGAGAGCTTCTCGGGGACATTGCTGGCTCCCGGTTCGCGCTGGCGTTCGTCCGGGATGACGGCTTAAGGAACCTCATTCACCCGGTTTACCTTTCCCGGACGCCCGTATATGGTCTGCCCGGATTCGTAACCTGTATTCATCCGGGGCAGCGCTGACGCCATGCTGGACAAGACCTATAATCCTGCGGAGATTGAGCCCAAGTGGTATCGCCACTGGGAAGAGGCGGGCGCGTTCCGCTGCGGCCAGCGCCCTGACGCCGAGCCCTTCACCATCGTGCTGCCGCCGCCCAATGTGACGGGCAGCCTGCATATCGGCCATGCGCTCGACCACACGCTCCAGGACGTGCTGATCCGGTTCGAGCGATTGCGTGGCAAGGACGCGCTGTGGCAGCCCGGCACCGACCACGCCGGCATCGCAACCCAGATGGTGGTCGAGCGCCAGCTTGACGCCGAGGGCCTCGACCGCCGCGACATGGGCCGCGACGCGTTCGAGGCCCGGGTCTGGAAGTGGAAGCACGAAATCGGCGGCGCCATCACCCGGCAGATGCGCCGCTTGGGCGCGTCCTGCGACTGGGAGCGCGAACGCTTCACCATGGATGACGGATTTTCCACCGCCGTCCTCAAGGTGTTCGTGGAGCTCTATAACCAGAAGCTTCTCTACCGCGACAAGCGGCTGGTGAACTGGGACCCCAAGCTTCATACCGCCATTTCCGACCTCGAGGTGGAGCAGAAGGAAATCGACGGCCATTTCTGGCATTTCCGCTATCCCATCGAAGGTGAGCCGGAGCGCTTCATCGTCATTGCCACCACCCGGCCCGAGACCATGCTTGGCGACACCGCCGTGGCGGTCCACCCGGACGACGAACGCTACAAGCGACCTGATCGGCAAGAATATCGTCCTGCCGCTGGTCGGCCGGCTTATCCCCATCGTCGCCGACGAACACGCCGACCCGGAGCAGGGTTCGGGCGCGGTCAAGATCACCCCGGCGCACGATTTCAACGACTTCGAAGTGGGCAAGCGCCATGGATTAGAGCAGATCAACATCATGGACATGGAGGCGCGGATCAACGACAACGCGCCTGAGGCCTATCGCGGGCTCGACCGTTATGAGGCGCGCAAAAAAATCGTCGCCGACCTCGAAGCGCTGGGCCTTGTGGACAAGATCGAACCCCACCGCCACACCGTGCCTTACGGCGACCGCTCCGGCGTGGTGATCGAGCCATGGCTCACCGACCAGTGGTATGTGGACGCAGGCACGCTCGCCAAAGAGGCGATCGCGGCCGTCCGCGACGGGCGCACCAAATTCGTCCCCGCCACCTGGGAGAAGACCTATTACAACTGGATGGAAAACATCCAGCCCTGGTGCGTGTCCCGCCAGCTGTGGTGGGGCCACCGCATTCCGGCGTGGTACGCCCCGGACGGCACCGTGTTCGTGGCCGAAACCGAGGAAGAGGCTTTGGCCGAGGCCCGCGCAAAATTCGGCGACGACGTGACGCTGGAGCGCGACCCCGATGTGCTTGACACCTGGTTCTCGTCCGCGCTGTGGCCGTTCGGCACGCTCGGCTGGCCGCGCGAGACGTCGGAACTCTCGCGCTATTATCCGACCAGCGTGCTGGTGACTTCGTTCGACATCATCTTCTTCTGGGTCGCGCGGATGATGATGGATGGCCTCCATTTCATGGGAGAGGCGCCATTCAAGACGGTCTATATCCATGCGCTGGTCAGGGACGAGCACGGCCAGAAGATGTCCAAGTCCAAGGGCAACACCATCGACCCGCTGGAGTTCGCCGACAAGTACGGGGCGGATGCGCTGCGCTTCACGCTGGCGGCGCTCGAGACCCAGGGCCGTGACATCAAGCTTTCCGAAAAGCGCGTCGAAGGCTACCGCAACTTCGCCACCAAGCTGTGGAATGCGGCGCGGTTCTGCGAAATGAATGGCTGCGTGGACGCCACCGGTTTCGACCCGGCCGCCGCCACCCTCACGGCCAACCGCTGGATCGTCTCCGAAGTGGCGCGCGCAGCCGCCGATGTGACCCGCGCGCTCGAAGCCTTCCGCTTCTCCGACGCCGCCGGGGCCGTCTACCAGTTCGTCTGGGGCACGTTTTGCGACTGGTATCTGGAGATCATCAAGCCGGTGCTTCTGGGCGAGGACGCGGCGGCCAGGGCGGAAACGCAAAAGGCCGCCGCCTGGGTACTCGACCGGATTCTCGTGCTCCTCCACCCGTTCATGCCGTTCGTCACCGAGGAGCTGTGGAACGCGTTCGATGTTCAGCGCAAGACCGACCTTATTCTCAGCCCGTGGCCCACGGACCTGGAAAGCCTCCGGGACGAAACCGCGACGGCGGAGCTTGACTGGCTCATTCGGATGGTCACTGAAATCCGTTCGGTCCGGGCCGAAATGAACGTACCGCCGGGCGCGAAAATCACGCTGTGTGGGCGAAACTTGAAAAAAGAAACGTTAGAGGCTTTGCAGAACAATGCCGAAGCCGTAGCTCGTCTTGCTCGCTGCGAGGAAATCAAAATCCAAAAACCGCTGGGTATATCTGGCCTCGCAAAAATCGATAATGAGGTCGTCCTTTCGTTGGTTGATCTTTTATCTGTGCCAAAAGGGTCCTTACAATTTACCGTTGATGGCGCTGAATATTTTATTCCTCTTGAAGGCGTCATCGACATCGCTCAGGAACGCGCGCGGCTTGAGAAGAACCTCGACAAGATCGGCAAGGAGATCAAGTCCATCGAGGGCCGGCTCGCCAACGAGAAATTCATGGAAAAAGCGCCCGCCGCCGTGGTGGAAGAAAACCGCGCCCGCAAATCGGAAGCGGAGGAGACGGCGGCCAAGCTCACCGCCGCGCTCGACCGCCTCAAAGCTGCCGGGTAGGGCCCCGCATCCTCCCTTGAACCGTCACCCCGGAAGGGCGCAGCCCTATCCGGGGTCCATCGTGCCGCCGCCCGAGAACCTGAAAAATGGATTCCGGGTCTCCCTCCGGTCGCCCGGAATGACAATGTATGAGGAACGCCTCAAGGCCGCAGGGTAGGTGCCCGCGCATCCTTCATATCGGGGCTGGCCCGCGGCTCGGACCTCATGTACTCTCAGGCAGCGGGGAGCACGGAGCACGAGGGATGCCGAAACTGGTTTTTACCAGTCACCTCGACGGGTTGGCGCCGGACGGGGACGTCGATTATCCCGGCCGGACGGTGGCTGAGGTTCTCGACGCCGCCTTTGCCGATTTCCCTGCGCTGCGCCATTATGTCCTGGATGATCAGGACCATCTTCGAAAACATGTTGTGATCTTTGTGGATGAAAATCCGCTGCGCCGCGGCGATGATCTTGGCCGACCGGTGGGGGCGGGAAGCGAGATTTATGTGCTTCAGGCCTTGTCCGGCGGCTGAGCAGAGCAACGAGGAGGGGGTGTCATGAGTGACAAACTGGTCTTTGCTACCCGGAAGGGTCTGTTCTTTTTTGCGCGAACGAAGAAGGGCTGGCAGCTTGATGGCGACGCGCTACTGGGCTCGCCCATGACCTTCGTGATAAAGGACAGACGGGACGACACACTCTACGGCGCTGCAAACCTTGGCCATTTCGGGCCCAAACTCTACCGTTCGAACGACGGCGGCAAAGCATGGGACGAAATCACCATGCCTGCGTTCGAGAAGGAGGAGGAGAAATCAGTCCATCAGATCTGGTCGCTGGCTATGGCAGATCCGGCAAAACCCGGGACGCTCTGGGCCGGGGTCATTCCCTGCGCGCTTTTCCGGTCCGATGACGGGGGGCAGAGCTGGAGCCTGAACCGAACGCTTTGGGAGAGGCCGGAACGAGAGAAATGGTTTGGCGGCGGCTATGATGACGCCGGCATTCATTCGATCTGCGTGGATCCGCGCGATGCGGACCGGGTGGCTGTCGCCATATCTGCTGGCGGGGTATGGGTGAGCGAAGACGGCGGCAGGGACTGGTCGATGAAGACCAAAGGCATGCGCGCGGAATATATGCCGCCCGATATGCAGGATGACGGCAGCTATCAGGACCCGCACCTGATGGTCCAGTCGCCAAGTGCGCCGGAGCGATACTGGGTTCAGCACCATAACGGCATTTTCCGCTCCACCGACAATCTGGAATCGTGGACCGAGCTGACGCCTGAGACCTGCCCGGCCTTCGGCTTCGCCGTTGCCGTGCACCCTGCCGACCCGGAGACCGCCTGGTTCGTGCCTGCGGTCAAGGACGAATACCGTTATCCGAAGGACGGCAGGTTCGTGGTCAGCCGGACCCGCGACGGGGGGCAAACCTTCGAGGCGATCGACAACGGGCTCCCCGACGTGCCGAGCTACGATCTTGTATACCGTCACGGCCTTGTTGTGGATGATACTGGCGCGCGGCTTGCCATGGGCTCCACCACCGGCGGGGCCTGGGTCAGCGAGGATGACGGCGACAGCTGGAGCGTTCTGCCGGCGCGCCTGCCCCCGGTCTATGCCGTGGCGTTTGTTTAAAATCGCCGAAGACCAACCAATGCCAGGGTGAGCCGGGTCCCGATTGTCATTCTTCCTTGCCCCGGCCCGGCCGGGCGCGGTAGAAAACGGGTCTGTCAGAAAATCAACCAAACAAAAGAGTCGCCACCCATGGACAAGCCCGTCTTCGACAAATCGAAATTGCCCAGCCGCCATGTCACCGAAGGGCCGGAGAAGGCGCCGGCGCGCTCCTATCTTTATGCCATGGGGCTGACCGAGGAGGAAATTCACCAGCCGCTGGTCGGTGTGGTGTCGGCGTGGAACGAGGCCGCGCCGTGCAATATCGCGCTCAAACGTCAGGCCGAGGTGGCGAAAGAAGGCGTGATCGAGGCCCACGGCACGCCGCGCGAGTTCACCACCATCACGGTCACTGACGGTATCGCCATGGGCCACGAGGGCATGAAGTCGTCGCTGGTGAGCCGTGAGGTAATCGCGGACTCGGTGGAGCTCACCATGCGCGGCCACAGCTATGACGCCCTGGTGGGGATCGCCGGCTGCGACAAGTCGCTGCCCGGCATGATGATGTCCATGGTGCGCCTCAACGTGCCGTCGGTGTTCATGTACGGCGGCTCCATCCTGCCCGGCCGGTTCCATGGGCGTGACGTCACCATCATCGATGTGTTCGAAGCGGTCGGCCAGCACGCCGTTGGCGGCGTCGATGACGCCTATCTGAAAGAGCTCGAATGCGTTGCCTGCCCGGGCGCCGGAGCCTGCGGCGGTCAGTACACCGCGAACACCATGGCCTGCGTGTCGGAAGCCATCGGGTTGGCGCTTCCGGGCTCCGCGGGCGCACCGGCACCTTACGAAAGCCGGGACCGCTACGCGTTCGAATCCGGCCGCGCTGTGATGAACCTGATCGCCCACAACATCCGGCCGCGCGATATCGTGACCCGCAAGGCGCTTGAAAATGCCGCGCGGATTGTGGCGGCCACCGGCGGGTCCACCAACGGCGCGCTTCATCTGCCCGCGTTGGCGCACGAATGCGGGATAGACTTCCACATGATGGATGTGGCGGAGATTTTCCGCTCCACGCCCTATATCGCCGACCTCAAGCCCGGCGGGCGCTATGTGGCCAAGGATCTGTTTGAGGCGGGCGGCGTGCAGCTCGTCATCAAGACCTTGTACGAGAACGGCTTCATCCACGGCGACTGCATGACGGTGACTGGCAAGACCATTGCCGACAACCTCGAAGACGTGAAATGGAACGATGACCAGGACGTGGTGCGCAAGGCCGACAACCCGATCTCGAAGACCGGCGGCGTGGTGGGGCTCACCGGCAACCTTGCGCCGGACGGGGCGATTGTGAAGATCGCCGGCATGACGTGGCTCAAACATACCGGGCCGGCGCGCGTTTTCGATTGCGAGGAGGACGCGTTCCGGGCGGTCGAGGAAAAGCGCTACGAGGAAGGCGATGTCATCGTGATCCGCTACGAAGGGCCGAAAGGCGGCCCCGGAATGCGGGAGATGCTGGCGACCACCGCTGCGCTTTACGGCCAGGGCATGGGCGACAAGGTGGCGCTGATTACCGACGGGCGGTTTTCGGGCGGGACGCGCGGGTTCTGCGTCGGTCATGTGGGACCGGAAGCTGCGGACGGCGGGCCCATTGCGCTCATCGATGACGGCGACATGATCACCATCGATGCCGAAGCCGGGGCGATCAGCGTGGATCTTTCTGACGCGGAGCTCGAAGCGCGGCGCAATGCCTGGCAGCCGCGGGAAAACGACTTCGGATCAGGCGCGTTGTGGAAATACGCCCAGCTTGTCGGGCCGGCGGCGAAGGGCGCGGTCACCCACCCCGGCGGCCAGGGCGAGAAGAAGGTCTACGCCGATATCTAGGGGGCCGATATTTAAGGGCAGGATCAAACGCCCGGCCTGGACGAAGCCGCACCGCCAGCGCTACCGCTATTACGACCTGATGATGGCGGCCTTTGTCGCCGTGCTGCTGTGCGCCGACCTGATCGGGCCGGCCAAGGTGACGGAACTTTGGGGTTTTACCTTCGGGGCCGGCGTGCTGTTCTTTCCCATCTCCTATGTGTTCGGCGACGTGCTGACCGAGGTTTACGGCTACGCCCGGGCCCGCAAGGTGGTGTGGGCGGGCTTTGCGGCGCTCGGTTTCGCGTCGTTCATGAGCTGGGTGATTGTCGGCCTGCCGCCGGCCGAGGGCTGGCACAACCAGGCGGCCTACGAAGCGGTGTTCGGCCAGACGCCGCGGATTGTCGCTGCCTCGCTTACCGCGTTTTTTGTCGGCGAGTTTGTCAACGCCTATGTGCTCGCCCGGATGAAGATCATGACCGAGGGGCGGTGGCTGTGGACCCGGACCATCGGCTCCACCATTTTCGGCGAAGGCGTGGACAGCCTGATCTTCTATCCGGTGGCGTTCTACGGGGTGTGGTCGAACCACTTGTTGGTCGAGGTGATGATTGGCAATTTCCTGCTGAAAGTGGGCTGGGAAGCGGCGCTGACCCCGGTCACTTACAAGGTGGTCGGCTGGCTCAAGGCCGCCGAGCACGAGGACTACTTTGACGAAGACACCGACTTCAACCCGTTCACGCTGAAGACGTGAGGGGTTGCCCCGTCTCCTGAACCCGGTACCATGACGGCGTCAAGGAGCGTTCATGAGCGATATCGGCCTTACCCACGTAGCGCTGCAGGTGCACGACATCGATGCCAGCGTCGCGTTTTACGCAAAATACGCCGACATGGAGGTGGTGCACCGCCGCAGTGGTTTCAGGACCGATGACGAGGTGGTCTGGATCAGCGACAAGACCCGCCCGTTCGTCATCGTCCTCATAGGCGCCGGTAAACCGGATACGGTTCTCGGCCCCATTGCCCATCTTGGCGTGGCGTGCAAGAGCCGGGCGGAGGTCGACCGGCGCTGTGAGGCGGCGCGCGCGGACGGGATCGAGGTCAAGGGGCCCGAAGACTGGGGCGACCCGGTGGGCTACTGGGCGTTTCTCCATGATCCGGACGGCCACGTGCTGGAGCTGTCCTACGGTCAGGAAGTGGGCCTGACGGTCGAAGAAGCCGAATAACCTCAACCGGTTAACCTTAACGCCGGCGCGCGGGCCCTGTCCCAAAATGGTATCCGGGCGGCCCGGATTGTCGGCAGCGTTTACAGAAAGATGCCCCCGCTTTTCTCGACCCATAAAATTTTACCTAAATTGTAGACTTTTCGGCCATTGGCACGGCCTTTGCTACTCATGAAGGGAGTATAGCGTAAAAGGTTAAAGGTCGAAGAGATGTGGAAACATATTCCGCTTGAATGGAAAGGCGTGATTGTCGGTGTGCTTGTCGGTGCAATTCTTACCCTGATCGGGATTGAGCGGGCCTCGGCGGCCGAGCGGACCGTCTTCGATCTTTACGACCACGCAGTGATGACGCTGATGGCCAACCAGAAGTGCGGGGTCGCGGACGGCGCCGACTTTCGTCATTTCACAACGGGATTTGGCCGGGTTTATGACGCGGTCGAATCCGAGCTTCTGGCCATGAACCCGGGTAAGACGCGGGATGACCTCAAGATGGTGATCGGCTTCAGGACCCGCTTTCTGCAGGAGCGGGTGGAGGCTGCGGTTGCCGCCGGCGGTTGTAACGCGGCGGAGGTGCAGAAGCTTGCCAGACTGTTCGATATCAACCGGCATTTGAGCAAGGTAGGTGTTAGTACGCGTATGTTCTGAGTATCGCTCATTTGTCGGTGCGGGGTGACGGGTGCGGTTCCGGTGTACGGGAATCGCGCCCGTCAACATTTTGGGGGGCTTGCCTTTGAAACCACGCCGTCATTCCTGCTTTCTCTTCTGTCATTCCCGCCCCCGGGTCAGGCTTAAGGCCTGCCCGAGGACAGGCTCCGGCGGGAATCCAGACAAAAGCGAGTAGAGATCCCCGTTTGCACGGGGATGACATAATTGCTTCTACCCCTCGCTTTTAAGGCTGCACCAGATCGGGGTGTGGTCGGACGGTTTCTCCCAGCCCCGCGGCGTCTTGTCGATCTCGCAGGCGACCAGCCGGTCCGCCGCCTGGGGTGAGAGCAAGAGGTGATCGATCCGGAGCCCATGGTCCTTGTTCCACGCCCCGGCCTTGTAATCCCAGAAGGTGTAATAGGGACCGGACGGCACAAACGCGCGAAAGGCGTCATAAAGCCCGAGGTTCAAAAGCGCTCGGAAATGGGCGCGCGATTCCGGCCGGCAGAGCGCATCTTCGGCCCAGCCTTTCGGGTCGTAGACGTCCTCGTCCTTGGGGCAGACGTTATAGTCGCCCGCGAGCACGAAGGGCTGTTCGCTCGCCAACAGCTCTTTGGCATGGGCGATGAGCCGGTCCATCCACTTGAGCTTGTAGTCGAACTTTTCGCCCGGCGCCGGGTTGCCATTGGGGAGATAAATGGAGGCGACGCGCACGCCCCGGATGGTGGCCTCGATATAGCGGGCCTGCTCGTCCTTGCTATCGCCTGGCAGGCCGCGCTTGACGTCCTCCATGTCGTGTTTGGAGAGGATCGCCACGCCGTTGAACGCTTTCTGGCCGCGGACGGCGACATTGTAGCCCGCGCCCTCGATCTCAAGGGCGGGGAAATTGTCGTCGGTGCATTTAAGCTCCTGCAAGAGGAGCACGTCGGCGTCCGAGTCCTTCAGCCAGCGGCAGACGTGGTCGAGGCGCTGCCTGATCGAATTGACGTTCCAGCTCGCGATTTTCATGGGGGTCATCCGTTGTTATTTTTGGTCTGTCTCGCTCGTTCCGGCCTTTTCACCCGCCAAGCAGAATTTTTATTTTCGCCCGGGCCTCGGCAAGCTCGGCGGCGCTCGCCTTGCCCTTGGGCTCGGCCTTGCGCGCACGCCAATCAAGGCTTTTGATCTGGTCGGCCAGCGCGACGCCGGGGCGCTTTCCCGAGATTTCCACCTCGAACGGATATCCCTTCGATTGGGATATCAGCGGGCAGCACAGCATCAGTCCGGTCTTGTCGTTATAGGCGGCGGGGCTTAAGACGAGCGCGGGGCGATGGCCCGCCTGCTCGTGCCCGGCCTGCGGGTTGAACTGGAGCCATACCACATCGCCCGCGTCGGGAACGAGGCGCTTTGCCATTACCAGATTTCTTTACCGACGGGTTCGCCAGTGTCGACCGGCTCATGCAGCGTGTCGGGGGTGATCTCGTTCAGCATTTTATTAAGGTCATAGGTGGGCACAGGCACGCGCTCAATCACCACGCGGCCTTCTTCCTCCCGCACTTCGACCGTTTGCTCCAGGCTGAAATTCGCCGCCTGCATAATAGCGCTCGGGATTCTGACGGAGGCGCTGTTGCCCCATTTCTTGACGGTGACACGCATGATCCACTCCTGTGTAGATACAATGTATCAACTACACCGAAAAAATCCATGTGTCAACATTGTTGATACGGCGAGGAGTCAGACCGAGAACGAAGAACCGCAACCACAGGACGAGGCGGCGTTGGGATTGTGGATCTGGAATGACGCGCCGACCAGATCCTCGACGAAATCGATCTCCGACCCGATCAGGTACATGAGCGACATGCCGTCAATCAGCATGGTAATGCCCTTGTCCTCGATGACCGTATCGTCGGCCTGCACCTTGTCGTCGAAGGAAAAGCCGTACTGGAATCCCGAACAGCCGCCGCCCGAGACTGCGACACGCAGTTTCTTGTCCGGGTTGTCTTCCCTTGACAGCATCACGCCAATGCGTTTCGCGGCGTTGTCGCTGACCGATACCGGGTTCTGGGTGGCCATGAGCCTTGTTGTCCTCTTCTCTGGTGCAAATCACTCTATAACATGTAAGACGCTTGGGATTTTTGTCAATTTGTCGATGGCAACTTCAATTGCGTCGCTCCCGGTTGACGGCTACTCTGCGCGCGATGACCAAAAAGTCCAAAGCCTTTCGATACTTCCCGACGGAGCGGTACGCGCCCTACGCGAGCCGCCCGCTGGAAAGCCGCGGGCGGTATTACGACGAGCCCGAAAGCCGCAGCCGGTCTCCCTTTCAGCGCGACCGCGACCGGATCATCCACTGTTCGGCCTTTCGCCGCCTGAAGCACAAGACCCAGGTTTTCGTGCATCACGAAGGCGACTATTACCGCACCCGGCTGACCCACTCGATCGAGGTTGCCCAGATCGCCCGCAGCGTGTGCCGGGTGTTCGGGCTGAACGGGGATCTGGCCGAGGCCTTGGCCCTTGCCCATGATTTCGGCCA
>CAVVCF010000014.1:0-16336 GCA_963746725.1 uncultured Alphaproteobacteria bacterium | reverse complement strand
GGGCGGACCTCCACGTCCTTGAAAATACCCGCCGCCCAATAGGGATTCCTGCTGCATGAAGGCCTCCACCGCGTCCTGGCTCTTGTCCTCGACGATCAGAAAGCTGCCGCGCGGCGTTCCACCCGGTTCGTTCAGATGAGGGCCGGCGAGCTTCAACCGACCCCCCAGTGTCTTGACATGCGCCAAGTGTCGGGGGCGGTTTTCCTGGCGGAGGTCGAGGACGCCCGGGTTATCGTGGCAGATCACCAGAAAGAGGCCGGTCATGAATATCTCCCCGGATTATCCTGCGAGCTCCGCGCGGAACGGACGATTAAGCAGATCCTCGACCACCTCGTCGATGGAGCACCCGTCATGAAGGATCGCGGCCACAGACTCACAAATCGGCAGGTCGAGCTTGTGCCGGGACGCGACCTCGGTCAGCACCCGGGCGGAGTGCACGCCTTCGGACACCGATGTGCGCTCCCCCATGATTTCGTCAAGGCTGCGGCCCTCGCCCAAGGCCATGCCCAGTGACATGTTGCGCGACTGGGCGCTGGAGCAGGTCAGGATCATGTCGCCAAGGCCGGAGAGCCCCATCACGGTCTCCCGCTCTGCCCCGAGCGCCTGGCCGAAGCGCAGAATTTCCGACATGCCGCGGGTAATCAGCGCCGCGCGCGCATTTTCCCCGAGCTTGCGGCCTTCGACAATCCCGCTGGCGATAGCGATCACGTTCTTGACCGCGCCACCGATCTGCGCGCCGATCAAATCCGCCGAGGCGTAGATCCGGAAGGTGGGCTGCCCGAGCGCTTCGCTGAGCGTACGGCGGATACTTTCGTATTTGCAGGCAAGCGTTACGGCGGCGGGCAGGCCGCGCGCCACCTCCCCGGCAAATGTCGGGCCCGAGAGCACCGCAAGCGGGCGGCGCGGCATGGTGTCGGCCAGAACGTCGCTCATCAGGACGCCGGTGCTCATCTCGATCCCCTTGGAACAGATCACCGCGGGCGCGCCGTTCCTGAGGTGGGGCGCCACCGCCTCCGACACCCCCCGCATATGCTGGGCGGGAGGCACCATCAGGACGGCCTCGGCACCCGAAAGGTCAGCAAAATCCGTGGTCGCCCGAATGCCTTCGGGCAGGCTGACGCCAGGCAGGAACAGGGTGTTTTCCCGCTGCCCGTTGACAGCCGACGCCACTTCCGGTTCCCGCGCCCACAGAATCACGTCCCGATCCTGGCGCGCCGCCACAGCGGCAAGCGCGGTGCCCCAGGCCCCGCCGCCGACGATTCCGATCACCTTCATTGTGCGTTTCCTCCAACAATGAAATATTTCTACGCGCAGACGACAGGTACTGACAAGCGCCAATGGAACAGGGCGGCTTCCACGATCCCGTTCAGGCCTTGACCCCGGCGCCGCCAGCCGGAGGCGCATCCGGGTCGAGCGGCCAACGCGCCCGCGCCGCGAAATCCAGAGAATCGACCAAACCCAGACGTAACCGCTCAATCCCGGCCCAGGCGATCATCGCCCCGTTGTCGGTGCAAAGCGCATGCGGCGGCGCGACCAGCCGGAACCCGTCCGCTTTGGCCGCCCCGTCGATGGCGGCCCGGATATGTTGGTTCGCCGCTACGCCGCCCGCAATCACCAGAACCTTGTCACCGGTCATTGTCTTTGCGGCCTCGGCCATGGCGTGGCGTGTCCGGTCCACCAGACAGTCGGTCACCGCGGCCTGAAAACCGGCGGCGAGATCGGACCTGTCCCGATCGCTGAGTTCGCCCCCAAGTTCTTCGATCGCGCGGCGCACCGCGGTCTTGAGGCCGGAGAACGAAAAGTCGCAGCCCGGACGCCCGACCATCGGCCGGGGCAGGCCGAACCGCGCGGGATCGCCCTGCCCGGCTGCGCGCTCCACTGCCGGGCCGCCGGGATAGCCAAGGCCCAGCATCTTTGCGGTCTTGTCGAACGCCTCACCCACCGCATCGTCGATGGTGGTGCCGAGCCGGCGGTATTGTCCAACCCCCTCCACCGAGAGAAGCTGACAGTGCCCGCCCGAGACCAGCAGCAAAAGGTAAGGAAAGGCGACGTCCTCGATCAGGCGCACCGAAAGCGCATGACCTTCCAGATGATTGACGCCAATGAACGGCAGGCCCCGGGCCGCCGCAATGGCCTTGCCGGTCAGCAAGCCCACCATCACCCCGCCGATCAGACCGGGCCCAGCGGTGGCGGCAATGCCGGCGAGATCCTCGAACCCCACCTCCGCCTCCTCTAGCGCCTCGGCGATCAGGCCGTCCAAGTGGTCGATATGAGCGCGCGCGGCAATTTCGGGCACCACACCGCCGTAAGGTTCGTGCTCCTCCAGTTGGCTCAAAACAACATTGGACAGAATCCGCTTATCGCCGGCAACCACCGCTGCCGCCGTTTCGTCGCAACTGGTTTCAATGCCGAGCACCAGGACTGTGTCATCGCCTCTGTTGCCCACACCCTGTCCTTTCTGCTAGAGCAACGCCATAAGGTTCAGGCTCTAGCACCGGGTGAGACAGACTTGCAACAGAAGAACATCCGCATCGGCACCCGGGGCAGCAAGCTGGCCTTGGCGCAGGCCCATGAAGTCCGCGATTTGCTGGTGGCCGCCCACGGCGTCCTCGACCTGGACATGATCGAGATTGTGGTGGTCTCCACCAAGGGCGACCGCATCCTCGACCGGCCGCTTGCGGAGATCGGCGGCAAGGGGCTCTTTACCGCCGAGATCGAGGCCGGGCTCGCCGACGGCAGCCTCGATCTGGCGGTCCATTCCCTGAAAGACATGCCGACAGAGCTGCCGCCGGGCATGACGCTCGCCTGCGTGCTCCCACGCGAAGACCCGCGCGACGTGTTCATCAGTCCGAACGCCGCCTCGCTCGACGCGCTGGCCGAAGGCGCGGTGGTCGGCACCGCGTCGTTGCGGCGCCAGGCGCAGGTTCTGGCCGCGCGGCCCGACCTCAAGGTGGTCAGCTTTCGGGGCAATGTGCAAACAAGGCTCAAAAAACTGGCGGACGGTGTGGTCGACGCCACGATTCTCGCCTATGCCGGACTCCGCCGCCTTGGCATGGAAAACGAGGCAACCACCGTCATGGACCCCACCGTCATGTTGCCGGCGGTGGCCCAGGGCGCCATTACCGTGGAAACCCGGTCGGGCGACGCCGAGATGGCGGCGCTCCTCGCCCCGCTCAATCATCGGGAAACCGAGATTTGCGTCACCGCCGAGCGCGCGCTGCTGGCAGCGCTCGAAGGGTCGTGCCGCACCCCGATCGCGGCTTATGCCACGCTTGAAGGCGGGCGGCTCTCCCTCAAGGCCCGCCTGCTTTCGCTCGACGGGGCTGAGTGTTTCGAGGCGGTGCGCGACGGCGCGCCCGGCGACGCAGCGGCCATGGGCCGGGATGCGGGCGCCGATATTCGCGCACAAGCCGGTCGGGCGTTTTTCGACGCGCTTGGGATTTAGACCCATGCGCGTGCTGGTCACCCGGCCCGAAGCGGACGCGAGCCGCCTTTCCGCGCGCCTTGAAGCAGCGGGCCACAGTGTCATTGCCGCGCCGCTTCTGGATATTATCTTTGAAGACGCTGACGCATCCAGCTTCACAGGTTTCCAAGCCATATTGCTGACCAGCGCCAACGGGGCCCGCGCACTCGCCCGGCTGAGCCCCAAACGGGACACCCCGATTCTCTCGGTCGGCGACGCCACCGCCCGGACGGCGCGGGACCTTGGCTTCTCCGACGTGCGCACAGCCGGCGGCGACGTAGCGGCGCTCTCCGACCTTGCCGCCCGAACCCTCGATCCCGGGGCGGGTCCGCTTCTCCATGTGGCGGGCACGGTGGTGGCCGGCGACCTGAAAGGCGCGCTCGAGGCGCAAGGGTTCACGGTGGACCGGATCGCGGCCTACCGCGCCGAAGCGATCGGGGCATTGCCGGCCGGCGCGGTCGAGGCGCTTCGCGCGCACGCGCTCGATTGCGCGCTCTTTTATTCGCCGCGCACGGCGCAGATTTTTGCCGATCTTATCGCCGCCGCCGGGCTCGCCGAGGCCCTTCGCACCGTTACCGCCGCGTGTCTTAGCCCGGCGGTGCGCGACGCCTTACAATCCCTGCCGTGGCGTCGTATAGTCGTAGCCGAGATGCCCGTCGAGGGCGCCCTTCTGGCGGCCTCTGGGCTGGAATCGCCAAGGACCACAACGGATTAAGAGCCCAAAGGCATGACCGAGCCCGAAAAACCGGACGCCGAAACCAAACCGGCACCGACCCCGAAGAAAGCCGCCGACAAGACGGACAAGCGCCCGCGCAGACGCCGACGCCGCTGGCCGTGGATTTTAGCGGCGCTTGTCATCCTGTTCGTCGCCGGGGCCGTGGCCGGGATTTATTACCTGCCTGCGCTCAAAGACCACCTGCCTTTTGTTGCAGCCTGGCTGCCCGCGCAGAAACCGGATGCTGAGCTGGCCCAAATGCAGGCGCGGCTCAATGCGCTGGAGGGTGCGCTTGCCACCGTGAAGGGTGACGTGGCGCGCCACGGGGACGATATCAGCGACTTGCGGGCCGCCAATACCCGGCTCGCTACCAGCGTTAACCGGGTGGAAGCGCTGGCCCAGACCGTGAATGCCGCACCATCCGTCGCAGCGCCGGTCGAGCAAGCGCAAGAAAAACCCCCGCCCAAGGCGGACGAGGACAAGGGGCCGCTTGCCGCCCGGCTCGATATGCTGATGCTGCGGGTGGGCCAGATTGAATCGGCCTTTGTGCCGCTTAGCGAAAAGGTCACCCGGCAGGAGGGGGCGGCGGCCGAAACCGCAACGCTCGCCGCGCACGCCCAGACCCTGGATGAGCGGATCAAAGCGCTCAATAACCGGCTCGACCGGCTTGAACAGTCAGCCTCGGCCGACGCCAAGCAGGCGCTCCTGGTGCTGACCTACGCGTCGCTGCGCCGCGCCGCCGAAGCGGGCCGCTCCATCGCCGCCGAAACCCAGGCGCTCGGCAGCCTCGCCCAGGGCAAGGCGCGGGCCGCGCTTGGCCCGGCGCTTGACAGGCTGACAGCGCTTTCGACAACCGCGACACCCTCGCTCACGGCGCTCAAGGAGCAGTTCCCGGTTGCGGTCGACAAAATTCTGGATGCCGCGCGCCTGCCCGACAACGCAAAATGGTGGCAGAGGATCTGGGCCAGGATCACCGGGCTGGTGACCGTGCGCAAAACCGGCGAAATTTCAGGCGACAGCGCCGCCGCCATCGTCTCCCGCGCCGAAAGCCGGCTCGGTGACGGCGACCTCAAGGGCGCAGTCGATGCCCTTCAGGACCTGACCGGATCGGCTGCCCGGGCTGCCGCGCCCTGGCTCGCTGAAGCGGGCCACCGGCTCGCGCTCGACGCCGCGCTGGACAATGTGGAAGACGGGCTCCGATCCATGGCCGCAAAACCCGCGCCCGCTCCGGATCAGGGGTCCTAGGCCCGTGCGCCGGCTGTTTTTCCTTCTGGTGATGGCCATCGCGGTCGGCGTGGCGGCGGCGTGGCTTGCCGACGCGCCCGGCCATGTCACCATCGACTGGCGGGGCTGGCGGATCGATACCTCCGCCGCGGCCCTTGGCGTGCTGGTGCTTCTGGCGCTCGGTGTGATTGCCGGACTTTACCGCCTCTACCTCTGGGTCCGCCGCGATACGCCGTTCTCGGCTGCGCAACGCCATGACCGGCGGCGGCGCAAGGGCATGGCGGCGCTGACCGCCGGGTTCAACGCGCTGGCCGCAGGAAACCGGAAAACGGCACTCAAGCAGGCGGGCCAGGCCGACAAGCTTCTCGGCGGCGAACCGGTGGCGCTTCTGCTGACTGCGCAAGCCGCCGAAGCCAATGACGATACCGCCGCCGCCGAGGCGGCGTTCAAGCGCCTCGCGGCGCGCGAAGACAGCGCGGTGCTGGGTCTGCGCGGGCTGATTGGAAAGGCGGTCAAGGGCGGGGATGTGCGCCGGGCGCGCCAGCTTCTAACCCGGGTACCAGAAAGCGCGAGCGCCAGCCCGTGGGTGGAGCGCCTGCGCTTCGACCTCGCCATCAAGGACAGTGCGTGGGAGGAGGCCGAAGCGCTGTTCCGCCGTCTTGCCAAAGAGCGCACCATGGACGACGCGACCAAGGCGCGCACCGAGGCCGGGCTGCTTTATGCCCGGGCGCGGGACGCGGACCTCGCGGGCAAGACGGAAGACGCCATCGCGCTTGCCCGCCGCGCGATTAAGAAAGACGCCACGCTCAGCGCTGCCGCCGTACTGGCGGCGCGCCTTCTGAAAGCGGACGGCCGCGCGCCCGACGCCGAGGGCATCCTGACCCGGGCCTGGGAAGCGGCCCCGGCCCCGATGCTGGTTGAGGCCGCCCTTGCCGGCCACGAAAACGCGTCGCCCGAGGAACGATTACGCCGGCTCAAGGACCTGGTGCGCCGCGCGCCGGATCATACCGAAAGCCGGCTGGCGCGGGCTGCGCTCGCCATGGAATCCGCCAACTGGAGCCAGGCCCGGCTCGAGCTTGAAGCCGTGCTCAAAGCGGGGCCGAGCCGGCGGGCCTACAGCATGCTGGCGCGGCTCGAGCGCGCCCAGTACGGCAACGAGGACGCGGCCCAGGACTGGCTCCTGGAGGCCGAAGCGGCGCCCGAGGACGACCGCTGGCACTGCCGGGCCTGCGGCGCGGCGCGGGAGACCTGGACGCTCACCTGCCCCGAATGCAGCGGGTTCGCCATGCTGGACTGGGCGCGCCCCGGCGACGCCCCGAAACGAAAGCGGGCGACCACCGGGAGCAGCCTGCTCGGCGGGCTTGGGCAAGCAATCGGGCGCGGCGCGAGCTGACCCTTTCGAGGCGCGCCGCCTCACCCCGAAAAATCTTGGCAAGGCCATGCTTTCAGCGTATGGTGCCGCCGATTTTACCCCACAGCCGCTTTAGCTCAGTTGGTAGAGCACATCATTCGTAATGATGGGGTCGCGTGTTCGAAGTCACGCAAGCGGCACCATTTTCCCCTATTTCCCGGTCATAGCACCCTGAACCGCCCGCCCGGCTATTGCCGCGGCGCGCCTCCACTTGCTCGCAATCCGTCACATCCTCCCCGCTCCCACGTCATAGAACCAGCGCGGCGCGTAAGAGCGTATGACGCGCCATTATTCAATTTATGCGAGATAAAGGAGACTAGACCGATGGACGAATATCAATTCGAGGACCCGAACCTTGAGCCGCAACCAAATCTGGAAATCATAATCGAGCAGTACTTCCCGGATGTTGACCTCGAAGAGGTTAACCCGCTTTCGGTTAGTGACTTTCTCAATTTCCTGAGCGAATTCATTTTGGCACATCCTGAAGACCACGAGGATCCCTTCAACCAGCCCCAAAATGAAAACGATGAGGTATACCCGCGTCCCGGTTTCATCTCTATATTTAGCCGAAAGAAAATCAACCTTGGCTCGATGAAAAGGACCTTCCCCGAAATTCGGGAGGAGGCAGACAAGGTTAATGCCGATGAGTTGCAGGTCCTGGCAGGGTTACTCAGCACGACATTCCAGACAATCAAAGCAGAACTCGCAAACCACGATAAAAACGCGCGCGCGGACGCCCTGCCTGACATTGTGAACAATGCCTTTGGCGCACTGAATGCTCGTCTCGCCGAGATCACCGAAGTGATCATGTTCAAGCTTGTCAAAAAATTGTGTAGCCGCGATGCGATCTATGAGCTGATGTGCGGTTCTCTGCACCGCTTCGATCCGGTGATCGGCGACAGAGGGTGTCAGTGGCGCGCACCGTTTGTGCTCGACCTCTACGGTTATATCAAACCTATTCTGGACAGTTATGACGACCAGGAGCTTGTCACCGTAGCTCTCCAAGAGTACGCAGAACGGCGCGCCGCGCTGCCTTCCTTCCGGGAGATTCTTGAAACCATTGAAGCGGCCGAAACGGGCACTACTTTTGTTGCCAAGGATGAATCGAAGCCGATAAGCAAACGCAACAAAAAGAAAGTAGGAATTTATGTCGACGCGAAGGTTTTCAACCTTTGGAGAAAAATGAAAGCCTTCTGCAACACCATCGAAACGCAGACTGAAAATTACACTAACATTGTCTTAGATATTAAGGGCGATATCGCGAATTGGCATTGTGACGATATCCCAGGCTTCGATGCGCTAACCTTCCTGCGCTATTGCAAACTGTTCACCTGCAATCGCATCCGGACCGTCGATGAATTTGGTTTGCCCGGGATTGAAATCGAGCTTCCTTTCCCGGGGGGCGAGTCATTCCTGGGCCGTTATCTGGAAGCAGTGTCAAATTACTCCATGGCCTATATGACCTATGTCTGCGAGGACGCCTGCCGTGCACAGGGACTTACTATCGGCGATGATGGATATGCGGTCGATGAAAACAGCCCTGGTACCATCCATATTATGGGATCGGCGCTCAAGCTGATGAAGGACGGCCGGGTCACGACCCTGCAGAAGAGCACCCTCTATGAAACCAATATGTGTTACGGGCCGACCCGGGCAATCTTTACCCGCCAGGCCTTGCGCCACCAGCCGATTATCATTGACCTGCGTCAATTGATCTGCACGGCGGATGAAACGGCAGATGGAGGATACCGTTTCAGCTACAATGGTGGCGACATCTATTACTACCAGCCGAACGACCAAGATGTCTTCGAACATATCCCCGAAGACCAGTTGAGCGACATTCAGAAGTCCAGCCTCGGCCTCATTTGCGAAGCCTGCTGCATTGTTCTTGAGGGCGGGCCCGTTCCCACCGACGGAGACGATGTTTTCTGTAGTCTCGACTACGATGTATTTAAAACTGCTGTGCTCAATACGCCGATTATTGACCTGATCATGTTCGGTCTGTCGACCCATCCAGAGGGGCCCTCCCAGCTCCGCCGGATAGTGGATGGCGACGCCCACCCAATTAGCACCGAGCAGGGAACCGCATTGTTTAACGCCAACAACCTCATGGCGACGGGCCGGGCCGAGCTGCCGGGAGACGAGGTTGGAGGCTGGGTTTTGGCGAATGATCGCATTCCATTTCCGGATGCAACCACGCCAGGATGGGATCTGTTGATCGAAAAGAAACGGCTCTTCACAGGGTTGCAAAAGTTTGGATCTACGTCGTCCTTTTACCGAAAGGTGCTCCCGCCAAATCGGGTTGAAGCCGACCGCAATCCAAACACCATGCCGTTTGCGCCGATCCATATCTACTGCAGCTCTTACAATAACAAGATTGTCGACCTCCAAGAATCCCTGCAGTACATGACGGACAATAATGTTCAGGGTAGCGATGATTATGGCCATCGGCGGTTCCGGGTGGACGGTTGCCGGCCACGCGCCGATCAATAATCCCGAACAATAATTCAGAGTTCATCATCACCGGCCGGCCCCTTCCGAGGGGCCGGTCTTTTTTTGTGGCGGGTTCGCCGGCTGCTGTAACCGACGAGTTACAGTCCGACGGTCGTGTTCTTTAAACCCTGACTACGCTATTCCGCCGATTGCCAAGGCTTTAGGGTCAAAAGCGGACGCGTCCGGTATACCGCGCTGTAACCTTTTCATGCGCGCCACATCTCGCCGGCCGACCTTTGTAACCGCAAGTTAACGCTCTGGCGCAGGAAAGCGGCGCCCGTTGCCCGCCGTCACCATCCCCGAACACATCGTCCCAAAAAATTATCCCCCGCAATCATGCCATTAGCCGCCGCTTTTTCCAGGTGGCACGGGACTTGCGGATAGGGATTCCGGCGCAATGCATGCGCATCGCGCCTGATTTGAAACCCCGAAGGGCTCGCAACACTATTCTGAGCCGCACCTTAGACAGGAGGTTCACGTGAACAAGATCTCTTTACTGACAACCGCATCGGCCTTTGCAATTGCGCTGGGCTTCGCGGGAGTTGCGCTCGCGCAACCGGAAAGCAATGCCAACGCGACGGAAAGCGCGCAGGCGGCCAACCAGGGCAGCGACAACCTGTCCGCCGGCAACGACGCCGCAAACGAAGGCAGCCAGGTCGGCGGTGTCTCGGATTCCGACGGCACTGACCAGGACAACGTCGGCAACGACAATTCCACCTTCAATGACAACAGCACCTATACCGAAACCGAAACCGAGACAGACACGGAAACCAACACCGTCACCACGGACGATGATGGGATCGACGCTGACGCACCGGTCAATATCGGCAACGAGTCGAAAACGGAAACGGTCAACGTTACGGAAACCGATACGGAGACCACCGACGACAACAGTGATGACGACGGCATTGACGTCGACGCTCCGGGGGACGAAAACTGCATCCATATTGTGGGATCGGCCCTGAAATTGATGAAGGATGCGCGCTTCTGGACCCACCAGAGAAGCGGCTTCTACAAGACCAATGTCTGCTACGGTCCGACCCGGGCAATCTTCACCCGGCAGGCCCAGATCGGTCACCCCATCATTATCGACCTGCGCCGTCTGATCTGCACGCCCGATGATGATGTCGAGGGCGGGTACCGCTACACCTATAACGGCGGGGCGATCCTATACTTCGAACCGGATGGCAATGGCCGTTTCCAGTACAGGGCGGGCGACACCCTTACCAACGAGCAGAAAGCCAAGGTCGGCATGGTCTGCGAAGCCTGCAGCATGGTGCTGACAACCGGGACGGTTCCGGACGACGCCGACGCCGTCTTCTGCGACCAGGACTATGACACCTATAAGGCCGCAATCCTCAACACCACGATCGTCGACCTGATCATGTACGGGCTCTCCTCCCACCCCGAGGTAACCACCCAGATCCATACCGAATCGAACCAGCAAGGGTTGCTAACGGAAGATCAAACCATCGCATTGACGGACGGCCACAACATGCAGGTTACACGCCGGAACGATATACCGGTGGTGAACCCCGGGGACTGGGTGCTGGCAACCCGCCGGATTCCGTTCCCGGACGCAACGACGCCCGATTGGGATATCCTGCTTGAAAAGGCCAGCCTGCTCTCCGTGCTGCCCAAGTTCAACGCGACCACATCGCAGTACAAAGCGCCGGTACGGGGGGATCGCAGTTAGGCGGACCGCAACGCGCAGACCATGCCGTTCGCGCCGATCCATATCTATGGCAGCACCTATGACATCAAGATCGCTGAGTTGAACGAAGCCCAGCAGTATATCGCGGACAACAACGTGAACGCTGATCCCAATCTCGGCCATCAGCGGGTCCGGCACAACCAGTGTCGCCCGCGCCCGGCACAATAATTCCGATTCATCAAAATCGTTAAAACCGGGACCGGCCCCCTCAAGGGGCCGGTCTTTTTTTGCGGCAGCGTTCGAGCACAATCAGGTCATGGTTTATCCGGTAGATAAATGGGTTATAATCTGGAGGCGAGTCCTGTCAGGGGTGACAACTCGCCATACGTTATCAACCGACAAGGGGGTCAGATATGAAAAAAGCTATCATCAAGTCTCTGGAAGTCATTTCGCTTGTCATCATGGTCATCATTGTTCTCGGCGCCGCCATTTCGGGCGGAACCGCCGGCGGCTTCTGGGGCTTTATCGGCGGGCTTGTGGGCGGCAGCATTGTTGCCGTCATCCTGATGGGAACCTTGTTCCTCCTGATGGACATCGCCGACAACACCCGGCGCACGGCCGACCTGCTGGAGAAGAACGCGGGCGCACCGCCCCAGGCCTAAGGCGTTTCACGGCGCTCCGGTGCAAGACCGGGGGACGGACGGAACGGCAGAAAGACGAGGCCGCTGATGGTCAGCGCAGCCTCGTCCCGCCAGTCTTCGAGGCCGAGGATCATGCCCTTGTGCCCAAGGGCGGGGGCTTGCCGGTAGCTTCCGAACAGCCGGTCCCAGACGCTGAACAGGGTTGTGTAGTTGCTGTCGGTTTCCGGGCGGTCGGCGGAATGGTGAATGCGGTGCATGTCGGGCGTCACCACAATGAGCCGCACCAGCCTGTCGAGCCCCGCCGGCACCCGGAGGTTTGCGTGGCTCGCAATGTCGATCACCGCGCGCCCCGCCTGATAGGCCGCGACGGCCAGCGGTGGCAGCCCCAGCAAAACGATGACCGCGGTGTTGACGCCGATTGAAATCAGCACCTCGAAGGGGTGATGGCGCACACCGGTGGTGAAATCCACATCCAGATCCGCATGATGGACCCGATGAATGCGCCACAGCACCGGGACCACATGCATGAAGCGATGCATCCAGTAATTGACGATATCGAGCGCCGCCACGCCGATAATCAGGCCGGCGAGAGACGACAGAGCCACGTTGTTCAAAAGCCCGATGCCATAGTTGCCTGCCAGCATCGCGCTCGTTACCGGCAGCAGCCAGCGCGTCAGCAGGATATTGAGGACGCCAAGACCGATATTGGCGAGCCAGCGCGGTCCCAACCGGTGTTCAAGCGGCCGGAGCGGCAGCACGAGTTCGGCCAGAGCCACCACGATGATGGTGCCGAAAAACAGCTTTCCGATATTATTGGGAGTCAGGAAATCCATGCCTTGGCCTCGATGCCGCTACCCACTAACCCTACCAGACAGCGGCGGGATTGCGCCAGCCATAGAAAAGCCGGCGCGGTCGGCCCGCACCGGCTTGAGATCCAGGTTGCCCTTGACCTTATTTCCGGCCGCGAAGGCGCGCGACTGCGATTGCAGCAACCACGGCACCGGCGACAATACCGGCCGTGCCGGGCTCCGACACCGGGGTCGGCGCCACCCCTGCCTGGGCAACTGTGGCGGCCAGGATTCCGGCAATGCTGCCAAGCAATACTCTTACCATTCTGCTTCTCCTAATTTCACCATCGATAACGACTCAAAAGGGGTAGGCCCGGTTAGCGCCTCGCACGTATGCGAGCGAACGCAATAGCAGCAACAACGCCGCCCGCCACGATACCGATCATGCCCGGCTCGGGAACCGGAATCGGTACGACGCCACCCGCAAGGGCCGCGGTCGATATAACGCTCAGAGCGGTGGTTAAACAAAAGATTTTAGTCTTCATGTGCCGGCACTCCTTCTCTAATTTGTTCGGATCTGTGCAAAAGCCGGTATTATTTCTCGCAAGAATCGTACCGTTTAGTCTTTTCCGCTATTTATCAGGCTGTTAGCAAAGCGCACTCGCGCCGACCCGCGGTAAACTGTAAAAAATTCCGACGGTGCGGCGCGGCCCCCCGGTGTTTTCGTTGCAGCTGAGGCTTTTCCTCGTCGCCTATTTGCCCTAGGATCCGGCGCGGCGCAGTGTGAGTGTGAGCGCCATGGCTGGGAGGGGGACTCCTTGATCGATAGTCGTGCTATTCTGTTCGTGATCGGCCTCATGCTGACCGCACTTGGCGTCCTGATGCTGCTGCCCGCATTGGTCGACGCCGCGGCAACGAATCCTGACTGGGAGGTGTTTGCCGCCTCTGCGATTTTCACCACCACAATTGGCGTTGGGTTGTCGCTGGCGACCCGCGGCTCTGATTTAAGCCGGTTCTCGCTGCGTCAGGCCTTCCTGCTGACCACCGGAAGTTGGTTCGCCATGTCGGCCTTCTCGGCCCTGCCTTTCAGCTTCCTCAGCACCAAGCTGAGTTATGCCGATGCCTTTTTCGAGGCGGTATCCGGTTTGACCACCACCGGGTCGACGGTGCTTTCCGGGCTCGATTCCATGCCGCCCGGGATTTTGTTGTGGCGCTCGCTCCTCCAGGGCATTGGCGGTGTCGGCATCGTCGTTATGGCGATTATCATGCTGCCATTCCTGCGCGTCGGTGGCATGCAGCTTTTCCAGACTGAAAGCTCAGACCGGTCGGAAAACGTGGTTCCACGGCCGGCACAGCTGGTGTCCTATATCGCCGCCGTCTACGCCCTGTTGATTGCACTTTGCGCCCTTGGCTTCCGGATTACCGGCATGACCTGGTTCGACGCGATCTGCCATTCCATGCCCACCATTGCGACCGGTGGTTATTCGACCCACGATGCGGCTTTCGGCTATTTCCACCGCAGCGATACCTTATGGTGCGGCACACTTTTCATGATCGCCGGCGCCATGCCCCTCGTGGTTTTCATCAAGATGGCGCGCGGCCAGCGTGACGCCATATGGAAGGATTCCCAGGTCCGTACCCTGGTGGGCCTGTTGGCGTCTGTCAGCCTTGTCATCGCCATATGGCATTCGTTGAAGGACAATGTCCCGTTCCTGAGTTCGCTAACTCATTCAGCCTTCAACGTAACCTCGATCGTCACCACGACGGGATTCGTATCGCAGGATTATACGCTTTGGGGGCCGCTGGTTTCCGGCATTTTCCTGATGATCACATTCGTTGGCGGCTGTACCGGCTCTACCGCCGGCGGGATCAAGATCTTCCGGTTCGAGATCCTGTGGCTTATTACCCGATCGTACCTGAGACGGCTGCTGTCGCCGAGCCGCGCGCAGGTGCTGATCTACGAAGGCCGCGCGGTGCCGGCTGACGTGCCCTATTCGGTGCTGGCCTTTATTGCGGGCTACCTCGGGACGGTGGCGATTGCGACTGTGATCCTGACCGCGCTCGGGCTTGATCTCGTGACCAGTTTGTCCGCCACCGCGACCGCCATTGGCAACGTGGGCCCCGGCCTAGGGCCCATTGTCGGGCCAGCCGGCTACTTCGGCACGCTGCCGGACGCCGCCAAGTGGGTGCTCTCCATCACCATGCTGCTGGGCCGGCTGGAGCTGTTTACCGTGCTGGTGCTGTTCGAACCTGCATTCTGGCGGGGGTGAGCCCGGTCACGAATGGGCGATATCGTCGGCGCTGAACAGAAACTTTTTGAGATGGCCTTCAAAGTCCTTGTTGTTGCGGCGGATCCATTCGAGCGCCATCGACGCGTGCTCCATTTCTTCGCGCATGTTGTGGAGAAGGATGGCTTTAAGCGCCTTGTCCTCGCAATCGTCGGCACGCTGGCGGTACCAGTCCACCGCCTCCAGCTCCTCGATCAGCGAGGTGATGGCCTGATGGAGCGCAATGGTTTCCTTCGACAGGCGTTCGCGGGGGGCATGCAGTCCTTCGTTTGACATGGGGTCTCCTTTGTTGAGTAATAACAGGGTTCTGAATTGGTCATGGGCGCGCTCGAACGATCTCCCTGGGGTTGCGTCCTTAAAGGTAATGCCGGACAGCCGCCAGCGAAAGACGGTAATGGAAAAAAACCGCCACGCTATTTGAGCTGCCCGTCCTTGGACATCAGGATGGCGATCGGCCGCCCGCCCTCGAACTGGGCCAGCACAATCATCACCATCACCGTCATCGGCACCGCCAAAAACATTCCGGCCACGCCCCACAGCATGCCCCAGGCAATCAGCGCGATGATGAGAACCAGCGGGTCGAGGCCCAGCGACGCGCCCTGGAGGCGCGGCTCCAGGATATTGCCGATACTGAACTGGATCGCGCCGAGCCCCACCGCCACGATCAGGAACGGCCCGGGCGTGTCGAACTGCACCAGCGTGAGGAGGGCCGGAGCCACGACGCCCAGAATCGACCCGATGGTCGGAATGTAATTCAACAGAAAGATGATGAAGGCCCAGAAACTGGCGAAGTCCACCCCCACAGCCGCCAGCACGACGTAACTCACCAGCCCGGTGAGCACGCTGACCAGCGTTTTGATCCAGAGGTAGCTTTGAATTTCACCCTGCATCTGCTCGGTCATTTTCCGAATGCGCTGGCGGCGGGCGGGGTCGGGGAACAGAGCATCGAGCTTCTGGCCGAAGAAACCCTGGGACATCAAAAGAAACAGCACGTAGACCAGCACCAGCCCGAGCTTGCCGGCAAAGCCCGAAAGCGCGGCCGCGAGCGTCCCGATCCACGGGCCCACATTGATGTCCTTGATCAGTTCGGAGAACGTGGGCGCCCGGGGCAGATCGAACCAGGCGAGGACCCGATCCGCGATATGACTGAGGTTCTGGGCATAGGCCGGCGCCGCTTTGGCCACCTGGTTGACGTTGGCGGTGATCAGCTCGACCACGAAATTGACGGCAAGTGCCATGGCGATCAGCGACAGCGCGAGACCGAGCCAGCGCGGCATCCGCCAGCCGCCCATCCCGATCCGCTGGAACTGGCGGGTAAGTGCGTTGATCACGTACCACACCATCACCCCGATGGCGAATGGCACGAACAGCTCCCGGCCCTGTGCCAGCACGAATCCGGCCAGCACCACGGCGATGAAGCTGACGGCGAACGACAGGCTTTTAAACTCCTGGGGCATGGACGCCTTTCCCTTTTCAACGCCAGAGAATAAGCGCCCCTTGCAGCGCGCGCAATGCCCCCGTGTGCACCCCGCTGCGGTCCCGTCGGACGGGGCTGGACAGGCCACACGTTATTTCTTATAAGGCGGTTGCTTCGCCGGGGCCCGCCCCGGAAACCGGTCACGGAGCCCAGGTAGCTCAGTTGGTAGAGCAGCGGACTGA
>CAVVCF010000013.1:0-70965 GCA_963746725.1 uncultured Alphaproteobacteria bacterium | reverse complement strand
ACCATTCGCCTGGTCGCGCCGGTTTGCACCTGGACCGCGTTGGTTCTTTGTCGCGCAGCACCCAGACGGTGCGCGTCGTGTTCGCGGTCTGGACATTGGACGTTTCCGCCTCGCGGCTCGGCCGTCGCGGCATCAGAAGGCCGAGAAGACCGCCGCCGCTCTGTCGCTTCTGTTGGACCGGCGGCGAAAAACGAAGCGCGGCATTGGGAACAAGGAGGGCATCGGGAATCTTGTTCACGGTGATCTCGGCTGTTGCGGTCATGCCGGGCCTGAGCAGCAGGTCCGAATTATCGATACTGAGAATCGCCTTGTAGGTCACGACCCCGTCAATGGTCTCGGGGGCGAAGCGCACCTCCGAAATCCGGGCCGGAAACTGGCGGTCCTGATAGGCGTCCACGGTGAAGACGGCCTGTTGCCCGACGTGGACCTTGCCGACTTCAGCTTCGTCGATATCGACCTGCAATTCCATTTGCGACAGATCCTCGGCAATGGTGAAAAGGACCGGCGCCTGAAGCGAAGACGCGACGGTCTGACCCACATCCACATTGCGCTGAAGAATCACGCCATTGATCGGCGATTTGATGCTGGCCTTGGCGAGATTGGTTTCATCGGTTTTCAGATCGGCCTCGGCGACCTTGACGTTTGCGCGCGCCAGATCGACCGCGGCAATGGCCCGGTCGCGCCCTGCCGTAGCCGCCTGAAGCGCCTGGACCGAGGCGTTGTTTTGCGCCGCCAGGTTCTTGGTGCGTTTGTACTGCGCCTCGGTTTCGGTGACCGTCGCCTCTGCATCCTCGACTTGGGCGCGGCGCGCCAGCAATGTGGCCCGGCTGCGCTCCAGCGATGCTTCCAGTTTGTCCGTGTCAAGCCGCGCCAGCACCTGGCCCACTTTGACCGTGTCGTTAAAGTCCACGTACACGGCACGCACCGTCCCCGAAAGTTCGCTGGAGATTTCGACCAGGTTGGTGGGCTGGACGGTTCCCGTCGCGGTGACTTCGACGGTCAGGTTGCCGCGCCTGGCCGGTGTGGTGACATAGCTGTCAGAGCCGCCCTCGGGCGTGCGCGCGGCCCAAAACAGGCCGACGATCACGACGAGGGCTCCGGCCGCCGCCACGGCGGCAATCCGCTTGGACCACCAGGGCTTCTTCGCCATGCCAAGGACAGTTCCGATATCCCGCCCTTTGGCCATTGCGCCCGGTTCGTCAGACGTCACGTTGTTATCTCCTCTCGACCGGGCTCCGGCGTATCGGTTCGCGCCACGCAGAACCCTGCGCCAGGTCATCGGTCGGTTTTCAAAATTGTATTTGGGGCGATGGAAGTACACCTGTTTGCACAACTCATAGCACCGTGATTGCCGCCTGTCATCTTGTGCCAGCCTTGGTTGCTGTCCACCTGAGCTTGAATGGATACGTGCGTTTGCCGGAATTCCCTGTGCGGATTCCGCATTTGACCATGGCGCCGGCACGCTGATGACAGCCGAGATGGCTGCGATTCCCGTGACCGGCCCCTGACCATCCGAAGACATGGACTTAACATTAATTTTACAACTCTTTTTGTAACCTTTTATCTCACGTGGGGAAGGATTGCTGGAGGCTCTCTTTCTGCCACCGGGATGCCGCCGGAAAGGCGGAACGTAAATCCTCCGGTTCGCCCCGGCGCCATGACGCGCTGCGACGGATCAGAGGTCGCCAAGAGGAGGGCGCGATCATGGGTCCGCAGAATATGCAAGCCGCTACGCCGGGCGCACAGGATAGTGCTGGCGACGGTCTCAGGCACTCGCGAGAGCTTGCCAATCAACTGGTCCGCCATCTGGGGGTTCAGGGGGCCACCCAGACCTGCCTGGAAAACCATTGGCAGGGCGTGCTCGATATCATTCGGGCGATGAATCAGAAACAGTAGCCGGCGGTCAATGCCGCCATACTTTGCGCAAACCACGGCATTCCCGCTTTCCGAATGCGGTCAGCAGTTGCGCGAACCGCAAATCCGGTCTCCAAAAACTCACGAAAATCGGCTGATTTTCGGGCAATTTCTCCCCACTGTCGAGGAAAGTCAAAACTTCCCGAGCGCAGGGCTTGATTATCTGCGGCGTTTTAGGATATCGTGCGCGTCAGCTTGACGACCGGGGCGTCAAAGAAGGGTTTCCTGCGTCATTTCAAGCTCAACGATAATCACAAGAAACGCAGCCCAGAGAACGAGAAAAAGTTTGCCAAAATGATGGGCTGTGCGTTTCGAAAATCAACCCGACCCGAGGGACGTGGATAGGTGGAACGCACGCGGTCAACTCTGATCCGATCAGAGCTGCAGTGTGATAATTTGATCTATCCGCCCCGGTGATCGGGACTGGAGTGCTGAATGAAGAGGACGATGAGTGAGACGTGACGATATAAGCAGGAAACCGAACCTTACCAGTTTTACGGTCGGCCTCGTTCCGGCGCCGGGCCTGACGGTCCGGCACGGGAGCTAGGCGTCGGCCTTTGCATTTCCAATTAGCCTTAAAAATTGACAAAACCTCAATAGGAAGCCGCATGAGAAAATATAGTGTGAGATCACGGGTTCTCTGTGCTGTGGCGGGGTTGGCCCTGTCCGGGGTCTTCGGCTCTGCCGCCGCAGATACATTGGACCAGATCCTTCAAACGGGGATTACGACACAGACCCAAGCGCAGGAATCGCAGAAGAAAATCGACAAGATGGTCGATCAGACCAACGAACTTCTGGTCAAGTACAAGACTGTGCTCAAGGACATCGAAGGTCTCAAGGTCTACAACAGGCAGCTCGAAAAGCAGATCTCCAATCAGGAAAAGGAGATGGCGGACATCAATGACTCGATCAGTCGGGTCACCGAGGTGCAACGCCAGATCACGCCGCTGATGCTGCATATGGTTGATGCGCTTGAGAAGTTCATCAATCTTGATATTCCCTTCCAGCTCGACGTGCGGCACGACGGTATCAAGCGTCTGCGTGATTTGATGGACCGGTCCGATGTGGCGACATCCGAGAAATTCCGGAATGTACTCGAGGCCTATCAGATCGAAAGCGCCTATGGCCGGACCTTTGAGTCCTACCAGGGCTCCATCGATATCAAAGGCAAGGAACAGACCGTCGACTTTCTCCAGGTTGGCCGCATCGCGCTCCTGTTCCAAACTCGTGACGGGGAAACCTCCGGGGCCTGGAATAATCAAACACGAAGCTGGGAAATTCTCCCCGACAGCTATCGCTCGGCAATCGAACAGGGCTTGAGGGTGGCGAGCAAGCAGGCTGCTGCTGACCGTCTCATTCCACTTCCTGTCCCCGCGCCTGAAGAAGCGAAATCGGAGACCGCTCAATGAAAAAACTTCTTATAACCGCATTTGCAGTCGTCTTCGGAGGCATGGCCGGATTGGCCATGGCTCAGCCAGCGAACGAGGGCAAGGTCCAGACTTTGGACGAGCTTCTCAATTTGGTGAAGCAGGGTAAAGTCGACGAAGCGAAGGAAAATCGCCAGCGCGAGGCGGAGTTCCTGGCCAAGAAGGCCGACCAGGCGAACATGCTCAAGCAGGCCGAGAATGATCGGGCCGCTCAGGAGCGCCGCAGTGAACAGCTTGAAGGCGTGTTCCAGGAGAATGAGCGTAAGCTCGGCGATCTTCAGAAGCAGCTTGATACGCGGCTGGGCTCGCTCAAGGAACTGTTCGGGGTCATTCAGCAGGTCTCCGGTGATGCCCGCGCGACCTTCCAGCAGTCCATTATCTCTGCTGAATATCCGGGACGCGACAAGTCTATAACCGCATTGATCGACAAGGTTTCCTCGGGCAGCAAGCTGCCGTCGATGGGCGAAATTGAAGGCCTGTGGTACCAGATTCAGCGTGAAATGACGGAATCGGGCAAGGTTGTCGCCTTTGACACCAACGTTCTGCTGCCTGATGGCTCGCGTCAGAAGCAGGAAGTGGTCCGGATTGGCACTTTCAACCTGATATCCAAAGGCAAGTACCTCCAGTATATTGCGAAGACCGGCGATATCGCGCAGTTGATTCGCCAGCCCGCCGGACGTTTCCTGGATACCGCTGAGGATCTCCAGAACGCCAAGGGCAGCGGCAAGCTGGTGAGATTCGCCATCGATCCGTCGCGCGGATCCATCCTGGGTCTTCTCATTCAGGCGCCGAGCCTGAGCGAGCGGATCGACCAGGGCGGTATCATTGGTTACGTGACCCTGGTTCTGGGCGCCATCGCCATGTTGCTGGTTGCCGAGCGGATTGTTTATCTGCTGGCTGTTGGCAGTAAGGTTAAGGCCCAGGTCAAGAGCGACGAAATCCGCACGGATAACCCGCTGGGCCGCGTTCTGTCTGTCTATCAGGACAACAAGACCGTGGATGTGGAGACCCTGGAGCTCAAGCTTGACGAGGCGATCATGAAGGAGACTCCGCCGCTGGAGCGGTTCCTCACCCTGATCAAGATCATCTCGGCAGTGGCCCCGCTCCTTGGTCTGCTGGGTACGGTGACCGGTATGATCCAGACCTTCCAGGCGATGACGCTGTTCGGTACCGGCGATCCGAAACTGATGGCCGGTGGTATCTCGCAAGCGCTTGTCACGACTGTGATTGGCCTGGTGGTCGCACTGCCGACCCTGTTCCTGCACAGTCTGGTGGCCGGCTGGAGCAAGCGTATTGTCCACACGCTCGAAGAGCAGAGTGCGGGCATAATCGCGGTTCACGCCGAACAGGAGCATAAGAATGCTGGCACTGTATGAAGCCTTCGCACAGGTTCGTGACTTTATAGAGAGAGGTGGTCCGGTTCTGCCCTGGATCCTGCTGACCACCTTCATTCTCTGGGGGCTCGCTGTCGAGAGGGCGATCTTTCTGAACGGTCCTGTGAAGAAGAATATACGGAAAGTGCTGGCAACCTGGGAAGCCCGGGAAGAGAGGAATTCATGGTACGCCCACCAGATCAGGCGTGCCATGATCTCCCAGGTCACCATGGATCTCAATCGTGGGTTGCCCCTGATCAAGACGTTGACCGCCATGTGCCCGCTGCTCGGGCTCATCGGTACGGTGACCGGCATGATTTCGGTCTTTGACGTGATGGCGCTTTTGGGCAGCGGAAACGTGCGGGCCATGGCTGCAGGTGTTTCCAAGGCGACCATCCCCACGATGTCCGGTCTTGTGGTGGCGTTGTCGGGGCTTTTTGCGACGACGTATCTCGAGCGCCGAGCCGCCAAGGAGGCCGAGCTCCTTGCAGACCACCTGACAATGGATCATTGAGAGAATTTGAATGCGCAAACACTCACAAGCAGCGGAAGAGGCGGAAATCGACATTACACCGATGCTCGACATCGTGTTTATTATGTTGATCTTCTTCATCGTCACGGCGTCCTTCGTCAAGGAGGCCGGGGTGGATATCAAACGACCCGATGCCGAGACATCGGTGAAGCAGGACAAAGCCAATATCCTGATCGCGGTGACCAGCACAAACGAGGTCTGGATGGAGAGGCGGCAGATTGATCCGCGCGCCGTTCGAGCCAACATCGAGCGGCTCAGGGCCGAAAATCCCGAAGGGTCAGTGGTGATTCAGGCCGATAAAGATGCTAAAGTAGGGCTGACGACGCAGGTTATTGACGCCGTGCGACAGGCAGGCGTCACCAACTACGTACTTGCGACGAAGGAGGCCAAATGACCATAGCGAGATACGGGTCGGCGCTCATTGTAGCGGCGCTCGTCACTTTCGGTCTGTTCTACCTGATGCAGTTGCTTGTCGCCACCGGTGAGAAGGCGATGAACAGCAAAATTGTCGGGTATCACGTTGAGATCGGTCAGGTTAATCGCGAGGAAGACGTTCGGACGAAAGAGCGTAAACCCGAAAAGCCGCCGGAATCCGAGGCGCCGCCGGAAGCACCGGAAATTCCCCAGGTCGATACGTCGAAGCCCAATCCCAACGCCATGAACATGTCGTTCAATATGGGATCGTCCAAGCTCAATATCGGCACGGGAATGAACGTGGGCGCGCCGACCGATGGCGACTATCTCCCCATTGTCCGGGTTCAGCCTCAGTATCCGCGCCGTGCTGCGGAACGCGGAATTGAGGGCTACGTGATTGTGTCATTAACGGTGAACCAGGCCGGAACCACCAGCGATATCAAGGTAGTGGAGGCCAAGCCCGAGGGCATATTTGAACGGGCGGCGATTCGTGCGGCTGAAAAATTCAAATACAAGCCCAAGGTGGTAAACGGGAAACCGGTCGCGGTCAGCGGCGTCCTTTACCAATTCACCTTCGAGCTTGAAAAGTAAAAAAGACAGGCCAGGCCGTTGATTGGAGAGAAGATGTTAGATGTGAGACGTTTGGCGCTGCGCTTGCCGTTGATCGTCGCGGTCGGGGTTGCGCTTGCGGTGCCTGCAGCAACCTGGGTGACTTTCGGGCCCACAGTGGCGAAGGCAGCCCAGGACGAAGGCTCCGGCCGCCGCACTCGCAAGGTTGTGGCGATGAGCAACCGGGTCCTGACCAAAATCCAGGAGGTTAATGAACTCATTAATCCCCAGGATGACAAAGGCAAGAAGAAAGAAAAATTCAAACCCGATTACAAGAAGGCCCTGGCCGTACTCAATGAAATCCGTGGCTGGGATAAACTGAATTCGGCCGATCTCACGCAGTTGTGGAACTTCTACGGCTACGTGTATATCTCGATGGACGATTACCCCCGCGCCATCCAGGCCTACGAGCAGATTCTGCGGATTCCTGACGCCGATCCGCGGTTCCAGGTTTCCATCATGTACAACCTCGCTCAGCTCTATATGGCGACGGAACAGTACAAGAAGACCATTTCCACCATGGACAAATGGTTCAAGGAAGCGGACGCACCGACGCCGCAGGCCTACATCCTGTATGGTCAGGCCTATTACCTCCTGGACGATTACGCCCATGCGAAGGCGCCTGTGGAAAAGGCAATCGATCTGGCAAAGGAGCGGGGCGATCAGCCGCAGGAATCATGGTATCAGCTCATTCGCCAGATCTATTATGAAACCGGCGAGAAGCAAAAAGCGCTCGACGTGCTGGATATCCTGATCAGGAACTGGCCGAAGCGGATCTACTGGCTGCAGCTTGCCTCAATGTACGGCGAGATGAACAAGGAAAAGCTCCAGATTTCCGCCATGGAGGCGGCCTATCGCAACGGTTATCTCAACCAGTCAAACGAGCTCGTAAACCTGGCTCAGCTCTATCTCTATCATTCCACGCCCTATAAGGCCGCGAAGGTCATGCAGAAGGGCATGAAGGACGGCATTATCGAGAAGAAGCAGGACAACTGGGAGCTTCTTTCGCGAGGCTGGCTCAACGCCCAGGAATACAAGAAAGCAGTTGGGCCGCTGCGCCAGGCGGCCAGCATGTCGGACGATGGCAAGCTCTACCTCCGTCTGGCCCAGGTCTACCAGCAGCTCGATGATTCCAAGAATACCATCGAGGCCATCAAGCTGGCGCTCGATAAGGGCGGGCTCAGGCGCCCTGACGACGCCTATGTCCTCAAAGGCATGGCCGAGTATGAGCTGAACCGTCTGTCGGACGCCCGCAAGTCCTTTGTCGAGGCGGCCAAGTCCAAGAACAGCGAGAAAATGGCCAACAACTGGATCAAATACATCGATAAGGAAGCCAAGCGCCGCGAGGAAATGCGGAAGTTCCTCGAAAACTGACGCGCCTTCTGATCCGAATGCGTAAAAGCGCCGGGGGAATCCCCGGCGCTTTTTGCTTCACCGTCCCGTCGCCGCCTGTTTGAGCGCCGCGGCGTCCGCTTTAGAAATGGGCTGAATGTTGCCAATCGGACAGTGCGACCCGCTGCGGGCGACAATTTCGTCGACCCGGGCGCACAGCCGGGTGGTAAAGGTTCGATAGCTGAAGCTTTTGTAAAAGGCCAGCGTTGGACAGCGGAAGGCGAGGGTCATTTTCCTGATCTGCCCGCCGGTCATGTAAAAGAGAACCGTCTGGTCGTCGATAACCTCGGTGCGTTGAATATGGCTTATGGTGATGCAGTCGCCCTGGCGGGCCCCATCGTCGTCAGCGGCTAAGCCGTGGGGTGCAGCCAAAACCGACAATAGAGTCACCCCCAAAACCACCGACTTTCGCATCATCATCGACTTTCCAACCTTGCTCGCGGCGAGGGGACGTTCGCCCGCCTTGCCCGCACTGCCGCCGCCATCCAATTGCTTGCCTGTTCAGGATCGCGCTTATGTATAGAGGGCTATTCCTGAACTGCGGATGAATTCCACTTTCGGCCCCTCCCTAACCTACAGTTGCATCGTGCCCGTCCCCACCATAAAGTAGCTCCAGCAGGGCGGCGAGGGAGCATTTTATCCGTTATGACGATCGTCAATCGACTACTTTGGGGGCTGTTCTACGCCATTCTCGCCATTGTTGCCGGACTCGCCGCTTCCGAATTTTTGCCCGTGAGCGACGTGCTGGCGGCGCTGATCGGGGCCATGGTGTTCCTCCTTCTGGTCCAGATACACGCGGCCCGCAACCGCCGGCGCGACCGGATCGAGCTGGATAATCGGATGATGGCACTGAGAGAGGATTACCAGGCCGCCATGGACGTGCTTGAGGAGGCCCGCGACGGGATAACGGACCTGCGCTCGGAACTGGAGGACTATCGTTCCCGCTCGGGCTCGGAACTGGTCTCGGAACTGAAGGTCCTCCAATCATTGCTGTCGCAACTTACCGGGCGCGGGCGTACGGCCGGCCGGCGGGGACGCAATGCGCTTGGCGAGCGGTCCAACGAACACGCCCTCGGCCACGGCGCCGCCGGTGGGGCGGGCGGAGCGGCGCTTGACCCGGAAAGCGAGCGCGACGAAATCCTCAACATTATGCACAACGCGCTCGAGGAGAACCGGGTCGACCTTTATCTCCAGCCGATCATGGCCCTGCCCTCGCGGAAGGTCACGTCCTATGAAGCGTTTTCCCGGGTGCGCGACGAATCCGGGCAGATCATCTTTCCCCGCCAGTATCTGACTCTCGCGGCCGAGACCGGGCTGGTCGGTACGCTTGACAACCTCTTGTTGTTCCGCTGCATCCAGGTGATCCGGCGTCTCGGCCCCCGCCGTCCCAGACTGCGGTTCTTCTGCAATATCTCGCCGGCGTCGCTGGACGATAAGGACTTCTTCCCGCAGTTCCTTGATTTCATGACCAACAATCTGGAGCTTGCCGACCGCCTGGTGTTCGAATTCGCCCAGGCCGACGTGCGCAACCAGTCGGCGGAGGTGGCGCACAACCTGGCCGCGCTTGGCCGCCGCGGGTTCCAGTTTTCCATGGATCAGGTGAGCGACCTCGATATCGACGTGGCCGACCTGGCGAACCGTCATTTCTCCTATGTCAAGGTGACCGCCGACGTTTTCCTGGGCGGCACGCCCGGCCATATCCACAAGGAAGACCTCAACGACGTGTTGGGGCGGCGCGATATCGACCTCATCATCGAGAAGATCGAGGACGAGGCCACCGTGGTCGAGGTGCTCGAATATGGTGTCGCGCTCGGCCAGGGCTATCTGTTCGGCGAGCCCCGCCCGAGCCGGGACGATGCCGGCGTGCAAAATGGTGAGGATGCTGACCGGCCAGTCCATGGCTGAGGGCAGGGTCGCCCGGATTTCCGGCCTCGGAGAGATCGCGCCACGGTTCAAGGCGCTGGTCGCCGACGTCTGGGGTGTGCTGCACGACGGAACCCGGTCTTTCCCGGCTGCACTTGAGTGCCTCAAGCGGGTGCGGGGAAGCGGCCTTTCGGTCATCCTGGTGTCGAATTCGCCGCGCCCCCATGCCGCCACCGAGGCGCAGGTCAGCGCGCTCGGGATCCTGCGCGGCACGCATTTCGACGCCGTGCTGACAGCCGGCGATCTGGCGCGCGAGGCCGCCATCGCGGAAGGGGACAAGGCCTGTTATCACCTGGGACCGGACCGCGACCGCACCATCCTCGACGGGCTCGGGGGGCCGGTGGTGGAGCGCCTCGAAGAGGCCGACTATATGCTCTGCACCGGGCTTCTGCATGACGAGCGCGAGACGGCGGGCGACTATCAGGACATCCTCGGTCAGGCCCGGGACCTTGGTCTGCCGATGATCTGCGCTAACCCTGACCTGATGGTCCACCGGGGCGCCGACGAAGTGCCCTGCGCCGGCGCCCTCGCGGCGGCCTATGAGGAGATCGGCGGCGTGGTCCGCCAGTTCGGCAAGCCTTGTCCGGAGATTTACCAGAGAGCCCTTGACTGGATCGAAAGCCATCGCGGGACGGCGCCGCAGCCGGCGGATGTCCTTTGCGTGGGCGACGGGCTCGAAACCGATATTCGCGGCGCGCGGGGAGCGGGCCTCGCCTCGGTATTCATCACCTCGGGCATTCACCGCGACGCCTTGAACCACCATGCCATGGACGATGAAGCGGCCCTTCAGGCTTTTATGCGCGAGGCGCTGCTCTGGCCTGACTGGGTGATGGAGCGGCTGGTCTGGTAGGGAGGGGTCAGTTAAAAAGCGCGTCGATTTCGGCCTGGCTGGTTCGGCTTTCCTCGTCGTCCGTTGTCGTTGCAGGCGCGGACTTTCCGGACGGAACCTCTCCGGCGTCGCCGGCCTGGTCCGCTGCCTCGGCCTCCGCCGCCGGCGCCTTTTCTTCCATAAGCGCGTCCACTTCGTCCTGGTCTATGCCCTCGCCCTCAAGGGCTGGCCCGGACAGCAGGGCTTCCTCCTCGCTTTTAGGCGCACTTTCGTCCGGAATGTCGCTCTGTTCCGCAACGCCCAGGATGCTTTTCAGCTGATTGGCGCGCGCTTCGATGTAGGACAGCGTCTCGACCACCTTGCTGATCCGCTGCCCGGTAATGTCCTGGAACGAGCACGCCTCGAAGATCCGCATCACCTGTTCGTTGACCTGGCCCCGGAACGCGTCCGCATCGTCGCTGTCGGCGGCCATGATTTTTTCCGAAGCGTCCATAATCGTGTTGGTCGCTTCTTCGGTCTGGCGGACGATCGCATCGAGCTCTTTGCCGGCGCGGGGAATGCGTGCGCCGTCAACATTTTCAGGCTGCAGCGCGGCGATTTCCCTGCGCGCATTGAAGATATAGTCGCTCAGGCTCTGGCATTCCTCGTAAATCCGGACGTTGAGCGAGCGAAAGTAGAGCTGCATGGTCTTGATCAGGATCTCGGTAACCCCGGACACCTCGCTCAGCGAGAGCGTGGCGTCCTGACGCTGCCGCAAGGAATCGACCAGGGCCTCGATTTGCCCGCCAAGGGCATCATTGACCATCAGAAATCACCAATGACAGCCGCCAGCTTGCCTTTGAGGGTCGCCGCATTGAACGGTTTGACGATGTAGTTGTTGACGCCCGCTTTCTTGGCCGCGACCACGTTTTCTGTCTTCGATTCCGCGGTAACCATGATGAAAGGGGTTTTGCTCAGTCCTGAGTCCGCACGCACTTCTTTCAAAAGCTCGTAGCCGGTCATCGGCTCCATGTTCCAGTCGGATATGACCAGCCCGTAGTTCTTGGCGCGCATCTTGGCGAGCGCGCTGGCGCCGTCGGTCGCTTCGTCCACGTTGTCGAAACCGACCTGTTTTAGAAGATTGCGGATAATCCGGAGCATCGTCTTGTAATCGTCGACGATGAGAATCGACATTGCTTTATCCACAGCCATTTCTGTCCCCGTTCTATCGTTTGTTACGCCTAGATCTGTGTTTAACGCCATGACAGGGTCGTGTCGTCAGAGCCGCCATGTTCGCCACCAGCCTAGGAAACAGCGTTAAAAAAAGGGTTAATGGCAGGACGTTATTCAGGTTTCCCGGGGGGTGCGCCAACTTCCCTTGCTCTTGAAACCGGGCGTCGGCTATAGTCCGCGCGGCCCATCACGAACCGCCACCATAAAGAGAAACAGAGTATGTCAGACCTCCACGGATATTATCTCGAGGACCTGGAAATCGGTCAGTCCGCCAGTATGACCAAAACCGTTACCGAACAGGCGATCGAGCATTTCGCCGAATTGAGCGGGGACACCAACCCGCTGCACCTGAACGAAGACTATGCCAGGACAACGCCGTTCAAGGGCCGCATCGCCCACGGCGCCTTGTCGGCGAGCTACATTTCGGCCGTGCTTGGCACCGACCTGCCGGGGCCGGGCTGTATTTATCTCAGCAAGAGCCTCCGGTTCCGCGCGCCGGTGCGGATCGGCGACGACGTGGTGGCCCGGGTCACCGTACGCGATATCAATCACGAAAAGCGCCGGGTGACCTTCGACTGCGCCTGTGAGGTCGATGGCAAGGTGGTGCTTGACGGCGAGGCCCTGATTATGGTCGATAGCCGCAACGGCTGATCGCGGGACATGCATTTCTTCCGACATCACGACGACTTGCCGGCATCCGTCCGCGGCGGCGTCGTGGCGCTCGGCAATTTCGACGGCTTTCACAAGGGCCATCAGATGGTCATCCGCGCGGCCGCAGAGGTCGCCGACCTTCTGGACCGGCCGTTGAACGTGCTGACCACCGAGCCCCATCCGCGCAGCTTTTTCAATCCGGACGCCCCCGGGTTCCGGCTCTCGTCGCTCAGGACCAAGGCGCACTCAATGGACGTCTTCGGGGTGGACAACTTTTTCGTCCTGCCGTTTGACGCCGACCTTGCCGGTACGCTCGCCCAGGATTTCGTCCTCGACGTGCTGGTCGGGGGGCTCGGCGTTGCTCACGCGGTGGCGGGCTACGACTACCGGTTTGGCAAGGGCCGGGCCGGCGGCGCGGACGTGCTCCGCTGGATGGGACTGATGGAGGACTTCGGCGTCACCATCGTTGACGAGGTGACATTCGAAAACGAGGGCCAGGCCTATTCCTCGTCCCGCATCCGCCAGGCCTTGCGCGAAGGCCGGGTCCGCGAGGCGACCGCACTTCTCGGCCACTGGTGGACCGTTGAAGGCCATGTGCTGGCCGGTGACAAGCGCGGGCGCACCATCGACTTTCCCACCGCCAACCTCGATATGAGCGAATACCTCGACCCCGCCTTCGGGGTCTATGCGGTCCGCGTCGAAGTGGGCGAGGGGGATGCCCGCCGCGCTTACGACGGGGTCGCCAACATTGGCCGCCGTCCTACCTTCGACAAGGAAGACGTCACGCTTGAGGTCTATCTCTTTGACTTTTCGGGTGACCTCTACGGCGAGGTCATTGTGGTCGAGGTGGTGGACTTCATCCGGCCCGAGCGGAAATTCGACGGCCTTGATGCGCTCAAGGCCCAGATTGCCGCCGATTGCGACACGGCGCGCGCGATTCTTGCCGATCCCGGGCTGGCGCGCGAGCGCTTTGCCCTGCCACGGCTTGCCATGGCCTGATTCTCCTCGACAGAGACAAAGCCCGCTTGCTACAAGAACCGGGATTTTTTCAGTCTTCAACCACGTGTTTTGGCGAGGAAGCCAATGAGCAGTGACTACCGGGCAACGCTTTTCCTGCCCGCCACCGATTTTCCGATGAAGGGAAACCTGCCGACGCGCGAGCCCGAAATGCTCAAGCGCTGGGAGGATATGGATCTCTATGCGCGCCTGCGTGAGGCCGGCAAGGGCCGGGAGAAATTCATTCTCCATGATGGCCCGCCCTACGCCAATGGCGACATCCATATCGGTCACGCCATGAACAAGATCCTGAAAGATGTGATCGTGCGCTCCCAGCAGATGCTGGGCAAGGACGCGCCCTATGTGCCGGGCTGGGACTGCCACGGCCTGCCGATCGAATGGAAGATCGAGGAACAGTACCGCAAAAAAGGCAAAAACAAGGACGAAGTGGACCCGGTGGCGTTCCGCGCCGAATGCCGGGCCTATGCCGAACACTGGCTCGATGTGCAGCGCGAACAGTTCAAGCGCCTTGGCATTTCGGGCGACTGGGACAATCCCTATACCACCATGACCTATGAGGCCGAGGCGACCATCGTCTCCGAGCTTCTGAAATTCGCCGCCGACGGCAGCCTTTACCGCGGTGCCAAGCCTGTGATGTGGTCGCCGGTGGAAAAGACCGCCCTTGCCGAGGCCGAGGTCGAGTACGAGGACATCACCTCGACCCAGATCGATGTCGCTTTCAAGATCATCAAGAGCAAGGTGCCGGAGCTTGTCGGTGCCTACGCCGTCATCTGGACCACCACCCCCTGGACCATTCCGGCCAACCGAGGTTTGGCGTACGGCGAAGATGTGGATTATGTGGTGTTGGAAGTCCAGGGTGCTTTAATTGGAGGTGAAAAGCCTGATCCAAATGTGCCAAGCGGAGCCTTGGATGCAAGCTTTGACGTGCCTGAGATTCAAAGCATCCAAGGAAAAAAATTTGTTATTGCTGTAAGGTTGTTGGAAGAGTGGCAAGATCGCATCCAAACTTATCTTGAGTCGTTCCTTCCCCCTAATAGCTCAGTCCAGTTGGTGATAGATCGGTCAAAATCCTTCAAAGGCACCGACCTCGCCGGCACCGTCTGCGAGCATCCGTGGAAGGGCAAAAGCGCGTTCTTTGACGAGCCGCGCCCCATGCTGCCCGGCGACTTTGTCACCACCGAGGCCGGGACCGGGCTTGTCCATATGGCGCCGGACCATGGCGAGGACGACTTCACTCTCTGTCAGGCCCATGACATCGGGCCGATGTTCATTGTCGGGCCCGACGGGCGTTACCGGGATGACTGGCCGGTGGTCGGCGGCAACCATGTCTACAAGGTGAACGGCAAGGAAGGCCCGGTGTGTGCGGCGCTCCGCGACGCAGGCGCGCTGTTGGCGGCGAGTGATGATTTCCGCCACAGCTATCCCCACTCATGGCGGTCCAAGGCCAAGCTCATCTACCGCTGCACGCCGCAGTGGTTCGTCTCCATGGAAAAGAACGGGCTTCGCGACGCCGCGCTCAAGGCGATCGAAGACACCCGCTGGGTCCCGGCGCAAAGCAAGAACCGGATGAAATCCATGGTCGACACGCGCCCCGACTGGGTGCTGTCGCGCCAGCGCGCCTGGGGCGTGCCGATCACGGTCTTTGCCCATAACGAGACCGGCGAGGTGCTACGTGACGAGGCGGTTTATGCGCGGATTGTCGAAGCCATCCGGGCCGGCGGTGCGGATGCCTGGTACACCACGTCCGCGCAGGACTTCCTCGGCAACGATTACAGCGCCGACGACTACGAGCAGGTGACCGATATCCTCGACGTCTGGTTCGATTCGGGCTCGACCCACAGTTTTGTGCTCGAATCCGGCAAATGGCCGGATCTTTCCTGGCCGGCGTCCTTGTATCTCGAAGGGTCGGACCAGCATCGCGGCTGGTTCCAGTCTTCGCTTCTCGAATCCTGCGGCACCCGTGGCCGCGCGCCTTACGATGCGGTGATGACCCATGGCTTCGTCCTCGACGGCAAGGGCGAGAAGATGTCCAAGTCCAAGGGCAACGTGATCGATCCGCTGAAGTTCATGGAGCAGAGCGGGGCGGATATCCTGCGCCTCTGGGTCGCCTCCACCGATTATTTCGAGGATGTGCGGATCGGCCAGGAAATCCTCAAAGGCCAGACCGAGGCCTACCGCAAGATGCGCAATACGCTGCGTTTTCTGCTGGGCAACCTCGCCGGCTTCGAGGAGAGCGAACGTCTGGCCCTGGCCGAGATGCCGGAGCTGGAGCGCTGGGTGCTGCATCGCCTCCATCAGCTTGACCGGCTGATCCGGCAGTCGTGCAACGACTTCGACTTCACCCGGGTGTCATCCGCGCTCTATAATTTCTGTATCGTCGATCTGTCGTCGTTCTACTTCGACATCCGCAAGGACAGCCTTTATTGCGACGACCGCATGAGCACCCGGCGGCGCGCCGCGCGCACCGTTCTGGATCATCTCTTTCATTGCCTGACCGCCTGGCTGGCGCCGATCATGGCGTTCACCGCCGAAGAAGCCTGGCTCGCCCGCTTCCCCGGGGAGAACGAGAGCGTGCATCTGCGCCAGTTCCCCGACGTGCCGGCGGACTGGCAGGACGAGGCACTCGCCCAGAAATGGTCGCGGGTCCGTGCGCTCCGCCGGGTGGTGACCGGGGCCTTGGAAGTAGATCGGCGGGAGAAGCGGATCGGGGCGAGCCTGCAAGCGCGCGTCGCTGTCTATGTCAAGGACGCCGCCTACATCGCAGCGTTCGCGGGCGTCGATCTGGCCGAGGTCGCGATCACCTCGGCCGGCAGCCTCGAGGAAGGTGACGGCCCGGCGGACGCTTTCCGGCTTGATGATGTGCCCGGCGTCGCGGTGGCGACCGAGCTCGCGGACGGCGAGAAATGCGAGCGCTGCTGGAAGGTGCTGCCGGAAGTGGGCCACGTGGAAGGCGCGGACAACCTCTGCCAGCGCTGCACCGAGACGGTGGGTGAGCTCGTCTGATGCTGCGCCGCGGGCTTCTGATCGCGGCGGCGACGCTCACCCTCGACCAGTTCGTCAAATGGTGGATTGTCAGCGTGTTCGCGCTGCCGGCGCACGGCATGGTGAAAGTTCTGCCGTTCGTCAACCTGACCATGGTATGGAATCGGGGAATCAGCTTTGGCTTGCTTCCCGCGGGCAGCGATCTCGGCCGCTGGCTTCTGGTCGCTGTGACCGCCGGCATCGCGGTCGCGGTGGTCGTATGGCTCCGCCGCGCGCAGGATATGCTGACCGGAGTTGGGCTCGGCCTGATTCTGGGCGGGGCGCTCGGCAACATCATTGACCGGGTGGTAGAGGGCGCGGTGGCCGACTTCGTCGAGCTTCACGCCTTCGGCTATTCTTTCTTCGTTTTCAACGTTGCCGACGCCGCCATCACCATTGGGGTTGCGTTGCTGCTTTGGGATGCTATCTTGTCCGGCAAGGACGGCGACGCTGCCCGGGGAGGGCGAGCGACTTCGACAGAACGGAAGCATTAGGTGAACATCAAGTCTCGCGGACCGGGTCCGCTTAGTATTGTCGTGCTGGTGGCGTGCGGTTTGGCGCTCTCTGGTTGTAGCGGGCTTTCAAAGGCGCTCGGATTATCCAAGCGGCCACCCGACGAATTTGACGTCCTCGCCAAGGCGCCGCTTGCGGTGCCGCCTGACTTTAACCTGCGCCCGCCGGCGGAGGATGAGTTGGCGCTCAAGGAAAAAAATCCCCGGCAAATGGCGTTTCAGGCGCTGTTCCCGCCCCGGCCCGCCAACGCCATGCCGGCGGTGCCCGCAGGTGACGTAAAGGCGCAGGGGCTGAATGACGACAGCGGCCTCAACATGTCCGAGACTGGTGGATTTAGTGACACCGTCTCGTCCGGCGACAAAGCCAAAAAAGCCAGTAAGCCTTAGGAGGCTTAGCCATGATCCAGTCAATTCTGCGTCGGGTCGCTGTTGGCCTCGCGCTTGCCTCTGTTCTTTCTCTATCTGCCCTCGCCGCTGACACCAAGGGGCCGGAGGTCGATACCTTCACGCTTAAAAACGGCATGCAAGTGGTCGTTATTCCCGATCACCGCGCGCCCATCGTCACCCATATGGTCTGGTACCGGGTCGGCAGCGCGGACGAGCCCACCGGCCAATCGGGCCTCGCGCACTTTCTCGAACACCTGATGTTCAAGCGCACCAAGAAGCTTAAGGAAGGTGAGTTCTCGGAGATTGTCGCCAAGAACGGCGGGCGCGAAAACGCGTTCACCAGTTACGATTACACCGGCTATTACCAGGACATCGCTGCCGACCGGCTTGAACTGATGATGAAGCTCGAATCCGACCGCATGGCGAATCTGCAACTCGAACCCGTCGATATCACCCATGAACGCCAGGTCATCATCGAAGAACGGCGGCTCAGGATCGACAACAACCCGTCCGCCCTCCTGGACGAGCGGATGATGGCGGTCCTCTACCTCCATCATCCCTACGGCACGCCGGTGATCGGCTGGCTGAACGAAATGCGCGGGCTCGACTACAACGAGGTGATGGCCTTCTACAAGGCCCATTATTCGCCGTCGAACGCGATCCTGATTGTCGCCGGCGACGTGGATCCGAATGCGGTCCACAAGCTCGCCAGTAAATATTATGGCAAGATCAAGGGGGCGGAATTTCATCCCCGGGTCCGCCCGAAGGAACCGCCGCCACTGACCGCGCGCCGGGTGACGTTAAGCGATGCGCGGGTGCGCCAGCCGGCGTGGGAGCGGCTCTATCTTTCGCCCAGTTATCACCGCGAACAGAAGGGCCAGGCCGAAGCGCTCGATGTGCTGTCCCAAATTCTGGGCGGCGGGGAGACCAGCCGGCTTTACAAGCGCCTGGTGCTCGACGCCCGGCTCGCCACCGAGGCGGGAAGCTGGTACACCGGCTCGACCTACGATCTCGGCCGCCTCGGAGTGTATGCCTATCCGGTGCCGGAAGCGGACCCCAGGCTCGCCCGCGCCAGCCTCGAAGGGATCGAGCGCGAAGTGGACAAGGTCCTTGAGGACGTGATCGCGAACGGCGTCAGCCCGGAAGAGCTGGAGCGCGCCAAGCGCAAGCTGGTCGCGCAGTCGGTCTATGACCGCGACAGCATTTCAACCATGGCGCAAACCTTCGGCCAGGCGCTGACCACCGGGCTCACCGTTCAGGACGTGCTCGACTGGCCCGACCGGATCAAGGCGGTCACCGCCAGCGAGGTTCAGGAGATGGCACGGCTCGTCTTGCAAAAACACCGGTCGGTGACCGGCCTCCTGTTGCCGAAGCCGGCCAAGCCCGCGCCCCCGGCGCCGGCGAGTACCAAGTCCAGCGATAAGGAGGGCAAGTCATGAACCGCCTGCTGTCCTTTGTTTTCGTTCTGGTGATTGGGGCGCTTGGCGCCTGCACGACGCCTGTCCAGGTCAAGGCGGCGGTCGACGTCAAGGTGGTCAAGACGCCGGCGGGCTTCACGGTCTGGCAGGTGGAAGATCACGCCCTGCCGTTGATTGCGGTCCAGATCCTGTTTAAGGATGCCGGTTCGACCCAGGACCCGCCCGGCAAGGCGGGGACCGCCACCTTTGTCGCGTCCATGCTCGATGAAGGGGCCGGCAAGCTTGATTCGGCGGCCTTCCAGCAACGCCTTGAGGATAAATCCATCAAGCTCGGTTTTTCAGCGAGCCGGGACCGTTTCGCGGTTTCACTGGCGACCCTGAGCAAGAACCGCGACGAAGCGTTCCATTTGATGGGCCTTGCGCTCACCAAACCGCGCTTCGATGACGACGCGGTCGAACGGGTGCGCAACCAGCTCCTCGGCGCGATTTCCCAGGGCAATGAAAACCCGTCGCAGGTGGCGCGCTGGGCGTGGTACGCCGCGGCCTATCCCGACCACGCTTACGGCCAGCCGGTGGAAGGCACCGCCGACAGCGTCAAACGCATCCTGCGCGCCGACCTCAAGGATTTCGCCGCCACCCGCTTTGCCCGGGACAACATCATCATCGCGGTGGTGGGCGACATTACCGAGAAGGACCTCGGCACGCTGGTCGACAGCGCCCTCGGCGGCCTCGCCGCCAAGGCCCAGACGGTGCCGGTCCCGCCGGCGACCGCCCATCCCCCGGCCGGGATTCGGGTGATCAAGCGGCCGATCCCGCAAAGCACGGTCTACTTCGGCGAAAACGGTATCCGCCGCGACGATCCTGAGTGGTACGCCGCTTATGTGATGAATTATGTGCTCGGCGGCGGCGGCTTTGCCTCCCGACTGATGAACGAGGTGCGGGTCAAGCGCGGGCTCGCTTATTCGCTGGCGACCTATTTCCAGCCCTTCGACCATGGCGGCCTGTTTATCGGCGCGGTCGGCACCAAGAACGAGCGGGTCGCCCAGTCGATCGAGGTGATCCAGGCCGAGCTCAAAAAAATCATTGCCGGCGGCATCACCAAAGAAGAGCTCAAGGACGCCAAGACGTATCTGACTGGCTCATACCCGTTGAATTTTGACACCAGCGGCGACATTGCCGGACAGTTGGCGGCGATCCAGGCCGAGGGCTTCGGTCCCGACTATGTCAAGAAGCGCAACGGCTACATCGACGCGGTGACCCTCGACGAGGCCAACGCCGCGGCGCGCGAACTCTTGCATCCGGACAAGCTCTTTTGGCTGGTCGTTGGCGAGCCCGCGGGCGTCACCGAAACCGTGCCGGAACCGGCGTCTCCGGAAAAGGCTTCTGCGGCAAAGTGATCCCGTTTACACCGCGCGGGCAGTGGCCTAATCTGTGGCCATGGTTACCGCCCCCGTCATCCGTCTGCTGCCCGAGGACACCATCAACCGCATCGCCGCGGGCGAGGTGGTCGAGCGTCCGGCAAGCGCGGTCAAGGAACTGGTGGAAAACGCCATTGATGCCGGGGCCCGCCAGATCGACGTGGTGCTGGAAGACGGCGGGCGATCGCTGATCGCGGTGACCGACGACGGCTGCGGCATGACGCCGGACGAGCTCGCGCTTGCCGTCGAACGCCACGCCACATCCAAACTGCCGGACGACGATCTTGTCAACATCGCGACCCTCGGCTTCCGCGGCGAGGCGCTGCCGTCGATTGGCGCAGTGAGCCGGTTGACGATCACGTCGCGTCCCGCGGGGGCCGACAGTGCCCACGCCATCGCCATCGAGGGCGGGCGCAAGGGCGCGGTGCGCCCGGCGGCCTTGACCGGCGGCACCCGGGTCGAGGCGCGCGAATTGTTCTTCGCCACGCCGGCCCGGCTCAAGTTTCTCAAAACCGCGCGCACCGAGTTCAACCAGGCCCTCGACATCGTCAAGCGCCTCGCCATGGCGCACCCGGCGATCGGCTTCACGCTCTCGGACGGGGCCCGCACGGTGTTTCGCGCGTCGGCCGCCCAGGGCGAGCTTCTGGACGCCCGGCTTCGCCGCCTTGAATCGATTCTGGGGGCGGACTTTACCGAGAATGCCGTCGCCATCGACGCCGAGCGTGAGGGCTTGCGGCTCACCGGTTTTGCCGGCTTGCCGACCTACCATCGCGGCAACGCCCAGCACCAGTTCCTGTTCGTCAATGGCCGGCCGGTGCGCGACAAGCTCTTAACGGGTGCGGTCAGGGGCGCCTATACCGACTTCCTCGCCCGCGACCGGCACCCTGTGGTGGCGCTTTTTCTTGAAGCGCCGGCCGAGGGGGTGGACGTCAATGTGCATCCCGCCAAGGCCGAGGTCCGCTTTCGCGACAGCGGGCTGGTGCGCGGGCTGATCGTCGGCGGGCTCCGCCATGCGCTCGCCGAAGCGGGCCACCGCGCCTCGACCACGGTCTCTATGGCGGCGCTCGGCCGGATTCAAAGCCCCGGCGCGCCGGGGCTGCCTTATGGCCAACCGGGGAGAGGTGGCAGCTTGCCGCGCGGGCTTGCCGAGGCAGCGGCCCGCTATCAGGCCCCGCCCGCCAGCGACCAGATGACCCTGTCGCGGGACGCGGGCTTCGCCGCCCCGGCCGGCGGCTATCGCGGCGAGCAGGGCGCGCCGGAACCCGAATCCGACGATTATCCTTTGGGCACCGCGCGCGGCCAGCTCCACGGCACCTATATCGTCGCTCAGACCCGCGACGGCATTGTCATCGTCGACCAGCACGCGGCCCACGAGCGGCTGGTTTACGAACGGATGAAACGCCAGCTCGGTGAAGCCGGCGTCGCCCGCCAGGCGCTGCTGATCCCGGAAGTGGTGGAGCTTGGTGCCGACGCCGTCGCCCGGCTGACCGTGCGCGCCCGGGAACTGGAAGGCTTGGGCCTCGCGCTTGAGCCGTTCGGCGACGACGCCGTGGTGGTCCGGGAGACGCCGGCGCTTCTCGGCAAGGTCGACATCAAGGGGCTGGTTCGCGATCTCGCCGACGATCTCGCCGAATGCGACGCCGCCTTGAGCCTCAAGGAGCGCCTCGAAGAGGTCTGTTCCACCATGGCCTGCCATGGCAGCGTGCGCGCGGGCCGAGTGTTGGCACCGGGCGAGATGAACGCGCTCCTGCGCGAGATGGAAGCGACCCCGCACTCCGGCCAGTGCAACCACGGGCGGCCGACCTACGTCGAACTCAAGCTAGCCGACATCGAAAAGCTGTTCGGCCGGCGCTAAAGCGCCGTCACCTCGAAAATGGTGATCCGCGCCGCGCCCATGGTCCGGGTCTTGAGCATACCGAAGCCGTCGAATGCAGGTTCGAGCGCGGCTTCGCTCTCGGCCACTACGATGCTGCCGGGCCGGAGCCAGCCCTCCTTTCTGAGCGTGCGGACGGTGGGGGCAATCAGGTCCTGGCCGTAGGGCGGATCGAGAAACACCAGGTCGAACGGCTGTTTCGCGGCCGGCAGGCGGCGGGCGTCGCAGCGTAGAACCTGCGTTTCGTCTGCCACGCCGAGCATCCGGATATTGTCGGCAAGCAGCCGGAGCGACGCCGGGTGGTTTTCGACGAAAGTCACGTAAGCCGCGCCCCGCGACAGCGCCTCGAGCCCGAGCGCCCCGGTGCCCGCATAAAGGTCCGCCACGCGGGCTCCTTCGAATGTGAGGGACACCCCGTGGGCGAGCAGGTTATAGAGCGTCTCGCGCATGCGGTCGGTGGTGGGGCGGATCCGGGCATCGTCGGGCGCGGCCAGCCGGCGGCCCCTGAAGCGGCCGGCGATGATCCTCATTGGCGCGGGCCTTTGGTACTCGGGCCTTTGGCGCCCGGGTCCCGGGGCTTGCGGCTGCCCTTGAACGGCTTCTTCGGCGCCTTGGCCCGGGCCCAACCCTTGCCCCGCTTGCGCAGGGTTGTGGAAGACGCGCCTGTTGGGATCTCGCCTTTGCCCCGGAACGCCTTGAGAAGCGGCCCGAGCACCTCGTCCGACACCGGCTCGACCGCTTCGCGGCTCATCTCGCCAAGCGCCACCGGACCGTAGGCGAGGCGAATCAGGCGGTTGACCCTAAGCCCCAGATGCTCGAGCACTTTCTTGACCTCACGGTGCTTGCCTTCCCTGAGCGCCACGGTGAGCCAGACGTTGTCGCCCTGCCGGCGTTCAACGCGCGCCTCGATCGGGCCATAGGCGACGCCGTCAACGGTAATCCCGGCCTTGAGCGCGCCGAGCGCCATCTCGCTTGCCTCCCCGTAGGCGCGGACCCGGTAGCGGCGCACCAGTCCGGTGGCCGGCAGTTCGAGCCAGCGCGCGAATTCCCCGTCATTGGTCAAGAGGAGGAGTCCTTCGGTGTTGATGTCGAGCCGGCCCACGGTGATCACCCGCGGCAGGCGCCTGGGCAGGGCCTCGAAGATGGTGGCCCGGCCTTCGGGGTCGCGACTGGTGGTCACCAGCCCCGGTGGCTTGTGGAATTTCCAGAGCTGGGTCGGCGCGATGCCGGCCACCGGTTTGCCGTCCACGGTGATGCCTTCGGTCGAGGCGATCAGGGTTGCCGGCGTCTCAACCACCTTGCCGGCGATCTTGACGCGCCCCTCGGCGATCATGGCTTCGACCTCGCGGCGCGACGCCACGCCGGCGCGCGCCAGCACTTTGGCGATCCGCTCGCCGGTCTTTTCGGTGTTGTTCTCGCTCTCTGTCATGGCGCGCACTCTAATCGGCCCATGACCCGCTGGCAAAATCTTTCCGCTTGACCCGTGAGAGCGGCGCTTTCATGGTTCGGACCATGACGGTAAAGCCCAATCCCCATATGGCCGCAGCGCTTGCCGAGGCGGAAGCAGCAGGTGCGCGCGGCGAAGTGCCGGTGGGCGCGGTGGTGGTCAATGGCGCTACGGGAGAGGTGCTGGCGCGGGCCGGCAATCGCATTGTCGAATGGAAGGACCCGACGGCGCACGCCGAACTTGTGGCGATCCGGGCGGCCTGCAAGGCATTGGGCAGCGAGCGGCTTACCGGGTGCGACCTCTATGTGACGCTGGAGCCCTGCGCCATGTGCGCCCAGGCCGTGGCCTTTGCCCGGATTCGGCGGCTTTATTTTGGCGCTGACGACCCCAAGGGCGGCGGCGTGGAACACGGGGCCCGGATCTTTGCTCAAGATACCTGCCATCACCGGCCCGAGGTCTATGGCGGGATTGCTGCCACCCGCGCGGCCGCCATTTTAAAAGACTTTTTTGCCGCGCGCCGTTAAACTCAAGGGCTAAACAGGCGCAACGGGAGACACCATGACGGCAGATGAGGTAATCGCAAAGGTAACCAACTTCCTGACTTGGACCGAGCATACGGTCCTGTCGATCAGCACGCTCATGCAGTTCCTTGTCATTGCCGTGGCGTTCGCGATTGCTTTTGTGATCATGCGCTGGCTCGGCCCGCTGCTTGACAAGGCCTGCGCTCACCTCACCCTTTATCAGAAGGTGGCGCCCTTCATTACGCCGCTTTTCATGCCGTTTCTGTGGCTGTTTTTCCTTGGCGGCGGCCATGCGGCGCTCCTCCACCTCGATCAGCCGGTTTATCTGACGCGCACTGCGCTGAGCCTGCTGATGGCATGGCTGGTGATTCGCTTTGCGTCCAACTTCATCCGCAATCCCGAACTCGGGCGGCTGTTTGCCGTGGTGGCATGGCTGCTTGCCGCCCTCAATATCGCCGGACTGCTGGATCCGGCCATCAATCTCCTCGATTTGGCGGCCATCGACTTCGGCGAGACGCGGATCTCGCTCCTCGGTGTGGTCAAGGGGATCCTGACCTTCGCCATCATGATCTGGCTGGCACTGGTGATTGCCCGGCTGATCGAGCAGAGCCTGACTCGCCTGCCCACGCTCACGCCGTCGGCGCAGGTGCTCCTGGGCAAGCTCGGCAAGATCGTGCTCATTACCATGGCCGTGCTGATCGCCATTACCTCGACCGGTATCGACCTCACGGCGCTTGCGGTATTCGGCGGCGCCATTGGCGTCGGTATCGGCTTCGGTCTGCAAAAGGTGGTGTCCAACCTGATCAGCGGGGTGATCCTGCTCCTCGACCGCTCGATCAAGCCCGGCGACGTGATCGAGGTGGGCGACACCTACGGCTGGATCAACAAGCTGGCGGCGCGCTACACTTCGGTGATTACCCGCGACGGCCGCGAACATCTGGTGCCCAACGAGAACATGATCACCATGCCGGTGATCAACTGGACCTATTCAAGCACCAAGGTCCGCCGCCATATCCCGGTGGGCGTCTCCTACCATACCGATTTGCCCAAGGCGATGGATTTGGTGATCGAGGCCGCGCGCGAGACGCGCCGGGTGCTCGCCGACCCTGAACCCCTCTGTCTTGTCAAAGGCTTCGGCGACAGCTCGGTGGACCTTGAGCTTCGGATGTGGATCGGCGACCCGCAGAACGGGGTCACCAATGTGGCGAGCGAGGTGCTCCTCAAGGTCTGGGACAAGTTCCACGAAAACGGGATCGCGATTCCGTTCCCACAGCGCGATCTTCATATCGTCTCGGCCCCGGCGCTCGACAAGGAGGCGGTCAAGGCGAGGATCGAGGAAGAGGCGGCGAAGCGCGAGCCGGACGAAAGTCCGGAATAGCGCAGGGCTGTTACGCGAGACCGAGGCGCTCCACTTCCGCCCAGGCGATTTCGGCCATCGGTTTGGCGAGCCTGCCATACGCCCGGGCATGATCGCTCGCGGCTGTCCCGGCCACCACGCGGCCCATGATGCCCTGCATGATCGCGGCCATGCGGAAGATATTGTAGACCATGTAAAAGTCCCAGTTGGGGATCTCGGAGCGTCCGGTGCGTCGGCAATAGGCTGCCACATACTCGTCTTCGGTGGGGATACCGAGCGCCTTGAGGTCGAGGCCCTTCAAGCCGTTGAACACATTGGGCGGCAGACGCCACAGCATGGTGGCGTAGGCAAAATCAGCGAGCGGATGGCCGAGGGTGGAAAGCTCCCAGTCGAGGATCGCCAGCACCCGGGGCTCGCTTTCATGGAAGATCAGGTTGTCGATGCGATAGTCGCCATGGACAATCGTGGTCTCCTCATCGGTCGGAATATTGTCTGGCAGCCAGGCGATGAGCTTGTCCATGGCCGGGATATCTTCGGTCTTGCTGGCTTCGTACTGCCTGGACCAACGCGTCACCTGGCGCGAGATATAGCCGCCCGCACGGCCATAATCGCCAAGCCCGACACTCTCATAGTCCACTTGGTGCAACCGTGCGATGGTGTCGTTCATGGCGTCGTAGATCCGGGCGCGGTCCGCTGCTGCCATATCCGGCAGCGCCGCTTCCCAGAAGATGCGCCCTGACACGAAATCCATGATGTAAAAGGCGGTGCCGATGATGCTTTCGTCTTCACTGAGCGCATGAGTTCGCGCCACCGGAACGCCTGTGCCCTGAAGCGCCGAGACCACGCGGTATTCCCGGTCCACGGCATGGGCGGACTTGAGGAGCTTTCCCGGCGGTTTGCGGCGAAGGACATAAGCATGGCCGGGCGTGATCAGCTTGTAGGTCGGGTTCGACTGGCCGCCCTTGAACTCCTCGACCGCGATCGGCCCGGCGAAGCCCGGCACGTGGGTGTTCATATAGGCTTCAAGCGCCGCCACGTCGAAGTTGTGGGCCGCCCGAACGGCGGTCGTGCCGGTCATATCTTCCTGCCGGCTCATGAAGCGGCCTCCGTTTCCCGCTCTATGGCGCGCCAGCCGATATCGCGCCGGCAGAAGCCTTGCGCCCAGTCGATTTTGTCCACCGCCGCGTAAGCCCGGGCCTGGGCCTCGGCCACGGTGCGGCCAAGCGCGGTGACATTAAGCACCCGCCCGCCCGCGGCGAGGATTTTGCCGTCCTCCGCCTTGGTGCCGGCGTGGAAAATCTCGACGTTTGCGTCAGCACCAGCCTCCGCAAGGCCGCGAATCTCGCTGCCCTTGTCATAAGAGCCCGGATAGCCCCTAGTTGCCATCACTACGGTCAGCGCCACTTCATCACGCCAGTCGAGGCTGATACGGTCGAGCGTGCCGTCAGCCGCCGCCATCAGCGCCGGCAGCAGGTCGGACTTGAGCCGCATCATCAGCGCCTGGCATTCGGGGTCGCCGAATCGCACGTTGTATTCAATCAGCTCGGGGCCCTGGGCGGTGATCATCAGGCCGGCGTAAAGCACGCCCTTGTAGGGCATGCCCTCAGCCGCCATCGCCTCGACCGTGGGCCGGACGATCCGGTCCATGGTGGCGCCCACCATATCGGGCGTCATCACCGGCGCCGGTGAATAGGCCCCCATGCCGCCGGTGTTGGGGCCGGTGTCGCCGTCGCCGACACGCTTGTGATCCTGGGCGGTGGCGAGCGGGACGACATTGGCTCCGTCGCAGAGCGCGAAGAAGCTCGCTTCCTCGCCCTCGAGAAAGTCCTCGATCACCACTTCCGCGCCGGCCTCGCCGAACGCGCCGGCGAACATGTCGTCGATGGCAGCAAGAGCTTGGTCAACGGTCCCGGCGATCACCACGCCCTTGCCGGCGGCGAGCCCGTCAGCCTTGATCACGAGCGGCGCGCCCTCCTGTTCGGCATAGGCTTTGGCGTCGGCGGCGTTGTCGAACCGCGCGTAAGCCGCGGTCGGGATATTGTACTTCCGGCAAAGGTCCTTGGTGAACCCTTTGGAGCCTTCGAGCTGGGCGGCCGCGCTGGTCGGGCCGAAGGCGGTGATGCCCGCCTCATCCAGCGCGTCCACCAGTCCCGCCACCAGTGGCGCTTCGGGGCCGACCACGACAAAGTCGATCGCGGCCTCCCGGCAAAAGGCGATGACGCTGGCCGCGTCGCTGTTGACGTCCGCGCACTCTGCCACTTGCGCCATGCCGGCGTTGCCCGGGGCGCAGTAGAGGGCGCCCAGGAGCGGCGAGCGGGCGAGCGCCCATGCGAGCGCGTGCTCGCGCCCGCCCGATCCGATGACCAGAACATTGATGGTCGTCATGAAGTCTCCTTATGGATCAGGTCTTGTCCGCTCTTCGCATTCTTGTAGCATAGAGCGTGCGCGAGGCAACCTCGTTAAAACGATCGTTTGAAATTTGAGCCATAAGAGAGCGTTTGTGCCCCAATCCGCCCAGACCAACATTCGAGAATATACCGTCTCCGAGCTCTCCTTTGCGCTGAAGCGCACGGTCGAGGAGACCTATGAGTACGTCCGCGTGCGCGGCGAGATATCAGGCTTCAAGCAAGCGGCGTCCGGACACATGTACATGGCGCTCAAGGATGCCGACGCGGTCCTCGACGCGGTGTGCTGGCGCGGCGTGGCGTCGCGGCTTGAGGTCAGGCCCGAAGACGGGCTCGAGGTGATCGCCACCGGCAAGCTCACCACCTATCCCGGTCGCTCCAAATATCAGCTGGTGATCCAGTCCATGGAGCCCGCCGGCATGGGCGCGCTGATGGCGCTCCTCGAAGAACGCAAGAAGAAGCTCGCCGCCGAAGGCCTGTTCGCGCCGGAGCGCAAGCAGGCGATCCCGTTTCTGCCCCGGGTGGTGGGCGTGGTGACCTCGCCCACCGGCGCGGTGATTCGCGATATCCTTCATCGCTTGTCCGATCGTTTTCCCCGCGACGTGCTGGTGTGGCCGGTCGTGGTGCAGGGCGACGGCGCGGCCGAGCAGGTGGCCGCCGCCATCCGCGGGTTCAATGCGCTGCCCGAATCGGGCGATATCCGGCGGCCCGATGTGCTGATCGTGGCGCGCGGCGGCGGCAGTCTTGAGGATCTCTGGGCGTTCAACGAGGAAGTGGTGGTCCGCGCCGCTGCCGAAAGCGCCATACCTCTGATTTCCGCTGTGGGGCATGAAACCGACACCACACTTATTGACTACGCCTCCGACCTGCGCGCACCCACGCCCACGGCGGCGGCCGAGAAGGCGGTGCCGGTCCGGAGCGAGCTTCTGTCGCGGACCGAGGTGCTGGGTAACCGGCTCGACGGGGCGCGCCGTCGCCTGATCGATGACCGTCGCCAGCAGGTGGCTGGTCTGGGCCGGGGCCTGCCGAGTCCGCGCGAGATTCTGGCGCTCCCTCAACAGCGCATCGACGACCTCGGCGAGCGGTTGCCAAGGGCGCTCGTCACCACGGTTGAGCGGGGCCGCGCCCGGTTCGACCGGCTCTCGGCCCAAATCACGCCAGTGGCGCTTACCCGGGAAATCGAACGCCGGACCGAGCGGTTGCGCGAACTTGGCGGCCGCGCGCTCCGCGAGCTTCGTGCGGTTCGCGACGACCGGGCGACGGCGCTCAAATCGCTGGCCCGGATGCTGCGTCCCGATCTGGTGGCGCAGGATATCATGCGCGCCCGCACGCAGGCCGGGGGCCTTGTCGAGCGCCTGGAGCGGGGCTACAGTCTACGCATCGAGCGCTGGCGGGACGGGCTTACCGGCCAGGCCCGGCTGTTGGAGTCCCTGAGTTATTCTCAGGTGCTCGCCCGCGGGTTTGCGCTGGTGCGCGACGCGGCGGGCGCGCCGGTGACCGGGTCGGCCGGGGCCGCGGCCGGCGCGCGCTGGGACGTGGAATTCCACGATGGCCGGGTGCCCGTCGAGGTGGCCGCCGGGGGCAAGGTTTCCGCCCCGAAGGCGAAGCCCAAAGCTAGTGCCAAGCGCAAAGCCGACAATGACCGCCAGGGAAAGCTGTTATGAAGGATCCGATGACACCGTTCAGTACCGGCGATAGCCCCGCGCAACTGCGCTACTACTCCGGCGATTATGAGGTGGTCGTGCCCGGCCGCCATGTGCTCTGCGCGGTCACCGGTGACAAGATTCCGCTGGCCCACCTGCGCTACTGGAATGCCGACTTGCAGGAGGCTTACGCCAATTGCGAGGTCGCGACGCGGCGGATGATCGAATGGACCGCTGAAGGAAAGTGAGTCAGGTATGGGTTTTTTCCGAGTCGTTGTTTTTATCAGTCTTGTTGTCCTGCCGGCGGTCGGATTTGCTGCCGAGCAGCTGACGTTGGAGGGTGACTTTGCCCAGGGCGGGATGGTGCGCGGCGAGACGGCGGCCGGCGCCAAGGTCACGCTCGACGGCCACGCCGTAACGGTCGATCGCTGGGGCCGGTTCGTCTTCGGCTTTGGCCGCGACGCTGCCGCTCAGGCAACGCTTGTGGTGCATTTTCCCGACGGCAAGAGCGAGACCCGTCCCCTCCATATCGCGCCGCGCGATTACTTCGTCGAACGCATCAACGGGCTGCCGCCCAAGATGGTGACTCCGCCCAAGAAACTGCTAGACCGCATCCGCCGCGAAAATGCGCTGATCTACAAGGTCCGCCACCGCAACACCGACGCCGCCTGGTTCTGGAAAGGCTTTATCCGCCCGGCCCAGGGCCGCTATTCGGGCTTCTACGGCAGCCAGCGCATACTCAACGGAAAGCCCCGGCGTCCGCACTTTGGCCTCGATATCGCCGGTCCCCGGGGCGAGCAGGTGGTGGCGCCCGCGCCCGGCATCGTGGCGCTGGTGGCGAAGGATCTCTATTACACCGGCGGCACCGTGATGATCGACCACGGCCAGGGCATCACCTCCGTGCTGATGCATATGGACAGGGTCACCGTGAAGAAAGGCCAGCGCGTCAAGGCCGGCGATCGCGTCGGCGTCCTCGGTGCGACCGGACGGGCCACCGGGCCGCATCTCGACTGGCGGGTCAACTGGTTCGGCGTGCGCCTTGATCCGGGGCTCCTGTTGAAAGACGCCCGGACGGTCAGCGCTCCCATCGAGAAATAATTTTCGATCAGGCGATCATCGCCCTCTCGGGGGAGGCGGCCGCCGGCAACAGCGGCGCCAGAGTGGCGATCAGATCGCCGAGCGCGACCCACTCCTGCTGGGCGACCCGCCTGGCGGCGACCCCGCGTTGGCGGGCGAAACTCGGGTTCTTGAGCAACCGGGAGAGCGCGGAGGCAAGCGTTGCGGCGTCGTTTACAGTCTGCACGCCGCCCGCCGCTTTCAATTCGGCCGTGGGTTCCACGAAGTCGTCCATATAGGGCCCGGCGAGCACCGCGCAGCCCATGTGGGCCGCCTCGAGCGGGTTGTGGCCGCGTTTGGGCACCAGTGAACCGCCCATCAGCACCACCGGGGCCACGTGATAAAGAAGACCCATGTCGCCGATGGAATTGATGATATAGATCTGGGTGTCAGGCTCTATCGGCTCGCCGAGGCTTCGCCGCGCCACGCGAAACCCTTCAAAGCGCAGCATTTCGGCAATGGCTTCGCCACGGTAGGGTTGGCGCGGCGCGAGCACGGTCAACAGCCCCGGCAGATGCCCTTCCACCAGTGTGTGGGCCTGGGCCACCTCTTCTTCCTCGCCCTCGTGGGTATAGGCGGCAAGCCAGGTCGGGCGATGGCCCACCTCCCGGCTGAGCGCCCCGGCGGCGCGCTGATCCAGAAGCGGTGCAGGGGTGGCATACTTGAGGTTGCCGAAGCGGTAGATATGGCGTGCCCCCAGGACCTTGAATTCAGCGGCGTCATGGGTGCTCTGCGCCGCGATCATGTCCATGTGGGCGAGCAGCGGCGTCACCAGCGGCCGGATCCGGCACCATCGCTTGAATCGCCGGGTGGTGAGGCGGGCATTGACCAGCGCGGTCGAGATCCCGCGCTCCAACGTCTCGCCCAGCAGATTGAAGCACGCCATGAATTCGATCCAGATCGCCGCTTCGGGCTTCCAATAGTCAAGGAAGCGCCGGGCGCAGACCACGTCGTCGAACGGGAGATACTGGTGAAGCACGCGCATCGGCAACCGGCTGGCGACGAACGCCGCCGCGGGCACGCTTGAGGTGGTCACCAGGACGGTGTGCGCTTCGCTGAGATAATCGATCAGCGGCAAGGCCGCTTCCACCTGCTTGATCCCGCCGGCGTGAAGCCAGACAAGGGGTCCTTCGGGCCGTGCCTCTGACGCGCGCCCGAGCCGCTCGTCAAGCCGGGCAGCGTCTTCCTTGCCGGCCCGCGCGCGGCGTTTCAGGACCAGGCGTTTTACCGGCCTGCACGCGCGTGTCACCATGCCGTAGGCGGCAAGAGTCATGGGCAGCCTGAAAGCGGTCATCAGTGACTCCCGATGGCAAGCGTTCGTGATGTGTGGAGGTTGGGTCAGACCGTTTCGACCCCCGATGGGATCAAGTCCTTCCCTGAATATTTTTGGTTATCTACGAGCAACGCCTCCAACACCCCACATCCCGTAAGAGACCGCGAGAGTATAAGGCAACATACGCCTTTTCGGAAATGCGAAAAAATGAGGTTGAGGCCGCCTTTCCACAAGTCACGACATCTTCTCGCCAAATTTGCCAAATAATTATGCACCCGCCCTTTGCGCTGCTGCCTGTTTGTGCACTGCACAATAGCGAATCGGGTTGCAGTCTGACAAAGGCAGAACGCCGGACTGGTCTGCAAGGTCTGTTTTCTGCGGGTTTTACCGCAAAAATCCATCTTTCGGCCAGTTTGGCATGACTTTTGATGATAAGTAACTGCCATGGGAGCCACACCCGGCTCCTAATACGTTACGATAAAAAATCGAGGAAAAAAATAATGATTAATTTCAATAACATGATGCCCAACGGAGTGAAGAAACTTGCGCTCGCCACCGCGCTTTTGGGCGCTGGCCTGGCCTCGGTCCCGGCCCACGCTGACGGCAGCGGCTTTCCGGGGAAATTCAAAGCCAATGTGACGTTTGCCTCCGAATATATTTTCCGCGGCGTATCGCTGACCAACGAGGACCCTGCCATTCAGGGCAGCCTCGAATGGGACCATGACAGTGGTTTTTACGCGGGCGTCTGGGGTTCCAACATCAAGAACGACCCCGGAACGCTTGAGTTCGACTATTATGCCGGTTACGGCGGCGATCTCGGCAACAGCGGGTTTACCTTCGATGTGTCGACGATCTATTACACCTATCCCGGCGACGAGGCCGACGGCAATTACTTCGAGTTCCAGGGCAAGCTCGGCCGTGATTTCGGCATTGTCAGCACCACCGTCGGCGCGGCCTATGTCCCGAGCGGCCAGGCGGCTTACGGCGACAATGACGCGATCTATCTGTGGGGCGATGCGGAAGTGCCGATCCCCAACACGCCTGTGTCTGCCGGCTTCCACCTCGGCTATGAGGACTTCGGCCACAGCGATAACAAGTTGGACTGGAGCGCCGGTCTCTACGCCACGCTCATTGGCCTCGACTTCGGCGTTGCCTATGTGGACACCAACGTCAAGGGTCCGCTCACCGACGCCCGCGTGCTGTTTACGGTCGGCAAGAGCTTCTGATTCCGAATCCTAGTACTGAGTCCGGGAAGGCCCGCCGGTTCTGCCGGCGGGCTTTTTCGTTTCAGGAGCCGGCGACTGTCATGCCGTCAATCCTGACGGTGGGCGCGTTGGTGCCATAGCGGAACTCCAGGTCGTCGGCGGGGATGAGAGATCGGAACATATCCTTCAGATTGCCGGCGATGGTGATTTCGCTGACCGGATAGGTGATCTTGCCATCCTCGATCCAGAATCCGGCGGCGCCCTTGCTGTAGTCGCCAGTGACCGGGTTCACCCCCATGCCAATGAGCTCGGTCACGTAAAAGCCCGATTTGATATCCGCCATCAGCGCATCAGGGCTCACGGATCCTGCCGCCATATAAAGGTTGCTGGTGCCGGGTGAGGGGGCGGAGGAGGTGCCGCGGCGTGCCCGTCCGTTGGATGTGAGCCCGAGCTGGCGGGCGGTCGCGCTGTCGAGCACCCAGGCCGAGAGGACACCGTTGGCCACCAGATCGAGGGCCTCGGCCGCCACGCCCTCGCCATCGAACGGCCGCGACGACTGCCCCCGCCTGATCAGCGGATCGTCAACGATGTGCACACCCGGCGCAAACACCGATTTGCCCATGGCGTCTTTGAGGAAACTGGTGCCCCGGGCCACCGCCTGGCCGTTCACCGCACCGGCAAGATGACCGATCAGGCTGCGCGCGGCTCTCGGTTCGAACACCACGGGCGCTCGCGCGGTCCTGGGCTTCTTCGGGTTGATCCGCCGGACTGCCCGCTCGCCCGCGTTCCGGCCGACGGCTTCGGGTGTCTCGAGGTCCGAGAGGAAGCGGGCGGAGGTGAAGTCGTAGTCGCGTTCCATGCCCGCCATGCCATGCGCCAGGACCGAGACGCTGAACCCGTGGTAGGTCGAGCGGTACTCGCCGGCAAAGCCGTCGCTGGTGACCAGCACGGTGTGCATAGCGGACGCGCTGGCGCCCGAGCCTTCGGAATTGGTCACGCCGGGAACGGCGCGCGCCGCGTCTTCCACCGCGCGCGCGGTTTCCTCAAGATGCTCCGGGCTGACCTCGGTGTCATCGAACAAGTCAAGGTCGGCGAGATGCGCCGGCGCCAGAAGGGCGTTTTCGGCAAGCCCGCAATAGGGGTCCTCGGGCGCCGCTTTGGCCATGGCGATCGCCCGCTCCACCAGCATATGGAGCGAGGCCGGCAGGGTATCCGTGGTGGACACCGTGGCCTGGCGCTGGCCGATCATGACGCGCAGGCCCACATCCTGGGATTCCGAGCGTTCGATGTTTTCGATCTCGCCCAGCCGGCAGCTCGCCGACAGCGACGCGCCATCGAACATCACCGCGTCGGCGGCTTCGGCCCCGGAGTCGATCGCGCTGTCGATCAGTTCGACCAGAAGGGTAAGGGGATCGGCTGTTTCAAGTCCGGCTGTCGACATGGTGTCGCCTATGAGCGCTGGTGTGATAGTCTGGATCCCAATGGTACCAGATGTCTTCGCCTGATAACATGACGTTACAGTGAGGAATTCAATGCCGCGAAAGATCACCATCATTCAGGGCCACCCGGATCCGACCGGCGGCCACTTTTGCCATGCGCTCGCCGACGCCTACGCGCACGCGGCAGAAGGCGCGGGTCACGAAGTCATGCGGATCGAGGTGGCGGAGCTCGATTTTCCCCTGCTGCGCACCAAGGAGGCGTTCGAATCCGAGGCTACCCTTCCGGAAATCGAGGAGGCGCAGGAGGCAATCCGCTGGGCCGACCATCTGGTGATTGTCTATCCGCTGTGGCTCGGCACCATGCCGGCGCTCCTCAAGGGCTTTCTTGAGCAGACGCTCCGGCCCGGGTTCGCCTTCGGCGCTGCCGAGAAGGGGCTGTGGTCCCGGATGCTCAAGGGCCGCTCGGCGCGTGTGGTGATTACCATGGGCATGCCGGGCCTGTTCTATCGCTGGTTCTTCGGCGCGCACAGCCTGAAAAGCCTGGAGCGCAATATTCTGAAATTTGTCGGGATCACGCCGGTGCGCGAGACGCTGGTGGGACTTGTGGAAGGCTCCGACAAGAACCGCAAAAAGGCGCTCGCGAAGATGGAGAAATATGGCCGGGAAGGGAAATAGCAACCGCTACTTCCAGATCGGCTTGCCGCTGCCTGGAATGCCGAGGCGGCCCCATTTTTCGGTAACCCGCTCGATAATCTCGTCGGCCATGGCGATTTTCCGGCCCCAGTCGCGTTTGGTCTCGGGTGGCCATTTGTTGGTGGCGTCGAGCCCCATCTTCGACCCGAGCCCCGACTCGGGCGAGGCGAAGTCGAGATAGTCGATCGGCGTGTTCTCGACAATGGTCAGATCGCGGGCGGGATCGACCCGGGTCGAGATTGCCCACATCACATCTTTCCAGTCGCGGGCATCGATGTCGTCGTCGACCACGATCACGAACTTGGTGTACATGAACTGGCGCAAATACGACCACACGCCCATCATCACCCGCTTGGCGTGGCCGGGGTAGGCCTTCTTCATCGACACCACCGCGATCCGGTAGGAACAGCCCTCGGGCGGCAGCCAGAAGTCGACAATCTCGGGGAACTGCTGGCGAAACAGCGGCACGAACACTTCGTTCAGCGCCTCGCCCAGCACCGACGGCTCGTCGGGTGGGCGGCCGGTGTAGGTGGAAAGGTAAATCGGGTCGCGGCGCATGGTGATGGCGGTCACCGTGAACACCGGGAACGATTCGACCGCATTATAGTAGCCGGTGTGGTCGCCGTAGGGCCCCTCGTCGCCGTAGTCGTCAAGCGAGACATAGCCCTCGAGCACGATCTCGGCCTCCGCCGGGACCTTGAGTGGCACGGTCTTGCAGTCCACAAGCGGCACTTTCTCGCCGCGCAACAGCCCGGCAAAGGCATATTCGGACAGCGTTTCGGGCACCGGCGTTACGGCGGCCAGAATGGTGCCGGGGTCGGCGCCGATCACCGCGGCGGCGGGCAGCGGCTTCGGCTTTTCAGCCTTCCAGCGGCGGTGATGCTGGGCCCCGCCCCTGTGGCGCAGCCAGCGCATCAGTGTGGTGTTACGCCCCGTCACCTGCATCCGGTAAATGCCGAGGTTGAAGTCGTCTTCGCGCCGGCCGCCCGGGCCTTTGGTGACCACCAGCGGCCAGGTAATCAGCGGCGCGGGCTCGCCCGGCCAGCAGGTCTGGACGGGCAGGCGGGAGAGGTCCACATCGTCGCCTTCGAGCACCACGTCGTGCACCGGCGCGCGGGAGACCGACTTCGGTTTCATGGTCATCACCTGGCGGACCATGGGCAACATGTCCCAGGCTTCTTTCCATCCGCCCGGCGGTTCGGGCTGGCGCAGAAAGGCAAGCGTCTCGCCAATCTCGGCCAGTTCGCCCGGCTCCCGGTTCATGCCCCAGGCGACGCGCTCCACCGTGCCGAACAGGTTCACGAGCACCGGCATGTCAGAGGGCGTGCCGTCGGCCCTGGTCACGTTTTCGAACAGGAGCGCGGGCCCGCCTTCGGCGATCACCCGGGTCTGGATTTCGGTGAGCTCGAGCGCGGTGGAGACCGGCTCGCTCACCCGCACCAGCCGGCCTTCCGCCTCGAGCCGGGCGATGAAGTCTCTCAGCGATCGATAGCCCATGGCTGCGCTTCCCCCCTCGTTGCCCGGTCAGACCGGTTGTCGCCCGAGGGGATGCGGGAAATGTCCATATAATCAAGCTCCGAAGGCTGTGGCGAAACCGCCGAAAACAATAGCCGCGAACACAATCCAGCCGAAAATCCGGTTCGACCGGAACGCCGCCAGGCAGGCGTCCGAATCGTCGATATCGACCCGGATTATCTGATAGATGAGGTGCGCTGCTGCAAAGGCGAGACCCACATAGAACAGCAGGCCCAGTTTTGCAAGGGCGCCGGCCAGCGCCAGGAACACGACGGTGAGCGCGTAAAAGCCGGCGAGCCAGGGCTTGCTGCCGTCGCCGAGCTTGAGCGCCAGCGACTTGACGCCGATCAGTTCATCATCCTCCTTGTCCTGGTGGGCGTAGATGGTGTCATAGCCCATGGTCCAGAAGAAGCCGGCTATATAGAGTGCTACCGGCGCGGGGGCAAGAAACCCGGTGGCTGCGGCCCAGCCCATCAGAGCCCCCCAGTTGAAGGTGAGGCCGAGGACCGCCTGCGGCCAGTAGGTGATGCGCTTCATAAAGGGATAGACCGCGACCAGCGCCAGCGAAGCCGTGCCAAGGACAATGGTGAATTTGTTAAACTGCAAAAGGATCACCAGCCCGATCAGCAGCAGGAAACCGAGGAACAGGATCGCCATCGGCAAACTGACCCGGCCGCTGGCCAAGGGCCGCGCGCGGGTGCGCTCCACCCCCTTGTCGATGTCGCGGTCGACGATGTCATTAAACACGCAGCCGGCGCCGCGCATGACGAACGCGCCGATGAAGAACAGGATGAAATAGGGCAAAAACGATGTGCGCGGGTTGGCGAGCGCCAGGCTCCACCAGCACGGCCACAGGAGAAGCCAGGTCCCGATTGGCCGGTCGGCGCGGGCAAGGCGCAGATAGGGCCGGGCCCAGCGCGGGGCGTCGTCGACCCAGGTGCCGGTCACCGCGTCGAGCGGGCGTTCCTCTTCGGGCGCGGCAGGGGTGTCATCCGTCATTTCGTCGTCCGTCATTGTCTTCCTTTCCTCGGCGCGCTATCTGTCGGGACGATCCGGAGATATGCCATGGCCCCGAGTTTCGACGATACCACCCCTTATGTGCCTGCTATCCGCCTTTATGTGCAAGCCCCTCTGTCGGCGGGGGCGGTTATTGCGACTGCGTCCGGTCAGGCTCATTATCTCTGCCATGTGATGCGCTGCAAGGTGGGCGACGAGGTCGCGCTGTTTAACGGGCGCGACGGCGAATGGTCGGCGCGAATCGAGCGATTCTCAAAGAAATCGACCACACTGACAGCCATCATCCCAACCCGTACGCAGGAGAAGGCTACTGACCTCTGGCTCCTGTTCGCACCGGTCAAACGAGCAAGGCTCGATTTTATCGTGGAGAAGGCGACGGAACTGGGCGTTTCGGTGCTTCAGCCGGTCTTCACCCGGTTTACTAACGCGGAGAGGGTCAAGGAGTTGCGGATGGAAGCGATTTCCGTCGAAGCGGCGGAGCAATGCGGACGACTGACGGTGCCCGACGTCCGGGCGCCCGAAAAGCTTGACGCAATTCTCGATGGCTGGGACCCGGCGCGCGTCTTGATTTTCTGCGACGAAGGGGGCGACGCTCAGCCCATGGCCGACGCGCTGGGCGAGATCAAAGGCCAGCCCGCCGCTGTGCTGATCGGCCCTGAGGGCGGCTTTCATCAGGGTGAACGGCGGCGCTTGAAGGCGTCCGCCTTTGTCAGCGCGGTGTCGCTGGGCCCCCGGATTTTGCGCGCCGACACCGCGGCCGTGGCGGCGCTCACGCTTTATCAGGCGCTTGGCGGGGACTGGAGGTAGCGCGCCCCACATGCACGCTTTTCTGGTATCATTCGGGGTCGTGGGACTCGCTGAACTGGGCGACAAGACGCAACTCCTTGTGCTGCTTCTGGCGGCGCGTTTCCGTCGCCCCGCGCCGATAATTGCCGGTATCGTCACGGGGACCCTCGTCTGCGATCTTGTGGCCGCCCTCATCGGCCGCTTTATCGCCGATATGGTGGACCCGAGGGTGCTTGCCTGGGCGGTCGGGCTTGGGTTTATCGCCATGGGGGCGTGGGCGCTCATCCCTGAAAAGGAAGAGGACGAGCCAGAACTCGGCATCGGCCGGGGTGCGTTCCTGACCACGGTGATGGCCTTCTGCCTTGCCGAGCTGGGCGACAAGACCCAGATTGCGGTTGCCGGGCTGGCCGCCCGGTTTGACACCATATGGTTGGTGGTGGCCGGCGCGGCACTCGGCATGCTGGCGGCCAACGTACCCGCCGTGTTCTTTGGCCATGCCTTCGCACGGCATTTGCCCATGAAGGCGATCCGCATCGCGGCGGCCATTGCCTTTGTCGGGCTTGGCCTGTGGGCTATTCTCGAAGCCGGGGCGCTGTTCAAATCCGCGTGAACAATCTCATAATGAAACAGGTAACAGTGTATTTCACCTTTATCGTCTTGAAACACGGGGCCTAATCGGCTCTAAACTGTCGGCAAAACAGAAACGGTTCTAAATCACAGGCGACTGGGAGCCACCAGCAGGACATTACGATGAGTTCAGTGGATACGCTCGCCCCGGTGGCGCCTGTCGAAAGCAAGGACGATCTCGTCCGCTACATGGAAACGGGCGCGCGCCCGGCGAACGAGTGGCGCATCGGTACCGAACACGAAAAGTTCGGCTTTACGCTCGATGACAGGAAGCCCATTCCCTACGACGGCCCGCGCGGCGTGCGCGCCATGCTCGAAGGGATGATGGAATTCGGCTGGAAACCAGTCTATGAGGGCGATAACCCGATCGCACTCACGCTCGACGGACAGTCGATCACGCTCGAGCCCGGCGGCCAGTTCGAGCTGTCGGGCGCGCCGCTCGAGACCTCTGCACGAGACCTGTGACGAGGTGCACACACATCTTCATCAGGTCAAGACGGTGGCGGAGAAGCTTGGCATCGGCTTCCTCGGCGTCGGCTTTCACCCTACCGCGCGGCGCGAGGACATTCCGATGATGCCCAAGGGGCGCTACGGGATCATGAAGCGCTATATGCCGAAGAAGGGCAACCTCGGGCTCGACATGATGTTCCGGACCTGCACCGTGCAGGTCAACCTGGACTTTTCATCGGAAGCCGACATGGTGCGCAAGTTCCGGGTCGGGCTGGCGCTGCAGCCGGTGGCGACAGCGCTTTTCGCCAATTCGCCGTTTACCGAGGGCAAGCCCAACGGGTATCTTAGCTATCGCAGCATGGTCTGGACCGATACCGACCCCGACCGCTGCGGCATGCTGCCCTTCGTCTTTGAGGACGGCATGGGGTATGAGCGCTACGTGGACTATGTGCTCGACGTGCCGATGTACTTTGTCTACCGCGACGGCAAGTACATCGACGCGGCGGGCCAGTCTTTCCGCGACTTCATGGCCGGGCGGCTGCCGGCTCTGCCCGGCGAACTGCCGCGCGTCAAGGACTGGGAAGATCATTTGAGCACGGTGTTTCCGGAAGTGCGGCTCAAACGCTTTCTCGAAATGCGCGGGGCCGATGGCGGCCCGTGGCGCCGGCTTTGCGCGCTGCCGGCGCTCTGGGTCGGGCTTCTCTACGATTCCGATTCGCTCGACGCCTGCGAGGCGCTGATTTCAGACTGGACCCATGGCGAGCGGGAGGCCTTGCGCCGTGACGTGCCCAAAACCGGCCTCAAGACGCCGTTTCGGGGATCGACCGTGCAAGAGCTTGCCCGCGACGTCCTTGAAATCGCCCGGGAAGGGCTGCAGCGCCGGGCGCGGATGAACAGCCTCGGCGAGAACGAGACCCATTTCCTGTCCGCGCTCGAAGCCATTGTCGAGGATGGCAGGACCCCGGCCGAAGCGAAGCTCGAAGCCTATCACGGCCGCTGGGGCGGCGATGTCACGCCGATCTTCGACGAATTTGCGTATTGACCGTCTCTCTTCTCCCGTCCAACAACCATTGTCATTCCCGCGACCCGAAGGGCAGCGAAAGCAAAAGCGGGAATCTCGCGCAGCCGCCTGGAGATCCCCGTTTGCACGGGGATGACAGGGAAAGGGAATGGGGATGACAGGGAATAAAGAAAGGCCGATCTTCTAACCGATTTCGAGCCCGTCGATGCTTTTGGTGTTATTGTCCCGGCGGTAGTCGTCGAGGCCCTCTTTGCCCTTGGCTTCGGCCCATTTGGCGAGCGTCGGGCGCGCCCGCACCAGATCCATTTCCGGCACGCCGTAGCCGCAACTCGTCAACACCGATTCGACCGTGATCGAAATAATCTGGCGCGCGCCCGGATAATCGGGAAATTGTCCGGCAAGCGCGTCCCATTCCCCGTCTCCGGGGGCAATGGCGGTACCGCGGCCATAAAGCCGCAGGATCAGCGGATTGCGGGTGAACGAGCAGAACATCACGGTGATTCGCCCGTCGTGCTGAAGGTGGGCGGCGGTCTCGTTCCCGCTGCCGGTCAGATCGAGATAGGCGACCCGGTTCGGTCCGAGCACCCGGAAGCTGTCCATGCCCTTGGGGCTGAGATTGACGCGGCTGTCCACGGTCGCCGTCGCCACGAAAAACACCGGCTGCTCGGCAATGAACGCCGCCAGCTTATCCGGTATGGACTCGAAAAATTCCGCCATAACGTTCTGTCCTTAGGCCGCCGTGCCGCCGACGGTGAGGTTGGAGATCCTGAGTGTCGGCTGGCCCACGCCGACGGGCACCGACTGCCCGGCCTTGCCGCAGGTGCCCACGCCATCGTCGAGCTTCATGTCATTGCCGATCATGGCGACCCTGGTCAGCACGTCGGGGCCGTTGCCGATCAGCGTCGCGCCCTTAACTGGCGCGGTCACTTTGCCGTTTTCGATAAGGTAGGCTTCGGTGCAGCTGAACACGAACTTGCCCGACGTGATGTCGACCTGGCCGCCGCCGAAGTTGACCGCATAGAGGCCGCGTTTAACCGAGCGCAGAATCTCCTCCGGGTCATGGCTCCCGTTCAGCATATAGGTGTTGGTCATCCGCGGCATCGGCGTGTCGGCGAAGCTCTGGCGTCGGCCGTTGCCGGTCGGCGCCGCGCCCATCAGCCGGGCATTGAGCCGGTCCTGCATATAGCCTTTGAGAATCCCGTCCTCGATGAGCACGGTGCGCGACGTTGGCGTGCCCTCATCGTCGACGGTGAGCGAGCCGCGCCGGCCTTCCATGGTGCCGTCATCGATCACGGTGACGCCGGGGGAGGCGACCCGTTCCCCCATCAGGCCGGCGAAAGCCGAGGTTTGTTTGCGGTTGAAGTCGCCTTCGAGCCCGTGTCCGATGGCTTCGTGCAGCAGCACCCCGGGCCAGCCGGGGCCGAGCACCACTTCCATGTCGCCGGCCGGGGCGGGGACCGACTCGAGGTTGACGAGCGCCTGGCGCAGCGCCTCGTCGACCTGGGCCTGCCAGAAATCAGGGGCGAAAAACCCGTCGTAGCCGCCGCGCCCGCCGGCGCCCTGGAAGCCTGATTCCATGTGGTCATCGTCGCCCGCGACCACGCTCACGTTCATGCGGACAAGCGGGCGGATGTCGCGCACCCGGTGGCCGCCGGCGCGCAGGATTTCCACGACCTGCCATTCGGCCGACAGCGAGCAGGAGACCTGGCGCACCCGGCTGTCCTTGGCTCGGGCGTAGGCGTCAATATCCTGCAACAGCTTGACCTTGCTGGCGAAATCAGCCTCCGCCACCGGGTCTTCGTCGCCATAAAGCCGGCGGTTGGTGCGCTCCGGCGCGACGCTCATGGCCCCTCGGGACCCGGTGCGCACAGCCTGGACAGCGCCCACCGCGCGCTTGATGGCGGCCTCGGAGATTTCGGTCGAATGGGCATAGCCGGTGACTTCGTCAATGACGGCGCGCAGGCCGAATCCGCTGGAGATGTCAAAGCTTGCGGTCTTGAGGCGTCCGTCATCGAACGCCAGCGCTTCGGACTGGGTAAACTTGAGATAGAGCTCCCCGTCGTCCATCCCGGCGAGCCCGTCTTCGACCAGCGCGGCGGTTCTCTCCTGGCTCAGGTTTTCGCCTTCATAAAACAATTTGTCGGGGTCGGAGATGTGCGACATTCTCGAAAATTACCTTCTTGCAACGGTTAATCGCCCGCGCCCTGGCGCGTCTCGGGACCGTCGTAAATAGTTTCGATCCAACGTGCTTGTGACCACGGATTTTTCTGGTATAACATGCCCGCGGTACGCTGGGAACGGTCGGCGTTTGGGCCGGATCGCCAGTGACCAACAGGGGCAGGGGATCTGCTCGCACGAGCGGATGTCACCCGGTTCATCGGTTCTTCACCGATAGCGAAAGAGGTGATTGTGAACAGAGTGTTCAGGAAGACGACGACGCTGGCCGCCATTGCGGTTCTGGCGTTTGTAGCAATGATTGGCGTGACGTGGGCGGCGACAGGTCAGCCCCAGCCTTGGGAGATGAATTTACAGCCTCCCGTAACGGAAGTTGCCCGGCATATTCATCGGTTCCATGAGCTTTTGCTGTGGATTACCGGTGGCATCATGGGCTTCGTGACCCTGCTTCTCGCGATCGTCTTTGTACGGTTCAACCGGAAGGCCAATCCCGTTCCCTCCACGAGGACCCACAATACCCTGCTCGAGGTGTTGTGGACCGGTATCCCGATCCTGATCCTCGTAGTAATGGCCGTACCGTCCTTCAAGCTGCTTTATCTCGAAAGCGAAGTCGGCAACCCGGATATTACGATCAAGGCGACCGGCAGCCAGTGGTACTGGAGTTACGAGTATCCGGACGAAGGCGGCATGTCCTTCGACTCGATCCTGGTGAAGAAGGCCGATCTCAAACCGGGCGAGCCGCGGCTGCTTGACACTGATAATCATGTGGTTGTTCCGGTTGGCAAGAAAGTTCGCGTTCTCGTTACGGCGACCGACGTTATCCATTCCTGGGCGGTTCCGTCCTTCGGCGTGAAGATCGATGCGGTTCCCGGCCGTATCAACGAGACCTGGTTCAAGGCCGACAAGATCGGCAGATACTACGGCGAATGCTCCGAACTGTGTGGCGTCGGTCACGCTTACATGCCGATCGTGGTCGACGTGGTCAGTGAGCAGCAATATCAAGCCTGGCTTGTTAAGGCCAAGAAACAATTCGCTAGCGATAGCCGCCCCACCATTGCAGTGGCGGCTCTCACGGCGCATCCGGTTGAGTGAGGAGAAGCGTTATGGCATATGGCACCGTAGCAGACGCACACGGCGGGCATGATCATCCGACCGGCTGGCGGCGTTGGCTGTTTTCCACCAATCACAAAGATATTGGCACCATGTACATTATCTTTGCGATTTTTGCCGGATTGCTTGGCGGCACATTTTCGATCCTGATGAGGATCGAACTGGAAAGCCCGGGCATTACCTTCCTCACCCATTTTACCGGCGGCGATCCGACCCAGGCTGCGAACCTCTATAACGTGCTGATCACCGGCCACGGACTTCTGATGATTTTCTTTATGGTGATGCCGGCGCTGATCGGCGGCTTCGGCAACTGGTTCGTGCCGATCATGATCGGCGCGCCGGACATGGCGTTCCCGCGGATGAACAACATCAGCTTCTGGCTCTTGCCGGCATCGATCAGCCTGCTCATCATTTCCATGTTCGTACCGGGCGCGCCCGGAATGGACGGCGCGGGCACCGGATGGACAATTTATGCGCCCTTGTCCACCACAGGTCATCCGGGGCCGGCCGTGGATTTCGCTATTCTAAGTCTCCACCTGGCCGGCGCGTCCTCGATTTTGGGGGCGATCAATTTCATCACTACCATTTTCAACATGCGCGCGCCGGGCATGACGCTCCACAAGATGCCGCTGTTTGTGTGGTCGGTGCTGGTGACGACGTTCCTGCTGCTTCTGGCCCTGCCGGTACTGGCGGGCGCGATTACCATGCTGCTGACCGATCGCAACTTCGGCACCACCTTCTTCGAGCCGGCCGGCGGCGGTGACCCGATCCTTTTTCAGCACCTGTTCTGGTTCTTCGGACACCCGGAAGTGTACATTCTGATCCTGCCGGGTTTCGGCATTGTCAGCCATGTTGTCTCGACCTTTTCCAAGAAGCCGATCTTTGGTTATCTTGGTATGGCCTATGCGATGGTCGCCATCGGGTTCATCGGATTTGTCGTGTGGGCGCACCACATGTACGTTGTCGGCCTCGACGTGGACACCAAGGCCTATTTCGAGGCGGCAACCCTGGTGATTGCAGTGCCCACCGGCATCAAGATCTTCTCCTGGATCGCCACCATGTGGGGCGGCTCCATCGAGTTCAGGACGCCGATGCTGTTCGCCATTGGCATGATCTTCCTGTTTACGCTTGGCGGCGTGACCGGCGTGGTGCTGGCCAACGCCGGTGTGGACACGGTGCTGCACGATACCTATTACGTGGTGGCCCACTTCCACTACACCATGTCGATGGGGGCGCTGTTCTCGATCTTCGCCGGTTTCTACTACTGGATCGGCAAGATGTCGGGCCGGCAGTATCCGGAACGGCTGGGCAAGCTGCATTTCTGGCTGACCTTTATCGGGGTCAACCTGATCTTCTTCCCGCAGCATTTCCTGGGGTTGGCCGGCATGCCGCGGCGCTATATCGACTATCCTGACGCTTTTGCCGGGTGGAACGAAGTGTCATCCATTGGCGCTTACATCTCGGGTGTCGGGACACTCGTGTTCCTCTACGTGGTGTTCAAGACCTTGCGGTCCGGCGAGAAATGCCCGGCCAATCCGTGGGGCGAAGGGGCGACGACGCTGGAATGGACCTTGTCCTCGCCGCCGCCGTTCCACCAGTTCGAGCAGTTGCCGCAGATCAAATAGCGGTTCTGCATACTGTGACAGGGTTTGGCCGCCATGCGGCCAAACCGCCATTTGAGATCCTGCATCGAGATCATGACGGAGCAGACCGCAGTTATTCCGGGCCGCGAGATCGGGCTTGAGGGCGCAGAGCCCCGGTGGGCCACGGCGCGCGACTTTATCGTGCTGCTCAAGCCCCGGGTGATGTCGCTGGTGATCTTCACCGGCCTGGTGGGTCTGTTGCTGGCGCCGGGGGAGATTCACCCGGTCATCGCCTTTACGGCTGTTCTCTGTATTGCGGTGGGCGCGGGCGCGGCTGGCTGCCTCAACATGTGGTACGACGCTGACATCGACGCGGTGATGAAGCGGACCCGCAATCGTCCGGTGCCGGCGGGCCGGGTGACACCGGGCGAAGCGCTTGGTTTCGGCGCCGCGCTGTCGGTAGCGTCGGTGACCGTGATGGGCCTTGCGGTCAACCTCACCGCGGCCGCATTGCTGGCGCTCACCATTGCCTTCTACCTCTTTGTCTACACAATGTGGCTCAAACGGCGCACGCCTCAGAACATTGTGATCGGCGGCGCTGCCGGGGCGTTCCCGCCGATGATCGGCTGGGCGGCGGTGACCGGCTCGGTCAGTCTCGAGTCGCTCATGCTGTTCGCGATTATTTTCATGTGGACGCCGCCCCACTTCTGGGCGCTTTCGCTGTTTTGCAGCAAGGACTATGAGGATGCCGGCGTGCCCATGCTGCCGGTGGTGGCGGGCGAGCGGGAAACCCGCCGGCATATTCTGGCCTACAGCATCTTGCTCGCCCCGCTCGGCGTGACGCCCTGGATGATGGGCATGCTCGGGCCGCTTTACGGGGTCTCTGCGGCGGTGCTGGGCGGTGCCTTTGTGATCGGTGCGATCCAGGTCTTGCGGGAGGATGGCACCCGCGCGGCGCGCCGCCTGTTCGCGTTCTCGATCCTCTATCTCCTGCTGCTGTTTATGCTGATGCTTGTGGATCACTTCGCCGGGGGCTGGTTTTGATGCCGCTCAGTGACGAGCACAAGAAGCGACGTGGCCGGAACTATGCTCTGGCGGCGGTTCTGATTGCCTTGGTGGTGCTGTTTTTCCTCATCACTATTGCCAAGCTGAAGGGGGCCTGACGTGGCGACCACGGTCAGCGGAGGGGAAGCGAAAAATACCCGGGTTCTGGTGGTTCTGGTTACCGTCGCCGTTTTGATGGTCGGCATTACCTATGCGGCCGTGCCGATTTACCGGATTATCTGCCAGGTGACGGGCTACGGCGGCACGCCCATGACGGGCACGGCCAGCAACCATATTCCGGTGTTGAAGCGGACGGTCAAGGTCAGCTTCAACACCGATCGCGGGCCGGACCTGCCGTGGACGTTCGAGGCCGCGCAACACCGGGTAACGGTCAGGCTTGGCGAGAAACAAACAGTCTATTTCAAGGCCCGGAACATGGGCGACAAACCGATCACGGGAAAGGCGGCGTTCAACGTGACGCCGTTGAAGGTGGGGGCCTATTTCACCAACGTCCATTGCTTCTGCTTTAAAGAGCAGACGCTGGCGCCGGGCGAGGAAATGGAGATGCCGCTCACCTTTTACGTGGATCCGGCGATGGACAAGAAAGAGACTTTGGACGATGTGAAGGAAATTACGTTGTCCTATACTTTTTTCAAGGCTAAAGAGTAGGGGACGTTCAGGGGTGCAACGAATGAGTTCCTGACCCTAAAAACCAAAGGACATAACTAGTATCTTCGAGGAAAGTCGTCGTCATGTCCGACGCGCATGTAAAAGACCATGATTACCATCTAGTCGATCCGAGCCCGTGGCCGGCTGTGGGCGCGATCTCAGCGTTTGTCACCGCTGTAGGCGCTATTATCGCCATGCACGGCGGAACGCCAGGCATCCTGTTTGTGGGCGCTGCCGGGATCCTTTACACCATGTACTCCTGGTGGAGTGATGTGGTCGATGAAGGCGAACGCAAGGGCGACCATACCGGCGTTGTGCAAATCGGTCTGCGCTATGGCATGATCCTGTTCATCGCCTCCGAGGTGATGTTCTTTGTGGCCTGGTTCTGGGCCTACTTTAATGCGGCTCTGTTCCCACCCGAGCAGATCGGCGCGGTCTGGCCGCCCCAGGGCATCGAAACCTTCGACCCGTGGGAACTGCCGCTGGTGAACACGCTTATTCTGCTGCTGTCGGGCACCACGGTGACCTGGGCTCACCATGCGATCCTTCACAATGACCGCAAGGGTCTGGTGCAGGGCCTGTTGTGCACGGTGGCGCTGGGCGCAAGCTTTACCTGTGTTCAGGCCTTTGAGTACAGCCACGCCGCCTTCACTTTCTCCGGCAACATTTATGGCTCCACGTTCTTCATGGCCACCGGCTTTCACGGTTTCCATGTCATCATCGGGACCATTTTCCTGACCGTCTGCCTGATCCGGGCCTTGAAGGGCCATTTCAAGCCGGACCATCATTTCGGCCTCGAAGCGGCCGCCTGGTACTGGCATTTCGTCGATGTAGTATGGCTGTTCCTGTTCTCCTGCATTTATGTGTGGGGTCACGGAAGCTACTAGGGGGTCCTGCCCTTACAATGGATGTCAGCTACAGCCAGGTCTTCCGCGCCGGTTTTCTGAGGCGGTGCCCGCGCTGTGGCGAAGGCAAACTGTTCTCCTCGTTCCTGACCGTAGCGCCCAAATGCGGGCACTGCGGTCTTGATTTTTCGAAGGTCGTTTCGGGCGATGGCCCGGCGGTATTCGTCATCCTGATTCTGGGTGTCATCATGGTCGGGGGGGCGCTCTGGGTCGAGGTGACCTTCAGTCCGCCCTACTGGGTCCATGTGGTGCTGTGGGTGCCCATGCTCATTGCTGGCGTGGCGCTGATGCTGCCCTGGTTCAAGGCAACGCTGATTGCGCTTCAATACAAGCATGAGGCCCAGGAAGGCCGGTTAGAGGATCTCTGAGTCCTGTCATGGCAAGTCTTCGACATTCCCGTGGGTTCTGGCCCACGCTGATGACCATACCGGCGCTCATCCTGCTCGTCGGCCTCGGCGTCTGGCAGCTTGAGCGCAAGGTCGAGAAAGAGGCGCTTCTCGCCAGTATTGCCGCCGGCTTTGCCGCGTCTCCCGTTAGCCTGCCTGACAGGATCGACGACCCCAAGGCCTGGGCTTACCGGCCGGTTACTGTTACCGGTACCTTCGATCATGCCCACGAGCTTTATCTCTACGCCTCTAATCTCGCTGGCGACCATCAGCCCGGTTATCATGTTGTCACCCCGCTTGACCGCGGCGGTGCGCCTGCGGTGCTGGTCGACCGGGGATGGGTTCCGGAGAATCTAAAAGACCCGAAAACCCGCACCGAGGGTCAGATCGAAGGAAAAGTGACCGTCCACGGAATCTCCCGGGTGTCGTCCGGCGCGGGCCCGTTCACGCCCGATCCGGAACCCGCAAAGCGGCTGTGGTTTTCCAATAATATTCCGTCGATGGCGGCAGCACTTGGCGAGGCCGTCTCTCCGATCCTGGTGCAGGCCGACGCCACGCCCAATCCCGGCGGCTATCCGGTGGGTGGCCAGACCCGCATCAACATTCCCAATAATCACCTGAGCTACGCCTTGACCTGGTTCGGTCTGGCGATTGCCCTTGCCGTCATTTATGTTGTCTATCTGCGCCGCCGCAGATAGGGTGCGGCCCTACCGCCAACAGGGAGTTCAGGCGTGCAATACCACAGCACACGGGGGCGCGCCCCCGTGCTCGAGTTCGAAGACGTTTTGCTCGCGGGGCTGGCCCGCGACGGCGGCCTTTACGTGCCTGGGGAATGGCCACAATTCTCAACCGACCAGATCGATGCGCTGGTCGGCGAATCCTACGTGGACGTTGCGACGCGGATTATGGCCCCGTTCGTCAAGCCGTCGCTCAGCCACGATGAACTTGGCGCTCTGGTCGAGGCGGCTTATCAGAGCTTCGATCATGCCGCCATTGCGCCCCTAAGCCAGCTCGACTGCGGCGATTGGCTCCTCGAGCTTTACCATGGGCCGACGCTGGCGTTTAAGGACATCGCGCTCCAGCTCCTCGGCCGGCTGTTTGACCATGTGCTGGCCAAGCGGGGAGAGAAAATCACCGTCGTGGGCGCGACCTCGGGCGACACCGGGTCGGCGGCCATCGAGGCCTGCCGCGACAAGGACACCATCGAGATTTTCATGCTGCACCCCAAGGGCCGGGTGTCCGAGGTGCAGCGCCGGCAGATGACATCCGTGCTCTCGGGGAATGTGCACAACATCGCGGTCGAGGGCTCGTTTGACGACTGCCAGGCCATGGTCAAGGACATGTTCAACGACCATGCATTCCGCGACGCGCTCAACCTGTCGGCGGTCAACTCGATCAACTGGGCGCGGGTGATGGCGCAGATCGTCTATTATTTCACCGCCGCCGTGGCCTTGGGCGGGCCGGAGCGCAAGATCGCCTTCGCCGTGCCCACCGGTAACTTTGGCGATGTTTATGCCGGGTATGCCGCCGCGCGCATGGGCCTGCCGATTGCCCAGCTCGTTGTCGCGACCAATATCAACGACATTCTCGACCGCGCGCTCAAGGCCGGTGAATATGCCCGGGGCGCGGTCTCCGCCACCATCAGCCCGAGCATGGATATCCAGGTCTCGAGCAATTTCGAGCGCTTGCTCTTCGACCTTTACGACCATCGCGGCGACCGCATCTCGGAAATGATGGATGACTTTGCCGCCCACGGTCAGCTCAATATCGGGACGGACGAACTCAGCAAGGCGCGCACGCTGTTTGATAGCGAGCGGATCAGCGAGGACCAGACCCTTGCCACCATCGCCACCGTTCACGCCAAGACCGGCAAGCTGATCGATCCCCACACCGCGGTCGGCATTGCTGCGGGGCACGCTTGCCGGCGCTACGCCAACACCCCGCTGGTGACGCTGGCGACCGCGCACCCGGCCAAATTCCCGGACGCGGTGGAGCAGGCCGCGGGTGTGCGCCCCGCGCTTCCCTCCCGGCTCGCCGACCTGATGGAGCGCGAGGAGCGTTATGACGCGCTCCCCAATGATCTTGCGGCAGTGAAGGCCTACATTGGCGACAAGGTCCGGGTGCCCGCCACATGACGCTTGAGCTGACCACGCTTTCCAACGGCGTGCGCGTGGTGACCGAGACCATGGCGCATCTGGCGAGCGCCACTGTGGGCATCTGGGCCAATGTGGGGGCGCGCCACGAAACGGCGGCCGAGAACGGGCTCGCCCATATGCTCGAACATATGGCGTTCAAGGGCACCGGGCGGCGCTCGGCCCGCGCCATTGCCGAGGAGATCGAAGCGGTCGGTGGCGACCTCAACGCCTACACCACGCGCGAGCACACGGTCTATTATGCCCGGGTCCTGAAAGACGACGTGCCGCTCGCCTTCGATATACTGGGCGACATTCTGTTGAACTCGGTGTTCGAGGACGGCGAGCTCGAGCGCGAACGCCATGTCATCCTGCAGGAAATCGGCCAGGCTCACGATACGCCGGACGACCTGGTGTTCGACCTGTTGCAGGATGCGGCCTATCCGGACCAACCGCTGGGCCGGCCGATTCTGGGCACGGTGGAGACGGTCAAGGCGCTTGGCCGGGGCGCGCTCAAAGGCTATCTCGACACCTATTACCGGGCGGAAAATCTGGTGGTGGCCGCCACCGGCAACGTCAACCATGCTGCCGTGGTGCGGCTTGCCGAAGACCTGTTCGGGGGGCTGGCGCCTGTGCGGCACGACGGGGCGAGCCCGGCCCGGTACCATGGCGGTCCGCGCGGTCACCGCCGCGACCTGGAACAGGTGCACCTGGCGCTGGGGCTCGATGGCGTTGCCTACAGCCATGACGATTTTTATGCGGTCCAGGTCTACAGCACGGTGCTTGGCGGTGGCATGTCGTCACGGCTGTTTCAGGAGGTGCGCGAGCTCCGCGGTCTCGCCTATTCGGTCTACAGTTTCGCCAATTCCTATGCCGACAGCGGCACCATCGGCGTTTATGCCGGCACCGGGATCGATGATGTCGAGGCTCTCCTGCCGGTGATCGTGGACGAAATGAAGAAGCTCGGCGACGGCGCGACAGAGGACGAGGTCGCCCGCGCCCGCGCTCAGATGAAGGCCGGGCTCTTGATGTCGCTTGAAAGTTCGGCGGCGCGGATGGAACAGATCGGCCGCCAGATGCTGGTTTATGGCCGGGTGCTGCCGATCGATGAACTCCTGGCCAGGATCGACGCGGTGGATGCCGCCCGTGTGGCCGGTATCGCCGAACGGGTGGTGGCGGGTGGCGATCTTTCGTTCGCGAGTGTGGGTCCGTTCGACGCCGATAAAGGCTACGAGCGATTGCAGGGGCTGCTTGCCTGATCAGGCGTGGCCGGCCTCGGTCGACAGCATGGACACGTCAATGCCGAGCTTTGCCATCGCGCGCGGCCACTTCATGGTGAGGTCGGTGTAAAACACCAGTTCCTCGTCGGCTTCCACCGTCATCCAGCCATTGCGCTGCACCTCGTCGTCAAGCTGCCCCGGGCCCCATCCGGCGTATCCGAGCGCGATCAGGCTCGAACGCGGACCCTCGTTTTCGGCAATGGCGGTGAGGATGTCGATGGTGGCAGTGAGTGCGACGGTCTCGCTCACCACGAGCGTGCTGTCCTGGACATAGTCTGCGGAATGGAGCACGAAACCCCGGCCGGTTTCCACCGGCCCGCCGCTGTTGATCGGCAGGTTGGGTGCGTCCTCGACGTCGATCTCCAGTTGCTCGAGCAGGGCCGGGAAGGCGATGCTGGTGCACGGTCGGTCGATCACCAGGCCCATCGCGCCTTCGTCGGAATGGGCGCAGACATAAATTACCGTGCGCTCGAAGCGGGGGTCTTCCATTCCCGGCATGGCGAGCAGCAATTGACCGGTCAGGTAGCCTTCCTTGTCAGCCATACGGAGCACTAAACCTGTGTTCGTGATTGGATCTGCATGTCCTAAAGATGAGGCCTTTTTGCTGCCGCTTCAAGGGTGCCCGCGCAATTGACACAGAAACGCCTCACGAAACTTTGAAAATCATAAGTGCTGGAAGGACTTCGCGCCCGCCCGGATTAGAGGTACCTTGGGGCCATGCCAACTCGACTGGTCTTCGGTTCTTTACTCCTGGTGCTCGTTCTAGCCGTCGCGTCGCCGGCGACGGCGGCATCGTCTTCATCGTGGGAGGTGAACAAGCAGGCCCGGACCCGGCTGATTGCCTCCCGGACGGCGGTGGCGCCGGAAAGCCGGTCGGTGAAGATCGGCTGGGAGGTGCAACTCGCAAAAGGCTGGAAGACCTATTGGCGCAATCCCGGCGACACCGGCCTGCCGCCCCGATTCGACTGGTCGGGCTCGGACAATGTGGCGGGTGTGGACGTTGCCTGGCCGACGCCGGAGCGGCTCACGGCATTCGGCTATAGTAACGCGGTCTACAAGGGCGAGGTGGTGCTGCCGATCACGGTGAGGCTTGCCAAACCGGGCGTGCGAACCCGGCTGGAGCTTAAAGCCGACTATATGGTCTGCAATGAGGTATGCGTCCCTCACGAAGCCCGCTACCAGCTTACCCTGCCGGCGGGGACGGCGGAAAAGACCGACACGGCGGCTCTGATTGCCCGCTGGGAGGCGCAAGTCCCGCCGCGCCAGCAGACGCTGGGCCCGGCGGCGAGCCCGGGGCCGCTGCACCTTCAGGCGGTCCATCTGAGCGGCAAGGGGCTTGAGTTGACTGTGCGCGCCGCCAACGGAACCAAGGGTCTCGACGCGTTTGTCGACGGCCCCGAAGCCATTGCCTTCGGACGCCCCGCCATTGCGGCCACGTCGGATGCGCATGTGGCGACGTTGACGGTGCCGGTCTATGGCAGTACGCACGCCGGGCTCAAGGGGCGCAACCTGGTTGTTGTGCTGGTGGACGGCAATGGCGACGCGGTTCAGTGGCGGGGTCCAGTGGCGAAGTGAATAGAAAATCGCCAGAAAATCTATGGATCGGACGGGCCTGAACCGTTACCCTGTCGCACTGTAAGTCGACGCGCGGGCCATTCGGCCGGCGCACCCCCACGCACAGAGAGAAAAGAAAGAGGATAATCATGACCATCAAGAAAGGCGACACACTGCCCGACGCGACGTTGATGCGGATGGGCGCAAACGGACCGGAACCCGTGAAGACCGGCGACCTGTTCAGCGGCAAGGTAGTGCTGTTTTCGGTTCCCGGGGCGTTTACCCCCACCTGCTCCGCCAAGCACCTGCCGGGTTTCGTGGAAAAGGCCGAAGAGATCAAGGCCAAAGGCGCGGACAAGATCGTCTGCATGGCGGTTAACGACGCCTTCGTCATGGATGCCTGGGGCAAAGCCCAGAAGGTCGGTGGCAAGGTCGAGATGGTGGCCGACGGCAACGGCGACTTCACCCGCGCGCTCGGCCTCGCGCTCGACGCCACCGGCTTCGGCATGGGCGAACGCGGCCAGCGCTTCGCGCTCATTGCCAAGGATGGCGTGGTGGAAGACCTATTCGTCGAAGAAGGCGGCGCCTACAAGGTCTCCAGCGCCGAGAACGTGCTCAGCCATCTCTGAGGGCCGAGCCATGGTGCAGAAAGGGGCCTTCGGGCCCCTTTTTCATATTGGGCCTAACGGCCCATGACCTCGGCCGTGCCCCGGCGCGCCAGTTCGTCGGCCCGCTCGTTCTCGGCGTGGCCGGCGTGGCCCTTGACCCAGATCCAGTGCACGTCATGGCGGGCGAGCGCCTGATCGAGCGCCTGCCACAGGTCCGCATTCTTCACCGGCTTTTTGGCGGCGGTGCGCCAGCCGTTCTGCTTCCAGTTGTGAATCCACTGGGTGATGCCGTCCTTGACATAGCGGCTGTCGGTATGAAGTTTGACTTTGCAGGGCCGCTTCAGCGCGTTTAGCGCCTGGATCGCTGCCATCAGCTCCATGCGGTTGTTGGTGGTCTCCGCCGCGCCGCCGTAAAGCTCCTTCTCGGTGCCGTTATAGCGCAGGATCGCGCCCCAGCCGCCGGGCCCCGGATTGCCCGAGCACGCGCCGTCGGTGAAAATCTCCACCGTCTTCACGTGAGGCGCTCCTGTTCGAGGCCGTAGGCGTCTGCACTGGCGATCGACTGATGGAAGCGCAGGCGGTTGAGGAACGGCACGGGATCGTGCGGCTTGACCAGCGCGCCTTCCACCTGAATGAGCCAGTCGTAGCTGCGGGTCAGCAGGAAGCGCAGCGCCGCCGCCCGGCACAGCACCGGCAAAGTTTCAATCTCCCGGGCGCCCAGCCGCCGGACCTCGGTGTAGCCGGCCAGCATGCGCCGCGCCTTGGTCACGTTGAACGAGCCGTCGCCCTCGAAACACCAGGCGTTGATGCACACCGCGAGGTCATAGGCCCAGAGATCGTTACAGGCGAAATAAAAGTCGATCAGGCCGGAGAGTTTGTTGCCGAGGAAGAACACGTTGTCGGGAAACAGATCGGCATGAATGACGCCTTGCGGGCAAATCGTCAGGCCAGACCTCTTCGAGATAACTGAGTTCACGCGCGATCATTCTCTCAAGTCCGGGCGCGATCTCGTCGGCCCGCGCGCCGCAGAGTTCCGCCAGGTCCCGCCAGCCGTCGTGACCCAGCGCATTGGCGCGATAGCCCTCGAAGTCCCGAGCCGCCAGATGCATTTCGGCGAGCGCCCGGCCCACTTCGCCGACCTGCGCCGGCGACGGGCGTTTGAGCGATATGCCATTGAGGAAAGTAATCAGGGCGGCGGGCCGGTCGCACAGCGTTTTGAGCGCCTTGCCCGCCTTGTCATGAACCGGTTCCGGGCAGTTAATGCCCTTTGCCGCCAGATGATCCATCAGTCCGATGAAAAACGGCAGGTCTTCGGCCTTCACCCGCTTCTCGTAAAGGGTGAGGATGAAATTGCCCTTTTCCGTCTGCAACAGGTAATTGGAGTTCTCGACGCCCTCGGCGATGCCCTTGAAGGTCAGCACCGCGCCCAGATCATAGTCCGTCACGAAAGCGCTGATGTCGTCCGCCGTGACCTCGGTATAAACTGCCATGCGCTGTCCCGCTACTGGCTCAGGATGCCGGGGAGCTTGAAGCTCACCGCTTCGGTGACGGTGGTGACTTGCTCCATCGCCACCTCGAAGCGCGCCCGGCAGGCGTCGAGCACCTCTTCCACCAGATTCTCAGGCGCCGACGCCCCGGCGGTGACGCCCAATGTCGCGACGCCATCGAACCAGCCCCAGTCGATGTCGGCGGCGCGCTGTACCAGCTCCGCCTTTGACCCTGATTTTCGCGCCACTTCGACGAGGCGCAGCGAGTTCGAAGAATTGGGCGCACCGATCACCAGCACCAGGTCGCAGTCCGCCGCAATGGCTTTAACCGCTTCCTGCCGGTTGGTGGTGGCGTAGCAGATGTCTTCCTTGCGCGGTGCTTCCATCTCCGGGAAACGGCGACGCAGCACGGCGACGATTTCCGCCGTATCGTCCACCGACAGCGTGGTCTGGGTGATGTAGGCGAGCCGGTTGTCGGTTCGCGGCGCGAACGCCTCGGCGTCGGCCACGGTCTCCACCAGCGAGATCGCGCCGCCCGGCAACTGGCCCATGGTGCCGATGACTTCGGGGTGGCCGGCGTGGCCGATCAGGATAATTTCATGGCCCAAGCGATGGTGCCGTTCGGCCTCGCGATGGACCTTGCTCACCAGCGGGCAGGTGGCGTCCACATAAAGCATGTTGCGCCGCTCGGCCTCGGCCGGGACCGTTTTAGGCACGCCGTGGGCGGAAAACACGACGGGGACGTCTTCGGGCACTTCGTCGAGCTCGTCAACGAACACCGCGCCGCGGGCTTCCAGGCTTTCCACCACATAGCGGTTGTGCACAATCTCGTGGCGCACATAAACCGGCGCGCCGAACTTGTCGAGCGCGCGTTCGACGATCTGGATGGCGCGATCGACCCCGGCGCAGAACCCGCGCGGGTTGGCGACTCGGACTTTAAGCGCCGGGCGCGTCTCAGCCAGTATATGAACAGGTTCGCTCGCCATAATCCTTCACGTTTTCCGCGGTCAGTCGTCAGGGCGTTATACACTCTTCCGCCGCGGCTATCAAAGGCCCCTGGCGCATGGGTAAGGCTTTTCCGATCGGAGAGCAATGAGGCGCATTGACTCGTGGCGCGGGCCCCCTATTATCGCACCTGTCGACGACGCCTTTTGCGGGAGAGTTGGGCCCCCGAAATGGGATGTCCCGGCGCCGAAGGAGCAACCGCCCCGGAAACTCTCAGGCACCCGGACCGCAGAAGGTCGACGCTCTGGAAAGCAAAGGCGGCCATGCTGGCTGGCCTTTCACCGACGGGGAAAGCCCATCGCCGCCACCGGCGATAGGGTCAATCTCTCAGGTCCCATGACAGAGGGGGCACGAATTTCGAGGCGGCGGGAGCCGTTGCGAAAGTGTGCACTCCGCTGTTTTGTAAGGGTTTGAGAGATATGACGGACCAGGACCCACAACAGACGCCGCTCTACGATCTCCACCTGGAGCTCGGCGCGCGCATGGTGCCGTTCGCCGGCTATGCCATGCCGGTGCAATATCCCGACGGCATCATAAAAGAGCACAATCACACGCGTGAGGCCGCGGGGCTGTTCGACGTCTCCCACATGGGCCAGGCGTTCCTTTATGCAGACGAAGGCGACGTGGCCCAGCTGTTCGAGTCCCTGGTGCCCGGGAATATAACGGGCCTCAAGCCGGGCCGGCAGCGCTATACGCTCCTGCTGAACGAGGAGGGTGGGATCATCGACGATCTGATGGTTGCCCGCCCGCCTGAACGCAAGGGACCTCATTGCCTCTATCTGGTCGTGAACGCTGCCACCAAGGACGGCGATTTTGCTCATATTGAGGACCGACTGGGCGACCGCGCGCGGTTTGAACGGCTCGATGATCGGGCGCTTCTGGCCTTACAGGGCCCCAAGGCGGCGGACGTGCTCTCGCGCCTTGACGAGGGTGTTGCCGACATGGCCTTCATGGACAGCTCGGTCGCCTCGCTGATGGGGGCGGAGTGTTTGGTCAGCCGCTCGGGCTACACCGGCGAGGACGGGTTCGAGATTTCGGTGCCGGCGGTTCAGGCCGAAGCGGTGGCGCGCCGCCTTCTGGAAGAAGATGAGGTTAAACCGATCGGTCTGGGTGCGCGGGATTCGCTCCGGCTTGAAGCGGGGCTCTGCCTCTATGGCCATGACATCGACGAGAAGACCACGCCGGTCGAGGCCAATCTCGGCTTCGCGCTCGCCAGACGGCGGCTTGAGGACGCCAATTTTCCGGGTGCCGGGCGCATCGTGAAAGAGATCGCGGATGGACCCGGCCGCCTGCGTGTCGGGCTCCGGCTTGACGGCCGCGCGCCGGCCCGCGAAGGGGCTGAAGTTGTCGATCGTCACGGTGCGGTCGTCGGAACCGTCACATCGGGGGGCTTTGGGCCCACCGTGGGCGGGCCCATCGCCATGTGCTATGTGGCCGCGGGGCTCGCCGAGGCCGGGACCGAGCTCGGCATTATCGTGCGCGGCAAAACATTGGCGGCCCATGTGGTCGACCTACCGTTCGTGCCGCATCGCTACCATCGCAAGACGTCTTAGAGTGAACGAAACAGGAGGGGACCGGGAATGATGTATTTTACCAAGGATCATGAATGGATCAGGGTCGAAGGTGAGGTCGGCACCGTGGGCGTGACCGACTACGCCCAGGGGCAACTGGGCGATCTCGTCTATGTGGAGGTGCCCGAGGTCGGCAAGCGCGTCAAAAAGAACGACCAATCGGCGGTGGTCGAATCGGTCAAGGCGGCGAGCGAGGTTTACGCGCCCGTCGGCGGCGAGGTGGTCGAGGCGAACGATGCTCTGGCCGATGCGCCGGGCCTGGTCAACACCAGCGCCGAAGGGGATGGCTGGTTCTACAAGCTCAAACTCTCGGATGCCTCCGAGCTTGACGGCCTGATGGACGAGGCAGCCTACAAGGACTTTATTGCGGGGCTCAAGTAATGCGCTATCTGCCGCTCTCCGCCGCCGACCGGGCGGCCATGCTGGACCGGATCGGGGTCGCCTCGGTCGATGACCTGTTCCGGGATGTGCCGCCATCGGTTCTGCTTCGGGACCCCGTGGATTTGTCCCGGCACGCCAGCGAGATGGAGGTCGAGCGCGAGCTTGGCGCGATGGCGGCGCGCAACGTGCCCGCCGGGTCGGTGCCGTTTTTTGTCGGCGCCGGGGCCTATCGCCACCATGTGCCGGCGACCGTCGACCACATGATCCAGCGCGGCGAGTTTCTGACCGCCTACACCCCTTACCAGCCGGAAATCAGCCAGGGCACGCTCCAGTACCTGTTTGAGTTCCAGACCCAGGTGGCGTTGCTGACCGGTATGGAGGTGGCGAACGCCTCCATGTATGACGGCTCCACCGGGGCGGCCGAAGCGGTGCTGATGGCGCGGCGCATCACCAAGCGTAGACGCGCGATCGTCTCGGGCGGGCTTCATCCTCATTACGCCGAGGTGATCCGCACCGTGACCCAGTTTACCGAGGATGAGATCGTTGCCGCGCCGGTGGACGTGGACGGCGGCGAGGACCTTGCCCGTCTCATCGATGAGGAGACCTCCTGCGTGGTGGTCCAGAACCCGAGCGTGTTCGGCCATGTGCGCGACCTTCGCCCGCTTGCCGACGCCGCCCACGCGGCCGGCGCGCTTCTTGTGGTGGTGGTGACCGAGGTGGTGTCGCTGGGTGCGGTGCTCTCGCCCGGCGACATGGGCGCGGACATCGTGGTGGCGGAAGGCCAGTCCATCGGCAACGGGCTGAATTTCGGCGGGCCGTACCTTGGCCTCTTTGCCACGCGGGAGCAATACGTGCGCCAGATGCCGGGCCGGATCTGCGGCCAGACCGTGGACGCCGACGGCCGGCGCGGTTTCGTGCTCACCCTGTCGACGCGCGAGCAGCACATCCGGCGGGAAAAGGCGACCAGCAACATCTGCACCAACTCCGGGCTGTGCGCGCTGGCGTTTACGGTTCACCTGGCGCTTTTGGGGGAGGCCGGGTTCAAACGCTTGGCGGAAGTCAACCATGCCCGCGCCGCCATGCTGGCCGACAAGCTCTCAGGCATAGCCGGGGTGGAGGTCCTGAACGAGACCTTCTTTAACGAGTTCACGCTGCGCCTCGATCGGCCCGCGGCCCCGGTGGTCGAGGATCTCGCCCGGCGCCATATCATGGCAGGCGTCCCCGTCTCCCGCCTTATTCCGGGCGACCCGGCGGCTGCGCCGCTGATGCTGGTGGCGAGCACCGAGGTTAACCGGGAGGCCGACCAGGACCTGTTCGCGGCGGCGCTGGCGGAGGTGCTGTCATGATGAACCGGCAGGGACGACCGACCGCAGCAGGTGAGCAGCAACCGGGCGGAGCGTCGCCGACCTTTACGGGCAACCGCGGGCTGGAGCATGACGAACCGCTCATCTTCGAGCAGGGCGACCCCAAGCGCACCGGCGTGGATTTGCCGGTCCTGGCATCGGTGGACAAACGGCTTGGCGGGCTGGAGCGCAAGGACGCGATCGGCCTGCCCGGCCTGTCGGAGCCCGAGGTGGTGCGCCACTTCACCCGGCTCAGCCGCAAGAATTACGCCATCGATATGGGGATCTTCCCGCTTGGCTCCTGCACTATGAAGCACAACCCGCGCCTCAATGAAAAAATGGCGCGGTTGCCCGGTTTTGGCGACGTGCACCCGCTGCAGCCGGAATTGACGGTGCAGGGAGCGCTGCAATTAATGGACGTGCTCGGCCACTGGCTCAAGACGCTGACCGGCATGCCGGCGGTGGCGCTTTCTCCCAAGGCCGGTGCCCATGGCGAGCTGTGCGGGCTGATGGCGATCCGGGCGGCGTTGCAAGCCCGCGGCGACGCCCGCTCGGTGGTGCTGGTGCCGGAGTCGGCCCATGGCACCAACCCGGCGACCGCCGCGCTCTGCGGCTATCAGGTCAAATCGATCCCGGCGAACGCGCGGGGCCGGGTGGACCTCGGTGCGCTCCGCGAAGCACTCGGGCCAGACGTGGCTGCCTTCATGCTGACCAATCCCAATACCTGCGGCCTGTTTGAAGACGGCATTCTGGAGATTGCCGAGGCGGTGCATGGGGCGGGCGCGCTCTTCTACTGCGACGGCGCCAACTTCAACGCCATCGTCGGCAAGGTCCGCCCCGGCGACCTCGGCATCGACGCCATGCATATCAATCTGCACAAGACGTTCTCTACGCCCCACGGCGGCGGCGGGCCAGGGAGCGGGCCGGTGGTGTTCTCGGACGCGCTCGCGCCCTTTATCCCGCTGCCCAACGTGGTGCACGGGCGGGATGGCCTGCACCTCAAGGAACACGACGGCAAGGCCGGCCAGAGTTTCGGCCGCCTGACCGCCTTTCACGGCCAGATGGGCATGTATGTGCGGGCCCTTGCCTTTATGCTGAGCCACGGCAGCGACGGGCTGCGCCGGGTGGCGGAGGACGCGGTGCTCGCCGCGAACTACGTGCTGGCGGGCCTCGGCGCCGATATGACCCCGTCGTTCGACGGCCCGTGCATGCATGAGGCGCTGTTCGACGACCGCTTCCTGAAAGATACGGGCGTCACCACCCTCGACTTCGCCAAGGCGATGATCGACGAGGGCTTCCACCCCATGACCATGTATTTCCCGCTGGTGGTCCACGGGGCGATGCTGATCGAGCCCACCGAATCGGAAAGCAAGCAGTCGCTTGACGAATTTATCCATGCCCTTGCCGCGCTGGCCCGCGCCGCCAAGGCTGGAGAAACCGAACGCTTCACCCGCGCGCCCGCGCTGGCGCCGACCCGGCGGCTTGACGAGACGACCGCCGCGCGCCGTCCGGTGCTACGCTGGCGGCCACCGCCATTGGGCGACGCGGCTGACTAAAGTTTTAACAGATTGTTAATCGCCCTCTGCCATAGTTGACAGACTTAAGCAGGGACCGAGGCCAATGACGCACTTTCTCGCCACAGAAGAAAAGCCGGACGGCTACAAGCTCGAGGATATCCTCGGCATGCTGCGCCGCGACGTCATCAAACGCTCGGCCAAAATCATGGAGGACGAACGCCCGGAAGCCAAAGCGGTTCTGGAGAACAGCATCCGCGTCCTTGGGCTGTTGTCTGAGTGCATCGATATTGCAGAAGACAGCACTCATATTCTTGAAAAGAGTTTCGGTAAGAGCATCGAAGGCGTGCCGCGCATCGGCAAGTCTTGATGTCACCGGCTCCTTGCCAAGACGACGAAGCCCCGGTCTGAGGACCGGGGCTTCTTTTTTTATGTCGTGTCCCTGAGGCTCAGTGGAGCTTCTTGTCCACTTCTTGGATAGCGTCATCCACCAGCGCGTCACGCTTCTCGCCGGTCAGGTTCTCGGCCAGCAGCTGGCGGGCGGCGGCGGTCGCCACCCGGGCGGCGACGGATCGCACTTCCTTGACCGCGGCGGCTTCGGCCTGGGCGATCTTTTCCTCGGCCATCTGCAGGCGGCGCTTGACGGTCTCTTCAAGCTCGGCGTCCGCGGTTTCGGCGGCGAGTTTCGCTTCCCGGTCGGCCTGGGCGACGATGTCCCCGGCGGTCTGGGTGGCGTCACGCTGTTCGCGCTGGTAGCGGGCGAACAGGGCTTGCGCCTCCTCGCGCAGGCTACGCGCTTCCTCAAGCTGTTTGCGAATGTCTTCCGCCCGCTTGTCGAGTGCGCTGGCGGCAAAGCGGTGGACACCTTTCCACAGCAGGATCCCAATGAAGATCAGGAGGGCGACGGAGACCCAGGCTTCGGCACCGAATTCCATTAGCGGGCTGCCTCCTGCTCTGCTGCTTTGAATTCCGAGTTCGACCACCGCCCGGATCCTGGCCTCGTCGAGCTCCAGTCCGGATACCTTGACCAGAATGTCCTGGCATGCCTCGGCGGCGACGTCGCGGATGCCGGCAAGGGCTTCCCGTTTGGCCCGCCCAATTTCGGCCTCCGCGGCTTTGGTCTTCTCGGCGATGTCCTCAGAGAGCTTGGCCTGTCTGAGCTCCGCCTTGTGGCGCAGATCGTCGCGGGTCTTCAGCGCCAGATCATGGGCCCTGGACCGGGCGCCGGCCAGCGCCTCTTCAAGCGCGACGCGGGCGGCGTCGGCGTCCTGTTTGAGCTTGTCCGCCAGTTCGAGGTCGTCGGCGATCCGGCTCGCCCGTTCTTCGCGCACCTCCGCGATCCGGGGCAGCGCGGTGCGCGCCAGGAACAGGTACAGCACCCCAAAGGTGATGACCAGCCAGACAAGCTGCGGCATAAAACCGGTAGGATCAAGCTGCGGCATGATATCTCCTGACGGGACGATGCGGCGCGGGTTCGATGCGCGCCGCCGCTGACCCGCGAAGCCCGTTAACCGAACAGAATGACGAGCGCAATCACCAGGCCAAAGAGGCCGGTCGCTTCGGCCAGCGCAAAGCCCAGAAGCAGGTTGGTGAACTGCTGGGGCGCGGCGGCCGGGTTGCGCAGAGCGCCATTCAGGTAATTGCCGAAGATCAGGCCGATACCGACACCGGCCCCGATCAGGGCGCTACAGGCCAGGCCCGCACCGATCATCTTTGCAGCTTCAACGTCCATTGGTCAGATCCTCTCTCTATATCAGGTCGATTTTGTTGGTGAATGGTGAATGTTCCGTTGTGCCCTCGGGCTCCTAGTGCATGTGCAGCGCGTCGTTGAGGTAGATGCAGGACAACACGGCAAACACGTAAGCCTGCAGCACGGCGACCACCAGTTCGAGACCGGTCAGCGCGACGATAAAGGCCAGCGGCAGCACACCGAAAAGTCCAAGCGCGCCTACGAAGCCGCCGAATACCTTGAGCATGGTATGGCCGGCCATCATGTTGGCGAACAGACGAACCGACAGGCTCATCGGCCGGGTGAAGTAGGAGATGAGCTCGATCACCACCAGGAGCGGCAGCATGACCCACGGAATTCCGGACGGCACGAAGAACTTGAGGAAACCCGCGCCATGCTTGATGAAACCGATAACGGTCACGCCGATAAAGATGAAGGCGGCGAGCGCAAAGGTCACAATAATATGGCTGGTCACCGTGAACCCGTAGGGCACAAGCCCCAGGAGATTGGCGCACAGGATGAACATGAAAAGGGTAAAGATGAACGGGAAATATTTCCGCCCGTCAGTGCCTGCCGTGTCGCTCAGCATGTTGGCGACAAACTCGTAGCTCATTTCCACCAGCGTCTGCCAGCGTCCCGGCACCAGCGAGCCCCGGCGCATGCCGCCGACGATAAAAGTGCTCAGCAACATGACGATGATGACCATGAACAGGGAGGAATTGGTAAAGGATACGTCGTACCCGGCAATGTGGATCGGTACGATCCTTAAGATCTCAAACTGTGAAAGCGGGCTGTGTTCCACCGCAGTCCCCTTAACCTCGTCTATCGCAGCGCTGGGCGCGCCGTTGCGCCGTCACCTACTGCCCGTTCTCGCTGTCGTGTCCGTCCCGTTCGGGCGGTGTATTCATGTCCTGGGCGGCGCGGACAATATTCCACATCCCCGCGGCCGCACCCAGAATAAAAAACACCACCAGGAGCCATGGCTTCGTGCCAAGCCACCGGTCGAGCGCCCAGCCAATGCCACCGCCGACCACGAGCCCCGACACCAGTTCGGCCACCAACCGGGTGACCATGCCATAGGCGCTTGATTCGTCGAGTGCCGGACGGCGCTTGCGCTTGCCAGAAGCCCGCGCATTCGCCAGCCGGGCTTCAAACGAACGATCGGGCTCTTCGGGAGGTTGCGGCGGTTGGTTCTGGACCATGATCGCCCGAGACCTCTCCTCAAAGCCCGTCAAAGATGCCGGAAATCCGGCGGTTTTCAGCCCTAGCACACGAAAAATCGTGTGCACCATAGTTGGTGCCCTACCCCCTGTCAAGCGTGAATGGGACACCTGTCTGGGAATTGGAAGAATGCCAATAAGATATTGAAAAATAACATTATTATGTGTTTTATCCAACGGCGCGCAACTGCTCCGCCTGCTCCAGATCGACCGATACCAGCTGGCTCACGCCGCGCTCCACCATGGTCACGCCAAAAAGCCGGTTCATCCGCGACATGGTGACGGCGTTGTGGGTCACGATCATGAACCGGGTATTGGTGCGCCGGACCATCTCGTCGAGGAGGTCGCAGAACCGCTCGACGTTGGCGTCGTCGAGCGGCGCATCGACCTCGTCGAGCACGCAAATCGGCGCCGGGTTGGTCATGAACACGGCGAAGATCAGAGAGAGCGCGGTCAGCGCCTGCTCGCCGCCGGACAGGAGCGAGAGCGATTGCAGCTTTTTGCCCGGCGGGCTTGCCATGATCTCGAGCCCGGCTTCCAGCGGGTCGTCGGATTCGGTCAGCGCGAGGTGCGCGTGGCCGCCGCCGAACAGGGTTTTGAACAGCACGCCGAAGTGGGTGTTGACGTCTTCGAACGCGGCAAGAAGGCGCTCGCGGCCCTCGCGGTTGAGGCTGGAGATGGCCTGGCGCAGACGGCTGATGGCGGTCTCGAGGTCGTCCTTGTCGGTGGTCAGCGAATTGAGCTGGTCCTCGAAGTCCTGTAGCTCGATGTCGGCGCGGAGATTGACCGCGCCCAGCCGCTCGCGCTCGCGCTTGAGGCGGTCGAGCTTTTCCTCCACCGCGTCAAGGGTGGGCAGGTCGTCCGCTTCGGCGGCGTCGACCTCAACCGCTTCCAGCACTTTCTGGGGCGGCACGTCGAACTCGTCGCCGATCCGCCGGGCGATTTCGCGCCGCCGTTCGACCATCTGCTCGAGGCTCGTTTCAATCCGGACCTTTTTCTCGCGCGCCTCGCCAAGCCGGGCCTGAACCTCTTTGAGCGTGCGTTCGGCCTCGGACGAACGCTGTTCGGCTTCGGCAAGGGTTTCGGCGGCCTGTTTGCGCGCGCCTTCGGCGGCTTCGATCTCGTCGGTGAGCTTGGCCCGCTCCGCCTGAATCTGATGGGGGCGCGCCTCGAGTGCGGCGAGCGCCTCGCGCGCCTGCCCCTCCCGTTCGGCGAGCGCGTCGATCTGGCGCGTCGCACTGTCGAGCCTGAGTTGCCAGGCCTCAAGCTCGCGCTCGACAGCCTCGAGCCGCTGGGTGCGGTGGCGCTCCTGCGCGGCGAGCGTGTCGTGGGTGGCGCGGGCTTCGGCGAGCTCCTGGCGCAGCCGGTCCACCTCGACTTTAATGTTTTCGGCCTCGGCGCGGATGTTGTCCACCGGGGGCAGGTCGCCAAGCGCCTCTTCCGCCGCGAGTTTTTCGGCTTCGGCGTCCCTGTACTCGGTAGCCAGCCGTTCGACGGCCTCCTCAAGCGCGCTGCGTTGGGCCGCTTCCCCGGCCGCGCGGCGCTCGATTTCGCTCAAGCGCCGTTGAAGCTCGCCCTTGCGCCCCCCGGCCGCTTTCAGGGCCGCTTCGGCGCTGCGCTCGGCGTCGATTGCCGTGCCGAGCGCCGTGCGGGCCCGCTCATGGGCCTCGGCCGCTTCGGCGCGTGCTGTCTCGACGTCGCGGCAGGTCCCGTCAATTTCGGCGAGCCGGTTCTTCTGGGCGAGGCGCTGGGCCGCGCCCGTGGGCGCATCGGCGGCGGCTTCGAATCCGTCCCAGCGCCAGAGCCCGCCGTCACGTGTCACCAGCCGTTGGCCGGGCCGGAGCGCGGCAAGGGTGGCGGCATTGGGTGCGATGTCCACAAATCCGGTCTGGCCAAGCCGGCGGCTGAGCGCCACCGGTCCCTTTACAAACTCTGAGAGCGGGACGGCGCCCGCGGGCAGAGCCGGAGCGTCCGGGTACGGCGCAAGCTCCGACCAGTGAACCGCACCGTCGCCGCCGAGCGGCGCATCGAGGTCGTCGCCGAGCGCAGCGCCGAGCACGGCTTCATAGCCGGGCGTTACGGTGAGGCCGTCGGCAATGGGCTTTTCCGCGCCGTGGGCGGTGACCAGCAGTTTGGACAGCGCATCGCGTTCCGATTCGAGCCGGGCCAGCCGGGTCTCGAGTGCGGTGAGCGCCTCGCGCGCCGCGCGGCCGTCCTCGCGCCGCTCTTCCACGGTGGCGCGCGTCACTTCAATCTCCCGGGCGGCGGCGTCCGCTTCGCTCTCGGCGTCTTTGATCTGCGCGCCGAGCTGGCGCGCCTCCTTGAGCGCCGACGCGCCCTCGGCCAGCGTCTCGATCCGCTCTCCGGTCGCCGCCAGTTCCCGCTTCAGGCGGGCGGCGCGCGCTTCGGCCCCGCGGGCAAGCTGGGTGAGCCGGTTGCGTTCGGCTTCGGCACTGGCCGCCCGGCTGCGAATTTCGTCAAGCTCCGCTTCGCGTTTGCCGGCGGCACCGACAGCAGCTTCCACGGCTTCGGCTGCCTCTCTGCGGGCGTCGGCCTGATCGGTGCCGGCGGCCGCCAGGTCATCGCGTTCCGCTTCGAGCCGCGCTGCGGCGTCCCGCGTGTCCTTGATCAGCCCCTGTTCGCGTTCCATGTCCTGGGTGGCGTGCCGGAGCTGGGCGGTCAAGCGCTCCTGGGTCTCGAGGATCTGCTGTTCTTCCTTGGTCAGCGCGTCATGGGCGACCGCGAGGCGATGGAGGGCGGCGGCCCGCTCCGCCTCGGCCTTGCGAAGTGCGGGCAGGTCGGCGGCGATCGCGGTCTGACGGGTGGACAATGTCCCGGCTTCCGCGGTGATCTCCGCCACCGTCGCGTCAGCGCGCCTGAGCTCGGCCTCGGTCTCCTGCAGCCGCTCGGCCGCTGCGCGCCACTGAAGATAAAGGGCGACCGCTTCGTTCTGGCGGATGAGGCCGCTGACCTTGCGATAGCGTTCAGCTTGCCGGGCCTGGCGCTTCAGGTTGGCGATCTGGCCCTCGATCTGCTGCATCACGTCGGTGACGCGGGTAAGGTTGGTCTCGGCCGCCCGCAGCCGGCGTTCGGCCTCGTCGCGCCGGCTATGGAGGCCGCTGACGCCGGCGGCTTCCTCAAGGATCACCCGGCGGTCGCGGGGCTTGGCGTTGATCAGCGCGCCGATGCGGCCCTGGCTGACCAGCGCCGGGGAATGCGCACCGGTCGCCATGTCGGCGAACAGAAGCTGGACGTCCTTGGCGCGCACGTCGCGGCCGTTCAGCCGGTAGGCCGATCCGCTTTCGCGCTCGATCCGGCGAATCACTTCGAGGTAAAGCTCGTCGTTGAACGCCGCCGGCGCATCCCGGCCCGTATTGTCAAGAAACAGACCGACCTCGGCGAGATTGCGGGCGGAGCGCTCGGAGGTGCCGGCAAAGATCACATCGTCCATGCCGCTGCCACGCATGCTTTTGGGCGAATTTTCGCCCATCACCCATCTGAGCGCCTCGAGCAAGTTCGACTTGCCGCACCCGTTGGGTCCCACCACGCCGGTCAGTCCGGGCTCGATCAGCAGCTCGGTCGGATCGACAAACGACTTGAAGCCGGTCAGTCGCAGGCGGGTAAAGTGCAAGCGCGGTCCTCCCTAAGGCTGTGGGTCTACTTGACCTCTTTCAAGGCCTTGTCAAAGTCTTCGTAGGTGTGCGGGCCGGTGTAGGTCTCGCCGTTCACGATGATGGTCGGCGTACCCTTGATGTCGAATTTCTTAGTGCCCTCGACCCGCTGCTTCAAAAGATCGTCCCGGAGCTTGCCGGACAGCAGGCACTTGTTCATGTGCTCTTTGCTGAGACCCGTCGGGCGCAGGAATTTGTCCATCTCAGCCTCATCCGCCAGCTCGGCGAGCGTGCTGTCCTTCTCCGGCTTGATGTTCTGCCAGGGCGGAATCCACTCCGCCTGGCGGCTCAGGAACAGGTCGGCGTAGGCATAATACTGTGACCGGTCGACGCAGCGCGCGATCATGGAGGCGACGAGGTCCGGGCCGTTCAGCACGAAGTTCCTGAGCACGTAATTCGCCTTGCCGGTGTCCACCCACTTCTTCTTGAACTCGTGGAACACGTCCTTGTTGAAGGCGGCGCAATGGGGGCAGGTCATGGAGGCGTATTCGATCACCTTGATCGGCGCCTTGGGATCGCCGAGCAGGATATCGCTGTAGCCGTCCATTGTCTGGTCGTCCGCCGACGCGGCGGGCGCCTTGTCCGCAGCGGGGGCCGCAGCAGGGGGAGACGCGTCCGGTTTGGTGGTCGGCGTCTGGCTGAACGCCATTACCAAGACCGCCATGGCGGCCACGATGAAACCTGCGAAAATCCGTTTATTTAGAGGTCTATGCATATCAGATCCACAACATGTTGTAGGAGGAGTATAGGCGAGCATGCTAGCGGGCTCAATAGGCGAAAATATGGCTGGGAAAGAATCTGGTGCGGCGCGTCAGTCGTCGCCGGGCGCGCTGTAGACCGCCTGACCAAGGGCGTCGAGCGCGGCGCGCAGGCCCTCGTCGCGGGCCGGGGCCACGGTCTCGGCCACCGCGCTCCGTTCGGCGGGCTTGAGCGGTGCGGGCTTTTTCCGGCGCTTGCGGCGGCTCGCAGCCACCGGGGCCTGCATGATCTTAATCTGGCCGACCGCTTCGAAACCGTAGTAGCCGTTAATGCGGGCGATGACTTCGGGCGCCAGATACTGAAGCTCCACCGCGAAGGCGCTGTCGGCCACCACATGGAGCGTGCCGCCGCGCCGCTCGCCTTGGCGAAAGGCGAGCCGTTCCGGCAGGCAGTGCTCGGCCAGCACCGGGCCGACAATGGCCGGCCAGTGGGTGACCACATCGGCCTGGGCGAACCCCTGGCGGGCCAGGAGCCCGCGGGTCAGGCCCGACAGCGAATTGGCGAGCCGCTGGGTGCGCCAGGACCGTTTGCCGGCTTGAGTCTTATGCTTCGCCTTTGCCATTCGGGCATGGTAGGTCATGACCATGACGAGGAAAAGGGAAGACAGCACGCCCCCCGATCCGGCGGTCCTGCTCGCCTGGTACGACGCCCACGCCCGGCGGCTGCCGTGGCGCGCAGCCCCCAATGCGTCAGGAAGCGCAGCGCCTGCCGACCCGTACCATGTGTGGCTGTCGGAAGTGATGCTGCAACAGACCACGGTGGCCGCCGTGATTCCCTATTTCGAGCGATTCGTTATGCGCTGGCCCCGGGTCGAGGACTTGGCCGCTGCGCCCCTGGATGACGTGCTCGCCGCCTGGGCGGGGCTCGGCTATTACGCCCGGGCGCGCAACCTTTATAAATGCGCCCAGGTGGTCGCCCACGATCTCGGCGGGCGGTTCCCCGAGACCGAATCGGAATTGCAGAAGCTGCCCGGGATTGGCGCTTACACCGCCGCCGCCATCGCCGCCATTGCCTTTAACGAGCCCGCGACCGTGGTCGATGGCAATGTGGAGCGGGTAATGGCGCGGTTGTTTTCGGTTGAAGAGCCGCTCCCCAAGGCCAAACCCAACCTGCGCGCCCGCGCCCAATCGCTGACGCCAAACCAACGGCCGGGAGATTATGCCCAGGCGGTGATGGACCTCGGCGCGACCATTTGCACGCCCAAATCGCCCAAGTGCCTTGCCTGCCCGTGGCGGCCGGCCTGCTTGGGCCATCGGTCGGGCGTCGCGCCGGACTTGCCGCGCCGCGCGGTGAAGGCGGCAAAACCGCTGCGCCGGGGCATTACCTTCTGGCTTGAAGCGCCGCACCCGGAAACCGGCGCTGCGGCGGTGTTGTTGCGCCAGCGTGCCACACGCGGGCTTCTGGGCGGGATGGTGGAAGTGCCGAGTACGGGCTGGAGCGACGACGATCATGCGCTTCGGCTCAACGGCGCCGACCTTGATGCGGCGATGACGTGGCAGGCCGCGGGCGAGCCGGTGCGCCACACCTTCACCCACTTTCACCTGGAACTGGATGTTCGCACCGGCCGGTTGGCCGAGGCCGTCCCGGTCGACGGCGGCGTCTGGTGTCCGCTTGATGAGCTGGAGGACCGCGCGCTGCCCAGCGTCATGCGCAAGGTGGCAAAGCGCGCCCTTATGGAGCGCGGTTAAGTTTAGTGCAATTCCTTGCGGATCTGTTGGCGCAGGATGTCGATGGGCACCAGCGTGCCTTTAACCTCGAAATGCCAGAACGTCCAGCCGTTGCACGACGGCGCGCCCTGGAGCGCCGCACCGACCTGGTGGATCGAGCCTTTCGACTGGTCGGAAATCAGCGTGCCGTCGGCGCGCACCCGGGCGGCGAACCGGCGGCTCGGGTCATAAAGTTTTGCGCCGGGTTTGAGGAGGCCGCGTTCCACGAGCGTGCCGAACGGTACGCGCGGTTCCGAGCGTTTGGATGGCATGATGGCGATTACATTGTCGTCAAGCCGCTCGACACGGGCGAGGCGCTCGTTAGCCAGTTTCACGTATTTATCCTCCCGCTCGAGGCCGATGTAATGGCGGCCCAGCATTTTTGCGACGGCGCCCGTGGTGCCCGACCCGAAGAACGGATCGAGGATCACGTCGCCTTCCCGTGTTGACGATAGAATGACGCGATAGAGGAGCGCCTCGGGCTTTTGCGTGGCGTGGCCCTTGACCCCGCCCACCTGGAGGCGTTCCGCGCCGGAGCAGATCGGCAACAGCCAGTCCGAGCGCATCTGCAGCCCTTCGTTCAGGGCCTTCATGGCCTCGTAATTGAAGGTGAGCCCTTTGGCGTCCTGGGACCGCGAGCACCAGATCAGCGTCTCGTGCGCGTTGGTGAACCGGGTGCCGCGAAAATTGGGCATC
>CAVVCF010000012.1:0-220688 GCA_963746725.1 uncultured Alphaproteobacteria bacterium | reverse complement strand
CATGTTATGTCGTCTGAGCTTCATCGTATTGCTTTCTGGAAGAGAAAGTATGACAATGGGAGAAATCTCTCTCGAAGATCGCATCGCCGAGATCGAGGACCTGCTGACCGAATTGGATGGCGGCGGACCATGGCCGGGCGGCCGAGGTGGCGGAGCTGTTCACCGGACGGGCGTCATCGTCACGCCGATGTTTACGCTCAATGGCCGCGAGAAATCGCCGAGCAATTCGGCGAACGGGCGAAGGACAAAACGAGGGTTTCCCGGCACATCTGGACCAACCTCCGCCTGACCAGGCTTGATGACGGCCGGGTCCGGGCGGAAATGGCCGTGCAGACTTACGTGGCGAGCGGTGAGCCGCCGGTCGCACCCGATGGCCTGATGGTCGGCGACTCCATCGACATTATGGAGCGGGGCGCAGACGGCGTCTGGCGGTTTGCCGAGCGCCGCCTGATCGTTGCGTTTAAGGAGGGTCATTGATATGCGCCTGGTCACGTTCGAGCATGGCGGACCGCCGCGTCTCGGCGTCATCGTGGATGAGGAGGTTATCGCCCTCACTGACGCCAATCCCAAATTGCCCGACGACATGTGCGCCCTTCTGGCCGCCGGTGACGAGGCACTGGAGGCGGTCCGGACCGTTGTCGAAAGCACCGGAAAGCGTGTGCCACTCGGCGACGTGCATCTCTGTGCGCCGGTTCCCCGGCCGCGCAAGTTCCTGGGCCTCGGCTTCAGCTACGCGTCCCATGTTCAGGAGATCACAAGACGCCGGCATTCCCTCGAAATTCCGGACAATCAGGTCTGGTTCAACAAGCAGGTGAGCTGTATCACCGGCCCTTACGACCCGATCCACATGCCGCGCGTCTCTGACAAGTTCGATTACGAGGGCGAAATGGCGGTGGTCATCGGCAAGGCCTGCCGTCATGTCCGGGCGGCGGACGCCCACACCGTCATTGCCGGCTACATGGTCACCAATGACCTGAGCGTCCGCGACTGGCAAATGCGCGCGCCCACCGCGACGCTCGGCAAGTCGTTCGACACCCACGGGCCCACCGGTCCCTGGCTCACCACCGCCGACGCCATGGATCACCCGGAGAATCTGCGGGTGCGGACCTGGGTCGACGACGAGCTGCGCCAGGACGGCAACACCAACGATTTCATCTACTCCATCGGTCAGATGATCGAGGAACTGACCACCGTCTTCACACTGGAGCCCGGCGACATCTTGGCGACGGGCACGCCGTCGGGCGTCGGCGCGGCCTTCCGTCCACCCCGGTTCCTGAATATCGGGCAGACCGTAAAGGTTGAGATCGAAGGCCTCGGCCATATCGCCAACAGGGTGATTCCGGAGCCCGACAACAGGTTTGGAGAGTGAAATGAGCAACTCGGGAGAAATGCCGAAAACAGCCAGGGAACGCGGCAAGATTGCGCCCTACAAGATGGGCCATATCGCGGTGCGCACCAGCCGGCTTGAGGAAATGCTCGACTGGTATTGCACGGTGCTCGAGGCCAAGATTGCGTTCCGCAACGACGACATGGGCTTTATCACCTATGACGACGAGCACCATCGCCTGGCGATTATCAAGATGCCGGACCTCAAGGCCCCGCCCGAAAAAATCACCGGCATGGAGCATGTCTCCTTCACCTACGAATCCATGGGCGACCTGCTGGCGACCTACAAGCGCCTGAAAAAAGCAGGCATAGAGCCGTTTTGGACCATCATCCACGGGCCCACGGTCTCGATGTATTACAAGGACCCGGACCACAACAAGGTCGAGCTGCAAATCGACGTCTTCGAGACGCCCGAGGAGGTGAACGCCTACTTTGCCGCCGGTCATTATCTGGAAAATCCCATGGGCATCATTTTCGACCCCGAGGAGATGATCCGGAAATACGAGGCGGGTGTGCCGTTCGAGGAACTCGTCAAACGGCCGAAACTGCCGGAGGGCATGTCGCCCTGGGACATGCTGCGCGATTGACCATAAAGGTCCGACCATAAAGGCCCGACAATAAAGGCCCGACAATAAAGGAACGTATATGCGTGCTGCTGAATTCAACAAGTACGGTCCCCCGGGGAGGGTCATCGAAATCAGGGAGGATGCGCCGATCCCGGACCCGACGGACACTCAGATTCTGGTGCGGGTTGTGGCGTCGTCCGTCAATCCGATCGACTGCGCGATCCGCAACGGGTACGGCCGCGAACTGTTCAAACGAAAGGACGGGCCGGAATTTCCGATCCGCCTCGGCCGCGATGTCAGCGGATATGTGGAAGCCGTGGGTAAAAATGTTAGCGCCTTCAAGCCCGGCGACGCGGTGTGGGCGGCGATCCTGAACGAAGCAGCGGCGGACTATGCCGTGGCCGAGAAGGCGCACGCCGCCCCAAAGCCCCGGACTCTGAGCTTTCAGGAGGCGGCCGCCCTGCCCTATGTGGCGCTGACCACCTGGTCGGCGCTGGTCGATCACGTGGGCCTGAACGCAGAAAATACGCCCGGAAAACGGGTTGTCATTCCGCGCGGTGCGGGCGGTGTCGGCAGCTTTGCGATCCAGTTGATGAAAGCCTGGGGCGCCGAAGTCGCAACCGTGTGCAGCACCCGCAACCTGGACCTGGTCAAAAGCCTCGGGGCGGATATTGCCGTGGATTACACCACGACGGATTTCAGCGACGCGCTGCACGACTATGATGTTGCTTACGACACGTCCTTCGACACCGAGGAAAAATTGCTCGGGACGCTCAAGGAAGGCACCGGCGCGAGCTACGTCAGCATCGTCACGCCCAAGATTCACCTGGTTGACAAATTCGGGGTCGAGGAGGGCCTCAAGCGTGCGGAGGCCCTGTTCGACGCCCGTGTCGCCGAACAGGAAGCGCTCGGACGGCACTACTACTGGTCTTTCATGGAACCGAATGGCGCAGCGCTTGCCACCATCGGCGCGCTTGTGGACGACGGCAAAATCCGTGCCGTGGTCGACCGGGTCTACGCCCTGAACGAGCTTGCCGCGGCTCACGACTATTGTGAGTCCATGCAGGCGCAGGGCAAGATCGTTATCGCCGTCGCCGACGAATAACCGGAACAGGGCCGGCCATGTCACAATCGCCATCTGCAACCTCTTCCATGGGCGCCATCGACCTGAACGACGTCATGAACACCGCCCCCTTCGGCGCGCTCCAGATTCGCGTTGTTATAATCTGCCTGGCCATTGCCATGCTCGACGGGTTCGATACCCAGTCCATTGCCTTCGTCGGCCCGTCGCTGCGCGCGATCTGGCATGCCCCGGACGCGCTGTTCGGGGTCATGTTCGGGGCCGGCCTGTTCGGCACCATGATCGGGGCGATGGCATTGGGCTCCGCCGCTGACCGGCTTGGCCGCAAACGGGTTGTCGCGGTCTCCGTTGCTGTTTTCGGGGCCATGTCGTTTGCAAGTTCGTTTTCGCCTTCGCTCGAGGTCCTCATCCTGCTTCGGTTTCTGACCGGGCTCGGGCTTGGCGGGGCGATCCCCAACGTCGTTTCGCTCACCTCCGAATATGCGCCGGAACGGGTGCGAATGACGGTCGTCACCATCATGTTCGCGGGGTTCCCCCTGGGCGCCATCGTGGGCGGTATCATCAGCGCCGAGCTCATTCCCGTGTTTGGCTGGCCGTCGGTGTTCATCCTCGGCGGCAGCCTGCCGCTTGTGCTGTTGCCGATCATCCTTCTCGGTCTGCCCGAGTCCGTGCGGTATCTGGCGCTCCGGCAGGAAGGACAGGCAAAGGCCCTTGCCATCCTGCAAAAGATCCGCCCGGACCTCGAGGGCACGATCTCCACCGGCACCGTCACCCTCCAGAGGAAATCGATGAAGATGGTGCAGGCGCTGTTTCAGAGCGGCCGTGCGCCCTGGACGGCGCTTCTCTGGACCGCCATGTTCTTCGGCATGCTCCTGATGTATTTCCTGGTCAACTGGATCCCGTCCATGCTGGCCGAGGCGGGGCTTAGTCACAAGGGCGCGGTTATGGGCGTGGTCATGCTGAACGCCGGTGGGATAGTGGGCAGCGTCGTCATCGGGCGGCTGATGGACCGGTTCGGACCGTTCCGCCCGCTCGCTGCGGCGCTTGTTCTGGGTGCGATCGGCGTGGCGCTGATCGGCGCCTTTGCAGGGGACGCGGGGCGCGCCATGGCCGTCATTCTTGCAACCGGTCTTCTTGTCTCGGGTGCGCTCCTTGCGATGCCGGCGCTTTCCGCACGGTACTATCCCACCTCTATCCGCGGGACCGGCGTCGGCTGGGCCATGGCGGTAGGGCGGACAGGGTCCGCCGTGGGCCCCATCCTCGGCGGCGCGCTTTTGACCTTCGGCCTGAGCCCGGGCGGCCTTTTCCTTGCCGCGGCCATCCCGGCGCTCCTGACCGCCGCAACCATCTATTTCATGGGGCGCCACATTCCGGCCGAAGCGGACATCGGGGACGCGGTCTGAACTTTACTATGGCTCGTAGGCAGTGGTTTCCACACGCTTGCGCAGGTTTTCTTCAACGGTGGACAGGTGGCTCTTGAAGGCGGCAACAGCTTGTTTCTTGTCGCGTTCCAGAAGCGGGACCATGAACGCGTCGTGCTGGTGCAACGATTCTTCAGCCGAATGTTCAATGGCGCCATTCAGATTCTGAAGGCGAATGCAATGACGGGCGATAATCAGATGGGTATTGATCAGGGGCTGGTTGCCGCTGGCGCAGACAATCGCGCGATGGACTTCGTTGTTGACCTTGAGAAAGGATTGCATGTCGCCCTTGTCGCTGAGCCGGGCCATTTTCCTGTGCAGCAACTTGAGTTCGTCAAGCTGGTCTTCGGTCGCATGTTCGCAAGCAAGCTCAATGCCAAGGGTTTCAAGCGCGCGCAGCAGGATGTAATGCTGAAGGACGTCTTCAAGCGTCGGGGCCGTGACCACCGCGCCCCGGCTTGGCGAAAGTTCCAGCAGGCCTTCGGTAGCCAGCACGTGGTAGGCTTCCCGCAAGGGGGACCGGGAGATCCCGAACCGTTCGCACATCAGCCGCTCCTGCAGCCGGGCGCCCGGTTTCCAGATACCCTCGACGATCTCGTTTCTCAGCCGCGATACCACTTCGGAACGCAGGGACTGGCGCGGTATAATGGTTTTCTTTGGTTCCGGTTTGGCGCTGGATTTTTTCATTTTATGATTCGTGTGATTCCGGTTATGGACTGGGCCGGACAACGTCCGTTGAAGTGGCTTTTTGTATACTATCGACAGAAATTCCGTTCAAGCAATTGCCGCATCATTCAATATGGTATATGGTCGACAATATTGCAACGATCAATCCACTCATAACGGCTCGCGGATCATGAAAAGAACCAGATCAGCGCCTGGAAAAACCCGCTCCCGCATGACCACGGAAGGGCTGACCCGTGCCCCGCACCGCGCTTTTCTGCGCGCCATGGGTATAGGCCGCGCCGATTTTGACAAGCCGTTCGTGGGTGTCGTCAGCCCTGCCGGGGAGATGACGCCGTGTAACCTACACCTTGGCGAATTCGCCGAGGCGGCCAAGGGCGGTGTTGAAGGGTCAGGCGGCGTCGGGCGGATTTTCTCGACCGCCGCGGTGGCTGACAGCCTGTCGATGAATCACAAGGGGATGCGCTTTTCGCTGATTTCGCGGGAGCTCATTGCCGACAGTGTCGAGGCCGTGGTCAGGGGCCATGCGTACGACGCCATTGTCGGTTTCGGCGGCTGCGACAAGAGCCTGCCCGGCATGATCATGGGCATGGTGCGCTGTAACGTGCCGTCCGTGTTCATGTACGGCGGCAGCACGCTACCCGGCCGCTGGCGGGGACGCGATGTCACCATCCTCGACGTCTATGAAGGCGTGGGCGCGGTGCTTGCCGGGGACATGTGCCGCGCCGACCTTGACGAGCTTGAGGAGGTGGGCGTCGCGACAGTGGGCTCCTGCCCCGGCCAGTTTACCGCCAACACCATGGCGATGGTGTCCGAAGTCATGGGCTTTGCGCTGCCGGGCACCGCCACCATGCCCGCGGTCTATCAGCAACGCCGGGCGCTAGCCCGCCGCTCGGGCGAAGTTGTGATGGAGCTCCTTGGGGGCGGCGGCCCGCTGCCCCGCGACCTGGTGACGCGCAAAAGCCTGGAAAACGCCTGCGCCGCAGTGGCGGCCACCGGCGGGTCGACCAACGCCACTCTTCATATTCCCGCCATCGCCCACGAAGCCGGCGTGCCCTTTACCCTCGACGATGTGGACGCGGTGATGAAGCGCACGCCGCTGATTGCCGACATGAAGCCGGGGGGCCGCTTTCTCGCCAAGGATCTGCACGAAGCGGGTGGCGCGCGGGTTGTGTTCAGGGCGCTCCTTGACGGCGGATATCTCCATGGCGATACGCCGACGGTCGCCGGCAAAACCCTTGCCGCGCTGGTCGAAGGCGCACCCGCGCCCGACGCCGCGGTGGTCCATTCCGCCAAAGAGCCACTGTTGCCGACCGGCGGGGTGGTGGTGCTCAAGGGCAACCTCTGCCCCGAAGGCGCGCTTCTCAAGGTCGCGGGCCTCAAGTCGATGACCTTCAAGGGCCCGGCCCGGGTGTTCGAGTGCGAGGAAGACTGCATGGCCGTGGTCCGGGCGCGCGGCTACGAGGCGGGTTCCGTCCTCGTGATCCGCAACGAAGGACCGCGCGGCGGTCCGGGGATGCGGGAAATGCTCGGCGTCACCGCGCTGATTTATGGCCAGGGCATGGGCGAGAAAGTGGCGCTCCTCACCGATGGTCGGTTTTCCGGCGCGACCCGGGGCATGTGCATCGGCTACGCCGGGCCGGAGGCCGCTGTTGGGGGAGCCATTGCGCTGGTGCAAGACGGCGATATCATCGCCATTGACGCGGGTCGGGGCATCATCTCGGTTGAGTTGTCGGAAGCAGAGCTTGACGCCCGGCGCTCCGCCTGGACGCCTCCCGATCCACCACGCGGCGGCCTTCTTGAAAAATACGCCAAGCTTGTTCAGTCTGCACGCATGGGCGCCGTCACTCACAGCGGCGCGGTGGACTGGCCGCTGGAGGAGCCGGAAGATGACTGATAAAAAGCCGATCCTTGGCTTCATCGGCATCGGCCTGATGGGCCGGCCGATGGCGTTGCGGCTTCTTGACCATGGATATCGCCTCCATGTGTGGAACCGCTCCGCCGGCAAGCTCGCGACCCTAGTTGACAAGGGCGCGGAGGCCGAGGGAAATCCCGCCGCCGTCGCCCGGTCCGCCGACATTGTCTTTCTCTGCCTGACCAATGATGCGGCGGTGGAAGAGGTGGCTGAAGGTTTGATCGTGGGCGGCGCGGCCGGAAAGCTGATTGTAGATTTCTCCACCATTTCACCCGCCGCCACGCGCCGGCTCGCAACGACGGTCAGGGACAAGGCCGGAATGGACTGGGTCGACGCGCCGGTCTCGGGCGGGGTACCGGGCGCGGAGACCGGCACGCTTGCCATCATGTGCGGCGGCGCGGCCGACCACGTTGCGCGGGTCCGCCCCGTCCTCGATTGTCTTGCCGCCCGGGTGACCCACATGGGTCCGGTCGGGTCGGGCCAGGCGACCAAGATCTGCAACCAACTGATTGTGTCCTCCAACCTTGTCGCCATTGCCGAAGCCGTCACGCTGGGCCGGCGCGCCGGGATTGACGTGGAGAAGCTGGCGGAGGCGCTCGCCGGCGGCTGGGCGGATTCGAAACCCCTGCAGCTTTTCGGTCCGCGCATGGCGGCCGGGACCCTCGTGCCAAAGCTCAGCGCCATCAGCACGATGCTGAAGGACGTGCGGTCCATCCTGTCGCTGGCTGCCGACCTTGGCGTTGACACGCATCTGGTCGACGCCGCAGGCGAGGTCTATGGCGCCCTTGAAGCGCGCGGCCTTTCGGAGGTAGATCTCTCGTGCCTCACCGAATATTACCGCGACGAAAGATCGGGCTAGCATGCTGCGTTTTTCCGCCAACGTCAGCGTTCTGTTTCCCGACCTTCCCCTCGTTGACCGGGTCGCGGCGGCGCGGGACGCTGGCTTCGAGGCCATCGAAATCCAGTTTCCCTACGATGTGCCGGCCGGGCAACTGGCTCGCGCGGCCGCCGAGGCGGGCGTCAAGGTCGTGCTCATCAATGCGCCCATAGACGGCAGCGACGCGACGCCCGGCATCGCGAGCCGCCCCGAACTTAGTGACCGCTTCCGCGACAGCGTGACGCGGGCCCGTGACTATGCCGAGGCGCTCGGTGTGGACCGGGTCAACATCCTGGCGGGTCCTGCTGGCGAGGGCGATGCCGGCCGCGCCCAGCTGATTGAAAGCCTGTCGGGTGCGGCGGAGGCTCTGGGAAAATCGGGCATCAGGGTCTTGCTTGAACCCCTGAACGCGCGCGACCAGCCCGCCTACATCGTCCAGACCCCGGGTGCAGCGATCGAGATTATAGAGCGCTGCGCGTCGGACAATCTGTTTCTCCAGTTTGATGTCTATCACGCTGCCATGATGGGGCTCGACCCGGTGGCCGAGTTCAAGGCCGCGCTTCCCCTGATCGGCCATATCCAGTTTGCCGACGCGCCCGGCCGGCAGGAACCTGGCACCGGCGCCGTCGATTTTCCCGCGTTCTTCAAGGCGGTTCGGGAAAGCCCCTATGATGGATGGCTGGGCGCGGAGTTTCGCCCGTCACACGATGACGTCATTGCATCGATCGTCCGCTTGGCCGGCGTCGGATAGGCCTGTTTGCTGTGGGTCAGCCCGGACTGGATGATTGCCAGGAGTGTGTTGATCGCAAGCGGCACCGGGTTGATCACCGGCACGTTGAGGCCGCGCCTTTTGAGTTCCTTTTCCATTTCAAGACCCGGGCCCAGCAACGTGCCGCAGCCGAGGATCAGCACATCCACATGATCCTCCATCACGGCATTCAGGCCTTCTTCCACAAGACGCTCGGTCGTCAGTGCCGGATCGTCTTCGATCGCCAGCACCGGCACATCGATGCTGCGGAAAGACCGGTAGCGGCTTTCGAGACCGTAGCAGGCGGCTTGCAGGGAGGTCAGCGTCCGGGTGGTCTCCAGAATGTCGATGACGCCGAATTTGTGGCCGAGAATAGCGGCAGTATGCATGGCGACTTCCGCAAGCCCCACAACCGGCGTGGAAACGGCTTCGCGCACCGCATGAAGCGCGGGGTCAGCCATGCAATTGATGACGATGCCGTCGGCGCCGTCTTCTTCGGCCTTGATGGCCGCCTTCACCAGCGCCACACCGGCCACCACCTCATCCACATAACATTCGAGCGCAGAGGGCCCCTGGTCGACAAAAACGTGGGAGACGCAAAGGTCGCTTCGCCCCTCATTGATTTTCAGGATGTCGGCGACCATGGGCATAAAGCCATCCGATTCGACGGCCGGGGTAATAACGATGATTTGTTTCATGGTTGCGCTCTCCCTCTGCGTTCTCTTCCTTTATATTCGAATATCATTTGAACGAAATTTTGTTCTCGGTCACCGGCGCCCAATTTTATGTTGTGGGAAGTGGCCGCTGGCGCGGGAAATGGCTTTTTAGGGCCGAGCTTGCCGGCTTTATTGCCGCCCCCGGCGGAATTCGGCTAAACTTGCCGGCACGACGGAAGACTGACAAGCCGACGGTCTTTCGCGCAAGGAGACGGGGGACGCGGTATCCATGAAAAAGCCGGTGAAGCTTGACCGCATCAATCGGAAGATTCTGACCACGCTGCAAGAGAATGCGCGGATCAGCAATCTTGAGCTTGCCGACAAGGTGGCGCTCTCTCCCAGCGCTTGTCTGCAGCGCACCAAGGCGCTCGAGGACGCCGGTTTCATTGCCCGCTATATCGCCGCCGTTGACCTCGACAAAGTCTGCATCAACATCATGGTCTATGTGGAGATCACGCTGGAAAGCCACCGCATGGCGGATTTCGACCGTTTTGAAAAAACCATCCGCTCGATCCCGGAGTTTGTGGATTGTCTGCGTGTCAGCGGACGGTTCGATTACGTCGCCTTTGTGGTGTGCTCATCCATTTCGGACTTTAACGAGCTCTGCGACAGCCTGCTTTTGCGTGACCTCGGTATTGCGCGGATCTCCAGCAACGTGGTGCTCGACAAACCCAAATGGTTCGCCGGCTATCCGCTCGATCAGCTCAAATGGAAGGACAGTTGAGGGCAGCCCTGTCGGTCTGAGGAACCCTAAAAGAAAATAATCGCGCGCCTGCGGGCCATCAGCCGCAGTAAATTTGATTTTCAATATCATATTCGAAAGCCTTTTTCCCCGTCCCTCCGATAGCGTGAAGGGTAAGACAGTGGCGCCCCATGCGCGCCCTGACCGGACCACAGTCGGATGAGGACAGGATGCGGGTAGCTACGGACGTCGGCGGGACTTTTACGGACCTCGTTTATATCGATGACGGCGAGGTGCGGTCCACGAAAGTGGACACCACGCCGCCTGACTTTGAAACCGGGGTCATCCATGCGCTGGACAAGGCCCGGCTTGACGGCGGCGGCATTGACTTTTTTGTTCACGGCTCAACGGTCGTCATCAATGCGCTGACCGAACGCAAGGGGGCCAGGGCCGCGCTGATCACCACCCGGGGGTTTCGCGACGTCTTGGAAATCGCGCGGGGCAATACGCCGGATCTGTTCAACATCTATTACGCCAAGCCGAAGCCCTTTGTCCGCCGTATGCTGCGCCGCGAGGTGACCGAACGGGTCAATTACAAAGGTGAAATCACCACCCCGATCGAGATCGGTGAAATCGCCCCCATTCTGGATGATTTCAGGGCGGAAGGGGTCGAGGCGATCGCCGTCTGCTTCCTTCATGCTTATGCCAATCCGGACCATGAGAAGGCCGCGGTCGAGGCCATTCGCGCGCTCTGGCCCGAGGTCGCGGTCATCGCCTCCCACGAGGTTATCCAGGAATGGCGGGAGTATGAGCGCACCAACACGGCGGTCCTGTCGGCCTATGTGCTGCCGACGGCCCGGCGTTATCTTGAACGGCTGGAGCATCTGCTCAAGGGCCACGGCATCCAGAAGCCGCCCTTCATCATGCAGTCGAACGGCGGGATTGCGACCGCCGCCGCGGCCAAAGCGAACCCCATTACGCTAATTGAATCGGGGCCGGTCGGCGGCATTCTGGGCGCGGCCAAGCTCGGCGAATTGATCGGCGAGACCAATATGATCGTCCTCGACATCGGCGGCACAACGGCCAAATGCTCGCTGATCCATGACGGCAATACGCGGATCACCACGGACTATATGCTGGAGCGAACGCCAACGAGCCCCGGCTATCCCATCAAGACCGCCGTCATCGACATTGTCGAGATCGGCAATGGCGGCGGCAGCGTCGCCTGGCTGGACGATGCCGGCAGCCTGCATGTGGGGCCGCGCAGCGCCGGCTCGCAGCCCGGGCCCGTCGCCTACAATCGGGGCGGCACGGTGCCGACGACGACCGACGCCAACCTGATCACCGGACGGATCAATCCCGAAAAGTTTTCCGGCGGCGCTATTCAGCCCGACATGTTCATGGTCGAAGCGGCGTTTGCCAGAATTGGCGACAAACTGGGCAAGTCTCCGCGAGAGGTGGCGAACGGCGTCATCCGGATCGCCAACGCCAACATGGTCGATGCCTTGAAGCTGGTCTCGCTCAACCGCGGCTACGACCCGCGCGACTTCGCCCTGCTGGCGTGCGGGGGCGGCGGCGCAATGCATGCGACTGCGCTCGCCGAAGAACTCAATATCCCGAAGGTCATTATTCCACCCCACGCCGCCGTTTTTTCGGCCTGGGGCATGCTGATGCTCGACCTGCGCCGCGACTATATCCGCACCAACGCCATGGGATTGACGGCGGAAAATCTTGTCCAGCTGGACGAGGCGTTCGGCGCGCTCGAATCCCAGGCGCTCGACGAGTTTGCAAACGACGGTTGGGACGCCCCACGCGTGGTGTTCGAGCGCTACCTCGATGCCCGTTATGTGGGCCAGGAACATACCGTCAAGATTTGCCTCGGCGCAATGACCGGGGAGAGCGCGGCCAGCCTTGGCGATATGATCGAGCGGTTTCACGCCGCCCACGCCCAGGAATATACCTTCCGGCTCGACAATCCGGTGGAAGCCGTCAATCTCCATCTGATCGCCTACGGTCTTGTCGATAAGCCTCAACTGAAAACCCTCAGCGCCGGGTCGTCCGACACGTCATCCGTCTGCATCGGCCAGCGGGATGTGGACTTCGACGTCAAAGGGGTGATGACAGCCGATATCTATGAGCGTGGTCTTTTGCGCCCCGGCATGATCATAAAAGGCCCGGCGATTATCGAGGAAGCGGCCACATCGACGGTGATTTTGCCGGAGAACCGTGTGGAAATCGATGACTACGGCAGCCTGCACATCCATCTCTCGGGAGGTCGCGCATGACCGGTCACGCCAACACCGACAATTCCACGGTCGATGTGTTCACGCTGGAGATCGTGAAGAACGCGCTGTCGGCCATCGGCGACGAAATGTTTCTGACCCAGAAGCGCACCAGCATGAGCCCGATCATTTACGAGTTGCTCGACTACGGCGTCGGCATCACCGATGGCAAGGCCCGCCTGATCGCGCAAGGGAACGGTATTCCGGGCTTCATCGGCACGCTCGACGCCGCCGTTGCCTCGATGATCGAAAAACACGGGGGTGACATTCATCCCGGCGACGTCTTTGTCACCAACGATCCTTATGGCGGCGGCGGCACGCACCTGTCTGACGTGACGCTGGTCAAGCCGGTGTTTTACGACGGTGACATCGTGGCCTGGACCGCCAACAAGGCCCACTGGACCGAAATCGGCGGCAAGGACCCCGGCAGCTTCAGCGCCGACACGACCGAGGTCTATCAGGAAGGACTGCAGTTCCCGGCGATCAAGCTGATCGACCGGGGCGTGCCGATCCGCTCTCTTTTCGATCTTATCGAAGCCAACGTCCGCATGCCCAAGATGACCATCGGCGATATCTGGGCCGGGACGGCGGCCCTCCAGGTTGGCGAGAGGCGGTTTATCAGCCTCCTTGAAAAATATGGCAAGCGGGTCATCCTGGAAGCGATCGACCGTCTCCTCGATCACGGCGAAGCGATGGTTGCGGCCAGGTTCAAGGACCTGCCGCGCGGCACCTTCGAGGCGGAAGACTGGATCGATGAAGACGGGTTAGGCAACGGCCCGTTCCGGATCGTGGTCAAGGTGACCATTACCGAGGATGAATTTATCGCCGACTATACGGGCTCCGCCCTGCAGGCCCCGGGGCCCATCAACAACACCGAGTGCGGTCTGGTCTCCGCCGTCCGTCAGGTCTTTTTCAGCATTACCAACCCCGGCGTTGTCGCCACCGAGGGCTGTTTCCGCCGCATCCGCATCATCTGTCCCGAGGGCACCATCTGCAAGGCAAAGCGCCCCGCGCCGGTGTCGTCCTATTATGAAGCCATGATCACCGCGACCGATATTGTGTGGAAGGCGCTAGCGCCCCACCTGCCGGATCGTTTGCCGGCCGGTCAGTTCGGCTCGATCTGCTCGACGGTGCTCGCCGGGCGGCACCCCGATATCGGCGAGGACTACCTGCTGGTCGAACCTTTGGTCGGCGGCTGGGGTGCGGGCCATGACAAGGATGGCGAGAACGGCCAGTTCTGCGTCGGCAACGGCGAGACCCACAACATCCCCATCGAGATTCAGGAGGCGCGCTACGGCGTGATGGTGGAGCGCTATGCCTTCCACAACGAAGACGGCGGCGCGGGCAAGTTTCGCGGCGGCCGGGGCGTCATGCTCGATTACCGCATTCTGTCGGAGACGGCCCACCTGTCGACCATGTTCGCCCGCGGCAAGACGCCGCCCTGGGCGATCGATGACGGCGCGGTGGGATCGTGCAATTACGCCTATGTGATTCACCCGGACGGTAGCGAGACGCCCCGTTTCAGCAAGATCGGACGCCTCGCGCTAAAGAAAGGCGACATCGTTCGCCTGATCACAGGGACGGGCGGGGGATGGGGTAATCCTGCAAAACGCGATCCCGATAAAATTCGCGAAGATATCCTGGACGGGTATCTGAGCGAAGAACAGGCGAAGAGAAATCTCTAAGTTTGGAGACTAGAAAATATAGAAAAAAAGACGCCTGAATTTTATACGGATTATGACTTCTGATGTGAATATTGCACTCCGCCAAGGACAACATTCCATATTTCATTTCACCTCATTCATGCAACGCTAACCATGCCACCCGGTGGCATTCAACAGTTCTTTTAAGGCGGGAAATGGTCGCAAAAACCGGCGCCCATAATGAAGGAGGAAGAAAAAAGTGAACATAAGAATATTCAGGAAACCTGTCCTGTGTTCGACGGCCATCGTGGCATTGATGGCTGTTCACGGCGCCAGCGCTGCCGAAAAGGCCGCCCACGATTTTGCAATTGAAGAGATTACAGTGACCGCACGTTTGCGCTCTGAATCCCTGCAATCCATTCCGGTGACGGAAAATGTCTTCACCGCGAAAATGATCGAACAGGCGGGAATTCAGCAGGTCGATGACGTGGTCGGGCTTATCCCGAACGTTACCATGGTGAACTCTCAGGACTCCGGCACGTCGTTCATTTCCATTCGCGGCCTGACCCAGGTGCGCAACAGCAAGTCGCCGGTCGCCCTGGTGATTGATGGCGTGCTCGCAGCGAGCCCCCTGCAGTTGACGCAAGAGCTGTTCGACGTCAAGCAGATCGAAGTGCTCAAAGGTCCACAAGGCGCGCTTTACGGCCGCAATGCCATCGGCGGCGTGATTACGATTACCACCAAGCAGCCGACAAACGAGTTTGAAGGCTTCATCAGGGGCGGCGCCGGCAACGGCAAACGGATCAAGGTGCAGGGCTCGATCAGCGGCCCGATTGTAAAGGACAAGGTGCTGTTCAGGGCATCTGCCTCACAGGTTCAGACAGATGGCTACCTCAACAATATCTTCCTGAAGGAAAAAGCGGACTGGACCCGGGACCGGGCGGCGCGCCTGCTGTTGAAAATCAAACCCAGCGACAATGTCACCATCGATTTGCGCGGCGGCATGTCCGACACCGAAGGCGGCGCTCTGAATTTCGTGATCAATTCCGACCTTTATGTCGGCGGCCCGGATTTCTTTGGCGATCCCAACAACGCCAGCGTGCCGATCAGGGCCAATGTGCGCGGGATCGACAATCGCGAATTGCGCGACGTGTCGGCCAAGATCGACATTGACCTCGATTACGGCCGGATCACCTCCATTTCCGCCTATAATTACGTATTCGAGCGCTCCGCCGGCGACTCGGCGCCCTATTCAAGTACAGCGGCCGACGGCACCCAGGACGGCGACATCAAGAACAAGGCCTACAGCCAGGAACTCCGCTTTACCTCGCCCGCGGACAAGCGCTTCCGTTATATCGTCGGCGGCTATTATCTGCACCGGAACCGCAATGCGCTTCTGACCATCGGCGTGGACGACGGCGCCGGCGTCCTGGTGCCGGGGATAAATGGCCCGACCACCATCAACCCGCCGAACTCGCCAAACCAGACGCTCTACGCCGCCTGGGACGACACCATCAGCAATGCCTATGCCGCCTTCGTCCAGCTCGCCTTTGACATTACGCCTGAACTGGAACTCGCGGGCGCGATGCGCTATGACCGCGACCACAGGAAGCAGACCGACCTGTCGCCGTTCAGCCCCAATCAGGGCGACGTTAGAAAGGCGACCTTCGACAAGTGGCAGCCGAAAGTCACCCTGACCTACAAGCCGACCGACAATCTGACGGTTTATGCCAATTACGCCCAGGGGTTCCGCAGCGGCGGCTTTAACGCGCCCGGCGTGGCAGCCATCGCCGCGGTGGCGACGCCGCCCCTTGCCGGTGTGAAGGACATTTACGGCGAGGAAACATCGACGACCTATGAAGCCGGCGTCAAAAGCCGCTGGGCTGACGACCGCCTGACCCTGAATGCCGCCGTCTTCAAGACCAACGACAAGGGCCAGCAGTACTTCAGTTTCCTGTCGGCCCTGAACGCGCAGATCATTACCAGCATCGACAAGGTCGATTTGCAGGGCTTTGAAATTGAAGCCAATTACCGGCCGGTCGATGGCCTCGATCTGTTTGCCTCATACGGTTACACCAAAAGCAAGATCAAGGCTTATGCGGTTGACCCGACGGCGGTGGGCAACTGGGCGCCCTACGTCCCGCGCGACACCATCAATCTCGGGGCGCAATACCACAAGCTCGTGACCGGCAATGTCAGCGTGCTCGCCCGCGTCGATTACCAGCGGCTGGGCAAGCAGTACTGGGAAGTCAACAATATCGCGCCGCGCGACCCGGTCGGTCTGGTCAATGCCCGCTTCGGCTTTGACGATGACGCCCATGGCTGGTCGGTCATGGCGTGGGTCAAGAACCTGACGGATAAAATCTATAACGCCGAGTTCGTGGCCGGCGGGTTTGTCCAGCAGGCGCTGCCCAGAACCTGGGGTGTCGACTTCACCAAACGATTCTAGACCGGGTCTTTGACGAGGAGGAAAGGATCTCTCATTCCTGCCGGTCTCCGGGACCGGCAGGACTCTTTTGCGCCCTCAGGGGCCGGGGGCATAAGTTGTTGTCAAACTTTGCCCCGTTTTATGCCAAAACTTGGGTGCCGGGTCGGACAAGAATGAACACGTCGTTAGGGAATGGTGCGGGTTGAGCAATCTTGAAGAGCTGACAAACGATTATTCGCGGGAGCCGGTGCCGGACGACCAGCTGGTCAGCGGCTGGAATGTCGCCACCGTCATTTTCAGCGTCGGCATTACCTTGCCGATCTTTTATCTGGGCTCCGACATGGGGGCCAGGCTCGGCCTTCAAAACGCGGCCATTGCGTTCACCGCCGGGTGCCTGATGCTGGGCGTTCTCGCCTGCTTTACCGGTTACGTGGGCGCGAAGACCCGGCTGTCCAGTTACATGATTATCGAATTCTGTTTCGGCCGCACGGGCGCGCGGTTCGTCAACTGGCTGATGGCGATTGCGCTCCTCGGCTATTATGGCGCGACTGCTGACATATTCGGAACCGCGCTCGAGGACGCCTTCGCCAATATCATTGGCTGGCACGGGCCGCAGGTGCTCTACACCTTTGCGGGTTCCCTTCTGATGACGCTCACCGCCATTTTCGGCTATAACGCGATCAGCAAACTGTCCATCGCGACCGTCCCGCTGATGAGCGCATTTCTGGCCTTCGCCGTCTATCTGGCCGTCGACAAGACGTCGGTGCAGTATGTACTGCAATACAAGGGCTTACCGGCTGCCTCCCTTGGCGTTGCCATTTCCACGGTTCTGGGCTCGTCGATCCAGATGTCGGTCCTGATGCCCGATGTCTCGCGCTTTGCCCGGTCCGGCTTTCACGGCATCCTGTCGGTTTCGGGCCTTGCCATCGGCTATCCGCTGATTTTCTTGGCCGCCGCCATCTCCACCATTGCAACCGGCGAGCATAATATCATGCGGATTATGATCGGCCTTGGCATCGCCATTCCGGCGCTGCTGACGCTGATATTCTCGACCTGGACGACCAACACCGCGAACCTCTATTCGACGACGCTCACTCTGGCGACAATCTTCACCAGACTGAAGGACTGGAAGATCACGCTCGGCTCCGCTGTCGTGGGGACGACGTTGGCGATGGCGGGAATCATGGAGCATTTCATCTCGTTCCTGACCTGGCTCGGCATTACGACGCCGCCTATCGCCGGGGTTTACCTCGTGGATTATTTTCTTGTCAGCGGACGCTCATATGACGTGGCGGCCATCGCCCACCGCCCCGCCGTCAGTTGGCCCGCGATGGCGGCCTGGGTTGGCGCCTCGCTCATAGGCTATCTGTCGTCCGCCGGGATGATCAGCATTACCCATGTCGCCGGCGTTGACTCCCTGGTGGCCGCCGGGATTTTGTACTACCTCTTCTCCAAGGGCGTGCCGGTCGTCTGGGCGCGCAAGAAACCCTCAGCCATCTGACGCGTGCGGTGAGTCTCATGAATCTCGCAGACTACTTCTCTCATGATGCGCTTGGTTTGGCGGCGCTGATCCGCTCAGGCGAAGTCTCGCGGTTTGAGGTAATCGCCTGCGCGCGGGACGCGATTGAGGCGATCGACGGCGACGTGCAGGCGGTGATCGAGACTTACGATCCCGTGCCGTCAAAGGCGAGCCCCGAGGCGCCGTTGTACGGCGTGCCGTTCCTGCTCAAGGACGTCGGCGCGCCGATCCCGGGCCTGCGGCAGGAATGCGGCAGCCGCCTCGCTCGGGGCATGATCGCCAGCCGTGACAACAATTTCTCCAAGCGCTATCTTGCTGCCGGCCTGCAGATCATCGGGCGCACCAAAAGTCCCGAAATGGCCTTTAACCTGACCACCGAGAACAGGCTCCACGGGGCCGTCCACAACCCGTGGGACCTCGCCCGCTCCGCCGGCGGGTCGAGCGGTGGGGCCGGGGCCGCCACCGCGGCCCGGATGGTACCCATGGCCGAGGCCAATGACGGCGGCGGATCGATCCGTATTCCCGCCTCCTGCAATGGCGTCGTGGGCCTGAAGCCGAGCCGCGGGCGCATCAGCTCCGCGCCTGACGCGTGGGAGTATCTGAACGGCCTGAGCGCGCCGCTGGTGACCAGCCGCACGGTGCGCGACAGCGCCGCCATGCTCGATGTGATGCAGGGGGCGGAGCCCGGCGACCCCTACCCTGTCGCGCCTCCGGCGGAGCCCTATCTCGACGCCATCCGGAAAGCACCGCGTCCCCTGAAGATTGCGCTCATCACCGAGGCCTGGACCACCGGGCTTGCGGTTGACCCGGCCTGCGCCCGGGCCGCCACCGAGGCCGCGGAACTGTGCGAAGACCTCGGTCATCAGGTCACGCCCCAGGTCCTTGATATCGGCGTGTCGTGGGATGCGTTCGTCGAGGCCAATGCCCGGGTCTGGTGCACCAACATCGCCCGCTGGGCCGACGGGCTGGCGAAGGAGACCGGCCGGGCGATCAGCCATGAGACGCTCGAGGCCACAACGCTCGCCTGCACCCGCTACGGCAAGGCCCAGTCCGCCGACCATCTGCTCGAAGCCTTCGAAGTGTTCAATCGGGTAAGCCGCGCCGTTGGCGCGTTTCACCAGCGCTTCGACCTGGTCCTGAGCCCGACCCTGCCGAAGCCGCCCCAGCCGCTCGGCACCTACAACGCCGACCGGGAGGATCTCGACGGGCTCGGCTGGACCAACTTTATCCTCAGCGCCTCGCCCTTCACGCCCGTCGCCAACGTGACCGGCCAGCCCGCTATCTCGCTTCCGCTCGGCTGGATGGCAAGCGGCCTCCCCGTCGGCGTCCAGTTCATGGCCGCCATCGGCGCCGAAGACACCCTCCTCAAACTCTCCGCCCAGATCGAGGACGCAAAGCCGTGGATCAACAAAAGGCCGAAGGTCATTAAACGGGTCTAATTATTGGGCTGTTCAAAACGTGACATTCGGGCTTCGTTCCCTTCTTTCCCATGCCAAGCCAGACCTAGGCCGTAGACTCATAAACGCTCGCGAGCCGCGTTTGTCCCGGCGCGCTCGCCCGGCAGGAGCGGAGCCGCAGGCGATGCGGGGCCATCGTCAAGGCTTCGGGACGCCCCGGAGGGCGCGTCCGGGCCAAACCTGAAAGGACGCGGCCACGACCGTTTATGAGTCTACGGCCTGGTCTATTGGTCCCACAAAACCAATTCTCAATGGCAAACTGGTTACGGCAGCACTCGCTCCATCCTCATCGCAGATGTGCCAGCTAAACTGTACTAACCTGTAATTTGGAGAAAATTCTCACTTACAGCGGTGTAATTCTTGTGAGGCGGGTTACGCTGAGAAAGCAATAAACCCCTCCGCAAGGTCTGCCACTCAGGTCCGCCGAAGCACGATACGAAAAAGCATCCGAAAACATGTTGTACCTTGGGAGCTAGGCGCGCGGGCGGGGACGTATGGTCAATGCGACCCCACCAAGAATCAGAAGCGAAGAAAGCACCAGCCGCATCCCTAACTGCTCGCCAAGCAAGAGGACACCCCCCAAGGCGGCCAGTGGCGGGACGGTCAGTTGCAGAACGCTGGCCTGTACGGCTGTCAGATTGCGCAGCGCCGCATACCAGATGACATAGCCAAGACCCGATGTCAGGGCACCGGAGGCAACAGCCAGCAAGGCCCCGCGAAAGTTCAGGCCCAGGTCGGCGAAAGACAGAATGCTCAAGGCCAATGTAAACGGAACCGCACGCAGGAAATTGACAGCGGTATTCAGCGTCGGATTGGATACGCCCCGCCCCATGAGGCTGTACACGCCCCAGGCAATGCCCGCCACCGCCATCAGGAGGGCCGCAGTGAGAGGCGGTCCGTGCACACCCGGCAACAGCAGGTAAACGAGGCCGCCTGACGCAAGGAAAATCCCCAGCCAATCGGTGCGGCCCAGACGTTCCCCCTGCCATACCCCTGCCCCGATCATGGTGATCTGGACCGCCGCAAACAGAATGAGCGCCCCCATCCCCGCCCCAAGGGCGATATAGGCATAGGAAAAACCGGCAGCGTAAACAAAGAGCGCGATCGCGGTGCCCCAGCCCTTTCGGCCAAACAGATTGCGAAGGCCCGGTTTGGCCGCATCACCACCACCGGCGGGGAGTTTTGCCAACACGAGAAGAGAAAGCATGATGGCGCCTGATACAAGCCGCAGGGTCGTGAAGCTTACCGCGTCAATATCTCCTGTCTCCAGCGCCACGCGGCAGAGGATGGAATTGCCCGCGAAGGCAATCATAGCGATCGCGGCCAAGGCCGGTACGTTTTTCCTGGTGGCGGATAAATGCATAAGAATTACGGACTCTTTGCAATACAACGTTGGGTAAAGTTACGACATAGCGGCAGAATGAAGATGGGTTCTATTTTATGAAAGCTATCCTTTGCACGAAAAACACTGACATCGATGATCTTGAATATCGAGCAATAGCTGCGCCCGAAATGCGCCCAGGCGGCGTGCGCATAAAAGTTCATGCTGCGGGCGTCAATCTGCCGGACCGCCTTGTTGTTCAGGGAAAGTACCAGGTTCGCCCGGATCTCCCCTTTGTTCCGGGCGGCGAAATCGCCGGCGAAGTTCTTGAAATTGGTGAGGATGTGACAGAATTCCGGGTTGGCGACCGGGTAGTCTCCTTTTCCACCACTGGCGGTTATGCCGAAGAGATCGTCGTGGACAAAGACAATGCCTTCCGGATTTCCGACAGCATGAGCTATGTGCAAGGGGCCGGGTTTCTGGTCGCCTTTGCCACCGCCTATCACGCCCTGTTCGACCGCGGGCGTCTGCGCGAAGGGGAGACGGTGGCAATCCTTGGCGCCGCCGGCGCTGTGGGAACGGCGGCTATCCAACTGGCCAGGAGCGTTGGCGCAACCGTTATTGCGGCGGCGTCCACGCCTGACAAACTGGCGTTCTGCAAGGCCCAGGGCGCCGATCATCTCATCGCCTATCAAGATGAAAGCCTCAAGGAAGGCATCCGCACCGCAACGGGGGGGCGCGGTGCCGACGTGATTTTCGACCTGGTCGGCGGGGACGCGACCCAACAGGCGCTGAGCGCGATCAATTGGAACGGGCGGCTCCTTGTTTGCGGATTTGCCAGCGGTTCAATCCCGTCCATTGCGCTCAATCGTGTTCTCCTCAAAGGCTGTTCCGTCAATGGCGTCTTCTGGGGAGAATTCAACCGGCGGGAACGGGACCGCGCCGTCGCCAATCATCAGGCGCTCATGACCTTGTTCGAAGACAGCAAAATACGGCCCTATATCGCCCGGACCTACCCACTGAAGGAGGCCGCAGCAGCCCTTTCCAGCGTATCCGGCCGGCAGGTAACCGGCAAACTCGTGCTGCTGACCGATGCCGGACATCATGACAGTCAATCCTGACTGGTTGTGACCATGTTTCGATAACGCCCCGGGGTCATGCCGACCTGGCGCTGAAAGGCGCGATTGAACGCGGCTTCCGATTCATAGCCGATGTTGATCGCAATCTCGCCGAGCGATAACCGCCCTTGCTGAATGGCCGTGGCCGCCTTGCGGATTCGCAATTCGGTCAGATAGTGGATGGGCGGCTTGCCCACCAGTTTCTTGAAACGATCGTAGAACGCGGAACGCCCAAGACCGACCTCCTGCGCGAGACTTTCGACACTCCATTTGACCTCGGGTTTTTCATGTAGCAATCCCAGAGCCTTTGCCACGTACCGGTCAGCCGAATTCGCCCGCCACGAAGGATCTGTATCAGTCTCGCTATCCAGGAGATGCCGCAAAATGGCAATAACGATACACTCCGCGAAACGCCGGATAATACCGGGCGTTCCCGTCTGGCCATCATACTGCCGGACCTCATTTTCAACGAGGCCAGCGAGCGAACGGATCAATGGCCCGGCCTGGGTATTTTCGGGCGGCACAAACGCCCACGAGGGATAAAGCCCGGCGAACGCATGCGCATTCCATTGCAGACGGATGCAAAAGATTCTGACCCCACCCGGCAAAACCGGATCGAGACTGTTCCGGTCCTTCAATGGGACCGTCGGCAGGATGATTGCAGCCTCTGACGAATCACTTTCGGGACCGCTGCCCAGGGCGTGAGGCTGACCCGCCGACAGCGCAACCACGCCGCCTTTGCCAACCCGGATAGGGGGACGCTGGCTTGTGGGTATATCGATCCAGCATTCCCCCTCTTCGACCAGATACATGACGCCATAATTTTCGGCGCCGATGGCAAAGGACCAGGGCTGCTGGTAGCTCCCCAGGCCGAATTCGACGCCTTCCATCGACACGTAATCGAATATGTCCATGCCCTTGGAACCATGTGGACTGACAAACAAAAATTCCGAATGCGTGAACGATGACACATTCGAAAGGCTCACCTACCATATCACCATATCCTGAAATATAGAAAAAATAAATTTCAGAGAAAAAGTAAAACCTCATGCCATTTTCAAATAATAAAATCGACAAATTCAAGATAAATTCTTTCTTCGACGCTGAAGAAGGAACAATAGATCCAGAAATTTACTTTGACGAGGACATATACCAGATGGAGCTGGAGCGTGTCTTCGGCCGCTCTTGGCTGTTCCTCGCTCATGAGACCCAGATCCCCAAGGCCGGCGACTTCTTCACCACCTATATGGGGGAAGATCCGGTTATTGTCGTGCGTCAACGCAATGGTGAGATCGCGGCCTTCCTAAATCAGTGCCGTCACCGCGGCATGAGAATCTGTCGCGCCGACTGCGGTAACGCCCGGTCATTCACTTGCAGCTACCACGGCTGGGCTTACGATCTTGGCGGCAATCTGATCCACGTCCCTATGGAGGACGAGGCATATCATAACGAGATCGATAAGAAGGCCTGGGGGCCGACAAAGGTGCCCAGGCTCGAAACATACAAGGGGCTGATCTTCGGCTGCTGGGACGAAAGCGCGCCATCCCTGCTGACTTTTCTCGGGGACGCCGCATGGTACATGGACGTCCTTCTTGATCGCTCGGAAGCTGGAACCGAGGTCATCGGCGGCATCCACAAATGGGCCATAGAATGCAACTGGAAACTCGCTGGCGAGCAGTTTGCCAGCGATCTCTACCATGCGCCAATTTCCCACATCTCATGCGCGATCGCATCGCTGCCAGAGGATGCCCCTCCGGGCAGCGCCGCCTGGCCAACCGAAGGCGTCCAGTTCCGTGCACCACACGGCGGGCATGGAACCGGGTTTTTCACCACCGACAAGGGCTACGAGCTGACCGTCGGAGTCATGGGCGAAGCCGTCGCCAACTATCTCTATGGCCCGGAAACCGCGGCGGCCCGCAAGAGGCTTGGCGAAGTGCGGGCTTCGAAAATGAACGCCCAACATATGGGCGTTTTTCCCAATCTCGGTTTTCTGCCCGGCGTCAACACACTCAGGGTCTGGCATCCCAAAGGGCCGAACAAAATCGAAGCCTGGGCCATGGTTGTGGTTGAAAAGGACGCCCCCGACGAGGTCAAGGAAGCGTTCCGGGTTGGTGCCAGCCGCACCTTCAGCCCCGCCGGAATCTTTGAGCAGGATGACGGCGAGAACTGGGTCGAAATTCAGCGCGTGCTGAGAGGGCGCGTGGCCCGGAAGGCGCGGTTCAATATCCAGATGGGCCGGAACAGGTCCCGCGCCGGCAACCCGGACTTCCCGGGCATCATCTCGAAGACCCCCTACTCCGAGGAAGCGGCCCGTGGTTTTTATGCCCACTGGGCGAAGTTGATGGCCGGCGCATCCTGGGATGAGCTGTTTCCTGACGCCGCCGGCAAGCCATCTGAGACCGAGTGAGGGTACGGAGCATGCAAACCAAGGACAGTGGCGAGCGGTACCCTGTGGACCTGGCGCTTCACTACGAGATCGAACAGTTCCTGTTTCACGAAGCGGACCTGTTGGACAAACGCCAATTTGAAGACTGGTACGCGCTGCTTGACGAAGACCTGCACTATTACATGCCGGTTCGCTTTAACCGCATGCGCCGCGAGATCGAGCACGAGTTTTCCTACAAAAACGAGGTCGCCCATTTCGACGATGACAAGGCCAGCATCTGGAAACGTATCCGCCGTCTGCAGACGCCGCAGGCCTGGGCGGAAGACCCGCCTTCACGCACCCGTCACATCGTAACCAATGTCCGTTGCCGGCAAACGGATGACCCGCGCGAAGTGCTGGTGAAGTGCAATTTCCACGTCTACCGATCGCGCCTTGAGCACCAGGTCGAGGATTTTGTTGGTGGCCGCGAGGATCTGTTGCGCCGTGGACAAGATGGGCAGGATTGGAAAATCGCCAAGCGCCACATCTTTCTGGATCAGACCATTGTTCTGGCCAACAACATCAGCTTTTTCTTCTGAATACCGGACCGCATCCGCCATGAAGTTCGTTGAAGTTTGTACGACCGACGCCATTCCCACCGACGAAGCGGTGAAAATCGATCATGGCGGTACGGCAATTGCCGTCTTCAACACCGTCGACGGATTCTTCGCCGTCGACGGACAATGCACGCACGGCGAATGGTCCTTGTGTGAGGGGTATATCGAACATGACGTTGTCGAATGCCCCCTGCATGGCGCGAAGTTCTGCCTGCGCACCGGCGAGGTCCTGGCCGCGCCGGCGACCCGCCCGCTGCACGTCTTTCCGATCAAGATCGAGAACGACCTGATTTTTGTCGATGTGGAAGGCGGACACTATGCCGTCGACCCGGAGGAGTGATCCGGTGCAGGGAGAGCGGGTTTGAAATGGCTTGAGGGAAAAGTCGCGCTGGTGACAGGTGGCGGAAGCGGTCTGGGCAAAGCCATCGTCGAACATTTCATCGAGGAGGGGGCAAAGGTCGGCGTTCTCGAAAAGTCTCCAGACCGGGCCAAGGCAGTCGAGGCCGCGTTTGTCCCCAATGTCTGCGCCATTGTCGGCGACGTCCGCTCGCTAAGCGACAACCGGAAAGCCGTCGCCGAGACCGTCAGGAGGTTTGGCCGGCTTGATATCTTTGTCGGGAACGCCGGTATCTGGGACTGGCGGGTTCATCTTGCCGATATTCCCGATGACGACCTTGACGACGCCTTCGACGAAATCATGGGCGTGAACGTCAAGGGCTATCTGAACGGCGTGAAAGCGGCCCTGCCTGAACTGGTCGAAAACCGCGGCGCGGTTATTCTGACACTGTCCAACGCCGCCTGTTATGTGGACGGCGGTGGTCCGCTTTATACCGCGTCCAAACATGCGGTCGTCGGCCTTGTCCGCGAACTGGCCCACGAACTGGCCCCTCATGTCAGGGTGAACGGCGTGGCGCCGGGCGCGCTTTCGACCGATCTGCGCGGCGCCGAAGCCCTTCACCAACAGGACCAATCGCTTGACGAAGTCCCGTTCGAAGACATCTGCAAGGAGCTTTATCCGCTGGGCCGCCTGCCCCGCCCCCGCGAATATACCGGCGCTTACCTTCTGCTGGCGTCATCGGAATACGCAGGCTCAACCACCGGGATCATCATCAATTGCGACGGCGGCATCGGCGTACGCGGGTTCATGAGCGCCGCCGGCGGCACCGACTTGCCCGAACGTCTCGCCAGAAAAGATCAGGAGACAGAATAAATGAGTTCGGTTACCAGCCTCGGCTATGTGGGACTAGGCGTCAGCGACCGCACAACCTGGCGTGACTATGCGGAAGGCATCCTTGGGCTCTCCTTTGCCGGCGGCGGGGATGACAGCGCCCATCTTTATCGCATGGACGAATGGAGCCGGCGTCTGATGCTGTATGAAGACAGCAGCGACGATATTCTCTTTGCCGGTTTCGAAGTCGCCGACGCGCAGGCCATGACAGCAATCTCCGATCGCCTTCGGCAGGCTGGCGTCACCGTCACGCCGGCCAGCGAAGGCGAACGCAAGGCGCGATCCGTTGCGGATTTCATCTGGGTTAAAGACCCCGACGGGCTGCGTCTTGAGGTTTTCTACGGCGCGACCCGGGTCTTCGAACAGCCCTTCCGGCCAAGCCGGGCCATGTCCGGCTTTGTGGCCGGCGATCAGGGTCTTGGCCATATGGTTCTGACCGCCACCGATCTGGACAACAGCATCGCCTTTTACCGTGATCTGCTCGGCTTTCGGATCAGCGATTACATCACCATCACGCTGACCCCGGAAATGGTGGCCGACTTTGTTTTCATGCGCTGCAACCCGCGCCATCACAGCCTGGCGCTGGCCCCGCTGCCGCTTCCCAAACGCCTTCAGCACCTGATGGTCCAGACCCGGAGCCTTGACGACGTAGGCTTCGGCTATGACCTGGCGGTGGCGCGGCAAACGCCCATCACCATCGAGCTTGGGCGGCACAGCAATGACCACATGGTCTCTTTCTACATGACGACCCCATCCGGGTTCGACATGGAATATGGCTGGGGCGCGCGCACGGTTGACGAGGACAGCTGGCGCGTCGAGCGCCATGAAAGCCCCAGCATTTGGGGCCACAAACAGAATTTACCTTCCTGATAATTCCAGAAAAACGCAGAGGTGCACATGTCTTACACAGAGGAAACGAACAAGCAAATTCGTCAAGGCCGGGAACATTAATGTTCACTATAACGAGGCCGGAGAAGGCGAACCGCTTATCCTGATCCACGGCGGCGGACCCGGCGCCACCGGATGGAGCAACTTCCGGTACAATATCGATACCCTGGCCCGGAAATACCGGGTCATTATCGTCGACCTGCCGGGATACGGAAAATCCGATATTATCGTACCCCGGGAAAAGATGTTCGGCTTTTACGCCGGCGTCATCAAAGACATGATTACCGCCCTTGGTATCGACAAAACGCATATTGTCGGGAATTCGCTGGGTGGCGGAACCGCCCTTAAATTTGCGCTGGATTATCCGGACCGGCTGGGCCGGATGATTCTGATGGGATCCGGCGGCGGATACCCCTATTTCACGCCGATGATGACCGAGGGCATGAAGATCCTCTTCAATACCTACGAAGGTGAAGGCCCGACCATCGAAAAGCTGCGCCGCTTCATAAACATCATGGTCTATGATGACTCCTTCGTCACCGAGGAGCTGCTGGATGAGCGCCTGGCCGCCGCCACCCGCCCTGAAATCATGGCCGATCCGCCGATCAAGCTTCGCGGCAAGTTTCCGGCCGAGGAACTATGGCGAGAACGGCTGGACCAACTGCCCCACGAGACACTCGTGATCTGGGGCCGGGAAGACCGGGTGGTTCCGCTGGATTCCGGATTCATGCTGATGAAGCAGATCCCCAAGGCGCGGCTTTTCGTCTTTCCGCAATGCGGCCATTGGGTGCAGATGGAAAAAGCCGACGAGTTCAACGCGCTCGTCCTTGAGTTCCTGAGCCAATAGCTGGATCGCGCCATGACCCTTCCGGTCCGAGACTGGGTTGCGCATAACGCGGCCCTTTATCCTGACAAACTGGCGATGGTGGACCTGGACAGCGATCGCCAGCTTTCCTACGCCGCTTTCTCGGACCGGGCCAGGGCGCTCGCCGGGTATCTTGCCCAATGTGGCCTCGGGCGTGGCGACCGGCTTGCCATCCTCTGCCAGAACAGCACTGATATCTTCGAGGCGCAGTTCGCCTGCCTGCAGAGCGGGGTGATCCTTGTTCCCTTGAACTGGCGGCTGGCAGCCGCGGAACTTGCGAATATCCTCCGCGACGCGGCGCCCAAGCTTTTGTTTTATGACCCGGGGTTTGAAGAAAAGGCCGTACCCGCCGCGCGCGAAGCCGGCGTCCCCTCGCTTCAAACGATCAACTACGGACGCCGACAGCGACTACGAAGCGGGCCTTGAAAAAGGGCAGGAAATCGCCCCCCGGCCAACGCGGCAGCCGTGACCCTTGGATCATCCTTTACACGTCGGGTACGACCGGAAAGCCAAAGGGCGTCGATCGTCACCTACGAGATGATGTTCTTCAACGCCGTCAATGTGTCGCCGCCGCTGAAGATTACACGCGAGTCCCAGCGGCGTTACCTTCCTTCCGACCTTTCATATCGGCGGGCTTAATTCCTACGCCAACCCGCTGTTCATGGCGGGCGGCACGACATATGTTCCACGCGGCTTCGACGCCAAGGCCTTCTTTAACCTGCACGCCTCCAAGGAGATCGGCATCACCCATTCAGGCGGCGTTCCGACCCAACTCCAGCTCATCAGCGATCAGGATGGCTTCGAACAAGCCGACTTCAGCCATATAGAGGTCATGGCCGTTGGCGGCGCCGCCGTACCGCAATCCCTGATTGCTACCTATCAGGATAAGGGCGTCGCGCTGAACAATGCCTGGGGGATGACCGAAACCGCGGGAATGGCAACGATCCTGCGCTCGGAAGACGCGGCGGCGCATCCTGGGTCCTGCGGCCAGAAGGTGATGTTCTGCGATCTACGGGTCGTTTCCCGTGACGGCAGAGATGTCAGGCGTGGCAAAGTCGGCGAGATCTATATCCGCGGCCCGATCGTCACCCCCGGATACTGGAAAAACGACGAGGCCACGAAAACCTCCTTCGACGATGGCTGGTTTCGAACCGGCGACGCTGCAAAGGAGGACGAGGACGGCTACTTCCGAATTGTCGACCGCTGGAAGGACATGTTCATTTCGGGCGGTGAAAACGTTTTTCCGGCCGAGGTCGAGGACGCGATCCGGCGGCTCGACGGGGTTAGCGACGCCGCCGTCGTAGCTATTCCCCATCCCAAGTGGGGCGAAGTGGGACGTGCATTCGTGGTGCCGCAACCGGGACGCAAGGCGCCGAACGCCGAACAGGTTCTCGACCATTGCCGCGAGCGGCTGGCCCGCTACAAGGTCCCTGCACAGGTCTGCGTTATTGACGAATTACCCAAGAACGCCAGCGGCAAGGTAATGAAACACCTGCTGCCGCGGGACTGACTACTCGCCGCTAAATTTGGGCTTCCGCCCTTCCTGGAACGCGGCGATGCCCTCGTCGAAATCTTTGCTTCTGACACAAAGCAGCGCCTGGTCCGCATCCATATAGCTGCTGACGTCATTAAGCGCGTTGGCATGGGCATTAATAGCCTGCTTGACCATCCGCGTGGCCACCGGTGGCATTTCAGCCGCTCGGGCGGCAAGCTGAACAGCCACATTGACGGACTTTCCGGGATCGGCGATACGATTCACAAGCCCGAAATCGTAGGCCTGCTGAGCATCCATGCGATCACACAGGATGACGATTTCCTTGGCCAGTGACGGACCGACCAGATTGACCAGACGTGGGATTGACTGCCAGCCCAGGTTGATGCCGACCAGCAATTCGGGAACATACAGATAGCTGTCCCGCGCCATGACCCGCCAGTCGCATGACAGGGCAAGCGCCATACCGGCACCGACGCATGGGCCTTCGAGCGCGGCGATGGTGGGCTGGGGCAGCGCCTCCCATGCCCGGCACAGTTTCTGGCCCGTCAGCATGTGATCGCGCGCAAGCAGAAGGCCGCTTTTGACCGGTGCATCCTCGCCTTGTTCATGCAGATCCATGCCGGCAGAGAATGCCTCTTGTGTACCGGTCAGAACGACCGCACGAACCGCAAGATTTTCTGAAAGTAACTCGGCAGCCTCCGTCAATTCCCCGATGAGCTGGAAATTCAGGGCATTCTTGCGCTTGCCGCGATCGAACCGGACCACTGCCAGATCATTTTGTATCTCGATCTCTACGGCACGACCCGCCATACCTGCATCGTCCTATTCTGCAACCAGGTGGGTGGCATGAACGATGGCCGCTCCGGCGCGTAACGCGGCAGCGACGATTGCAGCTTCCGCGATTTCCTGACTGGTGGCGCCAGCATCGCGCGCCTTCTCAGCATGGATGTGAAGACAATAAGGACATTGTGTGGTGTGAGCCACCGCCACCGCAATCAGTTCCTTGGTCTTGACTGACAATGCCCCTTCCGCGAGCGCCGCTTTGTCAAACTCCCAGAACGCCTTCATTGCGTCCGGCGCCAGTTCTTCGACCTTGCCCAAATTCTTGAGCTTCGCCATATCGTACATGTTACACACGCTCCAGATTGGTCGACTTGAGAATACCCGAACCGGATGATTCTCCGGTCCGGGGATGGGAAGACACGATTTCTTCGTTAGAAACTGGTTTTGACCATCAAACCCCACTCCCTGGGCCGTCCGAAATAGGCTTCGGCAAGCCCGAAGCTGTCGAGCGTACCCACCCCATTGTTGATGTACTTCTTGTTGGTGAGATTGGTCGCGAACAGAGCGACTTTCCAGCGCTGCTGGGGGTCTTCATAGGTAACCCGGGCGCCCAGCAGACTGAACCCGTCCTGGGACAGAGCCTCGTCATTCTGGGGATTGACATAGTATTTGCTGCGATAGCTCCAGTTGCCGCGGAGCGTCAGGGTACCAGCGTTCCCCAGGGCAAAACTGTAGGAGATCGAGCTATTGGCTGTCCATTCCGGTGTGTACACGAACTTGCTGTTGGTCGTCACATTTTGCGCCGTACCGACATCGGTATAGTGGGCGTCAATATATCCGGCGGATCCTTCAATCAGCAGTCCTTCGACCGGCGCCGCTTGCAGTTCCACTTCGATACCCTTTGAGTGGGCCCTACCGGCATTTTCGGTCAATGCCACAAAATTGCCATCTGGCGTCGCAGTGGACACAGTCAGTTGAATGTCCTTGTAATTGTAGTAAAAGCCCGTGACATTCAGGCGCACGCGGTGGTCCAGAAATTCCGACTTCACGCCCACTTCATAGGCCGTCAGATATTCAGGATCATAAGCCTGTACCTCGGCAGCCGACGTGGTAGGCCGGCCATTAAAGCCGCCAGACTTGAACCCGCGGGAAACAGTGAAGTAGCTCAGGACATGATCGTTGACCTGATATTCAAGACCGGCCTTGGGTGAGAAGGAAGACCAGCTGTCCGCGACATGCACATTATCGACAATGGGGACACCGGAAGACGCCCGAACGTCATTAATGAAGTATTTCTTCTTTTCATGCGTGTAGCGCGCGCCGAGGGTAAGGCCCAGCTGATCCACAATATTGTAGGTCGCGTGAACATAGCCGGAATAGTTTCGGGTGGTGATTGCACTGTCGATCAGGAAATCGTTGTCAAAAAGCACGTTGACCGGATTTCCCGCCCCGCCGGCAAAAACGCCGGGTGCAAGGGGGATCATCGCAGCGGGCAAGGCCTCCAGCCCCTGATACAAGCCTGAAGCCAGTTTGGTCTTGGTATAGTCGGTTGCATGTTCGCTGAAATAATACAGGCCGGCTACCCATTTCAGGCGATCGTCCAGATTAAGGCCGGACAACTGCAACTCTTCACTAAACTGGTGCTGACTGTCATCGTTATGCGTTTCAAGATAGGGCAGCGGCGAATTGTCGCCATCGCGACCAAAATGGGCCCTGAGCTCCCTGTATCCCGTCAGGGACTTGATGGTCAGATTATCCTTTTCCCACGTAACGATACCGGACACACCCCAGGTATCGAGATCGTCCTGGTTGGGACCTGTACCACTGCTGACATACGGGTCTGCAGGCACAACAGGTGTATAGGGCGGATTGACGCCGCCCGAGAGGAAACTGACGGCATTATAAAGGTTCAGAACCGGTGCATTCGGATTAATAGCGGTCAGGGTGGTCACGACCGAACTTTGACGCTTTCTGGTACCGTCCACCGCCAAATCGACAGTCACCTCACCGCTGGGACGCCAGCGTATGGCCGCCCTGGCCGCCGCCGAGTCTACGGTTCCTAACTGCTCGCCATCAGTGGTACGGTAGCCATATCCGTCCCGGTTTTTGGACGACACGGAAACAATGGCCGCGAGCTTATCGTCAATAATGGGCAGATTGGCGCTGGCCCTCATATCCAGGCGGTTGAAACGACCTGTGGTGACCTCGGCATATCCACCAAAGTCATTGCCAGGCTTGCGGGAGATCAGGTTGATGGCCCCGCCGATCGTGTTCTTGCCGTAAAGGGTGCCCTGCGGCCCGCGCAGAATTTCCACCCGCTGCAGGTCCAAAAGATCCATGACGCCGCCCATTGAACGGGCGAAATAGATGCCGTCAACATAGGTTCCGACACCGGGATCGGTGGTGATCAGGAAGTCAAGCTGACCGACACCGCGAATGGTAATCTGCGAGTTCGACCCGCTGCCGCTGCCGGCATTGGAGCTGCTGATCGCCACGTTGGGCGCAAAATCCGCGAGGCCCATCAGGTTGGTCAGATTACGGGCCTCCATGTCCTGGCTGGTAAAGGCCGTGATTGCCACAGGTGTGCGTTGCAGACTTTCTTCCCGCTTACGCGCCGTAACGGTGATTTCCTCAACCGTGAAAGACGCGTGTTTCGGCTCGCTATTCGTTTCGGCGAAACTGTTCGAGGACGCCAATATCAGCGCCATCAGACTGACACCGGCACCCTGCAAAGCCGACTCAAAAACAGTTTGTCGTGTTCTACGGTCAACAGTGGTGGATGAGAATTTCCCTCGGATCATAAAGTCCCTCCTAATGCACCGAAATGGTTTTTGTAGTTTTTGATCGGAACGTTAACGTTAGGGAGGTCTCGATTTCCCGTCATCGTTTCAAAATCCGGAACTGTTGCCTCTCAGTCCATATGGCAAAGGTAGTGTACGGATATTTTCTGCACGATGGCTCTCGCAAGCAAGCATCAAGAAACCGCAGCTGGAAAACGCCCATTTGCAGGAAAGTCTTACGGCAGATCCACACGGACAAAGCTCAGAATAAACAGGTTATCTGAGGGCGTATCAAAAAATCTGATTGAGGAAAGTAACAGCTGAAGAGATGGATGGAGGAAGGGAGAAGGATGCCATGTCTAACGTCAGCACCTATTGGAAAGATTTATCGGTTTGAGCAACGGCGCCTGAGGTCAGGGAGCTGCGATCCGAGGCGACAGCCTTGAAGGAGGTGGTTGCCGAACTGACCCTGGAGAACCGCTTGCTCAAAAAAAGCATGCTCGGGGATGGGGAAGACAAAGCATGAGATATCCGCCTCCTCCCGCTGGATGCGTCCCAGGGAAACCTTGATCTCCTTACGCTGGAAACGGTCCGTTATATCCTGCGGAAGTCCCCGCCGGAAATAGGTGCTATCTCCGCGCCGACGTAAATGAACGACCCTGCGATTCCCCATGAGCAAATGCCCTTGTACCCGTGTTTTGTACCAGATAGGGAAACGCGCCATAGGACCCTATGGCTAACTGACTGAAAATATTTGGATAATTCAAAAAGTGGCGGAGAGGGAGGGATTGCTCGCTTCACTCGTCCCTGCGGGACCGGCCGCGCTGCGCTTGCCGTCGTTCCTCCCTTCGGTCGTCACCGGGCTCCCCCGCACCTGCGGAGATAGACCCGCAAGAAATATCTGGTGCTGGAACGTCAGGAGGGCTCCCCCGCACCTGCGGGGATAGATCTTGATAAGCGTCTATTACGAGAATCGGAGAATTTAGCGGTACCGGCACAATCGCGGCACAGAGACTTAATCGGAAATGTGGCCAAGAATACTGCTAGAAGAGTCTCCAGAGACTCCCAAGTGGAATCCCTTTAATACCAATTAGTTACGACATTTCCGGGGGTTAGCCGGACTGCACCTATTTTGTTAATTTATTGAAATTAAATGGAAAAATGAATGGCGGCGCAGGAAGTCTGCAGCGAACCCGTCTCTGATTTGGGATACCCATAACAGGGAATTTTTCCCTGTTCCTGCCGCAAAAACAGCGAATTTTTCAGTTTTTGAGCCTCTAGAGCGATTTTTGGGCGCGATTCCCCGCTGCATATCAGTAGGTTACAGTCAATTTCCCTGATACTCATAACAGGGAATTTGATTTCCCTGTTACAGTCTTTTTCAGGGAAGGTTTTTGCAGCGAACAGGGATTTCCGGTTGGGAAACAGCGAACATCTGCTGACACGACGGAAGGGGACCTCTCATTCCAGCCAGTCATGACACTTCCGTTTCTAGAGCTCCTTAAAACGGACACCATCCTATTGATTTCAGGTGCAAAACTCGATTTGTTGCCATTATGTTCTTGCGCGCCCCTGTGCCCGTTTGGTATTATTGCAAAAATGATTCGGACTGTCCGTAAACAACTCAAGGGAGAACCGATGAAAACACTGACCTGAGGAAACGCTTATGTCTGAAATCAGCCTTTCGATTGAACACCATCTCACATCTTCCCTTCGCCCCTATCCGGGCAATGCCCGCACCCACTCCAGGAAACAGATCAAACAGATTGCCGACAGCATAGAGCGCTTTGGCTTCACCAACCCTGTGCTGATCAGTGATGCTCGCGAGATCATCGCCGGCCATGGCCGAGTTTCGGCCGCCAGGCTGCTGGGCTTGGAGACTGTACCTACGGTAAAGCTTTCCCATCTTTCAGAAGCCGAGCGCCGGGCCTATGTGCTGGCGGACAACAAGCTGGCCCTCAATGCCGGATGGGACCAGGAGATCCTGGCCATCGAGTTGCAGGCCCTCATTGATCTGGACTTCGATGTGGAATTCACCGGCTTTTCTCTGGCCGAGACGGACATCATTCTGGATGGTGCCAGCGACAGTGATCCGGAAGGCGGATTGGGACCCGAGGACGAGATCCCACCCATACGGGAAGACACAGTGACCCGCATGGGCGACCTTTGGCAACTGGGCCGGCACAGGCTGCTCTGCGGGGATGCGAGAAAGGGTGAAGACTATTTGACCTTGTTAGGTGAAGAGACCGTGGACCTGGTGTTCACTGACCCCCCTTATAACGTCCCCATCGACGGCCATGTCTGTGGCTTGGGCCGCATCCGCCATGAGGACTTCGCCATGGGCGTGGGCGAGATGTCGGACGAGGCCTTTACCGCATTCCTGAGAGAGACTCTTGGCCGGATGGCCAAAGCCTGCCGGGACGGCGCCATTGCCTTCGTCTGTATGGACTGGCGGCATATGGGCGAAATGTTGGCGGCGGGCAATGCCGCTTTTACCGAACTCAAGAACCTCTGTGTCTGGAACAAGACCAACGGCGGCATGGGGACTTTCTATCGCTCCAAGCACGAGCTCATATTCGTGTTCAAGATGGGGACCGCGCCTCACACCAACAGCTTCGGCCTGGGCGACACCGGGCGCTATCGCACCAATGTGTGGGACTATCCCGGTATCAGCAGCTTGTCCAGCAATCGGGCCGAGGCACTCGCCATGCATCCGACCGTCAAGCCGGTGGCCCTGGTGGCCGATGCCATCCGGGACTGCAGCAAGAGAGGGGACATTGTGCTTGACGCCTTCGGCGGCTCCGGCACCACGCTCATTGCCGCCCAGAAGACGGGGCGCTCAGCCCGGACCATCGAATATGACCCGGCCTACTGCGACACCATCATCCGCCGCTTTGAGAAGGTCACCGGTAAGCGCGCCACGCTAGCTGGAAAGAACGAAACCTTCGAGGATGTGGAAGAGGCCCGCCTTAAAGAGATGGAGGTGGTGTCATGAGCATGCGCCGGAACGCCAAAGACAGAGAATACGACGTGGGCTACCGCAAGCCGCCCAGGGACCATCGCTTCAAGAAGGGGCAATCGGGGAATCCGCAAGGACGGCCGAAAAACAAAAGGCAAAAGACTCCCGGCCCCGAACTAAGCCAGCAGATTAAAAACCTGATCATGGAGGAGGCCTACCGCCCCGTATCGCTGCGAGAAGGAGATGACATTGTCAGACTGCCGGCCATGCAGGCCATTCTGCGCCGAATGAACCTGGATGCTCTCAAGGGCAACCGCCATGCCCAGAACGCAATAACGACTATGGTCCAGGCGATCGAGGACCACGAAGCACAACAACAGCAGGAGCTCTTCGAGGAAGCATTTCTTTACAAGAAAGGATGGAATGAAGAATTCGAACGCTGTGACAAGGCAGGAATTCCTCGCCCCGAGGTGGTCCCTCACCCCGATGATATTCTGATCAACGTGCGTACCGCATCGGTTCGCTTCGTCGGCCCCATGGATGAGTTGGAAAAAGAAAGATGGGATCGGCTTCAACAACGCCGGGAGGAAGCCTTAAAGGCGATTGAAGCGTACGAACGTGACCTCGAAGATGATCCCGACAACCAGATCATCATCGATGACATCAAACACGAGGAAAAGATGTTTGAAATGCTCGACACCGCCCTACCAAAAAGAAGACGGTGAACATATAGTCTTTTCCCGATTTTTCTCGCTGAGATGGCTGGAATGACCGACGTGGACCGGCGCCCCTGCCCGTTACCAAGCAGCAGGTCGAGAGACGGGTAGCGGTAGCCAATCAAGGTACTGAATGCCGGAGCCCGCGTGGATGGCCTGGAGTATGGTTTTCTAACCCGCGTCGGACCTTGAGACTCTGCGTAAGATCTCCGGGTGGTGGTCCGCCGGCGGCGATCATGGCCTGCTCACGCGCCGCGAGGCCGGGTAGTTTTGCAAGGCCGAAGCGCCGGGTGATGAAGCGGGCGATCGAGCCGGTATCGTAGACCGTGTGATCCACATGGCCCTTCTGGACATGAGGCGAGATCAGGAGCGCCGGAATGCGGTTGCCCGGGCCCCAGCGGTCGCCCTTGGGCGGGGCCACGTGGTCCCACCAGCCGCCGTTCTCGTCAAAGGTGATGATCACCATCATCTTCGCCACTGCGGGCCGTTCTGCAGGGCCTCGACCACATGGGCGATATGGCGGTCGCCGTCCTCGATATCCGAATAGCCGGCATGCATGTTCAGGTTGCCCTGCGGCTTGTAATAGGTCACCGGAGGCAGGCGCCCGGCCTCCACATCGGCCAGGAAATGATTGGTCTGGTCGGCTGTCGCCCAAGCCCGCGTCGCGCAGGTGACGGGCCCGCGCCGCCGTGCCCGGGGCATACTGGGAGAAGTAGTTGAAAGGCTGGTGATGGGCCTGGAAATTGGGCCGCGAGGGAAACTCGCCGTCATAACCATGACCGTCGAGCGCCGCCTGCCAGCCGCCGGCATACCACGCCCAGTTAACCCCCTTCTCCGAGAGCAGGTCGCCGATGGTGCTATGGCTCTGCGGCACCAGGGTGCGTGGGTTATCGGGATCGGCCCGGGTCGGATCATGGGGATCGACGGAATAGCTCGGTGCATAGGGCGGCGCCATGGTATTGACCGCCCAGAAGTCAGGCGCTAGCGCATTCGGCCCCACCTTCGGTGGACCGTCCAAGGCACTGGCTGGCGAATCCGGTCGCAGCTTTAAACGGATGCCCGTAGGGTCATCACCTTCCACTGGAGCAATTTGTCCTCTTGCGGGACTTTTGTCAGCATTCGGATAAAAGGCCGGCCGCGCCGCCACCAGATACTGGTGATTGATGAAAGAACCCCCGAAGGTCCCCATAAAGAAATTGTCGCAGAGCGTGATACTGGCCGGGCAATGGTCCACAGCCGGAGATTGGCGGCAGTGTCCCCGTAATGGCCCATGACAAGGCCGCCGGCTATTGCTCCAGGCGGCAAAGCCGTCGTTCTTCCCGCCGTTGATCTGCGCCTGGTTATGGTAGAAGGCGTGGATCAGGTCCCGGGTAACCAGGCCGTGGGGCAAGGGCTCGCCCGCGGGCGTCTTCAGGGCAAAGGGCGTATTGGCCAGTGGCGGCAGATCGGTCTCGCCGATCCGGTAGCGCCGGCCCCCCACCGTCTGGGCGTGGGGCACCAGCCCGTTCGACCCAACGAACAGTGGCAGACCGATTTTACTTACTTCAAGATTACCGGCTGGGGCTGGTATTACCTGTCCACCATCCTGGATGACTATAGCCGCTACGTCATCAGCTGGAAGCTGTGCAGCACCATGAAGGCAAAGGATGTCACCGACACCCTGGATCTGGCGCTGAAAGTCTCAGGCTGCGATAGCGCCAGGATTATCCATAAACCGCGCCTTCTCAGCGACAACGGGTCATCCTATGTGGCGGAAGCACTGGCCGACTGGTTGTCTGAAAGACGCATGCGCCACGTCCGCGGCAAGCCCTATCATCCACAGACACAGGGCAAGATCGAGCGATGGCACCAGACCCTGAAGAACCGCATCCTGCTCGACAACTACTACCTGCCCGGCCACCTGGAGGAGGAAATCGGCACCTTCATCACCTACTATAACAACCAGCGCTACCACGAAAGCCTGAATAACCTGACGCCTGCGGACGTCTACTTCGGGCGGGGACAATCAATTCTGGAGATGAGGAGAAAAATCAAACGCAGAACCATGAAACAGCGCCGCTTGCAACATCAGACACAAGCCGCTTAGGATCAAACACAGAATGAGATCAAACCCTCTCTTATCCTAAATGCTGCCTGGCTCCAAATTATCTAATTACGGACAGTGGCAGGTTGAAAGCGCCTGAAGACATTGTCACGTGTGCACGGCCCCAATTATCCAAGCTTGGCATCTAGGGCTGTTAGCACCGCATCGCCCATTTGCGCAGTACTGAGAACTGGCTCGTCGGATGAGGCCATGTCAACCGTGCGTGCACCACTTTCAATCGCTTCGTTGACGGCCGCCTCCAATAATAGCGCATCGTCCCGTCGTGCAAACGACAGATCGAGGCACATAGCAAAACTCATGATGGCTCCTATAGGATTTCGCGATTCCTTTGCCCGCAATGTCCGGCGCGCTCCCATGGATTGGTTCATACAATGCCTGACGACGGCCGATCTCATTAACGGGCCCTATTGAAGCAGAAGGCAACATCCCGATGGAGCCAGCAATCATCGCGGCGCAATCTGAAAGAATATCCCCGAACAGATTTTCCGTCAGCAATACATCAAACTGACGCGGGTTGCGCACGAGTTGCATGGCGGCATTGTCGACGTACATGTGCGAAAGCTCGACGTCAGGGAATTCGCGAACATGCAATTCAGTCACAACATTCCGCCATAACATACTCACTTCTAGAACATTGGCCTTGTCCACTGAGCAAAGCCGCCCTCTCCGCCGCCGGGCAAGTTCGAAGCCTGATTTGGCCACGCGCGCTACCTGTTCAGTAGTGTAAGCCATCGTATTGATTGTGCGTCTTCTGCCGTCGCCCAGATCTTCATCACCTCTAGGATCGCTGAAATACAGGCCTCCGGTAAGTTCACGAACAATCAGTATATCCGTGCCCATAATATATTCCGGCCTGAGACTCGACATACCCCTTAGCGCACTAACCGTCTTGATAGGACGAAGGTTCTCGAAAGATCCAGTCTGCGCCTTATTTGAAGTAAGCGATCTGGCAGCCAATGCTGCCGATCTATGTTATCATACTCAGGCGAGCCACTCGCTCCAAAAAGGATGGTATCTACGGAATCGATAAGTGCCCAAGCATCTGGACGAACGACCGCGCCGTACTCTCGCCAAGCTGAAATCCCATAAAGCTCTTCCCTGAAATCGATTTTCAACCCCCTCTCGGCGACGAACCACGCGATAACTCGCTTCACCTCCGCCATAATCTCAGGCCCAATACCATCACCAGCCATAATCAATAGCATTGGCACGTTGCTCGATGCACTATGACCCATACATTGAAACTCCTCTTTTTAACCGCTTTGAAAAGACGTCATATTAGGTAAGAATTGCCAATGTAGTCGTATAAAAATAGTAACCTAGTCCCCTAGGTCGCCGGCTAAGTAAATGTGACAATGGCGTTTGAGTGTCGCTTCCCTAATAGTCCGGCGATCTCTAGAAAGACAGACAAAGCGTAATGTTATCATATATGTGATTACAAATGCCGATGGTGATTTTGAGCTTCTTTTTGCATTCTTCACGACGTTATAGTCCCGTTAGGCTAACAACCTTGTACGGAATGAACGAATGCACATGTATCCCAATTGGAAAGCGGCATGAATGACAAGATCATTAATGCACCAGTCCGACTGCGTGGGCATACTTACGAAGACTTTGAAGTTGGGCGGATGTATCATCACCATTGGGGCAGAACAGTATTGCAACAGGAGAGCATACTGTTTGCAACCACATTGCTGCAATTAAATCCAATCTACTTTAACGAGACTTATGCAAAACATTGTGGTTATGCAACTACCCCCGTGTGTCCGATGTTGGTCTTTTCCACTGTCTTTGGTTTATCCGTTGAAGATCTAAGCGAACGGGGCGGCGCATTTCTCGGCATTGACGACCTGGTGTTTGAGGAAACAGTCTTCCCTGGCGATACGCTCACTGCAAAATCCACGGTTATTGAACGCCGAGCATCCTCTAGCAAGCCGGATTTTGGCATCGTCACCTGGCAGACTGAAGGATTTAGAAAGGATGGGTCGCGGGTTATTATTTTCAATCGAACCAACATGGTCACTCGGAGAAGCCCTTCTAAAGGATAAGAGATTCAATGCAACTGACCCCTGAACAGGAGATGATCCGAGATACGGCTCGAAAATTTTCCAGAGAACGTGTTTTGCCAGTAGCTAATCGCCTTGACCCAGAACGCGGAAATATACCCGACTCCATTCGGGACGAGATGGCCGAACTGGGCTTCTTCGGCATCATGATCCCGGAAGAATATGGAGGACTAGGTCTCGGGTGCGTTGAATACTGTTTGGTGGCAGAGGAGCTCAGCCAAGCATGGATGAGCGTCGCCAGCCTGTTGGCGCGGGGCAACGGTTTTGTCGGACGTGATTTTTTTTCGGAAGATCAAAAGTGCCAGTACATGCCCCGCATGGCACTGGGCGAATGGCTGGGGGCGTTCGCGATGTCCGAGCCTGGTACTGGTTCTGATATCGCAGGCCTGAACACCCGGGCGATGCGGAACGGTGACGAGTGGGTCATCACGGGCAACAAGTACTGGTGCACATATGCAGATGGCGCAGATTTCCTTCTCATACTGGCGCGGACAGATCCCGAAATTGATCCCGAGCGACGACACCGTGGCATAAGCGCCTTTATACTGGAAAAGGAACGAGGGACATTACCCGCCGGGGTCCAAGGGTCGCCGATCCCGAAAATAGGCTATTTCGGCTGGCAGACTTGGGAACTGTCGTTCGATGGCGTTCGTGTCCCGGCGAAGAATATGATTGGCGAAGAAGGCAAAGGCTTTTATGTGGCAACAAAAGGCCTTGAGACTGCGCGCGCCCATACGGCGGCGCGGTCCATCGGACTGGCTCAAGCCGGGCTGAACGATGCTATTAAATATGCCAAACAGCGCATCCAATTTGGACGTCCGATCGCCGACTTCCAAGCCATACGCTTTAAAATAGGCAACATGGCAACCGAAATAGAGGCCGCGCGCCAACTCCTCTATCACGTTTGCCAGCAAATTGACACCGGACAGAGATGCGATCTTGAAGCCTCCATGATCAAGCTGTTCGCCAGCGAAATGTCCGAGCGCGTAACAAGTGAGGCGTTACAGATACACGGCGGCGCCGGCTACACAACTCATTTTGCTGTAGAGCGTCACTGGCGTGACGCGAGGCTGACCAAGATATTCGAAGGGACTTCCGAAATTCAGCTTAAGATCATATCAGACCATCTTCTGGGAAAGACGACAAAATGATGTTTGGTTCGCTAACCTCTGCAGACAACTACTTTGAGGACTTCAAGCCAGGCGATGCCATGCGCCATATGCGCGGGAAAACAGTCGGAGAGCTTGAAAACGTAATGTTCACTCACTTGACCATGAACACGGCACAGGGTCATTTCAACGAGGACGAGATGTCCCGCTCTTCATTTGGATCGCGCATTGTTTTTGGCGGAATTACAGCGTCGATAGTCATCGGACTGGCATCCCAGGATACAAGTGAAAACGCCATAGCGGAGCTTGAAATGAAAAAACTCAGGCTCAAGACTCCTGTGTTCCATGGAGATACCCTCTACGCGTCATCGACCGTGCTGGCTGTACAGGAGCCGGATGTTGATGCGGAAGGGGGCCGTGTCGAGTTTCAGCACACAGGGTTCAATCAACGCGGTGAAGTCGTTTGCGAAATTGAACGCAGCGTCCTGGTGCGACGCCGGCCGAAGGGCACCGCATGACCCGAAAGAAGGATATCCTGTTTGGCGCGCTGCAGGATTTGCGCGTTCTCGATTTCACTCAGGTTCTCGCCGGTCCGTTCTGCACCCAGCTTCTAGCCGACCATGGCGCCCAAGTAATCAAGGTCGAACCGCTGTACGGTGATGAGACCCGTAAGATAGGCCCGTTCCGACCCGATGACAGCCAGCGCGCCTTTGGCGGGTATTACCAGAGCGTCAATCGGAATAAGTATGGCCTTGCACTTGACTTGAAATCACCAAAGGGGCGCGATATTGCACTGCGGCTGGTGGAAAAAGCAGACGTCGTTGTGGAGAACTATCGCCCTGGTGTGATGGACCGTCTCGGATTGGGTTACGAAACCCTCGCAGAGCGAAACCCTATGCTCGTCTATGCAGCTCTCACTGGATTTGGAGACTCGAGAACTGGAGAAAGCCCATATGATGAATGGCCGGCATTGGACGTGGTTGCACAGGCCATGGGCGGACTCATGGGGATCACTGGTCCGGCTTCAGGTGAACCCATCAAAATTGGCCCGGGGGTCGGTGACCTTTTTCCCGGCGCGCTTGCGGCATTTGGGATTCTTGCTGCTGTTCTGAGTGCAAAAGCGACTGGCAAGGGACAATTCGTGAATGTTTCCATGGTCGACGGTGTTCTTGCACTGTGTGAACGCATAGTTCACCAGTACAGTTATACTGGGTATGTCGCCAGACCCGAGGGAAACCGTCACCCGATCCTGTGTCCATTTGGACTTTTTAAAGCGCGTGACGGCTGGATTGCAATTGCGGCACAGTCAGAACGTTTCTGGACGGCACTGTGCGAGGCAATGGAAAGACATGATCTGATTACGGACCCCCGTTTTAGAACAAATAATGACCGTTTGGCCAACAAGGAGGCGACCTACAGCATCGTAGAAAAGTTCGTCGCGCACCATACCCTGGGTGATATCAAGGAAATGTTGGGAGGCAAATTACCAATCGGACCTGTCTATTCAGTGGAGGACATATTCGCGGACGAGCATTTCCGGAAGCGAAACATGCTTGTTGAAGTCGACCAGCCTGGTTCGGAAACACCTGTTGTGATCGCCGGTGTCCCTGTTCAGATGACGGGAACGCCTGGTGGAGTTATGCGGCGCGCACCGCTTCTGGGCGAACATACAGACAGTATATTGACCGACCTGGGCTTTGATGACGTCTCAATCAAGGAACTCAGAAATGCAAAGGTCATAGCGCCGAAGATGGAGAATAAACTATGACGTGCGAACAACCAAAACGGGCTCGCCGCGTGGAACTGGCGGTTCCCGGCAGCAGTGAACGAATGATGGTGAAGGCAGCCGCAAGCGATGCAGACCTTATTTTTCTTGATTTGGAAGACGCGGTCGCGCCTAACGCCAAAGTTGAGGCGCGGACCAGAATAGTTGACGCCCTCAAAAAGCTGGACTGGGGTAAAAAAACACGAGCCGTCCGCGTAAACGACCCCGCGACGCCTTATTGCTATGAAGATATAATTACGGTTGTTGAAGGTGCACCTGAACAGGTTGATCTCATCATTGTACCCAAAGTCATGAACTCCAGCGATGTCCTATTTGCTGATACACTTCTCAAGCAGATCGAATGGAAACTGGGTCTTGAGAAGAAAATTGGCCTCGAGGTCCTGATCGAGGAAGTCGAAGCCATGATCAACGTTGAGGAGATTGCAAAAGCGTCTCCCCGCCTCGAGGCGCTGATATTTGGCGTCGGAGACTATTCAGCCTCACAGGGCATTGATCCGGCTGCGTTATACGGCAAAGCCCCGTATCCGGGAGATATTTGGCATTATGGGCGGTGGAAAGTCGCCATCGCAGCGCGCGCAGCTGGTATTGACGCCATTGATGGCCCCTTCCCCGATTTCAGAAACCCCGAAGCCTATCAAGAAGAGTGCCGCCGGGCGCTGGCGCTGGGATTCGTTGGAAAGTGGGCAATACACCCTGCACAAATTCAACCGGCCCTTGCGGCATTTACGCCGGCCAAGGATGATGTGGAGCAAGCAAGACGCCTCGTCAATGCGTATGAAATGGCTAAAGCCGAAGGTCTCGGAGCTATCAACATGGATGGGCAGATGGTCGATGCCGCTTCGGTCCGGATGGTACAGGATCTGCTGGAAAGAGCGGAAATGGCGGGAATGTAGTGATATGCTGACAAAGTGATGACCAAGCCGGACTTTCAATCATGAGCACAACCGTCAAATCGGCGAAACGCGTTATGGAAGTTCTTGAGTTTTTTGCCGAATGCAAGAAAAATTTGTCGGCTCATGACGTTGTAAATGCTCTTGGCTACCCGCAGTCGAGCACATCCAATCTCCTGCATTCACTGGTTTCACTGGGCTATCTGACCTTTGATGCTCGTTCGCGGACTTTTCGGCCGACCATACGGATTGCCGTACTTGGTGCTTGGATGCTTGACAATTTTAGCCAGACGGCATCACCCTTTACACTCATGGAGAAGCTACTGGAGGCCACGGGCGATACCATTTTGCTCGGCACACAGAATGGGACACAGGTACTTTACCTGCGTGTCCTTCAGGCGACAAACCCAATCCGCTTTTATATGAAGCCAGGATCGCTCCGGCCTCTTTGTTTTACCGCTGTGGGGCAGGCCCTTTTAAGCTTGCAATCCGACGATGAAATCGGTCTCTTGGTGAGACGCATCAATGCCGAGCAGACGGAAAACTTGCCGCCTATCAAGGCCTCGGCTCTAATCAAGGAAATCGAACACGGTCGGGAACGCGGTTATTTCGCTACGTGGGGGACAGCGACAAAAGGGGCAGGCGTTATTGCAGTCCCCCTGCCACCCGTTCCCGACCATCCGCCGCTGGCGTTGGGTATCGGCGCGCCCATCGACCGGCTTGACGAAAAAATTGATGAATACTACGGATTAATGAAACCGGAAGTCGCGCGCTTGAAACTTTGAGGACATCAGATCCTGGGGCAATTCAGTCAGGCTTCAAAGCATTCAGAACGGCAATATCGGGCAATTCAATTTGTTCATCAAGTAGAAGGACCTTATCAATCATATGATTTATCTCTGCAGGTTCAATTAGGTCATCCCAGAGACTCCGTACCTTTGCCCTGATGCTCTGCTCCTCCTCTTCGAGTGGCAAGCCGGAACCCACATGCGCCGACCGTTCAATCACTGGTCCGTCTCTCATGCGGACAAACAATATTGCATCATCCTGTCCCAGTTCAGAGCTCCTCTCGACCCTAATCCGCGACATAAGGGATGCGACCGAGGAATCGGAAACGGGAGGAGCGTCAAAAAGTGCCAGTGATGCTGTTTCGTAGCCGCACAAAGTGGCAGCAACTGCGAACTGTACGCTAAACTTAGTGTCGAGTGCGTTTGACAGTTGAGGCCTATTGCAGACAGCAATCATATCCTCATTTCCCCGCACAACAATCTGTTCGATATTGTCAAGACGTACCTGGTCGTTCACTAATTGAATGGCGGCCTCGATCGCTGCATGGACCAGAAAACAAGCCGCGTGCCGTTTGAACTGAACACCGTTAATCGCCAGTTCATCCGCAACAGCTAATAGGTCCGGCCGTGTGCTAGACCTTCCAAAGGTCTCGAAAAAACCATCCGTACGTTCCAACACATCGGTGTGGGCAATTATCTGCCGTTCCGTGATCTCCGCCGCGAGCACCCCACTCGCCGCTGCATGACCGATCTGGAATGGCTTAGCCGGCGAACCGAAGGAGCCGCGCAGTCCTGACGCCATACTACTGGCCAAACCGAGGGCTGCGGCTGTCTGAATCCTGGACAGCGAGATGAGTCGAGCGGACGCCGCTGCGGCACCGATAACGCCCAGGGTGGAAGACGCGTGCCACCCGTTCGCGTAATGTCCCGGCGACAAGGCGCGTCCCAAACGGCACATAACCTCGATTCCTGCGATCAGTGCCTCCAGCGCTTGTAGACCACTAAAGTTCCTTGCTTCTGCAAGGGCCCACACGGCCCCAGCAACGGGCGCAGTTGGATGGCCTGGTATTGCGAGATGCACGTCATCGTAATCATGGATATGACTCGCCATAGAGTTGAGAAGCGCGGCTTGCCTTACGGTACCCTTCCCGCCGCTCCCAATGAAAGATGCACAGTCGTTGCCTCCCTCAGCCGTAAGGACAGTTCTCACTGCCTTTACCGACTCTGTCATTGATCCACACACAGTGACGCCGAGCCAATCGAGAAGACAGAGCTTTGCTCGCCTCAGATCACTCTTATCAATCAATTGGCCGTCAAGCGTCAACGCAACATGGGCCAGTTGTAAGGTCGCTGGAAATGCTGACATTGGTTATCTAAATATGAGAGTTAACATGCTCAGGGATTGTACCGGGACGCCGCTTCTTTCCGTGCTGCGTCCATCATGGTATGGGCCATGTCCGGAAGAGGAACGAGAGGCATCGGATAGGCCTTCCGACTTTGCGCCAACCCGAGCCCAAGCACAAATTCCACCAGCTTGTAGGTCAGCGGCCCCGGATTGATAACAGGTACAGGAAGACTTTCCGAGAGATAGCCGTGCGCCTCGTGCATTGTTGTGGAGCCAATTATCAATGTCTCGGCCCCGTCCTCGACGCACCGTTTCGCTTCTGCAAGAAGTTTTGGGAAAATCTCCTCTGCTTTACCTCCCAGCAGATTTTTCACGTCCGGAGGTGTATCGATATGGCGAATAGACACGCACTTGTCCGACAGACCATAAGCTTGCAACGATTTGTAGTATGCGCGAGTCCACGGCTCCCACTGGGTCAGAATTCCAAAACTGTTGCCCAGCATCAGTGCCGTCAGAAAACACGCTTTCGCGGGGCCAATCACGGGAATATCGAGAACGCTTCGCAGGGCATCCACACCGGAGTCGCTCATAAAGTCCATGCATACCGCATCATAGCCTTCCTTTTGGGCATCAACTCCCGCTTCGTACATGGCCATGTCAGCAAGCAGGAAGTCATGATGGGAAGTGAATCCAGGCTGGTCCTGCCTTCACACCACGATACTCAAACGAAATGTCCGGACTGAGCTGAACTTCCGATTGTTGCGCCTGCCGTTTCTTTATACCCTCCTCGTCAAGTGCGAATGGGACAATCACAAGTACACGAGCCACGGGGCATCTCCTCTTGAAAGATCGAGATAAGAATGCGGTAGCGGTAGCGCCATCATCAGCCAAGCAACCGCTTTCGTTCTTCCGCAACGCTAAACTGCCGGTTGATCTTTTCAAACATATGATCTCCCGCAGAAATTGGTGGATAATGAGGAGATTGACCTTCCTCGAGGCAGGTCGGCAAGGTCTCGATCAACGCATCATAATTGCCCATCAGGAAATGGGCGATAGACATCCGTCGTTTATTCGTATCCTCGCTCGTGGGCGGCAAGACGCGGTGCATCGTCGAGTTCCATCGGTCATTGGTCCAACGTGCCATGAGATCGCCGATGTTGATTTGCAAGCTGCCCGGCACGAAAGGAACGTCTTCCCAAACACCCGGCGACCGCTCTACTTGTAATCCTGGCCGATCGGGCAGCACGATCGTCAAAATCCCATAGTCGGTATGCGCGCCGATCCGGGATTGGCCCGGCAAAGGCGTTTCCTCCATGGCCGGATAGTTCAGCGTCCGAAGCAAATTTAGGCTCTTATCGATCTTGTTGGCAAAAAAATTAGTGGGAAGACCAAGAGCCAAAGCCATGATCTCCATGATCTTTGCGGCAAGAGAATCCATGGCATCATAATATTGCTTGAAGACAGTTCGGAACCCTGCAGGTTGATGGGGCCAGATATTGGGCGGAAAGACCTGCCGGCCGACTTTGCTCGTGAAATAGGGGTCCTGTTCGTCGACGTCCTCGCGTCCGATGCTGTAGGACTCCATAAGGTCGGGTGGCGTTTCGACACCCAGGCTATACCCAATACGCTGGCTCCCCAGCATATTGTATCCAAGGAGAGGCGTGTCAACGCCCGACGCGCGCTGCTTCTCTTCAAGTGGGAGGTCAAAGAATTGACGACAGACCGCAAACACCCGTTCCTGAAGCACCAGGTCAACGCCGTGGTTGGTAACGACAAGGAATCCTGTCTCCTCACACGTCTCCCGGACAGCCTTGGCCACTTCCAAACGGCCATCGTGATCATCACCGAAATAAGGAGCCAGATCGATTACCGGAACGGTCTGAGACTTCAGGTTACTCATCGCTCTCTCCAGTGGTAGAGATCGCCACTAACTTCCATCGTGGCAAAATCACCAACTCCCTCAAAGGTCATAATCGTATTGTTGAGCCACGAAAGCTTTTCGGAGCTCGTCTTGTGGGTAACTGTGGTCAGATAACGTGATTTTCCACCGGCGGTGGGGACTGACATTCCTGAAGACTCAGAAAGACAGTTTCTCCTTCGTCGCTTGTGAGAATTCCATAAAATCTGGTAGTGCTCGAACCATCAGGCGCCAACCGAACATAATTGCTGCCAATGGCATGGCCGCTAAGTTCCCCTTTAAATTCCGCGACCTGGGTAATTTCCATTTCAACTGGGTTACCCTGTCCCTTGAAAGGGAGTACTTTTATCGAGGTAATTTTACCGTAATACTGGCTGACTAGATGTCTGTTCTCCATTCCAGCTCTCCAATGTCGTAAAGCGTAAACGCGGTTTCATAATCAGGGTCAGCCGTCTGTCCGCTCTCATCTAAAAAACACCTTGAACGTTGCGCCGAACTCCAGGGGCCGCTGAAATATCGCCATATTAAAGCCCCCCAACTCCTGCCTAAAGGTGTAGACTGTCTCGTCTGTCAGATTCTTTCCCCACAGCATAAATTCCCATTTCGCATTCGCTGGGCGGAAAGTTACTTGGCTATTGATTATCAAGTTTTTCCCCATGATTGCGTTGGGGAAAGGTATTGTAAACGAACGCATGGCTGACTTGTAATTGCCATCAACGGCCAGAATAAGGTCACCGTCGAATATCCCGGAGCCAGCTAACGGAATGCTATGTTGGGCGCTCGCCGACGCCGTCCAGGTTGGGGTAAGAGGAAGATCCGAATTCATACCAAAAATTCCAGGAACGATATTCGGATCAACGCGGGTTACCTTCTCGTCTGTATACCCCACCGACGCGGTCAGAGTCGTACGTGTTCCGAGTGCGGCCGTCGTTTCAACCTCAAACCCGCGGATGTCGAGATCGCCAACGTTGTCAATCGGAAAGAAAAAACCGCCCGTAATCGGATCGATTGCCGATGTCGTGGTTTGGTAATTTTTATACACACTGTAAAACGCGGCCGCATTCAGACGCAGCATGCGATTAAGCAGTTCAGACTTAAATCCGACTTCATAGCTTGTCAGTTTCTCGGGATCATAGGTATCCGCACTCAAGCTACTTGGCACAACGCGCCCATTGATCCCCCCGCTTCTGAACCCCTCAGACCAGGATGCATAAAGCATAATATCTTCGGTAGGTTTAAAGTCGATGCTGACCTTCGGCGAAACGTTGTTTTTGCTCAGGCTTACAGGGCGCTGTCCCGCGAATACGAGTGGATTTGCTACTTGCGCTCTTTTGCGCTCATCCGTGTAACGTAGCCCACCGCTGATATGAAGGCGGTCGGTCAGACTGAAAGTTAGATGGCCGTAAGACGAGTAGTTTCGCGTCGTCTGGTCCACAATATCAAGTGACCCGATATTTGGGTCGATCGGGCCGTGAATATTCCCGAGAAATGCCGGGTCAATGGAATTAGGCCCTTTGACGCTGATGTTGAACCAATTCACCTTTTCCTTGAAGTAATACAATCCCACAATCCAGTTCAATTTATCATTGAAAGAGTTTCCCGTGAACTGGAATTCCTGACTGAGCTGCCAAGCCTTCTGGTTGATAAGGTTCTCGTTGATGACCAATAAGGTCCCGTCATAGTCCGTTGTAACAAACTGCTTGGTGTCTCGATAGGCTGTGATGGACTTTATGGCCATCAATCCAAGGTCCCAGTCGACGGTCCCTGACGTGCCGTAAACATCGGTATCATCGCGGAAAGGCGTAATACTTGTTGCATTAAGTTCACGCGGATTTTGAGGTACGAAATAGGGTTCGGTCACCCCCGGAGTCGGGACCACACTATGCGAAGCAGGGTGGGCTCGCCGCCGCGTACGATCCGCCGACAGCGTTATCTTCAAATCTTCCGATGCATTCCAGAGAAAACTTATCCGGCCACCTGCATCCTGGTCATCACCAGCCCTCTGACCATCCAGAATCCGCCTCGCGAACCCATTATTGCTGCGGTACACTCCCGACACCCGCATGAAAAAATTCTCAGAAAGCGGGACGTTAAAGCCCATTGAGCCATCAAGCCGACCAAAACGTCCAACGGTCAATTCCGCCCGGCCCGAGAATTCGGACGCCGGCTGCGTTGTAATAATATTAACAGCCCCCCCGATTGTGTTCTTTCCAAATAGTGTTCCCTGCGGCCCTCGCAGAACTTCGACACGTTTTATATCGGCCAGGTCCATAAGCGAGCCCATCATTCGGCCGATATAGATGCCATCGAGATACAAGCCGACACCCGGGTCGGTCGTTGCTACAAAGTCGTTCTGGCCAACCCCACGAATGAAGATGTTTGCTCCGTCCGAACTGCCGGACGGCGTGATAGCAAAGTTCATATTTGGAACAAAAGCGCCAATTTCGTTTGCCTTGGTCATCGCATGGTCTTGCAAAAACGCTGACGAGAAGGCACTCACGGCAACCGGTGTATTTTGGATATTTTCTACCCTTTTTCGAGCCGTTACGACAATCTCTTCCACTTGTGCGAACACGTAATCGGAAGCGACAAAATCGAAGACACCAAGCGAAATTGCAACCAGAGCAATTAATCTTACACGCATCATGAAATCCTCCTTTATTTTATCTTGAGTTGATAATTAACTTTGTTTTCGGCTGTCGATTATTTATCGCTATCGGCCAATCGTCACGAAAATACTTGATTGATAACGCAGATATCACATATGGAATTTAACTTCCCTCTGCCTGAAAATCAGTCAGGATTGAGGGTTGGTAATTGAATAATTTCAATTTTCGACAGAGGCGATAAATGAGCCGAAAAAATATTCACCAGGACAGAGATTGGAGTGATTCGATAGGCAGAGTTGAGGCTTTCCAAAGAGATTAAATCGAGAGGCATCTGTCCGCTCAACGGAAATTACGGAATAGGCATCTTATTGCTGGCGTCTGCATTGCTGTCTCTGCTGTCAACCTCTAGCAACACAGATCAACTTACCTCGCCCCGCGAACCTACTTGGGCCCAGCGTCGGTTGCTCCAGAAGCATGGCCAAAGCTACCGATACCTGGGTCGTGTTGACAGTCAGACTTCCCATAACGATCAAAGTATGCTCCAAACTGCCGGCTGGGATGGAGGTCAGCATGTAGGATCGACAGGAACTGAGTGATAGTGTTTGGAGTCGACTGGAGCTGTTGTCCCCGGGGAAGATCGGCGATCCTGGACGGAGTGGCCGGGATAACCGGTTGTTTGTTGACGCGAATTTTGGCTGGCTCGATCAGACGCGCACTGGCATGTTCTGCCGTCTGAGTTTGACAAGAGGAACAGTGTTGATGAGCGCTCCAACCGCTGGTGCCAAGCCGGTATCTGGGAACGGCTGTTGGAGGCTTTGAGCGATGACCCCGACTTTCAATATGGTCTCGTCGATAGCATGATCCTGCGTAAGCGGAGAGGACGGCCTAACCTGTCTGTAGCGACGTGAACCTTACTCGTGCGGCCGCCGCGTGAGCGGCCAATACCACGGCCGGTTCCACTTTCTTTACCCAGCCGGAGACTGTCTGATCTTCCGTGTATCTGCGATCTGGTCCATGCTTCTTGAAAGGAGCAAGGACGATGCCTATTACCGACGATTTACTGGACGAACTTTTGAAGGGCTGCGAGCGGCCTGAGGATTTGCTTGGCGATTGTGGACTGATGAAAGAGCTGAAGGTCCGCCTGATGGAGCGGATGCTTGGCGGGGAGCTGACGGCGCATCTGGGGTACGAGGCTGGTGGCGAACCGCCCTCTGGCCAGTCCAACCGCCGCAACGGCTCGGCCTCCAAACGGCTGAAAGGGTCGGATGGCGAGGTTTCGATTGCGGTTCCCCGCGACCGGGACAGCAGCTTTGAGCCAGAGTTGGTCAAGAAGGGCCAGACCCGGATCGACGGGATGGACGACAAGATCATCGGCCTCTATGCGGCCGGTCTGAGTACCCGTGACATTCGCGCCCACCTTGAGGACGTCTACGGGCTCAAAGTCTCCCCCGATCTGATCAGCCGTGTTACCGATGCCGTTCTGGACGAGGTCCGGGAATGGCAATCGCGGGCGCTGGAGCGGATGTATCCCATTGTTATCTTCGACGCCCTGCGCGTGAAGATCCGCGATGCCGACAGCCGGATGGTCAAGAACAAGGCGGTATACGTGGCGCTGGGCGTAAGCCGGGACGGGGTGCGCGAGGTTTTAGGCTTGTGGATTGCCGAGAACGAGGGCGCCAAGTTCTGGCTGTCCGTGATGACCGATCTGAAGAACCGGGGCGTCCAGGACATCCTGATCGCGGTCGTGGACGGCCTCAAGAGCCTGCCCGGACCGATCCGGGGCTTTCCTGACGCGATCACTGCCGCCTTTCCCGAGGCCACGGTTCAGACCTGCATCGTGCACCTGGTGCGTCATTCGCTGAACTTCTGCTCGTGGAAGGATCGCAAGGCCGTGGCGGCCGATCTGCGCAAGATCTATGGGGCGCAGACGGCCGCTCTCGCCGCCGAGCAACTCGACGCTTTCGAGGCCGAATGGGGTCAGAAATATCCGTCCATTGGCCCGGCCTGGCGCAGGGCATGGGAGGAAGTGATCCCGTTCTTTGCCTTCGATCCGGCCATCCGCAAGATCATATACACCACGAACGCCATCGAAAGCCTGAACCGGGTGATCCGGAAATCGATCAAGACGCGCGGGTCATTCCCGACCGAGGAAGCAGCCATCAAGCTGATCTATCTCGCCATCCGCAACTTCGAGAAAGGTGGACGCAATGTCAGGGAATGGTTTGCAGCCAGAAATCAGTTCGCTATCATGTTCGAACAACGCTTCAATGCGTAAATGTATCTGAAACCCGCATGGACCAATCCACATACACACTGTTCATGACACTCCCCCCAGCCGCTGCGTTGTGAGCCTTGACAATTGAGCTGTCGGTGAAGATCAGTCCGTCCTCGCTCTCGGCCAAAGCCTCGAATATGTCCCGCTATGCCCCGCTCATCCCAGCGCACGTAGCGGTTATACACCGTCGTGGGCGGCCCATGACGATCCGGAAGATCGCGCCACGGCGCGCCTGTTCGGAGAATGCAAAAGATGCCATTGAGAATAGTGCGGTCATCCCGTCGCTTGGGACCCGGGCCCGGCAACAAAAACTCGATAACCACCCATGCCGTATCCGTCAAATCAAAACGTGCCGTGTGATTCACCCGTCGTGCAGGGTGAATCACAAAACACTCTCAAAAATCAACCGGTCGAATTGTGTTCGGACCCTTGTGTATACCAGATGGACCACTCGAATGAGGCGTGCTACCCGGTGTTTTGGACTTCTTGAGAGCGTTTTCACAGCCTATTTTGCTTTGTGCATAAAATGTCATGCGCCCAATGTGAGGCTGCCAACAACGCCTCATCTCCCAGCCACTGGCCTACAAGCTGCACACCGACTGGCATACCTGCCGGGCCGTCCATGCCAGGAATATTTAAACAAGGCAAATGAAGTGTCGTCCAGACAAAATTGAAGTTTGGGCTGCCGGTGGTTGTTAGGTCAGCCGGGGCTTCGCCCGCAGCGCTCGGCGCTAAAAGTATATCGCACTCCAAATCATCACTAAACAAGGTCGTTTGAGCATGAAATCTGCATGCATGTATGAATTTCAGTGCCCTTTTGAGAAAGCATCGATCAACCGTATCTGCCGAATCGAGAAATGATCTCATTTGCGGGCTCATCATGTCGGCATTAGTCCGGAGTTCATAGGCAAAGGCGTGGCGCGCCTCGAAAGCCATGATTGCCTTGTGCGCTTCAGTGATTTCCTGAATCGAGTGCGGAAAGTTGACCTCCCGAACGTCAGCTCCCGCACTACCAAATCGCTGCGCCGCTTCGGTTACGGCGGCCTTGGCTGAATCTTCTGCCTCGTCCCAGTAGTCAGTCCGGCAAACTCCGATTCTTGGTGGGGTGGAAGCGCTGCTGCGCTTTGGCGTCGGCCATCCGGCGATAGCCGCTGCAACGAGAGCCACGTCAGGAACAGACCGTGCAAACAGGCCAAGGGTATCGAACGACTCCGCGACGGATTTTACTCCACTACGGTTGATCTGGCCAAAGGAGGGTTTGTAACCCACTATCCCGCAAAAGGACGCCGGCCTGATTGTGGATCCGCCAGTCTGTGTGCCAATGGCTGCCGGCACCATTCTGTCAGAGACGGCAGCCGCTGATCCGCTGGACGATCCTCCGGGAGTGCGGGTGAGATCGAGGGGGTTCAATGTCTTGCTCGGACAATTGAGCGCAAACTCTACTGTTTCGGTCTTTCCTATGATAACCGCCCCGGCGTTTCGAAGTGCCGCCACACATGCAGCGTCCGCGGCAGGTTGCCATCCCGAATAGATCGGTGACCCGTAGCTGGTTGGCATGTCGCCTGTATCGATCACATCCTTAACCGCTATGGGTACGCCGCACAAGGCTCCCGCCCGGTTTCCAGCGTCAATAGATCTGGCGGCAGCCAATGCGCGTTCACGACCAATCCAAGCCCACGCATGAATGGTTGATTCCCGCTCGTCTATGCGGTCAAAGCACGCTTCGAGCACATCTTCGGCCCGCCATTTCCCCGTCCGAACATGCTGCGCGATGTCTACAACCGACGCAGAAGCCAAGGTGGTGTTACAGGACACCTTCTATGCTCCCTGACCGAAGTCCGTTATTCCCCGGCTGGAGGAAAGCGAGTTATCCAATGATTTGCAATTTCGTCGCCTCGAGCAATCCAGACTCCGTCATGTTCCAGGACATAATCCAGAAAACGGGCGAATGCCCCGGCACGAGCGGGCCGCCCTAGTATTCTGTCATGAATTCCCAAGGCCATCATCTTTGGTTCCGTCTGCCCCTCAGCATACAACTGATCAAAGCAATCTTTCATATAATTGAAAAAATCATCTCCCGTGACAAAGCCAGCAGTGTCATTGCAACGCTTGTCATTGGTCTCATAAGAATATGGTATGCACAAGTGGGCTTTACCGCTTGTCTTCACCCAATAGGGAAGTTCATCATTCAACGAGTCACGGTCATAGAGAAAACCGCCTTCCTCGACCAGTAAGCGGCGTGTATTAACACTCGGCCGACCGGTCATCCAGCCGACGGGACGTTCACCAGTGATCCGCTTGATGCCCTCAATGGCCATTTGCAAGTATTCGCGCTCCTGCCCTTCGCTTACATCCTGATAATCGATCCAGCGATAACCATGTCCAACGATTTCGTGGCCGTCTTCTATCGCAGCTAAAGCGACATCGGGATTGCGTTCTAAAGCCATTACAACACCGAGCAGGCTGCATTTGATGTCACGTTCACGCATGATATTAAGAAGCCGCCAAATTCCGCGGCGACTCCCATATTCGAAACTTGATTCCACCAGAACACTGCGCTTTCCTTCGTAAGCTGGAAATCCAGTGTCCGTCAGAGCAAATTCGGAAGCGGCATCACCGTGCAAAATACTTGACTCGCCGCCACACTCATAGTTAAGCGCAATCTGGAGAGCTATCCTCGCGCCATTCGGCCAGTCCGGATTTGGCAGAGTTCCGACCGTAACCTACCATATCGCGCGGATATTCTTTTGTTGCAGCCATGACGTTCCCCTTCCTGCTTTGGATGGACTATTCTCAGCATCAAGAAAGGGGCGTCAAGTTGGGTCGCTTGCCCCTCCATCAAATATCACAATTGTGATGGCATGTTCAGACTGCTTTTAAATATTCCGGTTTGCGGGCAACTCCGCTAACGTACGGAGTTATCGTTCGGATCGAGATTTAGGTCATTGTCATGATATCTTTTCTTATGCTCGGACTGCGAGCAGTTTGGCATGTCTGTATGCACGCCACCGGCCTCGAACATCAGATCGGCGGCAAAGCCACCTCGACGTCGACGCCCAATCTCCAAGCCATGCTTAACCCATGGTCATCTCAATCCCATTAATGGATCCGGACCCTAGGTTGGGTCTTAATCTAGAAGCTGAGCGATTTCGGTAAAGCTGAGAAGACATTTCCAGCCAGCCAAGAGCCTCACACAAATCCACTGGACTTCTTTGCCAAAGGAAGCATGGATGGGATTAACGGGCCGGCGCTGACTGGTCCTCTCCGCCCCGCGCACTAATTGTGCCGGGGCTTTGGGTGGTGGGAGGCGCTGCAGTCCGCGGCGCCCACAACTGAGAAGGCCCGCCACCATGCCCAAAACAGCCAATACAACCAAATCACCAAAGCGCCCGCGGCTGACCGACGCCCAACTCGTGATTCTGTCCGCTGCGGCGGCCCGCGATGACGGAGCGCTGCTGCCCCTGCCCGCGTCGCTCACCTTGAACAAGGGGGCCGCCACCCTGGTCCTCGAAAGCCTGGTGCGCAAGGGGTTGGCCGCCGAACGCATGGCGTCCCTTGATGACGAAACCTGGCGCCTCGACGATGCGGGCGACCGCCTGACGCTTGTCATCACCGACCAGGGCCTGTCCGCGCTTGGAATCGATAGGGAAGAAGAGTGTCGGGAAAATGCCTCTCAAACGGTCACGACGCCCCGCGCAGGCGTAGATCGAGCGAAAGGCGCGCTTCCCTCTAAATCCACCGATAAACACACCGGAGTTCGTCCCAAGCGATCACTCACATCCCCTGACCCCAAGCCGGGAAGCAAGCTCGCCATCCTCATTGACCTTCTTCAACGGGACGGAGGCGCCACGACGCCTGAGATTATGGAGGCCACCGGCTGGCAGGCCCATTCGGTGCGCGGCGCCATCAGCGGCGCAGTCAAAAAGAAACTCGGGCTGAACGTCACCTCGGAATCGGAGAAGGGTCGTGGGCGAGTTTATCGGATCACCAGGGGATGAGCGGCATGCCCAGGGAGTCCAAAGCCTTCAAGCAGAAGGCCGTCATGACGAAACACCTCGACGCCCTTGCTGAAATGGACCACCCCCAACTCAAAGACGAGTGGGTCAAGCTCTACGGCGTGCCCGCGCCCACGAAGATCGGAAAGGACTTCCTCCGCCACGCTGTCGCATATCGCCTTCAGGAAAAGGCTTTTGGCGGATTGAAGCCGAGCGTGCGCCGCAAGCTGATGCGCCTGGCCGGTGGCGGGTCGGAGAGGGCACCATCAATGAAGACCAGACCATCCGTGCAATCTCGGCCGGTCCTTCGGGCCGGCGCACGGCTGATCCGGGAATGGAACGGCGAGACCCATGTGGTGGAGGTTGTGGACGGCGGCTTCCGCTGGCGCGAACGGTCCTTCACATCGCTGTCTGCCATCGCCCGGGCCATTACCGGGGCGCGCTGGTCAGGGCCGCGCTTCTTCGGCCTCAATGGCAAATCTGCGGAGTGCTTCCGGTCGTGAGGGGCCGGTCATGAGCAGGAAACGAGTCTGGCGCTGTGCCATCTATACCCGCAAGTCATCGGAAGAAGGGCTCGAGCAGGATTTCAATTCACTGCATGCCCAGCGGGAGGCTTGCGAAGCCTATGTCCGCTCCCAGGCCCATGAAGGCTGGAAGATCTTGCCCCAACAGTATGATGATGGCGGCCATTCGGGCGGCACCCTTGAGAGGCCGGCCTTAAAAGAGCTTTTAAAGGCCGTTGAAACGGGCGATGTAGATATCATCGTCATCTACAAGATCGATCGTCTGACCCGGTCCTTGACCGACTTTGCCAGACTGGCCGAACAGTTTGATGCCAGGGGCGTGTCATTCGTCTCGGTGACCCAGCAGTTCAACACCACCACCTCCATGGGCCGTCTGATGCTGAACGTCCTTTTGTCCTTTGCCCAGTTCGAACGGGAAGTCACCGGAGAGCGCATCCGCGACAAGATCGCCGCAAGCAAGAAGAAGGGCATGTGGATGGGCGGCACGGTCCCCATGGGCTATGAGGCGAAAGACAGGAAGTCTCGTGATCAACGAAGAAGAGGCAGAGACCATCCGCGCCATCTTCCACCTTTACCTCAAACTCGGCTCCGTCTCAGCTCTTGAAGAGGAGCTTGATCGCAAGGGCATTCGCACCAGACGCCGCACTTATGAAAATGGCCGCACGGGCGGGAACCGGGCCTTTACCCGCGGGCATCTCTACCGGTTGCTTTCAAGCCCCATCTACATCGGCCATGTCCCCCACAAGGGCAAAAGCTATCCGGGACAGCATGACGCCATCATCGACCGCGCCACCTGGGACAGGGTGCAGACCTCGCTCGCCGCCAACACCCACGGGCCACGCCGACGGCGCGGACGGACCAAGGGACAGACGCCGCTGCTCGCCCGGACCCTTACAGATGAGGAAGGCGCGCCCTTTATTCCCAACCATGCCAACAAGAAGGGCCGGCGCTATCGTTATTATGTGGAGAAGATCACGAAAGGCAGTAACCGTCGGCCCAGGCGTATTCCGGCGCTTGAGATCGAAGCGGCCGTGCGGAGCGCCATCCATAGCCTGCTTCATAGCCCAACCCGGCTTCTTGACACGCTCGGCATTACCAAAGCGGAGGAGACCGCCCTCGCCCTTGATGGTGCCAGGAAGCTCGGTCAGGCCCTCGCCGAAGCCGACCCGGCGGAGCAGGACCGCAAACTCAGGCCCCTGGTGAAACAGGTGATCATTCGAGACGAGGACCTTGTCATCCGGTTCGATCGAGACGCTTTCAGGGAAGCACTTGGGATGGCAGATGAGTCAACTACCACCATTCGCGCAGGCCAGGACGGCCCGCCAACCGCCCATCCGGAAATTACCATCCCGATCCGCATCCGCACCCGGGGCGTCGAGATGAAACTGATCCTGCCCGGCGCCGACGGAGACCTCATACCCAGAAATCCTGACCCGGCTCTGATCCGGGCCGTCGCCCGCGCCCATAAATGGTTCGAGAGCCTGAAAACGGGAGAGGCGCCGTCTGTTGGAGCGATCGCGCGGGCCGAAGGCGTCACCACCTCGTACGTCAGCCGCACCCTCCGCCTCGCCTTCCTCAGCCCCCACCTCGTCGAGCAGATCCTCAACGGCACCCAGCCGCCGGATATGACCACAGATTATCTGATGACCGCCGGGAATGTGCCAGAAAGGTGGGAAGGCCAGAGGAAGAATTGGTGATAATAAGTGCGAAAACAGGAACAAATGAACTCATCAATCCGCCAGGATTGCGGTCGCTTCTCGATTTGCTACACTCCTGTCGAAGTTCTCTCCTACGCTGTGCGTGCTGCGGATTGCGGTCGCTTCTCGATTTGCTACACTGCCGAGGAATTGAGTGACACTGGCCTCCGCGCTGCGGATTGCGGTCGCTTCTCGATTTGCTACACTCGCGACGTCCGCAACACACATTTCAGTTGGCTGCGGATTGCGGTCGCTTCTCGATTTGCTACACTGGGTATTGGACTGGTAATCGCGGTCCGGGTGCTGCGGATTGCGGTCGCTTCTCGATTTGCTACACTCGATCTCGGCGGTGGCATCATAGAGTTGGAGCTGCGGATTGCGGTCGCTTCTCGATTTGCTACACTAGTATTGGCTCTGGTGAGCCTTGACAGTTTGCTGCGGATTGCGGTCGCTTCTCGATTTGCTACACTTCTCACATTCTCCGTAAGCTGCGTCAGCACGCTGCGGATTGCGGTCGCTTCTCGATTTGCTACACTGGCCTCAATCCCCGCACCGCACGGCTTTACGCTGCGGATTGCGGTCGCTTCTCGATTTGCTACACTTTGGCGGGCTGTCGCTCGTGGTGCCTGTCTGCTGCGGATTGCGGTCGCTTCTCGATTTGCTACACTTCGAGGTGGTGAAAGTGACAATCGTTAATGGCTGCGGATTGCGGTCGCTTCTCGATTTGCTACACTAAATAGCAGAACGACAAACCAGTCCAGCAGGCTGCGGATTGCGGTCGCTTCTCGATTTGCTACACTCCTGCATGAAATATCCCACGCGATTTACTGCTGCGGATTGCGGTCGCTTCTCGATTTGCTACACTGGCCTTGAGGGGCACCACATGGCGAGCAGTGCTGCGGATTGCGGTCGCTTCTCGATTTGCTACACTTACCTGTCCGGCAACCCATTGAATATAAATACACTTCTGTCCCGCTCAGCTCAAAAAAATTCGAGCTGAGCGGGCGGAAGTGGGGGTGTCTGGCGCTTTTTTCCGGCATAGACTGTGATTCGTCCAAACTGTTTATCAGTGATGACCAGAAAACGGACCTCGCCCGCAGCGGGCACGCGATTGCCCATACGCTTGAGGTGCACGTCTGCATTTTCCGTTGAGGCGCAATGCCGTATGTAGATAGAATATTGCATCATGGTAAACCCGTCTTCAAGCAGATCCTTGCGAAAACGGGCATAGGCTTTTCGCGCTTTGGGCGTGTCGGTCGGGAGATCAAACATTGCAATTACCCACATGGATCGCCACCCCCATGGCAGTTGCGGAGTCCGAAGGCTTTGGGCCACTAGCCGTCTCCCTCGAAATCCAACAAGTCAGGAGAGACCGGCAACCCTTGGGGCAACGCTAATATCCGGTCCCCCTCTGTCAACACGCGGCTAAGGGACGCCGCACTTGTCTGCAACGCCAGCAGAAGCGGCATCTTCCGTCCGCCTACGAAAACGGTTTCATTAAACAGGGACAAGAGGGCGCCCCGTATTTCCCGCTTTTCCAGGCTCGGGACATCACTATCCGCTTCGTCCACCAGAAATTTAACCCGCCAATCCACATAGGGTCGGTATGGTTCCAACAGATCGTCAGCAAGACAGAAAGGGTTTCCCCGATTGCGGTGGAAGACGCCGAGCGATGGGATCAGTCCAGAGGCGACCACGGCGCGGGCAATGGCAGCCCGTACGACGGCATATCCGTAATTAAGGAGCGCATTCACACCCCCCGCACCGCGGTCCCGGCGAAAGTCCCGGCCGAACAATCGAGGCCAGTAGCGTTGCGCAGCTTGGGCTTCAAGATTATCCGGATCTCCGGATCGCACCCGTTTGGACAACGGCTCAAGGCCACCATGACTGCCAGTGAAATAGTTTAGCACCGCCCCCTGCTGGACGATTTTGGCTCGAACCAGCGCCTGCCATGCCCGTTTCTTGGTAGGCACACTAGCCTCCACCTGAGCCAAGTGGCGCTTGGTCTGCACATGGTGAGCGTCGAGCGGAAGCATAAGACCAGCGGGCAGATGGTCCCTGCCAGTCACCATGACTGTGGCACCTGCCGCCATGAGTTCGAGAAATACGGCCTGGGTGTAGGTCGCGCGGGCGTCGTCGACAATAACCACACCCAGGTCCTCGATAGGCAAGGTCGCCTTGGGGTGATCGGGCCGCTCTACCACCAACTGCCGATAGGCCACGGACAACCTGGAGCCAGGAGTCGCGAATTCCACCGTCTTGCCGATCATGGACCTGTCGCCTCAGTCATTGGCCGGGCGGATACGGCCGATGGGATCGATCGAAATCTTTTGCACAGTGTTCGAAAGGAACCTGGATACCTTCGGGCGAAACTCTTCCCGCACACCATCCATGTGCAGTCGATCGGCCTCAGTCTTGCTCGAAGGCCTTGCATCGGTATCGCGTGTGAGGACTACCTGACCGTTTGCCCAAGCACCTCGAACGATCCAGATACCCTTCCGCTCCCCTTGGAGGAACTCAACGGCTTCTCCAGGGGCAAGTGACATCACAAATCTGGCGCCGTTTCGCTCTCTGCGAACAACTGGCGCCTTGCGCGCTAACCGGCGCGATGCTTCGTGAAGACTAACAATCTCAAATTCCGCCTTGCCGTCATACGTGCTGTAGAGCGCTATATGATGGTTATTAGCCAAATCGGCAAAGCCCGTTGGTTCTCTTTCTCCGGCACCGTTAGTTTTCATCGCCACAGGGGCCATGAGGTTCTTTTGATGCAGCGAAAGCACCCGAACCTTGCGGATTTCCGGCCCGTTCTGACTCAGGAGCGGATAAGGCGGATATGCATTCTTCACTTCGCCGCCAGCACGTTCAAGGTGATCGGCCAATGCCCGCCGAACCGCCTCATCGCGCACCACGAATTTCGCAGTCTTCGTAATTTGGGAGACATGACTTATCCTAAGCGTAGCGAGCGAGAGCTTCTCGACCGGCATCTTCTTGACGTAAACGCCAAATATCGTGCCGTTCTTCACCTCTTCGTCAAGCGTGTCTCCAAAAGACGTCTCGGCGTGAAGCGGCCCAGACACCTTCTTTCGGACGCGATGGGAAACGACAATTTTATCCTTCGCTTTTTCAGCATCCGCCCGTATTGTCGGCCACGGCGGCGGTAAATCCGGCCGGTTGGCACGAGGATCGTCCTTCATCTGCCAGTAACGCGAAAGCCGGTTCGTCATGCCAGGGTGAGCGCACGCCACCGTTAGTGCGTCGATGGCATGATGACGATGATCGGCGCGTGTTTTCTTCCCGTCATCGGAAAGGATGTTGTTGAGGTTCCACAGCCTGCGGAGTTGGGCCGTCACCCGCCCGGTTACGGCCTGGACCGTTACCGGCGCCTCTGGCCCCATATCGGGCCACAATCTTTTGAGAAAGGCCACGGCCTGACGGGAGGCATAGCCGGTGTCGTTGAGCTGGCGACTGGCAAAATCATCCGGCAAATCCTCCTCCCGGCAAAAACGACGGGCCTTTCCCCTGGACATTCTTTTTGCTGCTACGTGCTTCCAAACCCTGCGCTTCATATCCTCCCACTCATCCGCATTGCAGAAAGCTGCAAAAGGCGTTTGTTTTCCTTTTCTCGTGTTCCAATCACGATGACAGAGGGTCTTGTTGGCAAAACTGTTATCGAGCGATGTTTTGCGCGGCCAGATATGTTCAACCTGATAGATATTGTTCCTGAACAGATCATCGAAACCGATCGCCTTACCAGAATAGGGGTCGAAATTATTGCACTCCTCCCACAGCAACCATTTTTCAACGTCGTCTCGTGACGGCTCCGCAATCCCCTTTGACTGGAGATCCTTGATCGCATCTTTGCGACGCTTTTCCCGCCTTCTTATGGCGCTGTGAGCTTCCTCACGGTCACGCTTGGATCGACCCACCTCTCGGGCAACCTCGACCCTGATCAGGTCAGGCTTGCCATAGAGGCCAATCAGGTTATTGACAACCTTGCGTAGCTCGTTCTGGGTACGCACGACCGTCGGATTGCGCAGCTTGGCGATACGCTCGCGTTCGTCCCTTTCGGCAGGGCTTGGGAGTTTGTCATAGAACTCGCCTGTAGGTCGGTCGCGGTTCGGAAAAGTCTTTGTTCGCCAGTCTTCCCACTCCGGTCCGTTGACCAGCGCGCCGAATCGTACCCTTGCTTCCAAATGGGGCAGAAACTCTTGGAGGGCTTTCGTCGAATAGGGTTCCCAGCCAGTGGGAAAATGCAGTCCTTGAAGCGCCTGGGCTTGTTCAGATGATACCCCAAAGTCATTGATGAAGCTTTGAGCGGCGGCCGCCCGCCTTTCCTTCCGCTCGCGCCCCGGCAAAATAACGATGCGCTGCTCTCCGATTTCACCGTAATCCGCCGACCACAAGCGCCGGTGAATGGCATCGCGAATGGCTTGCTTATGGGGGTGGTTAAGCCAATCCCGGCCAAAGATACCAAACAGCTTGGCCTCGACCGCGTTGCCCAACAACCCCTTGTCACCACCGAGTTCGAGATTGAACCTGAGCCCCTTTTCAGCGCCCGCGTCACCGCGCAGCTTATAGAGGTCCTTCAGCGAACGTCGAACGCCTGACCAGCTCATGGTCGCTTGGGTCTGAAGCTTCTCCAGTATGGCCGCACGCTCTTCCACGTCGAGCGGCCTTGCATTCCCGCCAGCCAACGCAAGATTGTTCACCTTTTCCAACATCCGTTTTTCCTGGGAAATCCAGGCGCCTTTCGGACATAAAGCTTCACCCGGCATAAAGCGGCATTCACCCAATGTATTCTTTCGCCAGAACACCGGCCGCTGGGAAAAGATGACATCCTCAACCTCGGCCCTGAACCTCTCATCCCTCAGGATAGCGTGATGCGCTGCTTGGACGTTCCAAAGTCTGTTAAACTCGTCCTGAACAACTGAACGGTTGGCATGAATGCCGCGTCTGCGCTCTTTCGGGGGCGCGCCTTTTGCAGCGTCGGCTTCCCTGTTCGCGAGCCAAGCACCGAGCGTGACATTCTCAGCTTTCAAAGCTTGCAAGGTTGCGTCGCGATCCGATTTGGCCGCTTTTTCATCATCTGATTCTTCAGCCGCCGCCCCTTCTGGCATCTCAACCATGTTGCCGTTTTCCTCAAGCTCCCGCCCTCTGAAGTGACGACGTTGAGACAGATGGTAAAGAGCGCGCCCGAGCTCAAATGGTTCCAGCGCCTCGGTCACACCACGTTTGCGTAGTTTATAAGGATCTTGCGCCATTACCTCAGGCCATTCGGCCGCGCCGAAGTGCGGAAGCAGTCCGGCTGCGCTGAGGATTTCATTTAGCGATCGCCGCCGCATCCGACGGCGTCGCATCTGGCGCCGCATCATGCGCTTTTGTCGTCGCTGCTGATTGAGAGGCGTACCGTCGGGATCCCGAGCCTCGGGAAAAATCCGAACCCCGAGACGAAGAATGGAACCTGCCGCCTGCTTTGGCTCATGATCAATGACAGCAAATCCGACCGAGGTCGTTCCGATATCGAAGCCAAATATACGCGCCATGAATCCACCCCCTCTTGATCTACGCAGATCTTTATGCTAGCAAAATGATTGTAGCAAATCGAGAAGTGGTCGCTTTTCGCAAGCAAATTGACCCTTCGTGCGGGCTCGGCATCCCAAGGTCACCTGCCGGCTTTTAAGGCCCCCTGCCTATCGGCAGGGGGTTTTCGTTATAGGTACCGGCACAATCGCGCCGTAGAGACTTAATCGGAAATCCAGCCCTAAATCCCGCCAGAAGAGTCTCCGGAGACGCCTAAATGAAATCCATTTAGTACCAATTAGTTACGACATCCCCGGAGGTTAGCCGAACCGCACCTATTTAGTTAAGTTATTGATATAATATGATAATATTAATGGCGGAGGGAAAGTGAATCGAACTTTCGGTACTGTTGCTTTGCGGTAAGTCCCGGAAATGTCGCGAGGAATATCTAACACATTGACCGGAGACGTTTTCTCGCTGCTTGGCACAGATTTGTGGGCGTCAAGTTTTGATTGCCATTTGGCACTATTTATGGTATTTAGTGTCATATAGGAGATATGATGATGCCGAGCCTTCAGCCTGTAGACACCACGCCGCCGGACTTTACGCCTGCGCCCATCACGGATGAGGAGGCCGCGGCCATGTTCCGTGCGGCGGTAAATCTCTTCCGGCTCTGGCACATTACGGACGAGGACGCGGCTACTCTTTTCGATCTTCCGGTGCGGACCTATCGGCGCTGGAAGGCAGACGGACCCGGCCGCATTGACCGCGACGGCAAGGCGCGACTTTCCAACATTATGGGTATACACAAGGCGCTTCGGACCATCTTCCGGGAGCCCCAGCGCGCCTATGGCTGGATCAAGGCGTCGAATGCGGCGTTCGGAGGACGGACGGCGCTTGAGGTGATGCTGGGCGGCGAGCTCACCGATCTCATGCGGGTGCGCCGTTATCTTGACGCCGAGCGGGGCGGCTGGTGATCGACGGTGCCTCTGTTCCCGTCACCGATGTGAACTGGCGTGGTGCGGTCCGGATCATACGCAGCCTTTATCCCCCCATAGATCTGTTTGAAGATATTGCCGACCCGGCTGACTGGCCGCTCCTCATCTCGGCCGAGCAGAAGACCAACCCCCGGATCATGGAGACCATCGGTAATCTGGACCTGGTGCCGGAGGATCGCCGCGCGGGCGGACCGGGTGCCAGCTATCTGATGGCCCCCTTCACCCATATCAGCCAGGACCGGCCCAGCAGGTTTAGCAACGGGACCTATGGTGTGCTTTATGCAGGCAGCCGGTTCGAAGTGGCGCTTCTTGAGACCATACATCGTCACGGGCTGTTCATGAGTCGGACCGATCAGCTGCCGGGCTGGACATCTCAGTTCCGGGAAATCGTGCTTGATGTCAACGGCAAGCTTCATGACCTGCGGGGCGGCGATCCGGATCATGCCCGCGCCCTTGATCCCGATGACTACAGCGCGAGCCAGGCCGTCGGCGCGGCCCTTCGCGCATCGGGATCGGACGGCCTTGTATACCCGAGCATCCGCTACCCAGAGGGAGAGTGCGTTGGTCTCTTCTATCCCGATCTCGCCGCGAACCCCATGCAGGGCCGGCATCTCGACTATCACTGGGATGGCGAACGCGTAGACCTTTACCGCGATAATTCCAGCGGGCAGGTCTATCGCATCATGTGAGGAATATGGGGGATCGGGGATTGCCGGGAATTGGGATCAGGAGCCCAATATAACCATATTGGCGCGATAACGTTTGCAACGTGGTGGATTTCAATGGCGCCATGAGAAAGTCCAAATTCCAGTTTATTTACAGCTACTTGTTTCCGTTTGCATTGATGGGTCGAATTTATTGGTACCGGCACAATCACACCGTAGAGACTTGATTGGGACGCGCGCTCCAAATCCTACCAGAAGAGACTCCAGAGACGCTCAGACATATTCCCTTTACCACTAGATAGTTACGACATTTCCGGAGGTTGGCCGAACCGCACCTACATGGTTAAGTTATTGATATAAGATGATAATATTAATGGCGGAGAGGGAGGGATTCGAACCCTCGGTACCCGTAAGGGCACAACGGTTTTCGAGACCGCCCCGTTCGACCACTCCGGCACCTCTCCGCAGGACACCTCTAGAAGGGGCATGGTTTTGCCGGGCGCAAGCTAGCCGAAGCCCCGGTCGTGGGCAAGGGCTTTTACCGCTCCCCAACCGGCCCAATATCATTGACAGCCCGGCTTTTGCGGCTATAGTACGCCCTCGTTCGCGCCGGGCCCGCGTGGCCCGCGCATTTTGTTTGGCAAAACAGCCAGCGGAAACCGCCCTTAAAAGCGTCCGGTTTCGGACCCGGTTATCTGCGGCGAGAGAGATAGAAAAGGTCAGCCATGTTTGCAGTGGTGAAGACCGGCGGCAAGCAATACAAGGTTGCCGTCGATGACGTGATCAAGGTGGAAAAGCTCAGCGGCGACGCGGGCGCTACCGTCACCCTCGACGAAGTCCTGATGGTCGGCGACGACAAAGACCTGAAAGTGGGCTCGCCCACCCTGTCGGGCGTTGCGGTTTCGGCCGAGATTGTCGAGCAGACCCGCGGGACCAAGATCATCGTGTTCAAGAAAAATCGCCGGCAAAATTACCGGCGCAAGCGCGGCCACCGCCAGGACCTGACGGTCCTCAAGATTACCGGCATCGGCGCCGGCGCCAAAAAGGCGGCGCCGAAAAAGACGGAAGAGAAGCCGGCGGTAAAGACGGAAGAAGCCAAACCGGCCGCGAAAGCAGAGCCAAAGACAGAAGCGGCGCCGGCCAAGAAGGCGCCCGCCAAGAAAGCGGAAGAGACCAAGGCGGCGCCCAAAAAGGCAGCCCCGAAAAAAGCAGCCTCCACCACCAAGGCGGCCGCTGAAAAGAAACCGGCAGCGAAAAAGCCTGCCGCCAAAAAGCCGGCAGCGAAGAAACCCGCAGCCAAGAAAGCTGAGGAGAAGTAGAGATGGCACATAAAAAAGCAGGCGGTAGTTCAAGGAACGGCCGCGATTCAGCCGGTCGTCGCCTCGGCGTGAAGAAGTTCGGCGACGAACAGGTCGTGGCCGGCAACATCATCGTGCGCCAGCGCGGCACCAAGGTCTACGCGGGCGAGAATGTCGGCATGGGCAACGACCACACCCTGTTTGCGCTCGCCGACGGCAAGGTGAAATTCAGCAAGGGCCGCAACAACCGCAGCTCCGTCTCGGTGGTTCCGGAAAGTTAAGCCTCCCCCCGCAATCGATGGGGACAAGGAGGAGAAGGGGAATGATTTCATTCCCCTTTTTTCGTGCCCGTATATGATGAACCGAAACCACATCGGACCGGTCCCATGCATTTTCTAGACCAGTGCAAGATCTATCTTCGCTCAGGCTCAGGCGGCGACGGCTGCCTGAGTTTCCGGCGTGAGAAATACGTCGAGTACGGCGGGCCCGACGGCGGCGACGGCGGGCGCGGCGGCGATATCGTTTTCGAGGCCGTGCCCGGCCTCAACACCCTCATCGACTTCCGCTACAAGCAGCATTTCAAGGCGGCGCGCGGCACCAACGGCATGGGCCAGAACCGCACCGGCGCGTCGGCCAGGGACCTCGTTGTTCCCGTCCCCGTCGGCACCCAGATCCTCGACGAGGACAACGACACCGTGCTCGCCGACTTCACCCAAGCGGGCGAGCGGCTGGTGTTCCTCGAAGGCGGGCGCGGCGGGCTTGGCAACACGCATTTCAAAAGCTCGATCAACCGGGCGCCCCGGCGCACCACCAAAGGCGAAGCGGGCCAGGAGCTCTGGGTCTGGCTCAGGCTCAAACTGCTCGCCGACGCCGGGCTTGTGGGTCTGCCCAATGCCGGCAAGTCCACGTTTCTGGCACACGTCAGCCGCGCGAGCCCCAAGATCGGCGATTATCCGTTTACCACGCTCAACCCCCAGCTTGGCGTGGTGCATGTGGACGACAGCGAATTCGTCATGGCGGATATTCCGGGCCTGATCGAGGGCGCGCACGAAGGCGCTGGCCTCGGCGACCGGTTCCTTGGCCACGTGGAGCGCTGCGGGGTGCTCTTGCACCTGATCGACGGCACCGCCGAGGATGTGGTCGAGGCGTATAAGACCGTGCGTCACGAGCTTGAAGCCTACGGTCATGGCCTGACCGAAAAGGATGAGATCGTCGCGCTCAACAAATGCGACGCGCTGGATGAAGAGGCGCGGGCGGACAAGATGAAGGCGCTCGAAGAGGGCACGGGCGGCGAGGTCTTCGCCATTTCGGGCGCCACCGGCGACGGGGTCAAGACCGTGCTCCGCCGGGTCGCCACCATTGTGGGCCGGCCTTCGGCCGTTGAACCCGCGCCCGATCCCGATCTTGACGAACGGGAATCGGAGGGCGCATGGTCGCCGCTCGGCGATGATTAAGGATTGAGGGGCCAAGGATAACAGCAGATGAGCGAGGTTCTCGACAAGGCCCGGCGGGTGGTCATCAAAATCGGCTCGTCTCTGTTGGTGGAGAGCGGCACCGGCGAACTGCACAAGCGCTGGCTTGCAAGTCTGGTCGCCGATATTGCCGCGCTGAAGCGCGCGGGCAAGGACGTGATCGTGGTGTCGTCGGGCGCGGTGGCGCTCGGCCGGCCGGAGCTTGGCCTGAAGCGGCGCAGCCAGAAACTGGAGGAAAGCCAGGCCGCCGCAGCCGTCGGTCAGATCCGTCTCGCGCACGCCTATCAGGAGGCGCTGGCCGCCCACGGGTTGACTGTCGCGCAGGTGCTGATCACCATCGACGACACCGAGGAACGCCGGCGCTACCTCAATGCCCGCGCCACGCTGGAGACCCTGCTGGGCATGGGCGTGGTGCCGGTGATCAACGAAAACGACACGGTGGCGACCGCCGAAATCCGGTTCGGCGACAATGATCGGCTGGCAGCAAGGGTCGCGGTGATGGCGGGGGCGGACCTGCTAGTGCTGCTCTCTGACATCGACGGGCTTTATACCGCCGATCCCGGGCTTGACGACAGCGCCGAGCATATCCCGGTGGTCGACGACATCACCCCCATGATCGAGGCCATGGCCGGGCGGGCGCGCGATGGCGGCCCGGGCTCGGGCGGTATGATCACCAAAGTCGCAGCGGCCAAAATCGCCGTCGGCGGCGGGTGCAACATGCTGATCGCCAGCGGACGCATCGACAATCCGGTGAGCGCCATCAGTGACGGCGCGCGCTCAACCTTGTTCAAGGCCACCGCGACCCCGAAGGTCGCGCGCAAGAAATGGATCGCCGGGCTCCTCCAGCCGGCGGGATCACTGATCGTGGACGCAGGCGCGGTCGACGCGCTCCGGCGCGGCAAAAGCCTGTTGCCTGCCGGGATCACCGCCGTCGAAGGCGCGTTCGAGCGCGGCGACGCGGTGCGCATTGCCGGGCCCGATGGCGTCGCCCTTGGGCGCGGCCTGGTCGCCTATTCGGCGGATGATGCCCGCGCCATCAAGGGCGCGCGCAGCCAGGATATCGAAGGAATTCTCGGCTTTGCCGGCCGGGATGTTATGATACACAGGGACGACCTCGTCCTTGACTGAAGGATTGGACCGATGACCACGACCCTTGCCGTCAATGATGACGCGCTCGACGTGAAAAAGCTGATGGCCGAGATCGGGGCGAAAGCCAAAGCCGCCGCAGCCGTGCTCGCCACCGCGCCGACCGAGGCCAAGAACCGCGCGCTCATGGCCGCGGCCAAGGCGGTGCGCGCCCGCGCAGCCGATATTCTCGCCGCCAACGCCGAGGACATGGCAGCGGCCAAGGCGCGCGGGCTGTCGGGCGCGATGACCGACCGCCTGCTGCTGACGCCGGAGCGGATCGAGGGGATTGCCAAGGGCATCGAGGCGGTGGCCGCGCTTGCCGACCCCGTCGGCCGGGAACTGGCGAGCTGGGACCGTCCCAACGGCTTGCACATCTCCCGTGTCGCGGTGCCGCTCGGCGTAATCGGCATTATCTACGAGTCGCGGCCCAACGTGACCGCAGACGCCGGTGTTCTCTGCCTCAAGGCGGGCAACGCCGCGATCCTGCGCGGCGGGTCCGAAAGCGCGCATTCGAGCCGGGCGATCCATGCCTGTCTGGCGGAAGGGCTCAAGGCGGCGGGCCTGCCCGAAGCGGCGATCCAGATCGTGCCCACACAGGACCGCGCCGCCGTGGGCGCGCTTCTGACCATGGTCGGCACCGTCGATATTATCGTGCCCCGGGGCGGGCGCGGCCTCATTGAGCGGGTCCAGAACGAGGCCAAAATGCCGGTGATGGCCCACCTCGACGGCATCTGCCACGTCTATGTGGACAAGGCGGCCGACCCCGAAAAGGCTCTGAATATCGCGGTCAACGCCAAGATGCGCCGCACCGGGGTCTGCGGGGCGATGGAGACGCTGCTGGTCGACCAGGCGGTGGCCGGGACCTTGCTGCCGCCGATCCTCGACGCGCTCATCGAGAAAGACTGCGAAATTCGCGGCGACGAGACCGTGCAGGCGCTCGATAACCGGGTCAAACCGGCTAGCGAGCAAGACTGGGACACCGAGTACCTGGACGCCATCCTGTCGATCAAGACTGTGGACGGGGTCGAAGGCGCGATTGCCCATATCGCGGCCCATGGCTCCCACCATACCGATTCCATCGTGACCGAGGACGCGGCGGCGGCGAACGCGTTCCTCGCGCGCGTTGATAGCGCCATTGTTATGGTCAATGCCTCGACCCAGTTCGCCGATGGCGGCGAATTCGGCATGGGCGCGGAGATCGGCATATCGACCGGCAAGCTGCACGCGCGCGGGCCGGTCGGCGTCGATCAGCTCACCAGCTACAAATATGTGGTTCGCGGCAGCGGCCAGACCCGGCCCTGATGCGCGACCCGCGGGCCGTCACGCCGCCGGTGACCGCAATTCCAGGCGCCGAACGGTTCCGGGGTTTGCGGATCGGCCTCCTTGGCGGATCGTTCAATCCGGCCCATGCCGCCCACCGCCATATCAGCGTTGAGGCCTTGAGACGACTCGATCTGGACGAGGTTTGGTGGCTGGTCTCGCCCCAGAATCCGCTGAAGGCCGAGCGAGACATGGCCGCGTTCGCCAAACGCCTCAAAGAGGCCCGCGCCATAGCGGCGCATCCGCGCATCCGGGTGACGGATGTGGAGGCGCGCCTTGGCACCCGCTACACCGCAGACACGCTCACCGCGCTCAAAACCCTGCTGCCGGCGACCCGCCTGGTTTGGCTGATGGGGGCCGATAACCTGTCGAATTTCCATCTGTGGCGGGACTGGGAGAACGTCTTCCACGCGGTACCCGTTGCGATTTTCGACCGCGCACCTTATTCTATAAGAGCGGTCTTCACCAGGGCGGCCCGGCAGTTCAGCCGGTTTCGCGTGGGTGAGGGTCAGGCAGGGGCGTTGGCTGAAAGGGCGCCTCCCGTCTGGGTATACGTGCACTGTCCAAGGCATCCGCTGTCGGCGACGGCAATCAGGGCAAAGGATGCCGGTTGGGTGGATCAAGAGCAGGACGCAGACCGTCGACCGGCGCCCGCTCGTTAGAAGGAGAAATCGTGCAAGGATTGCAGGAGTTTGACTCCAGTCACAGTCCCAGGATACCGGATTCTGTGATTTCTTTGAAAAAGCTCGTGACAGCCTCTCTCGATCAGGACAAGGCCGAAGACATCGCGGTCATCGATCTTGCCGGAAAAACCACCATTGCAGACTATATGATTATCGCCAGCGGACGCTCGCACAGGCATGTGGCGTCGATGGCGGATCATCTGTTGCGCCGCCTTAAAGACGGCGGCCATGGCAGCTGCAAGGTGGAAGGCCTGCCCCAGGCGGACTGGGTCCTGATCGATGCGGGCGACGTGGTGATTCATCTGTTCCGGCCCGAGGTCCGCGCCTTCTACAATCTTGAAAAGATGTGGTCGGCGGACCTGGTGGACGAACCGGCCGTGAACTGACGCGCGCCGACACGAAGCGTCGGGCCTGACAAAGGCGCCCCCCCAAAGGGCGCGCCATGGACCATTCGGGCGAGCCATGGATCATTTACGCATCACCATCATCGCCGTCGGGCGGCTGAAGTCCGGCCCCGAAAAAGCTCTCATTGACGGCTATCTGAAACGCCTGCCATGGTCGGTGACCATCGCCGAAGTGGACGAACGCCGCCCGATCAAGGGGACCGAACGCCAGGCGCGCGAAGCCGAGCTCTTGCTCGCCGCCATCCCCGAGGGCGCGCTGGTCGTGGCGCTCGACGAGGGCGGCAAAAGCCTGGACAGCACCGCCTTTGCCAATGGACTGGCGGACTGGCGGGAACACCGGAGCGACCATCTGGTGTTCCTGATCGGCGGGGCCGACGGATTCGCCCCGGCGGTCAGGGCACGCGCCGACGTCCAGCTCAGCCTCGGGGCGATGACCTGGCCGCATGCGCTGGCGCGGGTCATGCTGGTCGAACAGCTTTACCGCGCCTATACCATTTTGAAAGGTCATCCATACCATAAATAGACGACCGATTCGGGCTTGCACCCGGCCAAAAAAGCGCCCACTTCTCGGGCTATCAGTGTTATACAGGCCGCAGTTTTGAAGAAAGCCGTGAACAGAGAGTTATGAGCGAGCAAAACCATCAGCCCCCGCGCCCCGTGGTGCTTTGTATTCTGGACGGTTGGGGATACCGGGAAGAGAGTGAGGACAACGCCATCGCGCTTGCCCGGACACCGACATTCGACCGCTGGATGGCCGAAGCGCCCCGGGCCTGGCTCAAAACCTCGGGCCTCGCCGTGGGCCTGCCTGAAGGCCAGATGGGTAATTCCGAAGTGGGGCACATGAATCTGGGCAGTGGCCGGGTTGTGCTGCAGGACCTGCCGCGCATCGATGCCGCCGCCCAATCGGGCGATATTTTCAGAAACGCCGAGGTCCGCGACCTGATCGACAAGCTCCGCGCCACCGGCGGCGTCTGCCACCTCATGGGCCTGCTGTCGCCGGGCGGCGTGCATTCCCACCAGAGCCACATGGTCGCGTTGGCGCGCACCATCGCCTCGGCGGGCGTGCCGGTCCGCGTTCACGCCTTTCTCGACGGCCGCGATACGCCGCCCAAAAGCGCACTCGAGTTTCTCGCCAAATTTGAGCCATGACCTCGAAGACATGGACAACGTGACCATCGCCACCGTGTCCGGGCGCTATTACGCCATGGACCGGGACCAGCGCTGGGACCGGACGGAAAAGGCCTACCGCGCCATGGCCCTCGCCGATGGCCCGCACGCATGCCACCGCCAAAGAGGCGACCGAGGCGAGCTATGCGGGCGGCGTGACCGACGAATTCATGATCCCCGCCATCATCGGCGACTACGCCGGCATGAAAGATGGCGACGGGTTGCTGATGGCCAATTTTCGCACCGACCGGGCGCGCCAGATCCTGACCGCGCTGGTGGACCCGGCGTTCGACGGCTTCGATCGCGGGACGGTCATAGACTTCGCCGCACGCAAGGGCATGGTCGAATATTCAAGCGCGCTCAGCAAATACATGGACGCGCTGTTCCCGCCGCTTGAGATCACCGACACGCTGGGCGAGGTTGTCGCCAGGCGCGGGCTGAAGCAGTTGCGCATTGCCGAGACCGAGAAATACGCGCACGTCACCTTTTTCTTCAATGGGGGTTCCGAAGCCGTGCTTGAGGGCGAGGACCGGATCCTTGTGCCTTCGCCAAACGTGGCGACCTATGACCTGAAGCCCGAAATGTCCGCGCCCGAGGTTACGACCAAGCTCACTGCCGCCATTGAAAGCGGGACCTACGACCTGATTGTGGTCAACTACGCCAACCCGGATATGGTCGGCCATACCGGTATCCTGGCAGCGGCGATCAAGGCGGCGGAGGTGATCGACGGCTGCATGGCCCGGCTCGAGGCCGCACTGAAGGCCGTGGGCGGCGTCATGCTGGTCACTGCCGACCATGGCAACCTGGAGCTGATGAAGGACACGAAAACGGGCCAGCCCTACACCGCGCATACCACCTTCGACGTGCCGGTATTACTGGTCAATGCCGAGGCCGCCGCCGGGGTTCTGGGGCGGCGCGCGGCGACACTCAGGGACGGCCGGCTCGCCGACGTGGCGCCGACCCTGCTCGCCCTGATGAATATCGAGAAACCTGCGGCAATGACGGGAGAGTCGCTTCTTGGACCGAGCGCCAGTAAGGAGGCCGGCGCCAACCTTGGGCGGGCGGCAAGCGCTTGATTGCGGCGTGATGTTGCGCACACCACACAGGATGGCTCTGGCGGTGGTCGCCGGCGTGGCTGTTTTCTGCGCTCAATCCCTTGGCGTGGACGCCCAGACGGCGCCGCATCCACAACAGGAAACGGCCCACAAACTCGAGGAACTCAAGAGCAAAATCCGTGAGACCAAGGAACGCAAGCAGTCGCTTGAAGCCAAAAAGCAATCGGTGGGCGAGGCTCTGCATAGCCTTCAGGAAAAAATGGTCGCCGCCGCCCGCCACATTCAGGAAACGGAGGATCGGGTGACCGGGCTCGAGACCAAGGTCGGAGATCTCAAGGCGCAAACCACGGCCCAGGAAGCCAAGCTCCAGCATCGCCGGGACCAGCTAATGGTTTCGCTCGCCGCCATGCAGCGCCTCAGCCGCCAGCCGCCGGCGCTGGTCTTTCTGCGGCCCGAGGATTCGCTCACCACCATCCGCAGCGCCACATTGCTCTCGACTGTGGTGCCCGAGCTTCGCGATCGGGCCGAAGCCATTCGCCAGGATCTGGTCATGCTGCGCACGCTCAGGTCCGAGCTTGAGGCGGAGCGGATCAAGCTCAAGGCCGAGCTTGCGGGGCTGAAGGCCCAGCGTCAGGAAATGGACGGGCTTGTCGCCGACCGCCGCCAGGAACAGCAGCAACTCGGCGTAGAGGCCAGTAAGGAAGCCAGGCGGCTTGCCAGATACGCCAAACAGGCCAAGTCTCTCGAAGGGCTGATCGCCAAGCTCGAAGAGGAATATGCCGACCGCCGCGCGGCTGCCGCGCAAGCCTCCAAGACCCTGGCCAAGCGCCCGGAAAGCGAGACGGCGGTGGACGCCACGCCCAAGGCGCGGCCGAAGACGGGGGCCGACGAGGCAACCATTCCGGGGCGCTCTTTCGCCTCGGTCCAGGGCCGCCTGCCGATGCCGGCGCGCGGGCCGATTGTGCGAACCTTCGGCGAGCGTGACAAGCTCGGCAACACATCGAAAGGCATTGTGATCGCGACCCGCGCCAACGCGCAGGTGGTCGCCCCCCATGATGGCCGGGTGGTTTTCGCCGGCCCGTTCCGCGATTACGGGGAAATCTTGATCATTTCTCACGGGCAGGGCTATCATACGCTGCTCGCCGGCATGAGCCGGATTTCGGCCGTGGCAGGTCAATGGGTTCTGGCCGGAGAACCGGTCGGCGTGATGGGCGCCGGCGAGGGGCCGGAATCCTCCAAATCACGAGCTCGACTTTATGTTGAACTGCGCAGCAACGGGAAGCCTGTTAACCCGCTGCTTTGGCTAGCTTCAGGCGACAGAAAGGTAAGTGGATGAAAGTTAAGGTATTCAGTTCGGTCGTTGGCGCCCTCGGGCTGCTGTTCCTGTCGGCGAGCGCACCCGCCTACAGCGCAGATTCGGAAACCTATCGCCAGCTCAACCTGTTTGGCGACGTGTTCGAGCGCGTTCGCTCGGACTATGTGGATGAGGTCAGCGATACCAAGTTGATCCGGTCGGCGATCCGCGGCATGCTGGCCGATCTCGATCCCCACTCGAGCTATATGAGCCCTGAAGACTTCAAGAACATGCAGGTCCAGACCCGCGGCGAATTCGGCGGGCTTGGTATCGAGGTGACCATGGAAAACGGGGTCGATCAAGGTGGTGTCGCCGATCGACGACACGCCGGCGGCGAAGGCCGGCATTCAGGCCGGCGATTATATCACCCACCTTAATGGCGAGCAGGTGCTGGGCCTGACCCTTTCGGAAGCGGTCGACAAGATGCGCGGCCCGGTCGGGTCAAAGATCAAGCTGACCATCGTCCGCGAAGGCGCCGACGCGCCGATCGACGTCGAGGTCACCCGCGCCGTCATCAAGATCAAGTCAGTGCGCTACCACGAAGAAGGCGATGTCGGTTACATCCGCATCACCTCATTCAACGAACAGACCGACAGCGGCCTCAAGGAAGCTCTCAAGGATATCAAGTCCAAGCTCGGCAAGTCGCTCAAGGGTTATATCATTGACCTGCGCAACAATCCGGGCGGGCTTCTGGACCAGGCGATCGCGGTCAGCGACGACTTCCTCGACCGTGGCGAGATCGTCCAGACCCGGGGACGCGATAACCGCGATATCCAGCGTTACAATGCGACGAGTGGCGATCTCACCGGGGGCAAGACGCTCGTTGTCCTGATCAATGGCGGGTCGGCTTCGGCCTCGGAGATCGTTTCAGGCGCCCTTCAGGACCACAAGCGGGCGCTGATCGTGGGAACCCGGTCGTTCGGCAAGGGATCGGTGCAAACCATTATTCCGCTGGGCACGAACGGTGCGCTTCGGCTGACCACGGCGCGCTACTACACGCCCTCGGGCCGGTCCATTCAGGCCAAGGGCATCGAACCGGATGTCATGGTTCAACAGCTCCGTCTGGCGGGTGCCCAGCCGGTCCGCTACCAGCGCAACGAGGCGAGCCTGCCCGGCCATCTGGCCAACCCCGACGATGCCAAAGCCAAGGACAAAGACGGCAAGGACAAAAACGGGAAGGACGGCGATAAAGGGGCCGCCCTGCCCGCGCCGGACAAAACCAATGGTAACGCCGGCGATGCCGCCAAAGACAATGCGAAGGTCGACGACTATCAGTTGAGCTTTGCGATTGATCTGTTGCGCGGAATTGCTATTTCGCAACAGCGTAACGGCGGCTGACGGCCGGGGTGGGCGCGTCTGACGGGCCCATTGACGAACCGGATTTGGGGGACCCTTGTCGAAATTTGACGAGATAAAAGAACAGGAGCAGGAGATTGCCAGACGCCGCGCGCGGCCGACGGCGCTCCAGCTTGCCTGGCTCGGCGTCGTCATCGTGTTCGGCGGGGTGATCGCATGGCTTGCGCTCACCGGGCCCGAAGCACCGCCCCCCACTGTCACCATGAAGACGGCCGAGCCGGACAACGGCACGGAGCTGGCACTCGCCATACCGGCGCCCAAGGACGACCAAACGGCTGCTGAGACGGCGGACCAGGAGCCCCAATCCGCCCCGGCAGATACTGAGCAGCCCGAAACCGCGCCGGCAGAGACATCCCCACCGCAGCCGCAGAAAAAAGCGGGCCTCAGCCTGCGCACCGATCCGGCGCTGGTCGAACAGACCGAAGACGGGCCGCTGCCGAAGATAAGCGACGACGGCCGGGAGCCCTGGAAAGTCTATGCCCGCCCGTTTGACGAGGTTTCCGCCAAACCGCGTATCAGCATCGTCATTGCAGGGCTTGGGCTTTCAAGCGTGATCACCAGAACCGCCATCGAAACCCTGCCGGGCGAGGTGACCTTTGCGTTCTCGGTTTATGGCGACAACCTCGCAAACTGGATCGACGAGGCGCGCGGCGAAGGCCATGAGGTTATGCTGCTGGTGCCCATGGAACCTTACGAATACCCCAAGAACGATCCCGGCCCGGACACCCTCAGGGTCAGCCTTTCCGCCGAGGATAACCTGAAGCGGCTCTATCACGTGCTCACCCGCGCCACGCGCTACGTCGGTGTGATGAACGATATGGGGTCCAAATTCACCGCGACCGAAAGCGCCATCACGCCAATTCTGGAGGACATTAAAAAGCGAGGGCTGTTGTTTATGGACGCGCGCTCCTCCCAGTACAGCGCGGCGGCGCGGATCGCCCGGGAGATCCGGGTGCCGCGGGCCGTCAACAACCGCTATCTCGACAACAAGCCCAACGAAAGCGACATCATGAGCGAACTCCAGAACCTCGAGAATGTCGCCAAGACCTACGGCGCGGCGGCCGGAATTGGCCATGCCTATCCGGTGACCGTCCGCACGGTGGCGAAGTGGGCTGCCGGCCTTGCCGACCGGGGCTTCGTTCTGGCCCCCATCACCGCCGTCGCCAACCGGCAGCCGGTGCGCTGAGCACCATGGCGGCCAAACGCGCGCAAGACCTGCCCTATCGGCCCTGTGTCGGGATTATCCTGCTGAACCGGCGGGGCGAGGTGTTTGTCGGCCAGCGCATCGACGCCACCATGGAAGCCTGGCAGATGCCCCAGGGCGGCATCGACCCCGGCGAGGACCCGCGCGACACCGCCTTTCGCGAACTCGAGGAGGAAATCGGCACCGCCAAGGGCGAAATCATTGCCGAAACGCAAGACTGGCTGACCTATGACTTGCCGCCCGAGCTAGTGGGCAAGGTGTGGAAAGGGCGGTTTCGGGGCCAAAAACAGAAGTGGTTCGTCATGCGGTTTCTCGGCACCGACGACGACATCAATCTTGAAACCCGGCACCCCGAATTCAATGACTGGAAATGGATGCGGTTCGAAGACCTGCCCGAGGTGATCGTACCGTTCAAGCGCGGCATTTACGAAGACCTGGTGCGCCGTTTCGGGCGGTTGATCGCCCAATTCTGAGGAGATCCGATGACCGAGGAGGAACCGCCGAAACTGCCCCCGAAACTGGACGTGCTCGACCTGACGCTGGGCGCGGTTCAGCATCTGTGGTCAAACCGGGGACCCCATTGTGTGCTGGCGCTGGTGGTGGTGGCGCCTTACGCGCTGATGGGCGCGCTCGGCCTGCTGGACCCGCTGTTTGCGGCCACGACTGCCGGCGCCGTGCCCGAAGGATATCTCACCAGCGCCGCTTTGATGTTGGCCTGGGGCGTCATCTGGAACACGCCGGCGATGGTGCTGTGGTATCGGATGTTCCTCCTGGGCCCGGACCAGATGCTCAAACTACCCCCGGCAGAATTTTTCGCGCGCGGCGCCCGGCTGATCGGCTACAGCATTCTGTTCGGCCTGATGCTGGTCGCGGTGGCGGCGCTTGTCATGCTGGTCATCCTCGTCCTGTTCTCGTCGGCTAATCTCGGCGCCCTGCAACAAGGTCCGCTGATGGCCGTGGTCATGGTGGCCGCCCTGATCCTGGGCGGCCGGCTTTGCCTGACCTTCACCGCTGTTGCGCTCGGCCTCCGCCTGCCGTTCCAGGCGTCCTGGGCGCGCACCCGCGGGCACGGATTTACTATCTCGGCAGCGTTTCTGTTGTCCGTCCTGGTGGCGACGCTGGCCGCTTCGGTGGCCCACGGCCTGATCTCGGCCGCGCTTTTCGGCGTCGGGTCGGGAGCGAGCGAATCGGCGATGCCCTCGCACTGGCTGTTCGGCGTGGACCTGCTGCTGGCCCCGGTCAGTTACGCGGGCACGGCGCTCGCCGCAGCGATCAGCGCCGCCGCCTTCTGGCGTCTGGTCGGCCGGCCGTCCGAAGGCGTGGATGTGACGGTTTAAGCGCTTATCTCACCCGGACCACGATCTTGCCCTTGTGCTCACCGGCGATCATGTAGCGATAGGCCTCGACAATGTCGTCGAGGGCGAACACTTTGTCAATCACCGGGCGGAACGCGCCCGCCGCCAGCCGGCCCGAAACGTAATTCAGGCCCGCCTTGCGCCGCACCGGATCGTTGAACACAGTGATCATGCTGTAGGGCCGAAGCGTCACTTCCTTTATCAGCATTTTCACAATGGGCACTTCGGTCGGCAACTCGGCCAGCGCACCATAGATCATGACTTCGCCGCCCCAGGCCATAGCGTCCACGCATTTTTCCAGAAACGGCCCGGCGACGCAGTCATAGGCGAGGCGCGCGCCCTTGCCGCCGGTGAAGTCCATCACCGACTGACCGAGGTCCTCCTGGTCGGTCACCACAACATGGTCCGCGCCAATGGAACGGATAAAATCCTTCTTTTCCGGTCCCCGTGTCGTCGCAATAACGGTGGCGCCGGCGTCCTTGGCAAGTTGAATGGCACCGATGGCTGCGCTCGAGGAGCCCGCCGTGATCAACACCGTATCGCCCAGCGCAAGCTTGCCGAACGAAAACAGCGCGCCCCAGCCGGTCATGTATTGCATCCAGATCGAGGTCGACTCCTCCACCGTGAGGCGCAGGTGCTCATTGACCGGGACCAGGGTGAAGTCGGGCAGAACGGCGGTCTCCCCGGCGACTTCATACCCGGCCTGGCCGTAGGGGACGTTGGCGACCCGGTCGCCGGGCTTGAATGCGGTCACGCCCGGCCCCACCGCGTCCACTGTCCCCGTCGCTTCGAACGCGATCCGCGACGGCAGCTCCGCCGTTACTGCGTGCGTGCCGGTCAGGTACATAAGGTCAGCGCGGTTGAGCGCGAACGCGTCCACATTGATCCTGACCTCGCCTTTGCCGGGCGCGCGCTCGGGCATGTCCTCGATGCGAAGATTTTCAGGACCACCCAGTTCGTGAAAACGCACAATTTTCGGCATCGGCTTCCCCTTGTCCTTGCGGCGTATAAGTAGACGCCAAGGCGGGGACGATGGCAAGCCCTGGACGGACAGGCGGGAGATTACGCCTCTGCGCGGGCTTCGGCGCGGGTGAGACGCAGGGTGCGCCAGCGCACCACCTGCCACAGCACTTTGGACAGCGACCGGGCGAGCCAGCCGTCGGTCTTGAGGTCCACCGCTTTGAGCACCATGCGAAGCGCGCGGGCGATATGGTCCGCGCGATAAAGCCCCATGGCGCGCCGCCAGTAAGCGCGGGCGAAGGTCTTGCGGTCATAGGCCGCCGCGCCGGCCTTGCCGGCCCGGTTGGCGCTGTAGAAGGCGTAGGCGAGCTCGTCGTCCTCAGCCTCGGCGATGCGGCCGAAAGCGACCTTGAGTTTCAAGGGCAGCGGCAGCTTGCCGTCGGCGTTGCGGAATTTCTCCAGGCTGTTGCGAAACAGGCGGTAATGGCGGATTTCGTCGCGGGCGATATGGGCGGCGATCTCTTTCAGGACGGGCTCGTCCGCCGCGTCCCGGATGGCGCTGTAGAACGAGCTCGTCCCCACTTCCACCACGCAGCGGGCGATCAGCTCGCCGGCGCGCGAGCCGCGGACAGATTCAGTGGCATCCAGCGGCAGGCGGTAGCCGTCGCGGAAGTGCTTGAGGCTCGCCTTGAAATCGAAATCGGGATCGGCCTTCTCGGCCCAGCGGGCGAGCGCCGCGCCGTGCTGCTCTTCTTCCCGGCCCCATTGTTCGATGGCGGGGTGCAGATCCGGGTCATCGCGGAACACGTTCTTGAGGTAGGTCACATAGTCGGCGCTGTTGGCCTCCACCAGAGAGGCGGCCTTGACGGTCTCCAGAATATCCGCATCGACGCGCGCGGCGTCGAAGCGCTCCCACCCAATATCGTCCAGCGTCCAGCGCTGCGTCATCTGATCCACCCTGAAATTTGGCTTTATATTATTCCCCTTACATACAAAAAGCGCCGAAACTTTGGCAAGTCCGGCGCTTTCTATTCAATCGGGGGATGAATCAGGCAGCGGCAGCCGCGTCCCGCACCTGGCGAAGGTGCTCGTAGGCGGTCTGGGCTTCTGAGCGCGCCTCCGCGTCCCTGGCGTCCTGGATGTCTTCCTGAAGATCCTTGAGCTGCTGGTCAAGCACACCCAGGTCCACGTCCGCAAGCGCGATCGCTTCCTCGGCAAGCACGGTGAGGCTCTGCTGGGTCGCTTCGGCAAAACCGCCGCGGACAAAGAGCTTGGTGACCCCACTGCCGTCGTGAACCTCGATAATGCCGGGGCGAATGGTGGAGATGACCGGGGTATGCCCGGCCATGACGCCGAAGTCGCCCTCGGTGCCCGGCACCACTACCATGTCCGCCTGCGTCGACATCAGCAGGCGTTCCGGTGACACCAGTTCGAAATTGATTTTCTCTGCCATATCGCTTCGCCTTCAATCAAACCCGGCTTACGCCGCCTCGGCAGCCATGCGCTCGGCTTTTTCGACCGCTTCCTCGATGGTGCCGACCATGTAGAAGGCCGATTCCGGAAGGTGGTCATATTCACCGGCGCAGATCGCCTTGAAGCTCTTGATGGTGTCTTCGAGCGCCACGAACTTGCCGGGAAAGCCGGTGAACACTTCGGCCACGTGGAACGGCTGGCTCAGGAAGCGCTGGATCTTGCGCGCCCGGGCCACCGTGAGCTTGTCGTCTTCCGAAAGCTCGTCCATGCCCAGAATGGCGATAATGTCCTGCAGCGACTTGTACTTCTGCAGTGTTTCCTGGACCTCGCGGGCCACCTCGTAATGTTCCTCGCCCACAACCCGCGGATCGAGAATACGCGAGGTCGAATCCAGGGGGTCCACCGCCGGGTAGATGCCAAGCTCGGCAATCTGGCGCGACAGCACGGTCGTCGCATCAAGGTGCGAGAACGAGGTCGCCGGCGCCGGGTCGGTCAAATCGTCGGCCGGCACGTAAATCGCCTGCACCGAGGTGATCGAGCCCTTGTTGGTGGTGGTGATCCGCTCCTGCAGCGTGCCCATGTCGGTGGCAAGCGTCGGCTGGTAGCCCACGGCCGACGGGATACGGCCCAAAAGCGCCGACACCTCGGAGCCCGCCTGGGTGAAGCGGAAGATGTTGTCGATAAAGAACAGCACGTCCTGGCCTTCCTGATCGCGGAAGTATTCGGCAACCGTCAGCCCGGACAGCGCGACGCGGGCGCGGGCGCCGGGAGGCTCGTTCATCTGACCGTAGATCAGCGCCACCTTGGACTGGTCGCCTTCGAGGTCGATAACGCCCGATTCGATCATTTCATGATAGAGGTCGTTCCCTTCGCGGGTCCGTTCGCCGACCCCGGCGAACACGGAGTAGCCGCCGTGGCCCTTGGCGATGTTATTGATCAGTTCCATGATCAGCACGGTCTTGCCCACACCGGCGCCACCGAAGAGGCCGATCTTGCCGCCCTTGGCGTAAGGGGCGAGCAGGTCCACCACCTTGATGCCGGTGACCAGAATCTCGGTTTCCGTGGACTGGTCGACAAATTCCGGCGCCGGCGCGTGAATCGGGGCCCGGCTCTTGGTCTTGACCTCGCCGCGCTCGTCAACCGGTTCGCCGATCACGTTCATGATCCGGCCCAGCGTTTCCGGCCCGACAGGGACCGAAATCGGCTCGCCCAGATCGACCACTTCATGGCCGCGCACCAGACCGTCGGTCGATGTCCATGGCAATGGTCCGGACCGTATTCTCGCCCAGGTGCTGCGCCACTTCGAGCACCAGGCGGTTGCCCTGGTTGGTGGTCTCCAGCGCGCCCAAAATGTACGGCAGCTTGTCATCGAACTGCACGTCGACCACCGCGCCGATGACCTGGGTAATGCGACCTGTGTTTTTGTCCGCCATTCTCTTCAACTCCTGGCCTTGTGTCTCACCCGGCGATTTACCGCCGGAAATTGTTTCGTTCCTAGAGCGCCTCGGCGCCCGATATAATCTCGATCAGTTCCGTCGTAATCACCGCCTGACGCGTCCGGTTATAGGTCAGCGTCAGCCGGTCGATCATGTCGCCGGCGTTGCGCGTCGCGCTGTCCATCGCCGTCATCCGCGAGCCCTGCTCGCTGGCGGCATTCTTCGAGAAGCGCGCGCAGCACCTGAACCCGCAGGTTGCGCGGCAACAGATCCGCCAGAATCTGGGCCTCGTCGGGCTCGTATTCGTAAACCGCGCCCTGGAGGTCCGGGGCGTCAGCCTCTTCGCCTTCGGTTGCTTCGAGCGACGCAGGAACAAGCTGCCGCTTGGTCACGACCTGGGTCAGCGCGGTCTCGAAGCGGGCGAAGAACAGGCTGCAGACGTCAAACGCACCGGCCTCGAACAGGTCGAGCACCTTGTCGCCGATCATAGCCGCTTCCGCGAAGCCGATTTTCTTCACGTTGGCAAGTTCGATCGCCTCGATGATCCGGCCGCCATGTTCGCGCTTGAGGGCCTGAAAGCCCTTCCTGCCGACACAGAGGACGTTGACCGTCTTGCCGTCGGCCAGAAGCCGGGAAATTTCCCGGCGCGCGGCGCGTACGATATTGGTGTTGAACCCGCCGCACAGCCCGCGTTCCGCCGTCGCCACCACAAGGAGATGCACGTCGTCCTTGCCGGTCCCGGTCAGCAACACCGGCGCACCGGTCTGATCCTTGAGGCTCGAGGCCAGCGAGCCCAGCACCCGGCCCATACGCTCGGCATAGGGCCGCGCCGCTTCAGCTGCGTCCTGTGCGCGGCGCAGCTTGGACGCCGCCACCATCTTCATGGCGGAGGTGATCTTCTGGGTCGACCGGACACTGGCGATCCGGTTCCTGAGATCCTTGAGGTTAGCCATCCTGGATGAGCTCCCTGCCTCAGCCAAACGCCTTTGCGAACTTGTCGAGAATGCCTTTGAGCTTGGCTTCGGTCTCGTCGGAAAGCTTCTGCTCTTCGCGGATGGTCTTCAGGACATCCTGGTGATTGGCCCGGATGTCGGTGAGGAACTGCGCCTCGAACCGGGTCACTTCGCTGACGGGAATGGCATCGAGATAGCCGTTCACGCCGGCGAAGATGGAGACCACCTGTTCCTCCACCGGCATCGGCGAGTACTGGGGCTGTTTGAGGAGCTCGGTCAGCCGGGCGCCGCGATTGAGGAGCTTCTGGGTCGCCGCATCGAGGTCGGAGCCGAACTGGGCGAACGCCGCCATTTCACGGTACTGGGCAAGCTCCAGCTTGATCGAACCGGCGACCTGCTTCATTGCCTTCACCTGCGCGGCCGATCCCACGCGGGACACTGAAAGACCAACGTTAATGGCCGGACGGATGCCCTGGTAGAAAAGCTCGGTCTCGAGGAAGATCTGGCCGTCGGTGATGGAAATCACGTTGGTCGGAATATAGGCCGAGACGTCACCGGCCTGGGTTTCGATGATCGGCAGCGCGGTCAGCGACCCGGCGCCGTTGTCATCGCTCATCTTGGCCGCGCGCTCCAAGAAGCCGGCTGTGGAGATAAAAGACGTCACCCGGATAGGCTTCACGTCCCGGCGGGCGGCGCAGGAGAAGCGACATCTGGCGATAGGCCACGGCCTGCTTGGAGAGATCGTCATAGATAATGACCGCGTGCATGCCGTTGTCGCGGAAAAACTCGCCCATGGTGCACCCGGCGTAAGGGGCGAGGAACTGCAGCGGCGCGGGCTCCGACGCGGTGGCCGCCACAATAATCGTATATTCGAGCGCGCCTGACTCTTCGAGCTGCTTGACGATCTGGGCGACCGTGGAGCGCTTCTGGCCGATCGCCACGTAGATGCAGTATAGCCTTTTCGATTCGTCGTCCGACTGGTTGATGCCACGCTGGTTGATGATGGTATCGATCGCCACCGCGGTCTTGCCGGTCTGGCGGTCGCCAATAATCAACTCGCGCTGGCCGCGGCCCACCGGCACCAGGCTGTCGATGGCCTTGAGGCCCGACTGCATGGGCTCGTGCACCGATTTGCGCGGAATGATACCCGGCGCCTTGACTTCGACCCGGCGGCGCTCGGACCCTTCGATCGGGCCCTTGCCGTCAATCGGGTTGCCCAGCGCGTCAACCACGCGGCCGAGGAGCCCCTTGCCCACCGGCACGTCAACGATGGTGCCGGTCCGCTTGACCGTGTCGCCTTCCTTGATGCCCCGGTCTTCGCCGAAAATCACCACGCCGACGTTGTCGGCTTCGAGGTTAAGGGCCATGCCCTTGATCCCGCCCGGAAACTCGACCAGTTCCCCGGCCTGCACATTATCCAGACCGTAAATGCGGGCGATACCGTCACCCACCGAAAGCACTTTACCCACTTCGGAAACCTCGGCCTCGGCCCCGAAGTTGGCGATCTGATCCTTCAGGATCTTGGAAATTTCCGCGGCCCGGATATCCATTTATCCAACCTCTTTCATAGCGACTTGCAGATTATTGAGTTTTGTTTTCAGGGATGAATTGATCATCCGCGACCCGAGCTTGACGACGAGCCCACCGATCAGGGCCTCATCCACCCGGGTCTCGAGATTGACGTCCCGCCCGATGATAGCCTTGAGCTTTTGTTCAAGCGTGCCGAGCTGGCTGTCATTAAGCTCGTACGCCGCTGCGACTTCTGCCGTGATCTCGCCCTTGTGGGCAGCGAGCAGACGATGGAAGTCACCGATTATATCATCAATCGCCCCAAGCCGCCCGTTTTGTGCGACCACGCCGATAAAGCGCCGGGTCAGGTCGGTAATTTCGCGACCGCCCGAGAGCTTGGACACCTCACCGAGGATACTGTCGAGCGCCTTCGACTGCTGGTCACGGCCAAAAAGCGGACTTTTTATCAGCCGGCGCAGGTCATCGCTGGCGCGCAGGAGCGCCTCAAGCGCATCCAGATCCCCGGCGATGGCATCAAGCGCATTGCCGTCCTTCGCCAAATCGAACAACGCCACCGCATAGCGGCCGGAGACGCCGGAAACCGTTACACGTTCGGATACGACGTCGGGAGTTGCCCCAATGGTCACCTGAACCGTCCTTGTCCGTTGAAAATCGCCGGCCCTAGAGGCCCATTCGATACCCTCAAAAAAGGGCTCTCAGAGCCAAATTCAGGCCGACCCGACAGTCACCCGGAACAGACCTCCGTCCCGAGCGCGCCGCCTACCTATCACAGTGGTTTTCAAACTGCAACCCGATCTTGCGGCGCTTTCCGACCGAAGCGGCAAGTGGTTCTGACAGGCTGAGCGCCGGGCATCCTCCGCCAATTCCCGAAGTTTTTCACATTTGTTAGCACAGGACGTTTTTAAAGTGCCGCAGCCCTCTTTTAAGGAGTGAAGAAATGCAAGAAGAAGACACCTCGACCAGCGTGAGCGTAGGCGGCGATGACCCGCAGATTATGATCGTACCGATCCGCACGCTAAACGACGGAGGCCTGGAACAAGCGGTCTCTGACGACTCCGAAGTGATCCAAAACATCTTGAGCGGGCGGAGCGTCGACACGTCTTCGTCAAGCCATGATCAATACTCTTCGAGCTATGGTCAATACTCGGACGAACGACTGGGCGATGCCGTGCTCTCATTTCACAGCGTATCCGGCGATCCCGAAGAGACTATCAGCGTGATCGAATCCAGCGGTATCTCTGATGAGGCCATCACCTGCGCCGCAAAGTGCGGTGCCTTCTGGCATTCGCTGGGCGCCGAAACGGCGATGTATATGGTCAGCTACGGCACCGCATTGCTGGCCAATGGCCTGATCATCCGGTTCACCGGAGCCAATCCGTTTGTGAGCACGCTCCTGTCCGACAACTTCGCGGCGGTCAGCTACCTCAATGCCCGCGTGCTGTTCACCAGCCTGATCAAACCACCCCAGGACGATCTTCCCGAAGATAAGGAAACCTCCAACCTGTTGATCAACAAATACGCCATCCTCCCGGTATCCTGGGTTTTCGGCGCGATATGCAGCGGGACGGCGTTGACCATTCTGCGCGACGACAGCTTCGCCACCCAACAAATGGTCGGCCTACCGACAACGCTAATGATCGGGCCATTCGTGGCCGGGGTTGGAACGCTGGTCCGCGAATGCCAGGGCGGTACAGTCGATCTCCACCCCGACTACAGCAAGTACAAGAATCCGAAAAAAGCATTCAAGACCGTCTATGGTTTGGAACCCAATCCGCTGGACGACAACCGCAGCCGCCGCTTTGGCATGCTGCGCGACGTGTTCCTGCGCTTCCTCTCAGGAAATATCGCCCCGATTGCAGCCTTCGCCCTTAACTTCCCCAGCCTTTCTACATTTTGCATCGGCGGGCAGGATCAGTTCCTCAACGCCACTCAGGGCAACACCACTATGGACGTGAATGAAGCCCTGAACGAGTATTGCTTCGGCGGCCCGCTAACCTATGCCTTTCGGGAACTTGGATTCGCGGTTTGCTATGGCGTCGGCGTGCTGGTGGTGGAGCCTGCTCTCTGCAAGCTCTTCAATATGGTCTACGATTGCCTCTACCCGCGCGATGATGAATCCTCCACGGACGAAGAAAACCCGCGGATCGAGGAGGTTTTCGACGAAGACGTTTAGATAAAACGGCAGGGGGCGAAATCCGCGCCGACATGCCCCCTTTCCAAGCCGCGGCCGATCACGATCTGTCGTCGAGGACAACGAAAGTCTCTCGCGTGCTGCCAAATGCGGCGCTCGGTTAAGAAAATGCCCGCATCCTCTTCACCAGCCTGATCAAGCAGCAAACGCCTGCGACGGACGCCGCGCCGGGCATCCCCCGCCTGCCCAAACAGTTTCGTCACGTTTTCTATTCCGGGCCGTTTTGAAGATATTACAACCCCCTCCAAAGGAGCCAACAATGATCGAAGAAGACATCAAATCGACAAGTGAAAGCGGCGGCAACAGCGACCATATCCTGATCATCCCGATCAAGATCCCCGGCAACAGCAGTTCCGAACAATCGGTGCTGGACGAGTCCAGTGTCATCCGCTCGATCCTGTCTGGCGAAGAGGTCGATACAAGCTCGTCCGGCACCGGCGAGTCTATTGAAGACCAGCTTGCCCGAAGCACACTCTCGTTTCACAGCGTCTCCGACGACCCCGAGGAAACTGTTTCCACCATTTCAGAATTATCGGATGTCGAGAGCGACGAAATCCCTCGAATATGCTGCCAAGTGCGGCGCATTCTGGAAATCGGTCGGCGCCGAGACCCTGATCTACATGTCGAGCTATGGTGGCGGGCTCCTTGCCAACGGACTGATCATTCGCTTCGCCGGGCTCGACTCTCGTCTCGGCTTGTTGCTGTTCGGGTCCTACGCGGCCGTCAGCTACCACAACGCACAAATTCTGTTCACCAGCCTGATCAAACCGGCCAAAGACGATATCCCCAAGGACAAGCAGACCGCGTTCACGCTGATGAATAAATATGCCTTCCTGCCAGTGTCCTGGATTTTCAGAGCGGCAGCTGCAGGAAGCATCCTAAGTATCCTGGGCGACCAATCCTTCGGCACGCAGCAGGCAGTGAGCGTGCCGTCATCCCTTCTGGTCGGGCCGATCGGCAGCGCACTCAAAACAGGAGCACGCGCATGCATGGGCGGGTCGATCGAAATCAACCCGGACTATACCAAGTTCAAGGACCCGGCAACGGCGTTCAGGACCGCTTACAGTTTGGAACCAAACCAGTTGGATGCCAACCGCAGCTACCGTTACGGCACGCTCAGAGACGTGTTCCTCCGGTTCCTGACAATGAATCTCGGAACACTCACCCTCTTTGCCTACGGCGGCAACATGCTCAGCACCTTCTGCATCGGCGGCCAGGACGAGTTCCTGAATGCCACGGAGTATGGCAACGTCACCGACATCAACGAGGCGCTGAATGATTACTGCGCGGGCGGTCAGCTAACATTCATGATCCGCGAACTCGGAATCGCCTTTACCTACGGTCTTGGCGTCCTGGTGGTAGAGCCCATACTCGGCGGCCTGTTCAACATGGTCTACGACTGCTTCTATCCGCGACAGGAAGAATCCTCCACGGACGAAGAAAACCCGCAAATCGAGGAGGTTTTTAATTCGGAGTCGAGCGACGTTTGACGCGTTCCGCAGAGCCACTCCTATCAAAGAGAGAGAACCATCATGTATGAGGAAGATAGTCAAACCACCGAAAGCGGGACCATCGAGGGTGTCGTAATCATACCCGTCAAGATCCCGCACCAAAGCAGCTCGGAAGAAATGGTTGCGGATGAATCGAGCATTATCCGCTCGATCCTCTCCGGTGAAGACGTCGAAACCACATCTTCGGGATATGAAGAACCAATCAAGGATCAGCTTGCCCAGGGCACACTCTCATTTTACACCGTGTCCAGCAGCTATGAAGAGACCGCCAGTCATATCAAATCCTCGTCGGGTATTTCCGACGAGGCCATTACCTGCGCCGCCAAATGCGGCGCGTTCTGGACATCGCTCGGCGTGGAGACCCTCATTTATATGTCCTCCTACGGCGGCGGCCTTCTGGCCAACGGCCTGATCATCCGGTTTGCCGGGCTCAATCCGCTCTTGGGAACGCTTCTGTTCGGCTCCTACTCGTCGATCAGCTATCACAATGCCCGCGTGCTGTTCACCAGCCTGATCAAACCGCCCAGGGACGATCTGCCCGAAGGCAAGGAAGAAACCTTTCGGGCGATCAGCAAATACGCCTTCCTCCCCATATCCTGGATTGTCGGCTCGGCAATCAGCGGGACGACGCTAAGCCTGCTTGGCGACGCAAGTTTCGGTACCCAGCAAGCGGTCGGCGTGCCGACATCCCTGATGATCGGTCCGGTCATGGGAGGGCTCGGGGCGATGACCCGCGAATGCATGGGTGGTTCCATCGATATCGACCCCGACTACACCAAGTTCAAGGATGTCCCGACCGCTTTCAGGACCGTCTACAGCTCCGAGCCCAATCCACTAGACGACAACCGCAGCCGCCGTTATGGCATGTTGCGCGACGTGTTCCTGCGGTTCCTGTCGGTGAACCTCGGCACGATTACGGCCTTTGCCTATGGTGGCACCCAACTTGCAACCTACTGCATCGGCGGGCGCGACGAGTTCCTCAACGCCACACAGTTCGACAACACGACGGATGTCAACGACCTCCTGAACGAGTATTGCGCCGGCGGCCAGTTCACCTACGCCTTTCGGGAACTCGGCTTCTCGCTTTGCTATGGCATCGGCGTGCTGGTGGTCGAACCGATCCTCACCGGGCTTTTCAACATGGTTTATGACTGCTTCTATCCGCGCCAGGACAAATCGTCATCGGATGATGAGGGACGCTTCGAGGAGGGCTCCTTCGACAACGTCTAGCCAAAACGGCAGGGGGCGATATCCGCGCCGATACGCCCCCTTCCATACCCCTGCCGATCACGATCTGGCCTCTCGCCCGTCATCCAGAGGGGCCTTACTTCTGGAGCGACAGCATGATTGAAGAAGATGATAGTCCGACCGGGGAAAACAGAGACGAAGAACACATACTGATCGTTCCGATCCGGACGCCCGGCGATCAGAACCTCGGGAGACATGGTCCTCACGGAATCCCAAAATATCCAGGCCATTCTGTCCGGTTCGGACGACACCGGCAGTTCTTCGTCCGAAGACCTCACAAACAAAATGATCGGCGACAGCACGCTCTCCCTTTTTGGCGTCTCGGACGACCCGGAGGAGACGGTCCAGTTTCTCATGAACGCATCCGGGCTGGAAGACGAGGAAAGCCTTTCGTACGCGGCTAAATGTGGCGCGTTCTGGAAGTCGCTCGGCGCGGAAACCCTGATTTACATGGCGTCCTATGGCGGTGGCCTTGCTCGCCAATGGTTTGATCATCCGCTTTACCGGCTCAACCCTTTGGTTGGAACATTGCTGTTCGGCTCCTATGCCGCGCTCAGTTACGAAAATGCCCGCATCCTGTTCACCAGCCTGATCAAGCCGCCGCAAGACACCGTACCAGAGGACAAACAGACGCTTTTCAACGCTCTGAACCAGTATGCCTTCCTGCCGATTTCCTGGATCGTGAGTTCCGCTGTAAGCGGAGGCGTGCTGAGTTTGCTGGGAGACGAGTCATTCGGCACGCAACAGGCCGTCGGCGTTCCGTCCGCACTCGCGATTGGTCCCATTGGCAGCGGGCTCAGCCATGCTAACCCGCGAATGCATGGGCGGCTCGATTGTGGTCAACCCGGAAGGGGCATTTTACGCGGGCCCTTACGAGGCTTTTCCGACCGCTTACAGCCCGAACCCCAACCCTTTTGATGATAACCGCAGCCACCGGTTCGGTACGTTGCGCAATGTGTTTAACCGGTTTCTGGCCGTCAATCTCAGCACTATCGCGCTTGTCGCCTATGGCGGCACTGAACTCGCCACCTTCTGTATCGGGGGACGGGAAGACTTCATCAACGCCACCCAGGGCAATAATGTGACCGACGTCAACGAGTTCCTGAATGACTATTGCGCCGGCGGCTCGCTGACGTTTTTGTTCCGGGAACTCGGAATTTCGCTGACATACGGGATTGGCGTTCTGGTGGTCGAACCGATCCTCAACGGGCTTTTCAACACAGTTTACGACTTCTTCTATCCTGCCGCGACGAGGAGAGCTCCGACGATATCGAACAGTTTAAATCTTCTCCTCCGACGATACATCCTACGACGAGGTTTAGACAAAACTGTAGGGGTCGATGTCGACGGTGACCCTGACCCCCCTTCACCCCCGGCGCGCGCGAAGCCAGGCCCGGACCTCCCTCTGGACCGGCACCGCGCGCCGCGCTTTCATCAGGAGCCGCCAGCGGTGGCGCCCGCAAATCAGCGCCATCGGCGCGGTCACCGGCCCAAGCACCACCACCCCGTCGCCGCGCGGCGCGGTGCGGCCCAGCCGGCGCGCCATGCGGGCCACCGCCTGCCCGTCCTCACCCGACAGGATAATCGCCGCAAGCCGGCCATAGGGCGGCATGCCCTGGGCCTTGCGCGCCGCCATCTCGGCGGCGAGAAACGCGTCCCGCTCCCCTGAAATCAGCGCCGCCATCACCGGATGCTCGGGCATGTAGGTCTGGAGGAGCACCTGGCCGCGAAGCGCTTCGCGCCCGGCGCGCCCCGCCACCTGAGAGAGTTGCTGGTAGGTCCTCTCCGCCGCGCGCAGGTCGCCGCCGGCAAGCCCAAGGTCGGCGTCGATCACGCCCACTAGCGTCAGTTTGGGGAAGTGGTAACCCTTGGTCACCATCTGGGTGCCGATCACGCAATCGACCTCGTGAGCGGTGACCGACGCGATGGCCGCGGCAAGACGCGCCGGGCTTTGCGCCATATCGCTCGATAGCACCAGCAGCCGCGGTCCGGGAACATATCGGCCATTTCCTCGGCAATCCGTTCCACACCCGGCCCGCAGGCCACCAGTCGTCCCTCTGCGCCGCAGGCCGGGCATTCGGCCGGTATCGGCGGTTCCGAGCCCGCAATGATGGCACATCAGCCGGCCCTGGTAGCGATGCTCCACCAGCCAGGCCGAACAGTTGGGACATTCGAAGCGGTGGCCGCAGGCCCGGCACAATGTGAGCGGCGCATAGCCGCGGCGGTTAAGGAACAGGAGCGCCTGTTCGCCGGCCCCGAAGGTGCGCCCCAGCGCGTCGGCCATGGCCGGGGACAGAAAATGCCCCGGCGGCGGGGATAAGCGGCGCATGTCGATGGCGATGATTTGAGGCAGTTCGGCCTCGCCGTGGCGGTCGGGCAGGTGAAGGCGCTCATAGCGCCCGGCCTCAACATTATAAAGCGTCTCCAGCGACGGCGTGGCCGACGCCAGCACGACAGGCGCGTCAGCGATCCGCGCGCGGACAACGGCCATGTCGCGGGCCTGATAGATCACGCCGTCCTCCTGCTTGAACGAGGGGTCGTGCTCTTCGTCGACGATGATCAGGCGAAGGTCCCGAACGGCAAAAACAGGGCGGACCGGGCGCCGACCACAACGCGCGCCTCGCCCCGCGAGACTGACCGCCAGGCCCGCCGGCGTTCGGCCTGGGTCAAGTCGGAATGCCAGACCGACGGGCGGGCGCCGAAGCGGGCCTCGAATCGATCAAGCCACTGGCTGGTCAGCGCAATCTCGGGCAACAGGACCAGGACCTGGGCGGCCTGTCCTCGAGCGCGGCGGCGATGGCCTCGAAATAAACCTCGGTTTTGCCTGAGCCGGTGACGCCCTCCAGCAGAATGGGGGCAGAAGCACGGGCGCCGCACCGCCTTCGTCAGGGCCTCTGCCGCCACAGCCTTGAGCCGCTGACAGAGGATGGGCCCGACAATTCCGGGGTCCGGCGCATCGAACGGCGCATCGGCGGACACGGTGACCGGCAACAGTGTGCCGGCGTCAACCAGCCCGCGCACCACGCCTTCGCCGACCATGGCGACTTGGGCAATTTCCCGCACGCCGCGGGGTTTCCTGTCAAGGAGGACGCTTGAGCACCTGTGCCCGCCCCGGCGTCATGCGCTCAGGCTCCGGCCCGCCCTTGACATACATCTGCTTGGCAGGCGCGGGCTCAAGGGCCGCCGGCGTGTTCAGAACCATGCGCAAGACCGAGCCGGGCGGGGTCATGGTGTAGGCTGCGACCCAGTCGACGAACCGTCGCATCCGATCGCTTAGCGCCGGCGCATCGGCCTTTGCGATAACCGTTTCAGGCGGGATGCCGGCACCGGTTTGGCCTGCGGGCGAGCCTTTCCCATACCACACCAGTCACCTCCCTGCCCCCCAGGGGCACACGCACAATGTCGCCGGGCCCGAGCATCAGGCCGCCGGGCAGATAATCGAGGGGCGCGTCGAATGGCAAGGGCAGCAGCACCTGGAGCCGCGGCTCAGCGCCTTCGACATTTGTGGTTTTTCGTTCGGCCAACGTTCGCCCTCAACGGATCGTTCGGGGTCACTATAGGCCATCGCGCCGTCCACTCAATCGTCTCGCCTGACTCGGTGTCTGTCCAGTTGGGCCTTGCCAAACCGGTGGCGAATTGGGCTACCTGGGCACTGATCCGCCAAGGAAATCAGAGGGAGTTCCGTTTCATGAAATTCTTCGTGGACACCGCCGACATCGACGCCATTCGCGACCTGGCCGCCACCGGCCTTGCTGGACGGCGTGACCACCAACCCGTCGCTGATCTCCAAGACCGGCCGGGGATTTCTTCGAGGTCCTGAAGGATATCTGCAACACCGTGGACGGTCCGGTAAGCGCCGAGGTAACGGCCACCGAATACGACGGCATGATCCACCGAAGCCGAACGGCTGACGCAAAGTGGCGGAGCAATATCGCCATCAAGGTGCCGCTGACGCGCGACGGCCTCAAAGCCTGCCGGACCCTCACCCCCAAGGGCGGGGCAACGGTCAACGTGACACTCTGCTTCTCGCCCGCCCAGGCGCTTCTCGCCGCCAAGGCGGGGGCGACGTTCATCTACCCGTTTATCGGCCGGCTTGACGACGTCGGACACGACGGCATGAAGTTGATCGAGGATATTCGCGTCATCTTTACGACAATTACGATTTCGAATACCGAGATTCTGGTCGCCAGCGTGCGCAATCCGCCTGCCATGTGGTTGCAGGCGGCCACCATCGGCGCGGACGTGTGCACCATTTCCGCCCGATGTGCTGAGGCAAACTCTTTAACCACCCGCTGACCGATAAGGGGCTTGCCGCCTTCCTCGCCGATTGGAAGAAGACGGGCCAGAACATTGTGGGTTAAAATGGTATTTTTTTTTTTCCCCCCTTTTTTTTTTTCCCCCCCCCCCCCCCCCCCCCCCCCCCCCCCCCCCCCCCCCCCCCCCCCCCCCCCCCCCCCCCCCCCCCCCCCCCCCCCCCCCCCCCCCCCCCCCCCCCCCCCCCCCCCCCAAAAAGCCCCGGGGTTAAGCCAATTTTAAGTCCGGGCGCGGTAAAACGGACGCGGTTGGGATAGCGAAGGAGTATCAGAGTGCAGGTCTGAACAGCCAGCCCAACAGAAACAGCTCACTCGCGATGAGGTGCGCGCCTATCTCGCCGCCAATCCGAGTTTTCTGGTCGAAAATTCCGATCTTTTACGGGCACTGACACCGCCGAAATATCAGACCGGCGGCAACGTGGTCGACTTCCAGAATTTTATGGTAAGTCATTTGCAGGCCGACCTCAATCGGGCGGACAGCGTACGCGACAGCCTGATCCGCCTCGCGGTCGAACCTGGTGAGCCAGCACCAGGTTCATACGCCCGCGCTCGCGGCCTGGAACCGCTCCACTTCGAACATTTCGTTTACACCGTAACCGGCGACTGGTCGATATGCTGGGCCTCGATGCGGTCGTGCTGGCGCTTGAAACGCCGCTCACCCATTTCCGTCAGGCGCATCAGACCTTCCGCTTGCTGGCCCCCGGCACCATCGACGCGGCGATGGGCCAGGGCGACGCCGTGCTGTTGCGGGGCGGGCTTGACCCGGCCTCCGACCTGTTTGGTCCGGCGGGCCTCGCTGATTCGGGCGGAAGCCCTTGTCCGTATCGAAGCAGGCCGCACGAGCCCGTCTGCGCTCCTGGCGCTCGGGTCCCGCGACCCGGACACGTTCGCGCCCGGCCAGGGCACCGAACTGGTGCGCTTCCTGGCCAAGGTCGCGCAGACGCGGTCTCGACCGGTGGCTCGGCGAGCTGAAATAGACCCGCAAGACCTGCGCCATCCGGCGCTCGAGCCGACGCTGCCCGCTTCTTTCCCCGATTGGGCCACCTACCTTGCGGGCGAACGCCGGGTGTCGCCGCATACCTTCGAGGCCTATACCGCAGAGCTCGGGCGGTTTTTTACCTTTCTCAGTGGCCACCTTGGCGGCGCTTGTGGACACCCGCGCGCTCAAGGAGTGGAGAGTTCGCCGAGCTTTTCGGCGCCTATCTCGCCGAAACGAGCGGGGAGAGGGCCTGCAGGCCCGGTCCCATGGCCCGCGCCCGCCTCTGCCAGGCGCTCAAGAGCTTCTTCCGTCTACCTCGACCCCGCCCGGAGGGACCTGGTGCGCGACACCGCGGCCTCTCGCCGCGGTGCGCACGCCGCGCCTGCCACCGCCGAGCTGCCCCGGCCGCTCGACGAAGCGGCGGCGGGCGGGCTTTCGTGGACAGCTCGTCGGCGACGACGCGCTCGAGGCCCTGGGTCGGCCTGCGCGATACCGGCCGTGCTGTTGCTCCTTCACGGTTGCGGCCTCCGGATTTCCGAAGCGCTGGGCCTCGATCGGGCAGTGTGATCCGGGACCGGAGTGCTCCGCATCCTCGGCGAGGGCAACAAGGAGCGCGTTGTGCCCGTGTTGCCCGTGGTGCATGACGCCGAGATTGAGGCCTATGTCGCGGCCTGCCCCTTTGCGCTCGCCAAGGACGGGCCCCTGTTTCATAGGGCGTTGCGCCGGCAAGCGGCTCGACCCCAGCGCCATCGTCCAGAAGGCAGTGCGCCGGGTACGCGCAGCGCTTGGCCTGCCGCCGGTCGGCGACGCCCCATGCGCTGCGTCAACAGTTTTGCGACCCACCTTCTGAAAGGCGGCGGCGACCTGCGCAGCATTCAGGGACTTCTCGGCCATGCCAGCCGGCTCCACCACCCAGACCTATACCGAGGTTGAGACCTCGGAAGCTCTCACAAGGCCGTTTTACGAGAAAGCCCACCCCAAAGCGCGATAATTCTGATCCGGTCACCACCTGCCCCCGTATAATTCTACACAAGCCGAATTGAGTAATGACACGACACCGATTGCATCATCGTCTCCGGCTACGCCGGGGATTTGCGGCTTGCGGATAATGCGGCGCTGAGTGCAGCTGCGAAGCAGGCGCGCGCACCGTTCTGCCGGTCTTTATCCTCGACGGCGCAGGGCCCGTGGTCGCCAGCAGGCGCGGCGAGCCGGTGGTGGCTCCATGGCAGCCTGGAGGCACTGGCCCGCAACTTCGAAGCACCGCGGCTCCCAACTATTGCTGCGCCACGGGACAATCAGCCGGGATCCTTGATGACCTGATCGCAAAGACCGGCGCCACCGCGGTTTTCTGGACCCGAGTGTACGAGCCCTTGGCGCGTCAGCGCGACCGTATGATTGAACGCGACCTCGGGGCACGCGACGTCGCGGTCAAAACATTCAACGCCAGCCTTTTGGGCGAACCCGATAGCATTATGACCGGATCGGGCACCCCCTATCGCGTTTTCACGGCTTTCTGGAAGGCGATCTCCCACCAAGGTTGATCAGGCGGCGCTCCTGCCGGCACCCCCGACACTCCCCCCAACCCCCAGAGGCCTGGCAGGGGATCCACGTGTCTGCCTGGTCGCTCCGGCCCTCCCGCCCCGATTGGGCAGGGGGAGGGGGGCTGCGAAGCGAATGGACGCCCGGTGCAAGCACCCCCGCATCCCGAACGCCTGGACCGCTTTCTCATGGACGCCGCCCGGGGCATACAAAACGCCCCCACCGTGACCGTCCGGGCGGGGGTAAGAAGGGCACATCAGCGGCTCTCGCCTGCACCTTCCCACTGGGGCGAGATCAGCGCGCGCCAGATATGGCATCGGCGTGCAGACCGCCATGGAGGCGGCGCGAGACATTTCCCCGGCTGCAGGATGGGCTTATCTCAGGGAACTGGGCTGGCGCGAGTTCGCCCATCACCTGCTGTATCACTTTCCCGGGACGCCGACCGACAATTTCAACCCCCGCTTCGACGCCTTTCCCTGGCGCGACGACGAGGCGGCGCTCGCGCGCTGGCAGCGCGGGCGCACCGGCTATCCCGCTCGTCGATGCCGGCATGCGCGAGCTGTGGCACACCGGCTGGATGCACAACCGCGTGCGCATGGTCGTCGCCTCGTTCCTGGTCAAGCACCTGCTGCTCGCCTGGCAGGCAGGGCGCGCGCTGGTTCTGGGACACGCTGGTGGACGCCGACCTGGCCAACAACGCCCTCGGGCTGGCAATGGGTCGCCGGCTGCGGCGCCGACGCCGCGCCCTATTTCCGCATCTTCAACCCGGTCCCCAGGGCGAGCGCTTCGACCCCGAGGGCGACTATGTTCGCCGCTGGGTGCCGGAACTCGCCGCCCTGCCGGACAAATGGATTCACCAGCCCTGGAACGCCCCGGCTGAGGGCGTGTTGACCGCGGCCGGCGTAGCGCCTTGGCACCACCTACCCCGCAGCCGATTGTCGACCACAAAGCGGCCCGCGCCCGCGCGCTGGCCGCGTTCGACGAGGTCAAAAAAGCGAAAGCGGTGTGAGCGTGTGCTCGCCGTGCAGAATCGTCATCCCGGCCAAGCACAGTGCGAGCCGGGATACCGCCATAGCGCTTGAGAAAATGCACCCGGATCAAGTCCGGGGTGACGACACTGAGGGCCGCCTGGCACTTCGACCCGCGACGCCGACATTCTGTTCCCTTGCCCGGTCGAGGACGAAGCTGGCGGTCGCCAGGTCTTCCGCCGCGAAGCCGAGCGATTCGTACAACGTGATGTCGTCCGCCGACTGCCGGCCGGGCGCTGTGCCGTCGAGGACCGCGCCGACCTCGCCAAGAATATGGTCTTCCGTGGGATCAGCCCCTTCGGCAAGCGCGGTGCGGTGCTCGGGCCGCTTCTCGGCCTCGGCTGACGGGATAAAGTCCACATAATAGCGCGATTTGGCCACCAGATCGCTGTCGACCTCCGCCACGTTAGGCTGGGAGGCGCCAACCGCATTCGCATCGGTGCCGGGTTTGACCCAGGCGCCTTTGAGAATCGGTTCCCTGGCCGCCGTCGTCGTGCGGGTGACGGTATCGGCAGGCGCCACCGCCGCCTCTATGGTCTCGGCCGCGTCGAATCTGGCGTCAGGTGCTCGGCCCCGTTCTGGCCTCGGCAAAGGCTTTAGCCTTTCTCGTACGACCGGCCCCAGACGATCACCCGCCTGATCGGGCGCACAGCCGCCATGGCCGCCACATGTTCGCGCGCCTGTTGCGCCATAGCCCAGAACGGTGAGCGTGGAAGCGTCGTCCGCCGGCAAGACGCGCAGGGTCCCGCCGCCCCGCTCGCCGCCGCGGTGCGGATGCAAGCAGTGGTTGACAGCGTCATGCCCTCCAGAATCGCCACCGGCTGGCCGGTTTCGGTACTCGAAAATGATCACAATGCCCTGATGGGAGGAAAGACCGAGGCTGTGGTTTCCTAAAAAGACAGATACAAGTTTGGCTCCGAACAGGTTGGGCTCACCGAGCCAGGCCGGCATGTAACCCAGGAATCCCGGCGTTTTAGTGGGTAGAAGAGGCACTTCTCAGCGGATTCATCAGGTCGCGACGCGACGCGGTGCGCAATACCTTGTCCATGACCTCGATACAGTCTTTCATGGTCAGCAGGCTCCGGACCTCGTCACGGCCCAGAATGCGCACCTCGCTCATGGTCCCCCCTTGATGCCCTGTTCAGACGTGGATGGCCCCGTCACCGAGCGCCAGCGCCGGCTCTCCCGCGTACCGCTTCCATCTCGGTCGGGTGAGCATGGAAGGTCAGAGCGATGTCTTCGGCGTGGCGCCGAATTCCATTGCCAGCACCGCTTCGGCAATCATCGTTCGGGGCATGGCGGCGAGAATGATGTGCACGCCCAGCACTCCATCGGTCGCGGCGTCGGCCATGAATCTTGACCAAGCCCTTGGTCTCGCCATGGCCTTGGCGCGCCACTGGCCATCAACGGGAATCTGCCTGACCTGGTAGGCAAGCCCGCCGCGTGCAACTGCTGTTCGGTTTGGCCGCCACCCAGGCAACTTCCGGCGAAGGTATAGACAACCCCGGGTACGTGGTTGTAGTTCACGATGCGGGCTTTCCTGCGATGCTGCTCGGCCACCGCGACGCCTTCTTCTAGCCGCCTTGTGCGCCAGCATTGGCCCGCCGATTACGTCGCCGATGGCATAAATGCCGGCGCACTTGGTATGGAAATGGCCATCGACCTCAATGCGGCCCCGGTCATCGAGCTTCGACACCGCCGCCTCCAGGCCGAGGCCCTCGGTATAGGGTTTGCGGCCCGACCGACGACCAGCTCATAATCGCATTTCGATCTCCTTTGCCTCGCCGCCTGCCGCCGGTTCATACCGTCAGCGTGGCCGGTTTTGCCGTGTCGCTCGCTGCCCGTCACCTTGGTCGCCAGCCGGAATGTCCAAGCCCTGCTTGTTGAAGATCACGTTCGAACTGCTTGGCAATCTCGCCGTCCATGCCGGGCAGCGAAGCGATCGAGATATTCAACGTACCGTCACCTTCGAACCCAGCCGCCGCCAGACCGAGCCCAGTTCCAGCCCGATCACACCCGCCGCCGATCACCACCATATGTCCCGGGCACCTTCGGGGAAGTCCCAGCGCGCCGGTTGAGGACACGATCCGCTTTTCGTCGATCTCGATGCCCGGCATGCCGCCGGCGCCGGACCGGTGGCGATCATGATGTTCTTGGCCGCGACCGTGCTTGTCTCTCGCCTTCCCGGCGGTCCACGTCGACCCTTGCCTCGGCTGATGTGGCCGGAGCCGACCAAGGGTCGACCTTGTTCTTCTTGAACAGGAAGGCCACGCCGTTGGTCTTGGTCTTCGACCACCTTGTCCTTGTGGGCCATCATGGCCGCGAGTTCAAGCTCACCCCCTGCACCTTGATGCCGATCTGGCCGACGCGTGCTTTCGATGTGTTCGAACAGTTCCGAGGCATCGAGCAGGGCCTTGGAAGGAATGCAGCCGACGTTGAGGCAGGTGCCGCCAAGGCCGGTTTGCCGTTGCGGCCATTCCACGCAAGCGGCCTTCATTCCCAGTTGCGCGCACGGATGGCGGCCATATAGCCGCCGGGGCCAGCTGCCGATCACGAGCACGTCGTAAGTCTGTCATCGCTCGTTGTTTTCCTTGGGTCTGTTTTAAAGATCCAGCAGCAGACGCGTGCGGGGTCTTCGATGCATTCCTTGATGCGCACCAAGAAGGTCACCGCGCCCGCGGCCGTCGATCAGCCGGTGGTCGTAGCTCAGCGCGATGTACATCATCGGCCGGATCACCACCTCGCCGTCCACCGCCACCGGCCGGTCCTCGATGCGTGCATGCCGAGCATGGCCGCTCTGCGGCGGGTTGATGATGGGGTCGACAGCAGCGAGCCGAACACGCCGCCATTGGAGATGGTGAAAGTCCCGCCCTGCATGTCGTCGAGGGTCAGCTTGCCCTCGCGCGCGCGCTTTGCCGAGATCGGCGATGTCCTTCTCGATCTCGGCAAAGCCCATTTGCGTCGCAGTCGCGCACCACCGGCACCACCAGCCCGCTCGGCGCGCAGACCGCGACCCCGATGTCGACAGTAGTCGTGATAGACGATATCGTCGCCCTCGATCTAGGCGTTGACCTCGGGCACGTCCTTGCAGCGCCTGGCACGCAGGCCTTGACGAAGAAGCGACATGAAGCCGAGCGATGCCATGCTTGCTGCCGAACAGGTCCTTGTCCTTCTTGCGCGCGTCGATCACCGCGCTCATGTCGACTTCGTTGAAGGTCGTGAGCAGGCGGCGGTGTCCTGGGCCTCCTTCAGCCGCCGGGCGATGGTCTGCGCAGCCCGCGTCATCTTGACGCGTCTCCTCGCGGCGTCGCCGGAGGGGGCGGGCGCGGCGGCTCGCGGGGTGCCGGGGAGGCTCGGCCGCGTCGCGGCTTCCCTTGCCTCGCCGCTGCGAGCACGTCCTCCTTGGTCAGCCGCCGTCCTTGCCGGTGCCCTTGATCAGTGAGGGATCGACGCCCATGTCGAGCACGGCCGGCGTACGGCGGGCAGGCGACGCATTACGTTGCCGGTAGCCGCCTTGCCGGCCGGCGCATTCCGACTTCGGCGCGCACGGGCCTTGCCTCTCGCTTCGGCGCGGGCTTGTCTGCTTGCTTCGCCCGGCCGCGCTCTCGCCCTCATCGATCGCTGGCGATGACCGCGCCGACCAGCACTGTGTCCCCGGCTCCTTGCCAGTTTTCGCCGAGCACGCCGGCGACGGGAGCCGTCACCTCGATCGAGACCTTGTCGGTTTCGAGGCTGGCGATCGGCTCGTCCAGGCCGACGGCTCGCCCGCTGCTTGAGCCACTCGCCGATCGTCGCTTCGGACACCGATTCACCGAGTGTAGGAACTTTGATTTCACTGGACATGATCTGGCTGTTTCTCTGCGGGCTTCAGGATTTGCAGATTGCCGCGGCGGCCGCTCCGTCTTCGCCGAGCCCGAGCGCCGCTCGACCAGCGCCTGCTGCTGCTCGGCGTGGCGGCTGGCGAGGCCGTTGCCGGCGAGGCGCCGCCTGCCCGCCGGCCATAGCATAGGCCGCGTCCGCTTCCGGCCGCTTCCTCCAGCGCCTCCTCGATCTGCGCGGCGACGAAGAACCACGCGCCGTTGTTCCGCGGCTCTTCCTGGCACCAGACCACCTCGAGCTTGGTCATGCGCTTGAGCCGTGAGCGCAGCGGCTCGCCGGGGAAGGGATAGAGCTGTTCGAGCCGGACGATCGAGACGTCGTCGAGCTCGCCTCGTCGCGCGCCTCGATCAGGTCATAAGCGACCTTGCCGCGAGCACAGCACCAGCCGCCTGATCTTTTCGTCGGCCGGCGATTGTGTCGGAAGGTCCGCATGAAATGGCGCCTCGCCGATGGAATTCGTCGCCCGGGCCCATTTCGCCAGCGCGAATCCCTTTGCCGCAGCAGCGACTTTGGCGTCATGATGATCAGCGGCTTGCGGAACGGGCGGTGCATCTGCCGGCGCAGCACGTGGTAGTAGTTCGCCGGCGTGGTGCATGTTGCAGACCTGGATATTGTCCTGCGCGCACAGCTGCAGGAAGCGTTCGAGCCGGGCCGAGCTGTGCTGGGGCCCCTGGCCCTCGTAGCCGTGCGGCAGCAGCACACGAGGCCGTTGGCGCGCAGCCACTTGCTTCGCCGGCGGCGATATACTGGTCGATGATGATCTGCGCGCCATTGGCGAAATCGCCGAACTGCGCTTCCCACAGTACCAGCGTCTTGGGATCGGCCATGGCATAGCCATATTCGAAGCCGAGCACGCCATATTCGGACAGCGGGCTGTCATAGACCTCGAAGCGGCCGTGCGCGACAGGTGGCGCAGCGGGACGTATTTGTGCTCGTCGTCTCTGGTCGACCCAGACCGCGTGGCGCTGGCTGAAGGTGCCGCGGCCCGAATCCTGGCCGGACAGGCGCACGCTGAGCCTTCGGAAAGCGCGGCCGAAAGCGAGCGCCTCGGCCGTCGCCCAGTCGAAGCCCTCGCCGCTCTCGAACATCTCGCGCTTGGCGTCGAGCACGCGGCGCAGCGTCTTGTGGATTCGGATCCGTCCGGACGGTGGTCAGCGTGCGGCCGATGTCCTTGAACTCTTTCCGGTCGATGCCGGACTGGCGCCGGCTGTTTGGGATCGACCGGCTTGTTGAAGCCGCTCCAGCGCCGGCGAACCAGTCCGCCTTGTTGGGCTTGTAGCTTTTCGGCGCCTCGAACTCGCTCTTCGAGATGGGCGGTGAATGGGACTGCCCGTCACTTCGGCCTGCGGTCGATCACGCCTTCCGCGATCAGCCGGCGGCATAGATCTCGCTGACCTTGCGGATGCTGCTGATCCGCTCATACATCAGCGGCTGGGTGAAGCTCGGCTCGTCGCCTTCGTTGTGGCCGAAGCGGCGATAGCACCACATGTCGATGACGACGTCCTTGTCGAACTTCTGGCGGTATTCGATCGCCATCTTGCATGACGATAGGTCACGGCTTCCGGATCGTCGCCGTTGACGTGGAAGATCGGCGCCTGCACGCCTCTTGGCGACGTCGGACGGATAGGGCGAGGTGCGCGAGAATTGGGGCGCGGTGGTGAAGCCGATCTGGTTGTTGATGATGAAATGGATGCATGCCGCCGGTGGGGTAGCCCTCGATGCCCGAGAAGCCGAGCATTCCCAGACGATGCCCTGGCCGGCAAAGGCCGCATCGCCATGGATCAGCACCGGCAGGACCGGTCTTCTCGTTCAGATCGCCGCGCGATCATCAGCTGTGGCCCGCGCCTTGCCGAGCACCACCGGGTCCACCGCCTCGAGGTGGCTGGGTTGGCGGCCAGGCATATGCACCGTTGATCACCGTCGAACTCGCGGTCGGCCGAGGTGCCGAGGTGATACTTGACGTCGCCCGACCGCCGACATCGTCGGGGTTGGCCGCTGCCGCCCTGGAATTCGTGGAAGATCACCCTGTACGGCTTTGGCAGCACGTTCGCGAGCACGTTGAGCCGGCCGCGGTGGGCCATGCCATGGACGATCTCCTTAACGCCGAGTGGCCGCCATTCTTGATCACGCATTCGAGCGCCGGAACCACAGTTCGGCCCCGTCGAGCCCGAACCGCTTGGTGCCGATATACTTGCGCGCCAGACTGCTCGAACACTTCCGCTTCGGTCAGCTTCTGGAGGATGGCGCGCTTGCCCTCAATGGTGAACTGGATTTCCTTCTCCCGGCCCTCGATCCTGCCCTAAATCCAGGCTTTTTCCTCGGGCTGGAAGATATGCATGTATTCGACGCCCACGGTGGAGCAGTAGGTGCGCCGCAGGATCTCGAGAATCTCGCGCATGGTCGCGGTCTCGAGCCCCAGCACTGATCGATAAAGATCGGCCGGTCCATGTCGGCGTCCGTGAAGCCGTATGTCCCGGGATCCAGCTCGGGGTTATAGGTCTTCTCCTCAAGCGCGAGCGGATCCAGCGTCGCCGCAGATGGCCGCGCACCCGGTAGGCGCGGATCAGCATCAGCGCCCGGATAGTCGAGCGTGGCGCCGCGACCTCGTCCTCGCCACCGCCTTGCGCGTGGCCCGATAGATCGGCCTGGGCGAGACGTAGCCCGGCGCCAGCCTTCACCATATCGGGGTCTTAGGGCACACGCCAGTCGGCGCGGCGCTGGGTGGCCTCCGTACCGAGTTTCGGGCAGGCGGCCGGCCAGCAGGCCTTGGTCTCGCCGGTCAATCGCTGAAGATTCCTGCCAGCTCGGGTCGACCGATCCGGGATTCTTCCGAATATCGGCTGTACATCTGCTCGACAAATGCAGGGCTGACGCCGTCGGCGATCACCAGGTTGTCAACCTTTGCATCCATGATTCGTGCGGAATGAAGCCGCATCCTTGTGATACCCCGCCGCCTGCCCGCTAGGCAGGCTCGGCCATCTTCTTACCTTTTAAGACGTCCGCCAAGCGTGGTGCCCAGCGCAGCCGGCGATCCGCCACGCGGATACCGGCGGCTTTCATGGCTTCGATCTTGTCTTCCGCGCCGCCCTGGCCGCCGGAAACGATCGCGCCGGCATGACCCATGCGCGGCCCGGAGGCGCGGTGCGTCCGGGCCAACGAAACCGACCACCGGCTTCTTGACCCTGGCGCTTTCAGGAATTCGGCGGCCTCCTCTTCGGCCGATCCGCCGATTTCACCGATCATGATGATCGATTCGGTCTCGTCATCGCGCAGGAACATCTCCAGCACGTCGATGAAATTGGTGCCGTTGACCGGATCGCCGCCGATGCCGACGCAGTGCGACTGGCCGAGCCCGGCCGTGGTAGCTGGCGCCACCGCTTCATAGGTCAGCGTCCCCGAGCGGGAGACGACGCCGACCGTGCCCGCTTGTGAATATGGCCCGGCATGATGCCGATCTTGCATTCGCCCGGCGTCATCACGCCGGGGCAGTTGGGACCGACCAGACGGGTTTTCGAGCCTCGAGCGCGCGCTTGACCCGGACCATGTCCAGCACCGGAATGCCTTCGGTGATGCAGACGACCAGTTCGATCCTCGCGTCGATCGCCTCCAGATGGCGTCGGCCGCAAACGGCGGCGGCACATAGATCACCGAGGCCGTGGCGCCGGTTGCTTCGCAACCGCCTCTCCACCGTGTTGAAAACCGGCAGGTCGAGTGCTTCTGGCCGCCCTTGCCGGGGTGACGCCGCCGACCATCTTGGTGCCGTAATCGATGCGCCTGCTCGGAATGGAAGGTCCCTGCGAGCCGGTAAATCCCTGAGAGATAACCTTGGTATTTTTATCTACGAATATGGACATTACGCAGCCTCCTTCACGGCTTCTAACACTCTTTCGCGCGGCATCCTCCAGATCGTCCGCGGTGATGATGGACAGGCCGGACTCCGCCATGATTTTCTTGCCCATGTCTACGTTGGTGCCTTCAGGCGCACCACCAGCGGCACGTTCAGGGAAACCTCCCGGGCCGCGGCCGACCACGCCGTTCGGCGATGACGTCGCAACGCATGATGCCGCCGAATATATTGATCAGAATGCCTTCACGTTGTGGTCGGACAGGATGATCTTGAAGGCTTCGGTACCCGTTCCTTGGTCGCGCCGCCGCCACATCAAGGAAGTTGGCAGGCTAGCCGCCCGCCAGCTTGATGATATCCATCGTCGCCATCGCCAGCCCGGCCCCGTTGACCATGCAGCCGATGTTGCCGTCGAGCTTGATATAGTTGAGCTCGTGCTTGGCGGCTTCGATCTCCATCGGATCCTCTTCGTCAGGATCGCGCAGCTCCTGCACGTCCTTGTGACGGAAAAGCGCATTGTCGTCGAAACTCATCTTGGCGTCGAGGAGGACCACATCGTCCGTCCTCGGTCACCACCAGCGGATTGATCTCGAGCAAACTGCAATCAAGCGTCGTGAACGCGTTGTAAAGGACTGCACCACCTTGACGGCGCCCTGAGGCCACCTTGCCTTCGAGGCCGAGACCGTAAGGTACCTTGCGGGCATGGAAAGCCCGAAGGCCGGTCGCCGGGTCGATGCTCGACGGTGACGATCTTCTCGGCGTTTTGGCCGCCACTTCCTCGATATCCATGCCGCCTTCGGTACGACGCAATAATGGCGATGCGGCCTCGAGCCCCCGATCGACCAGCAGGCCGAACTAAAGCTCGCGGGCAATGGCGCAGCCGTCCTCGATATAAACGCGCTTGACTTCTTTGCCTTCGGGGCCGGTCTGATGAGTAACCAGGGTCATGCCCATCATGGCGCCGGCCTTTTCCTTGACCTCTTCGATGGACTTGACCACCTTGACGCCGCCGCCCTTGCCACGCCCGCCGGCATGGATCTGGGCCTTTACCACCCAGACCGGACCGCCGAGTTCCCTGGCCCGCGGCCACCGCTTCCTCAGCGGTATAGGCTACGCCGCCCTTAAGGACCGGCGCGCCGAACTTCTGCCAGCAGGCCCTTGGCCTGGTACTCATGGATATTCATTTATTTTTTCCCCTTCCTGGCGGCTTTTTTCTTGGCGGCCTTCTTGCCCTTGGGCTTTTTCGCCGCCTTGGCAGGCTTGGCTGGTTTGGCCGCCGCTTTTACCGCTGACTTCGCCGTCGGTCTGGGCTTGGCATGCGTTTTCGGTTTGGCGGCCGCAGCCGTTTTGGTCGCAGGCGTCTTGTGGTCGCCGTTGTTTTGGCTAACCGTTGCCTGCCTTCTTCGTGGGCGCTTTACGGGCGGGCGCTTTACGGGCCACAGTTTTGCGCGCGGGGGCCTTGCGGGTAGCCGTCTTTCGGGTTGCTGTCTTTCGGGCGGGCGCTTTGGCCGCGGACGCCTTTGGCGGCAGGCTTGCCGCCAAGGGCCGGTTCGATGTTCTGGCAGGCGGTCATCAGGCCTTTACCGCATCGACCGATTTCTGGAATTGGCGGCCCTCGATGGCGTTGAGCTTGATCTCGACCACACGCTCTACCCCGCCCGCGCCGAGCATCACCGGCACGCCCACATACATGTCCTTTACGCCATACTGGCCGGAAAGGAATGCGGCACAGGGCAGCACCCGCTTTTTGTCCTTGAGGTAGGCGTCCGCCATTTCGATGGCGGAGGCCGCCGGCGCATAGAAGGCGGAGCCGGTCTTGAGGAGCGACGATCTCGCCCCGCCGTCGCGGGTGCGCCCGTATGATCTATCGAGCTTAGCCTCGGTCGTCCGGCCCATTTTGACCAGGTCGGGCACCGGGATACCGGCTACCGCCGAGTAGCGCGCGAGCGGCACCATGGAGTCGCCATGGCCGCCGAGAAAAAGGCGTGACGTCCTCGATGGAGACGCCGAATTCCTTGGCGAGGAAATGGCGGGAAGCGGGAGCGTCGAGCACGCCCGCCATGCCCACCACCTTGTTGTGGGGCAGGCCGGAGAATTGGCGGCAGCGCCCAGACCATGGCGTCCAAGGGGTTGGTGATGCAGATGACAAACGCGTTGGGCGCATGTCGCGGATGCCTTCGCCCACCGCCTTCATCACCTTGAGATTGATGCCCAGAAGATCGTCGCGGCTCATGCCGGGCTTGCGCGGCACGCCTGCGGTAACGATCACCACGTCGGCGCCAGCAATGTCCTTATAGTCCTGGGTGCCCTTAAGGTCGCGTTGAAGCCGTCGACCGCAGCCGACTGCGCCAGGTCCAGCGCCTTGCCTTGAGGCAGACCTTCGGCGATATCGAAGATCACCATGTCGCCCATTTCCTTGAGGCCTGCGAGGTGTGCCAGCGTTCCGCCGATCTGCCCGCCGCCGATCAGCGCAATTTTCTTCCGTGCCATGATGGTTCAGCTCCTGTCCAGGATGGTGATGCGTTGTTGTCGATAGGGCCAGCCGGCAGGAAACTCAAAACCGATTGGCGCACTTTGGAATTTCTCTGAAACTATCTGACGCGGTGTAACGCGAAAAGCCTTCCTGTCGCAAGCCACGCCGGTCCCGTTCTTACCTAAAAAGGCAAAGAAAGGGTGCGGGCAAGATTTACCCAAAAATAATACAAGACTGACCCTAGAGAGATTTTTTCCATTTGGCAGGCATTTTTTGTCGTCCGTCACGCCGTACGTACCAAAATCGTCTCTAGGACAGGGCAATTAAGGACGGACTAACCCGAAGACGAACGAAGATCGTTGCTGCTACTGTCGGGCTGGGATCTCTCGATTCTGGCCCTCACTGTCACCAACGCTGAAGATATTACCGGGCTCACAGAGCAATTTGAGCCGGATGAGCGGTTTCGCGCGCGCATTTCGGACCAGGTTCACCCCATGGAGAGCCTGTACGGCCACCGCCAATCGCTCTTCAACCAGCAATGCGAAAGCATCTGTCTCACGCTCCTGAAGGTCCTGATCGACACAGAAGGCAACCTGAGCACCCTGACAACGGCGTTCGAGCCATGCTGGGCAAACCTTCGTGACACGCAGGAACAGGACGTCGCGCCGTTGGACGCCGGTTACATCAGAGATTGCGTTCTCAACACCCTCACCAATACGCCAGTGGAAACTTTTTTCTCCTACATCGGGTATTATCGGCATCTGCTGGCCGCCGCCGCGAACCCACGGGAAGACAAGTGGGACGACTTCGGCGCCAATCGAGATCCCGACTTATCAACCAAGGCCCCTCTCCACACCGCTGATGCCGACGCGCTACCAACCTTCTGTTGAGCGGGCGCGCTCAGGCGCGGCTTTCGAGGATACAAGGCTTTCGTGGAAAGCCGGCAGGAGGAAGGGCTTCGACAAAAAGGTCAACGACAACAGCCTGTCGCAGGAAGACTTCGAGATACAAATGGAGAAGAACAGGGCGCGTAACCTGAAAATCTCCAAAGCTTCAAGATAAACAAGGCCTTCGGCGGGCGTTCTATCTGCTTCGCAAAAGTTGACAACTGGAAAACCCTCGTAAATCTTCAGGTTGACGGGGCCGACTACCGCGACATCTACCAGTATATGAACACCTTGTTTCTCACCCTGTTCGGTGAGGAGTTGTTGCCGGCTGGCGAGTTCCTGTCCCAGGTTTTCAGAATCCAGTTCTGGTTTATTCACGTGATGCCGTTCATCGGGTTCGGCGGCAGTGATGAGTTTTTTCCGCTTCATCATGACCGCCTATTACAATTATCGCGCCAACGGCATCGGCCGGCCGTTGCTCCCATCGCGCCGCCCCTCATGGACTATTTCCCCGATCTCGAAGCGCTCTTCTGCTGCAGCACAGAAGATGATTTCGTCGACCTTTCCATGACCGAAATCTACTGCGTCAATTACACCGCCTATTGCGATTGACCGAAAGACTCCGCCAAATGATCGAAGATGACGACTACTCGCTGTTTCTGAAGCCCGATACTTATGAAACCGGCCGTCCTTATATCGACGTCCTGCCGTCTGCCGGCCTCACTGAGGATTACATGCCGGTTGAGCGTTTTCTCTCCCGCTGTAGCGGCGACCGGGAAGCGATTTTCGCCAGCTACGGCGGCTCGCAACTGGAAACTCTCCGACCGCATGGGGGAAGTGGCCATAACGATATCCGGCGTTCTCGAAGCGTGCAGTAGCGATCTTCAGAGCATGCCGGGACATTATCGCACCTATCTCCAGTCACTTGATCTCGCAATTCGGTGCCCCCCCATCGTCGACGGAGAGGACCTGGAACGCGTGTACCACACCTGCACCAAAACCGCCTGTGAACGGTTCGTTACCTATCTCGCCTTCCACCGCCACCTGATTGCCAGGACGGCAAAGAACAGATCGCCTGAATTATCGTCCTTCGGACGTAGCCGCTATTTCGGCTACTTCGGCGAAACGGACAGGAACGAGCGGCGGCTCCACAACAATTTTCTGAGCACGAACCTCAACGGCCCGCCCTACGATGTCTCCCTCAACAAATTCTATGAAAAAGCCGGGACAGAAGTGAAAACGTGGCTCTTGTCCCCCGAACTTGATGGCAAGTCAGTCGCGTGTGGTTACGTCAAGGACGGTACTCTGTTCAATGCGCTGATCGAGGACGAAGATTACGTCAGACTTTATGACCGCATGGAGACTTTGTTCCACCGTCTCACCGACCCCAACCTGCTGCCGGTCAGAGACTTCCTCGACGCCGTCTTCGAAATCCAGTTCTGGTTTATCGTCATCATGCCCTGTGATCGCGGTTCCCGGGCAATCATGGACCTGTTTCGGTTTGTCATGCTGGCCTATTACAACCGCCGGCAACCTGACCCGGACCGCTGGCTGCCTCTTGCACCGAACCGGCTCGATGTCTACCCCGACCTCTATGCCCTGCTGTTGTGCGACACGGTCGACGAATTTATCGCGATGTCGTTCAGCGATCTCTATTGCGTCGATTACACCGCCTATTGCAACGACTGACCGTCACACAACCGCGTGGCCGCGGGCGAGGTAGTCCGCGGACTGCATCTCGTTCAGGCGCGACGCGGTGCGGTGAAATTCGAACGATCCGTCGCCCGCGTCGTAAAGATGTTCAGGCGGTGCGGCGGCGGAACAGAGAAGCTTGACGTTGTTTTCGTAAAGCGCGTCGATCAGGGTCACCAAGCGCCTAGCTTCGTTCCGCATTTCAGGCCCCATTTTCGGTATGCCGACGATGATCACCGTGTGATAGGCCCAGGCGATCGCCAGATAATCGGCCGCGCCTAGGGGGTTGCAGCACAGGCGCTTGAACGAAAAAACGGCTACCCCGCGGGACGCAATGGGCACGAACAGCTTGCGGCCCTGAACATCGAGCTCGTCGGGGCCAACCGCAGCGCGGTCACCCACCTCGTGGTCGGTCATGCGGTAGAAAGTTTCGGACAGCGCCTTCGTCGCCGCGTCCGATATGGGCGTGAATAGATCGGGCGCGCCGCCCAGACGTTCAAGCCGGTAGTCGGTGGGCCCGTCGAGCGCGATCACATCGAGATGCTCACGCACCAGGTCGATAAACGGCAGAAAAAACTGGCGGTTGAGCCCGTCCTTGTAAAGGTCTTCCGGCGGCCGGTTGGAGGTGGCGACCGTGACCACGCCCTCAGCCCAGAGCGCGGTAAAAAGCCGCGCGAGGATCATGGCGTCGGCTACGTCGGTCACCTGAAATTCGTCAAAGCACAATAGCCGCGCCCCCTTGGCCACATCGCGCGCCAAGGGCGGATCGGGTCATCGCCCACGCCCTTGCCCGCGCCTGTCCGCTCCGCCACAGACATCTGCCGCCAGGCATGAATCCGGCGATGCATTCCAACATGAAGGCGTGAAAATGGACCCGGCGTTTGGCTTCAACGAGCGCGCCGGCGAAAAACAGGTCCATCAGCATGGACTTGCCGCGCCCCACGTCCCCATGCATGTAAAGGCCCCGCGGCGGCGCGCCGGACTTGCGGCTCCGGACCAGGAGCTTGTCGAGAAAGCCACCGCCCTCAGGTCGCCATGCCACAAGATCCGAGTGCAGGCGGTCGAGGCGGCGCACCACCGCCTGCTGCGCCGCGTCGGGCTTGAGGTCACCGCGCGCACGCAACGCCTCGTAAGCGGCGAGGGGACCATCGCCGGCAAGCGCATCAGAGGGCTGTTCAAAACGGATCTGATTTATCTTGGCGGCGACTTATATCACAAGAGTGTTAGCAAGCCAGCCGAAATTTCGGTGGTGGGTCAGGTTGAATTCGCTTTCTTGTAGATACTTCGTGGTGCGACTTGGAGGCGCCGGTGTCTACAAAATCTACAATCCGTTCCATATCGTGCGGGGCAGCAAATTGATGCACATTATATAATTGACGCGCAACACAAAGTCAATTATTAATTATATATAAGTTATAAGGATTTTATATAATGTCTCTCTACCAGCCCCCCGTGTATTAAATATGATGACCATGAGGTAATCGGCCTTATTAACGAGCAAAGGCAAAGGTTAAGGCACTACATACAAAATGATCCGCAGCGGTGGAATGGACTTATCAGGCGTAACGCGATGGCGTGCGCTATCCAAGGCTCCAATACAATTGAAGGGTATAACGCGACGATGGACGACGCCATCGCGGCGGTTGAAGGCGAAGAGCCAATGGACACCGACGAAAAAACCTGGCGGGAAATTATCGGTTACCGCAACGCGATGACCTATATCCTCCAGTTATCAGAAGACGAGCATTTTGAGTTCCACCCGCAGCTCCTGCGCAGCCTCCATTTTATGATGCTGAACATTAGCTGGCTAAACTTCCCGGACGGTGGAGACCGGGAGAGATATGCGTGGTCAATGAAGGAAATAATGAGGTCGTTTATACTGGAACTGATTTTCAAATGGTGCCCGGCCTTATAGATGAGCTGTCGGGTATCTGAACGAACGGACTGATTGTCCGGTTATGGTCAAGGCCGCGATGGCCCATTTGAACCTGACTATGATCCACCCGTTCAAGGACGGGAACGGACGAATGGCCCGCGCCCTTCAAACACTGGTTCTCTCGCGCGAGGGGATTGTGAGCCCGGTTTTTTCGTCAATCGAAGAATGGCTGGGGAAGAACACGCTCCCATATTACAACATCCTGGCTGAAACCGGAGAGGGCAACGGAATCCGAAAAATGGCGCGCATCATTGGATACAGTTCAATTTGCGCGCTCACTTCCAGCAAGCCCGCACGATCGTGAAGCGCAACGAGTGGTATTCCGCCATTTATCGCGAAATACAAAGGCTCCAGGCAGACCATAAATTGCCAGACCGCACCTACAGCGCTATGATGGACGGGGCGGTCGGACATCGCATTCGTGCCGGAATATACCGCGAAGAACACCAGATTTCGGACGTAGTAGCCAGCCGCGACCTCAGGAAGCTAACCGATTTGGCCCTCCTGATTCCGCATGGAGAACGTCGCGGTCGATATTATACCGGTGCTCAAATCCTTACCGACATAGCCTATAAACTCAAGGTTCGCGGGAAAGCCGAGAACCCTTACGATCTTGTTCGCGAGCGGAAGAACAAAATGCAGACCGAAGTTGACCTCTAGTGCCCAATTCGAAGTTCGTAAAGAACTGGCCGCAATTATGAGACGAACTTCGGATTCGGGCACTAACCATTTATTAGCTTCCAGTGTGGTTTTGGAGACTGAAGTTCGCTTCCTGGTATTGCAGCTTCCATGATGCGAACTTCAGTTCCACCACACTAGGACCAATTGACATTCAGGTTTCGGTCGAGGCGGCCCCCGGCTGCCCGGTTAACGGCCAGAAGCGAAAGCGCTTTTCGAGCTTAACGCTTTCTTTATTTCTCGTTGAGAAAGTTCGGAAAAGAAGGCGTCATCAAACCAAGGGTCAATGCGATGGCACATCTGAAGAAATTTGAAGCTGCGGTCTACAACGAGGAAGTCCGCAACTGCATCGCTATTGGAGAACGGCACAAAGGTGTCGGCGAAGAGTGGGCGGACATTCACTACGTGGAACTCCTGGCGCCCAGGCTCGAGGACGCCAAGGCCATGGCCGAACGCCGTTTCCCGGCTAGCAAGGGGTACGTGATCCGGGAAATCGAGGAAATGAAGGAATTCCTCTAAGCGATCCTTGGGGGCGTCAGCCCTGCCGCTCCACCATCATCTTCTTGATTTCCGCGATCGCCTTGGCCGGGTTGAGGCGCTTGGGGCAGGTGTGGGTGCAGTTCATGATGGTGTGGCAGCGGTACAGCTTGAACGGGTCCTCCAGGTCGTCGAGCCGCTCGCCGGTGTCCTCGTCGCGGGTGTCGACGATCCAGCGATAGGCCTGCAGCAGAATCGCCGGGCCCAGGTACCTGTCCCCGTTCCACCAGTAGCTCGGGCAACTGGTCGAGCAGCAGGCGCACAGAATGCATTCGTAAAGCCCGTCGAGCTTCTTGCGGTCTTCCGGCGACTGCAGCCGCTCCCTCGCGGCGCCGGCGTCTCGGTCTGCAGCCACGGCTTGATCGAGGCATACTGGGCGTAGAATTGGGTCAGATCGGGCACCAGATCCTTGACCACCGGCATTGCGGCAGCGGGTTATCTTCGCACTCGCCCTTGACATCCTCGATCGGCGTGGTACAGGCCAGCGTGTTGGTGCCGTCGATGTTCATCGCGCAGGAACCGCACATGCCTTCGCGGCAGGAGCGGCGGAAGGTCAGCGTCGGGTCGATCTCGTTCTTGATCTTGATCAGCGCGTCGAGAACCATCGGGCCGCACGCGTCGAGGTCCACCTCGTAGGTGTCGATGCGCGGATTCTCGTCGTCGTCCGGCTTCCAGCGGTAGATCGGAACGTGCGCGACTTCTTGGCGCCCTTGGCCGGGTAATGCTTGCCCTTCTGATCCGGAATTGTCCGGAAGTCGTGAACTCAGCCATGTTGTCTCTGTTCCGTCACTGAACCTTAGTAAACCCGCGCCTTCGGCTTGATGTACTCGACCTCGTCGGTCAGCGTGTACATGTGCACCGGCCGGTAGTCGAGCTTCGACCGTCGCCGTCCTCGCGACCCAGACGAGCGTGTGCTTCATCCACTTGTCGTCGTCGCGGTCGGGGAAATCCTCGCGCGCGTGGGCGCCGCGGCTTTCCGTGCGCGCTTCGGCGCCCGAACATGGTCACCATGGCCTGGCCGAGCAGGTTGTCGAGCTCCAGCGTCTCGATCAGGTCGGAGTTCCAGATCAGCGAGCGGTCGGTGACGCTCGATATCGGCCATGGCTTGTCAGACCTCGCGTCGATCTTCTCCTTGCCTTCGTCGAGCACGTCGCCGGTGCGGAACACGGCAGCGTCGGCTGCATGATCCTCTGCATCTCGAGCGCGGATCTTCGCCGTCGGCGGCCCGCCGCTTGGCGTTGCGGAACTTGTCGAGCCGGTCGAGCGCCTTGTCGCCGGCAGTCTTTCGGCAGCGGTCGCGGCGTGCCGCATCGCCGACCGATCACTTGCCGGCGCGCGGTCGCGGCCGCGCGGCCGAACACCACGAGGTCGATGCAGCGAGTTGGAGCCCAGCCGGTTGGCGCCGTGGACCGAGACGCAGGCCGCCTCGCCCACCGCCATCAGGCCCGGCACGACGCGTCGGGATCGCCGTCCTTCGGGTTCACCACCTCGCCGTGGTAGTTGGTCGGGATGCCGCCCATGTTGTAGTGCACGGTCGGCAGCACCGGGATCGGCTGCTTGGTCACGTCGACGCCGGCGAAGATCCTGCGCCGATCTCGGCGATGCCCGGCAGCCGTTCAGCGCAGCATCGTCGGGTCGAGGTGATCGAGATGCAGGTAGATGTGGTCCTTGTTCGGGCCGACGCCGCGGCCCTCGCGGATCTCGATGGTCATGGACGCGGCTGACCACGTCGCGCGAGGCCAGATCCTTGGCGTGCGGGCGCATAGCGCTCCATGAACCGCTCGCCCTCGGAGTTGGTCAGATAGCCGCCCTCGCCGCGCGCGCCCTCGGTGATCAGCACGCCGGCGCCGTAGACGCCGGTGGGGTGGAACTGCACGAACTCCATGTCCTGCAAGCGGCAGGCCGGCGCGCAGCACCATGCCGCCGCCGTCGCCGGTGCAGGTGTGCGCCGAGGTGCAGGAGAAATACGCCCGGCCATAGCCGCCGGTCGCCAGCACCACCATCTTGGCGTTGAAGCGGTGAATGTGCCGTCGTCCAGTTCCAGCGCCATCACGCCGCGGCATTCGCCGTCTCATCCATGATCAGGTCGATGGCGAAATATTCGATGAAGAACTCGGCGTCGTGCTTCAAGCGACTGCCGGTAAAGCGTGTGCAGCATGGCGTGGCCGGTGCGGTCGGCCGCGGCGCAGGTGCGCTGCGCCGGGGGGCCCTCGCCGAATTCGGTGGTCATGCCGCCGAACGGCGCGCTGGTAGATCTTGCCCTCTTCGGTGCGCGAGAACGGCAGGCCGTAATGTTCCAGCTCGTAGACCGCCGCCGGCGCCTCGCGGCACATATATTCGATCGCGTCCTGGTCGCCGAGCCAGTCGGAGCCCTTGACGGTGTCGTACATGTGCCATTGCCAGCGGTCGTCGCCCATGTTGCCGAGCGAGGCGGCAATGCCGCCCTGCGCCGCCACGGTGTGGCGAGCGGGTCGGGAACACCTTGGTGATGTAGGCCGTCTTGAGGCCCGCCTCGGCCATGCCCATGGTCGCGCGCAGGCCGGACCCGCCGGCGCCCACGACAACGACGTCATAGGCATGATCGATGATCGGATAAGCTTCGCTCATCTGGGGACCCTCAACTTGTAAATGCGATTTTGAGCACGGAGAAAATGCTGAGCGCGCCGACCAGAAGGCAGCCGAATGTAATGGCCAGCTGGATCGCGACCTTGGCGGCTTCACCATGCACATAGTCTTCAACAATCACCTGAAGGCCGAGCTTAAGGTGATAGAACCCGGCAAGCAGAAGGACCAGCAGCACGGCAACGCCTGGCTGACCGACCCACAGCGTCACCGTTTCATAGTCGGCCCCAGAAGCCCCACCAGCGAGGCGACAAACCACACCACCAGCGGCACCAGCGCCACCGCGGTGACCCGCTGCATCCACCAGTGATGGGTTCCGTTTTTGGCCGATCCAAGGCCGCGCACCCGGCCGAGAGGCGTTCGCATGCTCATGATCCTATCCCCCAATCAGGCCGTAGCCGATGGCCCACGCAGTAGCGTAAGGACCACCGAGCCCCAGACCACCAGCTGGTTGCTCATGCGCACGGTCGAAAGCTCGAAGCCGTGACCGGTGTCCCACACCAGATGGCGCACGCCGTTGCACAGATGCAGCATCAGCGCCCAGGTGAACCCGAACAGGACAAGCTTGCCGATCCAGCTGCCCAGACAAATGTGGACCTGTTCGAAGGCGTCGGGCCCGCTGGCGATGGCAATCAGCCACCAGGCAATCAGCAATGTCCCGACACCAAGCGCAATGCCGGTGGCGCGGTGCAGGATCGACAGGGCCATATGCAGGCCCCACTTGTAGACCTGAAGATGCGGGGAAAGCGGCCGATCGGATTGGGCCATGGGTGACAATCTCCCTGACGGCGTATGCCCGGCTTGTCGAGTACCGGGTCACGCGCAAAATGAACTCGGAAGTTTTTAATCCCTTTCCCCGGCAAGGGCAAGAGGCTGTTGATTTTTCACGAATTTGGTTAAGGATCAGCGCGGCATGATGGCCCAGTAGTCGAGGTCGAGTACCACCTCCGCGAGCCGTTTGCCGTCCTCGCCTTTATCGGGGAAGTCGGCGCACGGCCGGTTCTTGGTCGCCACCAGACGCAGCCGAAGCGCGCCCGCATCGTCGCGGCCCGGAATCTCCGCCTTGTCCAGCACCTCGCTCCAGGCATAGACGGTGTCGCCGGCAATGCAGGGGGCGGTGTGCTGGCCGCCGTTGATGGCGGCGATAAAAGCGGCGTTGCCAAGCCCGTTGAAGCTCAAGGCGCGGGCCAGCGAGATCACGTGACCGCCGTAGACAATGCGCTCCTTGAGCCAGCCTTCGCGCTCGGCATGGAGGTTGAAGTGCACCCGCGCCGTGTTCTGATAAAGGCGCGTCGCCATCATGTGGTCGGCGGCCTCGATGGTAATGCCGTCCACATGGTCGATCTTCTCACCGACCGTGTAGTCGTCCCAAAGATGCGGCGACCCGGCAAGGCCCGCGTCGTAGTTTGAAAAATCGAGACCGTCGGAAAAGGCAAACGCCTCCACCGGCACGTGGGCAGGCAGCTCGGGGATCACCGTCTCGGGCGCGGGGGCATCGAGGTCGCCTTTCGCACCATCACCCAGCGCACGTACTCCAGCACCGTCTCATCCCACTGGTTGGTCCCGGTGGAGCGCACATAGACGACACCGGTCTTGCCGTTCGAATTCTGTTTCAGCCCGATCACCTGGCTGGTGGTCGTGATGGTATCGCCCGGGTAGACCGGCTTGAGGAACCGGCAGTCGGCATAACCGAGGTTGGCGACCGCGTTCAGGGAAATGTCGGGTACGGTCTTGCCGAACACCATATGGAAGGTCAGTAAATCGTCCATGGGCGATTCGGGCAAACCGACAGAGCGGGCGAATTCCGCCGACGAGGTCAGCGCAAAGCGGGACCCGTAAAGCGCGGTGTAAAGGCTCGCGTCGCCCAGCGTCAGGGTGCGCGGGGTGGCGTGGCGGATGGTCTGCCCGACCGTGAAGTCCTCGAAGAAGTTGCCGGCGGCGGTCTTGGCGCTCATGCGGCGGCTCCTTCGAGCGCCGCAATCGCGTCGGCCAGCGCCACCAGCCGGTGGGCGTTTTCCACATGGAGGCCTTCGACAAGCTTGCCGTCGACCAGCACAACCCCCTGGCCTTCGCGCGTGGCGGCCTCGTGGGCGGCGATGATGCGCCGGGAAAAGTCGATTTCCGCCGCGCTCGGCGCGAAAGCGGCGTTGGCCGCGGCGATCTGCTTGGGGTGTATGAGCGTCTTGCCGTCGAACCCGAGCTCGAGCCCCTGCTTGCACGACGCCGCGAAGCCGTCCTCGTCGTTAAGATCAAGATAGACGCCGTCGACGATGGCGAGCCCCTCGGCCCGCGCCGCGAGCAGGCAGAGACCGAGACTGGTAATCATCGGCAGGCGCATCATTGTGTGGTGGGCATGCAGGTCCTTCGCCAAATCGGAGGTGCCCATAACAAACCCGGCAAGCCGGGGCGTGGCGCCGGCGATTTCCTCGGCATGCAGGATCGCGCGGGGTGTTTCCATCATACACCAGAGCGCGACCGCCGGGTCGGCGCCGGCGTCATCCATGATCCGCTCGGCCTGCCTGATTTCGGCAGCGCTTTCGACCTTGGGCAGCAGGATGCCGTGGGGGCCCGCCTTGGCGGCGGCCGCGATGTCGTCCCGGCCCCAAGGGGTGTCGAGCGCGTTGGTGCGGATCAGCAGCTCCCGCCCGCCGTAGCCGCCATTCAGGACCGCATCGGCCACATTGACCCGGGCCTCCTGTTTGGCCTCGGGCGAGACCGCATCCTCGAGGTCGAGGATCAGCGCGTCGGCGGCGAGCGTCTTCGCCTTTTCCAGCGCCCGGGTGTTGGAACCGGGCATATAAAGCATGCTGCGGCGGGGGCGACCATTTGTGCCGGCAGATACGGCGGCCATGGGCGGAACTCCTTATGTCTCTGATTGTCAGTCAATGCTGCGCCGCACTATATCGCGCCCATGTGTGAGAACAAGACCCTTTGTCCGGACTTTATGAGAGACCCGCTCTCAATGCAAGTCGACTGTAAAGCATTTCTTGACACACTTTGTGTAAAGCATTACCTTACAAAGATGATAAAGACCTTCAAGAGCAAGGCGCTGGAGAAGTTCTGGTCGAAGAATGACCGTCGTGGCATCCGGCCTGACTTTCTCGCCAAAGTGACGAGGCTCTTGTCGGCCCTGGATGCCGCGGAAGACCCGGAGGATTTGAACATTCCAGGTTTCGGGTTTCATCTCCTTACCGGCAATCGGGCCGGGACCTATAGCTTGAAGGTCAACCGGAACTGGCGCATCACATTTCAATGGGACCATGGCGCCGTGAACATTGATTTAGAGGATTACCACTGATGGCCAAGAAATATCCTGACCGCATCCCGACACATCCGGGAGAAGTGCTGCGCGAAGACGTATTGCCAGAATTGGGGCTGAGCATCAAGGACGCTGCCAGCAGACTTGGCGTCTCCCGCCAGACGCTCCATGCGATCCTGCGCCATGAAAACCCCGCCCGTGTGACGCCCGAAATGGCTGTTCGTCTTGGCAAACTGTGCGGCAATGGCCCCCGTCTGTGGATCAATATGCAGGCGGTCTATGACCTATGGCACGCTGAACGATCTGTCGACGTCTCAGGCATCAAGACGCTGCGGGACGTCGCCTGATCGGAAAAAGGCGGCCCGAAAGCCGCCTTTCCCGTGTCTGACGTGAAACCAGTTACGCCGTCGCTTCAGCTTTCTTTTTGAGGAAGCGGTTGACCAGCGTCTCGGCAATCTGGACGGTGTTCAGCGCCGCGCCTTTCCTGAGATTGTCGGACACCACCCACATGTTGAGACCATTGTCCACGGTCACGTCCTCGCGGATGCGGCTGATGTAAGTGGCGTATTCGCCGACACACTCGACCGGCGTGATGTAGCCGCCGTCTTCGTGCTTGTCGAACACCATGCAGCCCGGCGCTTCACGCAGAATTTCGCGCGCCTCGTCAGCCGACAGGGGCCGCTCGAGCTCCAGGTTGATCGATTCGGCATGGCCGACGAACACCGGCACGCGCACACAGGTGGCGGTCAGTTTGATCTTCGGGTCCATGATCTTCTTGGTCTCCACCATCATCTTCCATTCTTCCTTGGTGGAGCCGTCCTCCATAAAAACGTCGATGTGCGGGATCACGTTGAACGCGATCTGCTTGGTGAACTTATCGGGCTGGACGTCGTCATTCACATAGATCGCCTTGGTCTGGCTGAAAAGCTCATCCATCGCCGCGTGCCCCGCGCCCGAGACCGACTGATAGGTCGAGACCACCACCCGCTTGATCCCGGCGGCCTTGTGAATCGGCTGCAACGCCACCACCATCTGGGCGGTGGAGCAGTTGGGGTTGGCGATGATGTTCTTCTTTGCATAGCCCGCGATGGCGTCGGCGTTCACTTCCGGCACAATGAGCGGCACATCCGGGTCCATGCGGTAGAACGAGCTGTTGTCGATCACCACGCAGCCCTGGGCGCCGATCTTGGGGCCCCATTCCTTGGCAACGCCGGAGCCTGCGCTCATCAGCGCGATGTCCACGCCCGAGAAATCGAAGGTGGCAAGGTCCTTCACCTTCAGCGTCCGGTCGCCGAACGTCGCTTCCTGGCCGACCGAGCGGCGCGACGCCAGCGCGATCACTTCGTCCGCCGGAAACTGGCGTTCCGAGAGGATGTTCAGCATTTCGCGGCCCACGTTGCCCGTGGCACCGATGACGGCCACTTTGTAACCCATGAAATTCTCCGTTTGGTTCGGTTGGTGGTCTTTGCTTCACTTACGTCATCCCCGTGCAAACGGGGATCTCTGGACAGGCAGCCCGAGATTCCCGCTTTTGCGGGAATGACAGCCTAATGTTAGATGGCGCTCTTCACCCGTTTTTCCATGGCCCGGATTATCGCATTGCCCATGTCTGCGGTCGAGACTGCGGTTTTGCCGGGCTGTGCAATGTCTTTTGTCCGTGTGCCCGCTTCCAGCACCGCTTCGACCGCGCCTTCAATGAGGTCGGCTTCCGCCCCCCGGTCGAAGGAGTATCGCATGGCCATGGCGAGGCTGAGAATGCTCGCCAGCGGATTGGCGACACCCTGACCCGCAATGTCGGGCGCGCTGCCATGAATGGGCTCGTACAAGGCCGGGCGGCGGCCCTTGCTGTCGGCTTCGCCCAAGGACGCCGACGGCAGCATGCCCAAGGACCCGGTCAGCATCGCCGCCTCGTCCGATAACAGGTCACCGAACAGGTTGTCGGTGACGATCACGTCGAACTGTTTGGGCGCACGCACCAGCTGCATGGCGCAGTTGTCGGCCAGCATATGCTCGAGCTCGATCTCCGGCCATTCGTTGTCGTGCACCCAGGTCACTTCCTCGCGCCAAAGAACGCCCAATTCCATCACGTTCGACTTCTCGGTCGAGGTCACCTTGCCGCCGCGCTTTTCCGCCAGTTCAAAGGCGATCATGGCAACCCGGCGGATTTCCTCAGTGGTGTAGACCTGAGTGTTCACACCGCGCCGGGTGCCGTCGGCAAAGGTTTCGATCCCGCGCGGCTCGCCGAAGTAAACCCCGCCGGTGAGTTCGCGCACGAACAGAATGTCGAGGCCCTCCACCAGTTCCCGCTTCAGGCTGGACGCGTCAGCGAGCGCCTTGAAGCAGATCGCCGGGCGCAGGTTGGCGAACACGTCCATTTCCTTGCGGAGCCTGAGAAGCCCTGCTTCGGGCCGTTTCTGATAATCGACGCCCGCCCATTTGGGCCCGCCGACCGCGCCCAAGAGCACCGCATCCGCGTCGCGGGCGAGCGAGACCGCGTCGTCGATCAGGGGCACGCCGTGCGCGTCATAAGACGACCCGCCCACAAGCGCCTCTTCCACTTCCACATCCAGGCCGCGCTCGGTCGTGAGCCAGGCGAGGACTTTCAGCGCCTCGGCCATCACTTCGGGGCCGATGCCGTCGCCCGGAAGGGCAACGATTTTATACGTCATGACTGAGTTCCTTTGTCCGTCAGGCCCGATACAGCCAGGGTTGGTTGGCGCGTTCCTTGTCCTCGAACGCATCGATTTTGTCCGCGCTCTGCAGCGTGATGCCGATATCGTCAAGCCCGTTGATCAGGCAATGCTTGCGGAACGGATCAATATCGAACTTGACCGTGCCACCATCAGGTCCTGTGATTTCCTGGTTCTCGAGATCCACCGTGATGATGGCGTTGGAGCCGCGGCTCGCGTCGTCCATCAGCTTGTCCACCGTCTCCTGCGGCAGGACGATGGGCAGGATGCCGTTCTTGAAGCAGTTGCTATGGAAGATGTCGGCAAAGCTCGGCGCGATGACGACCCGGATACCCCGGTCAAGCAGCGCCCAGGGCGCATGCTCCCGGCTTGACCCGCAGCCGAAATTGGCGCCGGTCACCAGAATGCTGGCGTTGCGATAGGCCGGCTGGTTCAGGACAAAATCGGGACGCTCGTTGCCGTCATCATCGTAACGCAGCGTATAGAACGCCGCATCACCGAGCCCGGTGCGCTTGATGGTCTTGAGGTAGCGCGCGGGGATGATCATGTCGGTGTCCACGTTGCGCATCGGGAGCGGCGCGGCGACACCGCGCAGTTTGGTAAATTTTTCCATTACTTGTCTCCCCATTCACGAACATCGACAAAATGCCCGGCAATGGCCGCGGCGGCCGCCATGGCCGGGCTCACCAGATGGGTGCGCCCGCCCGGGCCCTGACGGCCCTCGAAATTGCGGTTGGAGGTCGACGCGCAGCGCTGACCCGGCTCCAGCTTGTCGGCATTCATGCCAAGACACATAGAACAGCCAGGCTCCCGCCATTCGAACCCGGCGTCCGTGAACACCTTGTCGAGCCCTTCCTCCTCGGCCTGATGTTTGACCAAACCGGACCCCGGTACCACCATCGCGCCCACATGGTCCGCCACCTTGCGGCCCCGGGCCACGGCTGCGGCGGCGCGCAGATCCTCGATCCGCGAGTTGGTGCAGGACCCGATGAACACCCGGTCAACCTTGATATCGGTGATCGGCGTTCCGGCTTCGAGTGCCATATACTCGAGCGCCCGTTCCATGCCTTTGCGCCGGTTTTCGTCCCGCTCATCAGCCGGATTGGGCACAGAGGCGGTCACCGGCAATGCCGTTTCCGGGCTGGTACCCCAGGTTACCTGAGGCGCAATCCCGGCGGCGTCAAGCGTGACTTGCTTGTCGAACACCGCGCCCTCGTCCGATTTGAGCATGGACCAGTAGCGCACCGCCTGTTCGAACGCTGCGCCCCTGGGCGCATACGGGCGGCCCTTGACATAGTCGAATGTCTTGTCGTCAGGCGCAATAATGCCGGCGCGCGCGCCCGCCTCGATCGCCATGTTGCACACCGTCATCCGGCCTTCCATGGTGAGCCCCCGGATGGCGGAGCCGGCAAACTCGATCACATGGCCGGTGCCGCCGGCAGTGCCGATCTTGCCGATGATCGCCAGCACCACGTCCTTGGCGGTCACGCCAAGGCCAAGCTCGCCTTCGACGGTCACGCGCATGTTCTTGGAGCGCTTGAGGATCAGCGTCTGGGTCGCCAGCACATGCTCCACTTCGGACGTGCCGATGCCGAACGCCAGCGCGCCGAACGCACCGTGGGTCGCGGTGTGGCTGTCGCCGCAGACAAGCGTGGTGCCGGGCAGGGTGAAGCCCTGCTCCGGCCCGATCACATGAACGATGCCCTGACGCGCGTCCAGCATGGGGATGTACTCGACACCGAACGCCGCACAGTTGGCTTTGAGCGTCTCAAGCTGGATCTGCAACTCCGGGTCGTCGATCCGGGTCGCGCGGTCGGGCGTGGTGGGCACATTATGGTCGGGCACCGCGAGCGTGGCATCAAGGCGTCGCACCTTGCGCCCGGCCATGCGCAGCCCTTCGAAGGCCTGCGGGCTCGTGACCTCGTGCACCAGATGACGGTCGATATAAAGGATCGACGTCCCGTCATCCCGCACATCCACCAGGTGGCTGTCCCACAGCTTGTCGTATAATGTGCGCGGGCTTTGCTCTGACGCCGTCATCCTTGTCGCTCCTTCAAACTGTCAGTTTCTCCGGCTGGAGGATTGATTGTTTTCTATATAGGTGGTCGGGCCGCACAAAAAAGCCGATCGCGGGGCATCCCCCCAGTTGGACCCCGGGGGATGCCGCCGATGACCGGCTCTGATCGTCTACAGCGGACCCGAAGGTCCCGAATCTTAGCTGTTGCCTGCCCCGGCGGCGCGGAAGTCCTTCTTCTCGGTAATTCGAGCGCGTTTTCCGGTAAGGCCGCGGAGGTAGTAAAGCTTGGCCCGGCGGACCTTGCCGCGGCGCACCACCTCGATGCTGTCGAGTGTCGGCGAGTAAAGCGGAAACACACGTTCCACACCTTCGCCGTAGGACACCTTGCGCACTGTAAAGGCGGAATTGATTCCGCGACTGGAGCGGGCAATGCAGACCCCCTCGAACGCCTGAATACGTTCGCGGGTGCCTTCGACCACCTTCACGTTCACCCGCAGCGTATCGCCCGGTGCGAACTTCGGAATCTCTTTGCCTTCGGTAAGCGCTGAAACCTGCTGCGCCTCGAGCTTTTCGATCATGTTCATCGTTCTAACCCGCTTTCTTCGCTTTCTCGTCGTTGTCCTTGGGCCGCGCCCACCGGGCTCAACCCTTAATTCCTGCTCTTTTCAATCCGGGCCCGATAGCGAGCCCACAAATCGGGCCGGCGCGCCTCGGTCAATCGCTCAGCCTCTGCCTTGCGCCAGGCCCGGATCTTCTCGTGGTGCCCTGATGAGAGCACCTCCGGTATCTTCCGACCCTCGAACTCCGCGGGCCGCGTGTACTGGGGATACTCCAGGAGATCCCCTTCGAAACTTTCTTCCTCCAGCGTCGCCGGATCGCCAACCACGCCGGGCAGCAGGCGCACCACCGCATCGATCAGCGCCATTGCCGCAATCTCGCCACCCGAGAGCACGAAGTCACCGAGGCTGACCTCGACAATGTCGCGCGCTTCGAGCAACCGCTCGTCGACCCCTTCGTATCGCCCACACAGGAGCGTCACGCCGGGACCGGAAACAAGCTCACGCACAAGCTGCTGGTCCATCACCCGCCCCCGGGGCGAAAGATAGATCAGCGGCCAGTGCGATCCCGCTTTGGCCTCGTCCCCCGAAGGGCGCTTGGCCACCGCCGCATCGACCGCCCGGGCAAGTACGTCGGCCCGCATTACCATGCCTGGCCCACCGCCCGCCGGCGTGTCGTCGACGGTGCGGTGTTTATCGCGCGCAAAGTCGCGAATGTCCAGCGTTTCGAGCGCCCAAATCCGGTTTTCGAGCGCTTTTCCCGCCAGCGACACACCAAGAGGCCCCGGAAACATCTCCGGAAACAGGGTGAGAACTTGTGCTGTCCACATCTCACCGCTCCTCATTCGGTCTCATCTTCGCCAAGGCGACGGATCACGACCCGCCCCGCCTTGATATCCACCTCGGGCACGTCGGCCCTGGTAAAGGGGACCATAAAGGTCTTGCCCAAGCCCTTTGACGCATCTGGGGATGCCACCTCGAGCACGGCCCCGGCGCCGAAATCCTGGACCGCCTTCACTCGGCCCACGTGCTGACCGTCCGTATCCTCTACCTCAAGACCGATCAGGTCCTGGTGATAGAATTCGTCCTCGTCCTCAAGCGCCGGCAACGCGTCCCGCGGCACATAAAGCCGTTTGCCTTTCAGCGCCTCGGCCGCATTCCGGTCATCAACCCCGGTAAAGCGGACGATAACCCCGCCTTTGGCCGGGCGGACATTGGCGACCACGGCAACCTGCCCGCCGGGTTCGAGCGTGACCGGGCCGTAACGCCCGAGCGCACCCGGGTCCTCGGTAAAGGGCTTTATTCTGACCTCGCCCTTGAGCCCGACCACGCCGGTCACCGCGCCGAGGCAGACCCAGCCGGCGCCGGGCTCGGTCGTCCCCTCGCCGGCCCCCATGGTCATTGCCGGTTACTCGGCCTTTTCTGTCTCGGGCGCCGCCTCTTCTGCGGGGGCTTCTTCAGCCGGAGCCTCTTCAGCAGCTGCCTCCTCGGCGGGGGCTTCTTCAGCCGGAGCGGCCGCTTCCTCGGCAGGGGCTTCTTCAGCCGGCGCAGCTGCCGCTTCTTCTACCGCAGGAGCTTCTTCGGCGGGGGCTTCCTCGACCGGTGCCGGTGCCGCAGCTGCTTCCGCAGCGGCCTTCCTGGCTTCTTCCGCCGCTTCCAGGCGCTCGAGCGCCTTGGCGCCCGGCTTGCCCTTGTTCGGGTTGTTGCTCGGCGTGCGCTTAAAGAGGCCGGCGGCATCGAGGAACCGGGCGACCCGGTCGGTCGGGCGGGCGCCGAGTTCAAGCCAATGCTTGGCGCGCTCTTCCACGAGATTTACCCGCGCGCCCGAATCCTTGGGCAGCAACGGATTATAGGTGCCGATTTTTTCGATGAAGCGGCCATCGCGGGCATTGCGCGAATCGGCCACCACGATCCGGTAGTACGGGCGTTTCTTGGCGCCACCCCGCGAGAGACGAATTTTAAGTGCCATGTTCTGTCGTTTCCTTATCTATTGAGAGAGTTAAAGCCTACATTTTGAACTTGTCGAAACCGGGAGGCAGGCCGCCGGGCATTCCACCGCCGAGATCGCCCATGCCGGGCAGGCCCTTCATGCCTTTTTTGCCCATCTTTCCCATTTTCTTCATCATCATCGCCATCTGCTTGTGCATCTTGAGGAGGCGGTTGACGTCTGGAACGGTCGTGCCGGAGCCCGCTGCCACGCGGCGCTTGCGCGATGCGCCAAGAAGCTTGACCTTGCGCCGCTCGGTGGGCGTCATGGAATTGATGATCGCCAGATTGCGCTTGATCAGGCCTTCGTCCATCTGGGACTGGGCCATGGCTTTCTGGGCTTTGCCGAGCCCCGGCAGCATGGAGAGCACGCCCGACATGCCGCCGAGCTTGCGCATCTGTTTGAACTGGGCGCGCATGTCGTCAAGGTCGAAGGTCCCGGCCTTCATTTTCTTGACCATGCGCTCGGCGTCTTCAGCCTCTATGGTCTCGGCCGCCTTTTCCACCAGGCTGACCACGTCGCCCATGCCGAGGATGCGGCTGGCGATGCGGTCCGGGTGGAAGCCTTCCAGTTCGTCGAGCTTCTCGCCCACACCGATCAGCTTGATCGGCTTGCCGGTGACCGCGCGCATGCTCAAGGCCGCGCCACCCCGCCCGTCGCCGTCCATCCGGGTCAGCACCACGCCGGTAATCCCAACCTGGTCGTTGAACTGGGTCGCCACGTTGACCGCATCCTGCCCGGTCAGCGCATCGGCCACCAAGAGCGTCTCGTGCGGGCCGGTGGCGTCGCGCACGGCGACCACCTCACTCATCAGCGCCTGATCCACATGCAAGCGCCCGGCGGTATCCAGCATCACCACGTCAAAGCCCTGGAGCTTCGCCGCATTCATCGCCCGCCTGGCGATATCGACCGGCATCTGGCCCGCCATAATGGGCAGCGTCGCCACGCCCGCCTGCTCGCCGAGAATCTTGAGCTGCTCCTGGGCCGCCGGCCGGCGCACGTCGAGAGAGGCCATCAGGACTTTTTTCTTGTCCTTGTCCTGCAGGCGTTTGGCGATCTTGGCGGTCGTGGTGGTCTTGCCCGAGCCCTGCAGGCCCACCATCAGCACCGGCACCGGCGGGGTCGAATCGAGATCGAGCCCGGCGGATTCGCCGCCCAGCATCTCCACCAGATTGTCGTTGACAATCTTGACCACCATCTGGCCGGGGGTGACGGAGCGCAAAACCTCCTGCCCAACCGCGCGTTCGCGGACCTTGGCCACGAAGTCCTTAACCACCGGCAGCGCAACGTCAGCCTCGAGGAGAGCCACGCGCACTTCGCGCATGGCGGCGATCACGTCCGCCTCGCCCAAGGCGCCGCGCCCCTTGAGCTTGTCGAATATCCCGCCGAGCTTGTCCTGCAGACTGTCGAACATCGCCTAAACCCGTTGCCCTAACTCTTCCGTCATCCCCGTGCAAACGGGGATCTCAAGACACCCTTGAGATTCCCGCTTTCGCGGGGATGACAGCTTCCACAACAACCCCCGAGCCAAACGAAAAACGCACCAGTGGGCGAATTCTCGCTGACTGGTGGGCACCCCGGCGCCGGGCCGTTGGGTACTTGGCCTCTATGGTTTCCTTGCGGAAGTGGGCGTTTTATAGGCGCGAGGCGGGTCGAAGTCAAGCAAACGGGGCGGCGCGCACTCGCCGCCCCACGATCCTCAATTCATGCAGTCTTGCGTTTATTGCCCGGACGACGGAGTGGACCCGGTGGCACCAGCGCTCGTCGCGTCATCCGGCGCGGGCGCAGCCGGTTCTCCGCCTGTGGTGCCGGCCGCCGGGCCTTCGGCGCTCTTATCCGTCGGGGCGTCGGCTACATGCGCCATATGAGTTTCCGGGGCAGACACAGCAGTCGAAGCGGCATCGTCCGCTGGTTCGTTTGCCGGTGCAGGTTCTGCAGCCGCAGTGGTACTTTTCGCCGCCTCCTCTCCCATGGCAGCCGCTTTGGTCTTGTCTTCGCTCGGCGCGGAAGCGGTAGGATTTGGCTGCGACAACGGAACCATGGTGAGAAATCACGTAGTCCTTGTACTTGTTGTCTGCGCCGGAGGCGGAGTCCACAGCCCAACCGATTCCGCCACCGAGAATAATGTTTCCCCACGTCGCATCCTGAATTTCGGATTTGACATGCTCCTTCGATTTGTAAAAGCCATCCATGTCGCAAGCAATATCGATGTCATGTTTGGTCTTCTTGATGGTGACCGTTTGCGGTGTCGTAACGCGCGCAAGCAGTTTGTCGTTGCGCATCAGCTTGCAGTCGGCGCCCGGCGGATTTGTCGCAACGGTCATCGATTGACTGGTCCCATCAATTACGGACGCGCAGCCCGACAACGCCGCGGAGCCCACCACGGCCAACACAATATATTTTTTCATAGATCCCCCTGAATAGACTTGAATTGATAATTCAGTTAAATACGATATTTCCTCAGAACTATAATAATCTGTTATATATATTTCGCGAAAAACGCGCAATAACTGAATCCAAAAGCAATTTTTCACTAATGGTGGCGATTGCGGTGGAAATCTGCTAGCCGTTACCCAACCAGAAAAAGGGGAGCGGGCTGGTGAGTGACGATCAGGCCAAAAGTGCTATGGCCACCTATCAGAAAGTGGGGCTCGCGCTGGGCCCGCTGCTGTTTCTTGTTGTTTTCCTGACCGGACCGCCCGCCGGCCTGAGCCTTGCCGGCTGGCGCACGGTGGCGGTGGCCGCGCTGATGGCGAGCTGGTGGGCGACCGAGGCAATCCCGGTGCCGGCGACATCGCTGCTGCCCATCGTGCTGTTCCCGATGCTCGGTGTGTCCACCCTCTCAGGCGCGACCACGCCCTACGCGAGTCCCGTCATATACCTCCTATTGGGCGGGTTTATCGTGGCGGTGACGCTGGAGCGGTGGAACCTCCACCGCCGCATCGCCCTTAATATCCTGCGCCGCGTCGGCGACCATCCCCCCGCCATCATCTTCGGCTTCATGGTGGCGACGGCGCTGATCAGCATGTGGGTGAGCAACACCGCGTCGACCATGATGATGGTGCCGATTGCGCTTTCCGTCGCCGCGGTGGTGATGGCCGAGCACAAAGGCGACCAGGGTGAAGACCGGCGGTTCGCCGTTGCGCTCCTGTTGGGGATCGCCTATTCGGCCAGCATCGGCGGGCTCGGCACACTCATCGGCACACCGCCCAATGCGCTGGTCGCCGGCTATATGCTGGAAAATTACGGCATCGAGATCGGATTCGCCAAGTGGATGCTGTTCGGCCTGCCCGTGGTCATTGTGATGATACCCATGGCCTGGCTGGTGCTGACCAAATTCTCTTTCCCGATGACGCTTGCGCCCAATCCGGCGGCTGCGCAACTGGTGGAGGACGAGCTCGCCGCGCTCGGCCCGGTCTCGGGCGTGGAGCGCCGGGTGATGATCGCGTTCGGGCTGGTCGCGGTCTCCTGGATGACGCGGCCGCTGTTGCAGATGATACCGGGGCTCGCCGGCTTGTCCGACACCATTATCGCCATCGCGGGCGCGGCCATGATGTTCCTGATTCCGGCCGGCAAGAAAATCGGCCGCGGCGTGTTCCTCTTGGATTGGCCGACGGCGGAGCGCATACCATGGGGCGTCATTATCCTGTTTGGCAGCGGCATGAGTCTCGCCGCCCAGGTGTCGAGTTCGGGCCTTGCGGCGTGGATCGGCGGGCAATTGCATGTGTTGACCACCTGGCATCTGATCGCGCTGATGGCGGCAATCGTGACGCTGGTCATCTTCCTCACCGAGCTCACCAGTAACACCGGGACCACCGCCACCATCCTGCCAATCCTGGGCGCGCTCGCAGACGCCAGCGCGCACGAGCCCATGTTGCTGGCGGCCCCGGCGGCGCTCGCGGCCACCTGCGCCTTCATGCTGCCGGTCGCGACCGGACCCAACGCCGTGGTGTTCGCGCGCGGCTATATCCATGTGCCCGACATGGCCGGCGCGGGGTTCCGGCTTAATCTGGTGGGGGTCGTGGTGATCACCACACTCTCCTATCTGCTGGTCCCGCTCATTTTCGGATAGCTGGATTTAAGTGGACTTTAAGCCATTCGGCCCCATATAAGTGTCTGCTCAAGAATACGCATGGAGGTCGCGTTGACCCGAAAACAGTATAACGGCAGGAGGGGCTGCGAAGGCGGGCATGGCATGCCCCCGGCGAGCAGTACCGACGCACCGGGATGGCGTTTTCCGGTCAACCCTTTGGGACGCGGCGCTTTTTCCCGCTGGCGGTGTCGCAACGCCTTGACGGGACCCGCCGGGCCCGCCGGCGGCCTAGCTCCTGGCCAGCGGCAAAAATCGCCAGCGTCGCGACCCCATGGGAATCCTTGAACAGACACTAAGCCGGTATGAAGGACACGCGCGCGCATAACGGACGAGCCTTCGTCAAGATGCACGGCCTCGGCAATGATTTTGTCATTTTCGATGGCCGGGACGACGGATTCGTGCCGTCGCCGGAGTTTGCCCGCGCCGTGGCTGACCGCCACATGGGCGTCGGCTGCGACCAGGTCATTACCATGGAGCCGTCCGACAACGCCGATGTGTTCATGCGTATCCACAACCCGGACGGGTCCGAGGCCGGAGCCTGCGGCAACGCGACGCGCTGCGTGGCGGCGCTGGCGTTAGCCGAGACCGGCGGGAAGTCCGTGACCGTCGAGACGCTGGGCGGGGTGCTGGAAGCCCGGGCACAAGATGACGGCCGGATCACCGTCGATATGGGCGCGCCGCGCATGGGCTGGGACAATATTCCGCTGGCGCGCGACATGGATACGCTGGACGTGGACCTCGCCGTCACCACGCCCGCCGGGCTTGATCTCCGCGCCCCCGTCGCCGTCAACATGGGCAACCCGCATGTGGTGTTTTTTGTCGACGACGCCGAGGCCGTGGATCTCGCTGCTATCGGGCCCGCGATTGAGTATAATCCCCTGTTTCCAGAGCGGGTCAATGTAAGCGTCGCCGAAGTGCGCGGGCGCAACGCCATGCGGGTCCGGGTGTGGGAACGGGGCGCTGGGATCACGCTTGCCTGCGGGTCGGCGGCATGCGCCAACGTGGTCGCCGCCACCCGGCGCGATCTTGTGGATGGCAAGGCGGCGATCGAAATGGACGGCGGCACGCTGGAGCTGGAGTGGCGCGAGGATGGCCATGTGCTGATGACCGGGCCGGTGGCGACCGTGTTTCATGGCACGCTCGACCTGGAGACGGCGTCATGACCGCGCCTGACGTCATTACCTTCGGCTGCCGGCTGAACGCCTACGAATCGGAAGTGATCCGCCGGCAAGCGGACGCAACAGGACTGGCCGACACCATCGTGTTCAACACCTGTGCGGTCACGGCGGAAGCCACCCGCCAGGCCCGCCAGGCGATCCGCCGGGCGCGGCGGGATCACCCGAGCGCGCGCATCGTGGTCACCGGCTGCGCCGCCCAGACCGAACCCGAGATGTTCGCGCAAATGGCCGAGGTCGACCATGTCTTGGGCAACGACCGCAAGCTCGCGCGGGAGGCCTATGCCGACTTCGGCCTCGGCCGGGCGGAGCGGGTCGCGGTCAACGACATTATGGCTGTGACCGAGACCGCGGGGCACCTGATCGACGGCTTTGCCGAGCGCGCCCGCGCCTTCGTTCAGATCCAGAACGGGTGCGACCACCGCTGCACCTTCTGCATCATTCCCTATGGCCGCGGCAATTCGCGCAGCGTGGGGCTTGGCGCGGTGATCGACCAGATCAGCCGGCTCGTCGACTCAGGCTTCAACGAAGTGGTGCTGACCGGCGTCGACCTCACCTCCTACGGCCCCGACCTGCCGGGCAAGCCGAGCCTTGGCGCGCTTTGCAGGAAGATCCTCGACCGGGTGCCGGAATTGCCAAGGCTTCGCCTGTCCTCCATTGATTCGATCGAGGTGGACGACGCGCTCATGGACATCGTCACCGGCGAGCCCCGTCTGATGCCGCACCTTCATTTGAGTTTGCAGGCGGGCGACGACCTTGTTTTAAAGCGCATGAAACGTCGCCATGGCCGGGACGACGCCATCCACTTCTGCCGGGCGGTGCGGGCGAAACGCCCGGAGATCACCTTCGGCGCGGATCTGATTGCCGGCTTCCCGACTGAAACCGATGAGATGTTTGAGAATACGCTGCGTCTGGTCGATGACTGCGACCTGACCTTCCTTCATGTCTTTCCCTATTCGGCGCGCAAAGGCACGCCGGCGGCCCGCATGCCGCAGGTGCCGGTCAAGCAGCGCAAGGAGCGCGCCGCCCGGCTGCGCGCGAAGGGGGCGGAGAAGCTGGACGCCTTTCTGGACGCCCAAATCGGCAAGACCGCCCGGGTGCTGGTGGAAAAGGTCGATGACGGCGGCTCACACGGCCACAGCGAACAGTTCGCGCCCTTATCGGTCGAGACCGAAGTGGAACCGGGAACCATTGTCGACGTCATTATCACCGGGCGGGCCGACAACGCGCTTCTGGGTGAATTGAAGGCAGTATGACGGAAATACAGGAAAAGAAAGGCTGGTTCAGCCGGCTCCGCTCGGGCCTGAAGAAAAGCACGTCGGCGCTCTCGGACGGCATCACAGGCATTTTTACCAAAGCGAAGCTCGATGACGATACCATCGAGGATCTGGAAGACCTGCTGATCACCGCCGATCTCGGCGTCGAGATGGCCGCCAGGGTCACCGGAATACTGGCCGAGACCCGCTATGACAAAGCGATCACGCCGGCCGAGGTGCAGGCCGTGCTGGCGGCAGAAGTGGCGAAGGTGCTTGCGCCTCACGCCCGGCCGCTCACCATCGACCCCGGCCACAAACCCCACGTGATCCTGATGGTCGGCGTCAACGGCACCGGCAAGACCACCACCATCGGCAAGCTCGCCCGCCAGTTCCGGGATGAAGGCAAGTCGGTGATGCTCGCCGCCGGGGACACCTTCCGCGCCGCCGCCATCGAACAGCTTCAGGTCTGGGGCGAACGGGTGGGTGTGCCGGTCGTTGCCTCCAAGGTCGGCGCAGACTCCGCCGGGCTTGCCTTCGACGCCATGAAGCAGGCCCGCGAGCAAGGCACGGACGTCCTGATGATCGATACCGCCGGGCGGCTGCAGAACAAACAGGATTTGATGGACGAGCTCGCCAAGGTGATCCGGGTCATAGCCAAACAGGACGAGACCGCGCCGCATGATGTTCTTCTGGTGCTCGACGCCACAACCGGGCAGAATGCGCTCTCCCAGGCCGAGGTCTTTCTTAAAGTCGCCAACATTACCGGGCTTATAATGACCAAGCTCGACGGCACCGCAAAGGGCGGGGTGCTGGTGGCGCTCGCCAGCAAATTCGCGCTCCCTATTCACGCCATCGGCGTCGGCGAGGCGGTTGAAGACCTCCAGCCCTTCCGGCCGGAGGATTTTGCCCGCGCGCTCGCGGGACTTGGAGCATTCTCTAACGAGGAGGCCACAGCATCATGACCGCGCTTATCAAACTCCTGACCGAAATCGGGCCGCTGGTGATCTTTTTCGTGGTCAACGGCAAATGGGGCATCTTCGCCGGCACCGGCGCCTTCATGGTGGCCACCGTCGCGGCGATGATCTTCACCTACGCCACCCGCCGCAAGATCCCCATGATGCTCTGGGTGTCGGGCGTGGTGGTGCTCATATTCGGCGGCGCGACGCTTTATTTCGAGAACGAAACGTTCATCAAGATCAAGCCCACCATCATCTATTCGCTGTTCGCGGCTGTGCTGTTTTTCGGCCTGTGGCGGCGTCAGCACTATATCAAATTGATCCTCGACTCCTCGTTCCCGCCGATGGCGGAAAAGGGTTGGGAGATCATGACCAAACGCTGGGCGTGGTTTTTTGTCGGCGCGGCGATCCTGAACGAGATCATCTGGCGGACCCAGACCACCGACACCTGGGTCGCGACCAAGCTCTTTCTGTTCCTGCCCCTGAGCTTCCTGTTCGCCATGGCGCAGTATCCGCTGATCGTCAAATACCAGCTCGATGACGAGCCTGAGCCTGCGGCGGAAACGGAAGAAGCCGGGGAGTAGATATCCCTCCCCGTCATGCCGGACGTTAGGTGAGGCCGGAATGACGGGTTTTTGCGTTAGGGCTTCAGACCGTTATATCGACGAACTGGCCGAGCCGGACGAATTTCGGCCTGGCTTCGGTGTTGGGGACTTCGCGGCGGAACGCGTTCGCTTCACCGCGCCCCGGCGCCTGATTAACCGTGGTGTTGGCGCGGACCTGGACGGCTTTTTTCTGTCCGTCGGCGCCCTTGGCCACTGCCTGCTGGCGGCGCGCCACTTCCTGGCGAACCGCATCGCGGGCGTCGCGGCTGCGCTTACCGGCATCGTTGACGCCGTCATTGCGCTGGCCCTGCCGGCGCACAGCGGCATCCCTGACCTGGGCCGGGTCCGGAAAATTGGACAAGGCGGTAAACAGGGAACTGTCAGGGGTGATTTTCATAGGGCTGCCCGACTCGCTCTTTCAGGTCCCGCCGCCGTTTATGGGCGGTCTCCGGACACAATCCCCCTTATCCTGATGGCCGGGCCCTTAACAAAAGGTAAAATTTGGGTGGTTTTTAACGAAAATGCCTTTAAGGCGTAGCTTTAAGGCTTTCGAGCGCGCTTTTGGCCTCCGCCACGAGGTCGGGGTTGCCCGCCTTTTGGGCGAGATCGCGGACCCGAATCCAGGCTTTCTCCGCCTTCTCCGACTCGCCCAGAACCTGCCAGGATCGCGCCAGCCGGTGCCAGCCGTAGAGGTCGTCAGGCTCTTTCTCAAGCCTCGCCGCCAGGCGGCCGACCATGGTGCGGATGACGGCCTCACGCTCGGCCGGCGGCAGGTTGGCGATGGCGGCCTTGGCGTCGCCTGATGGTTGCGGCGTGCGCCCAAGTTGGCGGTCGGCCTGCGCAATCTGGCGTTCAACATCCGCGCGCCACGGCGCATCAGGCGGCGTATCGGCGAGAAGCGCCGCCCAGGCGTCCCGCGCCTTCTGCACATCGCCCTTCTGCATCAACGCCAGCCCTTCGTAAAAGCGGTAGGCCGGGTTGCCTGGGGCCAAAGCCTCGACCCGGTCCAACGCAAGCTCGGCGGCCGGACCGATCCGCCCTTCCCCGAGAATGATCAGGCTTTCCGCATAAAGCATGGCGAGCACCGGATTCTTCGGCCGGGCGCGGGTCGCTCGCGCGAGCGCCGCCGCAAGATCGGCCTGCCGGTCAAGCATCGGCGCCACCTGCCGGAAATGCCGCCATCCATCCATGTCGTCCGGCTGCTCATCAAGGTGCACGATCAGGCGGTCGAGGAGCGCGTTGAAATCGGGTCCGTCCATGCTGGCCTCCTGCGCAAGCCCGGGGGGGCGGAACGGATGATCGCTAACCCCCGGACTGCCGATCTGGAGATAGAGGAGCAGGCCCGCCGTCAGCACCAGCCCGGTACTGGCGAGCAGGATCCGCCGGCCGCGCAGCGTCGCCACCGGCGCACCGGGTTGCTGTTCCTTGTCGGCCGCCAGGATACGCCGGTCAATCTCCAGCCGCGCGGCTCTGGCCTCTTCCGGCCCGAGCACGCCGGCCGCCTCGTCCGCCGCAATCTCGTCAAGCTGGCGCTCGAACACCGCAAGCCGGGTTACGCCGGACTTGCCGCCGCCGCCACGCAGCAAGGGGACAAGCGCGATGAGCATGGCGACGGCCGTCATCCCGGCAATAATCATCCAGATCACGAGCGGCCCTCCTCACCGGCGTCACGCTTCAGGATAGCCTTGAGCCGCGCTTCCTCGTCAGCGTTCAGAGGCGGTGGGGCGGAGGCTCTGGACCGGCGCATCGCCCGCCAGGCCGCAAAGCCGCCGAACAGCAGGAACAGCAGGGGCCCGAGCCACAGGGCCAACGTATAAATCTTGAAGGGCGGCTTGAGGAGCACCCAGTCACCGTAGCGCGCGACCATATAGCGTTTGACCTCGGCCTCGCTGTCGCCGGCGGCCACGCGCTCGCGCACGATGTTGCGCAAGTCGCGCGCCAGATCGGCGTCGGAACTGTCGATGGACTGGTTCTGGCAAACGAGACAGCGCAATTCCTTCATGATGTGCTGCGCCTTGGCTTCAAGCGCCGGGTCTTTGAGGGTGGTCTCGTCAACCCCGATTGCCGCCGTGGCCGCAAGCGGCAGAAGGACCAGCATGAGGATCATCAGGATACGCGCCATCATGAGCCGAGCTTGTCCAGAAAGGGCGTGATCTTGGCGCTGAGATCGTCGTCGGAAATGGGCCCCACCTGCTTGAACAGGATCTTGCCTTTGCCGTCGACGATATAGGTCTCCGGCACGCCGTAAACGCCCCAGTCGATGGATACCCGCCCGGACCTGTCCGCCCCTATGGCGGCATAGGGGTCGCCGCCCTCATCCAGAAACGCACGCGCCTTGGCGGGACTGTCCTTGTAGTCGATACCGTAAAGTGTGATGTCCTTGCGTTTCGAAAGCGCCAGCAGTTGCGCCGATTCCTGCCGGCAGGGGATGCACCAGGACGCAAACACGTTGACGACGCTGATTTTGCCCTGGGTAAGCTCGGCACTCGAGAATCCCTGCGTTTTCGTGTCGAGCGCCGGGAGTGCGAATGTCGGCGCCGGCTTGCCGATCATCGGCGAGGGCACCCGGGCCGGATTTCGGTTCAACCCAAGAAACAGTGCCACCGCCAGCGCCAGAAAGATGCCGATGGGCAGGAAAGCACGCCAGGTCATTCCGCTGGCACCTCGGACATCTGTCCCTTGCGCCGGCGGCGGGCCGCAACGCCGATCCGCCAGCGCCGGTCCGCGAGCGAAAGCAGTCCTCCGAACGCCATGATCAGCCCGCCACCCCAGACCCAGTGCTGCAAAGGCTTGTAATAGATCCGGACCGCCCACTTGCCGTCCTTGGCCTGGTCGCCTACGACAGCAAAAAGGTCGCCGGACGGCCGCGGCCGGATCGCCGCCTCTGTGGTCGCCATGGGCGGGTCGGAATAGAACCGGGTTTGCGGCGTCAGGACGTCGATGGTTTCGCCCCCCCGCGTTACCGTGAACCGGCCGCCAACGGCGGTGTAGTTCGGCCCCGGAAGGGGTCGCACGCCATCAAAGGTAAAATGATAGCCGCCCACATCGACTGTATCGCCCGGCGCCATGACGGTCAGCACCGACTGTTGCCAGGTGGTGGACGCCACCATGCCCAGAATCGAAACGCCAAGACCCAAATGGGCGAGCGTCATGCCCCAGGCGCCACGGCGCAAGCGCCGGACGCGCCCCCAAAGACCCTGGAGCCCGTTGGTCAATCCGACCTGTTCGGCCCACTGGGTGAGCGCCGCCATCACCAGCCAGGCGCCAAGTGCCATGCCGAAAAGCGCCATCGCCGAGTGATCGCCTTCAAGACTGGCGGCGACCCCCGCCACCACAATGGCAAAAACAAAGGCCAGCCACAGGCGGCGGAGCGCGACGCCGATCTCGCCGCGCTTCCACTTGAGCATGGGCCCGACTCCCATGGCGATGATCATCGGGATCATCAGCGGCACGAAGGTCAGGTTGTAGTAGGGCGGGCCGACGGTCCCCTTCTGGCCTGACGTGACATCCTCCAGAAGCGGATAGAGCGTGCCAAGAAGCACCGTGCCCGCCGCCGCCGCAAGAAGCACATTGTTCACCACCAGCGCGCCTTCCCGGCTGACCGGCTGAAAGAACCCGCCGGGCGTCAGCGTCGGGGCGCGGACCGCATAAAGGGTCAGGCTGCCGCCCACCACGATGCACAGGAACACGAGGATAAAGACCCCGCGCGCGGGGTCATTTGCGAAAGCGTGAACGGACGTAATCACGCCCGAGCGCACGATAAAGGTACCGAGCAAGCTCAGCGAAAACGTCAAAATGGCAAGCAAGATGGTCCAGCTTTTGAGCGTATCGCGCTTCTCGACCACGATGGCGGAATGGAGGAGGGCGGTGCCCGCCAGCCACGGCATGAAGGAGGCGTTCTCCACCGGGTCCCAGAACCACCAGCCGCCCCAACCGAGCTCATAATAGGCCCACCACGAGCCGAGCGTAATCCCGATGGTGAGCGCAATCCACGCCGCCAGTGTCCACGGCCGGACCCATCGCGCCCATGCCGGATCGACCCGGCCCTCGATGAGCGCGGCAACCGCAAACGAGAACGCCACCGAAAAGCCCACATAGCCGAGATAGAGAAACGGCGGATGGAACGCGAGCCCCGGGTCCTGAAGAAGCGGGTTTAGCCCCGCCCCGTTGGCAGGCACCGGCGCGAGCCGGATAAACGGATTGGAGGTCAGGAGCGTAAACAAGAGAAAACCGAACGCGATCATCGCCTGCACCGAGAGCACGCGGGCGCGGAACCGGGCCGGCAGGTTGCCGCCCAGAATGGCGATGGCGGCCGCAAACAGCGACAGGATCAACACCCAGAGCACCAGCGAGCCTTCGTGATTTCCCCAAACCCCGGCGATCTTGTAAATCAGCGGCTTGTCACTGTGGGAATTGTTGGCGACGTTGAGAACCGAAAAATCCGAGGTCACATAAAGCGCCACCAGGCAGCCGAAGGCGAGAAGGACAAAGGCGGCAAGCCCCACCGCAAGCGGGCGCGCCGCACCCATCAGCGTGGCCTCCCCCCGCGACGCGCCAAGCATCGGCAGCGTCGCAAGCAACAGCGAGAGCGCCAGCGCCATCACCAGTGCGTAGTGGCCCATCTCGGCAATCATTTGGCGGCCTCCTTCCCGTACTCAGTCTTCCAGTGACCGGTCTTCTTGAGCGCGGCGGCAACCTCGGGCGGCATGTATTTCTCGTCGTGCTTGGCGAGTACATCATCGGCGATAAAGAGGTGCGCATCCTTGAGCCGGCCTTCCGCCACCACGCCCTGGCCTTCCCGGAACAGGGCGGGCAGCATACCGGTAAAGCGGACCTCGATATTGGCGGGACCGTCGGTTACGGTAAATTCGGTGGTGACCCCGTCGTCGAGCTTTTTCACCGAGCCCTTGGCTACCAGCCCGCCGAGCCGGAACCGGCGGTCATCAAGTTTGAGCGACGGGTCGCCTAGGCGCGCTTCCACTTCGCTCGGGCTGTAAAAGAACACCACATTGTCACGAAAGGCGTTCAAGACCAGCCCTGTCGCGGCGCCAAGTACGACAACGCCTGCGATGACCAGCAGCAGACGCCGCCGTTTTCTGAGCCGCGCCCGACTAATCGCCATCGGATCCCTCCCTGCGGCGGCGGCGATGGGGCGCATTGGCCTCAAGGTCCTGCAAGCGCGCGGCCACCACGCGGGCGCGCCGCCAGCTCATGACCGCCATCCCGACCAGCAACACAAGACCGGCGGCATAACTGCCCCAGACATAGGCGGCGTAGGGGGCCATATCGGGAAGCCAACTCATGCCTGGCTCCCCAGCTGTTCACTGTCGCGCATTTCGGCGCGGCGGATCATCACCTCTTCCAAAGCGCGGACCTTGCGGGCCTGTAATTCAGCCCGCATCCGCCAGATCAGCACGGTGACAAAGTAGGCGTTGAACGCGGCGAACATGACTCCCAAAGGCCACAGCATGCTCGGGTCGATGGTCGGGCCGCCCATGCGGATCACGCTCGCCGGCTGATGGAGGGTGTTCCACCAGTCCACCGAAAACTTGATGATCGGCACATTGATGAAGCCGACAACCGCCAGGATTGCCGCCGCCTTGCCGGCGGTGGCCCGGTTGTCGATGGCGTCCCATATGGCGAGATAACCAAGATAAAGAAACAGGAGCACCAGAACCGAGGTCAGCCGCGCGTCCCAAACCCACCAGGTGCCCCACATGGGTTCTCCCCACAGCATGCCGGTGACGAGCGCGAGTGCGGTGAACATGGCGCCGATGGGGGCAGCCGCCCGGCCCGCCACATCGGCGAGCGGATGTTTCCAGATCAGGCTCGCCGCGCCGGAAGCCGCCAGCACCGTATAGGTGAACATCGCCATCCACGCCGCCGGCACGTGGAGATACATGATCCGGACCGTGGAGCCCTGCTGATAATCATTGGGCGAAAACACCAGTGCGAGCGCAAGGCCGCCCGCGAACAACACGACCGTCAGGCCGGCCGCCCACGGAAATATGGCGTTGGCCAGCTTCAGGAATCGGGTCGGGTTGGCGAATTTATGCATACCGTCTCAAATAATCACTCAAGGTGCAGCCGGATCGCGGCGGCCCCCGCCCAGCACCCGAGAACCAACGCCGTCAGCGTCACGGCCCCAAGAAGCATAAGATGCGGGCCGGTGTCAAACCCGCTGCGGGCAGCATCGACGGCTCCTGTGGCGAAAATAAGAACAGGGATATAAAGCGGCAAGACAATAAGCGACAATAAAACGCCGGCCCGCCGGAGGCCGGTGGTCAGCGCCGCTCCGATGGCACCGATGAAACTCAACGCCGGGGTGCCAATAACGAGGCTCGCCATCAGGGTCGGATAGGCCTCTGCTTCAAGCTGGAGTGTAACCGCCAGCACCGGCGCCAGAAGGAGGAGCGGCAGCGCCGTCGCCACCCAGTGGGCCGCCACCTTAACCAGCACCAGAAGCGACAATGGCAACGGGCCGATCGCCAGCAGATCGAGGCTGCCATCCTCGAAATCCGCCTCGAACATGCGATCGAGGGAGAGGAGCGAGGCCAGTAGCGCCGCGACCCAGATCACGCCCGGCGCGACCTTGGCGAGCGTTGCCGCGCCGGGACCCACGCCGAACGGAAACAGGGTGACGGTGATCGCGAAGAACGCGAGCGCGAGCCGGGTCGAACCGCCCGCCGCCCAGGCAAGCCCCACGTCCCGGCGCAGCAATGCAAGCGCCGCGCTCACGAGAATACCTCCACGTCGAGCGCCGGCGCGAAATCGCCAAGCTCGAGCGCGCTGCCCGACAGGCCGAGATCCACATGCGTCGCCGCCATAATCATGCCGCCCGCGTCCAGATGGCGGGCCATGGCGGCAGTGAGCCTTTCCCTGCTCGCATGATCGAGGCCAACGGTTGGTTCGTCCAGTAACCACAAGGCGGCAGGGCGCAGAAATAACCGGCTGAGCGCGAGGCGGCGTTGCTGGCCGGCCGACAGCTCTCCTGCCGGCAGGTCCGCGAGGGCCCCAAGTCCCATGGCCTCGATCGCCTGGCGTTCCCGTCCCGCGCCGCCGGCGAAGCGGGCCCAGAAGCCGATGTTCTCCGCCACCGTCAAGGTCGCCTTGAGCGCATTCTTATGGCCAATGAAATGAAGGTTCATCTGGTGACTGTCAGCGTCTTGCGAGACGTCCGTGCCGGCGCGCCGCAGTATCCCCGCTTCCGGCTTCAAAAGGCCAGCTGCAAGGCGCAAGAGGCTCGACTTGCCGCTGCCGTTCGGGCCCTTGAGGATTAGAAGATTGCCGGGGCCAAGCGCGAAGCCGAGTCGCTCGAATACCAGCCGCCCGCCGCGCCGGCAGGCAAGCCCTTTGCCTTCGAATTCGTCGGTGTTCAAAGCCGTGGTCACGCGTGCGTCATCCTTGATGGGGCTGCTATAGCACCTCACCCGACGGTCGTCATATAATTTTGCGCCTTTTTCTTGGGCCCCCTCTTGGCAAACGGTGCATTTTGCGGCAGAACACGGAGCATATTTTCCTGCATCCGGCCGTGGCACATGGGCCCATTCAAGGCCGGCCTCCGTCCGCGCGCAGAAGTTATAAAGGAGAACTTGTTGTGGCCACCACTTCGCAAGACAGCCTCAAGACCCGCCGCACGCTTACCGTCAACGGTAAGGAGCATGACTATTTCAGCCTCGAGGCCGCCGCAGAGCAACTGGGCGATATCTCCCGGCTGCCCTATACGCTGAAGGTTCTGTTGGAGAATCTCCTGCGCCACGAGGACGGGGTCTCGGTCACCACCGACGACATTCAGGCGGTTGTCGACTGGCAGAAGGAGCGCCGGTCCGACCGTGAAATCGCCTATCGCCCGGCGCGCGTGCTGATGCAGGACTTTACCGGCGTGCCAGCGGTCGTCGATCTGGCCGCCATGCGCGACGCCATGAAGGCCTTGGGTGGGGACCCGCAGAAGATCAATCCGCTCGCCCCGGTCGATCTGGTGATCGACCACTCGGTCATGGTCGACAAGTTCGGCACGCCCTCTGCGTTCGAGGAAAACGTGGACTTCGAGATGGCCCGCAACAAGGAACGCTACCAGTTCCTGCGCTGGGGCCAGCAGGCGTTCGACAACTTCTCCGCGGTGCCGCCGGGCACCGGCATCTGCCACCAGGTCAATCTGGAATACATCGCCCAGACCATCTGGACCAACGAGGTGGACGGGCGCACCGTCGCCTACCCGGACACCTGCGTCGGCACCGATAGCCACACCACCATGATCAACGGCCTCGCCGTCCTGGGTTGGGGCGTCGGCGGGATCGAGGCCGAAGCCGCCATGCTCGGCCAGCCCGTCTCCATGCTGATCCCGGAAGTGGTGGGCTTCAAGCTCACCGGCAAGCTCACCGAAGGCACCACGGCCACCGACCTTGTGCTCACCGTGACCCAGATGTTGCGCCAGAAGGGTGTGGTCGGCAAGTTCGTCGAGTTCTACGGCGACGGGCTCGACCAGATGAGCCTTGCCGACATGGCCACCATCGCCAACATGGCGCCCGAGTATGGCGCGACATGCGGGTTTTTCCCGATCTCCGCCGAGACGCTCAGGTACCTCACCCTCACCGGTCGCGCTGACGAGCGGATTGCGCTGGTCGAAGAATACGCCAAGGCGCAGGGCCTGTGGCGCGACGCCAACTCGCCGGAGCCGGTGTTCACCGACCATCTGGAGCTCGATATCGGCACCGTCGAGCCCTCTCTTGCCGGGCCCAAGCGCCCGCAGGACCGGGTGCTCCTGTCCAACGCGGCGGCCGCGTTTGAAGGTCACCTCGAAAGACACCTTCGGCAAGGCTGACGACCTTGACCGTAAGGTCGACGTCAAAGGCAAGAATTTCCAGATCGGCCACGGCGATGTGGTGATCGCGGCGATCACCAGCTGCACCAATACCTCGAACCCAAACGTGATGCTCGCCGCCGGGCTGGTCGCCCGCAATGCACTCGCCAAAGGCCTCAAGGTCAAACCCTGGGTCAAGACCTCGCTCGCCCCGGGTTCCCAGGTGGTGACCGATTACCTCCTCAAGGCCGGGCTCCAGGACGATCTGGACGCCCTCGGCTTCAACCTGGTGGGCTATGGCTGCACCACCTGCATCGGCAACTCGGGCCCGCTGGCGCCGGAAATCTCCGCCGCCATTAACGAAAATGATCTGGTCGGCGTCTCGGTCCTCTCCGGCAACCGAAACTTCGAAGGCCGGGTGTCCCAGGACGTCAAGGCCAACTATCTCGCCTCCCCGCCGCTGGTGGTGGCCTACGCCATCGCCGGCAACATGCGGATCGACATCACGCAAGACGCCCTTGGCCAGGACGCCGACGGCAACGACGTGTTCCTGAAAGATATCTGGCCGTCGAATGCCGAAGTCCGCGCCGCTGTCGAAGCCTCGGTCAGCCGCGAGATGTTCATCGAGCGCTACGCCGATGTGTTCGCCGGCACGCCCGAATGGCAGGCGATCAAGGTGGCCGAAGGGGAGACCTACGACTGGGACGCGAACAGCACCTATGTCCAGCATCCGCCCTATTTCGAGGGCATGAGCAAGGAGGCCCCGAGCGGCTCCGATATTACAGGCGCGCGCCTGCTGGCGCTTCTGGGCGATTCGATCACCACCGACCACATCTCGCCCGCCGGCGCGATCAAGAAGGACTCGCCCGCCGGCCAGTACCTCATTGATCATGGTGTCGAACCCAAGGACTTCAATTCCTACGGCTCGCGCCGGGGCAACCACGAAGTGATGATGCGCGGCACGTTCGCCAACATCCGGCTCAGCAACCTGATGGCGCCCGGCACCGAGGGCGGCTGGACCACCCACCAGCCCTCAGGCGAGGTGATGTCGATCTATGACGCGGCGATGAAATACAAGGTCGAGGGTACGCCGCTCGTGGTTGTCGGCGGCAAGGAATACGGCACCGGATCTTCCCGCGACTGGGCCGCCAAGGGCACCAATTTGCTCGGCGTCAAGGCGGTGATTGCCGAGAGCTTCGAGCGCATCCACCGCTCCAACCTTCTCGGTATGGGCGTGCTGCCCTTGCAGTTCAATTCGGGCGACAGCCGCGAATCGCTCGTCCTCACCGGCACCGAGGTATTTGCCATTACCGGCATCGCCGGCGGCATCACGCCGCGCCAGGATGTGGCCTGCACCATCACCTATGCCGACGGCTCAACAAAGGACGTGACGCTTCTCTGCCGGATCGATACGGCGGACGAGATCGAGTATTTCCGAAACGGCGGAATTTTACACTACGTGCTCCGCAGCCTGGCGGCGTAACACCGTGCTCTAATCGTCACCCCGGAAACGCGAAAGCGTTATCCGGGGTCCATATAGATAAAGCGGAAAAATGGATCCGGATCGCGCTCCGCTCGGCCGGGATGACAATTTCCGTGAAGGCGCGGGTGGTGGCCATCCGCGCCTTTTTGTTGCGGTCTCACCGAGCTGTGATTGGCAGTTGAACCGGCCTGAGGCTACGCTGGGGACATGATGATCAGAGTCCTGAAGTCGATCTCCGTTATGCTTTTGTTAGGCGTGGTTCTGGCGGCAGCCGCATGGGCGCAGGATGACGCCAAAAAACTGACGATCGTCGAGCTCTTTACCAGCGAGGGCTGCTCCTCATGCCCACCGGCGGACCGGTTTCTGGGCGAGCTTGCCAAGCGCCAGGATATCCTGGCGCTCAGCTGGAATGTCGACTATTGGGATTATCTCGGCTGGCAGGACACCCTCGCCCTGCCTGAGAATACCGCGCGGCAAAGGGCGTACAATCACGCGCTCGGCAAAACCGGCGTCTACACCCCCCAGATGATTATCGATGGCCGCCATGATGTGGTGGGCTCGCGCCGGGAAGATGCGCTCGCTTTTATCGCAAAAGAAGCGAAGAAAAAATGGGCGGTGTCCGTAATCCTCGCCGGCAGCGGCGACAACCGTAAGGTCGAGGTTGGGGCGGGCACGCCCAAGGAGCCGGCAACGGTCTGGCTGATCAGCTACGACCGGGTCCGCAAGGTTGCAATCGAACGGGGCGAACTTGCGGGGCAGACCATGATCTACCACGACGTGGTCCGATCGGTTGAAAACCTGGGTCAATGGGACGGCAATCCGGTGTCGTTTAACGTCGATCTTTACGGCCTCAGCGCCGACGGGCGGGACGCGGCGGCGGTTCTGGTCCAGGAAGGCGAGGCCGGCCCGATTCTGGGTGCGGCCCGGTTCGACCTTACTCAGCCGCAGTAGCCGCAAACAGCGGCGGCGAAATCAGGTCGGCCATGGCCCGGGCGCTCGCCGCCGCGGCAAGGGCGACACAGGCAAACAGCACCGGCATGGCAAGGCCGTAGCCGAGAACGCCCAGACCCAGCGCCTCAACCGCACGGAGGCAGAGAATGGCCGGGGCGAGGACGCCCGCGATCAGGACAATAAACGCCAGGCTCTTGCCGCGCATCCAGCGCCAGGCATCGAGCGGCGTGACGTCATGCCGCCCCGCGATCACCGCCGCGTAATAGGCATAGAGCCGCACGAGGAGCGGCGAGAGCAATAGGATGGCGAGCGGAAATGCAGTGCCCACGGCGTGGGTCGCCGTGTCCGGGGTGATCGCTGCCGGCCGGAAAAACAGGATCCAGCCGATCGCCAAAATCATCGTGGGCAGGATGAGCAATGCGGACATGCCCACAACCATCAATGTGCTGCGCATGAAAAACCGCAGGACAGGCTTGAGGCTAAGGGACCAACGCGCTGAAGCGCCCGTTGCCGCCGGGCGGCTCTGGTCAATGGCATAACGGAACCAGGCGACGGCAAACAGCGCCACGGTGCCATCGGCCAGACTTTCAGGGCGAAGAAAGGGAATATGGGTGAGGTTGGACAAGACATGCGGCGGAATGCTCTTAAGCGCCAACCACAGAACAGCGGGAGCCGCCGCCAACCGAACACAGCGAACCCAGTGGTCTTCCAGAAACTGCAGCCCCCGCATAAGGGAGCGGGACGACGATACGCGAAACACAATACACCAGCCTGCCAGATGCAAATATTATTATTACCCGACAGGCATGCAATCATCGCGCCATTTATATTTTTCCTTTATAGGACAATGGTTTATATCGTATCAGGCTGTACAACCTCGGGGCCGCATTAACAAATCGTTAAGATTTTCTTACAATTTTAGGAAACTTGTCCCAATCCGGGACTCAGAAGGCTTCAGCCCCCGAGCCCGCGGGTGATCACCGCAGAGAGACGGGCGGCAAAAGCAGCTGGATCAGGCAGGCTCTCGCCTTCCACAATCCGCGCCTGATCGAGGAGCAGTTCGGCGGCATCCTTGATCGCGTCGGCGTTACCGGCCGCTTTGGCCAGCGCCGCGATCACCGGATGCCCGGGGTTAATCTCCAGAATACGCGGGCTTGCGGCCCCGAGCTTCTGATGCGCCTTGAGAATCTTCTCCATATGAATATCCATGTCGCCCTCGTCGGCAACCAGGCAGACCGCGCTGTCGGTCAGCCGGTCGGTGGCGCGCACGTCCTTGACCGAGTCGCCGAGCGCTTGCTTGAACGCTGCCACCAGGGCATCGATTTCCGGCGTGGGCTCAGGCTTCTTCTCGTCATCCTTGGCAGCCTCAAGATCGGTGAGTGCACTGCCGCCCCGGGTCACCGACTTGAACGGCTTTTCGTCGTAGGCCGGCACCATCGAGAGCCAGAAATCATCGACCGGGTCGGTGAGCAGCAGCACCTCGACGCTCTTGGCGCGGAAGCCTTCAAGCTGCGGGCTGCGCCGCACGGCTTCAAGGTCATCGCCGGTGATATAGTATATCGCCTTCTGGTCAGGCTTCATCCGCTTGACGTAATCTTCGAGGCTCGCAAGCCCCTCGCTGTCGGTGGAATGAAAGCGCGCCAGTTTCAGGATCTTTTCCCGGCGTTCGCCGTCCTCGTAAATGCCTTCCTTGAGGACCGCCCCGAAGCTCTCCCAGAAGGTGGCGTAGGATTCGGCGTCCTTCGATTTGCGTGCGAGCTCGGAGAGCACCTTGTTGGTTACCGCCTTGCGGATCTTGGCGAGCACCGGGTTGTGCTGCAGCATTTCCCGGCTGATGTTCAAGGGCAGGTCCTCGGAATCGATGACGCCCCGGACAAAGCGCAGATAGCCCGGAAGCACGTCCTCGCAGTCGTCGGTGATGAACACGCGCTTGACGAACAGCTTGACCCGGGGTTTGCGCGCCGGATCGAATAGGTCAAACGGCGGCTGGGTCGGTACATAGAGAAGGACGGTATATTCAATCACGCCCTCGGCCCGGTAGTGCAGCGTCGCCCAGGGATCGTCGAAGGCGTGGGCGGTGTGATGATAGAATTCGCGGTACTGCTCTTCGGCGATCTCCGCCTTTGGCCGCATCCACAGTGCCTGGCCGGCGTTGACCGTCTCCTCCGCCTCGCCCTTGATGGCAAGGCTGATCGAGACCGGAATATGGTCCGAGTATTTTTTGACCACCGCCTTGAGCCGCGCGGCCTCGACAAATTCCTTTGCGTCGTCCTTGAGGTGAATGGTGATTTCGGTGCCGCGCTTGTCGAGAGCGGACTCGTGTATCCTGAACGCGCCAAGACCGTCCGATTCCCAGACCCAGCCTCTGTCCTCGCCCGCCTTCTGGCTTTTGACCTCGACCGAGGACGCCACCATGAACACCGAGTAAAACCCGACGCCGAACTGGCCGATCAGGTTGACGTCCTTTTTGGCGTTGCCGGTGAGCTCGGAAAGGAACGCCTCGGTGCCTGAGCGCGCGATGGTGCCCAGATTCTCGATCATGTCTTCCCGGTTCATGCCGATACCGTTATCCGAGATGGTCAGGGTCTTTGCGTCCGGATCGGCAGCGATGGTAATGTGGAAATCCTTGTCCTCGCCGAGAAGCTCGGGCGCGGTCAGTGCCGCGTAGCGCAGACGGTCGCAAGCGTCGGAGGCGTTTGAGATCAGCTCGCGCAGAAAAATTTCCCGGTCCGAATAGACCGAGTGCACCATCATATGGAGAAGGCGGCTCACCTCGGCCTTGAAATCGTGCTGTTCCTGCTTGCCCTCGTCTTTATTGCTTTCGGGCGCTGTTTTGGTCTCGGTCATAACTCCCCCACCACTTTATCGATTTGCGAGCGCATTACGCCTCTCCCTAACGTCATCCTGAGATTCCCGCTTCCGCGGGAATGACCGGAAAGGCAGTGCGCATCATCCTTTCCTAAAGGGGCAATATGTTATCGATGACGCGAAGATCAAGAGGCGAAACTCAGTTCGCCTTGGCCTTTTTAACGGGCTCGGTCAGATCCTTGAGGGTAGGGGTCAGGTCATGGACCTTGTACGAAGGAAGCTTGTACGCCCAGGCGCCGTAGCGGTCGTTGAGGCGCTTGGCCTCGGCCTTGCCGTCGGGCGGAGAGGCGGGCAGCGCTTTTGTCCCCTTGCCCTCCTCGGCGACTTTCAGGTGATAGGCCGCGCCGAACTTCGCCCAGTCGTCCTTGATATGGATGGTGATCTCAAGCCCGTCGAAGGCGGTAAAGACCACCTCGGTCGCGCCCGACCAGTCCACATCGGCCGCCGGCTTCACATCGTCAAACGACAGGAAGGAGAGTGCGGACGCCGCGGAGTCGGACTCCCCAACGCTTTTCATTTTGCGGCCCTTGGGCACATCGGCAAGAGTGAAGGTTTCGTCGCCGGCGTCGGCGCGCGACAGGGTTACCTCCGGCGCCTTGGGGTGGTGAACGGTGATTCTCTTGACCCGTTCGCGCGGTAACGCCAGCAGGTTTTCGTCAATCCACTTTCCCGGATCGACGGACACCTCGGGCACCCCGACCGCAAGCCAGCTTTGCGCCTCGCCCGGCTTTCGCACGTAGGCGCGGTCCTTCTCCCCGGTCCGGCCATTGCCATAGACCCCACGGGAGGGCGCGCGGTTGCCGATCAGAAGCGACGCCACCGCCTGACCGGACGCGTCGCTCAGTGTCAGCAAGACGGCTTTGGACCCCTTCTGGTCAACATTCCGCAGCCCCAGGCGGTCATAGAGGTCCGGCTTGCTGGTCTTTTCCTCTGCCGCCTCCATGCGGGTGAACGACAGGAGCACCTTGCGCACCTGGGCACGGTCCGCCGGATAGTCGTGCTTGGCAGGCACCAGCCATTTACTATCTTTGCGCTCCACCACCGTGGCGCCGCTGGCTGATTTCACGGCGAGTTTGGTCACCCTTTCAAGCTTGGACTCGATGTCCGGAAACAGCATCTTGCGCTCGACCTTGGTGGTGACCGACGCCTGTTGGTGGAGGATGGCAAAAGCGGCCGCCGCAACCGCGACGACGGTGACGGCAAGCAGAATAATAAGGCTACGGCTGCTGTTCATGGAAACGCTAATCCTGCCTGCTCAGACGGATCCTCCGGCGGCGGCGCACCGAGGCCAGCCCGAACGCCACGAGGCTGACTAGGATCGGCATCAGGGCGATATTGATGAACTTGACCCAACCGCCAAGCCGCTCGATATCCTTGCGCAGGTTGTGCTGCACGGCGCGCAGTTCCTTGCGGGTGGTCAGCATTTCCTGACGGAACGACTCGATCTCTTCGGCCTGGGTCTGGTCCATGATCTTGGCGGTATCGCCGGCGCCCTGCTCGAGCTGGTTGAGCCGCTGCTCGGTCTGGTCGAGCTTGGCCTGGAGGCGTTTCTCTTCCGCCGAGAATTTGTCCTCGGCCTTGCGGCGGATTTTTTCGACCAGCGTAAACGGGCGCTGGGACACGCCGCGGCTGCGCAGGCTAATGAGGTCGTTGGACCCGCTCAGGTTCTCGGCGGCATTGATGACGAACGCGCCATTGTCCGCCAGCGGCACCGCGATCCGCTGTCCGAGGAAAGTCTGCATCTGGACCCAGAACCGGTCTTCGAGCATGTCCGCGTCCGCCGCCAGGATGACATTAATACCGCCGGCGGCCGACGTGCCATGGTAGGACGGCGGCTTCGAATCATCCTCGTCGTCGGACGCCGGCGCCTTGTCAAAGGCGCTCTTAGCCGGCCCGGTGATGCGCACGGCAAGGACCTTCTTCTTGCCGTCGGCTTTGAATTCCTTGAGGAGCGCGTCCGGGTCCTGTTCGAAACGCACGGTGCCCACATCCATCAGCATCGATTGTTTGCTTGATGTTGCCAGGGGTTCCATTTTCGTGGTCGCGCCTTTCACGGCAGACAGGCTTCCTGCGGTCGCCAAATTCAGGCTATCGAGGTCCGCGGTCACCAGATCGTCTCTGTTGAGCTGGTCCTTGGTCAGCGCCAGCCATACCAGATAGTCGGTCACTTTGCGCGAGCCCGACGCGTCAGGCACGCTGACCCGGTGCGCCAGCGTCCGGTCGGCAACCACCTTGTCCGGGGCCATGGCGACGCCCCAGGCCTTGAGAAGCGGCCCGAGCGTCGACGACGACGGCACGCTGCCGCCCGGCCCGGCCTGCATGTAGCTCGACGATTCGAGATAGGGATCGAGGAACACCAGCGCGTGCCCGCCGTCCAGGACATACTGATCGATGGCATAGAGCTCGGAATCGCCAAGGTCGCCCGGATGGGCAATCAGCAGCACATCCACATCGTCGTCAATGCTGTTGAACACCGAGCCCAGCGGCCGCACGTCGAAGGCGTCCTTCAACTGGTCATAGAGATAATAAGGCTGGGACTTGCCCTGGGCCGCGGCCATCGGCCCGCCCGGACCGTATTCCAGCGGCAGTGACGAAATCAGGCCGAGCACCGGTTTTTCGGGATGGGCAAGCTCGTAGACCATCTTGGTCAGGTCGTATTCGAGAAACCGTTCGCGCTCCGTGGTGAAATAGGGAATGGCCCGCTCGGTATCCGTGCTGTTGGCACCGGCAAGACCGAAATAAAGAAGGTCGCCGCTCGCCGTGGTGGCGCCTTTGATGCCGGCCGCCACAGCCTCGTCTTCGGCGGGGCTGAACGGTTCGGGGTCGACGATCTTGAGCCGGACCTCGCCATCCGACAGGCTCGCGTAACGCTTCAAGAGGTTGCGCACCCGGTGCGCGTAGCTCATGACCGAAGGATAGGCCGAGGCCACTTTTTCCGAGAAAAAGAAGCGCAGCGTCACCGGCTCGTCGAGATTGGCGAGAATGTGATTTGTGCCCTCGCTGAGCGTGTAGAGATGATCCTCGGTCAGGTCGGCCTGAGAGTTGGTCAGCAGGTTGGTGGAGACAATATTGATCGCCACAAAGAGGACGATCACCAGAACGATCGTCAACACCCGCCCCTTGTGCCCATCGAGATGGAACATGATCTACCCCGCTTCTTTCTGCGATTCGACCACCACCATGTTGGCGATCAGCCAGGCCGCAATCATAGCCGCAAAAAAGATCACATCGCGCAGATCGATCACACCGCGCACAATGGCATTGAAATGGGTCAGGAAGCTGAACGAGGCCACCTGCTCGACCACCAGGTGGGGCGCCCACTCTGAAAACACATCGAGGACGATGGGCATACCGCTCACGGTAAAGAGGAACGCCACCATGACGGTCAGCACGAAAGCGATGACCTGGTTGCGGGTCATGGCGGAAAGGCAGGCGCCGATGGCAAGGTACGACCCGGCCATGAAAAAGCCGGCGATATAGCCCGCCAGAATGACGCCGTTGTCCGGGTCGCCCAGCACATTGACCGTAATCCACAACGGGAAGGTGAGCGCCAGTGCGACCCCGGTGAACACCCAGGCCGCAAAATACTTGCCAAGCACCGACGAAACGGTGGGCACCGGCAGGGTCATCAGCAGCTCAAGGGTCCCGGTCTTGCGTTCCTCCGCCCACAGCCGCATGGAAATGGCCGGCACCAGAAACAGATAAAGCCAGGGCAGAAAGCTGAAAAAGGGTTGGAGATCGGCCTGGCCGCGTTCATAGAACCCGCCCACATAAAAGGTGAAAATGCCTGAGAAAATCAGAAATATGACGATGAACACATAAGCGAGCGGCGTGGCGAAATAGTTCGCCAGCTCCCGCCTGAAAATAGCCCCCAGTCCCCTCATTGATCCCCCGCCTCCTCTAGGTCCGCTTCCCCCGTGGTGAGCTGGCGGAACACATCGTCCAGCCGCCCCGGGTCAACCGCGATCTCAATGAGCGGCCAGTTCTGTTCATGAACGGTCTTGAGCACCGACTCCACGATGGCTTTTCCGCCGCGCGGGCGCACCGTGACACGAAGCGGCGCATCACCCTCGATGTCGACCGAGTCGACGTCGCCGAGCGATGCCAGCCTTTCCCGGACCGCTTCGGCGTCGCCGCCGCCCAGGCTGAGTGTCACCGAATTGTGAAAACGTGACCGGCCGCGAAGCTCGTGCGGTGCGCCGTCAGCCACCACCTTGCCCCGGTCAATGACCAGCACCCGGCTGCACAAGGCCTCGACCTCCTCGAGGATATGGGTGGAAATGACAATCGCCTTGTCCGGCGCCATGTCGCGGATCAGCCGGCGCACTTCATATTTCTGATTGGGGTCGAGCCCGTCGGTCGGCTCGTCCAGCACCAGCACTTCCGGGTCATGCAGGATCGCCTGGGCGAGCCCGACGCGCCGCTTGAAGCCCTTGGACAGCGTGTCGATGGACTGGTACGCCACCGACGAGAGGTGCGTGGCGGCAATCGCCCGCTCCATCGCGTCCTTTGCGCTCCGTTTGTCGAGGCCCCGCGCGGCGGCAACGAAACGCAGAAACTCGGTCGCCGTCATGTCGGGATAAAGCGGCGCGCCCTCGGGCAGGTAACCGAGGCGGCGCTTGGCCTCGATCGGTTTCACTTCCACATCGAACCCGGCGATTTGGGCGGAGCCCCGCGTTGGCCGCAGGAAACCGGTGAGCATTTTCATCGTGGTGCTCTTGCCCGCGCCGTTGGGGCCGAGGAAGCCCATCACCTGGCCCTTCTCCACCTCGAAGCTGATGCCGTCAACGGCTGTCAGGTGACCGAATGTCTTGACGAGGTCTCGCGCCTCAAGCAGGACCGCCATGCGCGTTACACTCCCTTTCGTCCAAGCGAGGTCAACAGATACCCAATGCAGCGGGCGACTTCAAGGCGCGTTTCAATGCCGGGGTGGGAGGATGAATAGAAAATCTGTTCGCGTCGAGCCTGTTGGAACGTCATATCATAAAGCGCGTTGTGCTGTTATTTTCAGGTTCGACGGCGGTCCCGGTTAAGGGGTGTCCAGTTGCCGCATGGAGCATTGGGGGGTGCTGTGGGGCTGATGGCTCCAGCACGACAACTGGACGAAGGAGATCAGTGTTTCGGAGTATGGACCCGCAATGCGGCGCGATTATGCCAAGATTAAGGCATGATTGTGGCCGTCGGAACAACGAGAGTTAAGGAGTAAAACATGGGCGATACCATTGAAATAAACGATGAACTTCAGGCCTACCTGCAGGCTCATACGCTGCCGGAGACGAATGAGCTCAAGGCGCTCAGGGAAGAGACCCACGAGAAGACCGCAATCCCGCAAATGCAGATTTGCCCCGAACAGGGCGCGTTCATGCAGGCCATGGTCCGCGCACTCGGCGTGCGCCGGTATATCGAGGTCGGCGTGTTCACCGGGTACAGTTCGCTCTCGGTGGCGCTCGCCATGCCCGACGACGGGCGGATCATCGCCTGCGACGTCAGCGAAGAATGGACCGCCATGGCCAGACCTTATTGGGCCAAAGCCGGTGTTGCCCACAAGATCGATCTGCGCCTGGCGCCCGCTACCGAGACCTTGCAGGGTCTGATTGACGCGGGCGAGTCGGGAACCTTCGACCTTATGTTCATCGACGCCGACAAGGAAAATTACGACACCTACTACGAACAGGGGCTCAAACTCCTGCGACCGGGCGGCATGTTCATGATCGACAACGTGTTGTGGCAAGGTCGTGTGATAGACAAGGCAGACCAGGAAACAACGACCGCCGCCATTCGCGCCATCAATGACAAGATCGCAGGCGACGACCGGGTGTGGCCCTCCATGGTCCCGATCGGCGACGGCGTCATGCTGGCGGTCAAGAAATAGCGGCAATTGCGCTTTCGCGCCGATCGGGGCAAAATAGGCATGACGACAACAGATAACCGGGGTTCATGACCGAGCAGCCGCCCATAAGCGCCTTTCCCGTCCCTCACGGCAGGACACGGTCCCAGGTTTATTTTGACCGCAGCGAGCTCAATCGCATTCTTGGCGTTTACGGCCGCATGGTGGCCGCCGGCGAATGGAAGGATTACGCCATCGACATGTTGGCGGAAGAGGCGGTGTTCTCGATCTTCCGGCGCGCGAGCGAAATGCCCATTTACCGGATCATCAAGTCACCGCGCGATGCGCGCCGCCAGGGCGCTTACCGCATTGTCGGCATGAACGGCACGATCCTCAAGCGCGGCCATGACCTCGCCCAGGCGCTCAAGGTGTTCGAGCGCAAACTGATGAAAATCGTCGAGGACTGATTACTTTCTCTCCGGCACCAGCACCGTGTCCTTGGGCTCGCCCGGCAACAGGTCCGGGTAGTCGGTGGTGTAGTGAAGGCCGCGGCTTTCCTTGCGTTCCCTGGCGGAGCGGACGATCAGGTCCGCCACCGTCACCAGGTTGCGCAATTCCAGAAGATCCTCCTTGACCCGGAAGTTGGAATAATATTCGCGGATTTCGGTGGCCAGCAGATCGACCCGGCGGGCCGCGCGTTGCAACCGCTTGTCGGTGCGCACGATGCCCACATAGTCCCACATGAAATGGCGAAGCTCGTTCCAGTTGTGGGAGACCACCACCTCCTCATCCGAGTCGGTGACCCGGCTTTCGTCCCACAACCGAAGCTCGGGCGGGGCCGGCATGTCACCGATGGTGTCCGCAATATCCTCGGCCGCCGCCTTGCCGAACACGAAGCATTCAAGAAGTGAATTCGACGCCATCCGGTTGGCGCCATGCAATCCGGTGTGGGACACCTCGCCGACCGCATAAAGCCCGTCAATGTCGGTGCGGCCCTTGAGGTCCGTCATCACGCCCCCGCAAGTATAGTGCGCCGCCGGCACTACCGGGATCGGCTCCTTGGTGATGTCGTAGCCAAGCTTCAGGCAGCGGTCGTAGATGGTGGGGAAATGGCTCATCACGAACTCGGCCGGCTGGTGCGAAATGTCGAGGAGCACATGGTTCACCCCCAGCCGCTTCATCTCGTGGTCGATGGCGCGGGCCACGATGTCGCGCGGCGCCAGTTCGGCGCGCCGGTCGAAGCGGTGCGCAAAAGGTCTTCCGTTGGGCAATTTCAGCTTCGCGCCCTCGCCCCGGAGCGCTTCGGAAATCAGAAAAGTGCGCGTCTCCGGGTGATAAAAGCAGGTCGGGTGGAACTGGTTAAACTCCATGTTGGCGACCCGGCACCCGGCGCGCCAGCCCATGGCGATGCCGTCGCCGGTGGAGACGTCGGGGTTACTGGTATAAAGATAGACCCGGCTCGCGCCGCCGGTGGCGAGCACCACCACGCGCGCCCGATAGAGGTCCACCAGTCGCCGCCCGAAATCATAGATATAGGCCCCAACGCAGCGGCGCACGCCGGCCTTGCGGTCGACAATCAGATCGACGCCCATATGGTCTTCATAAAGATCGAGATTGCGCTTCTCGCGCGCCCGGCGCTCCAACGTGGTCTCGACCGCGCGGCCGGTGGCGTCGGCGACGTGGATCACCCGGCGATGGCTGTGCCCGCCTTCCTGGGTCAGGTGGTATTCGTTGGGATCGAATTCCTTTTCGCGTTTGGTGAAATGAACACCCTGGCCGATCAGCCAGTCGATGGCTTCGCGCCCGTGTTCGACCGCAAAGCGCACCGCCTGCTCGTTGCACAGGCCCGCGCCGGCGTCGAGCGTGTCCTTGACGTGGGATTCGATGGTGTCGCGGTCATGGAGCACGGCGGCGATCCCGCCCTGGGCCCACAGCGTGCTGCCCGAACTGATTTTGGTCTTGGAGACCACCGCGACCCTGAGCCGCTCGGGCAGGCTGAGCGCGATCGAAAGACCGGCCGCCCCGCTGCCCAGGATCAGCACGTCATAGTCAAAGGACTGGAGGCTCATGAGTCCTTATCCTCAGGCGGCGCTGCGGGTGATCTGGAGGAACACGTCCTCGAGGTCGCTCTCGCGGGTGGAGATATCCAGAATGTCGTGCCCCTCACTACGCAATGCGTCGATGATATCGGTGGCCTTGCCGTCGGCGGTCGAGTAGCTGACCGCGATTTCACAGGTCCCGAGCCCTTCGGCCCGCATCGCCCCAAGCGACTCGGGAAAGGCGGTGACCGGGTCCTTGGTGGTCAGCACCAGCACCTTCTCGTCGATCTGGGCAAGGAGCGTCTTGGTCGGCTCGGCCGCCACCACGTCGCCATGGTTGATGATGGCGATATGGTCGCAAAGCTCCTCGGCCTCCTCGAGATAGTGGGTGGTCAGCACGATGGTGACACCGCGGGCGTTGAGCGCGCGGACATACTCCCAAAGCTGTTGACGAAGTTCGATGTCAACGCCGGCGGTCGGCTCGTCGAGGACAAGAATCGCCGGATTGTGAACCATGGCCTTGGCTACCAGAAGACGGCGCTTCATACCGCCCGATAACATGCGGGTATAGGCGTCGGCCTTATCAAGAAGACGCACGGCATCGAGGATTTCGTCGGTGCGCCGCTCTGCCGGCGGCACGCCGTACATCCCGGCCTGCATGTCGAGCATTTCGCGCGGCGTAAAAAACGCGTCGAAATAGATCTCCTGCGGCACGACCCCGATGGACGCCTTGGCGTTGCGCGGATTCTTGTCGATATCGAAGCCCCAGATCCAGGCCTTGCCGCTCGTTTTGGTCACCAGCCCGGCGAGAATATTGATGCAGGTGGACTTACCCGCGCCGTTGGGACCCAGAAGGCCATAGATCGAGCCCTTGGGGATAGCGAGATCGATGCCGTTCAGCGCGCGCTTGGCGGGCGTACCGCCGCCGCCCCTGTAGACTTTTTCAAGCCCTCTGACTTCGATGGCGAGATCCGGGTCCGGCGACGCGGCCCCGGCGCGGTTTTCTTCGTTTGACATGGACGCTCCAAACACCAATTATGAGCCCGCTGATCCGACAGCCGGCGGCCCTCGCGGGGGCAAGAGCAAACCGGTACCATCCGCCGGGTCAGCGGGTCAAGTGAACGGATGCCCCGGCGTCACGGCCGGGGCCGACTTTCCTGGAGGACATACAATGGCCATCGAGCCACCAGAAACCATTTATGTCAAGGACCGGATCGTTGCCTGCGACGGCGGCGAGGGCGCGTTGGGCCATCCCCGGGTATTCCTCAACCTCGGCGACGACGACCGCGTCGAATGCCCCTACTGCGACCGCCTGTTCATCTTGGACAAGGGGCTCGACAAGGAGGGCGAACGCGCGGCCTGAAGGCCGCGCGATCCTGATCACATCATGGCCTCAGCCCCCCAACGCCACCTCTACCTTGTCGACGGCTCCAGTTTCATTTTCCGCGCCTTCCACGCCCTGCCGCCGCTGACCCGCAGCGACGGCACGCCGGTCAACGCGGTCTTGGGCTTCTGCAACATGCTCTACAAGCTCCTCGAGGACACGAAGGATGGCGATCACCCAAGCCACTTCGCGGTGATCTTCGACGCGGCACGCAAAAGCTTCCGCAACGATATCTACGAGGACTACAAGGCCCATCGCCCGCCGCCGCCCGAGGACCTCGTCCCCCAGTTCTCGATTATCCGCGACGCCGTGCGCGCCTTCAATGTGCCGTGCATCGAAAAACAGAATTACGAGGCCGACGACCTCATTGCCACCTACACCGAGGAAGCGCGCAAGCAGGGCTTCAAGGTCACGCTGGTGTCGTCCGACAAGGACCTGATGCAGCTCGTCGACGACGACGTCGATATGCTCGACACCATGCGCAACCGGCGTATCGGCCCCGACGGCGTGGTCGAGAAGTTCGGCGTGCCGCCCGAGAAGGTGATCGAGGTTCAGGCGCTTGCCGGCGACGCCACCGACAACGTTCCGGGCGTGCCGGGCATCGGCGTCAAGACCGCGGCCCAGTTGATCGAGCAGTACGGCGACCTTGAAAACTTGCTCGCCCACACCGCCGAGATCAAGCAGCCCAAGCGCCGGGAGAAGCTCGAGGAAAATGCGGATCTGGCGCGGATCAGCCTGCAACTGGTGACGCTGAAGCGCGACGTGCCGCTGGATGAGGGTCTCGACGCTTTCGAAGTCCGCGAGCCCGAAGCCGGCGAGCTGGTATCCTTCCTCGACGCGCAGGAATTTCAGGCGCTCAGAACCAAAGTGATCGCGCGGCTCGGCGCGGAGGCGCCTGAGGAGATGAAAGAGGATCTCGCCGAGTTCAAGACGGACGAGGCAGACTATGAAACCGTCGCCACCATGGACCGGCTCGAACACTGGGTCGCTGAGGCGCGGGCCGCCGGCGTGGTCGCGGTTGACACCGAAACAACGTCCTTGGACGCCATGTCGGCGGAACTGGTGGGCCTGTCTATGTCGGTCGAAGCCGGATCGGCCTGCTACATTCCCGTCGGGCACAAGGGCGCGGCTGGCGAAGGCTTCGATTTCGAAGGCAAGGGCGATCCTGAGCAACTCAACCGGGATGACGTGCTGGCGACCCTCAAGGACCTGCTTATTGACCCGGCCGTGCTCAAGGTGGGCCAGAACCTGAAATATGATCTATTGGTGCTTCGTAAATACGGGGTCCATGTGGCGCCGATCGACGACACCATGCTGATTTCATACGCGCTTGACGCCGGGCGGCACGGCCACGGCATGGATGAGCTGTCGGAACTGCACCTCGACCATAAGCCGATCAGCTTCAAGGAGGTGGCAGGCACCGGCAAATCCCAGGTCACCTTCGACCGTGTGCCCATCGACAAGGCCACCGACTACGCGGCGGAAGACGCCGATATAACCGGGCGGCTCCATCGCCTGCTAAAGCCGCGGCTCGTCGACGAGGGCCTTGTCACGGTCTATGAAACCCTCGACCGCCCGCTCGCCCAGGTTCTGGTCGACATGGAGTTCGCCGGGGTCCGCGTGGACCCGGACCTGCTGCGCAAATTCTCCAACGATTTCGCGGGCCGCATGGCGGATTTCGAGACCGAGATCTATAAACTGGCGGGGCGCGAGTTCAACATCAACTCGCCCAAGCAACTGGGCGAGATCCTGTTCGACGAGATGAGCCTCGATGGCGGAAAAAAAGGCAAGACCGGGGCTTACAGCACCGGGGCCGATGTGCTCGAGGCGCTCGCCGCCGAGGGCCACGACCTGCCGGCGCGCGTCCTTGACTATCGCCAGCTCGCCAAATTGAAGAGCACCTATACCGACGCGCTCCAGTCCCAGATCAATCCGGAGACCGGGCGCATCCATACCTCCTACTCCATGGCAGGGACCTCGACCGGGCGGCTCGCCTCCAACGATCCGAATTTGCAGAATATTCCGGTGCGCACCGAGGAAGGCCGCAAGATCCGCCGCGCCTTCATTCCCGCCGACGGCACGGTGATGATGGCCGCCGACTATAGCCAGATCGAGCTCCGCCTGGTCGCCCATATCGCGGATATTGGGGCACTCCGGGCCGCGTTCGAAAAGGGTCAGGACATCCATGCCATGACCGCATCCGAAGTGTTCGGCGTGCCGATCAAGGACATGGACCCGATGGTCCGCCGCCAGGCCAAGGCGATCAATTTCGGCATTATTTACGGCATTTCCCCGTTCGGACTGGCCCGTCAGCTCGGCATTCCGCAAAAACAGGCCAAGGCCTATATCGACGAATACTTCAAGCGCTTCCCCGGCATCCGTGACTATATGGACGAGACCATCGCGTTCTGCCGCCACCACGGCTTTGTGGAAACCCTGTTCGGCCGGCGCATCCACATCCAGGCGATCAACGACAAGAATCCGGCGCGGCGCGGATTTGGCGAGCGCGCCGCCATCAACGCGCCGATTCAGGGCACGGCCGCCGATATCATCCGGCGCGCCATGATCCGCATCCCGCCGGCGCTGGAGGCCGCCGGGCTCAACGCCCGCATGCTGATGCAGGTCCATGACGAACTGGTATTCGAGGTGCCGGAAGCCGAAGTCGACGAAACCCGCGACCTGGTGCGTGACATCATGGAAGGCGCGGGCGCACCGGCGGTCAACCTGTCGGTGCCGATCACGGTGGATGTGGGCACCGGCGCCAACTGGGAAGAGGCGCACTAAACTGTCATACGATGTTTGAGATCACGCGTGATAAAATGTCTGCCATGGATACGAAACCGCAAAAACCCGAAGCCGCGGAACAGGTAACCTTCCTCGACCGCACACTGACGCGTCTGCGCCGGGCGCTCGGCACCGCTGTGGACGGCGCAGGCGGGCTGTTATCGCGGGGCAAGATCGATCCCGAGCTTGGACCCAAGGCGCTGGCGGCCGTGCGCGCCGAAATCGAGGACTGCATCACCGCGCCCGGCGGGGAAGTGGCGGCGCGCGCCCAGGCCGCCGATCTTGGGCGCTATTACCTGGCGCTGAACGAGGGAGGACGGCAGCGCTTCCTGACGCTCCTTGCTGACGAATTCGGCACCGACCAGGTGGCGGTGGATGGCGCAGTCAAGGCCGTGAGCATGACCCAGACCCGTGAAGCGCGGCTCAGGGCCGAAGCCCTGTTGCGCCAGACCCTGATCCCCCGGCGCATGGCGCTTCTGACCCAGTTCAATGCGCTCCCGGATGGCGTGAAGTTCCTGGTGGACCTGCGCGCCGACCTGTCACGCATCGCGTCAGGGAGCGCAAATTTGGGCGCCTTTGACGATGACCTCAAATCCCTGCTCGCGTCATGGTTCGACCTCGGCTTTCTCGACCTCGCCCGGATCACGTGGAATTCGCCGGCCGCGCTTCTCGAGAAGCTGATCGCCTACGAAGCGGTGCACAAAATTGAATCCTGGTCGGATTTGCGCAACCGGCTTGATTCGGACCGGCGGTGTTACGCGCTGTTTCATCCCCGCATGCCGGCGGAACCGCTGGCCTTTGTCGAGGTGGCGCTGGTCCGCGGCATGGCTGACAATGTCCAGGCGCTGCTGGACGAAAATGCCCCGAATGCCGACCCCGATGACGCCGATACGGCGATTTTCTATTCCATTTCCAACACCCAGCGCGGCCTCAAGGGCATCAGCTTCGGGGAATATCTGATCAAGCGGGTGGTGACGGAGCTCGCGCGGGAGTTGCCCAACCTCAAGACCTTCGCCACGCTATCGCCGGTGCCGGGTTTCCGGGTCTGGCTCGAGGCGACATTGGCGAAGGCGCCGGAAACGCTGGATGCCATTCCCGGCCTCGACAAGGTTACGGCCTTCGCGGGCGAGGAAAACGTGGCGCGCGCGCTCGAGCGCTTGATCCACACGGACGGCTGGCATGACGACCCCGAGGCTCGTGCGGTCCTGGAGCGGCCGCTCAACCTCTTGCTCGGACGCTATTTCGGAGAACGGCGGTCTGACGGCAAACCGATCGGCCCGGTGGCGCGGTTCCACCTCCGGAACGGGGCGCGCCTGGAGCGGTTCAACTGGCTCGGTGATACGTCGGCCAAAGGCATGCGTCAGGCACTCGGCTTCATGGTCAACTATTGCTACAGGCTCGGCGAGATCGACGCCAACCACGAGGCCTACGAACGCGAAGGGGAAATCGCGGCGAGCCGCACCGTTCGCGAGATGCTCAGGAAAAGCCATGCCGCCGCGCGGCGCAAGGGCCTGCGGCTACCCGGAAAATAGCAACCGCGCGGCCCGGAGCCATCGGTCAGAATTTTGCCCTGAGCGTCACGCCCCAGGTCCGGGGTTCGGCCAGGAACGCGTTATAGACCTGGGTGTTGGGCGCGATGGTGTTGGCCGCCGTGCCCGAGCCCTGCAAGGGCGCATCGTAAGCGATCTGAATATATTTTTTGTCAAGGATGTTGCGGCCCCACAGCTCGACCTGCCAGCGGCCACCGACTTCACCGACACCCACCCGTCCATTGAGCACAAAGAAACCGTTCTGGATTTTCTCAACGTCGAGATCGGACCCGGTATTGATCTTGCTGGTGTAGCGCCCGTCGAGATGGACAAGCACCTCAAAGCCGTCGCCCATTGGATGCTGCCAGGTGGCGCCGCCGGTGATCGACCATTTGGGCGCGTTGGTCAGCGTGTTACCCGGCAACTGCCAGAACGCACCGCCGAACGGGTTGGTCGGGCTCGGCGGCGCAAAGTTCGGGCCTGAGAAGTTCGACCCGTATTTGGCGTTGGCATAGGTCAAAGCGCCGGTCAGCGACAGGGAGGTAATGGGCTGCCATTGGCCCTCCACCTCAACGCCATAGGTTCGCGCTTTTGGCAGATTGACCACCACGAAGCTGGTCCCGTTGAAGGCGTTCAACTGAAAATTCCTGAAATCCTCATAGAACAGCGTGGTATTGACCGCCACGGTCTTGTCTTCGCTGCGGTACTTGGCGCCGACCTCGAAGGCATCAACCACTTCCTCTTTAAACTGAAGCTGGCTCAGATCGGGCGCGCCCTGCACCATGCCGGCGCGATCGAGGTTGAAGCCGCCGCCCTTGTAACCGCGGCCGTAACTGGCATAGGCGGAAAGCTCGTCGCTGACGGTGAAGTTGAGGGCGGCGTTCCCGGTCAGGCGTTTTTCCGTGCGCCGGTCGGAGCCCTGTATGTCGAGAAGCGAACTCCAGAACGGCGCGCAGGGAATCGCCGTCAGCGACGAGGGGATCACCCCGAGCTGAGCCGCCTGCACCAGCGCGAGACAGGTCGGGTTGTTGGTGGCGACGCTGGCGTCAAGCTTCTTGCGCTCGTGCGTGTAGCGCAGACCCACCGTCAGATCGATGGCGTCGGTGAGCGAGAAAATGTTGTGGGTAAACAAGGCCCAGTGTTTGGAGTTCTGGCGGAACGAGTCGTTAGCCACGCCTCCGCCTGCGGGGAAGGCCGTGGTAATGGCCCCGCCGGTCACGAGCGCAGTCAGCGCATCGTAACCCGGCCAGGGCGCGCCGCCCGCTGTCATGCCATTGCCCGGTATGCCGTCGGCCAGATCGACCAGAAGATCGGCAAATTTGGTGAAATCGCTGCCGAACCGGATGGCGTCGCTGTAGTCAAGATCTTCATTGGCGAAATAGCCGCCGACCAGCCAGTCGAGCCGGCCGGCCTTGCCGTTCAGGCGAAGTTCCTGGCTGAAGGTTTTGAACTCCTGTGCAAAAGCGTTCCTGTCGCGATAGGCAATGTCGAGGCTAGTGTAGTCGATATCCTGGCTGCGGGCGCTCTTCCAGTCCCGGTACGCGGTGATTGAGGTCAGCTTCCCGATATTGGTGGTCCAGTCCGCTTGCAGGGATATACCCCATTCCTCGGCATCCTGCTGGAACCCGCGGCCGGGGGAGGTTGCAGACCGCCGGTCGAACGGGCTCTCTCCGGGAAGGGCGCCCGATCCGAACTGCGCCCCAAGCACGCCGATCATCGCGTCCGACACCACGCTCGGCTGAACCACGACGGCGGCGCAGCATTTCTCGGTCCGTTTGGAATAGTCCCCAATGAGGCGCAGGCTCAGGTTTTCATTGGGGGTCGCTTCCAACTGGCCACGAAGCAGATAGCGGTCGCGATCGTTGTAATCCGTGTTCGTGACCTTGTCCTTGATGAAGCCGTCACGCTTGAAATAGACGCCGTCAATGCGGGCGTCGAGCTTGCCCGGCGCCAGCGGACCGGACAGACCTCCCATCAGCCGGACGGCGTTATAATTACCGTAGGAGGCGTTCGCGTAGCCTTCGAAATCAGCGGTCGGCCCTTTGGTGGTAACGCTGATGAGGCCAGCCGACGCGTTGCGGCCGAAAAGCGTGCTCTGCGGCCCGCGCAGAACTTCGATCCGCTCGATGGGCCCAAGTTCGGTCAAGGCCGTATTGGTCCGGCTCCGGTAGACGCCATCGATAAAGACAGCAACGGCGGATTCCAGGCCCGGGTTATCGCCGGTGGTGCCGACCCCACGGATACGCGCGACTGCGCCCGCCACTTCGGACTGGGAGCTCGACAGAAACAGGCTTGGCGAAATATCGGTCAGGTCCCGCAAGTCAGCGACGCCTGCATTCTGCAGCATCTCGGCATTATAGGCGGACACGGCAACCGGCACGTCCTGGATGCTCTGTTGACGTTGGGTTGCCGTAACGACAATTTCTTCGATAAGGCCGCCGTCAGTGGTCTGGGCAATCGCCACACCGGCCGGAACGATTGCGGCGGCCACCAGGGCCGCAGTCATTTTGAGTAGGCAGGAGAACAGGTGCTGGTCTGTGGACATAGTGCAACCTCCCAATTTGAGTTGCGGTTTTCGCGCCTTATGAGGACGTTGGCGCGTATAAAAACTGAAACCACCTTGACAGAGTCCCATACTCAGACTTTCGGGTCAAGTTATTGCGCGCTTCGATAGTATCAAACCAAATCTAATATTTTCTTTTTTGAAGCTCGCCAGGAATGACTGCGATGGCTCAATGACTGCAGTCCATGGGTGGCCATCAAAGACGGCGGACAGATGCCCCACCGACCAGAACGCGCGCCTTGTCCGTCCCCAGCGTCCGGTTGGTAACGGACTGGAGAACCCTATTGATGGCGTCAATATCCACGGGACGCGACACATCGATACGGTTACTGGCCAGCGTGCTGAGGACCTGGAGATATTGGTCGCGCAGCCGTGGCACGATCTTTAAGATGTTTTCGCGATCGTCAGGATTGCTGAGCTCCAGCCCGACATCCACCGACAGCAAGCCGCGCACCCGCATGTCGCTAAGCACGCTGACCACAATGGTATCAAGAAAGATGTGCCGGGACTCGCCGAGCTTGATGTCGTCCTTGGCCGCCACCGGCTGCGCCGTCAACGGCACGGCGAGGATGACCAGTGCAGGAACCAGACAAATTCCCCACGCCATTTTCCGCATAAATCGTCTCATACCCCCAACTCCCCAATGTCAGGTCAATAACCCGCCGCTACCCGTACCACCGCCACTCCCGGCCAGAAGCCGGTTAAGTCCATTCTGGTAGTTGGTGAGTTGCGCCTGGAGGGCGGGCGGCACGGTACCGCTACTTATCTGGGCCTGTTTTTTCAGGGCATCCGCCAGCGGATTGGCGGTGAGCGAGCGATAGGCCATTTGCACTTCCGCAATGGCGTCGTTGATCTTACCGTCGACGTACTTGGCCGCGTTCTGGGTGGACAGGCTAAGGCCGGGCTCGAACTTGAGACCGAACACACCGCCCAATGTATCTGCATTATCTCCAAGCTTGAAACTTACGTCGGTGGGCAGGATCTTGGTCGCATCCAGCCCAAGCGCGGGCAGCGCATTCTTATTACCTTCGCCAGCGTAAATCTGAACGGTCGAGCCGTTATTGACCGAAATCTTGAGGCCATACCCATCGCTGGAATAGCTCGCTTCGGCCTTGATATACTGGAACGACAGCCGATTGATCCGGGACGCAATTCTGGAAAATGTGTCACCGTCCTGGATCGTGATCTTCTGTTTCGTGCCGTCATTGATGGAAATATAAAAATAATCTCCCGGACGGAGCGTGGTCTGGGTCTCAACGTCCCGGGTCTGGGTATTCTGAAGCTCTCCCGGACCCAGCCCGAGGGAGGTCAGGACCGAGCTGCCATTTGATGAAAAAGCGAGACCCGACGCGCCGTTAAACCCGGCGGCGCCGCCCAACTGGTCGACCCAGACCTGGCTGCCGGTCGAACCGTCGATCTTGGCGGCGAAAGCGTCTGTCACGCCGGATTTGGTGGCCCCCGCGAGGTCGCCCGCCGTACGCCCCGCCACATAGACGTTGCCGCCGCTGACCTTGATATCCTGAATATAGTCGCCGGTGCCCGTTCCCACATAACTGGTCCAGGCGGCCGAGCCTGTGCTTCCGGCATCGTCAATCCGGGTGACGAACCCGTCCTGTCCGCCCTGATAGGCCGTGGCGGCGGCCCCGCCAAGAGCGGAATTGCCGGTATAGCCCGCGACATAAACCGCCCCGCCTTCGACCCCTATCCCGGTCACCGCGCCGGACTTGAGGTCGCCAAGGTCGACGCTCCACAGCTGGTTGCTGAGATTGGTCTGATCGAGCTTGCGCAAAACGGCGTGGCCGTTTTCCTCCCCGGCCACCAGGATGTTTCCGTCACTGGCGATGGCAATGGCCTTGCCGAACTCGTTGGTTGCCCCGCCATATTGTGTCGAGGCCGCGACACTGCCATCTGTTCCCGAAAGCTTCGCCACATAGGCATCCTGGCCGCCGCCCGCAGTCGCGCCGGAAGCAAACACGCCGCTGGTGTAGCCGCTGATGTAAATGTTGTCGCTGCCGTCAACGGTAACACCGGTGGCCGCATCCGAAGCGAGGCTGTCGAGTTGCTGGGTCCACAGCCGATCGCCGGAATTATTGAATTTAACAACGGCGCTATCGGCCCCACTATAGAGCTGGCTGCCATCAAGCGTCCCGTCCACCTTGCCGGCGACGATGACATTGTCCTGGCTGTCAACAGCGATCCCGTAACCCTGGGCGGTGCCGGACGCGCCAAGGAGGCGTTGCCAGATCAGGTTGCCACTGGCGTCATATTTGCTGAGATATACATCCTTGCCGTCGGAGCGATTGACCTGATTGCCGAGATCACCCGCGGTGGTCCCAATGACAAAGACATGGCCCTGGCTGTCGGTTGCAACGCCGGAGGCGGCCGTCTCGGCCGGTGGACCGGTCACTGTGTCCTTGGTGGCGGTGATGTCAAGCTGCGAAAACAGGTCGGAGACCTGCTTCCTGATCTTGTCCACAACCGCGTTCGGCTGGCCGCTGGTCAGGTCTTTTGTGGTTGTGTCTTCAGGAACCTGTTGAATCGGCGTTCCGGTGCCGGAAAAGGTCTGGCGGAAGGCCGTTGTCGGATCGGCGGTATCCACGCCGTCAATACGGGCGAGCGTTGCCGCGCTCTGGCCATCGGTGCCGACCGCCCGAGTGCTGCCGGCAAGAAACAGGCTCGGTTCCACGGCCGCGGCCGACAGCTTTACCGTCTCCGCGGTGAGCCCGCTGACGCCAAGCGCAAAGCCCTTGTCAGGCACCTCTTCAATGGTCAACCGGGTGGTGTATTTGGGGACCGGGGCGCCGTTGGCGTCGAAGACAGGATTGCCGTTTTTGTCGGTCGCCTGAATAGCGGAAATCTGGCTGTTCACATAATTGACCAGCGACTGCAGCGTGATCGGCCCCGCAATGTTGGAAAGATCGATACCGATGTCCTGGGTCGTGCCCGACTTGGTAATCGAGACGGTAAAGGTCTCGTTCCCGGTGAGGCCCGGAATAGCGTCGGTTTTCGAGCCCGGCTGGATCACCGATCCGATCACCTTGCTCTGATCCTGGCCGAGCTTGACCCGGCTTTCGACCCGGTTGCTCTTGGCGCCGTAGAGAAGATCGAGTTTGTCCAGCGGCACGCTCGCCACATAATTCTGGATTTCGCCCAACCCCTGTTGGAGAAACTTGTCCAGTTGCCCGCGGGTGGCGTCCGTGGTGCTGTCCAGGGACGAATAATCGGCAATAGCCTTAAGCTTGGTCAATGCTTCGTAAAGCGTAAAGAGCGCCTTGGCGTCCTTGTTGTCGCCGGCAAGCTTGGCTTCAGAGGACTGTTCGTCAATAAATTTGTCGGTGCTGCGGACCGCATTGACCTGACTGGTGAGCGACGGGGGGTCCCCTTGATTGTCCCAGGGGGTCTGAACGGCGGGCCCGCGGTCTGCGCTCGACTGCGACGGGGCCGTGGAACTGCTCAGCAGACCGGCCTTGGCGTTATAATACGCGCCCAGAAGGGAGGTATCGAACTGAACCAGTTGAAAACCGGTGCTGCCTCCAGTGTCGTTCGTAGAGTCCGAAGACCATGATTCCGCCATCTGCCTGTTAGAGGGTGCGCCTTCGAGCGCACCCCTTCAACTGCGCATTGTCAGGCAGGAGCGTTAAGAAAGCGTTAGGATTTGGCGGCGTTAGAAGCCATACGACCAGCCGACTTCAATCGCGGCGACGCCTTTCTTCACACCCGGCGTATTGGGCCGGTCATCCTGATAGCGCAGCGTCAGGTCAATATCGCCATAGGGCGACGGCGCCTTGACGCCCGCCTCGACAAGATTGATCCGCTCGCGATCACTGCTCAGGCCGACGCCTTTACCGTCAATATTAACGTTCGCGGTCTGGACGTTAAAGCGCCAGGCCCAGTTATGAGTATCGGTAAAGAGCGTGGTCAGCGACCAGGCCTTGCTGTCGCTGTCGAACCGGTCCCCCATGCTGAGGCCGTGGTAGTGATAGCCGGATTTATAGCGGAAGTGATTGTAAATAATGTTGTATTCCTCGGGACGAAACAGCCCGCTGGCGACCGTATCGGTGTATTCCAGAATTGTCCGCCAGTGCGCCCCCTTGCTCCCCCACGGCCCGTCCAGCGAGGCGCCGGCAAGGCCCGCCAGCTTGTAGGGAAAGAGATATGTGGAGTCCTCACCGATAAGCTGACCATAGACGGTGAGACCCAGGGTATCCGTCAGTCTCATGCCCCAACGGAAGTCGCCGCCGGCCAATTGGTTGCCTGAATCCCGCAGGCCGTTTTTCGGATTATCGAGACTGTTAAACCCGGCCAGCACATTGGTCCAGGCGTTGAAATCGCAGCGCTGGCCACGGCCACACAGCATCATGGTCCGCGACAGGCCAATCTCGAAATTGTTGAACGGCTGGAACGAGAACCGGAACCCCATATAGAAGGGGTTCCTGACGATCCGCTCCTTGTCATTAAGTTGGCCCAGGAAGAAATTGAACTGCCAGGGACCAAGCCAGCGCAAGAGCCACGTTCCAAACGGCTTCGGATTGAGCCGCATCAGTCCGACCCTTGGCGGCGGGCGCGAATTGGTCGACTCGATTAGGCTGCTTGCCCAGCCGGGGCCCCACCACTGGTCGAGAAAACCACCGTAGACAACCCAGTTGCCGAGCGCAGCCGCCAGGTAGCTGCCATCAAAACTGGTGGTGCCGCCGCTGCCGTCCCCGATGTGTCCGACCGAAATTCGGGCCGAGGTGGCCGACCAGTTCATTTCGGCGGAAACCTTGGCATCCACCTTGTCACGCGCCGTATTGCCGAAATCCCGCGCCAGCCCGGTATGGTTCGTCCCGCGCGCCTCGGCCCTGATCAGCGGGCGGCCAAAATCGCGAGTCGACGGCATCTTGGCGCGCACCCGCTCCACCGCCAGCCGGACATAGGCCGGCAGCGGTCTGTCGGTATCGTCACTTAGCCGGGATGAGATTTGCGCCCAGGGCAGGGGCCAGGTTGTAATCGGCCCCTTGATCAGCCCGTACTGGGCAAGGATTTCAATGTCATCCCGGAGTTGGCGGTCGCCCGGCTCGGCCCAGGGGCTGGCCGCAGCCTGTCCGGCGAAGATCAGAAAACACGCCCCGACGGCAAATCTTAGATACCAACGCACAGCCTGCTTCCCTGACCTTCCCCGTGACGGACCGCCTATTTTGTGCATTTGGGTATCACGACGGCGAAAAAGATACACGTCTTTTTTGAAGAAATGCGACGCGCTCTTAGTGGTCCGATTCCGACATTTGCCTCCCTTGGCAGCACGCGCCCGTGCAAATGCCGGAATCGCAAGGACCACTAGTAATTATATGATTCTAGTGGAGCTTTTGAATTTGACATTTGAGCACGAGCGTGGCCGTAACAGGGACTCAAATGTCAAATTCGCTCCACTAGGCGGCCCGAACCCGGTCTGCGATCCAGGCGGCGAGGGCGTCAGCGGGCATTGGATGAGCGAACAGGTAACCCTGCCCATAGTCACAGCCGAGCGCTTTTAACCGCGCCAGTTGCTCCGGCGTTTCAATCCCCTCGGCCGTAACCTTGAGCCCGAGGGTGTGGGCAAGGGCGATGACGCTTTCCATGATCGCCGCCGCGCTGTCATCAGTGGTCAGCTCAGCCACAAACGAGCGGTCGATCTTGACCGTATCAACCGGAAGTTCGCGCAGATAGGACATGGACGAATAGCCGCTCCCGAAATCGTCGATGGCAAGCGTTACGCCGAGTTTGTCAAGCTCCGCCAGGGTATCGAGAGCCTTGGCGCTATCATTGGCCATCGCTGACTCGGTAATCTCCAGCTCCAGCCGGTCAGCGGCAAGGCCGGTGTCGTCGAGGACGCTACGAACAAAGCAATCCACCCGGCCTTCCCTGAGGTGCAGGGGCGAAAGGTTAAAGGCAATCCGGAACGGCGGCAGGCCCCTTTTGGTCCACTGGACCGCCTGACGACAGGCAGCCTCCAGCAGTTTCTCGGTCAGCGGAATGATAAGCTTCGAAAGCTCGGCGACGGCAATAAAACTGGCGGGCGCGACCCAGCCCCGCTCCGGGTGTTGCCAGCGCATAAGGGATTCGACGCCGACCACCTTGTTGGTTCGCAAATCGATTTGTGGCTGGAAGTGAAGCATGAAATGATCATTGTCGAGGCCGTGCAGAATATCCCGTTCAAGGCGGGCACGGGCTGCGGTCTCCATGAACATACTCGGCTCATAGCGGACGAGGGTGTCGCGGCCCTCACGCTGAGCCCAGTTAAGCGCCACATTGGCGAACCGCAACAGGCGTTCGGGGTCGTCACCATCTTCGGGAAACGACGCCATCCCGATGCTGGCCGCCACCCGAATGGTTCTGTCATTGATGACGCGCCGGGCCTTGACCGCGTCGAGCAGCACGCGGGCCATCCGGTCAAGCTCTTCAGCCGATCCTGCCGGCAGCACGACCGCAAACTCGTCGGCCGCCAGGCGGGAAACAACGGCCCCGTCGCCGGACCGGTCCGACAGGGTCCGCGCGATATCGACCAGGAGCGCGTCGCCAACGCCGTGGCCGAGCGTGTCGTTGATACTCTTGAAGTCGTTGATATCGACCACCATGATGCCGACGGGGCTGCCATCCTCCCGGGCGCGGACAAGGGTGCGCGCCAGTTCGCGGCGCAACCTGGTCCGGTTGGGCAGTCCGGTCAGGCTGTCATGATGGGACATATGGATTAGGGCTTCGGCCGCCGCCTTACGGCCATCGGTGAGATTGGTGTAGGTCAGGACCCAGCACCCGTCGCCGGTCCGCCAGCCATAGACCTCGAAGACGCGCCCATCAAAGTGGGTATATTCGTCGGTCAGTGGATTGGGTCCCCGATAATGCTTCAAGCGGTCGAAGTAGCGCGCCAGTGCATCCTTTTCTGACGCTTTCGAAAATTCGCCGGCTTTGCTGAATTCTTCGACCAGTGTTTCAAAGTGGAGACCCGGTTTGAGCGACACACCGATATCCCCACACTGGTCTGCAAAACGCTTGTTCCAGACGGTGAGCCGCAAATCGGGTGAAAGCACAACAATGGACGATTTCGTTCCTTCGAGGACATGGTCAAGAATGTGCCGGCGTTGTTCGAACCCGGTACCATCGGCATCAGCCTCGATCTCAATCAGAGCTTTTTCCCGAGCCAGCCGGTCAGCCGCCAAGGCGAGCCGTGCGCTCCGCCAACCGACCCACAAGAAGATGGCAACAGTGCCCAGGACAAGGGGCCAAAGCATCGTATTGGCAGCGCCCGGACTCAGCGCATACCACAGCCAGGTTACCAACACCGCAGCGAGCATGACCGCGGGCAAAATAGCAATAATCACGGAATTCGATGCGTCGCGTGACGCCGTACCCCGATGGAACTCGGGCGTGCGCTGGAGAAAGATTTTGTCGGGACTTGCCATAAACTTCAAAAAATTGCTGTTCCGGTAACGTCATTTTGCGTCCGGCTGAGGCCCCAGGCCGTTGGCGGCACAATACCGGTTGGCTTAAACTTTGAGTTGAACATGGTAAATAACCAATGCTTTCAATGGGGTTAATGGGGGCAAGCGGTTGCCAGGCCCTGTCAAAAGCGCTACATCTGAGCGCCAATCGAAACCCCCTCAGGCGACCGCCATGAACGCGCTTCTTTATCTGATTGTCACTGTCATCAACATCTATCAGTTTGTCCTGATCGCAGCGGTGATTTTAAGCTGGCTCGTGGCTTTCAATGTGATCAATACCTACAACCAGTTTGTCGCCATGCTGGGCACCGTGCTGCACCGGTTGACGGAACCCGTACTGGGACGGGTGCGTGCGATCATTCCCCCCATGGGCGGGCTCGACCTGTCGCCGGTGATCGTGCTGATCCTGCTTCAGGTCCTCAAGGTTCTGGTGATCAGGGATATCGCACCGGCGCTCGGGGTGTACTGAGCGCCACGCCGATGTCCGCACCCTCCTCGCCTGTCCGGGACAGCGACGATGGCATTTCGGTCATGCTTCGGGTCACGCCAAAGGCCAGCCGCAATGCGGTCATCGGCATAGACCGGACAGGCGAGAGTGCATGGGCGCTCAAGGTCATGGTGACAACAGCGCCAGAGCAAGGCAAAGCCAACGCCGCGGTTATCAAGCTGCTCGCCAGGGCGTGGAAGGTGCCCAAGGGCGCGATTACGGTTGCAAGCGGCGAGACGAGCCGCAATAAGACGCTGAGGGTCCACTGCGATGGCGACACGAGGCAGCGGATCAGGGATTGGTTTGAAGGCTACAGGACATAGGATGAGCAGGGCAGAAATTATCGACGGTAAGGCATTCGCCGCAAGCCTGAGAGCAAAGGTTGCAGAGCAGGTCAAAGAGTTCAAGGGCCGGCACAGTGTGACTCCGGGCCTCGCGGTGGTGCTGGTAGGGGCCGACCCGGCGAGCGAGATCTATGTGCGCAACAAGGGCAAGATGACCCGCGAGGCAGGCATGGAATCGTTCGAGCACAAGTTGCCCACAGAGACGTCGGAGGAAGACCTGCTGGCGCTGGTGGAAAAGCTCAACGCGGACGACCGGGTCCACGGTATCCTGGTCCAACTTCCCTTGCCCAAACACATCAGTGAGCAGAAGGTGATTGCCACCATCGATCCGGCCAAGGACGTGGATGGCTTTCATGTGGTCAACGCGGGGCTCCTGGCCACCGGCGGCGACGGCATGGTGCCGTGCACGCCCTTGGGCTGCCTGATGATGCTCAAGGACCGGCTCGGCGACCTCTCGGGCAAAAAGGCGCTGATCATTGGCCGCTCCAACATTGTCGGCAAGCCGATGGCTCAGCTCCTCCTCAGGGAAAGCTGCACGGTGACCATTGCGCATTCGCGCACCAAAGACCTCGCCGCCGAATGCCGGCAGGCGGATATCATCGTCGCGGCTGTCGGCGTGCCCGAACTGGTCCGCGGCGACTGGATCAAGCCCGGCGCGGTGATCATTGACGTGGGCATGAACCGCATCCCCAAGGAAGACGGCAAGACCCGCCTGGTGGGCGACGTTTGTTTTGAAGAGGCGGTCGGAGTTGCCAGCGCCATCACGCCGGTGCCGGGCGGCGTCGGCCCGATGACCATCGCCTGCCTCTTGGCCAATACGCTGACCGCTGCCAAACGGCAGATAAAGGCCGCCTGACCTACGTTTTTTTACGACGGGCCTTTTTCTGAGGCAGCTCAGGCAGCGGTTTGTCGCCGCGCAGGATCGCCTCGACCCCGGCTTCGATGAAGGGGATCAGGTAGAGAAAGCTCTTCTCCACATCGGATGAGGAACAGATCCCGCCCGACAGCCGGTCGATGCGGCCGGTATCGGCGAAGGCGTGCACCAGCGCGCCGGACAGGAACTGATAGGCCCAGTAGTACCGTTCCTCCGGCACACCCGGAACAGCCAGCTTGATGGCGTCAATGAAGCGGCGCACGAACGGATCGAACTGGCCGGAAAAGACCTCGGGCGCCCATTCCGGCGAGATGGTGGCCTTGGCCAACAGCCTGAAATAGGTGCGCCAACCCCGGTCGGACGACCGGGCGCGTTCCAGATAAGGCCGAATGTAGGCCAGAATCACATCGCGCAGGGCGGGCTTGCCCCCCGCCGCCTCGATACACCGCGCCATTGCCGCGGCGCGCTCTTCCATATGCACCTCGGCGCGGCGCATCAGGACGCGGGCGAACAGCTCCTGTTTCGATCCGAAATGATGGTGGGCGAGCGCGGTATCGACACCGGCTTCCGCCGTGATCTGGCGGACCGTCACACCATCGAACCCCCGCTCGGCAAACAGTTTCTCGGCCGCGTCCAGAATCCGTTTGCGTGTCGCCGTCGCCGGTGGGCGGCCCACGGGCCGTGCTGCTTTTTTCTTTGCCGCCAAGTTCCTGTCTCCACATCCTTTGAGGGTCCGCACATGCTATTGACCCTCAAACGCTTGACAAGCGCCAACACCTCTGCCAATTGTTTAAGTCAACGTTGAAATAAATAATTGGTCCTGTCAATGACCTTCGACAATAAGCATCCCGGCATCTCCGGACAAGACAACAATGATCCGGGCATGGTGGAGCCCAACACCCGCGCGCTTCTGGACCGAATGGCCGCTGCGCCGGCCCCGGCCATGGACGAGGTTCCCATTGCCCAATCGCGGGCGTCGCTGAAGACCCTGATGTTGAGCCTCGACCGCCCGGCGGTGAGCGGCGTGATGAGCCGCGAGTCCACCGTACCCGGCCCCGCGGGCGATGTGCCGGTGACCATCCACACGCCCGAAGGCGCAGGAGCGTCCCTGCCCATCGCGGTCTATCTGCATGGCGGCGGCTGGGCCCGGGGCGACCGCGAGATGTACGACGAGATGTGCCGCCATTTCGCCAAGAGCGTCCACGCCGTCGTGGTCAATGTGGAATATCGCCTGGCGCCCGAGCATTGCTTCCCGGCCGGACTCGAAGACAGTTACGCCGTGGTCAAATGGGCGCATGCGCACGGGGCCAAGAGCGGCGGGGATTCGGAGCGCATCGCGGTCCTGGGTGACAGTGCGGGAGCCAACTTTACGGCGGCGATTGCGCTGATGGCGCGTGACGACGGCGTTGCGCTCCGCCTTCAGGGCCTGATCTATCCGGGCGTGGATCTGAGGCGGACCGACGCCTACCCGTCGCGCAACCGGTTCAATGACCCCTATTACTTTCTCGATGCCGGCCGGCTCTATTGGTACATCGACCATTACCTCGGAACACCGGACGACGCATTGGATTTCCGTGCCTCCCCGATTCTCGCCCGGAACCATGAAGGCGTCGCTCCGGCCTTTGTGATCACCGCATCGCTCGATCCGCTGTGTGACGAGGGCGCAGCCTACGCAGAGACTTTGAAGCGGGCAGGCGTACCGGTAGACTATCGTTGTTACGAGGGAACGGTGCATGGCTTTCTCTCGTTCTCGAAGGTGATTCCCATGGGACTCGAAGCCCAGGACTGGGTTGCCGGGCGCCTTGGGGAAGCGCTCAACGATTGATAAGGCGCGACAAGCGCTGCGACAGAATTATTGAGGAGGTTTTCATGACCGCACTGACCGGGCTGATGCAGTCCCATTCGCTGATGATTTCGTCGCTCCTCGACTATGCCGAGCAGTACCACGGCAACCAGCAGATCGTCACGCTGATGGCGCCCGGACACAAGCACCGCTATGGCTACGCGCAGGCGGCGGGCCGCGCCAAACAGCTGGCCAATGCGCTCACGACGCTCGGCGTCGAGCCGGGAGAGCGGATCGCGACCCTGGCCTGGAACGGCTACCGCCATTTCGAGCTGTTTTATGGCGTCTCGGGCATCGGCGCGGTGCTGCACACAGTCAACCCGCGGCTGTTCGAGGACCAGATCCGCTACATCATGCGTCACGCTGAAGATCGCTTCGTCTTTCTGGAGCCCGATTTCGTACCGCTGATGGAGACCCTGTTGGATGACCTGCCGTCGGTCGAAGGCTGGTATATTCTGTGCGACGAAGCGGATATGCCGGAAACCTCCCTTCCTGGCGCGCGGAGCTATGAGACCCTGATCGCTGCTGAACAGCCGGAGATCACCTGGCCGGTGTTCGACGAAAACGCGGCCTCCTCCATGTGCTATACCTCGGGCACCACGGGCAACCCCAAGGGCGTGCTCTACTCCCACCGCTCGACCGTGCTCCATGCGCTCGCCTCGGCGCAAATGAGCGCCTTCGGGCTCGGCGCCGAGGATGCAGTTCTGCCCATGGCCAACATGTATCATGCCAACGCCTGGGCGCTGCCTTATATTTGCCCGCTGGTGGGCGCGAAGCTGGTGCTCGCCGGGCGCTACGCCGACGGGCCGACGCTCCACCACCTGATCACGTCGGAGGACGTGACCTTTGCCGGTGGCGTCCCCACCATCTGGACCATGATGTTCCAGCACCTGGAGGAGGCCGGAGGCAAGCTCGAACACCTCAACAAGGTGCTGATCGGCGGTTCGGCCGCGCCGCAGTCTATGATCGACCGGTTCCGCGACGATTACGGCGTGCAGGTGCTGCACATCTGGGGCATGACCGAGACAAGCCCATTGGGCGTTGTCTCGACCCCGACGCCCGAGGTCGACGCGCTGCCCAAAGCGGAGCGCGACAGGGTACTGATCAAGCAGGGCCGCGCCCAGTACGGCATCGAACTCAAGATCACCGACGAGGCCGACGACCCCCTGCCCCATGACGGCGAGGCCTCGGGTGCGCTGTGGGTGCGCGGGCCGTGGGTCACCAGCGCCTACTATGGACGCGAGGACGAGCCGCCCCTCGACGCCGAAGGCTGGTTCCCCACCGGGGATGTCGCCACCATCGACAAATACGGCTACCTCAAGATTACCGACCGCACCAAGGACGTGATCAAGTCAGGCGGCGAGTGGATCAGTTCGGTGGATATCGAGAATCAGGCGGTCAGCCACCCCGACGTCCAGGCCGCAGCCGTGGTCGGCGTTTATCATCCCAAATGGGAAGAGCGCCCGCTCCTGATCATTGTGCCCAAGCCCGGCCGCACCATCGGCGCCGACGCCATCCTCAAGCACCTGGAAGGCCGGATCACCAAATGGTGGATGCCGGACGCCGTGGTGGTCCGCGAGTCGCTGCCGCTGACCGCAACCGGCAAGATTTCCAAGCTCACACTGCGCGACGAATACCGCAATTACCTCAAGGAATCAGCCCAAGGCTAGGTCAGCCTGACGCGCCTGCCAGTCACGGTTGTTTGGCCTTGACAATCGCCCTGGACAGGTGCATTTTATTTATTGATCGTTGAATTAATCAATTTAATCCAGTACAACGGTGGATCTGGTGAGGACCGGCAACCACGCTTCAAACATCCTGACGGGAGGCTTTCTAATGAAAAATGTATCGCTTTTACGCAATTCAATTTTATCCACCACAGCAATCGTGGCCTTTGCAACGACTGTCGGATTTCAGTCGGCAACGCCCGCTTTCGCCAAGGAGAAAGCAAAAGCGCCAGCGGCAATCGAACAGATTACAGTGACCGCCCGGCGGCGCGAGGAGTCGCTGCAGGACGTGCCGATCTCCGTCACCGCATTTACTGGCGCGACGCTGGAGCGCCAGGGCGTGCCGACCCTGGTCGACATCGCGGAGACCCTTCCCAACGTCACGCTGAAAGTCTCGCGCGCAACCAACTCGACGCTCACCGCCTTTATCCGCGGCGTCGGGCAGCAGGATCCCGTCGCCGGTTTCGAGTCCGGTGTCGGCGTCTACATCGACGACGTCTATCTCAACCGTCCGCAGGCCACTGTTCTCGATATATACGACGTTCAGCGGATCGAAGTGCTGCGGGGTCCGCAGGGTACGCTTTATGGCCGCAACACCATTGGCGGGGCGATCAAGTACGTGACCAAGCGGCTGTCGACAGAGCCCGAATTCAAGGTCCGCGGCTCCTATGGCACCTACGATCAGTTTGATGCGGTTTTCACAGGGAGCATGCCGCTCAGCGACACCTTCCGCGTTGGCGGTACGATTGCAAGACTGACCCGCGACGGGTTCGGCAGGAACCTCAATCTGAATATCGACAACTACAACAAGGATGTTCTTGCCGGCCGGCTGAGTATGGAATGGCAGGCGACGCCGGACGTTTTCCTGCGGCTGACCGGGGACTATACCAAAGACAACTCAGCCCCCCGCCAGGGGCATCGCCTGATCCCGTCCACGTCCGGCGATCCGGTGCTGCCAAACGTCTACGACACGCGCGCGGGCCTCAACAACCCGAGGCAGAAAGTCGAATCGGGCGGCGTTGCCTTTACCGCGGAATGGCAGGTCAACGATGCGATCGGGTTGAAGAATATTTTCGCCTACCGCAAGGACACATCCCGCTCGCCGATCGACTTTGATTCTCTGCCGGTCAACGACTTCGACGCGCCGGTGATCTACCGAAATCATCAGACCTCCGAGGAGTTGCAGCTCAATTATTCGAGCGATCGGCTGAACGGTATTCTCGGCTTCTATTATCTGGATGCCGACGCCTACAACTACTTCGATGTGATCCTCGGGCCGACGGGAGACCTGATCGGCCTTCCCGGACTGACCGCGGTGACGCTGGGCGATTCGAAGACCTCGACCTGGTCGGTTTTCGGCGACTTCACCTATAACCTGACAGAGCAGATCAGCGTCTCCGTCGGTGGACGCTACACCAGCGACAAGCGAACGGGGCGGGTTCTGCGCGAGACCCAGATCGGCGGCACCTCGGCGATCTTCGGCGGCGATCCCACGGTGATCGCGACCACGTCCGACTTCCTCGGGTCCAAAACGTTCAAGGAATTTACGCCGCGCGCGTCCATCGCCTGGGCGCCTGACGATAACAACAACGTCTATTTCACCTATTCCAAGGGCTTCAAGGGCGGCAGCTTCGACCCCCGCGGCCTGACCACGGCAGCGCCCGATCTCAACGGCAATGGCGTCGTCGACCAGCAGGACATCTTCAACTTCATGCTGTTCGAACCGGAAACCGTAGACTCCTTCGAGCTTGGCTACAAGGCGGCGATGTTCGACCGCCGGTTGACCTTCTCGCTGGCCGGCTTCATCGCCGACTACAAGAATGTTCAGATCCCGGGGTCCCAGGGCTACGATTCCAACGGCGACGGGGTCACCGACTCTTTTATCGGGATTACGTCGAATGCCGCCAAGGCGACCATCAAGGGGATCGAGTTTGAAGGGCAAGCCATCGTTGGGGCCGATATGGCAAGCCCTGGCGACGACCTGACCTTCGCCTGGACGCTCGGTTATATTGATGCCAAGTACGACAAGTACATCGACGCCTTCGGAAATGACGTGGCAAGCCAGCGGGTGTTCCAGAACACGCCGAAATGGACCCTGTCGGGAACGCTGACCTACGCGACACCGGTGACCATCGGCAGCGCGGAAGGGCGGATTCTCCTTCATCAACACCGTGGCCTACCGGTCGAAGACCAGCCAGTTCGAGACGCCGAACCCCTACCTCGACCAGCCGGGCTATGCGCTGTGGAATGTGAGCCTGGTATGGGAGAGCGACGACGATCACTGGCAATTCGGCATCCATGGCCGGAACCTGACCAACAAGAAGTACATCGTCGCCGGCTATAACTTTGTCGACGCCAACCTGAACCCGACGCTGGGCACCGAAGGGACGCTGACCGCATTCTATGGCGATCCGCGCACGGTCACCGGAACCCTCACATACAAATTCTGAAACGTCCCCACCTGACGCCCAAGGCCGGCTTCACAAAGCCGGCTTTTTTTCTGCGCCTCTCACGGAACGAGCTTCGCCATGTTCCGTCACAATGTACAAGAGCCGAAATCCCGCCTATCCTGAACCCACAGTAACGCGTTGTACGAGTTCCGTTTCAGTCCTGCTCGCAGATCAAAAAGGAGAATTCGCAATGCGGGAGATGCTCAAGGAATTCAAAGACTTCGCCATGCGCGGAAACGTTCTCGATATGGCCATAGGTATTGTCATCGGGGTCGCATTCGGCGCCATTGTAACGTCGCTTGTCAAAGATATTCTCATGCCCCCCATCGGCGTGCTGCTGGGCGGTCTCGACTTCTCAAATCTCTATATCAATATGTCGGGGGAGAGTTACGCCTCGCTTGCGGCTGCCGATGCCGCGGGCGCGCCCGTCATCCGCTATGGCGTGTTCATCAACCAGGTCATCAACTTCATCATCGTGGCCTTTGCCATCTTCATCCTGGTCAAGCAGGTCAACCGGCTCAAGAAGAAGGAAGAAGCGAAACCCGAAGCTCCAGCCGCACCGCCCCAGGACGTGGTGTTGCTGACCGAAATCCGCGATCTGCTGAAACAGAGGTAAGGTCCCGGTCCGGGGGGACCCTTAAAGCGCGCCCCGGATCACGTATTTGAGGATGCGGACGACCTCGGCCGGTTCGCGGGCCGAGGCGAGCGCCGCGCCGTTCACTTCCTTCAGGGCGTGGGTCAGTTCGGCAGGATGCAGGGTTACGAGCGGCTTGCCCAAGGCGGCCGCCGTGCCGGCATCGAACGCCGCGTTCCATTGCCGGTATTTGTCGCCGAAGCGCACCACCACCACGTCCGCGTCCGCGATGAGCGTGCGGGTGCGGATGGCGTTGACCTTGGCGCCCTTGTGGTCTTCCCAGAACGGATCGGATTCAGGCCCCAGGATTTCGACCCCGCATTTGTCGCTCGACGCATGGTCGGTCACCGGCGCGGTGAGGCGCACCGGCAAGCCCGCCGCCTTGACCCCGGCTTCAATCTGCTCGCGCCAGTCGGTGTGAATTTCGCCCGACAGATAGACGGTCCAGATGCGTTCAGTCATTCCGTCCTCACTCGTAATCCTGGGGGTCCAGGTCCAGCGGCTGGCGGCTCGTGCCGCGCAGGTTCAGAAGGCGCAGGCGCAGCGCATTCAGCTTGATGAAGCCCTGGGCGTCGCGCTGGTCGTAGACCTGGTCTTCCTCGAAGGTCACATGCTCCATGGAATAGAGCGAGCGCGGGGACTTGCGCCCGACCACATGGACCCCGCCCTTGTAAAGCTTGAGCCGGGCGGTGCCGTAAACGTCCTCCTGGCTTTTGTCGATCAGGGACTGGAGCATTTCGCGCTCCGGCGAGAACCAGAAGCCGTTGTAAATAAGCTCCGCATAGCGCGGCATCAGGTCGTCCTTCAAGTGCGCCGCGCCGCGGTCGAGCGTGATGCTCTCGATGGCGCGGTGGGCGGCCAAGAGGATGGTGCCGCCCGGCGTCTCGTAAATGCCGCGGGACTTCATGCCGACGAACCGGTTTTCCAGAAGATCGAGCCGGCCGATGCCGTTGGCCCCGCCAAGCTCGTTCAATTTGGTCAGAAGCTCGGCCGGCGAGAGGCGCACGCCATCCACCGCCACCGCGTCACCCTTGGCGAACTCGATCTCGATATAGGTGGGCTTGTCCGGCGCCTCTTCCGGCGAAACGGAACGCGAATAGATATAGTCCGGCGCTTCCTGCCACGGATCTTCGAGCGCCTTGCCTTCGCAACTGGTGTGCAACAGGTTGGCGTCCACCGAGAACGGCGCTTCGCCGCGCTTGTCCTTGGCGATCGGGATCTGGTGCTTCTCGGCAAAGTCGATCAACTTGGTGCGCGAATTCAGGTCCCATTCCCGCCACGGCGCAATCACCTTTATGTCGGGGTTCAAGGCATAGTAACCAAGCTCGAAGCGGACCTGGTCATTGCCCTTGCCGGTGGCGCCGTGACAGACCGCGTCGGCCCCGGTCTCCCGCGCGATTTCGATCTGGCGTTTGGCGATCAGCGGGCGGGCGATCGACGTGCCCAAGAGGTAGACCCCCTCATAGGCCGCATTGGCGCGGAACATGGGGAACACATAGTCGCGCACAAACTCCTCGCGCAGGTCCTCGATATAGATCTCCTTGACGCCGAACATTTCGGCCTTGCGGCGCGCGGGCTCCAGCTCCTCGCCCTGGCCGAGGTCGGCGGTGAAGGTGACCACCTCGCAGTCGTAGGTGGTCCGGAGCCATTGAAGAATGACCGAGGTGTCGAGCCCGCCCGAGTAGGCCAGCACAACTTTTTTGACTTGGTCCGCCATGGTTTTATCCCTTGCCAGAGCATCCTGCGGTCTATGGAACGCAGATAAGATGCTCTACATTATTGAAGTAGATCAGCTTTCTGCGTTTAGTTGAGTCTACCTAAACGCAGGCTGATCTAGAAGTTCGGCGCGCAGTATAGGGAAAAGCCGGGCTCAGGCAAGGGATCGCGGCGCGCCTCATACCCAAAATTCTTATTCGGCGGCGTGCGCTTCCCGGTTGACCTCGAGTTTGCGTTCGAACTCCGTGATGTAGTCGCGCGTCAGCGGTACGGCGGTCTGGCGCTTGGCGACCTGAATCTGGAAATTCACATGGCCGGAATAGGAAAACGCCGTCCAGGCTCCGGCGAGATAAAATTCCCACATCCGGGCGAAGCGCTCATCGTAAAGCTCAACCACCTTGTCGCGATTGGCCCGGAACCGGTCGTACCACGCGGCGATCGTTTTGGCGTAGTGGAGCCGCAAGACCTCGATATCCGTAATATAAAGACCGGCCTGTTCGATCACCGGGGCGATCTCCGACAAGGCCGGCACATAGCCGCCGGGGAAGATGTATTTGCGCACCCAGGGATCGGTCCGGCCCGGACCGTCGGCCCTGCCGATGGTGTGAATAACCGCAACCCCGTCATCGGTCAGAAGGTCCGCCACCTTGTTGAAATAGGTGTGGAAGTGGGGCACGCCCACATGCTCGAACATGCCGACCGAGACGATCCGGTCGAACTGGCCCTCGATCTTCCGATAGTCTTGAAGCTCGAAGTGCACGGTATTGGCAACACCCGCGTCATCGGCCCGCTTTTGCGCTACCCCCAGCTGTTCGGTGGAAAGCGTGACACCCTTGACGTCGGCCCCGGTCAGGTGATTGAGATAAAGCGCAAGCCCGCCCCAGCCGCAGCCGATATCAAGCACCTTCTGGCCGGGCTTGAGCAGGAGTTTCGCCGCCAGATGAGCCTTCTTGGCCTCCTGGGCGTCTTCAAGCGTTTTCACGCCCTCGCCAAAGTATGCGCAGGAATATTGCCGGTCGCGATCGAGAAACAGGTCATAAAGGGCGCCAGAGAGGTCATAGTGATGGGCCACGTTCTTGCGCGACCGCGACGCCGGATTGATCTGCAACAGCATACTGATCAGCCGCTTGGCCCAAAGGCCACGGGTTGAATGGAACGGGCTGCCCCGTTCCCAGCGCATGTTGGACAGAAGGAGACCCAGGAAGTCCTTGATGTCGCCATCACCCTCGATGGTCAGGCTGCCGTCCATATAGGACTCACCGAGCGCCAGATAGGGCCGGAGCGCCATGCGCCAGGGCGTGATTGCCCGATGAAGTCGGATCGTTACTTCGGGACCTGGCGTGCCGCCAAATGTGAAAGTCCGGCCAGCCGCATCGATGACATGCAGTGTTCCAGTCTTGACGATGGCCTCGAATGCTCGGGCAAGCAACAGCATTCCCACGCTCCCTCTCGTCGTAAGGTCTAGCGAAATCGTACTAAGTTCAGGACTTTGCGGTCAAGCGGGCGTGGCAACGGCTAACGCCTCGCTCTTGCGCCGCTTCTCGCTCTCGGACTTGAGCTGACCGCAGGCGGCGAGGATATCCTGACCCCGAGTTGCCCGGACAGGCGCAGAAATCCCGGCTTCGAAGACAATATCGGAGAATCTGCGGATCCGCTCTGCGGGCGAACATTCATACTCGACACCGGGCCAGGGATTGAACGGGATGAGGTTGACCTTGGCCGGAATATTGTAGGCCTTGAGCAGCCTAACCAGCTCCCGCGCGTCCGCCTCCGAGTTGTTTATGTCCTTGAGCATGACATATTCGAAGGTGATCCGGCGGGCGTTGGTGGCGCCGGGATAGTCCCGGCAGGCGGCCAAAAGCCGGGCCAGAGGATACTTTTTGTTGATCGGCATGATCCGGGTGCGCACCTCGTCCCTGACAGCGTGCAACGAGACCGCCAGATTGACCCCCAGCTCCGCCCCGCAGCGGGCCATTTCCGGCACCACACCCGAGGTCGATAGCGTGATCCGCCGGCGCGACAGGGAAATACCCTCATGATCCATGACGATCTGCATGGCGGCCTTGACGTTGTCGAAGTTGTACAAGGGCTCGCCCATGCCCATCAGCACGATATTGGACAACAGCCGGCCATCCGGCGGTGATGGCCACTCGCCCAGGTCGTCGCGGGCCACCAGCACCTGCATGACGATTTCCTGCGGCGTCAGGTTCCTGACCAGGCGCTGGGTGCCGGTATGGCAGAACTTGCAGGTCAGCGTGCATCCCACCTGGCTTGAGACGCAAAGCGTGCCACGATCCTCCTCGGGAATGAACACGCTCTCCACCTCGTTGCCGTCGGCAAAGCGCAGCAGCCACTTGCGCGTCCCGTCCACGGACAGCTGGGCGTCAATAATTTCAGGGCGGCCGATGACAAAGTGCTCGGCGAGCGCCGCGCGCAGGCCCTTGGAGATGTTGGTCATCTCCTCGAAATCCCTGGCGCCGCGGTGATAGATCCAGTTCCAGATCTGCTGGCTGCGCATTTTGGCCTGTCGGGACGGCACGCCGGCCGCCGCGAGCCGCTCGGCCAAAGCGTCGCGGGACAACCCGACCAGGCATTCGCGCGCCTCCGTCATTGCCGGGAGACGTGGGGTCACGACCGGTTCTATTCCAAGCGGCGTATTCAACATGTCACTCTTTCAGTGCCTCAGTAACAGGCCTGTGTAATCGCATTGTGCGCGGCGGTGAAGCCCGAAAGGGAGTAGCTGTCGGTAGTATGGGTGCCGCGCGAAGAGGTGCCCTTGACCACCAGTTTCGTGCCCTGCTTCATGGCGTCGGTCATTTGGTGATCCTGCTTGTCGTCATAGGCCCAGGCCCGCTCGCCCTCGGTGAACATCTTGTAGGTCCGCCCGTCAATGGTGGCGCTGGCCGTGCTGCCGTCCTTGAACGGATAGCCCACCACCACGTTGACCTGGCTCTTGATCTGGGCCTGGGGCCAGTGGGTGATGATCACGTAAATCTCGCCGCGGCGCACGTCTTTCGGCGCGCTGTCCTTGGGCACGGAAATCATATAGCAGGTCTTTTCCCCGTTCGCGCGGATTTCCTTGAAGGCGTCCCAGTCGCGAAATCCGCCGAGAAATTCGCGGCCCTTGCTTGCCGCCTGGGCTGGCGCCGCCAGCAGACCACACAGGAAAACGAGAAAAGCAGTTCTGAAAACGCTGGTCATGATCCCTTTCGCCGTTTTTTCATTCTTGCCCCCTTTTTTGGCCGATGCGCGATTGCGTTCTCAGACGGGCGCGGGGACCGCTGGGGCGACCACCAATGGCCGGCTCCACCGGGCCCCCCACCCGCACCGGCCGTGGGGCGAAATGGCCGAGCGTGCAGACGCGATCATACATGGCGATTGCGCCAGCGGTTGCAACGTTAAGCGAGAACTTTGTCGGAATTTTGATGGCAAAATCGCACCTCTCGAGGACCGCCGGCGACAACCCGAACATTTCCGCGCCCAGAATATAGGCCGCATTATGGGGGTGATGGAAGCTCGGCAGGTCAACGGCACCGTCCGCAAGCTCAATGCCAACCAGCGCGCAGCCCACGGGAAGCAAGAGTTCGTCCAGGCTTTCGACGTGATAGAACGGCACGCTGGCATAAGTCTTGGACGTGTCCGATTTGGCGGCGCGCACGTCCGCGTCCGCGCCCACGGTAAAGACGAAGCTGGCGCCGAACCCATGGGCCGTGCGAAAAAGGTTGCCCAGGTTCATGGGCTTGTGCGCGCCCTCGATACCGATGCCGAAATAGCCCCGCATATGTTCCCGCCTCTATCGTGCTGGGCTATAGAGAGCATAGAAACATTCACTTTGACAAGGTTCCCGCCGAAGGAAACTCTGGGGGCATGACGGAATCAGATGGAGTTTCCGTTGAACTCGGCGGCTTCAGGCGGTATGGAGTCGGGCGATACCCGGCGCTCTGGGAACCTCGTGACGAAAAGGACGATCGATGAATAAAGTCTATGCTGATGCCACCTCAGCGCTCGATGGCCTGGTCAGGGATGGCATGACCATCATGGCGGGCGGTTTCGGGCTGTGCGGTATTCCGGAAAACCTGATCGCGGCGCTGCGCGACAGCGGCGCCCGGAACCTCACCGCCATCTCCAACAACGCCGGAGTCGATGATTTCGGGTTGGGCCTTCTCTTGCAGACCCGCCAGATCAAGAAGATGCTGTCCTCGTACGTGGGCGAGAACAAGGAATTCGAACGCCAGTACCTCAATGGCGAGCTCGAGCTGGAATTCAACCCGCAGGGCACGCTCTCGGAGCGGATTCGCGCAGGTGGCGCGGGCATCCCCGGCTTCTACACCAAAACCGGCGTCGGCACGCTGATTGCCGAAGGCAAGGAGCAGAAGGTGTTCAACGGCGAGACCTATATTCTGGAGACAGGCCTGGTCGCCGATATTTCGCTGGTGAGGGCGTGGAAGGCAGACAGGGAAGGTAATCTCGTCTATCGCAAGACCGCGCGAAACTTCAATCCGATGATGGCGACCGCCGGCAGGGTCTGCATTGTCGAGGTTGAAGAAATCGTGGAAATCGGCACGCTCGACCCCGACTGCATCCATACCCCCGGAATTTTCGTCGACCGGATTATCCAGACGAAAAGTCTGGAAAAGCGGATCGAGAAGCGCACCACACGTGAACGGGAGACAGCCTAATGCCCTGGGACAGAAATCAGATGGCGGCGCGGGCCGCCCGGGAACTTCAGGACGGCTACTACGTCAATCTCGGCATCGGCATTCCGACCCTGGTGGCCAACTACATCCCCGAGGGCGTGCATGTCACGCTGCAGTCGGAAAACGGCATGCTGGGCATCGGTCCCTTCCCTTACGAGGGCGAGGAGGACCCGGACCTGATCAATGCCGGCAAGCAGACCATTACGGAACTGCCGCATTCAAGCTATTTTTCGTCCGCCGACAGCTTCGCCATGATCCGCGGCGGTCATATCGACATCGCCATATTGGGCGCCATGCAGGTGGCGGAGAACGGAGATCTCGCCAACTGGATGATTCCCGGCAAAATGGTCAAGGGCATGGGCGGCGCCATGGATCTGGTGGCCGGCGTCAAGCGGGTAGTGGTGATTATGGATCATGCGGCCAAGGACGGCACACCCAAGATCCTGCACAAGTGCAACCTGCCGCTGACCGGCGTCGGCGTGGTCAACCGCATCATCACCAATCTCGGCGTGATGGACGTGACGGACGAAGGGCTCAAGCTCATGGAGCTGGCCCCGGACGTCACCATCGACGATGTGCGCGCCCAAACCGAAGCCGACTTCACGGTGGACGAAAAGCTGGCGGCTTAATCGCCCACTTTCCCAAGACGGTCATCCTGGCCAAGCGTCAGCGCGAGCCGGGGTGACGCTTTCACTCGTTATCCCGACCACGCTCCAAAAACCGGATATCCCGGATTGAGGCGCGGCTGATGGTCCCCGTATCGTCGCTATCCCCTGAAAGCGCGATTCCCACCGGCGGCTTGGGCCGGTAGCCGAAGGCGCGCTCAAAATCGGCGAAGATATCAACTTGTTCCGTAACCCAGTCACCGGCTTTGGCGGTGCCTGGCTCCAGCACGATGATCACGCCGTCGCCCTTCATGAACGGGTTCGGCAGCATCGTGCCGGCGGGCACATTGCCGCCCCAGGTGTAGCTGATCGCCTTGCCCGGCACAGACTTGCCGGCCATCCGGGCCAGCGAGCGCTTGAGCCGGGCAAAAAATCCGCCGCTTGATTTTTCCGCAAACCAGAGATGGAGCGCGATCGATCGGTCGTCCTCGCCCTTGATGCCAAGATCGGTGGACGGCACCGGGTCGGTAACCCGCCATTGCCAGCTGAGCAGGGGCTTCGCGCGCTCCGCCTCCGTCAGTTTGCGGTGAATAAGACCCGAGCTCCGGTAGGCATTAATGAACACCGTTCCATCGGCTTTGACCATGAACTCTGTTGGCGGAATGCCCTTGAAGGTGACCTCCTGCCACGCCCCCCGGCCCGGCCCGAGGACGGTGGCCGCCGCAGCGGTAAGCCCAAGGACCACGACAAGCGCGATGATGCCGGGTGCGCCGCGAAGCGCCATGCTCTATCTCCTCTCGTCGCGCAGAAGGGCATCGCGCGCCCGGTCCCGGTGGCGATCCTCGATATAACTGGCGACCGCCGCGATTACGGCGGTCAGGACCGAGGCGTCGTCGGTAAACCCGAATCCGGCGATAAAGTCGGGAATGATATCGGTGGGAATGACGAAATAGGCGAGCCCCGCAAACAGAATTGCGCGCACACGGGTGGAGGTCCTCGGATCGACAGCGCAATAGTAGGCGGCAACCAGGTCTTCGGCAAACGGGATGCGCCCGGCAACGCGGCGCAGCTTCGCCCAAAAATTGGCGCGCACCCGCGCCTCGTTGGTGGTGGCGTCAGAGACCGGCACCAGCGCCATTTCCCGGGCCACAGGCGCCAGCGCCCGGCTCTCGTTCATGCTGTCGTCCTCGGCTGTCATGACCCCTAGATAATGGGGATTGCGATCAGATCGGACAAGGGCTCAAAAGGACAGTCGAAACCCGAACAAACATGTGTTAGAAACCACGCCATCCCAAAAAACCGACCTATCAACAAGATGAGGAACAGGCGATGAAACTGGACAAAACGGCCGCCATTGTTACCGGCGCGGCTTCGGGTCTTGGCGAGGCGACCGCGCGCAGGCTGGCCGCGGCGGGCGCGAAAGTGACCATTTTCGATCTCAATGCAGAGCGCGGCGAAGCCGTGGCCAAGGACATTGGCGGGCTCTTTGCCAAGGTCAATGTAACGGATGAAGACAGCGTCACCGCCGGTCTCGACGCCGCGGCCGCGGCCCACGGCGACGCCCGCATTCTGGTCAACTGCGCCGGTATCGCCATCGGCGAGAAAACCGTGGGCAAGGGCGAGCCCCACGCCCTCAACAGTTTCACCAAGGTGATCACCATCAACCTCATCGGCACCTTCAACTGCATCCGGCTCGCCGCGGCCCGCATGGTGGCTTTGGAGCCGCTTGAGGATGGGGAGCGTGGCGTGATCGTCAACACCGCCTCGGTCGCGGCCTACGAGGGCCAGATCGGCCAGGTTGCCTATGCCGCCTCCAAGGGCGGCGTGGTCGGCATGACGCTCCCAATCGCCCGGGATCTCGCCGCCAATGGCGTACGCTGCTGCACCATCGCGCCGGGCCTCTTTCTGACCCCGATGATGAAAGGCCTGCCGGAGAACGTTCAGGAATCGCTCGGCAAGTCGGTGCCGTTCCCGAGCCGGCTTGGCGATCCCGGCGAATATGCCCAGCTCGCCCAGCACATCTGCGAAAATCGCATGCTCAACGGCGAGGTGATCCGCCTCGACGGCGCCATCCGACTGGCGCCGCGCTAGAGCGTTTCAAACTCCGAATTCAAAGGGCCCCCGACCGGGGCTCTTTTTTTATTCGCGGGACGCCTGATCCATAAACCGGGCGAGCGTGATGTCCTTCTCGGTGACCCCGCCGGCGTCGTGGGTGGCGAGCGTCACCTCCACCCGGTTGTAGACGTTGAACCATTCGGGATGATGGTCCATGGCTTCTGCCTTCAACGCGACGCGGGTCATGAACCCGAAGGCGGCATTGAAGTCTCGGAACTTGTAGGCCTTCGCGATCGCCTCCCGGCCCTCCACCGTCGTCCAGCCGTCAAGGTCATCAACCGCCGTCCTGAGCGCATCGCCCGAAAGTTTAAGAACCATCAACTCGTCTCCTCTGCCGTGACACTAACCATCAACCGGTCGACAAAGCCGGGAACGCGCTCGCTCGCCCGGCCGTAGATCCCTTCGTCAAACAGCCTGTTGCCCAGCGATGGTTCAAGATTAAGCTCCACACGGTGCGCGCGTCCAATCCCTCGCACCGTCTCCACGAACCCCGCCGCCGGATAAACATTTCCCGACGTGCCGATGGAAACGAACAGGTCGCAGGCCATCAGATGCCGCTCGATCTCGTCAAGCCCCATGGGCATCTCGCCGAACCAGACCACATCGGGCCGGACCGTGCCGACGCCCCCGCATTCCGCGCAGGCCGTTTCGGCACTCGTCGGCATATCCCAGCGATAAATCGTGTTGCATCCGGTGCAGCGTAACTTCAAAAGCTCGCCGTGCATGTGAATGAGGTTGCGGCTGCCAGCCTTCTCGTGCAGATCGTCCACATTCTGGGTGATGACCACGACCTCGCCGGGGTACGCCGCTTCGAGTCGCGCGAGCGCCCGGTGGGCGTCGTTGGGCTCTGCCGCCACCGCCGCCTGCCGCCGCATGTTGTAAAAGTCATGCACCAGCGCGGGATTGCGGGCGAAGGCTTCGGGCGTCGCCACATCATCGATGGCATAGCGCGACCACACACCGCCTTCGTCGCGAAAGGTGTCGAGCCCCGAGTCCGCCGAGATTCCGGCCCCGGTTAGAATGACGATGTGCCGGTACTGTCTGTCCCTCATGCTTCCCCACCCTTGCGTCCGCCGCCCCGATCGGCCATATCACAACCTTGTTGAAACAGAGCCTGCGCAAGGAGAAGGGCGTGGTCAAGGTTCTCTTTGTCTGTCTTGGAAATATCTGCCGGTCGCCGCTGGCCGAAGGCGCCTTCCGCCATCGCGCTCTGGCTGCCGGCCTGACCGAGGGTCCCGCCGGCAATGTGCTTGCCGATTCGGCAGGCACCGGGAGCTGGCACGTGGGCCGCCCGCCCGACGAACGATCGGTCGCGGTGGCACGCGCGCACGGGATTGATATCTCGGACCAGCGCGCCCGCCAGGTGGCGGCGGAGGACTTTGACCTGTTTGACTATGTGGTTGCCATGGACCGCGACAACCTCGCCAATCTCAAGGCGCTCTGCCCCGAAGAGCATCTGGGCAAGTTAAATCTATTGCTGGATTTCGTCCCCAATCCGAAATTCCGCGAGGTCCCGGACCCATATTATTTCCGCGACGAGTCGGGCTTTGACAGGGTGTTTTCAGTCATTGACGAAGGGGTCGAGGAATTCGTCAGGCATATCCGCCAGCGCCATTTTCCCGATTAGGGCCCGATTAATCAGGAGAACAGCGGATACTCCAACTCGATCCGGTAAAGGGCGCCCTCGCTGCCGAGATGGCTGGAATAAAGAGCGAAGGCGGGAACTTCGAACGACGGCGTGCGGAACCCGTGATGGGATTCGAGAAACCCGGGCAGTCCACCGACCTGGGCGTGTGGGTTGCGGTTGCCGCGCCCCCCGGACCTGAAACGCGCCAGCGTCACGTGCGGGCTGAACTTGCGGGCTTCGGGCGCCAGGCCGAGGCTCACCATAGCCCGCTCCACCTTGTCGTAAAGGCGGGAGACCTGGGTCTCAGGCTCGACGCCCGCCCACAGAACGCGCGGGCTCTTGATGGTGCCGAACAACCCGACACCGGCAAGGCTGACGGAAAAGGGCTCCATGGCGATGTTGCCGAGCGCCTGGTCCACGTCTTCAGCCGTGGCGCCGTCCACCTCGCCCAGAAACTTGAGGGTCAGGTGAAGCTGATCGTCGCGCTGCCACTTGGCGCCCTTGACGCCGCTTGCGAGCATCAGGAGCTGCTGGCGGACGGATTCAGGGAGCGGCAATGCCACAAAAAGTCTCATCGGCTCTTCCCGGAAAGAAGCTTCGCCACCACCGGGGCCAGCCGCTTCACAATGACCGCCACCCCGGCGGCGTTCGGGTGCATGCCATCATCCTGATTGAGCGCCGGCTTTGCGGCAACCCCGTCGAGGAAAAAGGGGTAGAGCGGCACGTGGTACTTTTTGGCAAGCTCCGGGTAGATCGGGTTGAACGCCGCCCCGTAGTCAGGCCCCATGTTGGGGGGCGCCACCATACCGATCAGAAGTACGGGAATTTTCCGGGCCTGGAGCGTCTCGATCATCGCCGCAAGATTTGCCCGGGTCAGTTTGGGATCGATCCCGCGCAGCGCATCGTTGGCGCCAAGCGCCAGGATCACAAGATCAGGCGCGCCGTCGTTGAGCCCCGACAATGCCCATTGAAGCCGGGCCCGTCCGCCAGTGGTGGTGTCGCCTGATACCCCGGCGTTGACCACATGAGCGGCAATGCCCCGGTCATGGAGCGCGTCTTCGAGCTGCGCGGGCACGGATTGGCCAGGGCCGAGGCCGTAACCCGCCGTGAGGCTGTCACCGAACGCAAGCACGGTCAGGACCCCCGGCCCGGCCGCCGAGGGGCCGGCCGCCAGAATCAGGACCACGATCAAACGAAACGTCTTGATAAATCCGCTCACTGTCCTCACCGTATAAAGTCGTGCACCTGAACCAGGACTGAACATGGCCACGACCCCGCCACTGATCAAGATCACCAACTGCGAACTGACGCTCTCCAGCAAGGCGGGGCCGGTCGCAATTCTGCGCGGCGCAACGCTTGAGGTAAACGCCGGAGAGGCGGTGGCCATCGTCGGCCCGTCGGGGTCCGGCAAGTCGTCGCTGATGGCGGTGATGACCGGGCTTGAATCTGCCACGGCCGGAACCGTCGAGGTCGACGGCGTCGAGCTGACCACGCTCGGCGAAGACGACCTTGCCCGCTTTCGCCGCGGCCGGGTCGGCATCGTGCTCCAGTCCTTCCACCTGATCCCGACCATGACGGCGCTGGAAAACGTCGCGGTGCCGCTGGAACTGGCCGGCGCGGGCGACGCGTTTGCGCGGGCCCGTGAGGAACTTGAAGCCGTCGGCCTCGGTGAGCGGCTCGACCATTACCCGGCTGAGCTTTCCGGCGGCGAACAGCAGCGCGTCGCCATTGCCCGCGCCCTCGCCCCTGCCCCGAAACTGCTGTGTGCGGACGAGCCCACGGGCAACCTCGATAGCGCCACCGGGGCGGCGATCATCGAGCTGATGTTCGCCCTCCATCGTGAACGCGGCGCGACCCTGGTTTTGATTACGCACGATCCGGCGCTGGCTGCCCGCTGTGACCGGGTGTACGCCATGGCTGACGGCCGGTTGCACCTGGAGGAACGGGGCCCACACCTTCATGAAATCGGTGGGCCGTGATGACTCTCGTTATGCGGCTGGCGCTGCGCGATCTTGGTGGCCATCTCAGCGGCTTTCGGGTCTTTCTCGGCTGCCTGATCATCGGGGTCGCGGCAATCGCCGGCGTCGGGTCACTGACCTCTGCGCTCGTTGACGGATTGCGCGATCAGGGACAGGTGCTCTTGGGCGGCGACGTGGAACTGCGCCTGACCGGGCGTGCGGCAACGCCGGAGGAGCGCGACGCGCTGGCGCACGACGGGACGGTGTCCGAGACCATAACGCTGCGCACCATGGCGCGCTCCCCCGCAACCGGGGCGCGCGGCCTCGCCGAGCTTAAGGCGGTGGACGGCCGCTATCCGCTCTATGGCAGCGTTACTCTCAAAGGCGGCGGCGACGTGCAGGACGCGCTCGCCCGCCGGAACGGCGTCTGGGGGGCCGCCATTGCGCCCGAGCTTGCCAGCCGGCTCAAAATAGGGGTCGGTGACCGGCTCAGCGTCGGCGAAACTGAGCTTGAGGTCCGCGCCGTCATCGCCCATGAACCGGACCGGGTCAACGACGGCTTTACGCTGGCGCCGCGCCTGATGATTGCCCGCGATGCGCTTGACGCCACCGGGCTTCTGGCGCGGGGCAGCCTCAACCGCCACAGCTACCGCCTGAAGCTGCCGCCGGGCACGGATCTGGCGGCCTGGCGGGACCGCATCGAGACCGATTTCCCGAATGCCGGCTGGCGCATTCGCGACCGCAACGGCAGCGCGCCCCGGGTCCGCGAGTTTGTCGGCCGGGTCCGCGACTTCCTGACGCTGGTGGGCCTGACCGCGCTCGTCGTTGGCGGCGTCGGTGTGGGGAACGCGGTGCGCAGTCATCTCGAGCGTAAAGTCGCCACCATCGCCACATTGAAGACGCTGGGCGCGACGGCGCCGACGATTTTCCGGATATACCTTGCCCAGGTGCTGGCGTTGGCCGGGATCGGGATTGTGGCGGGCCTCGCGCTCGGCGCGGCTTTGCCCCACGCCGTGGTTGCACTCGCCGGTGACCGCCTGCCGGTGATTCCGGCGCTCAGGCTTTACCCGCTGACGCTGGGCGCGGCCGCGCTTTACGGCCTGCTGGTCACGCTGGTGTTCACGCTGTGGCCGCTGGCGGCGGCGCGCGACGTTTCGGCGGCCCGGCTGTTTCGCCACGAGGTCGGTGGCCGGAAGCGGGTGCGGCGGCGGCGCGACCTGATCGCCATCGCGGTGACCGGCGCCCTGCTGCTGGCGCTGCCCTTTATCGGGTCGGAGTCTCCCCTTCTGGTCGCGTGGTTCGAGGCGGGCGCGCTCGTCGCGGTTCTTCTGCTGGTCGGATTGAGCGCCGGCCTCAAGCGCCTCGCCCGTGGCGTGGGCCACGTGCGCCGTCCGGTGCTGCGCCTGGCGCTTGCCAACCTCTATCGCCCCGGCGCGCCGACAACCGCTGTGACGTTGTCTTTGGGGCTGGGCCTGACGCTTTTTACCACGCTGGCGCTGGTCGAAGGCAACCTCAACCGCCAGATCAGCGCCACTCTGCCCGAGGCGGCCCCGTCCTTTTACTTTATCGACATCCAGAAGAACGAGATCGACCCATTCCTCGCCAAGGCCCGCTCTATCGAGGGCGTCACCGAGGTCCGCGCGGTGCCGTACCTGAGGGGCCGGATCGTCCGGGTGGGCGGCGTTCCGGCGGCGGCGGCAAAGGTGGAGCCGGGCGCGCGCTGGGTGCTGAGCGGCGACCGCGGTCTGACCTATGCCAGGGACCGGCCCAAAGACAACCCGCTGGTGGCGGGCGGCTGGTGGCCGCCGGGATACAGCGGAGGGCCGGAGATTTCCTTTGACGCCGGCCTCGCCCGGAAGATGGGGCTCGAGGTTGGCGACACCCTGACCCTCGACGTGCTCGGGCGGACAATCACGGCACACATCCGCAACCTGCGCCAGATCGACTGGGGCACGCTCGGCATCAATTTCGCCATCATGTTCGACCCCTATACGCTCGAAGCCGCGCCGCACAGCTATCTCGCCACGCTCAAGGCACAGCCCGAGGCCGAGGCCTCAGCCTACCGCATCCTGACCGACGCTTTCCCCAATGTCTCTGCGGTGCGCATGAAAGAGGTGCTCAACAGCGTCGCCCGTTGGCTCGGCGACATGGGGCTCGCGGTCAGCGCCGCCGCGGCAGTCACCATTCTGGTCGGCATTCTGGTGCTGGCCGGCGCCATGGCGGCGGGCGAGCGTCATCACATCTACGACGCGGTGATCCTGAAGACGCTGGGCGCCACGCGGCGCACGGTGTTCAGGGTGCTGGTGACGGAATATGCCATTCTGGGCCTCGCAACAGGCGTGACCGCGCTCGCGCTCGGCACCGGGGCGGCATGGGTTCTGGTGACCCGGGTCATGCATATGCAATGGACCTTCCTGCCCGCCACCGCCGGGCTGTCGACCCTGGCGGCGGTGACCCTGACTGTCGGCTTCGGGCTTGTCGGCACCTGGTCGGCGCTCGGCGCGCGGCCGGCGCGGGCGCTGCGCGCGCTGGCGTAGGCCACCGGATTTCTTCCGGTTTTGCTTGAAATCGCGCGCGCGCGTGCCAATATGTGGCTCCTTGAAGATTGTGCTTCATCCAACCAGAGGTATTTCGATGGCTGAAGATTTCCGCTCTCGCCCCGCAAGTGTCGAGGGGCTTCGCGCCCGGGTCTCGATCGACGAAGGGCTCAGGGCCTATATGCTCAATGTTTACAATTACATGGCGTCGGCCCTGCTGCTGACCGGGATTGTCGCCTTTGGCGCCGCCCAGAGCCCGGCGCTGATGAAGGCGATCTTCGGGACGCCGCTCGCGTGGGTGGTGATCCTGGCGCCGCTCGTCATGGTGTTCGTGCTCAGCGCCCGCATCAACAAAATGAGCGCGAGCGCGGCCCAGGCGATGTTCTGGATCTATTCCGGGCTTGTCGGCCTGTCTCTCTCGTTCATCTTCCTGGCCTATACCGGGACCAGCATCGCGCGGGTGTTCTTTATCACCGCCGCCGCATTCGGCAGCCTGAGCCTTTGGGGTTATACCACCAAAAAGGATATCTCCGGCTGGGGATCGTTCCTGATCATGGGCGTCTTCGGCCTGGTGATCGCCATGTTCGCCAACATGTTCCTGCACTCGGCACAGATGCAATACATCATCTCGGCGGCCGGCGTGCTGATCTTTGCCGGGCTCACCGCGTACGATACCCAGAGCATCAAGTCGCTCTACTACGCAGGCGACAGTGCGCTGGTGGCCAAACGCAAATCGATCATGGGCGCGCTCCGGCTCTATCTCGACTTTCTCAACCTGTTCCTCTTCCTGCTGCAGTTCATGGGCGCGCGCAGATAGCCGCCTAGCCGCAGTACTGATGCGAAAAAAAGAGCCCCGGTCCTAGGACCGGGGCTTTCAGGGTCGGAGGGAAGAGATCGTTACACGCAATGCCTAGGATCAGGGCCTAATACGGCATGTAGAAGCGCAGCTCGAGCAACCGGGCGCGCTTTCTCATAATGTCCGGCTTTGCGCCGGGATAAAGCAGGCCGACGCCGAACACCTGTTCCCGGCCAAGGGTATCGAACCGCCATTCACGCCACAGCGGGGAGTCCGCAATAGCGTCTTCAAACGCGCTTTTACCGGCCGTTTGAGAATAAGCGAGCGGCCCGCCGTCCGGCTCATTTCCATAGGTCCAGCCCGGTCCACCCGCCGGCGCGTTCACCGACAGGTCCAGTTTCACAGCTTTCATGGGCTCGCCAAGCACCGGGCCCACCCCGCCAATGGGCAGACCGAGCGCCAGAACAGCGGCGCGCATCGCGAGGTCCGCGCAGCGCATGCCGAAGGACCTTTTCGGTTCGGGAAGAGAAGGAAGAGCCGTTTCCATCGCAAGCTCCCACATTCCATTTTGCCGTCGCCTATTGTACTTTTCGGCACCCTTATCAGGTGCGTTATCCGGGGCTGACCTGGGGACTTTTGCCCGTTATCGTTCGAGTCTGGCGGGAACGCCTTAACGGCTTGTTAAGGAATAGGAACGGTTTTTAGAGAATTTTCGCAAAGATCCGCGAAAATCCGGGATTTCCTGAACGGGAATTCGTTAACACATTGCGTCTAAAGGCTTTTGCGCGGCCCGCGCTGGTGTGCTCGCCGCCTGAGAAAGGCGTTTGCCATAATAATTTTTTTTGAGTAGTCTCCGCCCGCACTTGCGCCCTTGGCACCCGTAGCTCAGCTGGATAGAGCGCTGCCCTCCGAAGGCAGAGGTCACAGGTTCGAATCCTGTCGGGTGCGCCATCATTTCAATGACTTAGCTGTTTTCTCAACCCCCGGTACGGAATGAGTACGAAAAACAGGGGGTTTAGATGGCCCTCAGATCGGCGCTGCCTCTGATTGCGCCGGGAGCGTATTCCATCCAGAATGATTTAGATTGAGCCAGCCATTGCCGGGAATGCACACTATAGGCGTTAGTGCGCGCTGGCCATCTTGACAATAAGCTGTAGTGGACAGCCTGATCCGGGGGGGGGGAGCGGAGACATGCAACATCATTTGGATACGAAAGTTATTCTAAGCGTCGATTCAGAGCATAATAGCCTTTATCAGTGGTTCTTGCGCGAAGTCGGAGACGAAGCATCAGAATATCAAAGGGACCAAATTCCTTGGAGGTGGAGCCAATATTTCACCCTGTCCGAGATTAATGTGCACTCTTCGTTTCAGCTCGGCGATCATTATGCCACCGATGTGGAAAAGGCAGCGGCGCAAGTCAAGGAGCACGACTTTATCCGAGCCAAGCTTCTCCCGTATGATGTGCGTGACGGCCACTTGTGCTCCTACACTCGCTATTCAATGTTCGGCACCAATCGCGCCATACCTGAGTTTGAACTTTCAATCACTCAGGTTGAAGACGGCGAATCCGAAAGTTGCCAAGCGTGGGGCAGCGTCAGCTACACGGCAGAGATAGATTTTGATGATATTACAACGGACGACAACATAACCTTCGATCTCCGCGTATCAAAAGAGCGATTTGCCCGCCTTCTGCGCCTGATAACCACGAAGTCGATCAGCGGCGGGGGACTCAGTATTAGCGACGCGGATGGGTTCTATTCCAACTGGTCGCCGAGCATTTCGACCGATGCCATTAAGGTTCTCACACCGGACGAGAAGTACCATCCTGTTGAGGTACCGGAAGGCTGTTCAATTGTGCCGCCCCGGCTCGGCAAAATCGGCGAATTTGTGCTATATTTAAACGATGGGCTGAAATTCCAGCTTCCTCAGGAAACCGTCTACGACGACGATCTTGAGGACGAGGGGCCTTCGCAGCCCGTGCAGTCGGAGAGCGATATGCCGGTAGTGCGTCTTATGGCGGACGCAAAAACGCTTGGCGTTCTCCAATCCCTTCGCATCGCAGCTTGGATCATCGCGGCATTGTTGATCCTGATCCTAATTAAGTGACATAGATTGCGGCCTACGGGCAGCATTTACCTTGGTTCTATAGTACGCGGATGTGATGATCAGGTCGCTACACCAGCCACCCAATCGCCTTGAGGTATCGAGCGACCCTCGCAGCCTCGGCAGATCGCCCGCCATGCTTCCAAGCGTTACGGTTGCCCTTGGGTGCGCCGGGATTTTTCCCGCCGTGCATCCGGCACCTCCTCTTTCCCTTCACCGCTGGCGATTGGCATTCCGTCCCGGCGCGGGTCCGGGCAAGGCAGCGTGGCGCATTCGCCAGACTCGGCGGTTGCATGGGATTGATTGTCCGATTTTCCATTTTCTTCAGCCCCCCGTTGATGGTGATGGAATTGGTCAGCGACAACGGCCTGCCCGCCCTGATTCACATGCACATGCTTTACGGTTTGCTCTCGCGGCTGGTGTAACCTTGCCAGCGCTTCCAGCGTGGCGCGGGATGCCGATTGGGCTTTCAGCGCCAGCCTCATATAGCGCTCCATTGCCTGAGGATATTCGCCCATGTGCAGCCCGGATCGTCGGGCCATCTCAGTAAACAATGCGTCGAGCGACATGGCCTGTGAGGCAAGAATCCTGCTTGTCATTGCCATATCGCCTTTTGACATCCTGTCCACTTCATCGCCAAGAACAGCGGCATTTTCCATAATCGAGGATTGCTGGGTATCGTCGAAAAGCTGATTTGCAAAGCTACCCGCGAGACTTGCATGCCGGGTAGTCGGATCAAGCGTGACACGGGCCAACGCGCGGCCCGGTGACTCACCTTTCCGTCGGGCAATTACCAGCTTGTCCGTTTCGCCCTTTTGCACCAGTCCGCTGCCGGGCTTGTTCTCCTTCGCCTTTTTCATACTGTTTTCCTTGTCATTCCACGCGCCTTTGCACCGATATTCTGGGAGGTGCCGCAACGCTTGCCGATCACGCGCCCACATGGTTCCTGCCGTTCGAGTCCATGCCGTGATGCGGCCTCAGGGCTCGCACCCTTTCAGAACGTAGGCAAGCGCCGCCTCCAGATTAACTGCATGGAGATCGGGATTGCCTCTCTCCAGCCCGAGACGCCCGCCAATGGGCTTGCTGTGGATCACACGCGCCCGGTATGGCGCTCCGGTAATCCGACGAAGCCAGCCCCGTTGCAGCCTTGTGAGAACAGGCACAATGTCCGCTGGCACATGGGCCAGGAGGTGACAGTGCCCGCCCTTTCCTTCGCCGTTTTCATGCACCCATATCCAAGCTGTATCGCTCCCATGCCTCGCCAGCGCCTTGGTCATGAGGTCAATGTATCGCCCAGTCGCTCTTGCCATGTCCGCCAACGGCACTCCAGCGGCCTCCCAGTGGATTGAGATCATGCGGGTAAACGGAAGCCCTATTCTGTCAGCATGGCGCTCAGCGGCCTTCAGATTGGCAATCTGTGCTACTGTCAGGGCATCGCTCTCCCGGTCTGCACGATTGCGTGCGCCGCCCCTGCCAGTCTTGCAAGGCAAATCCGCTGCCACACCTATAGTTAAGTTATTAATAGCAAGCGCCGTGCCAGTTCCGGCATTCGGCGGATTTGTAGGCGATTGCGAGCGAGGTGATGCAATTGAAACTTCACCGAAAGTCGCCCCCCGATGAAGTTTCAAAGCATCGCCATGCCGTTCGCAATCTGATTGCGTTGACATGACGACAAGAGTCATTCTGCGATCCACACGATAGCAAGCTTGCCGCTTGCGTTCGGCCTCCGCTGCCCGCTGTCGCGGATCAACCCTTTGCGCCGCAATTCGCTGGTGCGCGGCTGGATCGACCAACGATCCATTCCCAGCCGTGCCGCCAGCTCGTCAGCGGTAAGCCCATGGGCTCCAGCATCGCGGATTGCCGCCTCGGCCATTCGCTGAAGCCTTCCAAGCTTGGGCGCAAGGTCATCGGCAGCGGTAATCGACGTATCTACACGGCGGTGCCCCGGTGCATCGGGATAGGCTCTCATGGCTCACCTCCCTCTGCCACGGGCGGTAAGTCCGCCCGCTCCAGCAGCTTCATGAGCCAATCGGCCTGTGCCTCGCTCAGCGGCGTGACATCTACCGCCAATTGCCCGAGAAACTGCCCCGCCTTGCGGCTGAGCCGGTGATTACCGTTGAGGAGAGCGAGCGCCGCCTGCCTGTGATCCGGATAGGCTCTGTCAGTCATCACAACCCTCCCCGAAACAGAGCCGCGATACCTCGCGTGCCAATGACGGCGACAAGGAGAAGCGGGAAGCAAGGAATTGCGCCTGCCGATCCGATGTTGTAAACAGTTCGTGCGAACCCAGTGCCAACTGATCGCGCGAAGCCCGGGGCCAGCACCCCGGGTTTTGCATGTCTGTCATGGATCATGCTCCCGCCTGATATTTTGGCAGGTTCGCCAGATAGGCTTGCAGTTCGTCAAACGGGATCAGCGTGCGCCGCCCCGACTTGATAGCGGTAATTTTCCGCTCATTTATTTCCTGATATAGCTTGGTTCGTGAAATGCCCGTCAGCCTCACGGCGTTGGGGATCGTCACAGCAATTGGAGTTTCCATCTTTGTTTGTCCCGCGAGGCCCGTGCGTGATTGCCCGGACGTCGCAGGACACAACTTGGGACCTAGCCCGATTTATTCCGATACCACCGAAAAAGATCGGTCGCGCAAGTGAGGCAAAGTCCAGCATAGGTCAGCAAATCGACCAGCAAGTTCTTTTTCTGCGACGGGCTTCCCCCAGTCATCAACGATGTGGATCGCGCCGGTTTGAGTCCGAAAATCACTCCACCAACGCTCAAGTTTCTGACGAATGCGGGCGTCATGCTTCGTCTCTCTTTCCAAGCACCAACTTTGAACCAGTTGCCATCGGACAGGCTTGCCATTTCGACCAGATCGACCACTTTTTGTCAGTCCCGCCGCAAGATGCCGATAGGCTTCTACTGGCTTGAAGCCGTTACTGGTAAGCACACCGAATGCCGCACGAACCCAGATCTTCAATTCGCCCTGTGCCGTGGTGGTTATGTTCGTGCCACCGAAATTGACTGGAGCGGACCAAGGATGGTCTCTGCCCCGGTCAAGGTCGGACAGAAAGATCATCAAGTCTTTAAGGGGCAAATGGACGCTACTATTCCTGAACGCTGGCAGTTCCATCAGCGAGGAAATGACAAGCCCTAACATTCCACCAGCCTTATTGCGCTTTAGGAGCGGATCGCTCTCGGCATCATAGACTGCTTGCCGGTCTGCCATCGCGCCATATAGCCTGTTGATCCAGTCTGTCGGATCAGGCCATTCGGGGCTTGTTTTTTTGGCGTCACTCATAGGGCCAACTCTCCCAGCGCCTTGACCGCTGCATCGCTGGCAAGGTGCCCGTAGTGGCGTTCGATCATTTCCGCGCTGGTTCCCGAGATTTGCGCGATGGTCAGCAGCGGCAGCCCCGCACTCACAAGGTCGGTAATAGTGCTGTGCCTCAGGGTGTAGGCAGTGGCGGCACTCGGCAGCCCCGCCGCCTTGACCGCAGCGGCAATGGGCTGCTTCCAGCTATTCCTGTCCCATGCCTTGCCATTGGCACGCATGAACAGGGGCGCACCCGGCAGCTTGTTTGCGGCCTGCACGGCCATCAGATCAGCCGCCTCGGTCGGCAACTGAATGCGCCGGGGCTTGCCGGTCTTGTCCTTGCCAATCGTCAGTTCCGCCGTGCGCTTGTCGAAGTCACCAGCCGTCAGGGCAGCCAGAGCACCCGGACGAAGCGGAAGCAGGCAAAGCGCCCGCACAAACGGCGCGGCTTCCGCGCTTGTCTTTTCAATCAGATTCCGTCGCTGGCTCCGGTCAAGGTAAAGGGTCCGCCTTCCGTTTGCGTTGGGCACAACCCTCAACGCCTCTTGCCAAGCCGCCTCGCTGTTCGGCGCTCCGGGTGATAGCACCTTGGACAATGCCGCCCGCAAAGCCGCCATATCGCGATTGACCGTCGAAGCGGCGCGCGGTCGGTGCACTGGATCTCCCTTTTTTCGTCGGCTGACCAGTGCCGGTTGTGCCTCCAGGCGCTCCCGCCACTCTCTCAGGTGACGGCGGCGTAACTTGACCAACTTAACCTTGGCAATGCGATCACCATAAACATAGCGGCGGAAACGCTGATCGGCCTCGGGGCGCGTTTTCGCGTACTCCCGGCAAGCGTCGGCAACGGTTTCGATTTTAGCCTGCACTTCGCCGCCCGCTTCAACCAGCTCTGCAAATGCCTCGGCTTCGCGCTTGGCGGCTTTATGCACCTCATTGCCCCGTAGAGAACCGAGATCGCCGAGCGACTTGATGCGATACTTGCGAGTGTCCTCGTCATATGCCCGGGCGATCCAAGTGCCCTTACCGCCCTGCTTGGATGGACGGAAGCCGAGATAACAACCTGCCCGAACGCGTTGCCAATAGGGTTCCCGCCTTGCCTTCAGCCTTTCCCGGTCGCCAATCTTGCTCAGATCATGTCTCATTGCCCACCGCTCCAAATCATCCAGTACGGAATCCGTACGGAAAACAATGGAGGACAAAGCGGGACAATGCAAGACACAAGTGGTTATTTTTTATGATATTTGTATGTCCGGGAACGTCCGAGATTGTAGTATCTCCCTGCCCTCCGAAGGCAGAGGTCACAGGTTCGAATCCTGTCGGGTGCGCCATTACCAAAGGGACGCCCCCAGGGCGTCCTTTTTGGTAATTATGCCCCCTCAGGATCGAACCTTGTTCGACACCGAGCGCCAGCGAAGGTGCGGGGAGGATCGCCCAATCCCTTGGGCGACGAGCAGACGGCCATTTCCGCAAGCATGTTAGTAGCAGACAAGCCTAAAGCGACGGATGTCAGACTCGTCTGATCCAGCGAACCGGCTATTGCGCCATTATTTGGATCTCTTCCGGCGCATCTGGACATCGACGCCAGTCATGCGCAGACGCCAAACGCACATCTCGCTGCTCACACCGTACTTTTCACAAATCTGGCCATTGTCCATTCTTGCGGCTCTGGCCTGCAAAAGTACTTCACGGGGTAAAAGAAGCGCCCCCGAAAGCCAGTTCGCCTCATCTTCCTGTTCATCGCTGAACTCGCTGATCAGCAGTGTCCCGGTTTCCGTCAGATGAACTTGGCTGCCCGTATGGCGCAGATAAATATGCGATATCTCATGCATGAGCGTGCTACGGAGACGCGGCTTCGTGTGTCTCGTGTTTAAGACAATGCCCGTGAGACCGGCCTCCTGCACTGAAAATCCTGACCAATCGGACGCTTCCGGCCCAACTAAATGGTCAAGGTCACTGGCAGGAATAGAAAGCTCCTTGATGTCGAGCACGTGAATCGAAAGGTGCTCTGCCAACTTCCAGGGGCACAGCGGATCTGTCGGTGACAGACCTAGCTGACAGCGCAAACCCGATGAAATTCGCTCGGCCTGCGCCTTGAAGCCCCTTTTCAATCGAAACTACCCCATCATCTCGGCCTTGGCCCGCAAAGCATTTTGGGCTGCGATAATGGCTGACCCCAATGCCTTGGCCGTCCTTTCATCGACAGTCCGCCCCTTTCGGAAATGAGCTGTGGCGGTGCTCGGCGTCTTTTTTTCGAAATCGATTCCCAGAAAATCGGAAGGGTCGACCTCGAGCCATCTACATATTTTGGCAAAGGTCTCCAAGTCGGGCATGTGCTTGTTCTCGATTCGTGAGAACGTTGCCGGGCTGACGTCGGCTTCTGCTGCCGCAGCCCGAATGCCTTTAGCGCCACGTCTTTCCCGGACAAGTTCCGCCAATTCGCTCAAACGAAGGCCCATTTTTCCTCCAGGATAAAATTAATCTTGACGGCAGGAAGCCTGCCGGAGTATGTCTCGTACATGAGACGATAATTGTTTCATAAGAGAGTTGTCTCACCCGCGCTTAGATAGTGTTTCGCGTGCTGGACAGTGAGTCAGAGTTTTCTTGCTAAGTCAAGCGGCAAGATTCCTCGGTGTTTCGTACTTGGCGAATGAGGTTGAAAATGAACAAGGAAGTTGAAGTAATGAAAAGCCCAGACGATCCTCCAGATCAGGGCAATGGGAGCAACGGTCCCGACAAAGAACTTGAGATCACGATCAGCTATAATGGTCTGGACAAGCCGCTGACGGTTTTGCTCGACGAATTGATCAGTTCCGTGCTCGCCCGCGCCATCGCGCTCTTTGGCAACTTGCCACAGCCACATACACTGGCGCTCTATACTGAAAAGTACGGTGAATTGCCGGACGACCAAACCGTTAAGGAAGCTAAGATTAAGAAGCGCGATAAGGTGCTGCTTCGTCCGTCCACCGTTAAGGCCGGGTAAATGCAAGCCTATCACATGCCTCGCCGCATGATCGAAAAAACGTTCGCGATCTTCCGATCATGCGGCGAGAACCAACGTGAATGCCAACTCTATTGGGCAAGCCCGTGGGCCGACCCGATCAATCTGAGCGAAGTGGTCCACCCGATGCACAATTCAGGTCGTTACGGGCTCAGCATCGACGACGCGTGGATCAGCCGATTCTGGCAACACTTATCTGAGCAGAGCCTTGGCGTGCGTGTTCAAGTCCACACCCACCCGGAGGAAGCATTTCATTCAGCAACCGACGACGCTTTCCCGCTTCTTTTCGACGCCGGATTCCTGAGTCTCGTCATCCCCAACTTCGCAATGGGGGCGGCAGACTTGCGCGATGCCTATCTCACCGAAATCCAGCCTGACGGAACGTGGAACCAAGTGGATATCGCTTCGAGGATTGTTATCGATGACTAGCACCAAACAACTCTCCCGTACCGTCCTCTTATTCCAAACGGACTTAGCTATCGAGGACCCTGTCATAATTTACCGCGCGATCACAACGCCGCGCATTTCTTTGATTGCCGACTCATCGGTGGTGAACACCTTGTCTGGCCAAGTGGCGATATCAACGGCAGCGATGTTGATGGCGCGTTCAGGTCACAGAGTATTCATCGACACCCCAGACGTCCCACTGAAGGGTTATCAACCACCCATGATTGGCCGGACGTTTCACGAAGCAATCAACAGTGTCAGTGATAACATGATTGATAGAGTTTCAATCAGTGTCGGTTGTCCGCTCTCGCCACCCGACATCGCGTTTGTCTTTGGCAACTGCGGCACGGTATTAGGCATCCCAGCAAAGAGGATAGTGTCAGTAGGGTGGTCTGACTGGTCGGCAGAAATTGCGGCGTGGCCGGTTCAGGCGCGCTGCAATCCGGGGGAGTGGCCCATCGGCGCTATGGGCTCTTCCGTCCTCGTTGCGTCGGAAGCCGCCAAACTGGCGGGCCTCTCACTCGCAAGGCTCGCTGGACCAACGGGGCACTTCCACGAGCTTTTTGCACCGGCACAAGCGGTGCGCTTTGATCTTGCGCCAAGCTTAACGCCATGCTGCTCGGACTTCGGGGAATTCGACATAATCAGCGCCGGAGCTGTTTCGAATGCATTCCTTTACGCCTTGCTGCGCTTGCCAGGCGCCAACGGCAGCGCACGCACATTCGACAAAGACACTTCCGATCAATCCAACCGCAACCGGAATATCCTACTGTTGCCCGAGTTCGTGGAACGTCCGAAGGTAGAGCTGTTCCAGCACTTCGGACGGAGATTTTCGATAATACCAGTGTACCGAAATTTCTCCGAAAAAGATCTTGCAGACCTGTCGGATCGCATCGCCATTGGCGTAGATGACATTCCAACCCGCTGGATACTGGCCAAGCGCCGGTCGCGCTGGATGGGTGTTGGTGCCACGAGTCACTTCAACAGCATGGCTTCGGTCCACTATCCATACGGAGCCTGCGCCGCCTGCCTGCACCCCCAGAATGAAGAGTTGGGTGGCCCTACACCGACCATCGCCTTCGTATCATTCTTGTCAGGGTTGATGATGGCGGCTGACTTTTTGGTTGATGTGACACAGAAAAACGCCAGCATCATTTCACGCTATCGCTATGTGAATGCGCTTCAAATGGGGAACCCTTGGGAAAGTGTGGTTGTCCCTCTCGAAAGCTGTCCCGCAGGATGTCCAGCTTCGAGATCGCAAGTGGCATAACTGGAGCTGCACACTAGAGAAGCCCCACTCCCATCCCCGCGCCATCTGTGCTAAGGGAGCCTCCGAACCACCCACACACCTTTAAGGACCATCCATGCCCACGTTGCCGCCCTGTCCGGAATGCCAGTCGCCCTATACCTATGAGGACGGGGCGCTTCTGGTTTGTCCCGAATGCGGGCATGAGTGGGCGGCCGGTGCTGAAAACGCCGGCGCACCCGATCAGCCGCAGATCCGCGACGCCAACGGCAATGTGCTGAGCGACGGCGATACGGTCACCGTGATCAAGGATCTGAAGGTCAAGGGATCGTCCGCCGTGGTCAAGGTCGGCACCAAGGTCCGCAACATTCGCCTGGTGGACGGCGACCATGATATCGACTGCCGGATCGACGGCATCGGCGCGATGCAGCTCAAATCCGGGTTCGTCAGGAAGGCCTGACCGGCGGACACTTTCAATTCTGGTGTTGGTAAATGATCTGTCGCGGGGTTGGTCCGCGACGGCGCAGGAAACACCCCCGCAAATAGAGGCCGCCGATTGGGTGGCGGCCCCTACCGATGATCAGACTTTGATATCGACCCCGCCGCGTTCCGCCGCCTTCTGGGAGGCGGTTTCGCTCGCTTCATCGCCGTCGTTGTCGGCGACCTGCGGAGCAGGCTGGGTTTGCTTTTGCGGCTGGGACGCATGCAACGCAAATGCCCCAGACGTGACGCCAGAAATGCCCATCGGTTTCTCCTTTCGACATTTTGTGACGACCGGAGCCTGCGCTGATCGAGTTAATTTTTCCTTTAGCTTTGGAATTTGAGGGAATCGCCCAAAAGGAAAGGAGAAGACAATTTTTTTGTGCGCATTTCCGCGGACAATGTTCTTTCTCCTCGGCTGGCCATCCATTATCCTGTGGTGGGTGCTCTGACAAGGACAGTCCGATGGCTGCCGAACTGAACCACACCATCGTCCATTGCCATGACAAGGCGCGCTCGGCGGCGTTCCTCGCCGAGATTCTGGGCCGGCCGGCGCCGACGGCGTTCGGTCACTTCATGGTGGTCGAGCTCGATAACGGCGTGTCGCTCGATTTCCTCGAGAAGGAGGGCAAAATCGCGGGCCAGCATTACGCGTTCCTGATCGGGGACGATGACTTTGGCCCAGTATTCGAGCGCATTCAGAAGGCCGGCGCCTCCTACTGGGCCGATCCCTTTCGAACCAAGCCCAACGAGATTAACCGCCGCGACGGTGGGCGCGGTGTCTATTTCGAGGACCCGGACGGTCACCTGCTCGAGGTGCTCACCCGGCCCTACGGCAGCGGTTGATCAGGCGTTTGCCGCCGCGGCGAACACTTTGGCAAAGCCGTCGATGAGCTGGTCGTCGGAATAAAGGAGCGGGTCGTCAACGCTCTCGACCATGCCCTTCATGGTCAGCAGGCCGAGCGCCGCGAGGTAGGCCAGGAAGGCCATCAGGCGAGGCTCCACCGGCCCGCCGCGTGACCCTTTCTTTCGGCCCCGGGCAAGTTTGTCCGCCGCGCCGGCGAGCCACAGATCGTTCAAGGGGCGGATGCGCGCGAACTGCACCTCGTCGAAGTGGACGGACCCGGGGCTCGCGACCTGGCCCTGGAGGAAGGCGAGCCGGAAGTCCTCGAGGCGCGGCGCAAATTCCTTGACGGACGTGCGGATCAGGCGGCCGAGCGCGTCCGCGCCATCCTTGGCCTTTTCCACGGAATCATGGACCGCCTTTGCGTGAGTCTCGAGGATTTCAAACATCAGCTCGAACAGCAGGGCGTCCTTGGAGGAAAAATAATAGTAAAGCGCGGTCTTGGTCACGCCCACCTCCCGTGCGACCGCCTCCACCGTCAACGCCCCGACGCCACCGCGCAGCAGAACCCGGCGCGCGGCTTCGAGGATTTCCTCGCGCGATCGCTCGCGCCGGCGTTCGCGGCGGGCGACGCGTCTTTGTTCAACCTCGGGGCTGACGGCGGGAGGGGTGCGGCGTTTGGTTGGTGGCATTGGGTCCTTCCGGGCATATGAACTCTTTGTTTTTTGCCACGAGAAAAATATTTTGTCCAGTGGTTGACATTTTGACCATTGTTCAATATTTTGTCCATCAGTATATCCCTACCATACCGAGGGGACCATCATGGACACGCTCAGTTTAAACAATCCACTCTTCGCCACATACGTCATCGCGGCCACACTGATGATCCTCAAGGCGGTCAGCATGTCGTGGCTGACGGTGGTGCGCATGATGAGTGAAAAGGGCGGCTTTCGCGCGCCCGAAGACCTTAAGAAGACGCCGCTCAATCCCGTGCCCGATGCAAGCCAGATCCAGCCCAACGAGCGGGTCGAGCGAATCCGCCGTATTCAGATGAACGATCTGGAAAACCTGCCGTTCTTCCTGGTGGCCGGGTTCCTGTTCATCCTGACCGATCCGTCGCTGGCGCTGGCGCAGTGGCTGCTCTACGGCTATGTGGTCTCGCGGCTTTTGCATTTCGCGGCCTATTTCACCGCCCAGATTCATGAGGTGCGGGCCACGTTCTGGACCATCGGCTCGGTGATCCTGATCTTCATGACCGGCTGGACGCTGGTCGCCGCGCTCGGCGCCTGATTGAGCCTCCGCCTTGCGCAAAGCCTGAATGCGATGATTTGCAGAACCTGCTAAAGTATCGAACTCGCGTTGAAGGGAGATACTAATTTGAACCGCAGGGATAATCGCGACCGGGCGCATTCATGAATCGCAAGCAGAAACGCCGATCCAACGCCAAGGCAAGTTCGAAACTGAAGTCGATCCGGGGCCTGCCCAACCCCGGGGATCTCACGGATGTGAATATGCTGATAAGTCACGGGGACATGCTTTCCGCCGCGAGCGAGTACCCGATGGCAGAGCAGCGCTTTACCCGCGCCCTGGAACTGGAGCCGCGCAATGTTTTGGCCCTCGGCAAGCTGGGCTTTTGTCTGGCGCGGCAGGGGAAAAGGGATGACGCAATTGAAAGCTATCAGTCTGCCCTGAACCTGGACCCCGAAAATGCGGCGCTGATGCATGACCTCGGCGTATTGATGATAAGCCAGCGCAGGTTTGATGAAGCAAAGGATCTTTTGTTGCAGGTTATCGCTAGGGATCCGGGCCTGGCTGAGGCCCATTACAACCTGGCCGAAGTTTACGCAAAACTTGGACAAAAGGACCATGCCATAAAGCATTGGAAGGAATCGTTTCTTGCCAACAAGAACAAACTGGCACTCAACCGCAACAATCCGAGGATACGGGTCAAGATGGGCCGGACCTTGCTTCGGATGGACATGAAGATCGAGTCCCTGGAATGGTTTCGTGAAGCGTTGAGCATTGATGAAACAAATGCCGACGCGCACTATTTCCTTGGCCAGACACTGGGGAGCCTCAAGCTATATCCGGAAGCGCAAAAGCATTTGCAGCGGGCCGCCGTGCTGCGACCTCGTCACGTCAATTCGCTCAAGGGTCTGGCGAGCGCCTATATGCGGCAGGACAAGAACCGGCAGGCGGCGCTTTGTCTTCAAAAAGTGCTGAAACTGGACCCGGAAAGTCATGAATGCCGTCACTTTCTGGCCGCTCTCAAGAAGGATCTTGCCCTCGATGTTTCATTGAAGGGGTACGTCACCGACCTATTCGACAGTTATGCGGAGAATTTTGACGAACATCTGGTAGGGACGCTACAGTACCGGGTGCCGCAAGTCCTGAACGAAGCGGTCCGAAAGACGCTTGCACCAACTTTGCGCGGCGGCACCATTTATGATCTGGGATGCGGTACCGGTCTCTGTGGCCCGCTTTTCAGGGATATTGCCGACAAGCTTGTTGGCGTCGATCTGTCGCCGCGCATGCTGGAAAAGGCCGAGTTCCGCCAGGTTTATGATGATCTGATCTGCGAGGATATCGTCGCCGCGTTGGAGCCCGAGTCCAAGGCGATTACCGGCCTTATCGCTGCAGACGTCCTGAATTATCTGGGTGATCTCGGCGCGTTATTTACGGCGGCAAAGAAAGCCTTGGCGCCGGATGGCTGGTTTATCTTCACCACGGAGGTTTCGGACGAAACCGGTATTGTTCTCAACAGCAACGGCCGTTATGCACATCCGCTTGCTTACGTCCAAGACCAGGCCAAAGCCCATAACTTCAGTATCCTGCATCAGGAACTGACCACAGGCCGGTACGAAGCAGGCGAGCCGGTCGACGTGAATGTGACGATCCTTGGTCTTCAATCCTGAACGCGGGTTACACTTTTTCTCAAAGCATATGGAACTGATGGAAATTGAAACGGAGGTTCCTTGGGAACCCCCGCGTCGTTTTTCTGGATTGAGCTGCGGCTAACGTTTGGGCCTTCGTTTCGCAAACCCGAGACCCGCAAGCCCTGCGCCAAGCAGAGCCAGAGGCAAAGGAGCCGGAACCTCACCCGGCCCGGGGCCGCCACCGACAAGGTCATAATTTAACCCCGCGACATAAAAGTGGCCCTCATACCCGGTTACAACTATTCGCGCAATATTTCCTATGTTACCCGGTATCGTAAGAGCCGACAGATCGATAACGGGCATTTGGAAATCTACCGGGCCGGCCGGGAAGGTGGCCTCGACCTGAGCCGAGGTAAATGTCGCCTGATCGCCTTCTGAGTCTTCAATCAGAAGCATCAGTTCGTCTTCGGTATATCCGGCGGCATTTTTCTTGTCGGCCTTTTTATATTTATAGTCGTTCAGGGTGATCGCGACGCTTGATGTCGTGGCGTAATTCGAGAAAACGAATTGAAGCGCCTCGTCCTGATCACCACCGTCTCCGGAAATTCCAGCCGAACCATCAAAGTCCAAAGCGCCTGATTTCTTGTCAAGTTTCGTGTCCTTGACGCCCACGCCCGAATCATTTTCAAAGAAAACGACCCCTGGCTTGCCGTCAGGAGTGCCGGCCTGTCCAATGTTAGTTATTGCGTTGAGCGTAAGGTCGCTGTTTATCACAATGGGGGCAGTGCTGACCACGGTCGTATCTGCATAGCCGCTAAAATCAATTGCCGTCGCCGATGCTGTCGACCACCAGGCGCCGGTACTGGCAACCACGCCGGCACTGCCCAGCAAGATTGTCCGAATAGAGCTTTTCTTCATGGCTTCTTCCTATGTGGAGGTGCCCTAACCCAAAGATTTTTGTGAAACCGACACGCCATTAACCAAAGCATAAATCATGCCAGATTAAAAATTCCCTAAAATACAATTGGTTAACAAATTCGGATGATTCAGACGAGGCAAAACTGTAAAAAAAGCGACAGATCTAATCGCGTCTTTGGCGAAAACATAGACCACGGCCGGGTAACGGCCGACAAATGCTGGAGAAATCCTATATAGATAATTGTAAGGAGTTCTTACAGTTTCCATCGACTGTCATTTCTCACCCCTTAAAGCCGGGCATAATGCAGCCCGTATGGGGAGCTGAAGGACTTTCTCGACCTTTGCGCTGTGTTCCAGTTCATGCGCCACAACAGTGGCGCGCACATGGACGCCGTTGCTGAGGTATTGGCCGAAATACAAATAAATCGGGGGCCGCGCGGGTTCAGTCTACTTGCCGAACACCTTGCGCAGCAATTCGGTCGTTCGCTTTGCCGGATCTTTTCTGATCGCCGCCTCTTCCCGGCCGAGGTAAAGGAAGATGCCGTCGATGGTCTTGCCCAGCGCATAGTCCGTCAGGTTGGCTTGCGCGTCGGGCACGAACGGGATGCTCTTGTAGCGCTCCATCATGCGATCATAGGACTTGATCGCGCCGGTATTGGCCAGTTCCTGCTCGACAATCGGTTTCATCTCGGCGGCGAGCGGCCCGGACATCTTGTCGCGGAAATACCGGGTCGCGGAATCGTCAGGCCCGTTTAGAATGGCGCGGGCGTCATCAATCGTCATTTTGGAAATGGCGTCGGCGAACAGGCCTTTCGCCTTCGGGACCGCCAGCTCCGCGGCGCGGTTGAGGCGAAGTTCCAGATCGTCGGTCACCCCGCTCATCCCTATTTTGGCGAGTGCCGATTGCACTTTCTTGAGCGCGCCGGGCAAGGGAATGTGAACGTCCGCCGCCTTGTTGAACCCGTCGGTGCGGCCGAGCGTGCTGACCACGCGTTCGGTGCCGACACGAAGTGCGTCGCGCAGCGCGCCCGAAATTTCATCGGCGGTCAGCGCCGCCGCATTTTCCTGTTCGCTCTTGAACAGATCTTTGACGCGATCTAACCAGCTTTGCGCGTGAGCCGAAGCGCCCGCCAGCACGAGCGTGCAAAAGACAACAGCACCAAGGGTCGAGATGGCTTTCATCGCGATCGTCCTCACAGAAGGGACAAAGTCGCCGCGCTCAGGCTCCCACGGTCGAAGCCACCAGCACGCCCATTCAGATCATAGCAATGATTTAGGCGAAGAAGAAGGTAAAGCGCGGGGCGACGCCGCTTCCCCGAGGCGCGGGCAGCGCCTCGGGTCACGCCGGCCGGAAGCAGCGGACCAGACAACCCCGTTTCCGACGGGCCCGGCACGGGCTATGATGATGGCGTGCGCTGACTGAAGGAGTCCCCATGGCAGACGACATCGTCCCAACCGCAACCACCCCCGCCGCAGACGGCGAAGAGGTCCGCCTTACACTGCGCAACCTGCAGCTTGGCGACTATGACGACCTCAAGGCGATCATGGAAGCGGTCTATCCGGACATGAGCGTGTGGAGCCGCAAACGGATCGCGTCCCTGCTCAAAGCCTTTCCCGAGGGCCAGATCTGCATCGAGGACGACGGCCGGGTGGTCGGCGTGGCGCTTGCCGTCATCATCGAGTACGCAAACTTCGGCCACCAGCATACTTATGCCGAAATTGCCGGCGATTCCTCGCTCTCCAGCCATGACCCGGAGGGCGACGTGCTTTACGGCGTCGATATTTTCGTCGACCCGGAATACGCCGACATGCGCTTCGGACGGCGGCTCTACGACGCACGCAAGGAATTGTGCCGCAACCTCAACCTGCGCGCCCTCGTGGCGGGCGGGCGGATGCCGGGCTACCGCGAACACGCCCACGAGATGTCGCCCCAGGACTATGTGGAGAAGGTCAAGGCCAAGGAGCTTTACGATCCGATCATCACCTTTCAGCTCGCCAACGACTTCCAGGTCCGCCGCGTGCTGCCCGAATACCTGCCCGAAGACCGGGAATCGCGGGGCTACGCGACGTTGCTCGAATGGACCAATATTTACTACGAACCAACCGACCAGCCGCTGCTAACCTCGGCCCGGTCGACGGCCCGGATCGGTGTGGTGCAATGGCAGATGCGCACCATGCACTCGTTCGACGAGTTCATGACCCAGGTCGAGTTTTTCGTCGATTCGCTGGCGGACTACAAGGCCGACGTGGCGATGTTCCCCGAATTCTTTACCGCCCCCCTGATGGCGCTCGATCCGGCCGAAAGCACGGTCGAGGCGGTGCGCAACCTCGCCGGCTATACCGACCGGACGCGCGACGCGTTGTCCACGCTTGCGGTCAGCTACAACATCAACATCATCGGCGGAAGCCTGCCGGTGCTGGACGATGGCGAGCTCTACAACGTGGCGTTCCTGTGCCGGCGCGACGGCACCGTGGAAGCCCAGAGCAAGCTCCATATCACGCCGTCGGAGTGGCGCTTCTGGGCGATGCGCGGCGGGGACGATCTCCAGGTGTTCGAGACCGACTTCGGGCGCATCGGAATCCTGATCTGCTACGACGTCCAGTTTCCGGAACTGTCGCGTCTCTTAGTGGACAAAGGCATGCAGATCCTGTTCGTGCCGTTCTGGACCGACACCAAGAACGGCTACCTCCGGGTCCAGCGCTGCGCTCAGGCCCGCGCCATCGAGAACGAGTGCTACGTCGCCATAGGCGGCAGCGTGGGCAACCTGCCAAGGGTGGAAAACGCGGATATCCAGTACGCTCAGTCGGCTGTGTTTTCGCCGTCCGACTTCGCCTTCCCCCATGACGCGATCATGGCGGAAACCACGCCGAACACCGAAATGACCCTGATTGTCGACGTGGATCTCGACAAGCTGAAACGGCTGCACAACGAAGGGTCGGTCCGCAACCTCAAGGATCGACGCGACGACCTTTACACTGTCGGGTGGCTCGGTCCTGAGCCAAAATCGGGATAATACAATCGCCCGGAACACGCGATTTGCCCGGCTTCCGGCACAAATTCCGAGAGAAAATCATTGACAGATTACGCCCTGCGGGGCAGCCTTTGGCCGCGGTTCGTCTATATTTCTTCGAGCGTTAGGCCACTTGGCAAGCTGCCGATGAATGATGCGAGCGTCACGACCGGCCGCAGGTGCGGCTATTTTTGCGAAAGGACTACATACATGGCTACCGGAACCGTTAAATGGTTCAATACCACAAAAGGCTACGGCTTCATTCAGCCTGACGACGGCGGCAAGGACGTATTTGTGCACATCTCTGCTGTCGAGCGTTCGGGCCTCGGCACCTTGAACGAAGGTCAGAAGGTCAACTACGATCTGGAGAGTGGCCGTGACGGCCGCTCATCGGCAGGTAACCTGACGGCTGCAGACTGAAGATCTAACCTAGGACGTTATTTTGACGAAAGCAGAAAGCGGTGACACGGTTCGTGTTCACTACACGGGCCGCACCGACGACGGCAAGGAGTTCGACTCTTCCCGCGATCGCGATCCTCTTGAAGTCACCCTCGGCCGCGGCCAGGTGATTCCCGGTTTCGAGAACGCTCTGACCGGCATGACCGCTGGCGACACCAAAACGGTGACCATTCCCGAGGGGGACGCCTACGGGCCCCGCCGGGACGAATTGGTGCATCAGGTGCCGCGCGGCGACATCCCGGCGGAGATCGAGCTTGAACCGGGCCGCACGCTTCTCGCCCACACGCCTGACGGCAACCAGTTACAGCTGGTGGTCCGCGAGGTTACGGACGACAACGTGACGGTGGACGCAAATCACCCCCTTGCTGGCGAAGACCTGACCTTCGATCTTGAAATGGTCGAAGTCGTCAAGGACTGACTGCGGACATCAAGGTCTTTAAGTCGGCCGGCCCCGTGCAGACACCTGCACGGGGCTGTCGGCATGCGTAAACCCACGTCCACCCGCGACGGCCTTCACGTTCCACTGGCGGAACGCGCACCTTGTACTCAATGTCTAGCGCCTCTCTCGGAGCCTCAATGGCCTGGTCCGTCATGGGTCGCCGCCCTGTTTGGTCGGCGGGCCATGGTTGAGGTCGACGCCCGAACCAAGGGCGTGCAGGGCCTCAAGCACGCGGTCGAGCATATCCGGCTCCGGCGCCGGCATGTTTTCTTCCTCTGCAACCGCCAGTTCCCGGGCATCATACTCCCATCGCCGCAGAATTCTGACTTTGGTGTCATGCGGCAGAGTCGGAGCATCGACAACCTCCTCCGGAGTTGAGAACACTGATGTTGGATCGAGAAGAGCCTTATCAATGTTCACATGTGATTTGCCGGAGGACATTTGGGTTCACCTCGTTAGTTTCGTCGCAATCAGGTCACGACGGGGATATCATGAACATGCACGTCATGGGCCGAGTATTGGGCAAGAATCTTGCGCGCCCGGTCTTCATGCGCGGCGTCCCGGGTGCGGACCCATAACAGCATTCCGCCATGGTCCAGTTGCTTCTGGAGATAGTTGGCATGGTGACGATCCACGAGACGGGCAAGCACACCACCGATCAGCCCGCCCGTGCCGCCGGCGACCGCCGCCCCGGCAATCGCCGCCGCAAGCGTCCCGCCAGAGGCCACGATGGCGCCGGCCGCCGCCACCGCCCCCACATAGAAGAGGCCGCCGATCAGGCTGCCCTCGGCATCGCCCACGGATTCCTTCTCCACGTAAGCAGTGCGCGGCGCCTTCGGATCGTCTTCGAGGTCTTGGGCCTTGCGGTAATGGCGGCCGAGCTTTTCCTCAACTGTCTGTTCGCCGGCAAGAAGGCTGATTTCTGCCCGATCAAATCCAGTACTTTCGAGCGCATCGATCGCCTGCTCCAGGGTGTGGGTATCGCCAAAAACGCCAACAGCCTCGCGGATGGTAGTTTGCACGGCTTGCTCCGCCATGGGCTTCTCCTCATGCTTGGTTGACACGGACCGAAGTCTCACCCAGACACACCCAACCTTTGACCACACCGACACTGTATCTTTTTATGGATCGTTTGGAATCCCTGCCGCATTATGACACAGAACCAATGTAATTTGGATGGAGATCGCGATGGAGCAATCCTTCTGGCCTCCGTTTGCTGCCAGCATGATCGCCGCGGCGGTGACCACCACCGGAATCATCGTCATCCGGCGCTACAGCGTGGGCTGAGCACGGCGTAAACTTTTCGTTCACCATACCCCGCCCAAATTTGGCCGAATTCATGGTGTCTGATGACACCTGTAGACATTCGGGGCCGGAGGGAAGTCCGCCCCGAGTTCCGGCGTAATTAAACGAGTTGGACCTCGATACCAGACATTAATCACCGGGCCGGTCATCAAAGAAAGCGCCAAGCGCGGGGAGAATGACCTGAAGCGGCCCGGAGATGTAAAAGATGAGGTCACAATATGCGTAAGAACGGATTTATCGCTGCCCTGTTCTGCGGCGCCATGTTGATCGCAACCGGCACGACCGGTAGCGCCATGGCCGCCGAAACTGCTGACACCAGCGCCAGCACCGCTGATCAACAGAAGTTTATGGACCGCGACCGCCTGACCGAAACATTGATGAATGACGAACAGGTCGATCTCAATGCCGCCCAGGCAACCGCCGAGAGCGCGGACACCGTTCTTTCCGATGCCGAAGCAGAGCTGCAGAAGCTGAATGATAAAATCGCTGGCCTGGCCGCGGATGACCCGACCAGGAGCGACCTTGAGGCCCGGGCCACCGCCCTTTCGGATCATATTGAAAACGGTCTGAGGCCGGCGGCAAATACGGCGGACACTGCCTTAAGCGAAGCGCAGAGCGCTTACAATGATGAGCTTGCGGTGGTCACGACCCAGGTTCAGGACATGCCGGAAAACATGGTCATTGCATTCAACCGGTCGCTCAACAATGCCGTTCAGCAGGACTTGGTCGTCAATATCGATTTGGGAGATATCCAGGCAGCGATCGACGGCAACTACGACAGGCAACAGATCACCGCCCTGACCAAGGCGCTTGAGGAAGAGGCCAAATTCGCCCGGCGTTCGCAGGTCCTTGCCGACAAGGCGGCAGAAACCGGTAACGACAGCACGCCTGACCAGAACGAAACCGCATCCGCGGACCGCCATGATATGACACCGGCCGCCCAACGCGTCTGTGACGGCAGCGAAAGACAGCGCCAGGAACGCGGCCAAGGGGTAACCCCGCACAACTGTTTCAGCATCGAAGGGGACCGGGGCATCGTTTCCACCCCGGTCTCCTTCTCCTCGGGCCACCCCTAACGGGACGCGTCGACGTCTAGCCCGTTCCGATCCGTTCCGTCGGCACCAGGAACAACTCGCCACCGGCATGCGTCGAATAGACCTTGATGCCGAAACAGTCTTCGAGAACCGGGCCGGTCAGCACCTCGCCCGGCGCGCCGTCGGCGTGGATACGG
>CAVVCF010000011.1:0-251961 GCA_963746725.1 uncultured Alphaproteobacteria bacterium | reverse complement strand
GGGCCTCGTGTTCACCACCACCGGTAAGACCCCTGTTAGCGGCTTTTCAAAGGCCAAGAAACGCTTGGACAAGCAAGTCCTGGCCCTTCTCCAAAAGGAAGCGGTGGAAGCGGGCCACAAGCGGGAAGAAGTGGATCTTCCCCCGTGGCGCTACCATGACTTGCGCCGCACCCTTGCCACCGGCCTGCAACGGCTGGGAACCCGATTGGAAGTGACGGAAGCGGTCTTAAATCACGTCTCCGGCAGCCGGGCGGGGATAGTGGGCGTCTATCAGCGCCATAACTGGGCAGACGAAAAGCGCACGGCGCTGGACGCATGGGGCGCGCACCTGACCGCCATTATCGAGGGAACCGGCAAGGGCGAGAACGTGGTCACACTGGCAGACCGGCGGGTGTGACATGACGACAGATGAGCCTGAATTCCGCAAACGACTGAAACCGACTTCAATTCACCGCAATGAGGCGTTCAGAAAACTTCAAACTGACCTTGAGGCGGTCAGTGAGCTTTACCGGCGAGGCGATGAGTATAAGCGGCCCGGTGTAAATGCCGCACAAATTGCAATTGTGGATTTTTTGCGAGCGTGTGGATTCCACGAAACAAGGATTGATCCATTTGTTCGCGTAATTGGCGCATTAACGGACGCTGACCGGGGCGTGCCTGATCCAGTTTTTGAGGTCACTAAGAACACTGGCAGAGTCAAACGGAGTTGGCGGCAAATGGGGAAAGAATCCATTCTTGCCGCCATAGCAGAACTGTATTGGCGAAGCGAGAAGATGTCGGGCGAGCGGCTTCATATTGTGATGCGGCGGGCAGCGAGCGAGATTTCACGCCGTAAGAAGTTCGGAGACATTACTGGCCCCGAATTGAAGGGAATCCGGGACCGCGTGATGACCGCTGAGCCGACTTCGCTTGAGCGAAAAAACTATGAAGTCTTGATATCCGGGCCACTGGCTACGGAGCGCCCCTTGGATGCTTCAAGAGCCTACATGGACCTAGCCGACAATCCCGAATAGTCGAAATTCTTTTAAACCCCCGTTTTTTCAAAATCAGCACGGTTCCAACTTCTCTGTATCGGCCGGGATGTTCCGGCGGAATTATGGAGAATATACATCATGGACAATCACGACTTTCTAACCACGGACCAAGCGGCGGGTTATACCAAGCTGGCTGCAAGCACCCTCACCAAAAAGCGGCTTTACGGTGACGGCCCGGCCTTCTCGAAGATAGGGCGGCGCGTTGTCTATCGCCGGGCGGACTTGGATGCGTGGATGGCGCGCCACCGCCGAACCAGCACAAGCGACTCCGGGGAGGCGAACCAATGAGACATCCCCTAAAGCGAAACCCCGGCGCTGCAACCGCCGGGGCTTCTGAATTGGTCAATCTGGGTAGAGTTGACGCTTCGGAGATTACACCGCGTCCCCCTTTCATGCAAGCGGCCCGAACCATATCGCGGCGGTACCACGTCTCCGTCCCCCACGCCTTTGTCATAGCCGAGATTTTGCGGGGCCAGAAATGAAGCCCGGAAAATACGATGATTTTTTGGAGCCTTCGGAAAGTGGCCCCGTAGGCCGGGACCCCCGGACGTTGGAAATTTTCGCCTTAAATAGCGGGGGATTTTTCCGGCAACCGATACTTCAGGTCATCCGGGAGAAGTGTCTTGATTGTTGCGTCGGGTCCGCAAGCGAGGTGCGCAAGTGCGTTTGCGTCACCTGTCCCCTGTGGCCCTACCGCATGAACAAGAACCCGTTCCACCAGCGCAAGCTGACTCCTGCCCAAAAGCGGGAAGCGGTGGAGCGGATGCGCGAAGCCCGCACCGGATAGGGCGCGAACGCGGGGCGATGGGCGACCGTCGCCCCCCTCTTTTTCCCATGTGTAAAAACTTGCGATGACTTTTCAGACCGACTTGGCCCCGCGCGCGAAAGAACACGTTTATCCTCAGAAGGTTAGGCCGAAATCCGCCAAGGCCGGGCAGCCACGCGGGCGAAATCCCTCTTATATAGGTGGGGCCACGTCTCCACCCGCTACCCCTGCCCGCCGCCTTAAAACTCCCCGTCTCCACCGTGACCGGGAGAGTAGTTTCCTGACCCTTGCCCAAGCCCGGAACCTGATGGAAGCGGCAGCCTATGCCGAGACCATTGGAAAGCCCCTTAATCGGTTCACGACAATTCACTGGCAGGCGGCTGATATAACAGACGATTATCAGGACGCTACATTGCGCTTTCTGAAATTGGCGGCGGACTGGCTGAGGCTGAGGGGCGAGGCTCTGGCCTATGTCTGGGTGAGGGAAACGGGTGCGGGCAAGGGGGAGCACGTCCATATCCTGATGCACGTTCCCCCTCACCTTGCGCGGCCATTCAGCAACCGGCAACGGGGATGGCTGAGGGCGTGCGGTGCCAACTTCCGAAAAGGCGTGATTAACTCCCGTGCGGTGGGGCGCAATTATTGTCATGCCCTAAAAGGGGTGCAGTACGGGGAGCATTACCGGGACCACTTGAGCGCGGCGCTGGCCTACGTGTGCAAAGGCGCGAGCGGTGAAGCGCGGAAAATCCTGGCCCTGCCAAAAGCCGAATTTACGGGGACTTTACGCGGCAAGCGATGCGCCACCAGTCAGAATATTGGGAGGGGGGCGAGGGATAAATGTCATTCTTCTGGACCCGTAAGAATTGGTCGAAATGGGAGAGCACGAAAGCGCCCCTGTGCTATTTCTCAACGCATTTGAAGGTTATTGTATCTGACTTGCTGTCGGTGATTATCGTTCTTTTGTCGTATTGTTCGCAATGCTCTTTGGCGCGGGCCACTGCGTCGCTACGGATACCCATATTGTAGCTGACAGCCCCACCATCTTCGTCTGCCCCAATAAGGGGCGTTGAGCAAGAGGACAGCGCCACCAGACAAAGAATAGCGATAGGGGCTTTCATTTTTCTGTCTCCAGAATAGGTTGAGGAAACGACGGTAGCGAGTTGGTGGGAAGACTACAATCAACGAAATGATAACTGTACATTGGCGCATGTCTATAATGGCCGCACGGGGAGCTTTCTGAACAGTACGCGCGCGGAAAGGTATTCTGACCCCAATACGCGCACGCGCACGCGAGGCAATGACGTTTGGGAAGCCTATAAGCACGGGGGAGTTTCCGCCGCCATCGCGCGCGAGGGGGTAAGGTTACGGTAAGGTGCGCGGGACCCCTAAGGTTACCCTAAGGGGCGGGGGCACCCCTCTGAGGGCCCCATGTTCCCTAATCATTGAACGCCATGTTCCCGGCCAAGATAAAAGGGCCATTCCGAAAAATTTTCCCGGCAGGTTTTAGTAAGGTTACCGTAAGGATACTAAGGTCGCACTAAGGCGCGAAATGACCTCCTCGTGATTGCTATGTGATTGCTAGGACCGAATCAAAGCAAGAACGCCGCCCGGAATGCGAAACGGATAAATTCAATAATATCAATGACTTTGGAAATGGCGCGCCCGGAGAGATTCGAACTCCCGACCCCCAGATTCGTAGTCTGGTGCTCTATCCAGCTGAGCTACGGGCGCATCCGACGCCGATTGGCGTCGCGTGCCGGGAACCTAATCATTCCGTTAGCGATTGGCAATAGCCCCGTTGTTATTTCCCACCACCATCGCGCGATTTTTCAATCGCGCCACTGCTCCAGAAAAACCGTGCCAAGCTGGGCGCGGCCGATCACGCCCGTAATGTTTTCAGGCGTTGGCAGGCCCCGTCCGTCCTTAAGCACGGCATAATGGTGATCGCGCCGCAGCATATGGCTTACGGCATCACGCAGGAAATCGTCACTGCGGACAACGCCGAAATCCCGGATCAGCCGGCCATGGCCGGGGCCGCTGTCAGGCTCGGCAGGGAAAAGACCGACAATGCGCCGGCCCTGTGTCACCAGAAAATATCCTTTTTTCTCCTCCAGCGCGGGAACCTCGCCACGCTCCACCTGATCGAGAGAGAGGACACCGGCAATCGGGGCCTGAAATTCACGCGCGTGGCGGATGAAAAACACATGGGAATGCCGGGCCTTCGGGATATGGTGGCCACGGCGCGCGAGCTTGATGGTGTAGATATTTTCCTCTGACAGCACCCGGCGAAGCCCGATCGCGCACGCCACGGTGATAATCGACGGCACGATCGAATGGTAATCCTGGGTCATTTCAAAAATCATCAGGATTGCGGTCATCGCCGCGCCGGTCGCGCCGCCCACCACCCCGGCCATGCCGATAACGGCGAACTCCACGGGCGTGATCACGAGCGTCGGAAACAGGTCGCCCATCAGGCTGCCGAACGCGCCACCCAGCGTCACACCGAGGAACAGCGACGGCGAAAATATCCCGCCTGACGCCCCCGATCCAAGACTGATGCAGGTCGCCAGCAGCTTGGCGACAAACAGCAGCGCGAGAAGCCAGACACCCACGACCTGGCCGGTGAAGATCCCCTGGATCGCAGCATAACCGACGCCCGCCACATAGTAGTGACCGAAGAAGATATAGAGCCCATAGAACAGGACGCCCAGACTGAACATGCCGATCAGATTCTGAACATATTGGTTGCTGGAGAGGTTGGGAAAGAAGTCTTCCGACCAGTCAAGCAGCCGCACGAAGGCCACCGAGGCAAGACCGCAGAGAACACCGAGGACGGCATACAGGGGCAGGAAACGGATGGAGAGCGGAAGCGTCAGTTCCGTCACCCCGCTCAACGGCACCATGAACGCCGGCGAGACCCCGAAAAACAGCCAACCCACCGACGTTGCCGCACCGGTCGCGATCACCACCGGCAGGAACGTCCTCGGGCTGACCTCGGGTAGCAGCAGCTCGACGGCAAACATCACCGCGCCAAGCGGGGTGTTGAACGTGGCGGCGATGCCAGCGCCGGCGCCGGCGGCAACCAGCGTGACCGTCTGCCACGGCGACAGGCCGAGAAACTGGCCCAGCGACGACCCGATCCCGCTGCCGATCTGAATGATCGGGCCCTCGCGGCCCACCGACGCGCCGGAGCCAATGGAAAGCGCGGACGCCAGTGACTTGATCAGCACTACGACCGGCCGGATGTGACCCTGTTTATAGTAGATCGCATCCATGACCTCCGGCACCCCGTGGCCGCGCGCTTCGGGCGCATAGCGCTTGACCAGGTAGACCACGCCAAGGCCGCCGATCACCGGGGCGAGGATGATCCCCGCGCCCCACGGGCTGGCCGGATCGAAGGCGTTGGCGTTGTAATAAAACGACCATTTGCCAAGAAAGAAAAGATTATGAAACAGCGCCATCAGGGAGCGCAGCGCCGCCGCGCCAAATCCGGTAAACACGCCGACCGAAAGCGCAAACAACGACAGCGGCAGAAGCCCGATCTGGCGTTGTGAATTGGCGTCGAAAATGGGTGTCTTTGCGTTTCTTGTCATGGCTTGCATATATCTTGTTCTGACCGGGGCGCGATGCTTTGTCGCGCACCACGGCATGGTGGCCTTCAAGGCGGCATTACACCTCCGGGCACCGGCTCATGGCCGCCAGGGTCACCGGCATCCGAGCGATCCCGATTCTCCGGTGCCCGGGACCGACAAGGGTCAGGCGCGAAGGCGCGTCTCATGGAGGCAAGATGGACCAACACAGGCGTGATGCGGCCTTTGTCCGGATGACATACAGGAGGATTCCCTGAAATGCAAATCCCATGCAACGCTCTGCCTTGAAATCCGGCGAAAAAGAGATTAAGTCCTTGGCGAGCACTTTCCGAAGTGACGCTATAAGGTTTTCGCACGAGTTTGCGCGGACCCGAGATGATCGAGGTTGTGCTGACGGTTCACAAAAGCCTCGGCGCCTCTCAATCGAGCCCCGACGAAAGATAAGGACGTGGTGCGCAAAGGGCGCAACCACAGACAGAATGTTTTGGTCAAAGCAATGACGCCCATTTCCAGATTGAAAGTCCGGCTCGCCCGTTGGCGGGGCCTGTCCGTTTTGCTGTTGAGCCTTATCGTCTTCTATGCGGCCTATTTTATTTTCCTTGAACACAAGGACACGGAAGTTCGCCACGACTACGAAGTGCTGCGCGATCGTGATTCCGAGGCTTACCTCGCCGAGGTGGCAAGCCTGCGCGGCTTTAAAGTCTATTTTTCCGAATTCGCGAGGCTGCGCCACTACGATACGCCGAAAGTCGAAGCGCCCCCCTTCCTTCTTGGTCGCTGGGCTGTTTTCAGCGAACCGCAACGGGTCAAGGAAAACTATTTCCCCGACGAATGCCTGGACGGCGTCATCATCGAGGATGGCGAGATTAAGACGTTTGGGAAAAAGCCCCAGAGCTTCAAAGTCAGCTATCGCATCGTGAACAATGAGGTGGTGGCAACTACGGCCAAGGGCGTCACCGTGCGCCTGGAGCCGATCGCCTATACCCGGCACGTGCATCATCTGGTGGTCAACCTGCCGGGGCAGCCGAAGCCGCTATACGCCTATCTCTGCAAGTAGCCTCACTTGATTTACCTCAAGGGTGCGCTTCCAAAACAGCCAGACCTGGACTAGAGTCCGCTCGATTAAACGAGGCGGGATATGGACAGCAGCCCGGCAGCGACAATGAGATTAATGGTGCAAACGATCGGCGCGGCTTTCGCCGGCGTCGTCCTGTTCGCGCTCTCGGCCTGCTCCGGCGGGGACTGGCCCAAGCTGGTGGATGTCCAGCGCCCCCGGGCCAGTGAAACCTACGCCGTTCCCGCTCCGGCGGCGCCTGAAACACCGGCCGCCGAGCCCACGGCGCCGCCCGCGCCGCCTGGGGCCGTCATTCCGCTCACCCCAAAAGCCCTCAACACGACGAAGGTCCGGCTCGACGCGGCCCTTGCCGAGCTTAATGCCGCCGATACGGCGTATTCGAAAGCACTGCGGAATTTCCTGGCGATCAGCCAGGATGGGGAGACGCTTGACGAGGCCTGGGCCGCCGCCCAGAACCAGTTGACGCGCCTTGGCGCTGCGGTCGACGAACTCAAAGCAGTCGACGACGACCTTGCTGCCTTGGGGCTTGGCGCCAAGCCCGATACGCCGCCCGGCCTGACGCTGGAGCTCGCCCGCGAGATTGCACGGGCGGAGACCGCGCTCGCCGGTCGAGCGCGCGCGCTGCTGTTCGAAAACAACCGGCTCGCCGTGCTGACCCCTAGGCGGGCCGGCGCGCCGGGGCCCAATGCCGCCGAGGCAAAGGGACGATCGGCTTTCGTGCTCATCGATCTGGCCGATCCCGACGCCGCATTCGCCACGCCGCTCGTCGTGCCCATAAAACGGGCGCTTGAGGTCGCGGGCGACCTCCATTTCGATGTGATCGCCGCCGGCGCGGACCGGTCCCGGGCCCAGGCCAACCTGCGCCGGGTGACCGCCGCTCTCCTCAACCTCGGCGTGCCGCGCGACCAGCTGGTGATCGCGCTCGAGCCCGATGCGGCCGCAGCGCCCGAGGTAGCGATCTATTTGCGCGCCAAATCCGCATAAGCTTTAAGGTCGCCAAGCGACCGGGCCTCTAGTACGCCGCGCACCACCGCGCGCGCCAGACAATCCGCAGCCAGCGCACCGGCGCGGGTGACGGCGAGCGGGACCGGTTCGGCCGCCTCAAAGGTTCCGGTGGAAATCGCAAACACCACGTCACCGTCAAAGGCCGTGTGAACCGGGCGAATGGCGCGGGCGAGCCCGTCCTGGGCCATAATCGCCATGCGCTGCGCTTCGGCCTTGGTCAGCCGGAGGTTGGTCGCCACCACCGCGATGGTCGTATTCTCGGCAAGCCGTGTCCCTTTGGGCAGCTCCATCGCCATCGAAACAGTCTGGTCTGGCGGGCGGATCCCACCGAACTCACGGTCCTGCTCGAACGCCCAGGCCCAGGGTGTCGCGCCGTCGGGCATCACCACGCTGCCGCAGCAGTTGACTGCGACGAGCGCGCCCACCTGCAAGCCCTCCGCCGTCACAGCCGACGCGCTGCCCAATCCGCCCTTGATCGCGCCGGCCTCAGCGCCATAGCCCGCGCCCGCGTTTCCGAGCGCAAAGTCGCGTCCGCATGCGTCGACGGCGTCCCGGCCGAGCGCGCGGTAGGGCGGCTCCGCGCCCCAATTCTTGTCGCCGCCATTCATCAGATCGAACAGGATTGCCGCCGGAACCACGGGCACACGCTTCGGGCCTAGCGGCAGCCCCACGCCCCGCTCCGACAACGCTGCCGTCACCCCGCCCGCGGCATCGAGCCCGAACACCGACCCGCCGCTGAGCACGAGGCCGTGGAACTCCTGAATGGTATTGGCAGGGTCGAGGGCGGCAATGTCCCGGGTGCCGGGTGCGCCGCCACGCGCATCGACCGCCATCACCGCCGGGCTGTCGGGCAAAACCACGGTGACACCGCTGAGGATGCCTGCATCATGGGCGTTGCCCACCTGCAAACCGTCCACATCGGTGATGAGATTGCGCGGGCCTGGCCCGATCCCCCGCTTGACCATAGCGGCTCCTACGTTTAACCGTGGTGTCACGCTAAGCTACTGTTCTCACCCCAACGAGTCCACGCCCATGCGCTTGCTGTCTGTTTTTGCCGCCGCCCTATTATTTGTTACCGCCGCCCGGGCATCTGACACTGTTGCCACCGCCTCCCACGAGATGGTGGTCGCGGCCAATCCCTACGCGACGAAGGCAGGGCTCGATATTCTCCACCATGGCGGCAACGCGGTGGATGCGGCAATCGCAGTCCAACTGGTGCTGGGACTGGTCGAGCCTCAATCGTCGGGCATTGGCGGCGGCGCGTTCATGCTCTACTACCAGCCAACAGAAGACGGCAAAGCGCCGGTGTTCACCGCCTACGACGGGCGGGAAACCGCGCCGATGGCCGACAAGCCCGACATGTTCGCGGATGAGGAGCGCTCCTACCAGGGCTTCCTCGACGCCGTGCTCGGCGGGCGCTCGGTGGGCACGCCCGGCGTGCTCGCCATGCTCAAGAAAGCCCATGACGACCATGGCCGGATGCCATGGAAGGATCTGTTCACCCGCGCCATCAAGCTCGCCAAAGACGGCTTTATCGTCTCGCCCCGGCTCCATTACCTCCTCCGCGTGGACCCGCTGTTGCGCAAGGTGCCCAAGACCCGCGCCTACTTTTACGACAACGACGGCAAGGCGCTCAAAGCGGGCACCCGGCTTCAGAACCCGGCCTATGCGCACTCGCTGACACTGATCCGGGACAACGGCATTGACGTCTTCTACAACGGCGAGATTGCCAAGGAAATCGTGGACGCGGTGCAGAACGCGCCGGTGCACCCCGGTCACCTGGCGCTCGGCGATCTGGCCGCCTACCAGGCCAAGGCGCGCACGCCCGTCTGCGCCTTTTACCGCGAGGTGCGGGTTTGTGGCATGCCCCCGCCCTCGTCCGGCGGCACCACGGTGCTCGCCATTCTGGGGCTGCTGGAGCCGTTCGACGTCGCCAAATTGAAGCCCAATTCGGTGGACGCAGTACACCTGATTACCCAGACCGAGCGCCTCGCCTATGCCGACCGCGACCATTATGTGGCGGATGCTGATTTCGTCGCCGTCCCGGTGGCGGGGCTCATTGACAAGGCCTATCTGCGCGAACGCTCCAGCCTGATTTCCATGAAGCACGATATGGGCACGGCCAGGTACGGCCTGCCGCCCACCGGCCCGATGACCGCCTGGGGCGACGCGCGCACGCCGATGCTTCACTCCACCAGCCATTTCGTCATCACCGACAAGTGGGGCGGGGTGCTGTCCATGACCTCGAGCGTGGAAAACGCCTTCGGCAGCCGGCTGATGGCGGGCGGTTTTATCCTCAACAACCAGTTGACGGACTTTGCCTTCCACCCGGTGGGCGACGACGGGCAGCCGGTGGCCAATGCGCTCGCGCCCGGCAAGCGCCCGCGCTCCTCCATGGCGCCGACCATTGTGTTCGACAGAGAGGGCCGCCCGACGCTGGCCGTCGGCACGCCCGGCGGCAACGCCATCATCGCGCTCGTCGCCAAGGCGTTGATCGGCGCGCTCGACTGGAAACTGGATATCCAGCAAGCGGTCAGTCTGCCGAACTTCTATAATCTCAATAAATCGACCGTGCTCGAAGAGGGCACTGTGCTTGAGGAGATCAAGGGCGCGCTGGAAGCCCGCGGCCACACGGTGACCACACGCAGCATCACGAGCGGGCTTCACGGGCTGACCATCGAATATCATAACGGCGGGCGCACCATCCGGGGTGGCGCCGACCCGCGCCGTGAAGGCGTGGCGCTCGGCGACTAGCGGATTTCCTGCCAGCGGTGACAGGCGACCATGTGACCCGGCCCCGCCTGTTCGAAGTCGGGAACTTTCTCCGCACAGATATCCCGGGCATGCGGGCACCGGGTGCGGAACACACAGCCCGAGGGCGGGTCCACCGGGCTTGGCAGGTCACCGGCCAGAAACTCGTGCCGTTTGGCGCGCTCCACGGCAGGGTCGGGGACCGGAACCGCCCCGATCAGCGCCCGGGTATAGGGATGGAGCGGCTCGCCATAAAGCGCGTCCCGGTCGGCGAGCTCCATCACCCGGCCAAGGTAGAGCACCAGAATGCGGTGACTGATATGGCGCACCACCGAGAGGTCGTGACTTATGAACAGGAGCGTCAGCCCGAACTCCGCCTGCAGGTCCATCAGCAAGTTGACGATCTGGGCCTGAATCGAGACGTCAAGCGCGCTCACCGGCTCATCGCAGACAATGAGCGCCGGCTCTACGATCATGGCGCGGGCGACCCCGATGCGCTGACACTGGCCGCCGCTGAATTCGTGCGGGTAGCGGTTGATCATTTCAGGCGTCAGCCCCACCTTCCCCATCATGTCGCGCACGCGGGCCTTGATCTCGGCCTTGCCAAGCCCGGACTTGAGCGCGCGCAAGGGCTCGGCGATGATATCGCCCACCGTCATGCGCGGGTCGAGGCTTGCCAGCGGGTCCTGAAAAATGATCTGCAGGTCGCGGCGGTGACGGCGCATCTCTTCCGCGCTCAAATTCGCGAGATCCTGACCGAGCCATAGGACACGGCCCGCTGTCGGGTCAATCAGGCGCAGAATTGCCCGGCCCAGCGTCGACTTGCCGCAGCCCGATTCGCCGACGATCCCCAGGGTTTCGCCGCGCCGGACCGTAAAACTGACGCCGTCCACCGCTTTGAGCGGCACCGTCCGCCCACCAATGAACCCGCCCATGCGAATGGGGAAATGGACCTTGAGATCCGCGACGTCGAGCAGAATATCGCTCATGACGCAGCCTCCAGACGGTCAAGGTGGCAGGCCTTGCGCCGACCCGGCCCGATCGCTTCCAGCGCCGGCACGTCCGTCGCGCAAACGTCAAAGGCATGAACACAGCGCGCCCGGTAGGCGCAGCCGGACGGCAGGTGCTGAAGGTTGGGCGGCTGGCCCGGAATCGCCTGAAGCCGATCCTCGTCGGCCCGGTCAATCCGCGGCATCGAGCGCAGCAATCCTTGCGTATAAGGATGTTGCGGGTCGGCGAACAGCGCGTCCACAGGTCCCTCTTCGACCACCCGGCCGCCGTACATCACCACCACCCGGTCGGCAATGCCGGCAACCACGCCGAGATCATGGGTAATCAGAACCAGCGCCGTATTGAGCCGCTCCTTGAGGTCGCGCATCAGGCCCAGAACCTGGGCCTGCACGGTCACGTCGAGCGCGGTGGTTGGCTCGTCGGCAATCAGCAAAGCCGGTTCGCACAACAGCGACATGGCGATCATCACCCGCTGGCGCATGCCGCCCGACAGTTCGTGCGGATACTGGCGCATGCGGCGCGCGGCTTCCGGAATGCGCACGTTTTCCAGCATCGCCAATGCTTTCACGGCGGCCGCCCGTTTGCTCAAGCCCTTGTGGGTCGTCAGCACTTCGGCAAGCTGCTCGCCGATCCTCATATGCGGGGTCAGCGCCGTCATCGGGTCCTGGAAAATCATCGTCATGGCGTTGCCGCGAATGCGGTTGAGCGCGCGGGGGCGGAGCCCCAGGATCGGCTCCCCCTTGAACATGACCTCACCCCGGGCGGTGCCGTTGCCGGCCAGCAGACCCATGGCCGCCATCACCATCTGGCTCTTGCCCGAACCGGACTCGCCGACGATGCCGAGGCACTCGCCCTCCCCCACGGCGAGGCTGATGCCGTTCACCGCCTTGACCGTGCCGTCGGGCACGTCAAAGCTGACCTCAAGATCGCGAAGTTCAAGAACCGTCATTGCTCAGCGATCCTTGGGATCGAGCGCGTCGCGCATGCCGTCGCCGATGAAGTTGAAACAGAACAGCAGGGTGACCGTAGCACGGCTGCCGGGAAGATCAGCATCCAGGCGGCGTTTTCCATCTCGCCGGCCCCTTCCGAAATAAGCACGACCGAGGCTGGTCAGCGGCTCCTGCACGCCAAGGCCGAGGAAGCTCAGAAAACTCTCGACCAGGATCACCTGGGGAATGGTCAGCGTGATATAGACCGCGACCGGGCCCAGAAGGTTCGGGATGATGTGGCGCAGAATGATGCCGCGGCCGGTCACGCCCGAGGCGCGGCCGCCTCGACGAATTCCCGGTTCTTGAGCGTCAGCGTCTGGCCGCGCACGATCCGCGCCATGGTCAGCCACTCGACCGCGCCGAGGCCAGGAACATCAGGATGATATTGCGGCCGAACACCACCATCAAAATGATCACGAAAAACATGAACGGCAGGGCGTACATGATATCGACAAACCGCATCATCAGCTGTCGACCCGCCCGCCGACGAATCCCGGCGGTCGCGCCGTAGAGAATCGCCGATCACCAGGCACACGCTGGTCGCGGCGACGCCGACGAGGAGCGAAATCCGCGCACCCATGAAGGTGCGCACAAAGAGGTCGCGGCCGACGGCGTCCGTGCCAAACAGGAATGGCCGGCGTGAAGCGTTGGGCGGGATCGCCACGTAGTCGAAATAAAGCTCGTCATAGGGGTGCGGCGCGAACCACGGGCCGACGATGGCGAGGAAGATGACAAGGCCGAGGACGAGGCCGCCGCCACGGCCGCCCGGTTGTGGGTCAAGCGCCTCAGCGCATCCTGCCACAGGCTGCGGCCCTTGACGGCGGCCGCCGTCTCTATGGTGGTGCTCGCGGCGCTCATTTGTACCGCACCTTCGGGTCAAGAACGGCGTAGAGGAGATCCACCACCAGATTGAGGACCATGATCAGGGCGGCGTAGAAGATCACCACGCCCATCACGAGGGTATAATCGCGATTGAGCGCGCCCTGCACGAAATAGCGGCCGATGCCGGGAAGCCGAAAGACCTGTTCGATGACGACGGAACCGGTAATGATCCCCGCAGTGGCCGGCCCGAGGAAGCTTACCACCGGCAGGAGCGCCGCACGGAGCGCGTGACGGATGATCACCCGGTGGGCGGGCAGGCCCTTGGCCCGCGCAGTGCGCACGAAGTTGGATCGGAGCACCTCGACCATGCTGCCGCGCGTGAGCCGCGCGATATAGGCGATGTAGGGGAGCGCCATGGCGGTGACAGGCAGCACCATATTAGCGACCCCGCCACTGCCCCACCCCGCCACGGGCAGAAGCGAGAAGTAGATGCCGAACACCAGCGCCAGCAAAGGCGCAACCACATAATTCGGGAGCGCAATCCCCGCCATGGCGACGGTCATCACCGAATAGTCAACGGCGCTGTTCTGGCGCAGCGCCGCCACCGTGCCAAGCAGAACGCCCAAGAGGACCGCGATTACCATGGCCGAGGCGCCGAGCCTCAGGCTAACCGGGAAGCCCGCTTCGATCAGTTCGGCGACGGTGAAGTCCTTGTACTTGTAGGACGGCCCGAAATCGCCGGTCAGCACGCCGCCCAGATACTTGGCGTACTGGACAACGAGCGGCTTGTCGAGGTTATAGGCGGCCTTGATATTGGCCTCGATTTCAGGCGGCAAGGTGCGCTCGTTATCGAACGGACCACCGGGCGCAACCCAAATCATGAAAAACGCGATGGTGATGATAATGAACAGTGTGGGAATGACGCCAAGAAGGCGGCGCAGCGCGTAGGAACCCATAAAACCAATCCCGCTTTTGGCGGCAGCCTATCATAGCGTCCCCAACCACACCAGCCATGTTGCGCGCGGCCGCGAACGCCTTATAATTCGGGGTCTGACTGGAGGACGGAAATGGAAAACGCAACATTCGCCATGGGCTGTTTCTGGGGCGTGGAAGTCACCTTCCGCAACACCCCCGGGGTCCGGGACGCCATCGTCGGCTACACCGGCGGAACCACCGAGAACCCAAGCTATGAGGAGGTCTGCACCGGGCGCACCGGCCACGCCGAAGCCGTGCTGGTGACCTATGACCCGGCGGAGGTCAGCTACGATCAGCTTCTCGAGGTGTTCTGGTCGAACCATAACCCGACGACATTGAACCGGCAGGGGCCGGACATGGGCACCCAGTACCGCTCCGCCATTTTCTATCACAGTGACGCGCAGAAAAAAGAGGCCGAGGCGTCAAAGGCCACGCAGCAGGCCGCCGGGCGGTTTGCAAAACCGATTGTCACCCAAATCGTTCCCGCCGCGCCATTTTATCCGGCCGAGGACTATCACCAGCGCTATCTGGAGAAGCGCGGCCTTGCCTCGTGCCATGTTTAGGACGACCTGCCACATTTAGGCACAATCGACGCATGCGCCCATTTCCACCTGAACGGTGGCATGCCCGATGGCGAACTTGTCCTCGAGCGCCGTTTTGACCCGCTCGAGCGCGCGGTTCGGGTCGCTGCCTTCCTTGATTACGACATGCAGCGTCACCAGCGGCCGCTCCTCTGTCAGCGCCCAGACATGGATGTGATGGACGTCCCGCAGCTCGGGCAGCACGGTCATCAGATGATCCCGGATATCGCCCGCGCTCAAGTCCCGGGGCGTGCCCTCAAGCAGGATATGGGCTGAGCGGCGGACCAGATCCACGGCGCTGTAGGCCACAAGGCCCGCCACCAGGAAAGACAAAATCGGGTCGATCGGCGTCCACGCCGTGGTCATGATCACCACAGCGGCGGCAATGGCGGCAACAGACCCCAGAATGTCGCCCGCCACATGAAACAGCGCGGCGCGCAGGTTCAAATTACCCCTGTCACCGCCGTGGAGCACAGCGAAGGACGCAATATTCGCCACCAGTCCGGCAATGGCGACACCCAGCATGGGCCCCGGCAGGATCTTTATGGGAGAATTGAGACGGCCGACCCCCTCGACCAAAATCAACAGCGCAATCACGATCAGGGTCAGGCCGTTGACAAAGGCGGCCAGCACCTCGAAACGTTCATAGCCATAGGAACGCTTGGTGTCTGAGGGCCGGTCGGCAAGCCGGAAGCCGACCCAGGCGAGCCCGAGCGCGCCGACGTCGGCCAGCATATGACCGGCATCCGCCAAGAGCGCCAGCGAACCGGACCAGATCCCGCCCGCCACCTCGGCCAGCAAAAAGACGAAGGTGACGATAAGCGCGCCCGCAATCCGGCGGCGATTGCCGGCGCGATGGTTATGGTGGCTGTGATGATGGGGATGGACCATGACGGGCCAGAATTTAACCTTCCTGTTTTTCCAGGTCCTGCACCAGTCCGCGCAGATACTGGATATGCAGCCTCAGGTTATAAAGTTCATCGGCATAGGACAGCGGAACGGTGACGTGGCCGCTTTCCCGCTCCACAAGGCGCAACCTTTCAAGTGCAACATCCCGGTCCACCTTGCCTTCAAGCACCTCACGCTCGATCGCCATGAGATCGCGGTACCAGGTATAGATGCGGCGGCGGACCCGCCAGCGGTACACCGGCGGCATTACCCGCGCCAGCGGCAACGCCAGGGTGACGAGCGGCAACAGCATGATCAGGAAGCGGTTTATGAGGTTGGCGGCCCAGAACGGCAGGTAGCGCTGCAGGAACGAGGGGCCGCGGCTGTAAATGCGCCGGGCGTCGCTGCTGAGCGGGAAAGCCAGATGGTCGGGCGACGGGAAAACACCGGCATCGTGAAGGAGGCTCGCCCCGCCGTGGATCTTGAACGCGGTCAGCACCAGCAACTCCTTAAGCGCCGGGTGCAGATCGGCGCGCACAACCAGATTGGCGGTGGCCGCCACCATCGGTGTGGCCATGGCGGGAACATTGCGCTTCAGGTCGAGCACCCCGGCCGGCAGCACCAGCGGCGACAAATCGTGAAAATGGCTGGTCAGCGCGTCGGCCTCCGGCAGGGCCAGAAGTCTGACGCCCGCAGCTTTGCTCAAACGCCCGATTACGTCCGCGGTGGGTGCCGCGACAAGCGCGATGGCATCCGCGCGGGCAGCGAGAAGCGCGTCCACAGCCTCGCCCGCGTTGGCAGCCGGCACCTCTTCGATCGTTACACCCTCCGCCTTCAACAGCCGATCGGCTAGCGCGCGGGTGCCGCTGCCCAACGGGCCGATCGCCACCCGCCGATTGGCAAGCGCCTTGAGCCCGTCGCCCGACACAACTTCCGGCCGCACGAAAATCCATAGCGGCTCATAATAGAGACTGCCGAGCGATTGCAGAGCGACGGACGGATTGGGATTATCAATGCCGGATTGAACGAAGGCCGCATCGACCTTTTGATCGGGATTGGTCAGGCGCTTGAGGTTATCGACCGCGCCGGCCGTCTCCACAATATTGACCGTGATGCCCTCTTTTGCGAGACGCTTGGCATAATCCCCGGCAAAGGACCGATAGGCGCCGCCCGGCTGGCCGGACGCGAGCGTAATATGGTGCGGCGGGGCCGGTTCGACGAACTGGTAGGCGACGACGAAGCCCACCAGAATAAGAATTAACAATGGCACCGCCACCACGGTACGGTCGCCCAGGAAACGGGATAATCGCTTACGAAGCGTCATTTCAGAACCATTTCAGCCCACCGATGAACACAACCACACGCGCCACTATACCTGCCGGCGCGGCGCTGAACCAGTCGAACGCCGGCAACCCGGCCAACTTCGCTGTCGCGATCTCCGCAACCCCGCCTTATGATAGCGGGACTCACAGGGAGGGACCATGGCCTTTCGCGTTTTCGACATCACCGCCACCAAGGGGCAGACGGACACGCTGCGCGCCATTGCCGAGAAGTATGGAGCCAGCTTCACCCACATGGCGGTGGAGGACGAAGAGGAGGTTGAAACCTCCCGCATCCTGGCCGGACCGACAGACCGCCAGAAGCTGCTGGATGCCATTCAGGCGGCCCTTGGCACCGACGTTAATGGCCGGGTGGTGATCCTCCCGGTCGAAGCGGTGGTGCCCCAGGCGGAGACCGAGGAAGAAGCGGGCAAACCCGCTGTCGAGACTCTGCGAAGAGCTCTACAACGACATGGTCAAGGGCGCGGACGCGGGGCGCGACTTCATCCTGCTCGTCACGCTGTCAACGATGGTGGCGGCGATCGGGCTGCTGCAGGATAATGTGGCAGTCGTGATCGGCGCCATGGTGATCGCGCCCTTGCTCGGCCCCAACTTGTCGTTCGCATTTGCCGTGGCGCAAGGCGACAAGGAACTGATGGTCCGCTCGATCAGAACCAGCGCGTTCGGCCTCACGCTCACACTGGCGATCACCGTGGCGATCGGCCTTATCTGGCCCTACGGCCTTGTCAGTCCCGAGCTTCTGGAACGGACCACCGTGAACTACGGCAGCCTGGCGCTGGCGCTGGCGTCCGGCACGGCGGCGGCGCTTTCCATCACCACCGGTGTCTCGACCGCGCTCGTTGGCGTGATGGTCGCTGTTGCGCTGCTGCCGCCCGCCGCCACGCTCGGTATCATGGCAGGCGCGGGCAGGTTCGATCTCGCCCTTGGATCGGCCACGCTTCTCGCCGCCAACGTGGTCTGTGTAATCCTGACCGCCCAGGTGGTATTTATCTTCCGCGGGATCGGCCCGCGCACCTGGTGGGAGCGCAAGCGCGCGCGGGCCTCGATCAAGCTCAATCTCTGGGTTCTGTCCGTCTTTCTGGCGGTGATTGTCGGCCTGATCTATCTGGAAGGGCGGATTTAGTAGCCAAGGTCATCGAGGATGCCAGCAACCTGACCGGCGTAGCTGCCGCCGAACAGGCGCGCGTGCACCAGCAATGGATAAAGGAGGTAGATCTTCCGGCGGCGCTCGAAGAAACCGGGCGCGATGGGCCGGTGCGCCTGATAGGCGTCAAAAAAGGTCCGGCCCACGGTGTGAAACAGCGTCATGAAGGCAAGCTCGGTCTCGGCGTCGCCGAAATAGAGGGCGGGATCGATGAAGCCGACAATACGGTTGCTGCGGGCCAGGATATTGCCACCCCACAGATCGCCGTGCAGCAGGCTGGGGGCGGGCGTATGGGCGAGCTCGGCGTCTATCCGCCCCGCCAATGTGTCGATCCGCCCCATCAGCGCAGGCAACAGGTGACCGGCCTCCCCTGCAAGGCGCGCCATATGGAGGAGCCGATGGTCCGCGAAGAACGCCGGCCAGTCTGACATCGTCGGGTTGGGCTGCAGGAGGGGGCCGATGACGGTATCACGCTCAAACCCGAACGCAGACGCCGTAATGTCATGGAGCGCGGCCACGTGGGCGGCGAGATCCTGCTCCGCCCCCGCCGATAGACCACCGGTCCCGCCGTCGATCCAGGACATCAACAGCATGGTGTCGTCATAAAAGAGAACCTCGGGCACGGGCAGGGCCGAATGGACGGCAAGGTAGGCAAGCATCCAGGCCTCGACACCAAGATTGTCGCCGCGTTTGGCGACAACCTTGCGCCCGTCTTCGAGGGTAAGCCGGGTGACCGCGGCGAGAGACCCGCCGCCCAGAGGTGTCGCCTGACGCACCTTGGCACCGAGCCATTTATTCACTTGTTTCGCCAGAAATGGATCGATCATGCCTATACGGTCCGCGGGTTTGTGATAGGGTCAGATGATCATGGAAAAAGGGACCGTGCAAGACCCCGCGCTCGATCCACCCTGCCCCCGCACCGATGACGGGAAGCTGCGCCGGGTAGGCGTGGAAATCGAGTTCGATGGCCTGAAAGTCGGGGAAGCCGCACCGCTGGTAAAGCGCCGGTTCGGCGGCCACATTGAGTCTGAAAGCGATTACCGCGCGACCGTAATCGGCACTGATCTCGGCGACTTCGTCGTGGAACTCGACATGCAGCACGCCCATGCCGAGGGTGACGGGGAGGTCGAACGGGCGCTTGCCGATGCCGCCGGAATGGTGGGCGAACTGTTCGTGCCGGTGGAAATCGTCGCTCCACCCATTCCCTATACCGACCTTGACCAACTCGACGCCCTGGTTTCGGACATCCGGGCTTACGGGGCGGCAGGCACCAGTTCCGGGCTGTTCGCGGCCTACGGCTGCCATCTCAATCCGGAGGTCGCCGCCACCGATGCCCGTTACATTACCGCACATCTCAAGGCCTACCTGATTTTAAGCGCCTGGCTGCGCCGGGAGATCGGTATCGACCTCGCCCGGCAAGTAACGCCCTTTATCGACAGCTTCCCGACCGGATACGCGCGGCGGGTGGTGGATCCGTCCTACTGGCCGGATTTGGCGCAGCTGATTGACGATTATCTGGAGGCGAACCCGACCCGCAACCGCGAACTCGATATGCTGCCCCTGTTCGTCCAACTGGACGAGGGCCGGGTGCGTCGCGTGGTGGAAGACCCTCGCGTCAAGGCGCGGCCCACCTTCCATTATCGGCTGCCCAATTCCCTTGTTGACGAGCCGCACTGGCGCATAACCCTGGAATGGCAACGGTGGTTGAGGGTCGAGCGGCTGGCAACCGACAGCGACCGGCTTGAGGCGGCGTCACAAGCCTTCTGCACCTTCCACGACCGTCCGATTGCTTTTGGATGGGCAAGCGAGGCCGAAACGTGGGCTTGAGCAATCGCCCCCTGATCGGCGTCACTGCGTCGTCCAAGGGCGGGCGATACATGTGGTGGTGCAATCGGCTGGCGGTCCTGCTGGCCGGTGGGCGGGCGGAGAAAATCGTTCCCGCCGGCGATCATGACTTTGACCGGTTCATGGGCTTTATCATCGGCGGCGGCGACGACATTGCACCGACCCTCTACGGCGATGAAATCGACCCGGCCATCCGCATTGACCCTGACCGCGACCGGCTTGAACAGACCGTGCTCGGCCATGCAGCGGAATACAGGTTGCCCGTGCTCGGTATCTGCCGGGGGGCGCAGATGATCAATGTGCACAAGGGCGGCGCCATTCACCGCGAAATCGGCGAAATTTACGTCGAAGCGCCAAAGCTTCGCACCGTCCTTCCCCGCAAACGGGTGGAGATTACACCGGGCAGCCGCCTTGCCGGTATCATCCGGCGCCCGGCAATCAATGTGAATGCGCTGCATCACCAGTCGATCAGCAATCTGGGCCAGGGTCTCGCCGTAGCGGCGAAAGACCTCTGGGGCATTGTTCAGGGCATCGAGCAGAAGGGAGAGCGCTTCGTCCTCGGCGTGCAGTGGCATCCCGAATTTCTGTTCTTCCTGCCGAGCCACCTCCGCCTGTTCCGGGCGCTGGTGGAGGCTATCGCCAGACCTGCTCGGCGACGCGCAGAAAGTTGAGGCCGAGAATCTTGGCCACGTCCCCGTCTGCATAGCCAAGCGCCAGAAGGGCATCGGTAATTTCTGGGTACTGTTCCGGCTTGGCGATGGTGATTCCGTCGGTATATCCCTTGTCAGGCGGGAACAGCTCCGGGTGAGCCTTGATATAGTCCTCAAGTTCCCGCTCGTCGAAGCAATAGTCGAGACTGAGGCCCACATGGTCGACCCCGATCCGGTTCACCGCATAGTCCAGGTGACGGACAATGGTCTCGGTCCCGGCGCCTAAGTCACCAAGGAATTTGCCGACGCCGTTGATACCCACCACGCCACCGGTGGCGGCGCATTTGTCCATCAGGTCGTCCGGGATATTGCGCGGATGGTCGACCAACGCCAGCGGATTCGAATGGGAAAACAGCACGGGCTTCGTGGCGTGCTCGAGCACGTCGCGCGCGGTACGGTACCCGGTATGGCTGCAGCACACCACCATGCCGACCCGCTCCATTTCGTCGATGATGCGCCGGCCGAGATCGGTGAGGCCTGAGTCCTCGTCCTGGCAACCGCCGCCCGCCTTGTTGTTCAGGTTGTAGGCAATCAGCATCCACTTGACGCCAAGGTCGTAATAGAGGCCGACGAGCGCCGGCTCGTCGTCCACGGCGCGCATGCCCTCGATATCGAACACGACAGAGAGCTTGCCCGCCGCCCTCGCCGCGCGGATATCAGCCACCGTTCGCGGAATGACATACTTATCGCTATGCTTCAAAATCCACGCCCGGAAGTAGGCCAGAACCCGAATATGATTCTCGATCGAATCTTCGCCGAACCCCACATTGAGCGACACCACGTCGAGACCGGACGCCCGGCAGCGTTCCAGGTCCGGCAGGAACTCATCGTCGCAGCGGAGCGGCATGCAAAGGTGATTGTCCCACACCACGCCGCCGTGGCCGCGGATGCTATCGATGGCGCGTATTGCCGATGTCATTTGGCTTACCTTTCTGTTCTCTACTGCCTTCACATTAGGAAAAAGAGGGCATTAATGGAAGAGGCTGCACCGAGCAGAAATTCCTTCGAAAACGGGTAGGCATCAGATATAGGATTTGCAAAAATGTTCTTGTTTTGTTCTAATGGCTGTCTTCCATCCGAGTTTCGAGCACCCAATGCGCAAGCCAGAAACAATCGAATGCATGTACATTGATTTCGACGGTTTTTTCGCTGCCGTCGAAGAGCAGACAAAGCCGTCCTTACGCGGCAGGCCTATCGGCGTGATTCCGTTCGAACATGCCACCGCCACGATTGTTATCGCGGCAAATGCCCGGGCCAAGACCTATGGCGTCAGAACAGGAACAGGCGTCGTGGAGGCGCGCAAGCTCTGCCCTGACATCCGGTTGGTGCCCCAATCGCCCGAACTTTACGCCCGCGCCCACAGAACGCTGCTTCTGGAGATCGAAGCGGTGCTCCCTATCGACGTCGTATGTTCGATTGACGAACTCGCCTGCAAGCTGGCTCCCCATGACCGTCAACACCCGGAGGCCCTGGCCTGGCGCATCAAGAAGCGTATTCGCGAGCGGGTCGGTCCCTGGATTACCGGCTCTATCGGTATGGCGCCGAACCGTCAACTGGCCAAGATTGCAAGCGACATGGACAAGCCCGACGGAATAACCATCCTGGAACCCGAAAGTCTGCCGGGCCGCCTGCTGGACCTGGCGCTGGACGACATACCGGGCATCGGCAAGCGGATGCTGACCCGGCTTAATAAAGCCGGCATATGGAGCGTCGAGGACTTGTGGCGCACGCAACCAAAACACCTGCGCGCCCTGTGGGGAAATGTGAACGGAGAACGTTTCTGGTATGCCCTTCATGGCTACGCTGTCGCGGCCGGCAAGGCCGAGAAGAACATGTTCGGTCATGGCCGGGTCCTGCCACCGGAGCGGCGCAGTTTTGACGACGCCTATGACTATTCCCGTCTGCTGACAATCAAGGCTGCGCGCCGTATGCGCCGGGAGCAGTATGTCGCCAAACGGTTCGGTCTGTGGCTGGACATGCGGGAAGATCGCTGGTCGGGGGAAGCGCATCTTGATGAGACGAACGACGATCATGCCTCGCTTGCCGCCCTTGTAAGGCTGTGGCGGTCGGCAAGGTCCGACCTGCCTTCAGGATCAAGAGTGAAACGGATCCACGTGGCCCATTACGATCTCAAGCCGGAGAGCCACCGCCAGGGAGATTTGCTGAACCCGCCAACGCCTCATCGTGAAAAGTGGGAACATATCTGCCGGGTCATTGACGAGGTCAACGCCAGATACGCCGCAACCGTGATCAGTCAGGGACCATGGAACCCCCCGCCCGGCGGGTATGCGGGCGCCAAGATCGCCTATAGCCGAATTCCCGACATAGAGGACTCATGGTAATGGGCAATGACCTGCAACTGGGCGACTACACGGACGGCTACCGGTTCGCCTGCCGGTGCAGGGTCTGCGGATTCACATGGTATGAACAGCCCACCGAACTCCTCCGGCATGGCGGCATTCACAGCCATATGTATTTGAACGAGGTTGCAGAGGCCCTGAGCTGCCGGCGAACCCGTGACCACCCTGACAAATCGCAACAGAATATTGCTCTTACGCCAATTCGCGACCGCAAGGATCACCATTTTATCGGCGGACTGGCGTAGCCATGCGGACGACTAAATATGGATCGCGTGGCCGAGCCCCTTGAGCGCGGCCTCGTGGAACGCCTCGCTGAGCGTCGGGTGGACATGGATGGTGCCGGCAATATCCTCGAGCACCGCGCCCATTTCGAGCGCGTGGGCAAACTCTGCGGACAGTTCGGAGATATGGCGGCCCACCGCCTGAATGCCGAGCACGCGATGATCGCTCTTGCGCGCCACCACCCGGACGAAGCCGCCGTCGTCTCCCGCCTCCATGCTGAGCGCCCGGCCATTGGCCTGGAGGGGAAACTGGGAGACGATAACATCGCCATGGGTCGCTTTCGCCTCCTCGGGCAACAGGCCGGCGGTGACCACTTCGGGTTCGGTAAAACACACGGCGGCGATGGTCACCGGGTCAAACCGGCGTTTTTCCCCGGCGATGATCTCCGCCACCATTTCGCCCTGGGCCGACGCCTTGTGGGCGAGCATCGGTTCGCCCATCAGGTCGCCGATCGCCCACACATTCTTCATGGGCGTGCGGCACTGGTCATCAACCTTGACGAAGCGCCCATCCATATCGAGCCCCATGTTCTCGAGCCCCCAGTCCTCGGTTGCAGGCTTGCGGCCCACGGTAACGAGGATCTTGTCGGCGGGCAGGTCGAGCGTCTTGCCGTCCGCCGTCTCGATCACAAGCGCGGTCTTCTTCGCCGTGTTTTTCAAGTCCTTCGCTTTGGCGGAAAGATGCAGGGCGACGCCATGTCTCTCGAGCCATTTCCTGACCGGGGCCACCAACTGGTCGTCGTACAAAGGCAGGATGCGGTCCATGGCTTCGACCACAGTGACCTCCGCGCCGAGCTTGCGGAAAGCGATTCCAAGCTCCAGCCCGATATAACCCGCGCCCACCACGACCAGCTTCTTGGGCAGTTCATTGAGCGCCAGCGCCTCGGTCGACGAAATCACCGGACCGCCGAACGGCAGAAACGGCAATTCGACGGGGACCGACCCGTTGGCCAGAATGACGTGTTCCGCGGTAACGGTGACCGGCCCATCCGCACCGTCGACGGCGCAGGTCTTGGCGTCCGAGAACGTGGCCCAGCCCGAGATCACCTTAACCTTGGCGCGCTTCAGGAGCATGGCTACGCCCCCGTTTAGCTTGTCGACCACGCCTTCCTTCCACGCCACCGTTTGGCCCATGTCGAGCTTGGGTGCGGCGGAAATAGAAACGCCATGTTTGCCGCCCTTGGCGGCGGCGTCGGTCATTGCTTCGAACTCGCCCGCCACATGGATCATCGCCTTTGACGGAATACAGCCCCGGATGAGGCAGGTCCCGCCGAGGCGGTCACCTTCCACCAGAACGGTGTCGAGGCCGAGCTGGCCGGCCCGGATCGCTGCCACATAGCCGCCCGGTCCGCCGCCCACAACGAGGACTTTGGTCTTGATCGCGTCAGTCATATTCAATCCATGAAAATGGTGGCGGGGTGTTCGAGAAGCCCTTTGAGGCGCTGGATGAACGAGGCCGCGTCATAGCCATCGACAATGCGGTGATCGAATGACGACGACAGGTTCATCATGGTGCGCACCCGCACCTGCCCGCCCATCACCACCGGCCGTTCGACCATCTTGTTGGGGCCGATAATCGCCACTTCCGGGTGGTTGATCACCGGGGTCGCGGCAATACCGCCCAAGGGTCCGAGGCTGGTGATGGTGATGGTGGAGCCCGAAAGCTCGTCCCGTTTGGCCTTGCCGTCGCGCGTGGCCTGGGACACACGGGCCATTTCGGCGGCGCAGTCCCAGATATCGCGGGCTTCGGCGTGGCGGACCACCGGCACCATCAGACCGCCCGGGGTCTGGGTGGCGACGCCGATATGCAGCGCCTCGTGGATATGCACCACGCCAGCCTCGTCGTCATAGGTCGAATTGACCTGCGGAAATTCCGGCATGATCTGCACCATCGCGCGCATCAGGAAGGGCAGCAGGGTCAATTTGGGCTGGTCGTCCCGGCGGTTGGCGTTGAGATACTGGCGGAGCGCCTCGAGCTCGGTGACGTCAACCTCCTCCACGTAGGCGAAGTGGGGGATATTGCGCTTCGACTGCTGCATCTTTTCGGCGATCTTGCGGCGGAGCCCGATGACCTTCTCTTCGCGCACGCCGGTGCGCTCCGCGTAGCGGGGACGCGCGGCGCCGCCCGCCTGCCCGCCCGACGCCACATAGGCGTCAAGGTCGGCGTGTGTAATCCGCCCGGCCGGGCCGGAGCCTGGCACGAACTGCAACGGCACGCCGAGCTCGAACGCGCGTTTCCTGACTGCTGGCGAGGCGAGCGGCTTGTCGCCCGGTGTGCGCGTGGCAACGGCCGGTCTGGCGATCGGCCGCGGCGCCGTTGGCGCAGGCTCATCCTTGCCGTTGGGCTTGGCCTTGGTCTGGGTCCGGGATTTCGCTTCGACCTCAGGTTCCGGTTTCGGTTCCACCGCCGCTTCCCTTACCGGCGCTTCCCTTACCGGCGCCTGGGCGGCGTTGCCTTCGCCGTCCACCTCGAATTCGATCAGAGGGCCACCCACGGCCGCCATTGCCCCGGCTGCTCCGTGGGTGGCCATGACCTTGCCGCTTACGGGTGCGGTCAACTCCACCGTCGCCTTGTCGGTCATCACGTCGACCATTAGCTGGTCTTCCTCGACCATATCGCCTACTTTCACATGCCAGGCAGCGATTTCCGCCTCGGCCGTGCCTTCGCCCACATCGGGCAACTTGAACACATAACGTCCCATGAGCTCAGTCCTCCATCGTGCGCTTGATGGCCGCAGCGACGCGGGCCGGTCCGACGAAATAGTCCCATTCGAAGGCATGGGGATAGGGTGTGTCGTAGCCGGTGACCCGCTCGATGGGGGCCTCGAGATGGTAGAAGCAATTCTCCTGCACCAGGGCGGACAATTCACCACCGAAGCCCGACGTGCGCGTCGCCTCGTGCACAATCACGCAGCGCCCGGTTTTCTTAACCAACTCCACGATGGTTTCGATATCGAGCGGTACGATGGTGCGAAGATCAATGACCTCGCCATCAACCCCGGCTTCCTCTACCGCAGCCAGCGCCACATGGACCATGGTGCCGTAGGCAAGCACGGTGACATCGCCGCCTTCGCGAACCACATTGGCCTTGCCCAATGGCACGATGTAATGGTGTTCAGGCACCTCGCTCGCCGGGTGCTTCGACCAGGGGACCACCGCCTCTTCGTGATGGCCGTTAAAGGGGCCGTTGTAGATCCGTTTGGGCTCGAGAAAGATCACCGGATCATCGTCCTCGATACTGGCAATCAACAATCCCTTGGCGTCGTAGGGGTTGGATGGGATGACCGTCTTCAATCCCGAGACATGGGCGAAAATGGCTTCGGGGCTCTGGCTATGGGTCTGGCCTCCGAAAATACCGCCGCCGTAGGGAGAGCGCACGGTAATCGGACACCAGAATTCCCCGCTGGAGCGGTAGCGGATCCGCGCCGCCTCAGACACGAGCTGGTCGAAGGCCGGAAAGATATAATCGGCGAACTGAATTTCGACCACTGGCCGGATACCATAAGCGCCCATACCGATAGCTGCGCCCACAATCCCGCCTTCGGCAATGGGCGTATCGAAGCAGCGGGTCAGACCGTATTTTTTCTGAAGGCCTTCGGTCGCCCGAAAGACACCGCCGAAATAGCCCACGTCCTCGCCCATGACGAGCACGTCGGGATCGGCTTCCATCATATTGTCCATGGCGGAATTGAGCGCCTGGATCATGTTCATCGTCGCCATGGATCAGACCCCCGCCTGCTGGCGCTGCTGAACAAGTCGCCAGTCCGGCGCCTTGTAGACGTTCTCGAACATTTCCCTGGCGCTGGGGCGCGACTGACCGAGCGTCCCGATGCTCTCGGCTTCCTTGAGCGCCGCCCGAACTTCTGCCGTCAGTTCCACCTCGAGCGCCGTGTGATCCTCCTCCGACCATTCTCCGCGGGCGATCAGATGTTGCTTGAGCCGCCCGATCGGATCGCCGAGGGGCCACTTTTCAGCCTCGTCAGCGGGGCGGTATTTGCTCGGGTCGTCGCTGGTGGAGTGCCCGGCGACCCGGTAGGTATAAAACTCGATGACGGTAGCGCCGCGATTGGTCCGCGCGCGTTCCGCCGCCCATGTCGTGGCGGCGTAGACCGCCAGAAAATCGTTACCGTCAACCCGGAGCGCGGGCAGTCCGTATCCGATCGCACGGGCGGCAAAAGTTGATGCCTCGCCACCGGCAATGCCCTGAAAGCTCGAAATCGCCCACTGGTTATTGACAATATTCAGGAGCACCGGCGCACGGTAGACGGCGGCAAACGTCAACGCGTGGTGAAAGTCCGTGGCCGCGGTCGACCCGTCACCGATATAGGCCGACGCGATGCGGCTGTCGCCTTTATAAGCCGACGCCATCGCCCAGCCCACAGCCTGGGAAAACTGGGTCCCAAGGTTGCCGGAGATGGTGAAAAAGCCGTAGTCGCGGGCCGAATAGAGTACGGGCAACTGGTGGCCCTTCATCGGATCATTCGCGTTATTGTAGATCTGGTTTATCATGTCGACGATCGGATAGCCGCGCGAGATCAGAATGCCCTGCTGGCGATAGGTCGGGAAGCACATGTCATCATGGTGCAGGACAAGCGACTGGGCGCAGCTGATCGCCTCCTCGCCGGTGCACTTCATATAGAACGAGGTCTTGCCCTGGCGCTGCGCCCGGTACATCCGGTCGTCGAAAATGCGGGTCAGCAGCATGTTGCGCAAGCCCTTGCGCAAGGTCTGACCGTCCAGTTTAGGGGCCCACGGGCCCACCGCGCGGCCTTCCTCATCAAGCACCCGGATCAGGTCATAGGCCATGTGGTGCATATCTTGCGCGTCGGTATTCACATCCGGCCGCGGCGCAGCGCCAGCCGCGGGCAGATCGAGCTCGCTGAAATCCACCCGGTCGCCAGGGCGACACTTGGGCTGCGGGATATGCAGGCTGAGTTCAGGCTGGTTCTTCATCATTTTGTCCATGGCGGAAAAAGCCTCCGAATCCGACGGTCCAATTATGCCACTATCGGCTGAGGACGTATTTGCAAAGTTGGTTGCACTTTGGGTAATTAATAGGATAAAATTCCAAAAAATTATAATTTACAGGGTCTTTCATCTCATGGATGACATGGACATAAAAATTCTTCGCACCGTCCAGGCTGAGCCCGGATTGTCGGTTCAGGACTTGGCGAGTCGGGTGGGGCTGTCCCATACGCCGTGCTGGCGGCGGCTCAAAAAGCTCGAGGCTTCGGGCGCGATTATGGAGCGCGCGGTCATCCTCAATCCCGATGCGCTCGGTCTGTCGATCACGGTCTATGCCAACATCAAACTGAAACAGCACGACGAGGACACACTGGAAGCGTTCGAGCAGGCCACGCTCGATTGCCCCGAAGTTGTTGAATGTTTTACCGTCAGCGGGGAGAGCGATTTCGTGCTCCGCATTGTTACCGGCAGCGTCGCCCAGTACGAAATTTTCCTGAAAAAGATCCTGCTGCACATGCCCGGCGTCGGCACGGTGAATTCGAACTTCGCGCTCAAGCGCGTCAAGCTGACCACAAAGTTGCCGATCTGACATGAGTCCGAACTCGGGGCTCACGCCGCCTCGACCCGCCGGGTCTTGCTGGCTGCTTTGGCGATCTTCTGTTCGGCCATGGCGTCAGCGATAACGTTGGTCGGCTTGTTTTCGCTCTCCGACCGGGCAAACAGGTCGGCGAGCCGCGCGTAAATCTTCTCGATATCGGCTTCGACCTCGCCTTCGGTTCTCGACCCGGAATATTCCGCCGCCACATTGATGATGCCGCCGGCATTGATCACATAATCCGGCGCATAAAGAATGCCGCGGGCATGCAGGAGCGCCCCGTCTGCGTCCTCGGCCAATTGGTTGTTGGCGCCGCCCGCGATAACGGGCGCCTTGATCCGGGGAATGGTCTCACTATTCAGAATGGCGCCGAGCGCACAGGGTGCGACAACATCCACATCCGCAAACAGGATCTTGTCCGGCGCCATGACACAGGCGTCGAAACTGTCCGCGACCTGGGCCACCGGCGCCGGGTCGATATCGGCAACGGTCAGCCGGGCGCCTGCCGCATAGAGCTCGCGGCAGAGATGGTACCCCACCCCGCCCAGCCCCTGAACGGCGACCCTGAGGCCGTAGAGATCATCCCGGCCAAGCTTCGCTTTCACCGCCGCCTTGAGGCCGAGAAAGATGCCATGGGCGGTCTTGGGCGACGGGTCGCCACCGGCGGCGTCACCCGCCTTTTTGAGGCCACTGATATGGGCCGTCCGGCGCGCCGCGGCGGTCATGTCCGCAACTGTGATGCCGACATCCTCGGCGGTAATGTACCGGCCCCCGAGGCTATCGACGGCCTCGCCGAAAGCCTCCAGCAGAGCTTCGGTTTTGTCCCGGCGCGAGTCGCCGATGATAACCGCCTTGCCGCCGCCAAAGGGCAGATCGGCCATGGCATTCTTGTAGCTCATGCCGCGCGACAGACGGAGCGCATCGTCTATGGCCGCCTGTTCGTCCGCATAGGCCCACATCCGGCACCCGCCCGCCGCCGGGCCGAGCGCCGTCGAATGAAGGGCGACGATTGCGCGCAGACCCGATACCGGATCGCTGAAAAAGCTCACCTGTTCATGATTGGCAAAAAATGGCGACGTCTGTACGGTCACGCTCCCGCCTCCCCAGCTTCGTGAAACGCCCTGAAGCATCGATCATAGGCGAGACGGCCTGCATAGTGATTTCAAATCCTTGCGCTATACTCCTATATGATGCATGATTAATTTATATATTATATGATTTAGAGATTATTCATGCTCGTGGACATGGACAGAACGGATCGCAGGATCCTGAGGGCGCTCTCGGAGGACGGCAGCCTGTCCGCCGCCGAGATCGCGGAAAAGGTTGGGCTTTCCCAGTCGCCGTGCTGGCGGCGGATCAACCGGCTTGAGAAGGAGGGCGTGATCCGCCAGCGCGCGGTGGTGGTGGACCGCAAAAAGGTCGGTCTCGAGACCATGATCTTCGCCCATGTCAAACTCTCGGCCCATGGCAAGAGCCGGGTGAAGGACTTCGCCAGCATGATCCGGGGCTTTCCGGAAGTGCTCGAATGTTACGTGACGCTGGGTGACATGGACTTTCTTCTAAAAATCGTGACCCACGACATGGAGGCTTACGAAAAGTTCTTCTATCACCATCTGTCCCAACTCCCCGGCGTGCAGGAGGTTCGCTCCTCGATCGCCATGTCGGAAATCAAGTATACGCTGGACCTGCCGATCCCGGACGGCTGAGATCGGAGCAGTTCCCTAGGGCTTCGCCTGCATTGCCGAACGGATGGCGCTGATTTCGCGCACGGCAGCCTTGATCTTGAGGTCGAGAAGGATCTTTCCGCGCTTCACCGACGCCCGGGTCGGGTCGCCATTGACGCCCGTCATTTCGGCAAAATGGCCGCCGCCCGGGGCTATGCGGTCCATGCGGATGCCGTCTGGATGCACCACCATCAGTTCGGAGGTATCCCTGATCCCGGCGTGGCCGCCGATGGTCTGCCAGGTCTCGCCCCGCTCTTCGAGCCAGGCGATTTGCCGGTTGACCTTGGGGTCATAGTAGCCGGACGCATGAAAGACGACCACGCCGTCCTTCGCCCATTCCCTGGTCAGCTTTTTCGCAACCGCCGCCTCGGCTGGCTGGTCGAAGAGGTGATCGCCAAGCAACACGATCAGCTTGAAGCCGTGAGCTTTGAGGCTGCGCGCGGTAGCTTCAAGCACCTTGGCGAACACCGGGGCCGGCAGGCTGAGCGTGCCGGCATAGGCCATATGCCCTTCCCGGCTGTCGATATCGCCTTCGGGCACATAGGCCATCACCGGCGCCACCACCGTGTGGCCGAGGCGCTTTGCGATCTCGCCTGAGGTATAGCGGACAATATAGTTGTGCTTGCCGAGGATCATATGGGGGCCGTTTTGCTCCGTCCCGCCGGCCGGGACAATCACCGTGGTGGTGCCGGCACGAATGGCGTCGCGCAGCTCGACCCATGTAAAGTCCTGAAGATTCACGGTGTCGGGTGCCGGGGCGGACAGAAGCGGTTCTCTCGGGATCAGGTAGATGCCTGCGACCAGGACCAACAATAAAGCGATGACACCGCGCCGCCAGTTCATGCCGCAGCCCTCCAAAATCGTTGGGTGACCTTGCTGAACGGCAAGGCATAAAGCTTCCACACGCTATCGAATTCCACGTGTTCGCCGCCGGTCAGACCAAGCTCGAAAGTCTCGGGTTCCTTTGGCACATAAAGCGTGCCCGCGATCCAGTCCCAGAATGCGAAAATAAACCCGAGGTTTCGGTCAAGATGACGGACCTCGCAGCTATGATGGATCTGGTGCTGAGCCGGGCTGATCAGAAAGTGACTGAGCCACTTCGGATAGGCCAGCCACACATGGGTGTGGCGCAGGTTGTAGCCCAACAGGTAGAACAGGAAGAACCCGAAGTTCAGGCCGTGAATTGTGGGCTCGGCAATGGCGCCGCCGGTGAGATACCCGAACACGCCGTGCACGACGCCGGTGGTAAGCGCGATAAAAGTGCCTCCCAAGAGGTCATCCACCGGGTGCTTGCGATAAACGGTGAGCGGGGTCAGCACGCCCGCCGAATGATGAACCTTGTGAAACTCCCAAAGAACGGGAACGCGATGCTGGAGGTAGTGGGCGGAAAAGGTTGCAAAATCGATCGCGAGCAGTATCGACAGGCTATAGAGCACCATGCCGGGAATGGATGGCTCGGACGCGGTGGACAGAGGCCCGAAACCGGTCGCCAGCGCATTCCCCGTCCACCCGGCAACCACCGGCGAGCCAAAAACGATTGGCAAGACAAGGAAGCCCGCGGCAAAGGCGTTGACCAGGAAAAAGCCGAGGTCAACCCGGGTCGAGGCATGGCGATAGATGTCCCGGGGAAAGCAGTAGCGGAAAAACCCGGTCAGAGACCGCGCGCCGCCGGCCCGGCGATAAATCGCATAGGCGAGCACCACCGCCACCAGCAGATATCCGGGCCAGATCCGCTGCGCCGGCGACAACATGGCGACAAACGGCGCGGCAAGGTCCTTTGCGACCATAATTACAGTATGGATTACGCTCACGGGTTAGGCTCTTGCATTTCCTTGCTGATCATGCGCAAGGGTAATCCACAGGCCTTAAGAAGCTGTTAGGAAACGATCAAACTGTAAGGACGACGGGCTTATGCTTCTTCGTTCACCGCTCCGGGTCGGGCATCGAGGGCCGCATAATCGTCGCGGCGAAACTCGGCAAGAGTCTGATTGACCGCATCGGCGGGCATTCCAACTGCCTCGAGCACCCGACCACCCAGCTGCAGGCTGCCTTCTATCGCTTCGGCGACCGCGCCGGTAGCGCCGAGACGCTCGAGTTCCTTGCCATGGGGCTTGTCGCGGGCGCGCACGAATATGGGAATGTCCGGGTTGGCGGTTCTGATCGCACTGACTGCCCGGCCCGCTGCCGCCGCCTGGTCGAGCGTAACCACCACCGCCGCAGCCCGGTCGAGCCCGGCGGTGTTGAGGATATCCATGCGGCTTGCGTTCCCGAAAAACACCGGCAGCCCACGGCTAAACGCGTCCTCCACCGCATGAGGATTGAGATCAAGGGCAACGAAAGACACCTTGTGGCGGCGCAGGAGCCGGCACACGGCGCGCCCAACTCGCCCGAAACCGGCAATGATCACATGGCCCTCCAGGCCCTTGGCGGCTGCCTCGAGCGTGGTTGCCTTTGCCTTGATCAAACGGCCACATATGGCGCGCTCCACCGGCGGCCCCAGCGCAATCAGGGCAGGGGTCAGCGCTATAGAGAGGCCGGTGGCAATGAAGAACAACTGGGCCAGGTCATTTGCGACGATGCCCTGCTGCACCGACAGGCCGAGAATGACGAATGCGAATTCGCCGGTTTGCGCCAGCATCAGACCGAGCCGCGCGCCCTCTCCCCAGTTCAGCGAGAAAAGGCGCGCCAGAATGGTGATGACAACAAACTTGAGAACGACCACAAAGGCCAGGATCAACAGCACCGCGCCCATGTGGTCAATCACCAGATGCCAGTTAAGCCCCATACCCACGGTAATGAAAAACAGCGCAAGCAGGAGGCCCTTGTAGGGTTCGATATCCATCTCAATCTGCTGGCGGTATTCGGTTTCCGCCAGCAGGAGCCCGGCCAGGAACGCGCCGAGCGCCATAGACAGGCCCACCGCCTCCATCATCATTGCGATCCCGAACAGGGTCAGGAGCGATGTCGCGGTAAATATTTCGGAACTGCGGGTCGCCGCCACGGCCCGGAATATGGGGCGCAGCAGAAGCCGGCCCAGAAACAGCACCAATGCGATGGCAACCAGCGCCTCACCCACCGCAAGCGCTGCAGCAAGGCCGAAGGACGGTGCGCCCCCGGCCAACAGCGACACCATCAACAGCAGCGGTATCACGGCCAGATCCTGAAACAGGAGGATCGCGAAAGCCTTGCGGCCGACAAGCGACGCCAACTCGTCACGCTCTATCAGTAGCTTGAGGACAACCGCGGTCGATGACAGGGCAAGCGCGCCGCCGATCACCGCGCCCACGGCCCAGTCCCGGCCTAGGGCGTAGGCCACGACGGTAATAGCAACGAGGGTCAGGGCGACCTGTCCTCCGCCGAGGCCAAACACGTCGTGGCGCATGGCCCTGAGCCGCTCGAATGAAAGCTCGAGCCCAATGGTGAACATCAGAAAGATGACGCCGAATTCCGCCAGATGGCGAATCGTCTGGTCGTCTTTGACGAGCCCAAGACCGAACGGCCCGATAATCGCACCGGCGACCAGATAGCCAACCACAGGGCTCCAGCCCAGGCGGTGCAGCGTAATGACCGCAAGAACCGCCGCAATCAGGAAAATCATCACCTGATCCAGAACAAGGCCTCCGCTGCTTGCGTGCTGAGTTCCCTGGGCAATGGTTTCCATCAAAATTTTCTCCAGCCTGTCCCGTCCATACTCTTTTTAGCCTATTGCCCGGCACGACGGGAGCCCCCGTTCCCAAATCGCTTATTCATCCGGTTGGTATCCCGGACATGCAGTGTTATAAAGTCGCCATGCTGGTGTATTTTCAGGCCGCAGCGGGACTGGCCGTCCTGATCATCGCGGGGGATTTACTGGTCCGGGGCGCTGTCTCGCTGGCCGGGCGTTTGGGCGTTTCCCCACTTATCATCAGCCTGACAGTGGTCGCGTTCGGCACCTCGGCGCCGGAACTGGTGGTTGGCGTTCAGGCGGGACTTGCGAATGTGCCATCGCTCGCGCTCGGCAATGTCATCGGCAGTAATATCGCCAACGTGTTCCTTGTGCTGGGCCTGCCCGCCCTGATTTTCCCGATCCGCTGCGACGCCCATGACCTCCGGTTCAATCTGATCCATATGCTTGCCGCGACAGGGATCTTTTCGGCACTGGCGTTCCTCGGCGTGATTGCCCGCTGGCAGGGGCTGCTGTTTGTCGGGCTGCTGGTGGTGTTCCTGGTCCAATCGGCCCTGCGGGCACGCCGGGGGACCGCATTCAGCCGTAGCGAGCTCGCCGATATCGAAGGCATGCCGGAGCATCCCTATAGTTACACGCTGTCGATCGTCATGCTTGTCCTCGGTTTGGGGGGCCTGACGTTTGGCGCGGACCTGCTCGTGAAGGGCGCCACCTCCATCGCACACGAATTCGGCGTGTCGGACGAAATTATCGGCCTGACGCTGGTTGCGGTGGGAACCTCGCTGCCGGAGTTGGTAACCTCCATAATGGCGGCCATCCATCGCCACGGAGACGTCGCCATCGGCAACGTGATCGGCAGCAACATCTTCAACATATACGGGATTCTGGGCGTTACCGCCCTGATCCGGCCGATCCCGATATCCGCCTCGACCCTGAATCTTGATATCTGGGTGATGGTGGGCGCAGCGCTGGTGGTTATCCCGTTCGTCATTCGGCGCGGCAGCATTTCGGCGCCTTATGGCTTTCTTTTCATAATCGCCTATAGTTTTTACCTCTGGGTTCTGGGCACCACCGCAAGCCCCGTTTTACATGCTGTGCTATGAACAATGAAACCAACAAAACTGCCCTGGTTACCGGCGCCGGCCGGCGCATCGGGCGCGCCATAGCGCTTGACCTTGCCGCCCACGGTTGGCGCGTCGGCGTCCACTACCACACGTCCCGCGATGACGCGTTGAGCCTGGTGGACGAGATCCGCGCCACCGGCAGCGACGCCGCCGCGATTGGAGCCGACCTGGCCGATGAGGAGGAAACCGGCGCCGTTATCGCGAGCGTCCAGGACATCCTTGGACCGGTGTCCCTCCTGGTCAACAATGCCTCTGTGTTCGAACGTGACGACTTCGCCACCGTCACCCGGGAGAGCTGGGACGCCCACTTGAATGTCAACCTGCGCGCGCCCTTTTTGTTGAGCCAGCGCTTCGTATCGGCGCTTGGCGAGGCCGGACACGGCACTATCATCAACATCGTCGACGAGCGGGTATGGCGGCTGACACCCAAATTCATGGCTTATACCCTGAGCAAGGCGGGCCTGTGGACACTGACACAGACCATGGCTCAGGCGTTGGCGCCCCGGGTCCGGGTCAACGCAATCGGGCCGGGGCCGGTGCTGCCAAGCGCGCGCCAGAGCGAGGACAACTTTGCGGCCCAGGTTCGCGCCTTGCCGCTCGGCAGGCGCACCGAGACACGTGAAATTTGCGCGGCGGTGCGGTTTATTCTTGAATCGCCGGGCATGACAGGCCAAATGATAGCGCTCGACGGCGGCCAGCATATTGCCTGGCAGACCCCCGACGTAAAGGGCCAGGAAGAATGACCGCGAACCGGAAGCGAAAGCGGAGTCATGGAAACCAGTAACGTCCAGCCGCTCAGAATTGCCGACGCCCGGCGCTCGATCCGGCATGTCTTTGTCCGTGATCTTGTGGTGATGGCATCGCTTGGCGTCTATGCGCAAGAAATCGACGCGCCTCAGCAGATCCGCATCAACGTCGACCTCGCGGTTGACGATTCGGGTCCGGTGATCGAAGGCGACCTGTCCTCCGTGGTCTGTTACGACACCGTCGCGCGCCAGATTCGCGCCATCGTTTCGTCGGGCCATATTTTCCTCGTCGAGACGCTCGCCGAGCGCGTCGCGGATATGGCGCTCCAGGACCGCCGCATCTCCTGCGCGCGGGTTCGTGTGGAGAAGCTTGACGCTATCGCGGACACCGCCAGCGTCGGCGTCGAAATCGAGCGCTTTGCAAAGTAGATTGGCGATCCGCCATAACGCCTTGAAGTACAAGGCAAAGGGCAAAACGTTCCCCAGTTGTACACATGTCGGGTGGGCTATGTAACAAGGCCCACCCTGGATTTCGCAGGAGTCATAAAATGTTCATAGAGACTCCTTGACTTTGTTTTAGCTCAATAAAAACAATGACTTAACTATATTGCCCAATTTTTAGGCAAGCCGTTAAGGTTCGAGTAATACTGCCAGAGTCACAGCGGTGTCACAGATGATATTCACCGAGTTATCCACAGGAGTCGTGGATAGTTTTTCTGACAGCCAACAAATCGGGGATTCGCAGTTCCAGCGGCTGAAGAAGGCGGCGGAATTCGGCCCTTGCCCGAAACAGCAAACACACCAATTATAGGTCCATGACAACGCCTGACGACATGCCTGACAACATGGAGGCAATTCGGGACTCAGCCCCCTCCGGCCCCCTTGCCGAAGGGATCGGGGTGATTCGAAAGTACCTCCGGACGCTTACCGCCAAGCCCGGTGTCTACCGCATGCTCGACGCCAGGGGCGAGGTGCTCTATGTCGGCAAGGCCAAATCGCTGAAAGCGCGGGTGGCGAGCTACACCAATCCCGGAAACTTGTCGCACCGGATCATGCTGATGGTGGCGGCGACCCGGTCGATGGTGTTCGTCACCACCCATACCGAGGTCGAGGCGCTGCTCCTGGAATCCAACATGATCAAGCGTTTTCGGCCGCGCTACAACGTGCTGCTGCGCGACGACAAGTCATTCCCGTTCGTGCGCCTCGATACCACTCACGCCTTCCCCCGGATCATGAAACACCGCGGCGCGCGCACCGACAAGGCGGAATATTTCGGGCCATTCGCATCGGCAGGTGCGGTCAACAAGACCCTGAATGGCCTCCAGAAGGCATTTCTCTTGAGGACCTGCACCGATCATGTGTTCGAGACCCGCAGCCGGCCCTGTCTCCTCTACCAGATCAAGCGCTGCGCCGCCCCTTGCGTTGACCGCATCAGCGCCGACGATTACCAGAGCCTCGTCGCCCAGGCCCGCGATTTTCTTAAAGGCCGCAGTCAGGCGATTCAGGAGAAACTGCAACAGCGCATGGTGGCGGCCAGCGATGATCTCGATTTTGAAACCGCCGCCATCTATCGCGACCGTCTGCGCGCCATGACCCAGGTCCAGGCCCGCCAGGACATCAATAACACCAGGATCGGCGACGTTGACGTGATTGCCGCGGCGCAGAAGGGCGGGCAGACCTGCGTCCAGGTGTTTTTCCTGAGGAACGGACAGAACTGGGGCAACCGCGCTTTCTATCCGCGCCACCACGAATCACAGCCGCTGGAAGAAGTGCTGCCCGCCTTCATTGGCCAGTTCTACGATAACAAGGAGCCACCGCGGGAGATTCTGGTCAAGCCCGAGATTGCGGAAAAGCCGCTCCTCGAGGAAGCCCTGTCGGTCAAGGCCGGGCGGCGCGTCCATATCGCCATGCCGAGGCGCGGCGACCGGCGTAAGCTGGTGGACATGGCGGAGCGCAACGCCGTCGACGCGCTGACCCGCCGGCTCGCCGAATCCGCGTCCCAGGATCGGATGCTGACCGATCTCGTCGCCGTTCTGGACCTTGACGCACCGCCCCGCCGGATCGAAGTCTACGACAACAGTCACATTTCGGGCACCAATGCCTTGGGCGCGATGATCGTGGCCGGACACGAGGGGTTCGAAAAAGCGTCCTACCGCAAGTTCAACATCAAGTCCGAGGACCTGAGCCCCGGCGACGACTACGGCATGATGCGCGAAGTGATGACCCGGCGCTTCGGCCGGCTGGTGCGCGAGGACCCGGAGCGGGAGACCGCCGCATGGCCCGATCTGGTCATCATCGATGGTGGGAGAGGGCAATTAAGTGCGGTCGCAGAGACGTTGGCCGACGTCGGCATCGACGACCTGCCGCTGGTGGCAATCGCCAAGGGACCGGACCGGAACGCCGGGCGCGAAGACTTCTACATGCCCGGGCGCCAGCCGTTCAAACTGCCGCCCACCAGCCCGGTCCTCTATTACATCCAGCGGTTGCGTGACGAAGCCCACCGCTTCGCCATCGGCGGCCACCGGGCGCGGCGCAAGACGGATGCGCGCAAATCGGCGCTGGATCAGGTGCCGGGAATTGGCGCCAAGCGCAAACGCGCGCTGCTGATGCACTTCGGGTCAGCGAGAGCGGTCGCCGGTGCCGGAATCAGAGACCTCGAAGCCGTCGACGGAATCAGCCGGACCACCGCCAAAGTCATCTACAACTTCTTTCACGATCAGAGCTAGACCGGCTTGATTTCGCGCGGCCTTCGGGCCACTGTTCAGGCTATGGAAAAACAGACCCCACAACAAGGGACGCCCGTGTCGAGCTTGCCCAACCTACTGACATTTTCCCGAATCCTTGTGATTCCTTTGCTTGTCGCAACATTTTATGTGTCGAGCCCACTTGGGAACTGGCTGGCGCTCGGGCTGTTTACTTTTGCAGGCCTCACCGATTTCTTCGACGGCTACATGGCCCGCAGCCTGAACCAGCAATCGCATCTCGGCCGCTTTCTCGACCCGATCGCCGACAAGCTCCTGGTTGCGGCCGCCATCGTCATGATGGTGGCGTTCGGCCGGATTGCGGGCTTCGCGGTCCTGGCCGCGCTGGTGATTCTGTGCCGGGAAATTCTGGTCTCGGGCCTGCGCGAATTTCTTGCCGAACTGCGGGTGCGGGTCCCGGTCACCCAGCTTGCCAAGGTCAAGACCACCTTCCAGATCATCGCCATCGGGTTCCTGCTGGTGGGCAAGGACGCGCCATCATTTATTCCGGCCGTTGACATCGGCGTCGTGGCGCTCTGGCTGGCGGCGGTGCTCACCCTTTACACCGGCTATGATTATCTGCGCGCCGGCCTCCGGCATATGGCGGAAAGCGATTCGAGCAATGACTGACCGCGCCGCCCAGGTTCTTTACTTCTCCCGGATTCGGGAAGTGGTTGGCGTCGATGAGGAACAGGTTGCCCTGCCGCCGGAGGTCCGGACAGTGAATGACCTGATGGCAGCACTCAGTGGACGGGACGACAATTATAGACAGGCTTTTGTCGACCCGGCACGGGTCCGGGTCGCCGTCAACCAGACCCATGTGGGCTTTGACCACCCGGTGGCGCCCGGCGACGAAGTGGCGTTTTTTCCCCCGGTAACCGGCGGATAAGAGGGCATCCATGCGTGTGACGGTGCAGACCGGGCCAATCGATGCGGCGCAGGAGTATGCGCGGTTGAGCGATCGGCTTGCCGGGAAATCGGGGGCGATTGTCATGTTCTCCGGCGTGATGCGGGAAATGGGAGCGGCCGGGCGGCTCTCCGCCATGACACTGGAGCATTACCCCGGCATGACCGAGCGCGAGCTCGAGCGGATTGCGACCGACGCCCAGACCCGCTGGACTCTTGACGATGTGATTGTGGTCCACCGCTATGGCACACTTGGCCCCGGCGACGAGATCGTGGTGGTGGTCACCGCCGCCGCCCACCGGGGAGACGCGTTCGAAGCCGCCCGGTTTCTGATGGATTACCTCAAGACACGGGCCCCGTTCTGGAAGAAGGAAACCCTCGCGGACGGGACAGATCACTGGGTCGAAGCCCGCGCCGCAGACGACGATGCCGCCGAGCGCTGGCGCAAGTAAACGCGGCCCTTTTACCGCCTGACGACGAAGCAGTCCGCTCCCGCGTCCTTAATCTGGGCGCAGCGCTCCACGGCGGGCGCTCGGGTCGGGAACATGCCCAGGAGCAGGCGATAGATCGTGCGGCCATCATCCAGCGCCGCCTCCTCGATACGAATGGTCTGGTCGCCGGTCAGCACGGCATGATCCTCGTTGAATTGCGCGCGCGCCTTATTGGCGCGATCTTCAGACCCCGACGCCGCCAGCTGGACATAATAGCCGGCGGCCACTGCGGACGCCGGCGCCTGTTCATCGGCCACCTCCGGGCCCGGCGCACTCTTGGCCGCGGCAGAGGTGTCTGCGGCCGCACCGTCAACCGCTTCGGGGGCCGGCTCAGCCATTGGCTCGGCTTCGCTTGCGCTGGCAGCCGGGGCAGGTGATGCCGCATTGTCGGCTGTCGAGACCGGGGTGGCGTCAGCGGTCTCGATAGCCAGGTCCTGCACGTGCGGCGACAGATTGTTGCCAGCCGCCAGGTCGTTGACAGAAAGGGCCTGGACCAGCTTTTTGTCCGCCTTAACAGCCTCCGGGAGGCCGGCCATGGCGGCCTTGTGGATCCAGGCGTAGGCCCGCACCGGATCCTGTTTCAGATATTTGCCGTTGTAGTAAAGCACGCCCAACATGTACTGGGAGCGGGGGTCGCCGCCCGCCGCCGCCTTTTGCCACCACTTGACCGCCTTGGCGACACGGGGCGAATTGTCGAACCCGAAATAATAGAGCGTGCCCAGGTTTCCCTGCGCTGACACATGGCCCAGCTCAGCCGCCCGACGATAGAAATATTCAGCCATGAGCGGGTCCCTGGCGACCCCCTTACCCATCCGGTAGAGCTGGCCCATATTGAACAGCGCATCCGGATTATTGGCGTCGGCCAGCGGCATCCAGGCATCAATTGCCGCCTGATAGTTGCCCTGCTGATAGGCCGTGACCCCATCTTCGAGCGGCCCCGCCCCGGCAGGCGCCGCCAAAAGCCACAACGAGGCGAACACCACCGCACCGGCATTCGCCAACGCTCCGATTCTGTCCTTGATCACGACTTTTCGCCCTCCTTGCAGCGCTCGCCGATTGCTCCATCCCGATCCGATCCTGCCCGGTGACGCACCGGAACGCAATAACGCTACGGTTACCTCGGACCACGGGCTCAAAATCGCACAGGTTCTTAGCTCCAATGAGCGGGGTTCAGTCCACCCAACGGTTTATACTAACCGCTTCATTTTAACCGATTGTTAAGAGGGTCGGCCATATTCTCGCAGGCTGAGACTCCCCACATCGGGGATCTCACGCTTGCGATAAGGCCAGGGGAAGGATTGAGCCATGCGCGTGATTGCATTTGCATCGCAAAAAGGCGGGTCGGGCAAGACTACGCTCAGCGGGCACATTGCCGTGGAGGCGGAACGCCGCGGCGAGGGGCCTGTCGTCCTTGTCGACGCCGATCCCCAGGGCAGCCTTTCGGAATGGTGGAACGCGCGCGAGGCGCCAACCCCCGCCTTCGCCCAGACCACTGTTTCACGCCTTCTCAGCGATCTCGATGATCTGAGGTCCCGGGGCTTCAAGTTGGCAATTGTCGATACGCCACCCGCCATTACGCTCGCCATCCAGAGCGTGATCGCCGTCGCCGACATGGTGGTCATTCCCACCCGGCCGAGCCCGCATGACCTGCGCGCCGCCGGCGCTACCGTGGGCCTGGCGGAGCGGTCCAACAAACCGTTCCTGTTCGTCGTTAACGCGGCAACCCCGCGGGCCCGGATCACGGCGGACGCCGCGATTGCTCTCTCTCAGCATGGCACCGTTGCGCCGGTGACCATTCACCAGCGCACTGACTTCGCATCCAGCATGATCGATGGCCGTACAGTCATGGAAATCAGCCCGAACTCACGCTCGGCCAAGGAAATAGGTCAGCTGTGGGATTACGTGAGCGACCGGCTGGAGCGTAATTTCCGCCGGACGGTGTTCCAGTCCGGAGCGGTCAGCCGCCGGGATATTCAACCGCGGAACGGCTTCGGCCGCCGCCATGCCAATGTGTCGTAAGCGCGGGCCCCTACGAATTGACGGGAGTGGAAGACGATGAAAAAAGCAGCTCGCCTGAGCAGTTCGCTGCTGGCCAAGAAAGGCTTCGCCTCGCCGGCGGCCGCCGTTCCGATGTTCGGCAAGGCGCACTATTACGGCCAGATGCACCATCATCATATCCGCGACGTGGTGTATGACCACGTAGATCCGGATCAGGTTGACCTCGACCCCAATCTGCCGGCCGACGGCGACCTGACCGCCAATCCCGATTCGACGGCCGATGCCGAAATGCCGGTCAACGGGATAGAACAAGAAAGCAGCGAGGACGCGGAAGAACCGGCGTCTTACGACGAGGGTAGCGACAACAGTCTGGTCAAGCGCATAGAGAAGGGCCTGAAGTCCCTGAGGCGCCCGGAGAACGAGGCAGAAGACGGCGCGGGCAAAGCTGGAGCGGCGAAGGCAAAATCCAACGACCGCGCACAGAACCTGCCTGAAGGCTGCTGCAAAGGCCAGCCGTCGGGAAAAAGAGTAGCGATGACGCTCAGGCTCGATCATCCGCGACATCTGCGGTTGCGGGTGCTGTCGGCTCATACCAACCGGAGCAGCCAGGACATTTTGACCGAGGCGCTCGATAACTTTCTCGATCAGTTCGCGCACATGGCCGAAATGCGTCAGTGCGACTGTCTCCGGGCAGAATCGGGCGACAGCTGAACAATACCAGAAGGGGGAGACCCCCCCGGATTTATGACACGGCGTCGAAGAGCTCTTTAAGGGGATGTAAAGACTCGCTCAGTAGTCTTCATCGTAACATAGAAGAACCTTGCAACGAGGAAGCCGAGTGACCGCGATGCACCATAAAACCGGTAAAACCAACGGCCCTAGTGTGGCCGGGGAACGCTCTACAGGCCAACCCACCGTGACGTGCCTGTCCTTGCGCGTGCTGCGCGGCTCGGTGGCAGTGATTGCCATCGCCGTGGGCCTCAGCGCCTGTGCGACAAAGAACCCTGAAACGCGGTCGGCTAAATACGCGGCTGACACGCAAACCATGAAAAACACCGGTGACAGCCTGCTGGCCATCGCCGACGCCATGGCCGCCGACGGCCATTACGCCGCCGCCATACCGGTCTACCGCCGGGCGCATGCCAAGGAAACAGGGTCCGCCGCACCGCTCATCGGTCTTGGCCGCTCGCTGATGGCCCTTGGCCAGGTCGCCGACGCCGAGCATTCGTTCCGCGATGCCATCGATATCGACGACAAGAATCCGGGCGCGCTTTCCGGCCTTGGCGGCGCGCTCCTGGTATCGGGCCGTCCCACTGTGGCAATGCCGCTGTTTAAAGACGCGCTTGCGGTTGATCCGGGAAACAGCGCAGCTCTGCGCGGTCTCGCCATGGCTGAAGACATGACCGGCCAGCACGATGAGGCGATCGCCACCTATAAGGACGCGCTTGACAGCCATAGCGACGACCTCAAGCTCAGGAACAATTACGGCCTCTCCCTCGCCCTGTTCGGCGATACCGAGGACGGCGTGAAGGTGCTCGAGACCGTGCTGCGCGACGACCGCGCCGGACCTTCGGAGCGCCAGAACATGGCGCTTGCCTACCTGCTCGCCGGCGATGACGCGAAAGCGGAACAGGTTGTCGCCATCGACCAGGACACGCAGACGATCGAAAAGACCCTCGATTATTTCCGCCTGATCAAGATGCTGGCGCCCAAAGACCGGATGACGGCGCTGGTTGCCGGCACCGCGCCGCCCAAGCACGACGTCAGCCAACCGGCCAACCGTGGCTATGACAATGAAGCCAAGCTCAAGGTGGAGACCGCAAAGCGCATCGTCGGGTTGGAGCAGAAAGAGGTTGCTGAAACACCGCCGCCACCGCCGCCGCCGCCCGCGCCAAAGCCTGCCCATGAGGACGCTGACCTGTCGAGCATCCCATTGCTGGCGCCGGGTGAAGGCTGGTCTCTGCAGATTGCCGCCTACCGCAAGGCAAGCCAGATGATCAGGGGCTGGAAGCTGCTGCGCGAGAAATATCACGATATCATTGGTGAGCTTGCGCCGCGCCGCTCGGAAATGGATTTCGGCGACCGGCCGGAGAAGCCCAGCGGATTCTACTACCGACTTAATGCCGGGCCGCTAACCTCGCTTAAGGAAGCCACGGAAAAGTGCAAGCAAATGCGGGATCTGGGCGCTGACTGCTGGGTTCGCGCACCCGAGCAAGACGAAAACGCGGCGCCGACGCCCGAGCTCTTCAAATAGCTCTCCGAGCCCCCTACCCTTGACCGGGCCTAAATCGACCCCAGATATAGGGGGTCGGTTGCGGCAGCGACGAGTGGTAGTATTCTGCCGAACGGCCAAAAAAGGCAACACACGGCCAGTGGCAGAACCGTCATCGGTTTGGGCAACCTCACCAGGGCAGGAGTAATCAGTGATGATGAGCACATATGAATACCTGAAGAATATGACGCCAGAGATGTTCGCCGATTTCGGCGGCGACGAGGTGGTCTATATCAAACCGGTAAAAGAGGCAGGCACCAGGGGATTCGTAATTCACGCCGCCAACGGCGACGAGCTCGCCGTGGTTGACAGCCTGGAAAATGCGCTCGCCCAGGCGATCCACAACGACCTCTCGGTCACCCGTCTGCATTAGAGCTGGGTTTTCTTACTCAGGCGGCGGAGGATGTTTCCTGAGGAGCGAGCAATGCGCGGATGGCATCCTCGCCCTCGGCCTTCCTGATCTTTTCGCAGGTTTCCTTGTCACGCAGCATGCGGGAGATTTTCGCCAGCGCCTTGAGATGATCGGCGCCGGCGTTCTCCGGCGCCAGCAGGAGGAAAATCAGGTCCACCGGCTGATCGTCAACGGACTCGAAGTCGATGGGCTGGGTGACGCGCGCAAACACGCCATGGAGACCTTCAAGCGACGGCAGTTTCCCGTGAGGGATGGCCACGCCGTGCCCGACCCCGGTGCTGCCAAGCTTCTCGCGTTCCAGGATAACGTCTGTGATTTCCCGTTCCGAAAAGCCGGTCTGCTTTGCCGCCTCCGCGGCAAGCGCCGCCAGAGCGTTTTTCTTACTCGTCGCCCTGAGGTCCGGGATGACGGCCTCCAGAAGGGCCAGCTCCTGGGGTGCCATGATTCAGGCTGACTCGGTCTTCGCGTTAGCAGGATCGACCCAACCGATGTTTCCGTCGTTGCGTCGATAGACGACGTTGACGCCGCCATGGGCGCTGTTGCGGAACATGAAGGCGGGCTGATCGTCCATGTCCATCCGCATCACCGCTTCCCCAACGGTCAATTCGGGAATGCTGAGCGTGGTCTCCGCAATGATGATCGGTTCTGCTCCGCCACCCTGCTCGGCCTCGTGCTCTTCCTCCGGAGACTCGGCCAGAACGTAAGAGGCGGCGCGCCAGTCTTCCTCCTCGCGCTCGAGGCGTTGCTTGTGGTGATCGCTCAACCGGCCCTTATAGCGCCGCAAGCGCTTCTCGAGCTTGGTCGCCGCCGCATCGAACGCGGCATAGATATCGCCGGCTTCGCCGTGGCTCTGGAGGTAAAGGTCATGACCCGCGTGAACGGTGCAGTCCGCACTGAAATAGTACTTCCCCTTGGTCAGGGTGACACTCGCTTCATGGGTGTCATTGAAGAACTTTACCAGACCCTCGCTGAGGCGCGTTTCGACATGGCTGCGCAACGCATCGCCCACATCGATGTTCTTTCCCGTAACTGTGATTTGCATGGCGTGAATGAGAAGCCTTGTTAGGTCAAATAAACTCTGTGCGCAATCTCGCCGGTGCGCTGAAAAACCGCGGAAGACATAGTTGTCAGCCCCACCTCTGTCAACTCTTTAGGTTACCACATATCTTCCGATTACAGAACGCCGATTGCAGATCCAATCGCCTGATCGAGCCACCTTTGGTGCGAATCCAAAGGGTTACCGTCATAATTCGAGCAGCTGCCGGTAGTCTCTCAATGCGCTGCTCTTTTCTCCCTCCGGCGCTGGACGGAGGAGGGAATATGCAGCGCCTCGCGGTATTTCGCAACCGTGCGCCGCGCAATTTCGATGCCGTCGTCTTTCAGAACCTCCACGAGTTTATCGTCGGACAGCACGGCCTTGGGCTCTTCGGCATCGATCAGTTCCCTGATCCGATGCTTGACCGATTCGGCGGAATGCGCGTCGCCATCGCCCGACGCCTGGATTGCCGATGTGAAGAAGTATTTCATCTCGAAAACGCCGCGCTCGCACGACAGGTACTTGTTGGCGGTGACCCGGCTCACCGTGCTCTCGTGCATATCGATGGCCTCTGCAATGGCCTTCAGGTTCAACGGCCGCAGGTGCCGGACGCCGTGAAGGAAAAAGCCTTCCTGCTGGCGCACCAGTTCGGTCGCCACCTTGAGGATGGTGCGGGCGCGCTGATCCAGAGCCTTCACCAGCCAATTGGCGTCAGTCAGACAGTCGTTAAGATAGGTCTTGTCCTCCTTGCCATGCGCGCGCCCTGCCAGTTCCGCATGATAGACCGTGTTCACGAGCACTTTGGGCAAGGTATCGCTGTTGACCTCGACCAGCCAGGTCCCCTTGGGACTGCGGCGCACAAACACGTCGGGCACCACGGTCTGGGTCTGCTCGCCACCGAAGGCGAAGCCCGGTTTGGGGTTGAGGGCCTTGAGCTCCTCGATCATGTCGGCCAGGTCCTCGGCATCGACGCCACAGGCGCGCTTCAGTGCGGCAAAATCCCGCTTCGCCAGCAGGTCCAGATTGTCAAGGAACGCCTCCATCGCCGGGTCGAACCGGTCGCGGTCTTTCAGTTGCAGAGCCAGGCATTCCTTGAGGTCGCGGGCGAATATTCCCACCGGATCGAAACCTTGAAGCACGCCGAGAACACGTTCCACATCCTCAGGCGCGCACCCGAGCTTGTCGGCAACGATGTCAAGGTCGTCACGCAGATATCCGCCCTCGTCGGTCATGTCGATCAGAAAGTGGGCAATCAACTCGTCAGCCGGCGCAAATTGCGCCAGCGGCACCTGGGCCTCGAGATGGCTTTTAAGCGTCTCGGCGGCCGACATGTTCTGTTCAAAATCATAGTCGCCGCTGTAGCCGCTCCCGCCGCCAATGGCCGCGCCGCCATTGAGGCTGAGGCCGTTCGGCTGGGGTCCCTCAGACGGTCCGTCGCTCTCGTAGGCATTATTAAAGTCGGTGTCGAGCGGGCTTTCCTTCTCGGAGACCGACTCTGACCTGAGCTTGATGTCGGTGCCGGCAAGCGGCGTTTCCACCATCGGGACCTCAGGCGCCGGCTCGCCCTCAACCGGCGCTTCCGGGCCTTCGCTTAATTCAAGAAGCGGGTTCTTCTCCACTTCCTGGGCAACGAAATCATTGAGCTCGATATTGTTGTACTGCAGCAGTTTGATCGCCTGCTGCAACTGCGGCGTCATCACCAGGGTCTGGCTGTGTTTGAGCTCCAGTCGCGGTGATAGTGCCATCAAAATGCCCTAACGCTTGAACCGTTCGCCGAGATAGACCCGACGGACGTCGGGGTTGGCCACGATCTGGTCGGGCAGACCTTCCATCAGCACTGCGCCGTCATGAATGATGTAGGCGCGATCGACAATATCCAGTGTCTCCCGTACGTTATGGTCGGTAATCAGCACGCCGAGCCCACGATGCTTCAGATGAATCACGAGTTCGCGAATATCATTGATGGCGATGGGGTCGATACCGGCGAACGGTTCGTCGAGAAGGACGATGCTCGGCCGGGCCGCCAGCGACCGGGCAATCTCCACCCGCCGCCTCTCGCCCCCGGACAGGGCGAGTGCGGGCGCATGACGCAGGCGCGCAATGGAAAATTCCGCGAGCAAGTCGTCCAGCATGACCTCGCGGGTTTCCCTGTCCTTTTCCGTCACCTCGAGCACGGCCAGTATGTTGTCCTCCACCGACAGGCCCCGGAAGATCGACGCTTCCTGGGGTAGATATCCAATTCCAAGACGCGCCCGGCGAAACATGGGCAGCTTGGTAATATCGTCACCATCCAGCACAATTCTGCCGGAATCAGGCGCGATCAGACCCGTAATGGTGTAAAAGCAGGTGGTCTTGCCGGCGCCGTTGGGGCCCAGCAATCCAACCACTTCGCCCCGCTTGACCGACAGGCTGACACCGCGCAACACGGGCCGCTTTTTAAAGCTTTTGACCACGTTGCGAACCACCAGCCCCGCATCCTTTCCGTCCCCGGCCTGGGTCCGGTTTTCCGACGCCGAAGCTGACGGTGGCGCGGTCGCTGCGCCCGATGCCTCCTTCAAAACTTGCCCCTCTTCACCAGAGGTCACTGGGTCCGATCCCCTCATGTCTTCCATTGAACATCCAACGCCTTAAAAATTCGTGTGCATCCGGCAGGTTTTCGCCGAATTTCCGTTCATTTCCCCTCGCCGTCGGCGGGCACGAACCGGCCCTTGACGCGGCCCGTCCCGCCAGTCTCGCCAGATCCGGTATCCGCCGTCTCGAGCTTGGTCACCCCGGTCTTCAGGTCAACCAGCAGCCGGTCGCCCTCAACCGTCACCTCGCCGCGGTGGAGCACTACACTGCCGCCAAGGGTAATCAACCGGGATTCGAGGTCATAGACCCCCCACTGGCTGTCCACCTTTTCGCTCGGCGAGCTCAGGTGAACGCCGCCGGTGGCGTCAATGCGCGAAATGGTCGGCGCGCTGTCGCCGGACCCGAGCGGCCGTTTGGTCTCGTAAAGCACGACCACGCGGTCGGCCTTGAGCGTGAGGTCGCCCTGCACCGCGTCGACACCGCCCTCGAATATCGCCTTGTTTTCCTTGGTCCGTACTTCAAGCCGGTCGGCGGAAATATCGATCGCCCGCTTGAAATCATGGTTTTTGAGCGCCGAGACAGTGCCGGGCGCCGCCGACGCGCTTGCCGCCAGCCCCGCGAAGGCCGCCGCCAGCGCCAAACCCACGCCCCGCCAAGCCGGTGACCCGTTTCCCTTTCGACCGTTCACTCCGCCTTCTCCCCTTTACTCGTTTCCTGGCCTTTGCTGGTCTCCTGGTATCCGGGATCAAGCCGGACCCGCACTTTACCCTCGAGCGTCATCGACTGGCCGGTAACATCGGCCGAGAACCGCTCCGCCTTGAACGACCCGAATGGAGCCGCGCCGGCCACATCACCGCCGCCCTGCATCTCGCCCTTGCCAAGGTCGAGGGTGAGATGATCGCTCTCGAAACTGTAGCCACCACCGGCCTGAAGGCGGATGCCCTGATCGAGCTCCAGGCGCTCATCCTCGGGCCGATAGATACCCTTTGCCGCAGCCGCCGTCACATCGTCACCGCTTTGAAGCCGCAAATTGGCCCGCACCCCGTCCAGCCTGACCTCTTTGGCGTCGATACCCTGCTGAACCGCCTCGGCCGCGGCAATGTCGAAGTGCCGGTTCTTGGAGTCGGTGCCGAGATAATGCGGCTCGACCATCCGAATCTCTTCCCCGCTCTTCCGCAGTTCGCGATACGACAAGGTGACGCTCGATTCCTGTTTGCTCAAAAACGGCCAGGCGACGACCAGTGCGAGCAGTCCGACAGCCAGCAGCGGCAGCACAATCTTCGAGATCCTCACCCCGCGGTCCAGCCCCCGGCCCTTGACCTCGGGACGGTTGGCGAAAAATTCCGCTAGCTCGGTTTCCCGTCTTTCCTGATCGTCTTCCAACTGCTGCTGCGTCATGGCCCTTCAGTGTTTGCCCGCTTTACGCACTCTCCGGCCGAAGCCTTTCATTGACAGCTTCCAGCAAGAATCATGCCGATTCTGACCACGCGGCGCAAGTCGTTCAATGCAGGGAACTGAAAATTCCCTGTAACCCTTTGTCAGTGTGCGAAAATATCCTCGTCGGGCCAGCCATTGAGATCGAGGACAGCGCGGGCGGGGAGAAAGCGGAAGCAGGCCTCGGCAAGGTCGCGCCGGCCGTTGCGCGCCAGCATCTCGTTCAGCTTATCGCGCAGGCGATGGAGATAAAGCACGTCGGACGCCGCGTAATTGAGTTGCGAATCCGTCAGCTTTTCGGCGCCCCAGTCAGAGGTCTGCTGCTGTTTGGACAGATCGACCCCCAGGAGCTCCCGGCACAAGTCCCTCAGTCCATGTCTGTCGGTGTAGGTCCGGCTGAGCTTGGATGCGATCTTGGTGCAATACAGCGGGCCGACATGGATATCCAGATTGTGCGACAGCATGGCGATGTCAAAGCGCGCAAAATGGAAGATCTTGGCGCGGGTGCGATCCTCGAGAAGCTGCTTGAGGTTCGGCGCCTCGCGCTGGCCGGCGGCAATCTGGACCAGATGCGCGTTGCCGTCACCGGCTGACAACTGCACCAGGCACAGCCGGTCGCGATGCGGATTGAGGCCCATGGTTTCGGTATCGATAGCGATATCGCCGTCAAGGACGAGATCGTCCGGCAGGTCTCCCCGGTGTAACGTGTTGGTCATGCCCCTCCCCTGTCTCTCATTCTGTACTTGTGACGCCCTCATCATAGCGGCGCTTTTCGCCGCATCAACAGAGGAGGCACGAATGATAACGTTTATCGGTTGGGGCAATTATAATAGCAGGCATACTGTGGTGCCCAGGAGAGGACTCGAACCTCCACGACCTTGCGATCACTAGCACCTGAAGCTAGCGCGTCTACCAATTCCGCCACCTGGGCCCGGCCCTGTCGCTACCCCGGCGCGTCAGGGATGTCAAGCCCCGGACACATGCACCCGCAATAACCGTTGATAGAGGCAAAAAAAACTTAGAGATTCAGTGTGATTTCTGCTACGCCGTAGCGGGTTTCAGACGTGACCAGTGAGGAGAAATCACGCATGGCGATCAAAGGCCGCTTGATCACCGTTTTCGGGGGTTCGGGATTTATCGGGCGTAACCTGGTGCGCGACCTCGCGGCAGAAGGCGCGCGCCTGCGCGTTGCCGTGCGCCGCCCCAACGAGGCCTTGTTCCTGAAACCCTTGGGCGACGTCGGCCAAATCCAGATCGTCCAGGCCAATGTGAGGAACGCCGCCTCGGTCGCCGCCGCCGTCGAAGGCGCCGACGCGGTCGTCAATCTGGTCGGCATCCTGTTCGAGGCGGGCAACCAGAAATTCGCCGCGGTCCAGGCCGAGGGCGCCGCCACAGTGGCCAAGGCCGCGGCCGAAGCCGGCGTCGATCGGCTGGTCCATCTCTCGGCGATCGGAGCGGGGGCGGAGTCTTCGTCCAAATACGCCCGGTCCAAGGCTGAGGGCGAAGCGGGCGTGCGGGCCGCGTTCCCCGACGCCACGATCCTGCGCCCGAGCATCGTGTTCGGCCCGGACGACAGCTTTTTCAACCGCTTTGCGCGCCTCGCCCAAATCTCTCCGGTCCTGCCGCTAATCGGCCCCGATACCCGCTTCCAGCCGGTCTATGTGGGCGACGTGGCCGACGCCATCCTGGCGGCGCTGACGCGGGACGATGCGCGGGGAAAGACCTACGATCTTGGCGGGCCCGCCGTCTACACCTTCCGGGGACTGATGGAGCTGATGCTCAAGGAAACCGGGATGAAACGCCTGTTGATTTCGGTTCCGTTCGGGCTTGCCAAAATCAAAGCGGCCTTTCTCCAGTGCCTGCCCAATCCGCTGCTGACGGTGGACCAGGTACGGCTCCTTGAATCGGATAATGTCGTAGCCGATGGCGCGCTGACGCTTGGTGATCTCGGTGTGTCACCGACGCCCGCAGAAGCCGTGCTGCCGCGCTACCTCTACCGCTTCCGCAAGCACGGCCAGTTTTCCTAGAGATTATTTCCTAGAGATTAGAGATACACCCAGCCCAACAGCACAACACCGAGCAAGACGCGGTAAATGACGAACGGCGTCATAGTGGCGTGCGCCAGCCACCGCATGAACAGGATGATGGTCACGTAAGCCACCACAAAAGACAGGCCCGCAGCAATGACTGCGTCCAGCGTTAGTGTAGCGTTTTCAGCAAGATACAGCTTCAATCCCGCGCCAAGGCCACCGGCCGCAATGGTGGGAATGGCCAGCAGCATCGAAAACCGCGCCGACGCGAGCCGGTTGAAGCCGAGGTAGCGCGCCGCCGTCATGGTAATGCCGGCGCGGCTGGTGCCGGGAATAATGGCCAGAATCTGCGCCAGCCCGATGAACAGGGCGCGCCGAATGGTCATCTTTTCAAGTTCGACATCGGTGGGGGCGCGGGTATCCACAAAATAGAGGAGCAGGCCGAACAGCAGGCTCGTCCAGCCGATCACCGCGGCGCTGCGCATCAGCTCGTCCCAGCCCATGATCACCATTACCCCGCCGATAACACAGACCGGTATCGCGCCGATGACCGTTGTGGTGAGCAAGCGCGCTCCCAGGTCGTCGGACTCAGCCTTGCCACGGTTGCGGAGCATCCTCACCCCGCCCGTCACCATTTCGGCGATATCCTGGCGGTAATAGACGAGCACAGCCACCAGCGTGCCCACATGAACCGCAAGATCGATCGCCAGGCCCTGGTCGGGCCAGTCGGTGATCAGCGGCACAAGAATGAGATGAGCTGATGACGAGATCGGAAGAAATTCGGTAATCCCCTGGACCACCGCAAGAACCACTAATTGCAACAACGACACGGGGGCGGTCCTCCTCAGGGCAAAACTGTCACGGGGGTATAGCCCAATTCATACCGGAGATAAATCGCTTTGACCGGGTCACCCTTCCGCGGGCATCCATCGTATAGTACCGTTTTAGTACTAATATTTTCCCGCATTACAGGAATTTGGTGGCCCATTTACCCGAAATCGTAAATCTATGTAATTTTTAGGTCAGTATTTATGTCCTATAAGTGACTTTTTGCTGGCAATCCATGGCGTACGCCGCTATACTGGCTCCCAGACACCCATAGAATGCAGTTGTTTAAGTTTAGGAATACGATGGCGGAGAAGATGCTTAAATTCGTCACCGTCGAGCAGCGTATGCCCTTAAAACGGGCGGCCGAGACGCGCGTCGGTGATTTTCAGGAGATTTACGACCGGTTCGCCACCAGCGAAGCGGGGGAACAGGCTGCGCGCTGCTCCCAGTGCGGAATCCCTTATTGTCAGATTCATTGCCCCGTGCATAACAACATTCCCGACTGGCTCAAGCTGACGGCCGAGGGACGGCTGGAAGAGGCGTACGAAATTTCGAGCGCCACCAACAGCTTTCCCGAGGTGTGCGGCCGGGTTTGTCCCCAGGACCGGCTGTGCGAAGGCAACTGCGTGATCGAGCGCGACTTTGAAGCGGTCACTATCGGATCGGTCGAGCGCTACATTACGGATACCGCCTGGGACAAGGGCTGGATCAAGCCGTTCACGCCGCGCGCCGAACGGGGAGAATCAGTCGGCGTCATCGGCGCAGGTCCGGGCGGCCTGGCGGCAGCCGAGACGCTGCGCCGCAAGGGCTACGAGGTCCATGTCTACGACCGCTACGACCGGGTCGGCGGACTGATGGTCTACGGCATTCCCAATTTCAAACTGGAGAAGGAAATCGTCGCGCGCCGCGCCAAACTTTACGAGGACAGCGGCGTCGTTTTCCACCTCAATTTCGAAGTCGGCCGGGACGCCACCCTCAAGGAGCTGCGCGAGCGTCATGACGCCGTCGTGATCGCCACCGGCGTCTACAAGGGGCGCGACCTCCATGCGCCGGGCGCCGGGCTCAATAATATCTTCGCGGCGATGACGTACCTGACCGCCAGCAACCGGGTCGGGCTCGGCGATACGGTGGCCGAGTACGATGACGGCACGCTCGACGCCAACGGCAAGCACGTGGTGGTGATCGGCGGCGGCGACACCGCCATGGACTGCGTGCGCACTGCCGTGCGCCAGGGCGCCAGGTCGGTCAAATGCCTCTATCGCCGGGACCGGGAGAATATGCCGGGCTCCATGCGCGAAGTCTCGAACGCCGAGGAAGAAGGCGTGGAATTTGTCTGGCTCGCCGCGCCCCAGGCGTTCCTGGGCCAGGACGGCAAGTCCGAAGGCGCGGGTGACGTCGCCGCCGTGCTCGCCACCAAGATGCGGCTCGGCGCGCCTGATTCGACGGGCCGGCGCTCACCGGAACCGGTGCCGGGGTCCCAGTTCAAGGTCGACGCCGACATCGTGATCAAGGCGCTCGGCTTCGACCCTGAGGACCTGCCGGTGCTGTTCGATGCGCCGGAGCTCGAGGTGACCCGTTGGGGCACGGTCAAAGTCGATTACCGGACCGCCATGACCAACCTCGATGGTGTGTTCGCGGTCGGCGACATCGTGCGCGGCGCATCGCTGGTGGTATGGGCGATCCGCGACGGCCGCGACGCGGCCGAGAGTATTCATCAATTCATCCAGGCCAAGACCGGCGCGGAGACATCCGCGGCCATGGCGTCCTGACCTGACTGAGGGAGAATTTTCAGGATGGCGACAACCGACGAGGTCCGCGCTGCTGCAGAATTGGACCATCAGCTTCGAGAAGCTGAGCGCCTCGCCCGCGACGGGATGTACAACGCGGAAGAAGAACATGACGCCTGCGGTGTCGGCCTGATCGCGGCCATTGACGGCAAGCCGAGCCGGCGCGTGGTGCTGGCCGGAATCGAGGCCTTGAAAGCGGTGTGGCACCGGGGCGCGGTGGACGCCGACGGCAAGACCGGCGACGGCGCCGGGATTCACGTCGCGATCCCCCAGGATTTCTTCAAGGAACATATCGCGCGCACCGGCCACAAGACGACGGCCGGAGACCTCGCTGTCGGCATGATCTTCCTGCCCCGGACCGACCTCGGCGCGCAGGAGTCCTGCCGCTCCATCGTCGAATCCGAAATCCTCGAATTCGGCTATTACATCTATGGCTGGCGCCAGGTTCCGGTGAACGCCACCGTGATCGGCGAGAAGGCCAACGCCACCCGTCCCGAGATCGAACAGATCATGATCGGCAACGCCAAGGGCGCGGATACCGAGCAATTCGAACGCGAGCTTTACGTGATCCGCCGGCGCATCGAAAAAGCGGTGCTGGCCCAGCACATCAAGGACTTCTATGTCTGTTCGCTGTCCAGCCGCTCGATCATCTACAAGGGGCTATTCCTGGCCGAACAGCTGTCGGTGTTCTACCCCGACCTCTTAGACGAACGCTTCGTCTCCAACTTCGCCATCTACCACCAGCGCTATTCGACCAACACCTTCCCGACCTGGTGGCTGGCCCAGCCGTTCCGCATGCTCGCGCATAACGGTGAGATCAACACCGTGCGCGGCAACAAGAACTGGATGAAGAACCACGAGATCAAGATGGCGTCGCTGGCGTTCGGCGAACACAGCGAGGATATCAAGCCGGTGGTCCCCTCGGGTGCGTCCGATTCGGCGGCCCTTGATTCGGTATTCGAGGCGATGGTCCGCGCCGGGCGCACCGCGCCGCTGGTGAAGACCCTGCTGATCCCCGAATCCTGGTCGAAGAAAACCTCGTCCATGCCCGATACGCACCGCGCCATGTACGCCTATGCCAACTCGGTGATGGAGCCGTGGGACGGGCCCGCCGCCATTGCCGCCACCGACGGCAACTGGGTGATCGCCGGGCTCGACCGCAATGGGCTCAGACCCATGCGCTACACCCTTACCAACGACAATCTGCTGGTCGTCGGGTCCGAGACCGGAATGGTCATGATCCCGGAAGCAAAGGTGCGCGAGAAGGGACGGCTCGGCCCGGGCCAGCTCATTGGCGTCGACCTCCGGCAGGGGACGTTCTACCACGACCGCGAGCTCAAGGATTATCTCGCCGCCGAGCACCCCTATCAGGAATGGGTCAAGAACTTCAAAACCTTCGACGATATCGTCGACCGCAAGTCCTTCAAGGAAGTGAGCGCGCTCGACAAGGAGGAGCTGCGCCGCCGCCAGATCACGTCGGGCATGTCGGTGGAGGACATGGAACTCATCCTCCATCCGATGGTGGAAGACGCCAAGGAAGCGGTGGGATCCATGGGCGACGACACGCCGCTCGCCGTGTTGTCGACGCGCTATCGCCCGCTCAGCCACTTCTTTCGGCAAAATTTCAGCCAGGTCACCAATCCGCCGATCGATTCACTTCGCGAATACCGGGTGATGAGCCTCAAGACCCGGTTCGGCAATTTCAACAACGTCCTGGAACAGAACGCCAGCCAGACCAACGTGCTGGTACTCGACACCCCGGTGCTGACCAACAGCGAATACGAGATGCTGCTCGACTACTGGAAAAGCAGCGCCCAGGTGATCGACTGCACCTTCCCGGCCGAAGGCGGCGAGGACGCCCTTAAAGACGCCATGAAACGCATCCGCGCGGAAGCCGAGGACGCCGTGCGCGCCGGCAAGGGCCAGCTTTTCCTGACCGACGAGAACGTCACTGCGGACCGCGCGCCCATACCGATGATCCTGGCCACCGGCGGGGTGCACTCCCACCTCATGCGCCAGGGCCTGAGGACCTACACCTCGGTCAACGTGCGCAGCGCCGAGTGTCTGGACACCCATTACTTCGCCGTGCTGATCGGCGTCGGCGCGACCACGGTCAACGCCTATCTGGCCCAGGAATGTGTCGCAGAGCGTCATCGCCGCGGTCTGTTTGGCGAGGTCGCGCTGGAGGAATGCGTGCGGCGCTACCGCTATGCCGTCGATCAGGGGCTCCTCAAGATCATGTCGAAGATGGGCATTTCGGTGCTCAGTTCCTATCGCGGCGGCTACAACTTCGAGGCGGTCGGTCTGAGCCGCGCGCTGGTCGCCGAATACTTCCCCGGCATGCCGTCCAAAATCTCCGGCATCGGGCTTGCCGGCATCCAGAAAAAAGTGCTCGAGCAGCACGAGAAAGCCTTCCGCGAAGACGTGGTGACGCTCCCGATCGGCGGCCTTTACCGCTTCCGCCGGGGCGGCGAGGTGCACTCGTTCGAAGGCAACCTCATTCATATGATGCAGTCGGCGGTGGCCAACGATTCGTTCTCGCAGTTCCTGAAGTATTCCTCCGCATTGCAGGACATGCCGCCGGTGAACCTGCGCGACCTTTTGGACTTCAAGCTGGCGGCCAAGCCGACGTCGGTCGAAGAAATCGAATCGATTACCGAGATCCGCAAGCGGTTCGTCACGCCTGGCATGTCCTTGGGCGCGCTGTCGCCCGAGGCGCATGAAACGCTGACCATCGCCATGAACCGGATCGGCGCCAAGTCGGTTTCCGGCGAAGGCGGCGAAGGGGCCGAGCGCTACAGGCCGCGGGAGAACGGCGACAACCCGAACTCGCCGGTGAAACAGGTGGCGTCGGGCCGCTTCGGGGTCACCGCCGAGTACCTCAACAACTGCACCGAGATCGAGATCAAGATCGCCCAGGGCGCCAAGCCCGGCGAAGGCGGCCAGCTGCCGGGCTTCAAGGTCACGGCGGAAATCGCCCGGCTGCGCCATGCTATCGAGGGCGTGATGCTGATCTCGCCGCCGCCGCACCACGACATCTACTCGATCGAGGATCTGGCCCAGCTGATTTACGACCTCAAGCAGATCAACCCGGACGCCCGGGTCTGCGTCAAGCTGGTCTCGGCCGCCGGGATCGGCACCATCGCCGCCGGCGTGGCCAAGGCCAAGGCCGACGTGATCAACATTTCAGGCCACTCGGGCGGCACCGGCGCCAGCCCGCAGACCAGCATCAAATATGCCGGCACGCCCTGGGAAATGGGCTTGGCGGAAGTCCATCAGGTGTTGACGCTCAACAAGCTTCGCGACCGGGTGACGCTCAGGGTCGACGGCGGGTTCAAGACCGGCCGCGATGTGGTGATCGGGGCGCTTCTCGGCGCCGAGGAATTCGGTGTCGGCACCGCGTCGCTTGTGGCCATGGGCTGCATCATGGTGCGCCAGTGCCATTCCAACACCTGCCCGGTGGGGGTGTGTACCCAGGACCCGCGGCTGCGCAAGAAATTCGACGGCACGCCTGAGAAGGTGGTCAACCTCTTCAGCTTCATCGCCGAAGAGGTGCGCGAGATCATGAGCCGGCTCGGCGTCCGCTCGCTCGAGGACATCGTCGGCCGCTCGGACCTCCTCAGTCAGGTCAGCCGGGGTGCGCCGCACCTCGATGATCTTGACCTCAATCCGCTCTTAACCCGGGCCGACGGCATCGTCGGCGAACGCCAGAAGAAGGCGGTTTTCCGCAACCCGGTTCCCGACACGCTCGACGCCCGCATGGTCGAAGACGCCAAGGCCGTGTTCGAGCGCGGCGAAAAGATGCAACTGACCTACGCCGTGCGCAACACCCAGCGCGCCATCGGCACCCGGTTCTCGTCCCACATCGTACGCCGGTTCGGCATGGAGGGGCTGAAGCCCGGCCATATTACCGTGCGGCTCCGGGGGTCGGCCGGCCAGTCGCTCGGCGCGTTCGCGGTCCAGGGGCTCAAGCTCGAGGTGTTCGGCGACTCCAACGATTATGTGGGCAAGGGGCTCTCGGGCGGCACCATCGTGGTGCGCCCGATGACGTCGAGCCCGCTGGAGAGCCAGAACAACACCATCATCGGCAACACCGTCCTTTACGGCGCCACAGCCGGCAAGCTGTTTGCCGCCGGCCAGGCCGGCGAGCGCTTCGGCGTGCGCAATTCCGGCGCCGAGGTGGTGATTGAGGGCTGCGGGGCCAACGGCTGCGAATACATGACCGGCGGCACCGCCGTAATCCTGGGCAGTGTGGGCGACAATTTCGGGGCCGGCATGACCGGCGGCATGGCCTTTATCTATGACGAGGACGAAACCTTCCTGAGCCACATCAACCACGACAATATCGTGGTCGACCGCCTCGCTTCGCGCCATTGGGAAGACTTGCTCAAAGCGCTCATAGAGGAGCATGTGGAAGAGACCCAGTCCCATTACGCGGCCAATATCCTGGCCAACTGGGACCGGACCCGGACCCTGTTCTGGCAGGCCTGCCCCAAGGAAATGCTAAACCGGCTCGACCATCCGCTGAAGGACGAAGCGGACGAGGAAATGGCCATCGCCGAGTAGACGCCGGACAGAGATTTCCACTCTGTTCCACCGCTCGTTGATCGGATAGACTGCCGGCCATGCGTGTCCTGTTTCACAGCTGGTTCTGTCCGTTTTCCCGCAAAATCCGCATCGCCCTGGCCGAAAAGGGGCTTGAGTGCGAACTGCGGGTGGAAAAGACATGGGAGCGGCGGACCGAGTTTCTGGTCATGAACCCGGCGGGGACGGTCCCGCTCCTCTTGGAAGAAGACGGCACTATCGTCGCCGACAGCTACGCCATCGGCGAATACCTCGAAGAGGTTTATCCCGAAAACCCGCTGTTCGGGCTCGCGCCGGTAAGCCGGGCCGAGGTCCGCCGGCTGCTGACCTGGTTCGATGTGAAATTCAACCGGGAAGTCACCCAGTATCTGGTCAGCGAGAAGGTGATGAAACGCTTCCTCGGCATGGGCCAGCCGGATTCAAGCGCAATCCGCGCCGCCGCCCACAATATCCGCGCCCATCTGGACTATATCGGCTATCTTGCCGACCGGCGCGAATGGCTCGCCGGCAAGAGCTTTTCCATGGCCGATATCGCGGCGGCCGCGCACCTCTCCGTCGCCGACTATCTGGGCGGCGTGCCGTGGGAGACGAATGAGGCCGCCAAGACCTGGTTTATGCGGGTAAAGTCACGGCCCAGCATGCGGCCCTTGCTCAAGGATTTCGTCGCCGGCCTGCGCCCGCCCGAACATTACGCCCAGCTCGACTTCTGAGCAGGGATCGAAAAGGGGGGCTCGCTTCCTCGATATGGTGCGACGCACAGTACCGCCTGTTCACTGCAGTGATCGGGACCGCTTTATTTTAAGCGAACCACCGTCTAACCTTGGCAGATGGATACACGTAGCCGGGAACAGCGTCGACGAATTATGCAGGCCGTTAAGAGCAAGAACACAGGACCCGAAAAGTGTGTTCGAAGCATCTTGCACAGCCTCGGATATCGCTTTCGTCTCCATCGCAAAGACCTACCGGGGCGGCCCGATATTATGCTACCGAAATACCGAAAAGCGATATTCGTTCACGGATGTTTCTGGCATTCGCACGGTTGCCCTAAAGGACGCCCTCCGAAGTCTAGGCGTGATTATTGGCTTTCTAAACTAGAAGCAAATGTTAAGCGCGACAAACGAAACATCGATGAACTCGAAGCGCGAGGATGGAAGACCTTGGTCGTTTGGCAATGCGAGACAAAAGACACTGATGAACTTCGAAAGCGCCTGCAAGCATTTGTGGAGAAGGCTTAAAAAACGATCGACATACTGCATTGCTCCCACTATAGTAGCGAGTTGATACAATGAGACAGATATAAAACAGGACTGGTAATGAGACCTATAGGGATCGATCTTTTCGCAGGTGCCGGGGGATTAAGTCTCGGTTTTGAGCAAGCCGGCTTCGATATAGCTGCCGCAGTGGAGATCGATCCCATACACTGCGCGGTTCACGAATTTAACTTTCCCAATTCGGCAATTATTCCTTCGCCAGTCGAACAGCTGACCGGCGACTCCATTAGACGAGCAGCTGGAATAGGCAATCGACGCGTCGATTGCGTTTTCGGCGGAGCGCCTTGCCAAGGTTTCTCGCTGATTGGACATCGCGCTATGGACGATCCACGAAACAAGTTAGTCCTTGAGTTTGTACGGATCGTCTCCGAATTGGAGCCCCGCACGTTCGTGTTCGAGAATGTCAAAGGGCTAGCGGTCGGCAAACATAAGGTCTTCTTAAAAGAACTCATCAGTGCCTTTAACGAAGTCGGATACGAAGTCCGCACGCCTTGGAAAGTGCTCAACGCCGGTCATTACGGGACGCCGCAGTTTCGCGAGCGGTTAATCCTCTTCGGGTGCCGGAAGGGCGAAAACCTACCGGAATACCCAGTCGCGACTACCAATATTGCGGGGCGGAGTCCCCTAGCATCGGACCTGCCCGTCGGTCCGACCTGCGCCGATGCGCTTGGCGATCTACCGGATGCAGATCGCTACCAGACACTTCTTGCATCCGATGCAGTTGGCACAACCGACATCGGAGCCCCCTCACCCTATGCGGCCGGGCTACGCTGCTTGACTAACGAAGGGTGGCATTTCGGTTATGTTCGCAATTGGAACTCCTCACTACTAACGTCGAGTGCGCGAACTGAGCACACCGACATTTCCAAACGGCGTTTCTCAGAGACCGAACCCGGCAGCATTGAGCCCATCAGCCGCTTTTTTAAGTTGCCGGAGAAAGGCGTTTCCAACACCCTACGCGCCGGCACAGATGGAGCACGCGGTGCTTTCACAAGCCCTAGACCGATCCATTACCGCTTTGATCGATGCGTCACCGTTCGCGAGATGGCACGATTGCATGGTTTTCCAGACTGGTTCCGCTTTAACGTCACCAAATGGCATGGTGCACGGCAAATCGGAAACGCGGTTCCACCGCCGCTTGCGCGGGCAATTGCTACCGAAGTTATAACGGCGCTTGGCTTAACTCCAATTAGACCCGAGCGCAGCCTCACGCTCGGAGATGAAGCGCTTCTTTCGCTCGATATGTCCGGAGCGTCAGCACATTTCGGAGTAAATGCACCGCCAAGTCGTCGGAACAGGAGAAGCGGAGCAAAGAAGCGCAAACAAATCGACATTGAACTTGAGCGCTTAGAGAAACAGGTGGCTCATGGCTAGGGGAGGCCCCAATCGGTATCAGGCGCTCATCGAAAAGATCTTCTTTGATCGATACACAGAAGGCTCGACAGCACTGGACTTTACGCGTCAGGACATCAAGGATGCGGCAACTGACTTAAAGATTGCGTTGCCAGATAACCTTGGAGATGTGCTTTATACCTTCCGCTTCAGAATGGAGTTGCCGGGCCACATTTTGGCCAAACAACCCGAAGGCATGGAATGGATTATCGAGCTTGCGGGAAAGTCTCGCTACCGCTTCGCGCTCGTCAGAATTAACCGAATCTCGCCGCGTGAAGACCTCGCAACAATCGACATCCCAGACGCCACACCCGAACTGATCCGCGCCTACGCTTTAGACGACGAACAGGCACTGTTGGCAATAGTTCGATACAATCGGCTTATCGATACCTTTCTTAGTCTCACAACTTACAGCCTACAAAACCACCTGCGTACAACGGTTAAGGATATTGGGCAAATCGAGATTGACGAATTATATGTCGGCATCGACAAACGCGGTTGTCATTACATCATTCCGGTTCAGGCTAAAGGTGGGAAGGACCAATTAGGGGTTGTCCAAACGACGCAAGACATTCGCTTCGTTGAAGAGAAGTTCCCCGGAATTCGTTGCCGTGCAATTTCCGCACAGTTTATGGAAAATCGTGTGGTGGCGCTTTTCGAGCTGACGCTCCAGGAAAATGAGATCAGGATTGCGGAAGAACGCCACTATCGGCTGGTCCCGGCGAAAAAACTGAAGAGCGATGCCATTAGTGACTATCGGGATGCATAGGAAAACAAACGAAAGAAGGGGTCCGCGCGGCCCCCTTTTCCGTGAATTCAGGCCAGACCCTCAGTTCTTTTCGCGGTCGACGAGCTTGCTTTCGGAAAGCCACGGCATCATATCGCGCAAGCGTTGGCCCACTTCCTCGATCTGGTGCGATGCGCCAAGCCCGCGCTCGGCCTTCAAGCGCGGCTGGCCGACCGCATTATCGAGCATGAAGTCCTGCACGAACTTGCCGGTCTGAATGTCGCTGAGCACCCGCTTCATCTCGGCTTTCGTCTCGTCGGTCACAATGCGCGGGCCGGTGACATAGTCACCGTATTCCGCCGTGTTGGAGATCGAGTAGCGCATGTTCGCCATGCCGCCTTCATACATCAGGTCGACGATCAGCTTGACCTCGTGCAGGCATTCGAAATAGGCCATCTCGGGCGCGTAGCCCGCGTCCACCAGCGTCTCGAACCCGGCCTTGATCAGCGCGGAAAGTCCACCGCAGAGCACCACCTGCTCGCCAAAAAGGTCGGTCTCGCACTCTTCGCGGAAGCTGGTTTCGATGATCCCGGCGCGCCCGCCGCCGATGGCGCTGGCGTAGGAAAGGCCGAGGTCATGGGCGCTGCCCGACGCGTCCTGATGGACGGCCAAGAGGCAGGGCACGCCGCCGCCGCGGTTATATTCGGAGCGCACGGTATGACCCGGTCCCTTGGGCGCCACCATCAGCACATCGAGGTCGGCGCGCGGCTCGATCAGCTTGAAGTGAATGTTGAGACCGTGGGCAAACAGGAGCGCCGCGCCCTCTTTAAGATTATCGGCCAGATGGTCGCGGTAGATGGCGGCCTGCAACTCGTCGGGCGCCAGCACCATCACCACGTCGGCCCACTTGGCGGCGTCGGCGGGGCTGAACACCTTGAACCCGGCGGCTTCGGCTTTCTTCGTGGTGGCCGAGCCGGGGCGGAGCGCCACAGCGACCTCGCCCACGCCCGAATCGCGCAGGTTAGCGGCATGGGCGTGGCCCTGGCTGCCGTAGCCGATAATGGCGACCTTCCTGGTCTTGATCAGATTGACGTCCGCGTCCTGGTCATAATACACGCGCATGGATTTATCCCTTCTTTTGTCGTTCTTCTGTGGTGGCTAATCTGTCGGTTACCGCTCCAGCCCGGCCTTGCCGCGCGACAGGGCAACAACGCCCGTTCGCGCCACTTCTACCAGACCGAGCGCGCGCATCAAGTCGATAAAGGCGGAAATCTTGGTGGATTTGCCGGTAAGCTCGAAAATGAACGAGGTGCTGGTGCTGTCCACCACCCGCGCCCGGAAGGCGTCGGCGAGCCGCAGACTCTCGACCCGGGCTTCGCCCACACCTGACACTTTGATCAGCGCAAGCTCGCGCTCCACCGCCGGACCTTCGAGCGTGAGGTCGCCGACCACGTGGACCGGCACCAGGCGCTCAAGCTGGGCCTTGATCTGCTCGATCACCATCTTGGTGCCCGAAGTCACAACCGTGATCCGGGATGTGGAATCATTGTCGGCCACGGCCGCCACGGTCAGGCTGTCGATGTTGTAGCCGCGCCCTGAGAACAGCCCGATCACGCGGGCGAGCACGCCGGCTTCGTTGTCGACAACGACCGCTATGGTGTGCTGGAAGATTTTGTCTTCGTCAGACATGTCTGCCCTCTGCGTTTCCTCTTGAGTATAGGGAAAGTGCGGCGCGGTACTCAGACGAGCGCCCTGCCTTCCGCCGATGTTTCGCCTTCGACGTCCTCGGGGCCCAGGAGCATTTCGTTATGCGCCGCCCCGGACGGGACCATGGGGAAGCAGTTCGCGAGCTTCTCCACCTGGCAGTCGACGATGACCGGCTTGTCGATTTTGAGCATTTCCTCGATCACGCCGTCCACTTCGTCGGGCTTGCTGACGCGAAGTCCCGCACCACCGAACGCTTCGGCCAGCGCCACAAAATCCGGCAGTGCCGCCGTGTAGCTTTCGGCATAGCGGCCACCGAAGCTCAGGTCCTGCCACTGGCGCACCATCCCCATATACTGGTTATTGAGGATAAAGACCTTGACCGGCAGGTGATGCTGGACGGCCGTCGACATCTCCTGAATGTTCATCAGGATCGAAGCCTCGCCGGCAATATCAATCACCAGGTCGTCCGGGTGCGCGATCTGCGCGCCGATGGCCGCCGGCAGGCCGTAGCCCATGGTGCCGAGCCCGCCCGACGTCAGCCAGTGATTGGGCTGGTCGAAGCCATAGAACTGCGCGGCCCACATCTGGTGCTGGCCAACCTCGGTGGAGACATAGGGCTTGCGATCCTTGGTCAGGGCATAAAGCCGCTCCAACGCATACTGGGGCATGATGACCTTCTTGTCCGCCTTGTATTTGAGGCAGTCGCGCGCCCGCCACTCTTCGATCTTTTTCCACCAGGCTTTCAGCGCCTTCTCATCCGGCCGGCAAGCCTTCGATTTCCATACCTTGATGATGTCTTCGAGCACATGGCCCGCGTCACCAACGATGCCGAGATCAACCCGAACGTTCTTGTTGATCGAGGAGCGGTCGATGTCGATATGGATCTTGGTCGAACCCGGCGAAAAGGCATCGATCCGCCCGGTTACCCGATCATCGAAGCGCGCGCCGACACACAGCATAACGTCGCAGTCATGCATGGCGTTGTTGGCCTCGAACGTGCCGTGCATGCCCAGCATACCGAGGAAATGCTTGTCATGGGCCGGTACTGCGCCAAGCCCCATCAGCGTGCTGGTGATGGGATAGCCGGTGAGCCGCACAAGCTCGCGCAGCAGCTGCGACGCGCCCGGACCGGCATTGATCACGCCGCCGCCGGAATAGATGATCGGCCGCTTGGCCCCGGCGAGCAGGTCCACGGCTTGTTTGATCAGGCCGAGCTCACCCTTGATTTGCGGGCGGTAGCTGCGGTGCTGGACCTTGCCGGGCTTGGTGTAGGCGCCTTCAGCGACCTGAATGTCCTTGGGCAAGTCAACGACCACCGGGCCGGGCCGGCCGTTGGTGGCAATATAGAACGCCTCGTGCATGATCCGGCCGACGTCGTTCACGTCCTTGATCAGGTAATTGTGTTTGGTGCAGGGCCGGGTGATGCCGACGGTGTCAGCTTCCTGAAAGGCGTCGTTGCCGATCAGGTGCGTGGCAACCTGGCCGGTGAGGCAGACGACCGGGATACTGTCCATCAGCGCATCGGTCAAGCCCGTGACCGCATTGGTGGCGCCGGGCCCCGACGTCACCAGCGCAACGCCCGGCTTGCCGGTCGAGCGGGCATAGCCCTCGGCCGCGTGAAGCGCCGCCTGTTCGTGGCGGACCAGGATGTGACGAAGGTTGTTCTGTTGAAAGAGCGCGTCATAAATGGGTAGTACAGCGCCGCCCGGATACCCGAATACGACGTCGACACCAAGGTCCACCAGGGCCTTGATGACGATTTCCGCACCACTCATTTGCTGTGACGACATTGCTCTATCCTTTCCTGCGTCGTGTCTTTCGGTTCTTTGTGTAACCTCTGATTTCAGATCCTGTTCCACGTACCGCCCCTGTTTGGGGCATGAAAAAAACAGGCGAGCAAGTTAACTCGCCTGAGCGGGGGCAAGCTAGAAAATTAAAATTACCACGTCAACCTCTAAAATTTAATAAATGGAAATATTTTTGCAAAGAAACTTTTCAAATATTGCGCGTCGCCCTGAATCCAGTCCGAAAACTGATTCTGCAACCAGGTAAATTGCCGTTTGGCGTAACGCCGGGTGACCGTTTGCGCGCGCAGGGTGGCCTCTTCCTTATCGAGGTCCCCGGCAAGGGTGCGGCGGAACTCCGGCACGCCGAGCGCCTTCATCGCCGGCAGTCTGGGGTCGAGCCCAAGCCCGTCGAGCGCCGCAATCTCGGCAAGCGCATCTTCATCCTCGATCATGGACCGGAGCCGGGCGTCGGCGCGGGCGTAGATTTCGTCCCGGGGCGGCAGCAGGACGGTCTTGACCAACTCAAGCGATGGGTCGGTCTCAAGCCCGGTGCCGGCGGCGTCACGCTGCCAATCGAGGAGCGAGCGGCCGGTGGCGCGCCTGACCTCGAGCGCCCGGGCAATGCGCTGGCGGTCGCCGGGGTTGATCCGCGTGGCAATCTCCTGATCTTCCGCCGCGAGCACGCCGTGAGCGCCGGCCCCCTGCGCCTCGACCAGGCTGCGCACCTCGGCGCGGATGGTGTCCGGAATGTCAGGGATCTCGGCAATACCTTCGATCAGCGTGCGAAAGTAAAGCCCGGTGCCGCCCACCACGATGGGCAGGCGCGCCTCCTCCAGTGTCTCCGCAATGGCGCGGCGCGCGTCAGCCGCCCAGTCGGCAGCCGAAAAACTATCCGCTGCCGGACGATAGCCGTAAAGCTTGTGGGGCACGCGTGCCTCGTCCCCCGCACTCGGCCGCGCGGTGATGACTCGCAGCTCCCGATAGACCTGCATGCTGTCGGCGTTGATCACCGCGCCCTTGGCCTGTTCGGCGAGCCACAGCGCCAATCCGGACTTGCCGCCGGCGGTCGGTCCGGCAATGAAAATCACTTTATTTTTCATAACATATTCGTTAACCAGCACCTTGCCCCGTTCATACAATATCTTTATGGAAGATCGTACGGCCCCCCGCAAGTTGGATCGCGGAAGGAGTTTGCACCCATGGATCTCGTCGCCACTTTGATCGCCAATCCTGCCCGCCCGGTGGTGGATGATGACCTTGTGGCGCGCGGCGTGGACGTGCTCCGGGCGGGCGGCGCCGGCGGCGTGGAGGCGCGGCCGCTGGCGCTGGGTGTGGCGGCCGACATTTACTTCGACGGGATCGAGCCGGCGACGGCCGCGGACCTGCTTCGCGCCGCACTCATAGACGCGCCCATCGATATTGCTGTCCTGCCGCAGGACGGGCGGCGCAGAAAGCTGCTGATCGCCGACATGGATTCGACCATTATCACGGTCGAATGCATCGACGAGATCGCCGACTTCGCCGGGCTCAAGGCCAAGGTCGCCAAAATCACCGAGGCCGCCATGCGCGGCGAGCTTGATTTCGTCGCCGCGCTGAAGGAGCGCGCCGCCATGCTCGAAGGCCTGCCCGAGGACGTGCTTGAGCAGGTGTTCAGGAAGCGTGTCCGGCTGACGCCGGGGGCGAGCGCCCTCATTCGGACCATGAACGAGGCGGGCGCGCTCACCGTTCTGGTCTCGGGCGGCTTCACCTTCTTTACCGAACGCGTCTCGGCGCTTGCCGGCTTCCAGGTCAACCGCGCCAACTGCCTGGAGATTTTCAATGGCCGGCTCACCGGGCGCGTGATCGAGCCGATTGTGGATTCCTCGACCAAGCTCGCCTCGCTCCACGAATTCCGGGTCGGGCGGGGACTCAGCGTCGAGGAAACGCTCGCCATCGGCGACGGCGCCAATGACATTCCAATGATCGAGGCCGCCGGTCTCGGCGTCTCCTACCACGCCAAGCCCAAGGCCGCCGCCGCTGCCGACGTGGCGATCTGCCATGGCGATCTCACTGCCATCCTCTATCTTCAGGGGTTCACGGCGGACGAAATTGTCGGTTAGAGTCACGACGTCCACGAGAACTCGGGGGCCTCGCGATAGCATTGGCGGAGACTCATGCAAAAGGCAGATGTGAAACCGGGCGATGATCTGACTCAGCGGATCATCGCGCGGGCGCACGGCGAAGGGTTCGACCTTGCCGGCATTGCCGCCGCCGATGCGATCCCCGAGGCCGGGGCGCGGCTCGACGCCTTCTTGCACGCGGGCTGGGCCGGCGACATGATCTGGATGGCCGAGAAGGCCGACCGGCGGCGCGCGCCGACCGCGCTCTGGCCCGAGGTGCGAAGCGTCATCATGCTGGGTCTCAACTACGGGACCGACCTCGACCCGATGGCGCGGCTTGAACGCCGGACCCGAGGCACTATTTCGGTCTATGCGCTGGGCCGCGACTACCACGATGTGGTCAAAAAGAAGCTCAAGCGCGTGGCCCGCTGGCTTCAAGCCGAGCATGGCGGAGCGGTCAAAGTGTTTGTGGACACTGCGCCGGTGATGGAAAAGCCGCTGGCGGAGGCCGCGGGCATCGGCTGGCAGGGCAAGCATACCAATCTGGTCAGCCGGGAGCTTGGCTCCTGGACGTTCCTCGGCGCGATCTTCACCACGCTTGAACTGGACCCCAGCGGGACTGAGATCGACCACTGCGGAGGCTGCCGGCGGTGCCTTGACGTGTGCCCCACAAAAGCGTTCCCGGCCCCTTACAAACTGGATGCGCGGCGCTGCATTTCTTACCTGACCATCGAACACAAGGGCCATATCCCGGTCGAGTTCCGCAAACCCATGGGCAACCGCATCTACGGCTGCGATGACTGCCTGGCGGTCTGTCCGTGGAACAAATTCGCGCAAACGGCACATGAAGCAAAGCTCCATCCCCGCGCCGAGCTCGCAGCCCCGACGCTCGCCGATCTCGCCCGGCTCGATGACGCCGGTTTCAGGGCGCTGTTTTCAGGCTCCCCCGTAAAGCGGCTGGGGCGTGACCGGTTCGTGCGCAACGTGTTGATCGCCATCGGCAACAGCGACGACATGGCGCTGGCGCCGGTGGTCGAACGGCTTCTCGCCGACTCCTCCCCGCTGGTGCGCGCCATGGCGGTCTGGGCGCTCGGCCAGCTGATGCCCCGCATCGACTTTGAACGCCTGGCAGCAGATCGTGCGCCGCGTGAAAGTGACGATATGGTGCGCGGTGAATGGCAAAGGGGCTCAGCGGATGATAACGCTTAAGGATTGCCCTTCATAATGGAGAGGTCGTCGCGGGCGAGCTTGCCTTCGTCGCTGTCGGGATACAGCTTGATCACCCGTTCCCAGTCCTGCCGGGCGGCCTCATTGTTCCCTTCGAAGCGCCTCAGGTTCCCTCGCTCCAGAAGCGCTGCGGCGTTGTCGCCATCGAGCGCGAGCGCGCGGGTCAGGTCCGCATCCGCAAGCTTGAACTCGCCCAGCCGGCGGTATGCCGTGGCCCGGAGCACATAAAGCTCAACCCGTTTATCGTCGAGCGCAATGGCCGAACCCAGATCGCCGATGGCATCCTTCCAGCGGTTCTGGGCCGCGAGCGCACGGGCGCGGTCGCTCAATACCTCAATTCGCTTGTCCTTGTCGGCGACCGGCAGCACTGCGAGCGCGTCGGTGAGCGCGCTGTAGGCGCGGTCATAATCCTGCGCCATCATCCAGGCGTTGGCTGCCTGCGACAGGAGCGCCGCCTGAAGACCGGGCCCGCCCTGAGCCCCGACCGCGCCGAGCCCCTTGCGATCCGCCATGTCGCGTTCCGCTTCCTCGAGCCACTGAGCGCCCTCGGCCGGCTTGTTGAGCGCGATCAGCGCCAGCGCCAGGCAATGCTTGGCCGGCACCCCGCCCTCCTTGGTCAGCCACAGCTCCGCCGCCTTGCGCGCCGCTTCCGGATTGCTCGCGGTCCGGGCGATGCAGGCCCGGTAGCGCACGGCATCTGGCTGGGCGAGACCGGCGTAGGGGTTGTGCCGGGCAGCAGGCGGAGCAGGAGGCCCCGAACTCAGCGGGTTTCTGCTCCGCGGGTTTTTGCGTTGTGGGTTTGTGCTGGGTGGCGTTGTCCTGGGCGAACGCAGGCGCGGCGAAGGTGAGGACAAGGACGGCAACGATCAAACGCATGTACGGGTCGGCTCTCTTGATGGCTTGGCGGACGGGCGATAGAGTGCAAGACCGCAACGCCCGATGCAACCGCTATCACCGATATTGAAGGCAAAATCATGACCGGCACGTTGTTCTGCTTCGGCCTCGGCTACAGCGCCCTTCGCCTTGCCCGCGCACTCGGCAGGCAGGGCTGGGACGTGGCCGGGACCTGCCGGTCGGCGGAAAAACAGGCAGACCTCGAGGCCGAAGGGATTACCGCCTTCCTGATGAACGAGACGGAACGTCCTGACCCCACCGCCTTCGCTACGGCGAGCCATGTGCTGGTCTCGATCCCGCCGGACGCAGACGGCGATCCGGTCGCCCGCGCGTTCGGCGACGACCTTGCAGCCCGTGCCGATATCGAATGGGCCGGCTACCTCTCCACCACCGGCGTCTACGGCGACAAGGGCGGCGCCTGGGTCGACGAGACAACGCCGCGTCGACCCCAATACGGCGCGGGGCGACCGGCGAGTCGCCGCAGAACAGGCGTGGCAGGCGCTTTATGAAGCGCACGGCCTGCCCGTGCATATCTTCCGGCTTGCCGGGATTTACGGGCCCGGCCGCAACCCGCTTGAGAATCTCGGCGCCGGGACCGCGCGGCGCATCGTCAAGCCGGGCCAGGTGTTCTCCCGCATTCACGTGGACGATATCGTGAGCGTGCTCAGGGCTTCCATGGCGCAGCCCTCGCCGGGCAGTGTCTATAATGTCTGCGATGATGAGGCCGCCCCGCCCCAGGATGTGGTCGCTTATGCGGCAAGCTTGCTCGGCGTGGAGCCGCCGCCTGAAATCGCGTTCGAAGACGCCAATCTGTCGCCCATGGCGCGGAGCTTCTATGCCGACAACAAGCGGGTGCGCAACGACCGCATCAAGGAGGAGCTCGGTGTGACGCTCGCCTATCCGACCTACCGCGAAGGGCTCAAGGCGCTCCTCGAAGCGCTCCCGTCAGAACGCGCATAGATCGTCCACCGCAGCGTAAAGACGCCCAATATCGGCAGGCTCCGACAGGCGATGGTCGCCGGTTTTCACCAACGTGACCGTGACATCCTCGCTTTCAAGCCTGTCGGCAAGCCTGAGCGCCGTCCGCCATGGCACGTCCGGGTCCTGCATGCCCTGTAACAGGCGCACAGGGCAGGTCAGCGGCACCGGATGATCGAGCAGAATATGGTCCCGCCCTTCTTCGATCAGCCGATAGGTGATGACGTAGGGATCGTCACCATAGTCCGACGGCTCCTCGATAAAGCCCCGGGTCTCGAGCGTCCTCTGCTGGTCTTCGGAATATCCTTCCCACATCAGGTCGCGGGTGAAGTCGGGCGCCGCCGCTATGCCAATGAGGCCGACGACCCGCTCCGGTCGGACAAGAGCCGTCAGAAGAGCAATCCAGCCGCCCATGCTGGAGCCCACCAGCACTTGCGGCCCGTCCGCCACGGTGTCGAGGACAGCAACGGCGTCGTCGCGCCAACCCCCGATGGTGCCATCGCGGAACTCACCGGACGATTGGCCGTGACCCCGGTAATCAAATCTGATAAAAGCGCGGCCGTGCGCCCGGCAATGGGCCTCGAGCGCGGTGGCCTTGGTGCCGGTCATATCCGACATAAAGCCGCCGAGGAATATCACGCCAGGTGTCTTCCCTTCGTCCTTGTGGTAGGCAATGATGGAACCGTCCTCAAGCGCGAGCTCCTGTGGCGGCCTTTGTTCGGTCATCTGAGAATTCCTTGTCATGAATCGTACTCTAGAGCCCTCTAACGGAAATCTGCCGGCTTGCCAACCGCTGGCGGTGTGCCAGATCCTGCCCGGGCTGGACGAGGGCGGGACCGAGCGCAGCGCGGTCGACATGGCGATTGGCGTGGTCAAGGCTGGTGGCCGGGCGCTTGTGGTTTCGGAAGGCGGGCGGCTGGTGCCGGAGCTTTTGCGGTCCGGCGGCAAGCACATTGAATTCAAGGCCGAAGCCGGTCATCCCGTTACCTGCGCTGGTGGCGCGCGTTCAAACTGGCCGGTATCCTGAAGCGGGACGGCTACACCGTTATTCACGCCCGCAGCCCGGCGACCACGGCCTTGGCCGCCTTGGCCGCCAAGCGGGCCAATACCCAGGCTGGTAACCACTTTCCACGGGCTAGAGGACGCGAACAACGGCCCGGACAGCGCGTTGATGAAGGCGATCGCCAGGGCCGACCGCGTGATCGCGGTTTCGGATTACGTGGCCGGCCGGCTGGCGGACACCCATGGCATTGAGCCGGACCGTATCGTGACCATCCCACCGGGGATCAACCTCGCCCGCTTTAACCCGGCCGCCATCAAGGCCGACCGGTTCATCAAGCTCGCCCAGCGCTGGCTTTTGCCCGACGGCGTCCCGGTGATTCTGGCGCCGGCGCGGATTGTGCGCGACAAGGGCCAGTTGGCGCTGATTGATGCGCTGACCCAACTGGATGAACGACTATCGTTCTTTCTGCCTGCTGGTTGGCGACGAGACTTTGGACGCGGCCTATCGGGCCGAGGTCGAGGCCGCCATTACCGACAAGGGCCTTGCGGGAAAGGTGCGTCTTGCCGGCTTCTGCGAAGATATGCCCGCCGCCTATATGCTGGCGGACGTGGTGGTCTCACCCTGCATCGCGCCCGAGGCGTTCGGCCGGGTCGCCGCCGAAGCGCTGGCCATGGGGCGCCCGATCGTGGCGAGCGACCGGGGGGGCGCGGCGGAACTGATCGACGCCGGCAAGACCGGCTGGCTCGCCCCGCCCACGGACAACACTGCGGTGGCGGCTGCAATCCGGCAGGCGCTGTCGCTTTCCCCGGCGGACCGGGAAGACCTGGCCATGTCGGCGCGGGCACAAATCGCGCGGGGGTATTCGCTTGATCGCATGGTCGAGGAAACACTGGCGCTTTACCGCAGCCTGACCGATCAACCCGCCGACGCTTGACAGGCGGCCAGAATCCCTCTACTTTCCCGCTTAAAGACACTGAACCCTGGCAATGGATAAGATGGCAAAAGCCGAAGCAAAAAGCGCAATTGCGATCACGCTGCCCGACGGCAGCGTCAAGCACTATGACGGGCCGGTGACGGGCGAACAGATCGCCGGTGATATCGGCCCCGGTCTCCTCAAGGCCGCGCTCGCCATGCGGGTTGACGGCGAGATCATGGATCTGACCCGGACCATCGCGCAGGACGCCGCGGTCGCCATCATAACCGCACGTGACGATGAGGCCCTTGAATTGCTGCGCCATGACGCCGCCCATGTCATGGCCGAAGCGGTCAAGGAGCTGTTCCCCGAAACCCAGGTCACCATCGGTCCGGCCATCGAGAACGGCTTTTATTATGACTTTTCGCGCGATGAGCCGTTCACGCCCGAGGACCTCGAGGTCATCGAAGCCCGCATGCGCGAAATCGTCGAACGTGACGAGGTTATCACACGGGAAGTGTGGAAGCGTGAAGACGCCATCGAGTTCTTCCAGAAACTTGGCGAGCATTACAAGGCTCAGATTATCGAGGCCATCCCCCGGGGCGAGGATATCTCGCTCTATCGCCAGGGCGACTTCATCGACCTGTGCCGCGGCCCCCACCTGCCCTCGACAGGCAAACTGGGCGACGCGTTCAAGCTGATGTCGGTGGCCGGCGCATACTGGCGGGGCGATTCGAAAAACGAGATGCTACAGCGCATCTACGGCACCGCCTGGGGCGACAGGAAGGCGCTCAAGGCTTACCTCACGCGCCTTGAGGAAGCGGAAAAACGCGACCACCGCCGTCTCGGCAAGGAAATGAGCCTCTTTCATTTCCAGGAAGAGGCCGCCGGCATGCCGTTCTGGCACCCCAAGGGCTGGACCATCTACACCGCGCTTCAGGGCTATATCCGCCGCAAACAGGACGCAGCCGGCTACCGCGAGGTGAACACGCCGCAACTGGTGGACCGCACGCTCTGGGAAAAATCCGGCCACTGGGAAAAATTTGGCGAGCATATCTACTCGGCGGAGACCGCGGACGAGCGCACCGTCGCGGTCAAACCGATGAATTGTCCCTGCCATGTCCAGGTGTTCAACCAGCGCACACATTCCTATCGCGACCTGCCGCTCCGGATGGCGGAATTCGGCTCGTGCCACCGCTACGAACCGTCGGGCGCGCTTCACGGCCTGATGCGGGTGCGCGCCTTCGTTCAGGATGACGCCCATATTTTCTGCACCGAAGACCAGATCACGTCGGAAACGGAAGTATTCTGTAACCTGCTGATGGAGATCTACAAGGACCTGGGCTTCGAGGACGTGCGGGTCAAATTCTCCGACCGGCCGCCGGTGCGCGCCGGGTCGGACGAGGTCTGGGACAAGGCCGAGAAAGCCCTGATGGACGCCGTTAACGCGATCGGGCTCGATGTGGAGCTGAACCCCGGAGAGGGCGCGTTCTACGGTCCCAAGCTCGAATTCGTGCTCACCGACGCCATCGGCCGGGACTGGCAGTGCGGCACCCACCAGGTGGATTTTGTCCTGCCCGAGCGACTCGATGCGGTTTATATCGGCGTCGACGGCGCCAAACACCGCCCCGTCATGCTGCACCGGGCGATTCTGGGCTCGTTCGAGCGCTTCATCGGGATCCTGATCGAACATTACGCAGGCAAGCTGCCGCTTTGGCTCGCGCCCGTGCAGGCCGTGGTCGCCACCATCACTAACGATGCCGACGACTATGCCCGGGAGGTGCTGTCGATGCGCTCAGAGCGGCGGGAATTCGGGCGGAACTGGATATCCGGAACGAGAAGATCAATTACAAGGTCCGGGAACATTCCCATGCCAAGGTGCCTTGTCTTTTCGTTGTGGGCGGGCGTGAAGGCGAAAACCGCACCGTTTCCATCCGCCGGCTCGGGGCCGAGCGGCAAGAAACGCTTGCGCTTGACGAAGCCGTGAATAGACTTAGAGAGGAAGCGGCGCCGCCAGCATGACGGCATACGCTCTTTTATATTCGCTGGTGATTGCGATTGCCGGCGTTATTGCGTTATGTTGCACTGAAGCAGCGTGACTGTGAGGGAACGAAACGGATGGCACGGCCTTCGCACGCCGCCGAAACCGGAATTGATCCGGACGCGTCAAGGTCATTGATAAGGAGCTAAGTTCATACGTAGACGACCAATGGGTGGCCCGCCCAAGCAAGAGGGGCCCAGAGTTAACGACCAGATCGACAACAGCCAGGTTCGCCTTGTGGATGAAAATGGCGAGATGGTTGGCGTTGTCGGTATAGATGATGCGATAAGCCGGGCGGAAGGCGCCGGTCTCGATCTCGTGGAAGTTTCGCCAACGGCGGAACCGCCGGTCTGCAAGATCCTGGATTATGGCAAGTACAAGTACCAGGCGCAGAAAAAAGAGAACGAGGCGCGCAAGAAGCAGAAGGTCATTCACGTCAAGGAAATCAAGATGCGTCCGAACATCGATACGCATGACTATGACGTGAAGATGCGGAACATTCAGAAATTCCTTGAAGACGGCGACAAGGTCAAGGTGACCTTGCGGTTCCGGGGACGCGAAATGGCGCACCAGGAACTGGGCCTCGACGTGCTCAAAAGGGTGGAGAGTGACACCACGGACGTCGCCAAGGTCGAAGCTTTCCCAAGGCTTGAAGGCCGCCAGATGATCATGGTTCTGGCCCCCAACAAATAGCGCTCACAGCCATCAGCTTTACGAAAAGCCGCCCTTCAACAGGGCGGCTTTTGCTTGGTTTGAGCCCTACCCCTTGTCCCAGCGATAGGGATGCGCCGGATAGACGCCGAGAACGCGCATGTCGCTGGTGAAGAAATCGAGCTCCTCCATGGCAAGCCGCACGCTCTCGTCGGCCGGGTGGCCTTCGATATCCGCAAAGAACCGGGAGGCGCTGAAACTGCCCTCGAGTTGATAGCTCTCAAGCTTCGTCATGTTGACGCCGTTGGTGGCAAAGCCGCCAAGCGCCTTGTAAAGCGCCGCGGGCACGTTCCGGGTCTGGAAAATGAAACTGATCATACTGGGGCCGTTTGCAGGGTCGGGCGCTACCGGCTCGCGCGCCATGACCACAAAGCGCGTGGTGTTGTGCGCCGCGTCCTCCACGTCCGCCATCAGCGACTCGAGACCGTAAATCTCACCGGCGAGCGACGACGCGATGGCGCCGATACCGGGGTCGTTCAGTTCCGCGACGCGCTGCGCCGCCCCCGCGGTATCCGCATGGACCACCGGCTTGAGGCCAAGCCGGCGCAAGGTATCGTGGCACTGACCGAGCGCCTGGACATGGCTCATCACCCGCTTGAGGGTCTTCAGGCTCGCGCCCCTGGGCGCCAGCAGATGATGGTTGACCCTGAGAAAGTGCTCGCCAACGAAATGAAGCTCGGCTTCGGGCAGCAGCAAGTGAATATCGGCGACCCGCCCGGCCACCGAATTTTCGATGGGAATCATGGCGTAGCGCGCGCGATGGTCTTCCACCGCCGAAAAGGCGTCCTCGAAGGTGGCGCAGGGCAGCGCCGCCATATCCGGAAAAACCTGACGACAGGCGAGATGAGAGTACGCACCCGGCTCGCCCTGGAAGGCGACCGTCTTGTCCGGATCAGTGATTGGCTCACTATCGGCTGCGGCGTTTGCCATGCATGGGTATCCTCGGATCAAGGGCACAAAAACGGCCGCGAGTATCGACCGGGCGTCCCAACCTGTCAATGCACGAGGTCTGGCCCCAATTAGCGCCGTTTTCGGACTTGCGTCAGGCCACAAGTTGACGCTATTGTCCGCCCCGTCCTCTGGGCAATTAGTTTTGGGCATTAACGACAGGCAGTGGGGGAAGAGTTTTGGACTCTTTTGAATGGAACAAGGTCATAGGCGCGGTTCTGGCGTCCGTGCTTGTGATCATGGTAATCAACATCACCAGCCACTCTCTATTCCACAAGGAACCGCTGAAGAAAAACGTCTACGTTGTCGAAGGCGTCAAGGAAGCGGATACAGGGACCAAGACCGCCAAGGAACAACCGAAGGCAACACCGCTGCCGGTATTGCTGGCCGATGCCTCGGTAGACAAAGGCGCGCGGATCTTCAAAAAGTGTGAGGCCTGTCATAGCGATAATCCGGCCGATGGCAACAAGATCGGTCCGAACCTGCATGGCGTTGTGGGGGCGAAGATCGCACACCGCGCCGACTTCAACTATTCGGACGCCGTCAAAAATCACGGCGGCACCTGGACTTTCGACAATCTGTTCCACTGGCTCAACAGCCCGAAAGACTTCATTCCCGGCACCAAGATGGCCTTTGCCGGGATCAAGAAGCCTGAGGAGCGCGCCGACGTGATTGCCTACCTCAATCAGCAGAGCGACAACCCGCTCCCGCTGCCAAAGGTGGAAGCGCCGGCTGACCAACCCGCTGCGGACGCTGCCGGCGCAAGTGCCGACGGCGCGGCGAAACCGGCGACGCCCGAAGCCGGGGCGGCGAAACCGGCGGCAGACGCCGCAGCGAAAGACGCGCCCACCAAATAAGCCGACACAGATTTACCAGAAAGGCGGGCGTCTCGCGGCGGCCGCCTTTTTTGATCGCTACGTTGTGGCGAGCCGGACCACGCAGGTCACCGGCGGCTTGGTCGTATCCCGTTTTACGATAGCGATCACATCGGCCAGTGGATCGATGGTCACCGCCATATGCGTGGCGTTGGCATGGAGCAGATTGGTCCCGTCCACCATGAAGCCCACGTGGCCAGGAAAATACACCAGGTCGCCTGCCTCCGGCGCGCTGTCGGCGGGTAGCCGCGCCCTCAGATCATCCGCCTGCATGTCGGTGTCGCGCGGGCAGGAAAGTCCCGCCGCCAGAAGTGCCGCCTGCACCAGCCCGGAACAGTCAATGCCCACCGCCGTGCGCCCGCCCCAGAGGTACGGCGCGCCCAGAAAGGCTTTCGCTATCCCGAGCGGCTCGCCCCAGGCCTCGCCCATCGCCACCAGATGGTAGCCAAAAATCCAGCCACCGGTGATGAGCGGGACAAATCCGTTTTGCACCTCTGCCGCCACGGCTGCCACCAGCGATCCCATATAGACGGCCGCCAGCGGGCGGGACTTGAGATCGGGTTCGGGATAGATGTGGGTTGAAAGCGCCGACACGCGGTGGGTCGGCAGCATGGGATCCGCCCTCAGCATTGCGGTTGGCACATAGCCCACGTAGCCGTCGGCGTCCGCCTGCCCCCAGGACCACGCGCCGTCGTCGTCATAAACGGTAAAGGTCTCGCCCAGCAGAAGCTCGGTACTGAGTGGTGATGCATGGTCGGGCCGGGCGGTGAGCGGCGCGCGGACCGTCGTGACCTGCCGCGCCACGCCCGTGACGAAGCGCCGCGCGGACACCGTGCCTTCCAGATGGTCGGCCGCAAGATCCGGCCGGGCCGGCGTCAAACGGGGATCAGGTATCTTGCGCCTCCCTTGGGTTATGGATTTGTCCTAGCGTAGCGCGTCTCAATCAATCGATAAACCGTCCTCAGCGCCATGGCCTCGCCGCCGGCCGGCCGGCCAGGCCGATTGGCCTTGTTCCAGCCGTAGACGTCCAGGTGAATCCAGCGTGTCGCATCGCCGGCAAATCGCTTGAGGAAGAGCGCTGCCGTGATAGCGCCGGCAAATCCCGAGGTCGCCGAATTGACCATGTCGGCCACTTTGCTTTTAAGGTCATCCATATAGGGCATCCACAGCGGTAATCTCCATACCGGCTCGGCTTCGGCCACCGACAGGTCGGCGAGCTGCCGGGCGAGCTCGTGACTGTCGGTAAAAAACGGCGGGATGTCGGCGCCAAGCGCAACCCGCGCCGCCCCGGTCAGTGTCGCAAAGTCGACCACAAGGTCGGGCTCGTCTTCGGCTGCCAGCGCCAAGGCGTCCGCCAGCACCAGACGGCCTTCGGCGTCCGTGTTGTCGACCTCCACCGTGATCCCCTTGCGGCTTCTAAGGATATCGCCCGGCCGGTAGGCATTGCCCGACACATTGTTCTCCACCGCCGGAATCAGTAGGCGCAGCCGCACCTCGAGCCCCGCGTCCATGACCATCTGGGCAAGCGCCAGCGCATGGGCCGCCCCGCCCATATCCTTCTTCATCAGCCTCATCGCCGAAGACGGCTTGATGTCGAGCCCGCCGGTGTCGAAACACACGCCCTTGCCGACCAGCGTCACCCGCGGCGCATTCGCCGGTCCCCAGGTCATGTCAATCAGCCGCGGCGCACGGTCGCTGGCCCGGCCCACGGCGTGGATCAGCGGCAAGTTCCCGGCGAGCAGCGCCTCGCCCTCGACCGTGCGAACCGTCGCTCCAAACCGGCCCGCCACGTCCCGCGCCGCATCCTCGAGCTCCGCCGGGCCTAAGTCGCTGGTCGGCACATTGATGAGGTCGCGCACCAACGATGTGCCGGCAACGACGCGGTCGAGCCGCAGACCGTCGAGGCCCTTCGGCGCCACCAGCCGGCGCGCCTCCCGCGCCGGCTCGTCGCTTTTGTAGCGGACGAACCGGTACTGCTCCAGGCTCCAGCCGAGCGCCGCATGGTACCCGGCGGCCTCCGACAGCGGGCCCGCAATGCGATACGAGCCAGGCGGCAGCCCCGCCGCCAATTTGGCGAAGGCCCACGGGTCGCCCGCCTCCGCCAGCCCCTCGCCCGCGCCCAGCACCACGTCCCCGATCCCGCCATCGCCGCCCGGAACCACCAGCACTTGATCCTTGCGCCCTTCGAATTTGTGCGAATCGGCCCAGCGCTGGACCCGTTTGGGCTGCCCGTCCCGCCAGGTCGCGAATTCCGCCGCCGGCACGATATGAATGGGAACCGTGGTCTTGTCGGGCTTGGCAACGATGAACTCGGGCACCGGTTTCCTCTCGTGCTATTCTTGCTGGCTCACCATGCAGCCTGCATTTGTGATTCGCTCTATTTGTGATACAGGGGCCCGACCCAAATGTGGAGAGACAAAATCGCTATGCTCACCCTCGTCGTCGGCAACAAGAACACATCGTCATGGTCGCTCCGGCCGTGGATCGTGCTCAAACACCACAGTATCCATTTCGAGGAACAGAACGTCACGCTTCGCCAGCCCGACACGCGGGCGCGCTGTCTCGAGCATTCGCCCTCGGGCAAGGTGCCGGTGCTCAAAGATGACGATCTCGTTATCTGGGACACCATGGCTATTTTCGAATATCTGGCGGAATCGTTCCCCAATCTCGCGCTCTGGCCGGGGGATCGCGCCACCCGCGCTTACGCCCGCAGCATTTCGGCGGAAATGCATGCCGGCTTTCCCGACCTGCGCAACGACATGCCCGTGGACATTCTGGCCCGCCACGAGACGCCGGAGATGACCGAGGGGCTCGCGCGCGACATCGCCCGGGTCCACGAAATCTGGGAGACCTGCCTCGCCGCGCCCAAGGGCGGACCGTTCCTGTTTGGCGGCTTCACCATCGCCGACGCCATGTTCGCGCCGGTGGTGACCCGGTTCGTGACATACCAGGCGCCCCTGTCGCCCACGGTGGCGGCCTATACCCGCCATATCATGGAGCTTGCCGCCATGCGGGAATGGATCGAAGGCGCACGCTACGAGGAAGCGACGCGGGAGAAATAGAAGCTACGGATAGGCGCAGCGGTCCATGGAAACCACGACGAAACTGCGGACCCCGGCGGCCACCTGAAAGCGGTATTCGGTGTCTCCCACGGCAACGGCGTGGGTCAGCGGCAACATGCCCTCGGCCCGGCTGACCGTGCCGTTGACGTGCAGGAAGGTCACCGTGACCGGCTTGTCCGGGTCGAACCAGGCTTCGGGACGGCCGTTTTCATCCATGGTCGGCGTGCCCTCCGCCGTCACGGTGATGGTGGCGTCAGCAAACGTGGCCGCCGACCCGGTCGGGTCGGACACCGGCGTGCGCACGCGGAATCTTTTGCTTTCAGGCGTGTCCGCGCAATGCTGGTCGGGGGTGGCTGCCCCGACCACCTCGGCCAGCCGCTCGGGCGCAACACCGTCGGCGATCCGTTTGCGCACCAGGACCAGGATTTTCTGCTCCTTGTCGCTCGGCAACTGCTGTTCAAGAGCCGCCTGTTGGCCCTTGGTCTCGGCCACCTGCTGCTGGAGCGCGCCGACCTGCTTGTTGAGCTGGTCGTTGCGCGCGGAAAGGTCGCTGACCTCACGCCGGGCCACGCTCGATCCGGTGTACCAGGCATAAATGCCGGCCGCCAGCACGAGCCCCAGCAGGAACGCCCATTTGATCAGGCCAAGGAGCAGGCGCTGCCGGCGCCGTTTGCTTTCCCGTCGTCGCGAGGAACCCAGTTTCAACCGCAGGACCCTTTCAAATATCGTTTCCGACGTGATGGCGGAGGGGATGAGATTCGAACTCACGAGGGGCTTCCACCCCAACACGCTTTCCAGGCGTGCGCCTTAAACCACTCGGCCACCCCTCCTTTATCCGTAGGCGTATCGCTGCAATCCCGGCACTATACTGATTGGCGCGTTGCACGCAAGACCTGCGAATATGGTTAATCGCTCGAACGTGTTTCTTTTGCTGTCCTCGCCAGATTCGGATAGAATAGGCCACGGCTTGCGAAGGGGCACGGGATCCGGGGGTGCGGAAAGGAAAGGCTGTGATTGCACGGATCCTGGCGTGGATTTTCGTGACCTTGGCGCTGACCGCGCTGGGGGCGGAAGTCCTGATCAGCATACGAGAAGGCGGATATGACGCCCTGACGCTGAGCGACCTCTGGCAACAGTTTCATGCGAAAAGCTTCATCGGCATCGAGCACGCCTTCATGGGAACGCCGATTTCCTGGCTGTGGGACCCGGTCGCGCTCTGGGTGCTTGGCTGCCCGGCATGGATCGCGTTCGGCGTCATTGGCGGGTTGCTGTTCCTGCGCCCACGCCGGCACCGGCGCAAGGGCGTGGTGCTCTGAGGAGCAGGGAACGAAACGGGCGACCGTTCGATCTTTCTTTACCCCGTGCGCGCTCCGGTTTTCCCCACGCCTTTTCCCTCTCCCCTTGTGGGAGAGGGCCAGGGTGAGGGGGCGGGCCAAAAGTCACCCTCACCCGTCCGCCGCCGTTGACGCCGGCGGCCGACCTCTCCCATCAAGGGAGAGGTAATGGAAAGGAGCTGACGACTGGCCGGAAGGGCGGCTCTTTCCTCTCAGTCCTTGCCCATCTTCAATGCGGCGATAAAGGCATCGTGGGGAATCTCCACCTTGCCGTAGGTGCGCATACGTTTCTTCCCGGCCTTCTGCTTTTCCAGGAGCTTGCGTTTGCGGGTGACGTCGCCGCCGTAGCATTTGGCGGTCACGTCCTTGCGCATGGCGCTGATGGTCTCGCGCGCGATCACCTTGCCGCCAATCGCCGCCTGGATCGGGATCTTGAAGAGCTGGCGCGGGATCAGGTCCTTCAGCCGTTCGCACAGCGCCCGCCCGCGGGCCTCGGACTGGGAGCGGTGAACCATGGTTGAAAGCGCATCCACCGGCTCGGCATTGACCAGAATGGACATCTTGACGAGATCGCCCACCCGGTACTCATCCATCTGGTAGTCGAAGCTGGCGTACCCCCGGCTGATCGATTTCAGCCGGTCGTAGAAATCGTAGACCACTTCATTCAGGGGCAGACGATAGACCAGCATGGCCCGCGACCCGGCATAGGTCAGGTCAAGCTGCTCGCCCCGCTTTTCCTGGCACAGGCTGAGAACCGCGCCGAGAAAGTCATCAGGCACCAGAATGGTGGCCTTGATCCACGGCTCCTCGATCTCCTGCACCCGGACCGGGTCGGGCATGTCGGCCGGATTGTGAAGCTCCTTCACCGACCCGTCCGTCAGATGGATCTTGTAGATCACGCTCGGCGCGGTGGTGATGAGGTCGAGGTCGAACTCCCGCGACAGACGCTCCTGAATGATTTCGAGATGAAGCATGCCGAGGAAACCGCAACGGAAGCCGAAGCCAAGCGCGGCCGAGGATTCGGGCTCGAACTCGAAGCTGGCGTCGTTGAGGCGGAGCTTCTGCAGGCTTTCACGCAGGTGGTCATAGTCGGCGGCGTCGGCCGGAAACAGGCCGCAGAACACCACGGACTGGGTCGGCTTGAAGCCGGGGAAAGGTTTCGCGGTCCGGCGGCCCTCTTCGGTGATGGTATCGCCCACATTGGTCTGGGCCACTTCCTTGATGGCGGCGGTGAAAAAGCCGATATCGCCGGCGCCGAGTTCGTCAATCACCTTGTGCTTGGGGGTAAAGACGCCGACCCGCTCCACCGTATGGGTGCTGCCGGCGGCCATCATCCGGATCTTCATGCCCTTCCTGAGACGCCCGTCGACCATGCGGACCAGCACCACCACGCCGAGGTAGGCGTCGTACCAGCTATCGACCAGCAGCGCCTTCAGGGGGGCGGACCTGTCACCTTGCGGAGCCGGCAGGCGGTGGACCAGCGCTTCGAGCACGTCCTTGATGCCCTGCCCGGTCTTGGCCGAGGCCAATATGGCGCCCGAAGCATCAAGTCCGATCACATCCTCGATCTGCTGGCGCACCCGCTCCGGCTCGGCAGCGGGCAAGTCGATCTTGTTGAGGACCGGGATAATCTCATGGTCGTTGTCGATCGCCTGATAGACGTTGGCGAGGGTCTGGGCCTCGACCCCCTGACTGGCGTCGACCACCAGAAGCGAGCCCTCGCAGGCCGCGAGCGAGCGGCTGACCTCATAGGCGAAATCCACATGACCCGGCGTGTCCATCAGGTTGAGTACATAGGTCTCGCCATCATCGGACTTGTACTCAAGCCGCACGGTCTGGGCCTTGATGGTGATGCCGCGTTCGCGCTCAAGCTCCATGGAGTCGAGCACCTGTTCGCGCATCTCACGGGTGGTCAGCCCGCCGCAGACCTGGATCAAGCGGTCGGCAAGGGTGGACTTTCCGTGGTCGATATGGGCGATGATCGCGAAGTTGCGGATATGGCTGAGCTCTGTCATGGCCGCGCTTGTACCATCGAAAAAGCGCAGCTTCCAGAGAGATTCGAGAGGCAAGGTGGCTGTGGACGCGCCTACCAGTCGGAGAGTGTTTTGCTTGCCTTCTTGACCGCCAGAATCCGGTAAATCTGCAGGAACTCCTGTTCCAGCAATTTGGAGCGGTCGGACCAGTGCTCGGCCTCATGCATCAGGACGTCGACAAGCTGCTTGCCGTCTTCGCCCTGCGCCATCAGGTGGGCGACAACCTTGTCAGCGTCGGCCCAGGCCTTGGAGATCATCGAGATGTACTGGTCGGAGATATCCTCGTTGACGCGGATTGAAAACCCGCTGGCCTCGAGCATGTCGATCACGTCTTCAGCGGTGGTGAGGTAAGGCGTTGGCGCCTCTTTTTCTTTCCAGTTGCGCACTTCCTCGGCGGCGGCCTTTCCGCCGTCGGCGAGGAAAAAGTCAGTAATCAGAAAGAGCGCGTCAGACTTCAGGCTTTTGCCGATCTGCTTGATCAGCCCTTTCTTGTTCTGAACCGTGTAGAGCGCCTCCTTGGCGAAAGCGCGGTCGAAATTGCGCTCGAAGTCCTCAGGCTCCTCCGCGTTAAAAGCACGGATCGGCGCTTTTTTGGCCATGCCGTGCCTGATGGAAAGCTCCATGCCGGCGGCCGCGAGCTTGTCGGATCCCTCGACGCCTGTGATCCAGACTCCGAATTCCTGGGCCAGCACCCGCGACGGCCCACCAAGCCCCGCGCCAATCACAAGCGCGCTCATTTTGGGCGACAGGGCGAGAAGCTTGGACATGCCGACGATATGGTCCGGGCCGCCCGGACCGCAGTAGCCTTCGCCCCAGATATACTGGGCCACCTCAATGCGCTTATCGTCCCAGGGATTGACCGGCAAATCCTGGTCGACGGCAGGTGGCGGATCATTGACGGGGGCAGCCACAGGTTCAGCCTCCGCACGACGGCTCTCAATGGCGCGCAGGCGGGCTTCCACATCATCCATGTCATAGCCCTCCCACCAGACTTTAAGCCTGGTCTTGAGAGGAACCTTCACATCTTTCGAAGCGGCCGTCATCCCCATCCCCGCCAGCGAACCTGCTGAAAGCGCGGGATTATTCCCGAAAGGGCCGCACCCCCGTAGGCTGGACGATGCAACACACACGCTCCCTTGTTCCATTTCTAGGAAAAAATGGAAAAGAAATCGTAAATATTGTCAGGACCTTAAGGAACCACCGGTCCGCTTAACCACGGCGTCCACGATCTTCGCCGCGACGGCTTCGATTTCCTTGTCGGTGAGGGTGCGGTCATCGGCCTGGAGACGGACCCGGATTGCCACGGACTTTTCGTCCGCTCCGATCCCCTCGCCTTCATAGACGTCGAACACGCTGACATCGCGAATGAGCGCCTTGTCGACCCCGCGCACTGTTCTCAACAGCTCTTCGGCCGGAACGGTCCGCTTGACGACAAAAGCGAAATCACGATCGACCGTCTGGAAATCAGAGGCCTTCAAGGGCCCCCGGGAGCGCCCGCTCTTGGCTTTGGGTAACGGAATGGCGTCGAGGAACACCTCGAAACCGACCGCAGGGCCGGTTACATCCAGGGCCTTTAGCACACGGGGGTGAATCTCGCCAAAGATGGCAAGCACCTTGGGACCGAGACGGAGCACGCCCGAGCGGCCGGGGTGATACCAGTCCGGGGCCTCGGCCGCTGTTTGCAGGTTGTCCACGGGTGCGCCGCAGGCCGCCAGAACGCCAAGGGCGTCAGCTTTGGCATTGAACGCATCCACAGGAGTACTCTCGACCGCCCAGTGCCGTTCCGCCGTATTGCCGCGGCGCACGCCGGCAGCAACCAGGGCCTGGCCTTCGGGTGTATCGTCGGCAAACTGGTTGCCAACCTCAAACAAGCCCAGGTTGCGGAAGCCACGGTCCACATTGCGCCCCACCGCCGCAATCAGGTTGGGCAGCAGGTTCGGCCGCATGACATTCATCTCGGCGTTGATCGGGTTGTCGATCCGCAGCCGGTCAGCACCCCCGCCAAAGAGCCGGGCCTCGGCAAACCCAAGGAACGACCAGCTCACCACCTCATTGAGGCCGCGTTCGGCTGCCGCGCGTTTGGCCATGCGGGTCCGTTTCTGGTGGCCGGTCAGATAGGTCTCGCTCAGGCTGCCTTTGGCGACGGGCACGGCAGGGATTTCGTCATACCCCTTGACCCTGAGCACCTCCTCCACCAGGTCGGCCTCGCCATCGATGTCGGCCCGCCAGCTCGGCACGCCGACCTCAAGAGGCGAGGCGCTGCCGGCGACGTCAAAGCCGAGCGCTGTAAGGATCGCCGCGGACTCCTTCGCCGGAACATCAAGACCGCCCAGTTCTCTCACCCGTTCGGGCCGGAAGGCCACGTTCTTGGACGTGTCCGGTTCATCGCCCGCGACCACCACGTCGCTCGCCTCGCCACCGCAGATATCCAGGATCAGGCGGGTGGCGAGTTCCATGCCGGAAACGGTGAACGCCGGGTCCACGCCCCTCTCGAACCGGTAGCGGGCGTCGCTTTCGAGCCCAAGCGTTCGACCCGCCGCCGCCGTGCGCACAGGGTCGAACCAGGCGGATTCCACCATCACGTTGACGGTCCCGTCGGTGCAGCCCAATTCTTCGCCGCCCATAATACCGCCCAGGCCGAGCGCACGGGCCTCGTCGGCGATGGCGCACATACCCGCGCTCATGCTGTATTCGTTGCCGTCGAGCGCGAGGAAGGTCTCGCCGTCCTTGGCTGAGCGCACGATAATCCCGCCCGAGACCTTGTCGGCGTCATAGACGTGCAGGGGCCGCCCGCGGTCGAACATCACATAGTTGGTGATATCGACCAGCGCCGATATCGGCCGGAGACCGATGGCGATAAGCCGGGCCTGCATCCAGGCCGGACTTGGGCCGTTCCTGAGCCCGCGGATAGTGCGCCCGACAAACAGCGGGCAGATGTCCGCCCCGGACGGGTCGATGGTGACGCCGAGCGGGCTTTTGAACGCGCCCGGCACCGGTTCTACCGCCCCCGCCTTGAGTGTGCCGAGCCCGGCGGCCGCCAGGTCGCGAGCAATGCCGTAGACGCCGAGGCAATCCTGGCGATTGGGTGTAATGGCGATCTCGATCACCGGATCGTCCAGACCGGCATAGCGGGCGTAAGATTCGCCCACCGGCGCGTCGGCGGCGAGCTCGATGATGCCCTCGTGATCGTCGGACAGCTCCAGCTCGCGCTCGGAACACAGCATGCCTTGGGACGCAACGCCCCGAATTTCGGTGGGCTTCAGGGTCATGTCGCTGCCCGGGATATAGGATCCCGACGGCGCAAACACGCCCTTCATGCCGGTCCGCGCGTTGGGCGCACCACAGACCACCTGGATGGTCTCGGCACCGGTGTTCACCTTGCAGAGCCGCAACCGGTCAGCGTTCGGGTGCTGTTCGGCGGAGACCACCTCGGCCACGATAAAGGGCGCGAGCCGCGCCGCCGGGTCAATGACCTCTTCCACTTCAAGGCCAAGCGCGGTCAGCTTGTCCACCACCTCGTCGAGGGTGGCTTCGGTGTCGAGATGCTCCTTGAGCCAGCCCAGGGTAAATTTCATCGGACCCCCCCTCTTGTCATCGGACACCTCGGGTCGCAAGAGTGGGCAAATCAAGCGCCGAGAAGCCGTAATGGCGCAGCCAGCGCAAATCGGACTCGAAGAACTGCCGCAGATCCGGAATGCCGTATTTGAGCATACCGAGCCGGTCGATTCCGGCGCCGAAGGCAAAACCCTGATACCGGGTGGAATCGACGCCTGAATTCTCAAGCACCCGCGGGTTGACCATGCCGCAGCCCATAATCTCGAGCCAGTCGTCGCCCTCGCCGAAGACAATCTCGTCGCCCTTGAAGGTGCAGGCAATATCGACCTCCGCCGAGGGTTCGGTGAACGGAAAATAGCTCGGCCGGAAGCGCATGCGGACGTCCTGGACCTCGAAGAACGCCTTGCAGAAGGTCTCGATGCAGCCCTTGAGGTGGCCCATATGGGTGTCGCGGTCGACCATCAGCGCCTCGACCTGATGGAACATGGGTGTGTGGGTGGCGTCCGAGTCGCTGCGGTAGGTGCACCCGGGCGCAATCACCTTGAACGGCGGCTCGCCGGCCTTCATGGTGCGGATCTGCACCGGCGAGGTGTGGGTTCGCAGCACCTTGCGCGCGCCGGTGTCGTCGGGCGCCAGATAGAACGTGTCGTGCATCTGCCGGGCGGGATGTTCAGGCCCCATGTTGAGCGCCGTGAAGTTGAACCAGTCGTCCTCGATATCGGGCCCCTCGGCCACCGCAAAGCCCATTTCGGCAAAGATCTCGATAATCTCGTCCATGACCTGGCTCACCGGATGGATCGAGCCCATTGATTCGGGCCGTGCCGGCAGGGTCACATCGATGCGCTCGGCCGCAAGGCGGGCTTCAAGCTCGGCATCTTCGAGCGCCTGGCGGCGCGCCGAAATAGCGTCCGCGATCCGGTCCTTGAGTTGATTATAGAGAGGGCCAAGGGTCTGGCGCTCCTCCGGCGACATACCGCCCAACTGCTTCATAAGCCCGCTGACACTACCCTTCTTGCCAAGCGCCGCGACCCGCACCTCTTCAAGGGCGCGGGCATCCGCCGCCGCGTTCACGGCATCCAGGACCTGCCTTTCCAATGTTTCAATGTCGCTCATATTCCGTCTGCCTTTAGGTCATAGAAAAAGGGCCTTGTACGAAGGACAAGGCCCTTTGTCGAAAACTGACCGGTTTCGGCGAAGTGCGGCAGCCTCATCCGGGCGCCGCGTCCTCACCATCTACTGAAGTGCTGCGTTCGCCTGTTCAGCCAAAGCCCTGAAGGCTTCGGGCTCACGAACGGCGAGATCGGCAAGCACCTTCCGGTCAAGGTCGATCTGGGCCTTCTTGAGCCCGTTCATAAATCGCGAATAGGTCAGGCCGTGAAGCCGGGCAGCCGCGTTGATCCGCTGGATCCACAGCGCGCGGAACTGGCGCTTGCGCACCCGCCGGTCGCGGTAGGCGTACTGCAGCGATTTTTCCACCGACTGCACCGCGGCGCGGAAGGTGTTCTTGCGGCGGCCCCAGTGGCCTTTCGCCTGATCTGTAACTTTCTTGTGACGGGCGTGCGCAGTGACGCCCCGTTTGACGCGAGCCATGGTCCGGCCTCCTTATCCGTTGGGCAGCAAATATTTTTTGATGTTGTCCTGGTCAGCTTTGGCGACCAGCGTCGTCCCGCGCAGATTACGGATCTGCTTGTTGGTGCGCTTGATCATGCCGTGCTGTTTGCCGGCCTGCTGACGGCGGACCTTGCCGCTCGCGGTGAGGCGGAAGCGCTTTTTCGCTCCGCTATTGGTCTTCATCTTGGGCATTTTGCTATCCTTTTTCTTGATTCACAAAATGGCGGGGGAGGCATGCCCTTGCGAGCCATCCCGCCTTGTCAGAGCGCCCGAAGGTACTCTGGAGCGCGCCTTATAGCCCCTCTGCCCGGCGATGACAAGACCGAAATCCCCTTGTAAATGGCGGATTAAGGTTTCCCGGGTTATGGTCGCGACAGTTCGAACCGGCGGAGTAAAACAATGAAACAGTTCCTTTGGGGTTTTGTGGCGACCGCGCGCACGGTTGCGGTCGGGCTGGCGCTTCTGGTCAGCGTTCCGGCGTTCGCCGAGGATGCTGCGACGATGACCGGCCCGGCGCTGTGGTCGATCGAAAACGGCACGTCCACAGTGCACCTGTTTGGCTCCATGCATCTCTTGAAACCCGGCGCCAAATGGCGCACCGCCCGCTTTGACCAGGTCCTCGCCAACGCCGACGACCTGGTGATGGAGATCAAGCTCGACGCCGGCGGCCAGGCGGCCGTTCAGAAGTTCATGATGGAAAACGGCATTTATCCGCCGGGGCAGACCCTCAACGCGGTGCTGCCGGCAGATCTTTACACCGACCTGATCAAGGCCACCACCAAACTTGACATCCCTGAGGCCGCGATGTCGCGGATGCGGCCATGGTATGCCGGTCTGGTGTTGAGCATGGTCACCATCCAGCGTCTGGGCTTCGATCCCGCCCAAGGCGTGGAACAGACCATCATGACCGAGGCGGCTGGCCGCAATATCAAACTGACCGGGCTGGAGACCGCCAAGGCGCAACTGTCGACCATGGCGAACCAGCCGCCAAAGGTGCAGGAGGCCATGGTCCGTGAAGCGCTCGATCAGCTCCATGACATCGGCCATCTGCTGGACGAGATGACGGCGGCCTGGACCAAAGGCGACACCGACAAGCTTGAGAAGCTATTGATCGGCGGGTTCAAGGATTATCCCGGGCTCTACCAGGCGGTTGTGGTGGACCGGAACAAACGCTGGGTGCCCGAGATCGAAGCGCTCCTGAAAAAGCCGGGCCATCACCTGATCGTGGTGGGGTCCGCGCATCTTCTGGGCGACGACAGTGTCATCCACATGTTGCGCGCCGACGGCATAAAGGTGGAACGGGAATAGGCGCCGGGGGTCTTAGGTCAGCGCCCGGTCCTGGCGGCCAGCAAGGTCGAGGATGAACTGCCACGCCACCCGGCCCGAGCGCGCGCCGCGGGTCCGCGACCAGGCCAGCGCCTCAGCATGGATGTCGTCACGGTCGCCTGCTAGATCGTAGTGGTCGCAGTAGCCGTCGATCATGGCAAGATAGGCGTCCTGGGAACAACTATGGAAGCCGAGCCAGAGCCCGAAGCGATCGGAGAGCGAGACTTTCTCCTCCACCAATTCCGCCGGGTTGATCGCCGACGAGCGCTCGTTTTCGATCATCTGGCGGGGCATCAGGTGACGGCGGTTAGAGGTGGCGTAGAAGAGAACATTCCCGGGCCGGCCCTCGATCCCGCCTTCGAGAACCCCCTTTAACGACTTGTAGTCGGCGTCATCAGCGTCGAACGACAGGTCGTCGCAGAACAGCAAAAAGCGCCGGTCGGTCGCCGCGCGCAGGCGCTTCAACAGGCACGGCAAGCTATGGATGTCCTCCCGGTGGATTTCGATCAGGATGAGTGGGGAGCCGTCGACTTCCGCATTGACCGCGGCGTGGGCCGCCTTGACGAGCGAGCTTTTGCCCATGCCGCGCGCTCCCCAGAGGAGCGCATTGTTGGCGGCCGCGCCGCGCGCAAAGCGCCGGGTGTTGTCGAGGAGGATGTCGCGCACATGGTCGACGCCCTTGAGAAGTGCCAGCGCCACCCGGCTGACCTCGGCCACCGGCTGCAGATAATCAGGATTGGCGTGCCAGAGATAAGCATCGGCCCCGTCAAAGCCGGCGTCGGCCGGCGGCGGCGGACTGAGCCGCTCGAGAGCCGCCATAATGCGTTCCAGCGCAAGCGTTATTCGGTCGTCGGTCATCGGAGATCCATCATTTCCACCTGTTTGGTCTAATGCAACATCCGAGGGCAGTTTGCAAATGGATTAGGGATCGCTATAGTCCGCACATCGAAAATGATTCATCGTCCATCAGAGACTGGATAACTCATGATCTCTCCTGCATATGCCCAGGCTGCTGGCGGCGCGAGCCAGCCCAATATTGTCCAAATGCTGCTGCCGTTTGTACTGATTGCCGTGGTGTTCTATTTTCTCTTGATCAGGCCGCAGCAGAAGCGGATGAAGGAACATCGCAACCTCATCGCCTCGATCCGCCGCGGCGATACGATTGTGACCTCGGGCGGCATGATCGGCAAGGTGGTCCGGGTTATCGATGACCAGGATGAGCTCGAAGTCGATTTCGGCGGAAACACCAAGATGCGCGTGGTGCGCTCCACCGTTGCCGATGTCCGCGGCAAGGGCGAGCCCGCCAAGTCGGAAGACAAATAGAGTCGGGTCCGGCGCAACGTCCATAAGGACCACCCAAGTACGGAGGCGTCATGCTCAACTTTCCACGCTGGAAGGTTACATTCATTCTTCTGATCTGCCTGACGGGCTTCCTCACGTTGATGCCCAACTTCTTCAGTCGCGCGGAGGTCGCCAAATTCCCGTCGTGGCTACCTTCGAAGCAGATCAATCTGGGTCTCGACCTGAGGGGCGGCGCGCACCTTCTGTTCGAGGTGGATGTAAGCGCCGTCGTCAAGGAACGGCTCGATACCCTGATCGACGACGTGCGCAAGGCGCTTCGCCCCCACGACGGCGGCACGCGCCTTGGCTACACCAACCTGAAGATTGATGGCCACGCGGTTTCCTTCGATCTGCTTGATCCCTCCGAACGCGACGAAGCCGTGAAGCGCATGAAGGATTTGTCTTCGATTGCGCTCAGTCCCCTCGGCGGGGGCGCGCGGGATCTTGAGGTGGAAGTACAGGGTGACAACCACGTCATTGTACGGCTTACCGAGGCGGCAATCGCGCAGCGGACCCGATCGGCGGTCCAGCAGTCGATCGAAATCGTTCGCCGCCGTATCGACGAGCTTGGGACGCGCGAGCCCACAATTCAGCGCCAGGGCAATGATCGTATTCTGGTGCAGGTGCCTGGTGTCGGCGACACCAAGGAGCTGATCCGCACCATCAACACCACCGCCAAGATGAGCTTCCGGATGGTGGACCACACCACGTCCGTTGAAGAGGCAAAGCAGGGCCGGCTTCCGCCCGGATCCGAGATCCTGCCTGCGGCCAACCCCGAGCCCGGTGAACCCAAGTTCTACGTGGTGCGTAAACGCACGCTGGTCAGCGGTGAATCGCTGGTTGACGCGCAGGCCACCTATCAGAACGGCCAGCCCGTGGTCAGCTTCCGCTTTGACGCTTCGGGCGCCAAACGGTTTGGCGACGCCACGCGGGCGAACGTCAATCGGCTGTTCGCCATCATCCTCGACAACAAAGTGATTTCAGCGCCCCGTATACGGGAGCCGATTCTGGGCGGGTCCGGAATTATCGAAGGCAATTTCACGGCCGCCAGCGCCAATGAGCTTGCCGTGCTGCTGCGCGCCGGCGCGCTGCCGGCCCCGCTTACCATTCTGGAGCAGCGTTCGGTTGGCCCGGACCTCGGCGCCGATTCGGTCGAAGCCGGGGAAGAAGCCGCCGTCATCGGCTTTGCCGCTGTGGTGATCTATATTCTGCTTGCCTACGGCCTGTTCGGCGTGGCGGCCAATATTGCGCTGTTTGTCAACGTCATACTGATTGGCGGTTCCCTTTCAGTCCTGCAAGCCACCCTGACCCTTCCGGGGATCGCCGGTGTCGTGCTCACCATCGGTATGGCGGTGGACGCCAACGTGCTGATATTCGAGCGCATCCGGGAGGAGATCCGAAACGGAAAGAGTCCGTTTGCGGCGGTGGATTCAGGCTACTCCAAGGCGATGTCCACCATTCTTGATGCCAACATCACGACGCTGATTGCGGCAGCCATCCTGTTCGAGTTCGGCTCGGGCCCGGTCAAGGGTTTCGCGGTTACGCTCAGCATCGGCATTATAACGTCGGTCTTTACCGCCGTCGTGCTGACCCGGCTGATGGTCGCGGTCTGGCTCAGGCGGCGGCGGCCCCAACAGCTGCCAATTTAGGATTGATGTCATGAAGCTGTTGAAACTCATTCCAGATAACACTCATATCCCGTTTGTACGGGTCCGGGGCTTCGCCTTTGCGTTCTCAGGGTTCATGATCCTGGCGGCAATCACCCTGTTCTTCGTGCGCGGCCTTAATTACGGAATCGATTTCCAGGGCGGTATTCTGATCGAGGCCAAGACCGAACAAGCTGTTCAGATAGGATCGATGCGCTCGGGCCTCAATTCGCTGGGGCTTGGCGATGTGCAGATCCAGCAATTCGGTCAACCCAACGACGTCCTGATCCGGGTGCAGCGCCAGGAAGGCGACGCCGCCGCGCAGGAAGCGGCGGTCGAGCAGGTGAAAGCCAAGCTCGGCAAGATCGTGCCCGGCGCCGTTGACTACCGCCGGGTCGAATTCGTCGGACCCAAGGTGAGCGGAGAACTGGTCGAAGACGGCATTCTGTCGGTCACCTTGGCGATCTTCGCTGTGCTTTTGTATATCTGGGTGCGGTTCGAATGGCAGTTTGGCGTGGGCGCGGTGATTGCACTGTTCCATGACGTGCTCATCACCATCGGCATGTTCGCATTCACCCAGCTTCAGTTCGACCTGTCCACCATCGCCGCGCTGCTGACCATCGTCGGTTACTCGCTCAACGATACGGTGGTGGTCTACGACCGGATCCGCGAGAACTTGCTTAAGTTCCGCAAAATGCCGATCAAGGAGCTCTTGGACGTCAGCATCAACGATACCCTGTCGCGCACCACCATGACCTCGTTCACCACTTTGCTGGCCCTGTTCGGTCTGTTTTTCTTCGGCGGCGAGGTGATCCGCGGTTTCACGGCGGCGATGATCTGGGGCATTTTCATCGGCACATATTCTTCGATCTTCGTGGCGTCACCGATCCTCCTGCTGTTCAATCCGCGCGATCAGGGCGGCGAGCGCGCATCGGAAGCCGAGGCCGAGTCGGCTTAGGAGCTTGAACATGAAAATGTCGAAAGCCGGGGGTGATGAGCGCGTCACCCTCGTGACCAGTTATGGCGACAACGGTTTCCGGGTCAGCGGCGAACGCGTCGACGGGTCGCTCCTCATCGTCAACAACAGGGTCGAGCGATGGCCGGTGGCGGCGAAAGAGGAGATTACGGCGGAGAGCCTGGCGCCTGTGCGCAACGCCGATCCCGCGGTTGAAATCCTGATTGTGGGCACCGGGTCCGCGCTCGGCCTTCTGCCGGCAGCGGCCCGCAAAGTCCTCGACGCCGAGGGCGTCATTTTCGATGTGATGGATACCGGCGCTGCGGCCAGGACCTATAACGTGCTCGCCCTTGAAGGCCGCCGGGTGGCGGCGGCCCTGATTGCCATCGAGTAAAGGACATAGGAAAAGCCGGGGCGCAAACCCCGGCTTTCCGTAATGATATCGCGATCGATCAGTAGAAGTTGTTCTGCATGGAAATCATGGAGAACAGCATGGGGATCGACAACAGCGTGTTGGTTCTTGACGCCAGCATTGCAACCCGGCCCGCCTTGGGCTTCGCCTCGGCGTCGGCGTCGACAATGCCGAGCGCGATTTTCTGCTTGGGCCAGATGATGAACCAGACGTTGGCCGCCATGATCAGCCCCATCCACATACCAAAACCGATCACCGGCTGTTTCAGCAGCAGCGCATCGCCGATATAGCCGTTCAACCAGGCCAGGATCAGGCCGAAGAGAACGGTGGAGGCCGCACCCCAGCGGAACCAGAACAAGGCTTCCGGCGCGATGACCTTGCTGATGGCGGGTTTCTGTTCGTCAGGAATTTTCGACATGTTGGGGATCTGGACGAAATTGAAGTACCACAGCAGCCCGATCCACATAATGCCCGAAAGCACATGAAGGTACCGTACGATAAAAAGTAAAAATTGATGTTGGTCCATTGTAGCCTCCCCCAGTTATTTCATCATATCGCCCATCTGTCCCTGCACATCGGAGACAGAAGGCGATGACGTCATACGATCAGTTGCGAAGGCCATGATAATGGTCAGGATTATGCCCGCCACTATCGTCAATGGTAACGATTTGAGAAATCTTGGACATGATAAAAGCCCCACTTTGATTGTCGGCCAGGGGTCCCAACAGGTGCCACCCCCTTGTGGCCGATTTGGTTTCTGGCGGAGAAACCATAACACGGGATTTGCATTGATCCAAATCAAGTCTATGAATTGATTTGTTTTCTTAATCGGGTAGCTTGCAGCGTTGGCGAGCCCCCAAGATCTGAGTGAGGAATTCTTGGCCGAGACTGACGGCGAACTTTACTGTTCCAAAGTGCTCCTTGACGAAGACAGGGATCGTTATTTGACGGCGCTTTTCGCACCGTCTCCTGTACGCCCGTACCTCCATGCGCTTTACGCCTTCAACCTTGAACTCGCCAAAATCGCGGACGTGGTTTCCGAGCCCATACTTGGTGAAATCCGGCTTCAATGGTGGCGGGAAGCGCTCGACGGTATTGCTGCCGGGACCCCGCGCCGCCACGGCGTGGTCGAGGCGCTGGCCGAGGTCATCAGGGAAGCAAAGCTGGAACGTGGCCCGTTCGACCGCATGATAGACGCGCGCGCCCGCGACCTGGAGGACGCCCCGTTTGCGACGCTTGACGATCTGACCGGCTATTTGCGCGATACGTCGTCAACCCTGATGGCGCTGGCGGCGGAGACCCTGTCACCCAAATCCGACACCGCCCCCGCGGAGGCGGGCGGCATCGCCTGGGGCATCACCGGAATCATCCGTTCCATCGGTTTTCATGCCGCCCGGGGCCGATGCATGCTGCCCCGGGATCGCCTTCAGACCCACAACCTTGACGCCCACGACCTGGTGCACCGGCGGATGAGCGAGGGGTTGGCAGCCGTTATCAAAGAGCTGGCCGAAGAGGCCGACCGTCAGCTCGCCCTGTTCAACGCCCTCGCGCCAACAATACCGAAAGCAGCCGCCCCCGCCTACCTGCCGGTGACGCTGGCGCGCAGCGACCTCAAGGCGATCCGGCGCGCGCGCTTCGACCCGTTCAGGCTGGAAGGACGGCCACGGCCGGGCCGGCTTTTGACCCTCATGATTCGGGGTTCTCTGGCACGGCCCTAGGTCAGATTTCCAGACCCGCCACCCATTTGCGGACCAGATGGTGCGCGATCGCAACCGGCGGCGGCATGGCGATATGGTCCGCGCCCGGATTCCCGTTCTCCAGCCCCGCTCTTGCTTCGTCCCGGGTAATCCAGCGCGCGGCCTCCAACTCCTCGGCGTCGAGGACAATCTCCTCGGTCAGCGCTTCGGCGAGACAGCCGATCATCAGGTTGGACGGGAACGGCCAGGGCTGGCTTTCCACATAAGCGACCCGGCCGACCTTTATGCCAGCCTCCTCGGCGACCTCGCGGCGCACCGCTTCCTCGATGGTCTCGCCGGGCTCGACAAAGCCGGCAAGCGCCGAATACATGCCCGGCGGGAACTGCGCCTGCCGGCCGACCAGGCATTTGTCGCCCCGAATTGCGAGCATGATCACCACCGGATCGACGCGGGGGAAATGCTCGGCCCCGCAAGCCCCGTTGACACAGCGGCGCTGCGCGCCCCCGCGCGTCATTTCAGTGGGCCCGCCGCACACCGCGCAGAAGCCGTGACGGCGGTGCCAGTCGAGCAGAGAGCGCGCCTGAGCGAGCAGTGCCGAATCGGACGTCGGCATCGCCATCGCTGCGCCACGCAAATCCCGAAAAGCGCCATCGCCGGCGAGGACGGCGGCCGATTCGTCGCCAAGCGCCGAGACATCGACCGCGAAGCGCGCCGCCGCACCATCCCGGCCAAGAAGGGCGGCAGGCGCGCCGTCCGCGTCTGCGGCCTTGAGCGAATTCATCCCCAACCACTGAATTGCGCCGGCAGCGGTGAGAAGCGGCTGCAAATTCCGGAACGCAACGAATTGGGTCGAGTCTGCCTGGCGCAGCGCCGCAAGCGCGTCTTTGTCCGCCCTCAGCCGTTCCAGCCGGTCGAGCACGCCGCCCCTGAAAGCAAGCGCTGGGCCGGCGATTCCGTTCGAAGTCCACAGCTTTACTCCTTTTTTCCCGCCCCGCCCTTGTCACGACCCGGCAAATATCCGATATACTGCCCCGGGAGATTGGCGGCGGGCAAGCGCCTCGCCAACCCGGTCAGATCCGGAAGGAAGCAGCCGTAACGAGTTTCGCCTGGGTCGCCTGTCCAGTCTCCCACCTTATATTCCCGACATCATATTCCCGATGGTGGGGCGCAACACGGGAGCAGAAGACCGCATGGACGATCAGACTGGCACCCATACGACGGCGGGCAATCAGCCCTACCGGGTGCTGGCCCGCAAATATCGCCCCCAGACCTTTGCCGAACTCATCGGCCAGGAGGCCATGGTCCGCACGCTGTCGAACGCCATCGAAAGCGGCCGGCTGGCCCACGCCTTTATTCTGACCGGTGTGCGCGGCATCGGCAAGACCACCACGGCGCGCCTCATTGCCATGGCGCTCGATTGCGTCGGCAAGGACGGCGCGGGCGGGCCGACGGTGGACCCCTGCGGGGTGTGCGAGCATTGCGTCTCGATCGCCCAATCGCGTCATGTGGACGTGATGGAAATGGATGCGGCAAGCCGCACCGGCGTCGACGATATCCGGGAGATTATCGAAGGCGTGCGTTACGCCCCCGTCTCGGCCCGCTTCAAGGTCTACATCATCGACGAAGTCCACATGCTGTCGAAAAACGCGTTCAATGCGCTCCTCAAGACGCTTGAGGAACCACCCGAGCATGTAAAATTCATCTTCGCCACCACCGAGATCCGCAAGGTGCCGGTCACCGTGCTGTCGCGCTGCCAGCGCTTCGACCTGAAACGGGTGGAGGCGGAAAAGCTGGTCAAGCACTTCAGCGCAATCGCCGAAAAGGAAGACGCCGATATCGACGAGGCTGCGCTGGTGCTGATCGCGCGCGCCGCCGAAGGCTCGGTACGCGACGGCCTGTCGCTTCTCGATCAGGCCATTGCCCATGGCGCCGGCAAAGTGACCGAGGATCAGGTGCGCGACATGCTGGGCTTGGCCGACCGCGCTCAGGTCATGGACCTGTTTCGCGCGGTGATGAGCGGGGAGACGGCCAAAGCGCTCGAAATTCTGCGCGCCCAATACGTCTACGGCGCGGACCCGGTGGTGATCCTGCAAGACATGCTGGAGGTGGTGCACTGGCTGACCCGGCTCAAGGTCACGCCTGAAGCCGGCGACGACGCCATGGCGAGCGAGGCCGAGCGTAAACTGGGCCAGGAAATGGCCCGCGACTTGTCGATGCCGGTACTGACCCGGAGCTGGCAGATGCTGCTGAAAGGCGTGCAGGAGGCGCGCATGGCGCCCTCTCCCATCGCCGCGGCCGAGATGGTGGTCGTTCGCCTCGCCTATTCCGCCGATCTGCCGAGCCCGGCCGATCTGGTGAAGAAGCTCAGCCACGGCGGACATGTCGGCAGCGCCGCGCCGGCGAAATCCGCCACGCACTTACGCACGGAAGCCCCGATTGCCGAAGCGCCGCACTCTCCGCCTCCCACCCGCTCCTCAGGCGGCGGTCAGCCCGAACGCGCGCGCCTGCCCAGCATGGAGCCCGTCCCGGCTGGCGAACCCGAAACCGCGCGCCTGGCCTCGCCCCGCACTTTCGAGAACCTGGTGGCCCTGTTCGAGGACCAGCGCGAAATGCGGCTCGCCGTGCACCTCAGCGATCATGTGCATCTGGTACACTTCGCGCCGGGGCGGCTCGATCTCCGGCTCAACGACGACGCGCCGCCCGACCTCCCTCAGCGGGTTATGAAATGCCTGCAGGACTGGACCGGGCAGCGCTGGATTGTCAGCCTGTCGACCGAACGGGGTGAAGCGTCGCTGCGTGAGAAAGAGATCGAGCACGCGGCCAGGCTGCGCGAAGAGGTGGAAGCCGATCCCCTGATCCGGGACATCCGCGCGGCCTTTCCCTCCGCCACCATCACCGATATACGGGATATCGAGGCGCCGCCGGAGGCCCCGGATCCCGAGGATGACGGCCTCGCCGAAGATTAGAACAAGGACAGACCGAAGATGAAGAACCTGAGTCAGATGATGAAGCAGGCGCAGCAGATGCAGGAAAAAATGCAGGAAATGCAGAGCGCGCTTGGCGATATGGAAATCGAAGGCACATCGGGCGGAGGGCTCGTCACCGTCAAGCTCAACGGCAAAGGCGAGATGCTCGGGCTCAAAATCGACCCCACGCTCGTCACGCCCGACGACATCGAGGTGCTCGAAGACCTGGTCGTGGCCGCGCACGGCGACGCCAAGGCCAAGGCCGAAGCCAAGAGCGCCGAGGAGATGTCCAAGCTCACCGGCGGGCTTCAACTGCCGCCCGGCTTCAAGCTGCCGTTCTGAGACTTGAATTGACGCCTTTTTCAAATATCGCATCCCCCAATCCGTCATCCCGGAGGAGCAGAGCGACATCCGGGATCCATCTCTCAACCTGCACCATGGACCCCGTGTCTGCGCAGCGTCACACGGTGCCGCGGCGCGCACGGGGTGACGGCATGGGAGTAGGCAAACCATGACAGACTGCAGGCCCGTCACCGGCACCGAAATTGACGATCTGGCCCGGCTACTCTCGAAGCTGCCGGGCCTGGGACCACGGTCTGCGCGGCGCGCGGTGCTGCAACTGATCAAGCGCAAGGAAACCCTGATGGCCCCGCTGGTGCGCGCGCTCGAGGCGGCGCTGGAGCGGGTCACGCCCTGCCATGTCTGCGGCAATCTTGACACCGTCGACCCGTGCAAGCTGTGCGCCGACGCCAAGCGCGACCAGACCCTGATCTGTGTGGTCGAAGACGTGGCCGACCTGTGGGCGCTGGAGCGCGCGGGCGTCTTTCGCGGGCTCTACCATGTCCTGGGCGGGACGCTCTCGGCGCTTGACGGGGTCGGGCCCGAGGACCTCAATATCGCCGGGCTTGTCAACCGCGTGCGCGACGGCGAATTCAAGGAGGTGATCCTTGCCACCAGCGCCACCGTCGATGGCCAGACCACGGCGCATTACCTGATGGACCGGCTGGAGCCATTTGGCGTGGCGATGACCCAGCTCGCCCACGGCGTGCCGGTGGGTGGCGAGCTCGACTATCTCGATGAAGGCACGCTGATGGCCGCGCTCAAAAGCCGCCGGCCGTTTTAGGTCCCGTCCAGGGATGTATTGGTAGACGCGACGGAAAGGTGCTGGGCCTTGGGCTCCAGCGTCTTGTCATCGGTCTCTTCAAGCTCGAGTTCCTCGATCCGCGCGGCCCGGCGCTGAATCTTGTCCGAAGAGGTGCCAATTTCGCGCAGATCCTTCTCCGCCTGGCCGAAATGCCGTCCCAGGTTCTGCACCCGGTCATCGAGCCGGGCCACGTCATCCAAAAGCTTGCGCACTTCGGCCTGAATGACGTGGGCCTGCTCGCGCATGCGGGCGTCTTTGAGGACCGCGCGCACGGTATTCAATGTCGCCATCAGGGTGGTCGGAGAGACGATCCAGACGCGCTGGGCATAGGATTTTTCGACCACGCCCGGGAAATTGGCGTGCAGTTCGGCGTAGACCGCCTCGCTCGGCAAAAACATCAGCGCCGATTTGGCGGTCTCGCCTTCGATGATGTAGCGCTCGGCAATCGCCCTGACGTGCTTGAGGATGTCGTCGGCAAACATCTTTTCGGCCTGCTTGCGGTTGCTGTCATCCGCATTTCTGAGCCCGTGATAGCTTTCCAGCGGAAATTTGGCATCAATGACGATGTCGCCCGGCGGCTTGGGCAGCTTGATCAGGCAGTCGGCACGCTTGCCGTTCGACAGCGTCGTCTGAAAGCTGTAGGCGGACGGCGGCAGGGCGTTCTGCACAATGGCGCTGAGCTGCACTTCCCCGAAGGCGCCGCGGGCCTGCTTGTTGGCGAGAATGTCCTGCAATCCCACCACCTGGCCCGACAGTTCGGTGATGTGCTTTTGCGCCTCGTCGATCACGGTCAGCCGGGTCTGTAGTTCGCCCAAGGTCTTGGCGGTGTGGGTGGCCGATTTTTCGAGGCTTTCACCCATTCGTCCGGAAATGGCGTCGAACCGCTCCTCCATGGACTTGGCGAGCGAGGCCTGGGTCTTGCTGTGATTTTCGGAGAGCTGACTGATTCGCCCGGCCAGTTCCTGCTGCGTGTTCTGCAACTCCGCCGCCAGCCGGGCAAAGGCCTCGCGCTCGCCGGCGCGGTCGGCCCGGCCCCGCTCGTAGCGCATGGCGAGCCAGACCAGCAGACCCATGACAAGAATTCCGCCCAATACCAATGTAATGCTTGAACTGTTAATCATGCCATCCATGGCGTATCCACATCTTTCCCCGGCCCGGCACAGCTTGACGGCCCCAAGCGTAACGATTACCTAAACGTTGAATAGCATTTTGTGAGACGGTATGGCCATTCTTCCTATCATCACCGCGCCCGACCCGCGGCTCAAGGTTGTTTCCAGGCACGTGGACCGTGTGGACGACGACTTGCGCCGGCTGATGGACGACATGCTGGAAACCATGTATGACGCGCCCGGTATCGGCCTTGCCGCGGTTCAGGTGGGCGTGCCGAAGCGCGTGATCGTGATCGACATTGCCGAGAAAGAAGGCGTCAAGAACCCGCTTTATCTGGTCAATCCCGAGATTGTCGCCGAAGGCGACGAGCTTGCCATCTACAACGAAGGCTGCCTGTCGCTGCCGGACCAGTACGCCGAGGTCGAACGCCCGGCGGAAATTACCGTCCGTTACCTCGATTATCAGGACGAGCCCCGGGAACTGCACGCCGAGGGACTTCTCGCCACCTGCATCCAACACGAAATGGACCACCTTGAGGGCATCCTGTTCGTGGATCACATTTCAAATCTCAAGCGCAACATGATCCTGCGCAAGCTCAGAAAAATGCAACGGGTCGCCGAAACCGCTTGAGAGAAAGCCAAGGGGATCAAATGCCGGCACTACGGCTTGCCTTCATGGGTACACCCGATTTCGCAAGGCCGAGCCTCGAGGCGCTGATCGAAGCGGGTCACGAGGTGGTCGCGGTCTATACCCAGCCGTCGCGTCCCGCCGGCCGGGGCAAGAAGCCGCGCCCCTCCCCGGTGCACAAGGCGGCGGAGGCTCATGACATCCCCGTTTACACGCCGGCCAGTCTCAAAGGCGAGGAGGAGCAGGGGAAATTCCGCGCCCTTGATCTCGATGCCGCTATTGTGGTTGCCTATGGGCTTATCCTGCCCAAAGCCATCCTCGACGCGCCCCGGCTCGGTTGCCTCAATGTCCACGCCTCCCTGTTGCCGCGCTGGCGGGGCGCCGCGCCCATCCAGCGCGCCATCCTTGCCGGCGACAATGAGACCGGGGTCGCGATCATGAAAATGGACCAAGGGCTCGACACCGGACCGGTACTCGCCACGGAGACCACGTCCATCACCGGCGACGACACCGCCGGCACGCTTCATGACCGGCTCGCCGGTATGGGCGCGGCGCTTCTGGCCCCCACGCTCGCGGCCTATGCGGCGGGCGAACTGCATCCCCGTCCACAGCACGAAGACGGGGTCATCTACGCCGCCAAGATCGACAAGACCGAAGCGCGCATCGACTGGTCACGGTCCGCAGGCGATATTGACCGTCAGATCAAGGCCATGGCCCCGTTTCCGGGCGCGTGGTGCAGCTACAACGGCGTCCGGCTGAAATTGCTCGACGCCGAAGTCGCCGACGGGAAAGCAGGCGCGGTCCCCGGCACGATCATCGCCGAACCGCTCACCGTCCAGTGCGACACCCGCGCGCTCGCGCTCGTCACCATTCAGCGCGAAGGCAAGGCGCCTATGCATACGGGCGAACTGCTGCGCGGATTTCCCATTCCTGTCGGCGCGCGGTTGGAGTAAGCGCCATGCCTCGCTACAAACTCACCCTCGAATATGATGGCAGCGGCTTTGTCGGCTGGCAGTTTCAGGACAACGGGCGGAGCGTTCAGGGCGCGCTCGAGGACGCCATCGCCGCGTTCTCGGGAGAGCAGGTTCGCACCCATGCCGCCGGGCGCACCGACGCCAGGGTTCATGCGCTTGGCATGGTCGCGCATTTCGACCTCTCCCGCTCGTTCCCGGCCGACCGGGTCGAGGGCGCGCTTAATTTCTATCTCAGGGAATCCGGCATTGCGGTGCTGGGCGCCGAAGAGGTGAGCGAGGATTTCCACGCCCGGTTTTCCGCCGTGCGCCGGACCTATCTTTATCGCATCATCAACCGGCGCGCGCCGCTGACCCTCGATCAGGGCAAGGCCTGGCAGGTGATTGCGGAGCTTGACGCGGACGCCATGAATGAAGCCGCCCAACATCTCGTGGGCCACCACGATTTCACCACTTTCCGCCATGCCCAGTGCCAGTCAAAATCGCCAATGAAGACCCTCGACCATCTGGTGGTGGAGCGTGACGGCAACGAGATTTTTGCCCATGCATCGGCGCGGTCCTTCCTCCATCATCAGGTGCGCTCCATGGTCGGCACGCTCAAACTGGTGGGCGAAGGGAAATGGACGAACACGGACGTCAAAGCCGCCCTTGAGGCCCGGGATCGCGCGGCCCTCGGCCTCAACGCGCCGCCCGACGGGCTCTATTTCGTCGCCGCGGATTACTGACCGAGAATGGTAATGGGGTTGCCGAGCACCAGCGCGACCCCCCAGTCAAGGCCTATGCCCAATACGATATCGGTCAGCACAACGGCAGCGCCGGCCAGCGCCGAGTCCAATGCCACTTTTGCCAGGTACCACTGGTAGGCAAAAATCAGAATATAGGTCAACGCAGCAATCGTGGTGAACGCGGTGGCGCCAAGACCGCCCCAGACCAGCATTACCATTACCGGCAGGCGGATCGCCATAGCGATGACCCGCGACCAGTTGTAGGCGATGACCAGCCCGGCGAAGTGCGGCGCACGCCCGGCAATACGCGTGAGCAGAACCATGACAAGCGCAAAAGCCGGCCACATCAGCAGATAGTCCACGCCCGCGTTCAGGTAATACGCGTGGAACACCGGTTGCTTGCCCATCGCGGTGAGCATTTGCTCCGCCGCGCGATGTTCAAGAAACGAGTGAAGTGCAAACAGCGGCATTCCGACGGCTACTGCAATGAAGGAATGCCAGAAGCCGGCAGCCGTGATTTCGAACCGGGCGAACCCGGTGCGATCGAAGTTGGCGAGCCGCCATGCCCCCCAAAGCGCATTCAGAATGCGCCCGCTCACGCCATTCCCTCGCCGGCGAAAAAGCCATCAAGAATTTCACGGTAGATCCGGGTCAGCGCGTCGAGGTCGGAAAGTGAGACCCGCTCGTCCACCTTGTGCATGGTCTTGCCGACGAGGCCGAATTCGACCACCGGACAGGCGTCCTTGATGAACCGGGCGTCGGAGGTCCCGCCGCTGGTGCTGAGCTCAGGGACCCGGCCGGTGACCCGCTCCACCGCGCCCGCAATCAGATAGCTCAATTCGCCGGGCGGGGTCAGGAAGGGCTCGCCCGAAATATGGGTCTCAAGCTCGAAGGTGCCACCCACATCTTCGCAGGTCTCGCGAATCCAGCGCACCAGCTCGGCCCCGGTGTGGCGGTCGTTGAACCGGATGTTTAGCCGCGCGTACACACGCGCCGGAATCACGTTGGTGGCAGGGTTGCCCACGTCGACGGTGGCGATCTCCAGATTGGACGGCTGGAAATGTGCCGTGCCTTCGTCAAGCACGCGGTCGGTGAGCGCAACCAGAATTTCCATCATTCGCGGGATCGGATTATCGGCGAGGTGTGGATAGGCCACATGGCCGGCCGTGCCATGGACCGTGATCTCGGCATTGAGGCTGCCGCGCCGGCCGATCTTGATCATGTCACCGAGCGCGTCCGGGTTGGTGGGCTCACCCACCAGGCAGACGTCGATCACTTCGCCTTCCGCCTTGAGCCAGTCGAGCACCTTGCGCGTGCCGTTAATGGCAACCCCTTCCTCGTCGCCGGTAATCAACAGGCTGACCGAGCCCGGAACGTGGCCTGTGTCGCGGATATAGCCGCTCAACGCCGCGATGAAACAGGCAATCGCGCCCTTCATGTCGGCGGCGCCGCGGCCATAAAGCTGGCCGTCCCTGACCTTTGCGGCAAAGGGGTCGACGGACCACTGGTCGCTTTCGCCCACCGGCACCACGTCGGTATGGCCGGCATAGCAGAAATGGGGCCCGGCATCGCCCAGGCGGGCATAGAGGTTATCGACCCGGTCGGTATGGGCGTCGTCAAAAGCCAGGCGGCGGCAGGTGAAGCCGAGGTCTTTCAGGACCCCTTCCAGCACATCAAGCGCGCCCTCGTCCGCAGGCGTGACGCTGGGGCAGCGGATCAGGGCCTGAGCCAATGCCACCGCATCGACAACGCCGTCCTTGATGAGCGCATTCGCCAATCCGGTCAGGTCCTCAGCAAATCGTTGATACTGGTCTTCTCCCGGGTCCGGGCATCGACACGCTTGACGATCACCGCCGCATAGAGGCCCGGTCCCGGGGACCCGTCCTTCAGCGGCTTGCCGGGTACTGTGCCCGGCACCACGACGGAATAGGCCGGCACCCGGCCCCGATGAACGTCGCCGGTCTCGCGGTCGATGATTTTGGTCGACGCGCCGATATAGACGCCCATGGAAAGGACCGCGCCTTGCTCGACCACCACGCCTTCGGCCACTTCGGAGCGCGCACCGATAAAACAGCCATCCTCGATAATCACCGGGCCGGCCTGCAACGGCTCCAGCACGCCGCCGATACCGGCGCCGCCGGAAATATGACAGTTCTTACCGATCTGCGCGCAGGACCCGACTGTGGCCCAGGTGTCGACCATGGTGCCTTCATCCACATAGGCGCCAAGATTGACGAAAGACGGCATCAGAACCACACCCTTGGCAATATGGGCGGAGCGGCGCACGATAGCGCCCGGAACGGCACGGAACCCCGCCTGCCGGAACCGCGCCTCGTTCCACCCGGCGAACTTGGACGCCACCTTGTCAAACCATGGGGTATCGGCACCGGGTCCGCCCGGAATGGTCACCATGTCATTAAGCCGGAAGGACAAGAGCACGGCCTTCTTGGCCCACTGGTGCACCACCCACTTGCCAGCTTCCCTGGACGCTACACGCACCTCGCCGTTGTCGAGCGCATTGAGCGCGGCCTCGACGGCGTCACGGACTTCGCCGCGGGTGTCGGGGCCAATGGAGCCGCGGTCTTCCCAGGCGGATTCAATAACGGATTGGATGGACTGGTCTATCATGCGGGCAGTTCCCCAGGTTCTTTATATTACGGACAGAAGCGGCCCTTGGAATGGCAAAGGCGGGCAGCCCTGTCAACCACTACCGTGCGCCACCGGCGTCAGGCGCCCCACCACTTCGTCAAGCCAGCCGCCCAGATCGTCAATCACATGGTCGATGTATCTCTCGTCCGCACCGTCGCGCGACCAGTCGGAGGAGGTGGGCAACCACACCGTTGTCATGCCCATTTCAGACGCCGGGATGAGGTTGCGGGCGATGTCCTCGATCATCACCGCGCGCGCCGGATCAATGCGGTGGCGCTCAATCAGCGCGTCGTAGCCGGCACGGTGCGGCTTGGGCCGAAACCCGGCGTCGCGAATGTCAAACACACCCTCGAACAGGCCTTCGAGGCCGAGCCGCTCTACAATATGCAGCGCATAGTCGGTGGCGGCATTGGTATGGATGAGCTTGCGTCCCGGCAGGTCCCCGAGCGCCCGCGCCAGCACCGGATTTGGCCGAACGGGGGAGAAATCAATGTCATGGACATAGGCGAGATACTCGTCCGCATCCACGCCATGTTCGCTCATAAGCCCGCGAAGCGTGGTACCGTATTCGCGAAAATAGCGTTTCTGGAGCGCGCGCGCCGCTTCCGGGTCGAGGTTGAACCGTTCGGAAATAAAGGCTCCCATGCGGCGATCCACCTGTCCGAACAGGTCGCATTCCGCCGGATATAGCGTGTTATCGAGGTCGAAAATCCACGCTTCTACCTTGTGCCACACAGGCCCGCTCCCAAAACGCGTTCGATTTCTTTGAGTTAAAGTCGTGTTAACGCCCTTCGACTAACCTTTCCGGTATAGCGCAACGGAAAGCGCGGATGGGGCCGACCGTATACCATGTGTGCCGAGGTAGCCAAAGTTACAAGCCTGAAAACCAGCGGGAAGGATACCCCCCAGCGGGACTCCTCCTGGATTCTGGACGCCTCCATCATGGTGGAGATGTTCAACGGCCCGGCATTGCTGGTATCCGAGACCTCCGGACCCCTGCTGCAAAACGCCCGCGCGGACGTCCTGGTCGCCGCCCTTGAGGATGAAACGGCCGTGCTTTCCGGTCTGATCCGGCACGCCGTTGAGACCACTATCCCAAGCTTCCAGAAGCTTACGGTAGCAGCGACCGCCGGCACGCGCCAATTTGATGTCTATGCGGTTCCCCTGAAGCCACCGCCGGGAAAAGAGTCCGCGCCGTCGCCGAGTGTCCTTTTGTTCGGGCGCGAATCCACGCTCGATAACAATCTGACCAAAGCGCTCGTGGAATCCCGTCAGATGTTCAAGGATATTGTCGGCTGCTCGATGGATTTCGCCTGGGAAACCGACGAACAGGGAACATTCCGCTACGTCTCGCCCCGGGGCGCTTTCGGCTACAAGGCTCACGAATTGACCGGCCGGCGCGCCGCCGACCTGCTGACCGAGATAGCCTCGGTAGACAATCCATTTGCTGTGCGACAGCGTATCGAAGAGATGCCCGTGATCATCGTCGGCGCGGACGGCTCACAAATCAACGCCAGGATTTCGGCAACGCCGGTCCTCGACCAACAGGGCAACTGGCTGGGAGCCCGGGGTCTGTGCCGGGACATGGACGACTTCGACCGGACCGAGCGGGAGCGCGGCGACGCCCAGACCCGCCTTGAGCTCCAGACCCGGCTGACCCGTCTCGTGAAGGACACAGTTACAGGGGAGCACCTGCTGGCTTCGCTGGCGGACGCAATTGGCGAAACAGCCGGCTTGCCCTGTCTCGTCTTCAGGCGCCGGGACGATGACTTTACATGCGACAGGGCATGTTCGGGCGCATTTGATCGAGACACCAGAGAAGAGATAGCCCGGCAAATTGCAAAGATCGCCGAAGGCCATCGCACCCGGGCCCGACGGCACTATCATCTGACGGTCCGCCAAAGGGTATTCGAAGTCGTGCCCACGCTTCGCCAGGCGACGATTACCGGCGCGATTGTGGTGCCGGTGCCCGAAGGTCCGCTGCCCGACACCACGCTCGCCCTCCTCAACGACGCCAGCGATCATCTGGCAATCGCCCTTGAGATGATCGGATACCGCGAAACGGTCCGCGATCTGACGCGGACGGACGAACTGACCGGGCTGCTGACCACACGCGCCTTCGAAGAGACGGTTTCCAGGCGCATGGCTCATCAGCACCGCACCGGCGCACCGGGTACGCTGATGCTGCTGGAAGTGGATGATCTCGATGCCATAAACGAGCGTTTCGGTCGCCCCTGCGGCGAAACCCTCCTGCGGGAAATCGGCGAAATTCTGACCGGCCGGTCGCGTATCGGCGACGTCGCATGCCGGCGGGACAATAACCAGTTCAACCTTTGGCTCGAAGGGACCAGCCAAAACGGCGCGCGCAAGAAAGCCCGGATGATCATCAACCAGATTCGTGACCTGACCGTGGGTCCGGCAGGCCAGGCGATCAATCCGTCGGTGTCTGTCGGTGGCGCTGTCAATCTGGCCGATGACGCCGGCACGATCGACGAGCTTCTGGCGGAGGGCCGGGCTGCGCTTGATCAGGCCAAGGAAAAAGGCCGCGGCCAATGGATCATAAACTCCAAGGAGGCGGATGATGCCTCCGGAGAAAACAACAGTGATAAAACCGATGGGGTTGGAGATGTTTGAGAAAGTCCGCGGGCTGGTGAGCCGGAAAGGCACCTCCGCGCGCGATCTTAGCTACGAACAGGCGCGCGACGTGCTGGAGAAAGAGAACCAGGAGGCAAAACTCGGTCTCGCCGACCGCGAAGATATAGAGCCCGAGATCCTCTATTACCTCGCAACCGACGACTCCGCCGCCATCCGGCAGAGAATTGCCAAGAATCCGGCCGCGCCGCATCATGCCGACCGGATCCTCGCCGCCGACAACGATGACGAAGTCCGTTGCGAACTGGCGCGCAAGATCGCGCGCATGTTGCCCGATCTCGACGCGGATTCGCAGGCGGCGCTGATGGAGCGCACCATCGAAGTCATCGAGATGCTGGCTCAGGACCAGCTACCCAAGGTCCGGGCAATCGTTTCCGAGGAACTGAAGTCGACCACAAAGGCCCCAAAAAAGGTAATCCGCAAACTGGCGGAAGACGACGTCCTCGAAGTGTGTTCTCCGGTTCTTGAATATTCCCCTCTGCTGTCGGACGAAGACCTGCGCGAGATCATTGCCTTTACCAAGGTCAAAGGCGCCCTTACGGCGATTGCGCGCCGCCAGAATATCAGCGAGTCCGTGGCCGACGCGATCGCCACGTCGCTCGACGTTCCGGCCGTGGCCGCGCTTCTCACCAACGACAGTGCGCAGGTCCGCGAAGAGACGCTCGACGCCATTATCGACAACGCGGCGGAGGTGACGGACTGGCATGAACCGCTCGCCCATCGCCCCAATCTTTCGGTCCGGGTTATCCGGCGTATCGCCTCGTTTGTCGCGTCGTCTCTGATTCAGCTCATGATCGAGGAAAACGACCTCGGCGCGGGCGACGGCGCAGCCCTTCTCGGCCGGGTGCGGGACCGCATCGAGGACGAAAAAGTCGATGCCGAGGAGGAAGCGTCAATTGCCGGCGTCGTCCGCGACCTGCACGAGCGCGGCGCGCTTGACGACAAATTCATCGTGGATACCATCGATAAAGGCCAGCGCGATGTTGCCATTCACGCCCTCAGTCAGCTTTCCGGCGTCACCGTGGACGATATCCGGGAAATGCTTCGCCTTAAGAATGCCAAGCGCCTGATCGCGCTATGCTGGCGGGCAGGCCTGACCATGCGCACCGCCGTCAAGATCCAGAAGGATCTCGCCAAGGTGGCTCCCAAAGCTCTGGTCAACGCCCGCAACGGCGTCGACTACCCCATGTCCAACGCCCAGATGGATGCCATGCTGGAGCCCTATTTTTAGGGTCCGGACCCCAAGCTTTTCTATACCGCTTCCGGCATGAGCAGCGTGCCGACGCCGTGCTCGGTGAAAAGCTCAAGAAGAAGCGCGTGGGGCACCCGGCCGTCCATGATCACCGCACCCGAAACGCCATCCTCGACCACATCAAGGCAGGTCTGGATCTTGGGCACCATACCGCCATGGATGGTGCCGTCGTCGATCAGCGCGTGCGCCTGGCCGGCGGTCATGTTTTCGATAAGCTCGCCGTCTGCGCCGAGCACGCCCTGCACGTCGGTCAGCAACAACAGCCGCTCCGCCCCAAGCGCCTTGGCGACGGCGCCGGCCATGGTGTCGGCATTGATGTTGTAGGTCTCTCCGCCCGCGCCAAAGCCAATGGGCGCGATCACCGGAATCACGTCGGAGCGCAGAAATTCATTCAGGATGTGGGGATTGACCCGGTCGGGCTCGCCGACAAAGCCAATGTCGAGCACCTGTTCGATCTTGAACTCGGGGTCCCGCCGGGTCCGCTTGAGCCGGCGCGCCTGGACGAGCCCGCCGTCCTTGCCTGACAAGCCCACGGCATTGCCGCCGGCCTCGTTGATCGAGGCGACGATCCCCTTGTTGATCCGGCCGCTCAGCACCATTTCGACAATCTCGACAGTGGCCTCGTCGGTCACCCGCAAGCCGTCGACGAAGGAGCTCTGGATCTTGAGCCGCTCCAGCATTTCGCCGATCTGCGGCCCGCCGCCGTGAACCACAACCGGGTTCATGCCGATCTGCTTGAGGAGCACGATGTCGCGGGCGAACTCGATGGCCCGGTTGGCGTCGCCCATGGCGTGGCCGCCGTATTTGATGACAAAGGTCCGGCCGTGATAGCGCCGCATATAGGGCAGCGCTTCGGTAATCGTGCCCGCCTGCTTGAGCCACCGCCGTCTGATTTTTTCCCGGTCAACCATTACCTGCCCCCTTTTGCGGGTTTTATAGGGCAAAATTCATGTCGTCGCCAGCGCTGCGACGTGCGCCCTGAGGTCCTCGATCCCGATGCCCCGGACGGCGCTGGTCAGGACCGGCACCGGATGCGCCGCCACATGACGCGCGATATCGGCCCTTACCCGCTCCAAAACCTTGTCCTGCTCCGCCCCGGTCAGCTTGTCCGCCTTGGTCAGCACCACCTGGTAGGAGACCGCCGCGTCATCCAGCATGGTCATCATGTCCCGGTCAGTGTCCTTGATACCGTGGCGCGCATCAACCAGCAGGATCACCCGGCGCAGATTGGCCCGGCCCTGAAGATAGCCGCGCATCAGGCCCTGCCATTTCTTCGCAAGCGCTTTGGACGCCCGGGCAAAGCCGTATCCCGGCAGGTCGGCGATGAACAGGTGGGGACCGTCCTCGGACCCGAGACGAAAAAAATTGAGCTCCCGCGTGCGGCCCGGGGTGGCGGATGTGCGGGCCAAAGTCTTGCGCCCGGTGAGTGCGTTGATCAGGCTCGACTTGCCGACGTTGGAGCGCCCGGCGAAAGCGACCTCGGGCGCGCCGGTCGGCGGCACCTGGGCAAGCGCCGCGGCGCCAATGAGAAAGTCGCACTCTTGTGCAAACAACCAGCGGCCGAACTCGATCGCGTCTTCGTCAAGGGCGTCGTCCTGCGCCTCATTCTTCGCGGTCATTTGGCCTCTACGGCAACCCCCATGCGCTTCATGATGACCCATTGCTGGGTGACCGAGAGTATGTTGTTCCACGTCCAGTAAATCACCAGCCCCACCGAGAAGCGCGCCAGGATGAAGGTGAAAATGACCGGCAGGAAGGACATCACCTTGGCCTGGATGGCGTCGGGCGGCGTCGGATTGAGCTTTTGCTGCAGGAACATGCTCAGCCCCATCAGGATCGGCCAGATGCCAATGGCGATGGCGCTCGGCGGGTCCCACGGGATCAGTCCAAACAGGTTCAGTGGCGTCAGGGGGTCCGGCGCGGACAGGTCATGGATCCAGCCGAAAAACGGCGCGTGGCGCATCTCGATGGTCACGAACAGGACCTTGTAGAGCGCAAAGAACACCGGAATCTGGATCACGATGGGCAGGCAGCCGGCCAGCGGATTGACCTTTTCCTTCTTGTAGAGCTCCATGGTTTCCTGCTGCATGCGCACCTTGTCGTCGCCAAAGCGTTCCTTGAGCTGCTTCATCTTGGGCTGGAGCTGCTTCATCTTGCTCATCGCCACATAGGACTTGTTGGCAAGCGGGAAGAACGCCAGCTTGAGGAGCACGGTCAGCGCCAGAATGGCGAGACCGAAGTTGCCGAACACGCCGTTGAGGAAATGCAGGGTGTAGAAGATCGGCTTGGTGATCCAGTAGAACCAGCCCCAGTCGACACCCCGATCAAACCGCGAAATGCCGTCCTGGTTCTCGTACTTGTCGAGAAGCGCCACCACCTTGGCGCCGGCAAACAGCCGGCTTGACACCGTCACCGTCTGCCCAGGCGCAACCTGTTTCTGATCGAGAAGGAAATCGGTCTGATAGCGATCCCAGCCATTCTTCTGCTGGTAGGTGAATCGCGCGGTGTAGTGATCGGTCTGATTGGGGACGAGAGCCGTCATCCAGTATTTGTCGGTAAAGCCGAGCCAGCCGCCCGTCGCATCGCGGACCACCTTGCCCTTTTCGCGCAGATCTTTGTAATTGACCTCGGAAAGTTCTTCGCCGAAGACCGCGATCGGGCCTTCATGCAGGATCATCTGCCGGCGGCTTTGCGGCGCGTCATGGCGCGACACCAGGGCATAGGGCGCAAGGGTCACCGGCGCGCCGGACGTGTTCTTCACGCTCTGGGTCACGGTGAACATATAGTCGTCGTCGAGCGCGAAAGTGCGGGTGAACACCAACCCCTGGCCATTGTCCCAGGTCAGCGTGAGCGGATGGCCGGGCGACAACTGGTTGCTTGAGGCTTTCCACATGGTGTCATTGGACGGCAGCGCCACGCTGGCGCCCGGTTTGGCGGCCCAGCCAAAGTTGGCGAAGTAAGTATGGTCCGTCCCGTCAGGCGACAACAGGATCACCGGCGGCGAATTCTTGGCGACCTCGGTGCGATAGGCGGACAGTGTCAGATCGTCAATCCGCCCGCCCTTGAGCGAAATGGAGCCGGCAAGCTTCGGCGAATCGATCCGGACCCTGGGTTCCTTCTTAAGCACCGCCTCGCGGCTCAGGGTATGCCCGGCAGTCTCGGCACCTTGAGGAACGCTGCTGGAAACTCCAATGGCGGGAGCCTCCGCACCGTCTGCGGCGGGCGCCGGGATCGTCCCGGGCGTCGCCTGTTCCCCGCTCTGCGCCGGTTCAGTTGCCTGCTGCTGGGCCATCTGTTTCTCGGCCGCTTCCCGCTGAGGCTTCATCACGAAAACGTCAAACACCAGCAGGATGACGAGCGATATCAGAAAAGCCAGGATAAGGTTCTTGTTGTCTTGCATTACTGAACTCGTTCCGAATTAACGTGGGGCAGAATTAACGTGTAGTCGCGGCCGGGCCGTCACCTGTTGTCTCGCGCGCCGGCGGCACCGGATCCCAGCCATGTCCGCCCCAGGGGTGGCAGCGCAAAATCCGTCTCAGCGCCAGCACACTCCCGCGCACAGCGCCGTGCCGCTGGAGCGCCTCGACCGCATAGGCCGAACAGGTCGGCTGATAGCGGCAGCGCGGCCCCAGGAGCGGCGATATCAGATAACGATAAATGCCCACCAAGGCAATCAATGGCGCTGCAAGCACCTTTGACGGAGTCATTCCATGTTCTCCTGATCCGCACCGGCGGCTGTCTGAACGTCCATCGTCTCACCGTCTTCGGGGCCCCCTCGGCGCGGGCGCGTAACCTTAAGCTTTGCCAACGCCGTCTTCAAGTCGACAATCAGCGCGTCGAAAGCGCGCTCCGGCGTGGCCTGACGGGCGATCAGAACATAGTCGTATCCGGGCACCGCACGCGCCGGCAGCACGCCCCGGGCAAGCGCCCGCAATCGCCGCTTCGCCCGGTTGCGCCGTACCGCGTTGCCGACCTTGCGGCTAGCCGTGATACCGAAGCGCATCAGATCCTGCGAGCCCGCCTGATCGGGCATGCGCGCCACCTGCAAGACAAGGCCCGGCATCGCCCATTTCCGGCGCGCCGCAGCCACCCGCAGGAAGTCGCGGCGTTCCTTGAGACCCTCCAACCTCGGATCAGCGCCCATCAGTCATATCCGTCATCAGATTCGTCCTGGGGGTCCGTATTGGGGGAGGCGAAACAGAAATGCCGGCCGCTGAGACCAGGGCCGGCACCGAAATCTGGCTTGCGCCGCACGCGTCTCAGGCGCTGAGGCGCTTGCGCCCCTTGGCGCGACGGTTTCTGATCACCGTGCGTCCGCCCTTGGTCGCCATGCGGGCGCGGAAGCCGTGCCGCCGCTTGCGCACCCGGTTACTGGGTTGAAACGTCCGTTTCATGTGTGATCTCCGCCACTCGAAATCTGTGCTGCGGGACAGGCCCCGCTTAACTTGAGCCCGCTGTATAGTGGCTTCGTAAGCCCAAGTCAACGCCCGGAGGGTGCGACCGGCGGCATGGCTGCGCGCGGATTTTTGATCGCGCAACATCACAAGCCGGTGAGCCCCCCTTTCTTGGCACGCGGAATAGGCTACTCTGCGGACGAAAGGGAGAGGCTCTCTCATGTCCCGCGTTCGATATTTTGGGGTTTGCCTGTTGGTGCTTGTGCTCAACGGCACGGTTGCACTCGCCGCGCCCAGGCCCGAGCTCTGGGCGCGCTGGCAGGCCCACGCGACGACGCAAACGCTGACCGTTGACCACCGGTCGTGGGACGCGTTCCTGGCGCGCTATGTGGTAACCAAAAACCGGATGAACCTGGTGAACTACCGGGCGGTCACGCTGGAGGACCGGGCGGCGCTTGACCACTACATCGACACGCTGGAGAGCACGGACGTGGACCGCTTGACCCGCAACCAGCAGTTCGCGTTCTGGGTCAACCTCTATAATGGGGCAACGGTGCGCCTGGTGCTACGGCATTACCCGGTGAAAAGCATCCGCGACATCGATATCTCGCCCGGGCTCTTCAGCGATGGGCCGTGGGGCGCCAAAATCCTGACGGTGGACGGGATAAAGCTCTCTCTGGACGATATCGAGCACCGGATCCTGAGGCCGATCTGGAAGGATCCGCGCATTCACTATGCCGTCAACTGCGCCTCCATCGGCTGCCCGGACCTGCCCCGGCACGCGTTTCGCGCGAAAGGACTGGGCGACATGCTCGATGCGGCGGCCCGGGCCTATATCAATCACCCCCGCGGGATGCGGATCAAAGACGGCCGCCTGATCGTCTCCAAGCTCTACAAATGGTACATGGCCGACTTCGGCGGCACGGAGGCCGGGGTCATCGCGCACCTGCGGCGCTACGCAGAGCCGGGTAAGGCCGATATGCTCGCCACCATCACCCATATCGATGGCTACACCTACGACTGGTCGCTCAATGATGCCGGCCCCTGAAACGCACAGCGCACAGCCGCGACGCTGGACCCGGTTCCTGCCCGTTGTCGTGCTCGCCGCCGGCTTCGTCGCCTTTTTCGCGCTGGGATTTGACCGCTATCTGTCATTCGCGGCCTTAAGCGCCCATCGCGATACACTGCTGGCCTTCACGCGGGATCACCTGGTGCGGGCGCTCGCGCTCTATGCGCTTGCCTATATTCTGGTGGTCGCCTTTTCCCTGCCCGGCGGCACGATTATGACCATCGCGGGCGGTTTTCTGTTTGGCATAGCTTCTCGGCAGCGTCGTTACGGTTTTCGCCGCCACGATTGGCGCCGTTGCGGTATTCTGGGCGGCGCGAACGGCGTTTGCCCATTTCTTGCACCCGCGGGCGGGCCCCTGGCTGAAACGGCTCGAACACGGGTTTAACGAACACGGCACAAGCTATCTTCTGGTGCTGCGGCTGGTGCCAATTTTTCCGTTCTTCGTGGTCAACGTCGGCTCCGGCGCTCCTTGGGGTGAGTACGCGGCTTTATGTGCTGACCACCTTTTTCGGCATTATTCCAGGCACGATTGTCTACACGAGCGTGGGCAACGGCCTCGGCGCGGTATTGGCCGCCGGCAAAACGCCCGACCTTGGCATTATATTCGATCCCCCTATCCTGTTTCCTCTCCTTGGCCTCGCGGCACTTGCCTTGATTCCAGTGATCTACCAAAAGCTGTTCCATAAAAAGGGCACACCGTGAGTGACAATTTGAGCCCTGACCTCTGTATTATCGGAGCCGGATCGGGCGGTCTCAGTGTGGCCGCCGTGGCTGCACAGCTCGGCCTTGACGTCGTGCTCATCGAAAAGGGCAAGATGGGCGGCGACTGCCTCAACTATGGATGCGTGCCCTCGAAATCCCTGATTGCGGCAGCCGAGCGAGCCGCATCCGCCAGAACCGCCGGCCCTTTCGGTGTTAAGTTAAACGAACCTGAAATCGACTTCGCCAGGGTCCATGCCCACGTCCATGAGGTCATCGCCGCAATTGCGCCCCACGATTTGGTGGAGCGTTTCGAAGGGCTTGGCGCTACCGTGATCCGGGATCACGCCCGCTTCACAGGCCCACGCGAAGTGGTGGCTGGCGACAAACGAATCCGCGCGCGCCGCTTTGTTATCGCCACCGGGTCGGGCCCGGCCGCCCCGCCCATCGATGGCCTTGCCGAAACCCCTTACCTCACCAACGAAACAATCTTCGACCTGACGGCGTGCCCCGACCACCTGATTGTAATCGGCGGTGGACCGATCGGGCTCGAAATGGCGCAGGCATTTCGTCGATTGGGCGCGCAGGTGACGGTGGTCACGTTGGCGTTTCTGGAAAAGGACGACCCGGAGCTGGCAGCCGTCGTGCTGGGCGCGCTCGGGCGCGAAGGCGTCGAGCTGATGGACGGGGTCTCGGTTGAAAAGATTCACGCCCAAGACGGCGGCGTGGCGGTCACCGTGAAAACAGAGGACGGCAAAATGCGCCATATTGCCGGCAGTCACCTGCTGGTCGCCACCGGGCGCACACCCAGTACGGCGGACCTTGGCCTCGATGCGGCGGGCGTCGCCCATGACAGGCGCGGGATCAAGGTGGACCGGCGGCTTCGCACCTCGAACAAACGAATCTTTGCGGTGGGCGATGTGACCGGGCGGTTTCAGTTCACTCATACAGCAAGCTACGACGCCGGGATTGTGGTCAGGAACGCAGTCTTTCGCCTGCCCGCCAAGGCGAAGGCGAGCGCCACCCCCTGGGTCACCTATACCGACCCGGAGCTGGCCCATGTGGGCCTGACCGAGGCCATGGCCCATGCCTCCGGCCATAAGGATTTCACTGTGTTGCGCTGGCCCTTTGCCGAAAACGACCGGGCCCAGGCCGAGCGCGCCACCGAAGGCCTGATCAAAGTAGTCGCCACGAAGCGCGGCAAGGTTCTGGGCGCGACAATCGTCGGCCGCCACGCCGGCGAGCTGATCCATCCCTGGGTCATCGCCATCGACCGCGGCTTGAAGCTTTCGGCCATGGCCAGCTATATTGCCCCTTATCCGACCCTGGGCGAGATATCGAAGCGCATGGCCGGTGAGTTCTTTACCCCGACTCTGTTCAGCGCGCGCACCAAATGGCTGGTGCGGCTGCTAGCGAAATTAGGGTAGAGTAACCAAAAGGGGGCGGTTAGCGGGTGAGTGACCGAGGCATGCGGAAATCCCTGGCCACCGGCTTGTCGGCGCGCCTGCTGCTGTTGACAGCGGCCTTCGTCATGCTCGCCGAAGTGCTGATTTACGTGCCGTCCATCGCAAATTTCCGCAAAAGCTGGCTTGAGGAACGCCTGAGGGCGGGACAAATCGCCGCGCTCGCCCTTGAAGCCACCGCCGACTATATGGTCAGCGATGAGTTGGCGATGGACCTTCTTGGTACCGCCGGGGTCAAGGCCGTGGTGTTGAAACGCGGCGGCGCGCGCAAGCTGATTCTCGGCGACGATATGCCCAAGCACATTGCCGCCGTCTATGACCTGCGCGATGCTGATCCGTTGATGCTGATTGACGACGCGTTCGCCACCATGGGTCTTGGCGACAACGCGCTGATACAGGTGACCGGCGACACCCGGCAGGGCCTTGGGCAGTATGTCCAGATCATCCTGCCGGTCCAGGCGCTGCGCGCCGCCATGTTCACCTATTCCCGCAATATCCTGATCCTGTCGGTGGTGATCTCGCTGATCGCGGCGGGGCTTGTCTATGTCAGCCTCAATTGGCTGCTGGTCCGGCCGATCCGCCGGGTGACCGCCAGCCTGACCGCGTTCCGCGGCGCGCCCGAGGCGATTACCAGCCGGCTGACGCCATCCGCGCGCTCCGACGAGATCGGCGTGGCGGAGCGTGCGCTCAGCGCCATGCAGGATGATCTGCGCGCGGCGCTGACGCAAAAGACCCGGCTCGCCAACCTGGGTACGGCGATCAGCAAGATCAATCACGACCTGCGCAATATTCTGGCCAGCGCCCAGTTGATGACGGATCGTCTGGGTGAAATTGACGACCCCGCGGTCAGGACCATAACACCACGCTTCGTCCATGCGCTCGACCGGGCGATTGCGCTCTGTACCCAGACGCTCGCTTACGGACGGGCGGAAGAAGCCGCGCCCGAGGTGTGGCGCTTCGCGCTTCGGCCGCTGGTTGACGACGTGGGGGCGGCGCTCGGCCTCCAACCGCACGACGCCAACGAGGACAGCGGACCGCGCTGGTGCAATGAGGTGGCCCCGGATTTCATGGCTGACGCCGACCCGGACCAGCTTTTCCGTGTCCTCCTGAATCTTGGCCGGAACGCCGCCGACGCCATAACCAAAGTGCGCCAGCCGACGCCCCATTGCGAGATACGGGTCTCGGCCAGCAAACTGGGCGGTACGATCGCCATCGATATGGCTGACAATGGGCCCGGCCTGACCGCGCGGGCCCGGGAGCACCTGTTCGAGCCGTTCACCGGCAGCGCCAGGGCCGGCGGAACCGGGCTCGGCCTTGCCATCGCCAAGGAACTGGCCGAATCGCATGGCGGCACCATCGAGCTTGTCACCAGCGGGCCGGAGGGGACCACGTTCCGCGTCACCCTGCCCTTGCGCCCCGAACTGGATTGAAATCAACGTCTTATTTGTTGCGTTGCACAATTCGCTTGTGCGGTGCATTATAGGGACCTCATCCTATCTCGGCGACCGGAGGAGCCCCCGCGATGGCAACCATTATTTCCGTCACCCAGCAGAAAGGCGGCGCGGGCAAGACTTCGCTGGTGGTTCACCTGGCCGTCGCCTGGGCGGCGGAGGGGCGCAGCGTCAGCCTCATCGACACCGACCCCCAGCAGAGCCTGACCGCATGGCATGCCATGAGGGCGGAGACGCAGCCCGACGCCATCCCCCTTCCCCTTGTGACCGCCGAGGGCTGGAAACTGCCCATGGAAGTCTCCCGCGCCCGGCGCGAGAGCGACATCGTGATCATCGACACCCCACCGCACGCAGAAACCGCAGCCCGGCTGGCAGTGCGCGAATCGGATCTGGTGTTGCTGCCGGTGCAGCCGACCCCGCTCGACGCCTGGGCAACGCGGGAGACGCTCGCCCTAATCGCCAAGGAAAAGAAGCCCTACCGGCTGATCTTCAACCGGGTCCCGCCGCGCGGCAGGCTGGCCGATGCGGTGCAGACAGAGTTCGCCGAAGAGGGGCTCGACATCGCCGCCGGCCGGCTTGGCAACCGGCAAATTTATGCCGAGAGTTTCGTGACCGGCCGCGGGATCAGCGAGATGCCGGGGCACACCCCGGCGCACGCCGAAATTGCCGGCCTGATCACGGAACTTTTGCCTTAACGGGCAGCCCCGGTCTCCTCTTTTCCTGCTCTCAACCCACTGTCATCTAACTGTCATCAACAGCCCCTAGGGTACCCGCATCTTCTTCAGGGAGATTCGCCGGACCGGAGCGTCGCGGCGCCAAGGGTCCCTTTCCACTTGCAGCATTGGCGCTGCCATGGGTGGGCGACCTGCCAATGAAGACAGACGAGTGCAAACGTCCAACAGTGACGAAAAACAGGAAAGGAACGACCAGAAATGGATAAGAAAATTTTCACCGCTTTGGCCATGGCCGGGTGTGTCGTAGCAGGGATGAATTCAAGCGTCGCGCTTGCCGATGGCAGCACCACGATCGGCGGCAAGATGTACTTCGATGTGACCAACATCAATCAGAAATCCGATGGCGTCGACACCAACGCCAAAGGCACAAACTTCGACGTGAAGCGGTTTTATGTTGGCGTCGACCATAAATTCGATGACATCTGGTCGGCAAATGTCACCACCGACTTCAATTACGTCAGCGGCAACTCCGAAACCCAGATCTATGTCAAGAAAGCCTATTTGCAGGCCAAGCTCTCTGACGCATTGCAGGCGCGAATCGGTTCCGCGGACCTGCCGTGGGTCCCCTTCGTGGAAGGACTTTACGGCTACCGCTTCGTGGAAAATGTGCTGATCGACCGCACGAAATACGGCACCTCGGCCGACTGGGGCGTCCATGTCTCTGGAAAGCTCGCCAACGGGATGGTCAACTACGCCGCGTCCGTCGTGAACGGTAGCGGCTACAAGAAGCTGACCCGCTCCAAGAGCGTGGATTTTGAAGCCCGCATCGGCGCAGAGCCCATCAAGGGTCTGAATATTGCCGGCGGCCTGTACACCGGCAAGCTCGGCAAGGATTTCGAAAACACCCCGACCATGCATACAGCGACCCGCTGGGACGCCGTTATTGCCTACGTGAACAGCCAGTTCCGGGTTGGCGCGGAATACTTCAACGCCAAGAACTGGAATCAGGTGACCTCGGTCGCCGAAGACAAGTCCGACGGTTATTCGGTATGGGGATCGTTCAACTTCACCAAAGAGGCCTCGGTTTTTGCCCGCTACGACCATGCCAAACCGAGCAAGGATCTGAACCCCGCGCTGAAGGACGATTACTTCAACGTCGGTGTCGCCTACTCACCGCGCAAGGGCATTGACCTTGCCCTCGCCTACAAGCATGAAAAGGTGAAAAACGGCTTCATGAAGGTGTCGAACGGCACCATCGGCGGCGTCAACGAAGGCAAATATGACGAGATCGGCATCTGGGGCCAGGTGAAGTTCTAAGACGCCTCGCTCCCCACTTGATTGAAGGCCCCGGGTTTCCCCGGGGCCTTTTTTTCTCGCCTCCTACCAGTCGACCTGGAAACGCATACCGAAGGCGTCGACCGAGTTCCTGCCATCGCTGCCGTTAAGCGCCACTAGCAATGCCCGATCGATTTTGGAGGTGGAATAATTCACCATCACCCGGCTGTAATCGTTCAGGTACCAGTTGGCCCCGAAAATCCAGGTTTTCTGCCTGCCGCCAAAGATATCCTGGTCGACAAGGTCCAGGTAATCATACCGCACCGCCACCTGCAAGGCGCCGAGTCCGCTTTCAAACAGGGGGTTTCGCACCTTGACGCGGCCGAAGGAGCCCGAGCTTGCCTTATAGGAGCGGCTCTCTCCGGTGAGAAACCAGGAAACGCCGGCGTTCCAGCCTTTGAAGGTGGGGTTGCCGTATCCAGCAACGGGCAGCGCGCGGTCGGCCTTGAGCCACATGTATTCGCCCTGCGCCGATAGCGGGCCGAGTACGCCCGCCAGTTCCAGCCCGTAAAGCGTATCCTTGTCGGCAAACGCGCCGGTATCGAGGAATTTCGCCGCCAGATGCTGGTGCGGACGCTGGCTGTAGCCGAACAGGCTCTCGTCCGCGCCGGCCTTGCGGGTGCGGAAATGCGCGCCGATATGGACCACCCGGCCCTCTTCGGCAATCGGCGCGTAGGTGATCCGGGCCGAGATCACGTCGCCTTCATCGAGCTTGGCGCCGCCGCTGGCCCCGCCTTTGCCATAACCGACCGCTGCGGACCAATGGCTGCCGCCGCCTTGGAGGCCAATACCGATCCTGCGCCCGAAGGCGAACGCGTCGGTAATGCTGCCGCGTTCCATAAAGGTCGTGAAGCGGGAACTGGTGGTCTCTTCGAGCGAGTTATAGCTCTTGATGTGACCAACATGGATCTGGCCGATGCCGAACTTGTAACCGATAAAGGCGTCGGCGATTGAGACCTTGTTGCCTGAAAAGTCGGCCTCCAGCCGATAGGTCATGTTGTTCCAGGCCTTGCCCTCGATGCCGAGGCGGGCGGCCCTGAGCTCCGTTGCGTCAACATTGCTGGCATTATCGCTGTCGTTGACCCAGGCCCCATCGACGAACAGGCGGCCGCGCATATTCATCTCAAAGCGGCCGTCGGCGCTGGAGATTTTCGGCGCCGGCTCCCATTTCACTTTGACTTGGTGTTTTGCGGCTTCTTTCTGCTCGGCCTTTAAGGCGTTGAGCTGGGCCTGCAGAGCATCAATCTGCTTCTGTAAACTCTCGACGGTTTGAGCGTGAGCAACGCCAAACGGAATAATGGACGTCATCATGGCAACGGCGGCAAGCGCCGCCGGAAAACGCGTTACCGACATTGTCTCCCCCCTGATACTTGGTTTAGCGGCGGAAAATTGGAAGTTCCGTGTCGGCGGCATTCTGGTAGGTGACGGAGAATTCGTCAAATGCCGCGAGCGCATCTTCAAGGCTGCGGCCTTGCCGGACCTCGAAGGCGTTAAAGCCGCAGCGCGCCATGTAGAACATCTGGTCGCGGGCCACGTCGCCGACCGCCCTGAGCTCACCCTTGAAGCCGTAGCGTTCGCGCAAGAGCCGGGCGTAGGAGAACGCGCGGCCATCCTTGAATGCCGGAAACTCGAGCGCAATCACCGCGAAGTGCGAGAGGTCGTCAGCCACCACGCTCGGGTGTTCGCCGGCTGCAAGGCAAAGCCCTAGCCCGCCGCCCCGGGCGAGAAGCTCCTCGCGCCGCGCCTGCCAAAGGCCGAGCGGCACGATGATATCGCCCTGGGGCACCCTCTCCGCATCCGCCGCCACATGGGTCCAACCGTCTTCGACGATGGCGCGGTCCTTAATGATTTGCCGCATAGACCCGTTCCTTGAAAGGTTTGATTCCAATGCGGCGCACCGTGTCGAGGAACCGCTCTTCGCCGTCGCGATTATCGAGGTAAACCTGGATCACCCGATCCACCGCGGCCACGATGCTGTCACGCGGGAACGCGGGCCCGATAATGGTGCCGACGGAGGCGTCATCGCCCGCCGACCCGCCAAGGGTGATCTGGTAGAACTCCTCGCCCTTCTTGTCGACGCCGAGGATGCCGATATGGCCCACGTGATGGTGGCCGCAGGCGTTGATGCAGCCTGAAATCTTGAGCTTGAGCTCGCCCAGGTCATAGAGAAAATCGAGCTTGTCGAAATGCTGGGCGATATCCTCGGCGACCGGAATGGACCGCGCGTTGGCCAGATTGCAATAGTCGAGCCCCGGGCAGCAGATGATATCCTGAAGCGTGCCAATGTTTGGCGTGGCGAGCCCCAGGTCCTTCAGCGCCTTCCAGACATCAAACAGGCGGTCGGCGCGCACATCGCCAAGCACCAGGTTCTGCTCGTGCGTGGTGCGCACCTCGCCGAAGCTGTATTCGTCCGCCAGGTCGGCGACGGCGCGCATCTGCTCGCTGGTCATATCGCCGGGCGCAATGCCGGGCTTCTTGACCGAAACGTTAACGATCCGGTAGCCGGGCATCTTGTGGTCGACCGTGTTGACCTTGACCCAGACGGCGAAGTCCTTGTTATCCGCGATCTGGCTGGCAAGTCCTGCTTCATCAACCGTCTCGTATGCGGGAGGAGCGAAGTAGGCGCTAACCCGCTTGATCTCCTCGTCAGGCAGCATGAGCGCCGAATTTTTGGTAAAGGCGAATTCTTCCTCGACCCGTTTGGCGAACTCTTCAAGCCCGAGCTCGTGAACCAGAATCTTGATCCGCGATTTGAACATATGGTCGCGCCGGCCGAACTCGTTGTAGACCCGCATGATCGCCTCGGTATAGGTCAACAGGTCGCGCTTGGGTAGAAACTCCCGGATCACCTTGCCGACCATCGGCGTGCGGCCCATGCCGCCGCCGACATAGACCTTGAAGCCGGTCTCGCCCTTGTCGTTCCGGACAATGCGGTAGCCGATATCGTGGAACGCCACCGCGGCGCGGTCCGTGGCCGCGCCGGTGAACGCCATCTTGAATTTGCGCGGCAGGTAGGAAAACTCGGGGTGGAAGGTCGACCACTGGCGCATGATCTCGGCATAGGGCCGGGGGTCCTCGATCTCGTCGGCGACCACGCCGGCGAACTGATCCGAACTGATGTTGCGGATGCAGTTGCCGCTGGTCTGGATGGCGTGCATCTCCACACTGGCGAGCTTGTCGAGGATCGCTGGCATATCAACGAGCTTGATCCAGTTGTACTGGATATTCTGGCGGGTGGTGAAGTGGCCATACCCGCGATCGAACATGTCGGCAATGTCGGCAAGCGCGCGCAGCTGGGTCGTGGACAACAGGCCATAAGGCACGGCGACGCGCAGCATATAGGCGTGAAGCTGGAGATAGAGACCGTTCATCAGCCGTAGGGGCCGAAACTCCTCTTCGGTGATCTCGCCTTTCAGGCGGCGCTCCACCTGGCCGCGGAACTGGGTGACCCGTTCGGCCACAAGCGTCTTGTCGAACTCGCTGTATTGATACATGCGTTGCGCCGGCGTCGACCGGCCCTCATGTTGCGTAGTTTAATTCACATATTTTTTATGTGCTAATATATATTCTACATTAATATACGAAATTATTCGCTGGATGCAACCAAATCCTGCCCGTTGGACCGCGGGTGGGCGGACATTCCAATTGACTGGGGAGGTCGCCGAAAATAGTCTCGACCGGTGATCACCTACAGGATTTCCGCGGTTTGGAAAACTTTTCGATTTCACTGGAAGAGATCAAAGCGGCGGCCAGGCGTCTGCGCGATACCGTGGTGCGCACCCCGCTTTTGCCTCACACAAACGATGGCGAAACCGAAATCCGGTTGAAGGCCGAGAACCTCCAGCCCACGGGCTCATTCAAGATCCGCGGCGCCACCAATGCCGTTGCCGCTCTAGATCCCGCCCATCTCAAAGCCGGCATTTACGCGGCAAGCGCCGGAAACTTCGGCCTTGGCCTTGCTCTGGCGGCGCGAAAAATTGGCATTCCGGCCCGGGTTTACGTGCCGGACACGGCAGCCCGGGTCAAGACGGACGCTCTTGAGGAACTCGGCGCAACCGTCATCCGCCAATCCCAGGACGACTGGTGGCAGATCATGATGAACCGCAAGGCGGAGGGTGAAGAGGGCATCTTCCTTCACCCCTGCGCCGACCCGGCGGTGGTGATCGGTAACGCGACCATCGGGATGGAAATTGTCGAGGACTGGCCAGAGGTCGAGGCGATCCTGGTGCCCTTCGGCGGCGGCGGGCTGGCGCTTGGCATCGCGCTCGGCGCCAGGACACTGAAACCGGACGTCCAGGTGATCGCCTGCGAAAGCACGGCGGCGACCCCGCTGCGCGCCACCTTCGATGCAGGAACCCCGGTCACCGTTCCCTTTGACACGACCACCTTTATCAACGGCATCGGCAGCACCCGGGTGCTCGACGAAATGTGGCCGGCATTGCATGCCCATATTGACGATGTCTTGGTTGTCCCAGTGTCCGCTGCCGAGGCCGCCATCCGGGAGATCGCCCGGCGTAATCACATGATTGCCGAAGGCGCGGGCGCGGTGCCGCTCGCCACGGCGCTTTCCGGCCAATGCCCGAAGCGGCGGATTGCAGCCGTCGTGTCCGGCGGCAACATCGATTCCGCTGTTCTGGCGGAGATCCTGACCAAGGGGTGAAGCCGCTCCCGTTAATGACGCAAAGAAAACGGCGGCCCGAAGGCCGCCGCTTCCTGAACCGTAGGTTCGGTTATTTGTTTGTCAGGCTTTGCGGCGACGCGCCACCCCGAGGCCAACGAGGCCGAGCCCGAGAAGCGCCAACGCGCCGGGCGCCGGCACCTGCGCGGCTCCGCGCACAACCAGCTGTTCACCAAAAGTCGGGGCGCCAGCCATGCCGGCCCATGGGCCGTAGGGCTGCCCCAGGCCATCCTGCCAGTCGCAATGGCGGTAGTTGTTGCTGAAGTACGGCGTGGCACACGCGCCATCGTTGTTGTACGCGCCATTGGTCGCCTGGAAGTTTGCCCCGCTCACCGGATCTGAACCGTTGAACGGTACGTTACCGCCGGCAAACAGAAAATCGGTGGCAAGCGGCGCCAGAGCCAGTTCCTGCGCTGTCGGGATATGCCAACCGAGAGCGCCCTGGAAGCTCAGGTCGAACCCGTTGCCGGGCCCCGGCAGGGGATTGGCCCAGGCCCAGTCGAGCCCATTTTGACTGATATAGGCGTTCGCCGGAACCGGCGCGTCGAGGAACGCGGCATTGGCGGAGGTGCAGAAGGCCAGACCGGCCACGGCGAGTAATATTTTCTTGAACATCATTCCCAGTTTCCCACAAAAGTTGCTATGCCATCAGGAGAGCAAGAACCGGGCCAAGATTAATTATCGTTATATATCAATCAGTTAAAAATTTTCTACAATGATGCTTGTAAGATTTTCCGACATCTTTGATGCCATATAGGGCAAGGCTCCTTCGACCGGCCGCAGAAATATGGCGCGGCCGTCGCGCGATCCGATGTCCTCCGGAGCTGAATGTAAGAGCGACTCTCTGCCATCGCAACGTAACGCGATCCGTGGTAGGATTATGGCTTCTCAGGAGGGGCTTCACCAACCTGAGTGATTGCCGGCATGTGGTCTCGTGGTTTCCGTGATCGCTCGGGGTTCTTCGCACCATGAACCCGAAAGGAACAGAGCCATGTCCGTAGCCCGCGTCACCGAAATTTCCGCATCATCCACCAAAAGCTTCGAGGATGCCGTCAAGCAGGGCCTCGCCCGGGCCAAAAAGACTCTGCACAACATGAAGGGGGCCTGGGTCAAGGAACAGAGCGTCGTGCTCAATGACGGAGAGATCAAGGAATACCGGGTGGATATGAAGGTCACCTTTATCCTCGACGACTGATCACACCTCGTCGATCTGGCGACCCAGGGGTGATGCCGCGCGCCAGCGGAAAAACTCCACCATGTAGCCGCCGGGGTCGCGGACCTGAAACATCTCGGTCAGACCCTTCGAGGCCACCCGGATGTCACCGATAGTCTCGGCCATGCCCTGCTCCCTGAGCTTGCGGTGCCAGGATTCGAGATCAGCCGTCTCAATCGCGATCATTGCGCCCTTGTTGTCGCCTGCGAGCGGTTTCTGACTGCCATCCGAGGCATTGACGAGACCAACGTAGGCCCCGCCAGCCAGTCTGAAGATCGCGACCCAGTCTTCCTCCATTACGGCGGCAAGGCCCAGCACCTCCCGGTACCAGCGCACTGCCGCCGGCAGATCGTCGTAATAGAAGAACGATACGCCCGCCGAGATTTCCGCCCTGACATCTGTCTTCATTGCAGCCTTAGGGTCCTGACCCTAGCTATAGAGGTCGATATTATGCTCGATTTTACGCAGAATTCTGATCAGTGTGTCAATATCCCGCTTGCTTAAACCATGCAGCGCCTGCTCCTGATGGCGCAGAGCGGCCGGAATAATCGCCTCGAATGCCTCCTCGCCACTGGCGGTCAAGGTGACCTCGGTCACACGGGAATCCTCGGGCGATGGCCGGCGCGTCACCCGGCCTTCCCCTTCAAGCTGGGCCACGACCCGGCTCACCGTCGGCTGTTCCATCAGCGTGGAGTCGACAATCTCGCTCACACTGAGCGTCCCGTAGGCTTTGAGTACGCTCAGCACCCGCCACCGCGAAGGATTGATCTTCATCGCCTTCAATCGGCTTTGCAGACGGGCATTCAGCCGATTGGTCGCGCGATACAGAAGATAAGGTATGAATTTCTGAAGCCAGTGGTCCCCACCGCGATCCGTATTCGCCACGTCGTCCCCCTCAGTCGCCATAAAGCTGTTTACAATACATGATTTTATATTCATTCTCATATGAAGTCAGGCCGTTGATCGACGACCATAATCGAATTGCGGCCGGTCACCAATGACAGAATGGGGAGACAGGCATGGCCGAGACAACAGAAACGCCCGGCGCCTGGCATCACGAGACCTGGAGTTCCCGATCCGCGTTCCTGTTCGCGGCTGTTGGCGCCGCGGTGGGGCTTGGAAACCTTTGGCGTTTTCCCTATGTGGCCGGCGAAAACGGCGGCGGCGCGTTCATCCTCCTTTATATCGCGTTCGTGTTCCTGCTCGGCGTCCCGATCATGGCTGCCGAGATGGTGATCGGGCGGCGGGGGCAAGGCAGTGCAGTGGTCAGCATGAACACTCTGGTGAATGGCGAGGGGCTATCGCGAGGGTGGAAGAGTATCGGCTGGCTCAGTCTCGTGATCCCCTTCATCGGGCTTAGTTATTACAGCGTGGTCGCGGGCTGGGTGATCGACTACATCTGGTTGGGGCTGACCAATTCATACGGCGCTTTCACGCCGCATACCGCGGCCGCCCTGTTCGACGAGCGCACCGGGTCAACGCTCCGCCAGGTGGTGGTTCACGCGCTCTTTATCGCCGTCACCGTGGCGATCGTCAGCCGCGGGGTCAACCGCGGGATCGAGGCCGCCACCAAGATCATGATGCCCGGCCTGTTTATAATCCTCATCGGCCTGGTGATCTACAACGGTTACACCCTCGGATTGAGCGGGAGCATGAAGTTCCTGTTCGCGCCGGACTTTTCCCGTCTCAGCACGGAAGGGGTTCTGATGGCGCTCGGCCAGGCATTCTTTTCCATCGCCATCGGCGTCGGCGTGATGATGACCTATAGCGCCTACCTGCCACGAAACATTTCGCTGCCCCAGTCGGCCGCCATCATCTGCGGCGCGGATACGTTCGTGGCGCTCCTGGGCGGTCTTGTCATTTTCCCCATTGTGTTCCATTACGGGCTCAATCCGGGAGCCGGGCCGGGGTTGATCTTTGTCACGCTGCCGGTGGCGTTCGGTCAGATGCCGGGCGGGCAGATCATCGGCACTGCGTTCTTCGTGCTGATGTTTTTCGCCGCGTTCACCACCTCCATCGGCATGCTGGAGCCGACGGTGTCCTGGCTTGAGGAAAAGACCAGCCACAACCGGCCGCGCATGACCATCGCCGCAGGCTTGGTAGCGTGGGCGATCGGACTGCCGTCGGTGCTGTCGTTCAACGCCTGGTCCGACGTGCATCCTCTGGCCTGGATTGCCGCCAGGCTCGCAAAGGAGACGTCGTTTGACATCCTGGATTTCCTGATCGCCAACTTCCTGTTGCCGCTCAATGCGCTGCTCATTGCGCTGTTCGTGGGGTGGGCCTTGAGCGAGCGGGCGAGCCAGGAGGAACTTGGAATCGGAGCAGGCCTGCGCTATCGGAGCTGGCGGACAATCGTCCGGTTCCTTGCGCCCATCGCCATTGTCGGGATTATGGTTGATTTATGGTTCACGTGAGGGCTTCGGGCACCGTTTGTTGACCGGTAACGCAGAAACATTTATATACAATTTCATCTTTTTATCGATATAATTTGCAGAGAGGCCATGTCCACTGACTTTGACCTGTTGCGCCGACGCTTTCCGGTGCTCGCCAGAAAGACCTACCTCAACAGCGGGTCATACGGCGCGCTGTCCGTGGACGTGAAAGCCGCGTTCGAGGCCTATCTTGATGACCGGATGGAGCGGGGCTCCGATTGGGACTGGTGGGTGTCCAAGAACGAATCCGTGCGCGCCGTTATGGCCCGCCTGGTCGGCGCCTCCCCGGACGAGATCGCAATCACGGCGTCGGCCTCGGCCGGCATCAACGGTGTCGCCAGCGCCATCGATTTTACCGGCCCGCGCAACAGGGTCGTGGTCAGCGATTTCGAATTTCCGACCAACGCCCAGATCTGGCACGCGCAAAAGAAGCGCGGCGCCGATGTGGTCCATGTGCCCGTGGACGACACCGGCTACATTCCGCTGGAGCATTTCGAAGCGGCCATCGACGAGCGCACGGCGATCGTCGCGGTGACCCATGTCTGTTTCCGCAACGGCGCCCGGCTCGACATTCCCGGCATCGTGAAAATCGCGCGCAAATATGGCGCGCTGGTGCTCCTTGATACCTACCAGGCCATCGGGACACTGCCCATCGACGTGAAAGCATACGACGTGGATTTCATGGTGGGCGGGATGCTGAAATACCTCCTGGGCACCGCCGGCATAGGGTTCCTGTATGTGCGGGGACCGCTGATCCCAAACCTGGAGCCCACCGTGACCGGCTGGTTCGCCCAGGAAAACATCGCCGCCATGGACATCACGAAAAACGCACCCTCACCCACGGCGCGCCGGTTTGAATGCGGCACCCCGCCGGTGCCCAACTGCTACGCCGCCGAGGCGGGCCTGAATATTCTGCTCGAAGTGGGTCTGGATCAAATCGAGGCGCGGGTGCGCATGCTCACCCGCCGGTTTATGGAGCGCGCCCGCGAAGAGGGCTTTCACCTCGCCACGCCGGACGACGACGCCCGGCGCGGCCCCATGGTCGCGGTGCAATCGACCGACGACAAGACCCTGGTCGACCGGCTGACCGAGCGCGGCATCGTCACCTCCTGCCGCAACGGGAACCTGCGCGCCGGATTTCATTTCTATAACAATGATGACGATATCGAGTCGCTCATCCGGGCCCTCAAAGATAATCGCGTCTTGATGCGCTGATTTACAGCGTTTGGACAAAAAAGGCCGGTCCTTTTGGGGACCGGCCAATTTTTTGTTGGAGGGTAAATCAGAATGTGTGTGAAATATTCACACCAATGGTACGCGGACGGACTGTCAGGTAGGCCAGCGGGTCCTGGGCCGTGTTGATGGCGTCAACTTGCGCCCGCTTGTCGAACAGGTTTTTGGCGTAAATCGAAGCCTGCCATTGCTCAGTCCGAATGCCGGCGCGCAGATTCACCAGATTGTAGGGGGCAAGCCTGACGTTGGTTGGATCGTCCGGTTTGAAACGAATGTTGTTGGCCCCACGATAGGACCAGTCTACCCGCATAATGCCTTCAAACCCTTCCTTGCCCAGCGGGAAGGTGTACTGGGCCGAGCCTGAAAGCTGCCAATGAGGCACGTTGGGAAGCTCGTCGCCCTTTTGGCCTGCATAGGGATCCAGATTTAACTTCGCCGATGGCGTGTCCTCCGCCAACTTGGCCTTGGTGTAAGATCCGCCAAAGAATAGGTTCAGGCCTGACACGGGAGTGGCCCTGACCTCGACCTCGCCGCCCCTGACATTGGCGTCTCCGGCGTTGATGATCAGCGGGAAGGCGCCCGTGGGATTTACGTCCTCAAGCTGGATGTTCTTCCAGTCGATGTAATAGGCCGCGGCATTGAAGGTCACCCGGCCATCGGCCAAAGTGGACTTCCATCCCACTTCATAGTTGGTCAACTTGTCCGGGTCGAAACCAAGTTTGGGCTGGTTGTTGGGATCGGTAACCGGCGGGTTGTTCACACCGCCTGCACGGAAACCCTGGGACACCGTAGCGTAAAGCAGGACATCATCAGTCGCCTTGAAGGATGCATTAGCCTTGAAGGTGACCTTGTCGGCGCTCGGACTCACGTCAACAGGCTCGAAGAGACGCCCCGAAGCCACCAAAAGGCTTGGTTTCCTGGGCCGTCGTATGCGACTTCCAGTGGAAATACCTGAGACCGCCGGTGAAGCTGAGACGCTCGGTCGCGTCGAACGTCAATTCCCCGTAGACGGCTTCCTGATGCACTTTATCATTCTTGTAACGGCCGATCACCGCTGGGCCGTACCCCGGGTCTGTTGGCGGCAACAGGTAATCCTGATCGACCCGGAATGCGGCGTCTGGCAGGCCCAGATTATTGGTGGTCACCACCTGAACCTGGAAATCCTTTTTCTCCCGGCTCAGAAAGCCGCCAACCACGAAATTGACCGGCCCGTCGAATTTCGAGGCGTAACGCAGCTCGGTAGAGAACACGTCCCGGTTCTGGGGCTCCATGGTAACCGCCGGCGACGCGACTGCGGGGAAGAACAGGACACCGAAATTGAAGATAATCCAGCTTGAATCGATGTTGAAATCGATGTTCCGCTTGTAGTAATTGGCGGCCGCGAGGAACGAACCCTTATCGAAAGTATATTCCGCCTTGGCGCTATAGAGCTGGATTTTCTCGTTCCACTCATTCCGGGTGAAATCCTGGTTGATCAGGTCGCCTTGCACAGCCAGAACGCCGCCAAACTCATTCACGATATCAGGGAACTGCGACAAATTACTGCGCGCCAGACCCTGCATCTTCGGCGTAAAACGAGATGACCCGCCGACGTCTCGCTTTTGAATGACCGCGGACAGGGTGATGTCAAGCATGTCGGTCGGCTTCCAGCGCAACGCCAATCGACCACCCTGAACGTTATTGGTGTTTATATTGTTCCGATTGAGGCGGGGCTGGTCGATGTATCCGCTGTCGTCAGTGATCCAGCCCACCGCACGAACGGCCAGTTTGCCATCAACAATGGGAAAATTCAGCATACCGTTAGCGCGATAATTCTCCGCGCCGTACCGAGTTGTCGAGATATCCCCCTCGAGCCGGCCCTCGAGTTTCTCCAGGTTCGGCTGATTGGGAACGAAACGAATGGTGCCGGACATGGAACTTGCGCCGTAGAGCGTACCCTGCGGGCCTTTGAGAATTTCGACCCGCTCAAGATCATGAAGCTCAAATTCAGCTTGGCGCCCACCGCCATCCTGCTGGTTCCGGCCGGTGATTTCGGCCTCATCATAATAAACGCCGACGGTGGCAATGCCGGTGGAGTTTACGCCGCGAATTACATACTCCTTATCCCCCGGCCCCAAGTCCTGATACGTCAGTGACGGCACTTGCCCTGCAAGGTCTGAAAACTCCACGGCAAGTCGGTCATTGATATCATTGGAAGTAAAGGCTTGTATGGAGACCGGCACGCTCTGTAGCGACTGTGCGCCGCGTTTGGTAGCGGTCACCACAATTTCTTCAAGGGCCGGTGAGGCCTTCTGCTGGGCGAAGGCCAATTGAGGGGCGCATAGTGCCGTGGTTACGAGACAGGCGCCGATCAGCGAAATCTGGACAGTTTTGCGTTTCATGGTCGGTTCTCCCTATAGAACGATATCTGTGGCCATCACCTTCCTGATCGGGAAGCGGGCCACTTCGGGCGTGGTGCAATGGACTGATGCTGTTCGCGGTAGTCCCTCCGCTTTTATATCCGTATTCATATGTCTTCGGCTCAACAATCACGGTCCTTTGGCATTGAAGTCGGACCTCTTCCCCTGACCTGTTCCTGGTATTTATCGGTTGTTGCGCCTTGCGATCCCCCGATCCTCGGGATGCCATACAAGACGATGGGCCGGTTCAGGCCAAAGCCTGACGGCCGCTCAAGCAATTACGACGGTGGATTTTTCATCGATTGCGTTTCCTTCCCTAGTAATTATGACGACGTGGAACCCCAACCCCGGAACGCCGCTTTTTTTATGCGTCCCATGGTGCCGCAGTTTCGTCTTTCGGTCCAGAGTCTTGTCAGGGCGTACCCCTCTTGTCTCTATATTGCGCCAGCCTCGATTGAACATAGAAAAACATATGAAAAACAATATTTATTATCCACTGAGAAGGCAAGCCTTTTCGCGCGCTTCGGGAAGGCTCTAGTAATTGATACTCGGATTATCGCCGGGGTAGATGACGCCAACCACGTCCATACCGCTCTCCACGGTCGCCTCAAGCGAATGAACCTGTTTGCGCGGCAGAAAAATCACGTCGCCCGCCTTCACCGGCGCCTTTCGCCCCTCCGTCCACATCATGCCCCTGCCGGTGAGGATAATCAGCGCCTCCTCATAGAGGTGGCGGTGAGGTTCGGCCTTGGATTTGGGGATGTGGCCGATAAACTGGGTGACAACATTGGATCCGATGGATTTGTCCACCAGCAACTGGAAATATCGCGACGCCATCGCCTCCCGCCTGGCGGGATCGATCCCGACCACACGCCGGGGCGCGCCGGCATCGAAATTGTCTGGCATCGCGTCAAGCCATTCCGGCTCCGCCGCCGCCGGACAGGCGGAGATAAACAGTTTCACAGACTCCCCGCCGGACACCGCAAACTGAAATGCTTCGCCGGGCCGGATGTAAACCCCGTCACCCGCAGCCGCAGAAAAATCCTTACCTGAAATGGTGACAGTCGCCTGGCCCTCGGCCAGGAACAGGATCACATGACGGTCCCCGAAGGTCATAACCGGCGATGATCCGCCCTCGAGTTCAACGTAAAACTGCGACTGATAGAGCGCCCCCTGATCCTCGGAAATCACCGCGCAATAGCGAAAACCGCCCTTGGTCCGGTAATCGGCCTGATCGAGGGAGTAGACATAGCAATTGCCGTCCAACACCGCCTTCGCACCGTCGCGGAAGGGTATTACCGGAATCGCCTGGTTTTCAGGGCTTTGGGGATCGTCCTCGGCATAGCCGCCCGGAAGGTTGTTATGGGCGCCATCGCAAAAGGGCGTGTCGCCGGTATGCTTGCAGCCGCAAAACAGCACCTCTTCGCCGTCCTCCCGGGCGACATATTCAACGGGCTCGAACCCGGTTCCTTTATGCGACCCGTCGCAGAGGGGCTGACGTTTCGACCGCCCGCAACTGCACCAGAAGTAGCTCCGGCCTTTCTTCAGCTCCTTATAATAAGGTTTACGGTTGGCAATTACCGGCTCCGTCATCCCCATCTCCAATTTTGCGCCCGTTTTGCTATAACGGTACTCAAGACCGGACAGGAACATAGTGAAACTTTAGGGCGCGCGCCCTAGGGCAACAGGCCATGGCAACGACCGAGACCCAAACCCGTATCCTTGATGCCGCTATTGCACTTTTCAACGAAAACGGTGTGAGCGCGGTTTCAGTCAATCGTATCGCTGCCGCCGCCGGGATCAGCCGGGGCAACTTGCATTATCATTTCCGCACCAAGGAAGCGCTGATCGCTGCAATTTTTGAGCGCATGGCCCGGGAAATGGAACAGGGCGGAGCGCATGACCTCGAAAACCCGACGCTGGACCATCTGCGCGCCATGTTCCTCCGCTATGCGGGCCGGGTTTGGACCTATCGATTCTTCTTTCGGAAACTGACCGTGCTCCTTAGCCGCGATCCTGTCTTGCACCGGCACTACCAGGCCAACCGGGAGCATCGATTTGGCCAACTTGTGCAGTTCTTCGAAGCCCTTGTCGACAAGGGCGTTATCCGCCGGCCTGAGCCTCCGGTTACCATCGAGGGGCTCGTGACGGTAAGCTGGATTTTCTGTGACAATTGGCTGACGTTCCTCGAAGCGGGTGGCGAAGAGGTAACCAGCGCCCACCTCGAAGACGGATTCGAGCTGGCGTTCTCCCTGTTCCGTCCCTATCTGACAAAATAATCGCGTTTCGCCGCCGGTGTGCGGGATCACCCGGCCTCGGCGAGCCTGAAGCGTTCTCCCCTGCCCAGCCGCACGCCCCGATTGATGGCGATACCCATTTCAAGACTTTCGGCAATACGGTGGGCGCGGTCGATAAAATGGTCCGCAGCGGCCTCGGGACAGACGTCTCTGGCGGTCTCCTCGAAAAGCGCAAGCCAGCGGTCGAAATGCCTGGCGTCAATGGGAAGCGGCATATGTTTTTCCATCGGCCGGCCATGATAGTTGCCGCTCATCAGCACTATTGAGGACCAGAAGGCGCACATACGCTGGAGGTGCGGCTCCCAATCGGAAACTCGTGCTTCAAAGATCGGCCCCAGAACCGCATCGCTGCGGATACGGTCATAAAAGGCGCGCACGAGGCGGTCGATCATCACCTCGCCAATGCCGGTGCGATCGATGATTTCGGCGATAACCTGCTCGCGTTTCGGGTTGGCTGTCATATTTCACCTATAATAGGTATTTCAAATACCTATTTATCACGGTATGATACGTAAATCAAATACCGAATAAGGCCTTTGGAATGCACCTCACGTCGTTTACCGATTTCGGGCTCCGCGCGCTTATGCGGCTGGCGGGCGAGCCTGACCGGTCGTTCACCACCGATGAGATGGCCCGCGAGTTTGGCCTGTCCCGCAACCATCTGATCAAGGTGGTCGGGCAACTGGCAAGAAACGGCTATATTCAGACACGGCGCGGCGCGGCCGGCGGGTTCCGCCTTGCCCGCCCTGCGGAGACAATCACCCTTGGGGAGGTCGTCCGGTGCCTCGAGCAGGGCTCCGCCCTGGTCGAATGTTTTCGCGGCGATGGCGGCGCCTGTATCCTGACGCCACAGTGCAGGTTAAAGGGTCGCCTGGCCGCGGCGGAGGACGCTTTTCTGCGCGAGCTTGATCGGACGACTCTCGCGGAATGCATCTACGTTCCGCTGCTGGAGAACGCCTGATTCCTGTTGACGCAAATGACATTCGCGGCTCTCATGGGGAGTATGGGGAAGATTAAAACATTGGCAGCATGCGCCCTCACCCTGTGATCCTGGCCGCTGCAATCGCCTTGTCGGTTGTCATGGGCGGAAACAAGGGGGTCGCCGGCGAACCGGTTACTGTCTTTGCCGCCGCCAGCCTGACCGACGCCATGGAAGCGGCTGGCAAAGCATACCAGTCGAAAACCGGCGACGTCGTGCGGTTTTCCTTTGCAGCGTCTTCGACCCTGGCCCGCCAGATCCAGGCCGGCGCCCCCGCCGACATTTACGCCTCTGCCGACCGGCGCTGGATGGACTGTCTGGACACCCGCGGCCTGATCGACGCCGGCACCCGGACGAGCCCCATCGCCAACCGGTTGGTCCTGATCGCGCCGGCGCCGGCCCGCACACCTCCTGTGATCATAGACAGGAATTTCGACCTGCGGGCGCTTCTGGGCTCCGACGGCTGGCTTGCCGTCGGCGACCCAGACCACGTCCCGGCGGGGATTTACGCCAGGGAAGCCCTCACAACGCTCGGCCTCTGGGATACCGTCCGGCACCGGCTGGCGCGCGCCGACAATGTGCGCGCGGCGCTTGCACTGGTGGCCCGGGGCGAAGCCCCACTCGGCATCGTCTACGCAACCGACGCGCGGGTCAGCAAAGCAGTCAAGGTCATCGGCCGGTTCCCGCCATCCAGCCACACGCCGATCCGCTATCCCTTCGCTATTCTAAAAGGTCGGGCGCGCCCCGCCGTTGCCACCCTGTTCGCCTACCTGACCGGACCGGAGGCGATTACCATATTTGAAGATTTCGGCTTTGCTCAGGTGGGAAAAACCGAATGATCCTGTCCGACGCTGAAATCACTGCGCTCCTCCTCAGCCTGCGCATCGCCGCGGTGGCCGTAGCCATCGCACTCCCGCTTGCAATCCTGGTGGCTGCTGCGCTGGCCCACGGTCGCTTTCCGGGCAAAGTCCTGATCGACGGCATCGTCCACCTGCCGCTCGTTATGCCGCCGGTGGTGGTGGGCTATATCCTGCTCATCACGCTCGGCACCCACGCGCCCGTAGGCGGCTGGCTCTATGACACCTTCGGCATCCGTTTCGTGTTCAGTTGGACCGGTGCGGCGCTGGCGGCCGGGGTGGTTACTTTCCCTTTTCAGGTCCGCGCCATTCGCCTCGCGCTTGAAGCCGTGGACCCGGGGCTGAGGGATGCGGCCGAGACGCTCGGCGCAGGGCCCATCGACCGGTTTTTCTCGATCACCCTGCCGCTCGCTTTGCCCGGCGTGATCGCCGGGGCGATCACGGCGTTCGCGGCGAGCCTCGGCGAATTCGGCGCGATCATTACCTTTGTCTCCAACATCCCGGGCGAGACGCGCACCCTGCCGCTCGCCATCTATACCGCGATCCAGTCGCCGGGCGGCGAAGCCATGGCCGCACGGCTGGCCGGCCTCGCGATCGCGCTCGCCTTTGCCGGGCTCATTCTGTCGGAGCTGGCGAGCCGCCGGGTCCAACGTATGGTCGGGCGATGACGGTCCGGGTTTCCCTTCGCCACCAGCTCGGCACATTCGATCTCGACCTTGCCTTCGAGGTGGAGGAAACGGGGGTCACCGCGCTGTTTGGCCCGTCGGGCGCGGGCAAGTCCACCATCATCAATGCGGTGGCCGGACTGCTCCGCCCCGACCGGGGCCGGATCCGGATCAACGGGCAGGTGGTGTATGATTCCGATGCGGGTATCTTCGTCCCGCCGCGCCGGCGCAATGTCGGTTATGTGTTTCAGGACGCCCGATTGTTTCCGCATCTCAGCGTGCGGCGCAATCTCCTCTATGGCTGGCGACGGACACGCGACCGCATATCGGGGCCAGAGATCTATCGGCTGGTCACGCTGCTCGGCCTTGAGACCCTGCTGGACCGCCGGCCGCTGTCACTCTCGGGCGGGGAAAAGCAGCGGGTCGCCATTGGCCGGGCCGTCCTGAGGAGTCCGGACCTCCTGCTTCTGGATGAACCGCTCTCAGGCCTCGACCGCAAGCGGCGGGACGAGATTCTGCCCTACCTCGCCAGACTCAGAGACGCCTACGGTGTACCGATGCTTTACGTCAGCCACGCCATCGATGAGGTGACCCGGCTCGCCGATACCGTGCAGGTGGTGGACGGGGGACGCATTGTCGCTGCGGGCCCTGTGGCCGATATCTTTTCGCGCCTCGACCTGTTTCCGCTCACCGGGCGGTTCGAGGCGGGAAGTGTCATCGACACCACAGTGGTCCGCCACGATGACGCCTACGGCCTGACCCTGCTCGGCTTCACGGGGGGCGAGTTGACAGTACCTCATGTGAGCGCAGCCGCGGGGGAAAATATCAGGGTGCGCATCCGGGCCCAGGATATTGTGATTGCGCTTGGCCCACCTGATGCGATCAGCTCCAACAACGTCATTGCAGCGCATGTATCAGGCATCCGGGTCGACCCCGAGACTTACGCCGACGTGCAGTTGACGTGTGGGAGCATCCGTCTGGTGGCCCGGATTACCCGCCGGTCGCTGGACCGGCTGGAGCTTGAACCGGGCAAGGCCGTTTACGCCATCATCAAGTCGGTGACCATCGCCTGAACATTGGCCCGAAAATGTGCAAACGCCGCCCGCCGAAAACCGGCGGGCGGCGTCGCATTACGCCTAGAGAGTGTCGCTCAGGCAGCCTTCCGGCGACGCGCCCAGCCAAGGCCGACAAGACCGAAGCCGAGAAGGCCCAACGCGGCCGGCGCCGGAACTTCACCCGGAACGACGACCTGCCCGGCCACGCCGAACCGCACGTTGTCGATGGCGAAGCCAGCCGGTTCGGCCCCCACCAGATCGAGGAACACACCGGCGATTTGTGCTGATCCGTCATCGGTCACGAGGCCCAGGAATTCGATGCCGAGACCTGTATTGGCGACCGTACCCAAGAGCGTGCCGTCACGTGCAAAAGCCGTAATCCCGGTGCTGGCGACGGCATTAAAGTAACCGCCATCGAAGCCCACACCAACCTGATCCGTATCGAACAGAATGGCAATGGGCCCATTGAATATTGGTGAACCGGACAAAACCGGCGACGTCGGGTTGGCGCCGTCGCTAACGATGCTGGTGTCCGGAGACGCCGCATCGAGCGATAGCGGATCCGTCGGATTGCCGACGACGCAAGCGGACGCCGCGGCGCCCGGGCAGTCGGTACCCGGCGTGGCGCTTAACATCTGTCCGCTAAAATAGCCGTCAAAGGTCACCGTCGGGCTTCCCGCACCGCCGCCATAGTCGCCCGGCGCATAGGTGGGATTCACGGTGCCGCCCGAAAATTCACTGAACGTAATCAGCCCGGACCCGGCAACGAAATTGCCTTCGGTGACCCGAATAATCCCGGCCTGAGAGGTTGTCATCGTCGTCAGAAGCATGACGGCGCCCACAACAGCACCCGTCACCAGTCCGTATACAAACTTCAAGGAAGTGGCCATGTTCGATCTCCTCATCGGTCACCGCACCTTCCTGTTCTTAGGAGGAATGGCGCATTTATTTAATTTATCTAGACGTCACCCCGCCACCGGCTGATCGCCGGAGCGAGCAGATACTCAAACTCTGCCGGGAGTTTACACGCAAGTTGCGTGCCAAACACATTAAGTCTTTGGAGACATTGGATTCTGAATATTGTCGCCACCCCACCTATTCTAAAAGTTGTAAATTATTCCGACAGTTCGCGGATCAGGACCCCTTGATCGCCTTGAGGATTAACGGTTCAGCGCTTTCCGGTTGCGGCGCGCCGCCGCAGCAACTAGAACCCGAAGGCAGGCGTTGTTGCATTGGAACAGGGGGGCTGTCATGGAACCGGACAAACATTTCATCCTGCGGCTGTCTTGCCCGGACACACTGGGCATCGTTCATGCCGTCTCGGGCTTTCTCGTGGAGCATGGCTGCAACATCACAGACAGCGCCCAGTTCGACGACCTCGTGAGCGGTCAGTTCTTCATGCGCGTTGCCTTCACCGCGGAAGCCGCCGCAACCGACCGGGACACGCTGGCAACGCATTTCAAGGCTGTCGCGGACCGTTTCGAGATGCAGTGGGATCTCCACCGACCGGACGGTGCGCCCGCACGCCCTCATTATGGTGTCACGGTTCGACCATTGCCTGGCCGACCTCCTTTACCGTCAGCGCATCGGGGAGCTCGACATGGAGATCCCGCTTGTGGTCTCCAATCATCAGGACTGCGAACAGTTAGCGGCCGCCTACGGCGTGCCCTACCGGCACTTGCCCGTCACCAGCGAAACCAAAGCGAAGCAGGAACAGAAGCTCGCCGAGCTCATCGCCGAGCATGACATCGACCTGATTGTGCTGGCGCGCTACATGCAGGTGTTGTCGGACGAATTCTGCGCCCGGCACACCGGGCGCATCATCAACATCCATCACTCCTTCCTGCCGAGCTTCAAGGGCGCCAGGCCCTACCACCAGGCCCACACCCGCGGAGTCAAGATGATCGGCGCCACGGCGCACTACGTCACCCCGGCGCTCGACGAGGGCCCGATCATCGAGCAGGACATCGCCCGCGTCGACCACAAGATGACGCCGGAGGAACTGATCGCCCGCGGCCGCGACGTTGAGCGCGCGGTACTGGCCCGCGCGGTCAAATATCACGTGGAAGGCCGCGTGCTTCTCAACGGCGACAAGACGGTGGTGTTCTACTGAGTGGGTTCTGACACCTTCTCGAACCCGAGACCGGCGAGCGTCGCCTGAATTTCGTCCAGAATCACCGGATCGTCGATGGTGGCCGGGGTCTTGTAGGCTTCGCCATTGGCCTGGGCCTGCATGGTGCCGCGCAGGATCTTGCCAGACCGGGTCTTGGGTAGACGCTTGACCACCGCCGCCGTCTTGAATGCGGCGACCGGGCCGATTTCGCTGCGCACCAGCGCGACCACTTCCTTGACGATATCCGCGTCCGGCCGGTCGACCCCGGCCTTGAGCACCAGGAACCCCAAGGGCACCTGACCTTTAAGCGAATCGTTGACGCCGAACACCGCGCACTCAGCCACATCGGGATGGCCGGCGATTACTTCTTCGAGCGCGCCGGTGGACAACCGGTGACCCGCCACATTGATAATGTCGTCGGTGCGCGCCATCACATAGAGGTAGCCTTCGTCGTCGAGATACCCCGCGTCCCCGGTCTTGTAGGCGCCGGGAAATTCGGTCAGGTACTTGTCGATAAAGGCCTGATCGTTGCCCCACAGCGTCGGCAGACAGCCGGGCGGCAGCGGCAGACGCACCACGATCGACCCGATGGTGCCCGCCGGTAGCGGCTCGGCGGCTTCGTTCACCACCTCGACCGCGTAGCCCGGCACCGCGCGGCCCGGCGAGCCGACCTTGACCGGGTAGAGCCCAAGGCCCGCGCAGTTGGCGGTAATCGGCCACCCGGTCTCGGTCTGCCACCAGTGATCGATGATCGGCACCTTCAGGTGATCGTGCGCCCAGTTGATGGTGTCCGGGTCGCCCCGCTCCCCCGCGACGAACAGGGTTTCAAGCGACGAGATATCGAACTCCTTGAGCTTGGTTAAGTCCGGATCCTGCTGCTTGATCGCCCGGAGCGCCGTCGGCGCCGTGAACATCGCCTTGACCTTGTAGCGCTCGATCAGGCGCCAGTAGCTGGCCGCGTCGGGCGTGCCCACCGGTTTGCCTTCGAACATCACCGAGGAAGACCCGTTAAGGAGCGGCCCATAGACAATATAGGAGTGCCCGACCACCCAGCCGATGTCGGAGCCCGCCCAGAACACCTCGCCGGGCTCCACGCCATAGATGTTCCGCATGCTCCAGGTCAGCGCCACCATATGCCCGCCATTGTCGCGCACGATGCCCTTGGGCTGGCCCGTGGTGCCTGAGGTATAAAGGATATAAAGCGGGTCGGTCGCGGTGACCGGAACAGGGTCCGTCGGCGCGCCGCCTGCTTCCAATTCCGTCCAGTCATGGTCACGCCCCAGGGTCATCGCCGCGTCGGCCTCCGGGCGGGCAAAGATGACGGTGCTCGCCGGTTTGTGTGTCGCCTGTTCGATCGCTTTGTCCAAAAGCGGCTTGTAGGCCACAACCCGGCCGGGTTCGATGCCGCAGGACGCCGACAGAATGACCTTGGGCTTGGCGTCGTCGATGCGGGCCGCAAGCTCATGGGCGGCAAACCCGCCAAACACCACGGAATGGATCGCACCGATCCGCGCACAGGCGAGCATCCCCACAGCCGCTTCGGGCACCATCGGCATGTAGATGATGACCCGGTCACCCTTTTCCACACCGAGATCACAAAGCGCGCCGGCAAACCGCGACACCCGGTCAAGAAGCTCGCCGTAGGTGATGGCGGCGCGGGCTTCGGTGACCGGACTGTCATAATAAAGCGCCACCTGATCGCCCCGCCCCGCCGCCACATGACGGTCGACACAGTTGGCGCAGGTATTGACCTCACCGCCCGCATACCAGGCCACCAGCGGATCGCAGGAGCGGTCGAGCACCTGTTCGAACGGGGTGATCCAGTCCACCAGTCCGGCAGCCGCGCGCCAGAACCCTTCCGGGTCATCCCTGGACCAGATCACCGCCTGCTCAAACGCCTCACTCATGATTTCGCCTCCGCCCTGAATTGGAGGCATGGTAGTCAGAGCAATAATGCGAAGCAATAGGTGGAATCACCCCTATCCTCTTAACGACTTGTGGTCCGGGCTCCGAGCTTTTAGGTTTGCGCAGTAGAGATTAGCGAGGTCTGCGTCCCATGAAAGCGATCACCATCGGCTCTGCGATGATCGACATCATCACCCTCGTCGCCGACGAGAGCGTGGAGCGCATGACCATGCAAAACGAGGCGGCGTCGTTTCTGCTTCTGGAGGAAGGCCGCAAGATCGACGCCATCAGTATTAGCACCCACGTCGGCGGCGGCGCGGTCAATACGGCGGTCAGCTTGTCCCGTCAGGGCTGGGATGTGGCGACCCATGTCCGGCTCGGCCAGGACCTGAACGCGGAGAAGATCCTGAAATGCCTTAAGGACGAGGATATTAACCCGTCCTATATTTCCAGTTGCACCGACTGCGACACCGGCACCGCGGTGATGGTGTCGTCCCACGACCGCAACGCCACCATATTCACCTATCGCGGCGCCAATACCCTGCTGAGGCCAGACAATATCACGGACGACATGTTCTCCGGCCGGGACCTTACCTATATCGCCAGCCTGAGCAATGCTTCGGCCGACTGTTTGCCTGTGATCGTCGAAAAGGCAAGCGCGGCCGGAACCATGATTGCCTTCAATCCCGGCATTCGCCAGATCACCTCGCGCACCGGGGACCTTCTGCGGGCGCTCACCCGGATCGATATTCTGATCCTCAACAAGGTGGAAGCCTCCGCCCTGGTCCCCGGCCTGTCGGCGCGCCATGGCCCGTTCGACCCGGATGAAGGCCGACATTTTACCGGATCAGGCGTGCCGCCCCTGTTGCGCACCGGGCTCGAAGCAGTCGGCTTCTCGATGTCCCTGATGGCCTTTTCCCGGGCCGTGCGCGGCCTCGGCGTCAAATGGCTGGTCGTAACGGACGGAAAGGAAGGCGCTTATGTGGCAGCGGACGACGGCCTTCATTTCTGCCCCGCAGTAAAAGCAGAGGTGGCGGGTACCGCGGGCGCGGGCGACGCGTTTGCCTCTACCCTCTCAGGCGCGCTCGCGGAAGGCACTGCGGTTCCCGAGGCCATGGCGCGCGCTGCGGCAAATGCGGCGTCGGTGGTCAGCTATGTTGACACGCAGGATGGCCTCCTCGACCGGGAGGCCCTGGCGGCGCGGGCCAAGGCAGCGCGGGACGGCCTCAAACAGCGCCGTTGGGATTACTAGGCGCGGCTTTTCAAATCCGCGCCGTCACCTCATCCGCAATAGCGAGCGCCGCCGTCAGGCCGGGCGATTCAATGCCATAGAGATTGATGAGGCCCGGACGCCCGTGGCCCTCAGGCCCGTCGATGCGAAAGTCGGCAAATCCGTCGTCGGGGCCAGCGAGTTTTGGCCGGATGCCAGTATAGGCGGGCACCAGCCGATGCGCATCGAGCGCCGGGTAATAGCGCCGGATCGCGTCGGCGAACGCGTTCCGCCGGCTGTCGTCGAAGCTGTAGTCGACCGCGTCGAGCACACGCACATCCGGACCGAACCGGGCCTGGCCGCCCACGTCGAGGGTGACATGAATGCCGAGCCCGCCCGGTTCTGGCACCGGATAGACCAGATGCCGGAAGGGCGATTTCCCGGTGAGTGCGTAATAGTGACCGATGGCGAGATAACGGGGCGGAATTGGGGCCGGCGTCTCAAGCGCTTTCGCCACCGCCTGGGCCTCAAGTCCCGCCGCATTGATCACCGCTTTGGCTTCGATCCCGACAGGGTCGGCCCCGCCGGTCTCGACCAGCAAACCGTCGGCATTGCAGCGACCGCCAACGACCGGCGTGTTGAGCGCGAGCGCACCCCCCGCCGCTTCGAGATCGCCAAGCAGACTCAGCATCAGGCCGTGGCTGTCGATGATACCGGTGGAGGGCGAAAACAACCCGGCCACGCCGTCGACACAGGGCTCAAGCGCGTGAATATCGGCGGCGCTCATCGCCTTGAGATCACTGACGCCCGCGGATTCGGCCCGCTCCATGATGTCGCCAAGGTTGTCCCGTTGAGCCTCCGTCGTGGCGACTATCAGTTTGCCGGTCCGGGCATGCTCAATCCCGCGTTCGGCGGCATAATCGTAAAGCGCCTGCTTGCCCGCGACGCAAAGCCGAGCCTTGAGGCTACCGGGCGGGTAGTAGATCCCGGCGTGGATGACCTCGGAATTGCGGCTTGAAGTCTCCGTCCCGAAGGCGGAGCCGCGTTCGAGCACGATGACCTCGCGCCCCCGGAGCGCCAGCGCACGCGCAACGGCGAGGCCAATAACGCCAGCCCCAATCACCACGCAATCCACTTTCTCCGTCAAAGGCAGCCTCGAAGTCATGGTTTTTCCTCACCATGCCGTGCCGGTGCCGGATTGCAAGACTTTGTTACGCGCACGCCACCGTCACAAGAGATTCAACAAACTGAAACGCTGCTGTCACGGACAGGGCTGATTTTTTGCACACAATGAGGTGTGACTTTGTAGGAACCATTGAGCTTGGACATCGCTAAAGGGAAACTGGCAAACGCGCTTGCTTCCGGATTAACGTCGGCGGACGCAAGACCCGCGTTTGACAAGAGAGAGCCCTGGCCAGAGCATGAAGCCGGCCGGGAGGGCTATCAGATAAATGCCGGAAAAAATCATGGCGCCGACACCAACAACAGGCCGCACACCCGGCATTTCCGCACAATCTGGATTTCCGATGTTCATCTTGGCACCCACGGTTGCAAGGCGGACTTCCTGCTGTCCTTCCTTAAATATCACGAATTGGAATATCTCTATCTTGTCGGCGACATCGTGGACGGCTGGGCGCTCAAGAGGTCCTGGTATTGGAAACAGAGCCACAATGACGTGATCCAGAAGGTGCTGCGCAAGGCCCGCAAGGGCACCAGGGTGGTCTATATCCCCGGCAACCACGACGAGGCGCTGCGCGATTTCACCGGCCATCACTTCGGCGGCGTGGCGGTGGAAAGGGAAGTCATCCACACGGCCGCCGACGGCAAGCGCTATCTCGTTTTCCACGGGGACGAGTTTGACGGCATCATGCATTACGCCAAATGGATCGCCTATCTCGGCGACTACGCCTATGCCCTGGCGCTCCGCATCAACCACTGGTTCAATCTTGTCCGTCGCCGGCTTGGCCTGCCCTACTGGTCACTGTCGGCATACCTCAAACACAAGGTCAAAAACGCAGTAGAGTTCATCAGCGGTTTCGAAAAACTGGTCGCCCATGAAGCCCGCAGGCGCAAAGTGGATGGCGTCATCTGCGGCCATATCCACCATGCAGAAATCCGCGACATCGACGGCGTCACCTATTGCAATGACGGCGACTGGGTGGAAAGCTGCACCGCGCTCGCCGAAGACCAGACGGGCGAGCTGCATATTATCCACTGGGCACGCCGCGCCTGGGCGCTGGAACAGCGCAAGATAGCGGCGCGCGCCCCGGTTCCAGCCCAGTGATAACGCGCCCCGCGTCCATTGTCATCATCACGGACGCCTGGAGGCCTCAGGTCAACGGCGTGGTCCGAACGCTCGAAATGACCACGCGCGAATTGCGGAAAAGGGGCCATACCGTCACTCTCGTCACCCCCGACCTGTTCTGGAGTGTGCCGTGCCCGAGCTACCCCGAAATCCGGTTGTCGCTGGTAAGCAGGCGCCGTCTCGGCCGGACGATCGACGCGGCGCGGCCCGATTTCATCCATATTTCCACGGAGGGACCGCTGGGGCTCGCGGCGCGCAATTACTGCGTCTCCCGAAATCTTTCCTTCACCACGGCCTATCACACAAAATTTCCGGACTATATCCACGCCCGAATTCGGCTGCCAATCGCTTTGTCCTACCGGTTCATCCGCTGGTTCCATGCACCGTCAAGCGCAGTGATGTGCGCGACTCCGTCAATCGCGGGCGAACTGGAACAGTATGGCATCCCCCATACCCAGCGCTGGTCGCGCGGCGTGGACGTGGACCTCTTTAAGCCTGCTCACTACCCGGCTCCAGCGGCCCTCGCCGGCCTTCCCCGCCCGATACTTCTGTATGTGGGACGGGTGGCGGTGGAAAAGAATATCGAGGATTTTCTGGCGCTCCCCACACCGGGAACCAAGGTCGTGGTGGGTGGCGGACCGCAGCTTAACGTCCTTCGGACGAAATATAGAAACGCCGTATTCGTCGGTCCGAAATACGGCGAAGACCTGGCGGCCTTCTATGCGGCGGCCAACGTCTTCGTGTTCCCGAGCCGGACCGATACGTTCGGATTGGTCCTTCTCGAAGCATTGGCCTCGGGAACACCGGTCGCCGCTTATCCGGCGCCGGGACCGGTGGATGTGATCGGGAATGCGCCGGTCGGCGGGCTCGACACCAATCTTGAAAGCGCGGTCAGGCGCGCGCTCGGCATTTCGCCCGCCCGCTGTCGGGATTACGCCATGTCCTATACCTGGGCGGCCTGTACTGAACAGTTCCTGGCCAACCTCAGGCCGCTGGACAAGCCAGCCAGAGCCGCCTGATCTTCTACTGTTCGACCAGGAAGCCCTTGGATGCGCCGGTCAAGGTCACGCCGTCAACGCTGAAAAGCGGCAGAAGAAAATTGTGATAGTAGCTGATTGTCACGGTCACCAGCTTGGTCTGGTCTGCCGCGTTCACGGACTCGTCGACGTTGATCCCCGTGATCTGATCCTTGTGGATCCCGTAGACCTTGCTCGATGCAACGGTCTTGAGCTCGTCTACAGTCGCATTGTAATTCACCGTGGCATAGCGCGTTGCTTCCTCCGTCGCGAACGCCAGGGCGCCCTCGGTGTAAACCGCGCGGCCAAACTCAATGACCGCGTAGATCATCAAGATGAAAACCGGCGCAGCGAAGGCGAACTCGACAGCCGCAATGCCACGCTGATCGCGTTTCAGCCGACGCTTGAATTTTCTGATCGCCTGCATCATGACGCGTTCTTTCCTGAATTAGTTAAGCCGAACCGTGGCTTCATCGGTCAGATTCCAGGCCGAGCCAACGCCGGGAAATCCAAGCAACAGATTAAAGGTCTCGGCATAATTGATCTTCACGAAGGATTTGCGGGGTTGACCATCTGAACAGGTGCCGCTGCACGTGACGACGGAACCGTCGGAACATTCGCAGTAAAGCGTCGCGTTCACCGTCGGCGAGGCGCTATCCGGGGCCGCGTTTTTTACCGCCTGGATGATCTGGCTCAGGTCCCCCGCAATGGGCTTGCGCACAATGGCATACTGGGTGCCCGCACGCACCGCATTGGTGATCTGCATCTGGCGCACAAACACCGAACCCAGATCCCATACCGCAACCATCAGCAGGAACAGGACAGAGATCGTAATTCCGGCTTCGACAAACACCATGCCGCGATCGTCGCCACGGAAGTGGCGAAGGAATTTGCGGACTTTGAATCGAATGCCAGTCATACCCTACTCCACAACCCTCACCCGGATCTGGGCGACCTTCTTGACGTTGAGGGCATCACACCGCGTTGGATCATTGTCGATATAGCCGTTACCCTTGAATTGGACCATCCGCGCAACAATCTGAAGACAGGCCGGACTGACGCCGGAGCCACCGGAAAATATGACCTGCTGATTGGGGAAATAGAGAGCACCCTCAAATTGCATATTCGACCCCCCGAGCACCGAAGCCTCGTTGTTGGACGGGGAACCGGGATCCTGAAAAAACAGAACGCCAGCGTAGGTCCCCGTGCTTGGCGCGACAAGATCGGCCGCCGTCCCGCCGGCGATGTCGACCTTTCCGGTGTTGGCAGGGTCGTCGGCTGTCAGGATAAAGGTGACACCGTCTCCGGTGAGTGTTGTATTACCCTTTGTCGAAAAGTCGCCGCCATCGATGATATAGGTGCCGGGCTCAAACGTTACGTTTGCCCCCCCATTGGTACTAATGCCGCCGCAATAGCGCCCCGGGGTCAAGGTCACTGTGTTTTTCGCAACATAATTGTGGTAGTCGCAACTGCTGGCCGGCGGCAGAGGCAGATCCTTGTATGGATCCTCTACCCGCTGCGACAGCGACTGCAGCGGATGCTTGGTAACCAGGGTCGCATTGTTGCCGATTGAGATATCGCCAAAGGCCTGGGCCGGATCGGCGGTCAGCGATGCATTGCCGCCGAGATAGATGGCCTGGTCGCTGTTGGAGTTGGATGCGGCCCCGCATCCCAGAACCACGTCAGCGGTACCCGTAAACTCCAGGGCTTTATCCGCCGTGGGATCAAGCGCAATAATGCAATGCTCGCCCGTGGTCACGGCGCCGGCCACCGCACGCGCCTTTATGGTCGCTGCCTTACCCATAAAGGCGCCGATGAAATGCACGTCGGCAGGCGCAGAGACAATGGTCTCCACGTAAGTGTTATTGCCCGCATAGGCCCCGCTGGTCGGAGGATGATTAACCGTGAGGACATTGCTGCCACCGACCGTAAAATCATTTTTACCGGCGTCCTCGTCAGCCGCAGCGGTGATTTCCGAATTCGACTTGTTGTCGACGGCAAGATAGGTTCCGGCCACGGCGGCATTATCCGCCACCGTCTGAAGTTCCCGGCGTTGCAGGTACCACAGCGACGCATCGACGCCCAGCGCCGAGAAGCCCAGGATCGCCGGCATTGCAATCGCGGTGAGGGCAAACACGCCGCCCTTGTGATCCTTGACAAACTGCGCCGAGGCCGCACGCCATTTCATGAACCTGGCCGATCTACCAATTGCCCATTGCATGACCGCATCTCCGCATTTTCGCAGGCGGACCACTGTTCCACCCATCCCATGCAAAGCGCTTTCTTGCGCCCTTGTTGCCCGACTGCCTTCGAAACAACGCCAGTCGTACTGTTGCCTTTGGGCGAGTATGTCGCGGAGTATTAAAAGAAGCGTTAAATAAAAGGTAACCATTTTAACAAATTTGCTGCATTTCACGCGTCTCAACCTGCGATATTTACAGGGGGTACAGCCGCACTCTATCTTCAATAAGAGAGTGACGTGAGGAGGGCAGATAACATGAGGCGAATCCTGGGATGGCTGGCCGTTTTCGGTGTTGCGGCAACGGTACTTGCAGCCCAGGGGGTTGCCCAGGCCGAAGGTGATTCGGCGAACAAATTCCGCCAGCTCCAGGATCTATTGCCCACACCCAACGCCTATCGCACCGCGTCGGGCGCGCCCGGCCACGCCTACTGGCAGCAGCGCGCCGACTATCGGATTGCGGTAACTCTGGACGAAAAGAAGCGGAGAATTTCGGGGACCGAGACCATCACCTACCACAATAATTCCCCGGATACGCTCAGCTATCTCTGGCTGTCGGTCGACCAGAACCGCTTTCGGCCGGAAGCCGATACTGTGCTGGCGCGGCCCACCAAGGACAACGAAAAATACACCTTCGACGACATTCGCAAAGAACTTGGCGACGAAGAGTTCCGCGGCGGCGACAATATCCGCGCGGTCAACGATGCGTCAGGCAATCCGTTGCCCCATACCATCGTCTCGACCATGATGCGCATCGATCTCCCCGCGCCGCTCAAACCAAAGGAATCGGTGACATTTTCCATTGACTGGGCCTACGACATCTCGGAACAGAAGGTCCTCGGCGGGCGTTCCGGGTACGAGCACTTCAAGGAAGATGACAACGACATCTTTGCAATCGCCCAGTGGTTCCCGCGCATGGCGGCCTACACCGACGTCACCGGATGGCAGAACAAGAGCTTCCTGGGATCGGGTGAATTCACGCTTGAGTTTGGCGACTACGACGTCGCCATTACCGTGCCCGCCGACCATATTGTGTCGGCGACGGGCGTGTTGCAGAACCCGGACGAAGTGCTGACAGAGGCCCAGCGTGCGCGCCTCCAAAAAGCCCGCACCTCTGACAAGCCGGTCTATATCGTGACCCCCGAGGAAGCCAAAGCCAACGAGGCGAAGGGTACGCGGGACACCAAAACCTGGCACTTCAAGGCACAGAACGTCCGTGACTTCGCCTTTGCCTCGTCGCGCAAGTTCCTGTGGGACGCTGAGGGCCTGAAACAGGACGACGGATCGGTGGTGATGGCGATGTCGTTCTTTCCCACCGAAGGCAACCCGCTTTGGGGGAAATACGCGACCCGCGCCATCGTTCACACGCTCAAAAATTACTCCAAATACACCTTTCCCTTCCCCTATCCCAAAGCCCAGGCGGTAAACGGCCCGGTCCACGGCATGGAATATCCGATGCTCTCGTTCTGCGCGCCGCGTCCGAAAATCCACGATGATGGCACCATCACCTATTCCCGCGACACCAAGTACGATCTGATATCGGTGGTCATTCATGAAATCGGGCACAACTATTTTCCGATGATCGTCAATTCCGACGAGCGCCAGTGGGCCTGGATGGATGAGGGTATCAACAGCTTTCTTGAGTTTCTCACGGAACAGGCATGGGAACAGGACTACCCGTCGCACCGCGGGGAACCGCGTGACATTACCGACTATATGAAGAGCAAAAACCAGGTCCCGATCATGACCAACGCGGACTCGATCCTGCAATACGGCCCCAATGCCTACGGCAAGCCGGCAGCGGCGCTTACCATCCTGCGCGAGACCATACTGGGCCGCAAGCTGTTCGACTTCGCCTTCCGCCAGTACGCCGAGCGCTGGAAGTTCAAACGGCCGACACCCGCCGACTTCTTTCGCACCATGGAGGACGCCTCCGGCGTGGACCTCGACTGGTTCTGGCGGGGCTGGTTCTTCACCACCGGCCACGTGGACATTTCCCTCGACCGCATCCGGCATTTCCATATCGACACCGGTGATCCCCGGATCGAGAACAAATGGAACGAACGCCAGGACAAGGACGAACCGGAATCCATCACAAGCAAGCGCAACAAGGGCATGGAACGCGCCGTTGACCGTAATGCCGACCTTAAGGATTACTATAACAAACACGACAAATATACGGTCACCAATCAGGACCTGAACGATTACGCCACCCTGCTTGGCGAACTGGACAAGGAAGACCGGGCAGTGCTCAAAAACAAGAAAGACTTCTATGTTCTCGACTTCTCCAACCTGGGGGGCCTGGTGATGCCCATCATTCTCGACATCGGATATGACAACGGCGATCGCGAAGAGCTTCGCCTGCCCGCCGCCATCTGGCGTAAACACCCGAAAAAGGTGTCCAAGCTCTTGATCCGGGACCGGAAGATCAAGTCGGTTGTGGTCGATCCCCATTGGGAAACAGCGGACACGGACGTCTACAACAACAGCTTCCCGCGCAAGCCCATTGAATTGCGCATGGAAATCTACAGAAAAAAGAAAAAACGCGACATGATGCGGGAGATGGAGACGCCGTTGAGCGAGGGCGCCCGGAAGCTGAAGGGGGGCCGGTGAGGCCAGAGTACGGAACGCGAAAAATTGGCGGCGGGCGGCGTTCCCGCGTAAACTGACGGCATGACGAAGGTGCAGAAACCCCCCACCCTTCTCGACGCGAGCGTGCCGGACTGGCTCGACGACGTGGCTGCGGTATCAACCGCGCTCGGCGAGGATGTGTTCGAGGCGCGGCTGATGGCCCTCCTCAACCGCATCCTGCCGGTTGATCATTGCGCGGTCTTCACCTTCAATCCGGAAGGCCAGGCGGGCCATTTGTTCACCTCATCGAAAATGCCTGAAGCAGACGCCGAAGCGCTGGCCCGGGATTATGTATCGGGCTACTACGCGGAAGATCCCAATTTTGCAGCTCTTCAGAAGGTTGGCGCTGACGACTCGACACCGTTCCTTGGCCTTAACCCGCTCGACTTCGAAGGCCATTACAACCGCGACTACCGCAAGCGCTTTTTCGACCGGGTCGATCTCATCGACAAGGCCGCCGCCGTAACCCGGCTCAGGGAAGGCGTGGTCTACTGCAATTTCTACCGTATGGGCGGGTCGGGTAAATTCTCGGACGACGACCGCGCCCGGCTGGGCAAGGCGCTGCCTCTGGTCACCAGCCTGATCGGGTCCCACTACCGCCTGCGCCATGCAGGCGGGGAACCCGCGACTCAATCGCCATCGCGCGGCAGCGCGCAGTCGCTGGTGCACTCGGTGATCGGCCGGGCGGTGCCACCGTTCGACCGCCTGACCAACAGGGAACGGGACGTCTGCGCGCGGATTCTGCTGGGCTACACCTCCGAGGCCATTGGTCTCGACCTCGGAATTGCACCGACCAGCGTGGTCACCTACCGCAAGCGCGCCTACGCCAAGCTCGGCATCGCAACCCAGAACGAGCTCTTTTCCGCCTGCCTCGAGGCGGTCAACCGGACCGCGCGCCCGCAATAGCCGCGCCTGTCCTCCCCTGTGAGGACAGACTCCGTCTCCGTTTTCTGGCAAACTTCGATGATAGCGATAGCACAGAGGGATTCGAGACATGGCCAAAAAGTTCGCCTCACAGGCAGATTTGGAAGAAAAACAGGTGAGCTTCACCAAGCTTGCTGACAACGCCTATGCCTACACCGCTGAGGGCGACCCCAACACCGGCATCATCATCGGCGACGACGGCGTCATGGTGATCGATACCCAGGCCACCCCCACAATGGCCCAGGACGTGATCGCGCGCATTCGCGAGGTTACCGACAAACCGGTCAAATATGTGGTGCTGTCGCACTACCATGCGGTCCGGGTGCTCGGCGCAGCCGGCTATGAGCCCCAAGAAATCATCGCCAGCCAGGACACCTACGACCTGATCGTGGAGCGCGGTGAGGCCGACTGGAAGTCGGAGCTTGGCCGTTTCCCGCGCCTCTTTAACGACGCCGGCAGCGTCAAGGGCCTGACCTGGCCGACTATGGTATTCAAAGGCCAGCTAACGGTGTTTATGGGCAAGACCGAGGTCCGGCTATTGCAGCTTGGCCGTGGCCACACCAAAGGCGACACGGTGGCCTGGCTGCCCAGGGAAAAGGTGCTGTTTAGCGGCGACCTCGTCGAATACGGCGCGACGCCCTACACCGGCGACGCCTATCTCGAAGACTGGCCGGCGACCCTCGACAATGTCGAAGCGCTCGGGCCTGAAAAACTGGTGCCGGGGCGCGGTGACGCGCTGACCACGCCCGAGACGGTGAAAGCCGCCCTCGATGGCACCCGCAGCTTCATCCGCGACATGTACGGATCGGTGAAAAAAGGTGTCGAAAGCGACAAGTCGCTCAACGCCATCTATCGCGAGACGTCGGAGGCCCTGCGGCCCAAATACGGCGACTGGGTGATTTTTGACCATTGCCTGCCATTCGACGTCACCCGCGCCTTCGACGAAGCGAGCGGCATCCGCGATCCGCGGATCTGGACCGACGAGCGCGACCGGAAAATGTGGGAGGAACTTGAAGGCGAGGAGGAGACCGCATGACGGGCGAACGCACCGTCTTCGATTTCAAGCGTCCGCCGGAGCTTGATTCGGGCAAGCCCGGCCATTTCCCTGTGATCGTGGTCGGCGGAGGCCCTGTCGGCCTCAGCGCAGCCATCGAATTCAGGATGCGGGGCGTGCCGGTGATCGTGCTTGACGATGACAATACGGTCAGCGTCGGCTCGCGCGCCATCTGCTGGGCCAAGCGCGCACTTGAGGTATGGGACCGGCTCGACTGCGGCGAGGTGATGCTGGACAAAGGGGTACGCTGGAACGTCGGCCGGGTGTTTTTTGGTGACGATAAGGACCCGGTCTACTCGTTCGACATGCTGCCCGAGACCGGCCACAAGTACCCCGGCTTCATCAACCTCCAGCAATACTACGCCGAGGAATTCCTGATCGACCGGGCGGGTGAGCTTGGCGTCGAGATCCGCTGGAAAAGCAAGGTGACGGGCGTCGAAAACGGCGCTGACGGGGCAACGATTGACGTCGAGACACCCGAAGGAACCTACCGGTTGACCTGCGACTGGCTGATTGCCGCCGACGGCAACAAAAGCACGATCCGCAGCATGCTGGGTCTCGATTTCGAAGGCCGCCTGTTCGAGGACCATTTCCTCATCGCCGACATCAAGATGAAACAGGACTTCCCGACCGAACGCTGGTTCTGGTTCGACCCGCCGTTCAACCGGGGCCAGTCGGCGCTTCTCCATAAGCAGCCGGACGACGTTTGGCGGCTTGATTTCCAGCTTGGCTGGGACATCGACCGGGAAGAGGAGCTCAAGCCCGAGAACGTGTCGAAACGTGTGCGCGCGATGCTTGGCGACATCGATTTCGAGTTCGAATGGATCAGCATCTACACCTTCCAGTGCCGCCAGTTGAGCAAGTTCTGGCACGACCGCGTGATCTTCGTCGGCGACTCCGCCCATCTGGTCTCGCCGTTCGGCGCGCGGGGCGCCAACAGCGGGCTTCAGGACGTGGACAATCTGGGCTGGAAGCTGAAGCTGATCATGGACGGCAAGGCCCCGCTCAGCTTGCTCGACAGTTACGACGGAGAGCGGGTCTATGCGGCCCGGGAGAACCTGCTGAATTCCTCCCGCTCGACCGACTTCCTCACACCCAAGAGCAAGGTCAGCCGCAATTTCCGCGACGCGGTCCTGGAATTGTCGCGCGATCATCCTTTCGCGCGCTCATTCGTGAACAGCGGGCGGCTGTCGGTGCCAGCGATTTTGACCGACTCCTCGCTCAACACTTCGGACGAAGACAGCTTCAAGGGCCGCATGGCGCCGGGCGCTCCAGCCTCCGACGCGCCGATCCGGGTGGGTGGCAAAGACAAATGGTTCCTCACCCATCTCGCCCGCGACAACGGCTCCACCAGCAAAAACGGTACCGGTTTCACTGCCATTTATTTTGCGCCGGAAAGCGGCATCGACAGCGCTGCGGCCAAAGCCCTTGCAGATCTGGCTGGCGACGACATTCCCGTTTCGGCCTATGTGGTGGCCAAGGCCGGGGCGGATACGGCGGACCTGCCGCTGATCGAAGACAAGGGCGGCCTGCTTGCCAAGCGTTACGACGGCGCGCCGGGCACGCTATACCTGTTGCGTCCCGACCATCACGTGGCGGCGCGATGGCGTGACCTGAACCCGGCCCTTGTCCGCGCGGCCCGCGACCGCGCCACAGGTAATGCGCCGGGCCGCCGCGCAGCAGAGGAGGCAGCGTGATGTCCGAGACCCTGAACCTTGAGCCCAACATCAACGACCCGGACGGGTTCTACGAGAAGCTCATTTACACCCATCAGGGTCTGAGCGACGAGGAGAGCGAGCGGCTGAATACCCGCCTGATCCTGATCCTCGCCAATCATATCGGCGACCGCGCCATTCTCGACCAGGCGCTCGACGTCGCACGCATAGACGGCTAGGTCCTTACGCCGCAAGGTCGGCTGGCGCGGCAACAAATTCGAGATTGAGCGCTTCGGCTACGGCCAGATTGGTTATCTGACCCTTGTAGACATTAAGCCCTCCCCGCAAGTGCGGATTGTCAAGCAAGGCCTTGTTGTACCCCTTGTTCGCCAGCTGCATGGCATATGGCAGAACGGCATTGTTGAGCGCGAAAGTGGACGTGCGCGGCACCGCGCCCGGCATGTTCGTCACGCAATAGTGCACCACGCCATCGACGATAAAGGTGGGCGCGTCATGGGTGGTCGGATGCGAGGTCTCGAAACAGCCACCCTGGTCGATTGCGATGTCCACCAGCACCGAGCCGGCGCGCATGGCTTTCAGATCCTCACGGGTGACCAGCTTGGGCGCGGCGGCGCCGGGAATGAGCACGGCCCCCACAACCAGATCGGCCTTGCGCACAAACTCGGCCAGCGACTGCTTGGTCGGGTAGACCGCATTGATGCGCGCGCCGAACTGCTCGTCAAGCTGGCGCAGACGGTCAATATTCTTGTCGAACACAGCAACCTCGGCCTCGACACCGACGGCCATGCGAAGCGCATTGGTGCCGGCGACGCCGCCGCCGATCACGACCACATTGGCGGCCGGAACGCCGGGTACCCCGCCGAGCAAGATACCGGACCCGCCATAATTTTCCTGCAGCGCGGTGGCGCCCACCTGGATCGACATGCGGCCCGCCACTTCGCTCATCGGGGCCAGAAGCGGCAGGCGACCGTTCTTGTCGGTGACCGTTTCATAGGCGATCGCCACTGCGCCTGACTTTTGCAGTCCACGCGCCTGATCCGGATCGGCAGCGAGATGCAGGTAGGTGAACAGGATCTGGTCCTCTCGCAGCATCTTGCATTCGACTGCCTGGGGCTCCTTGACCTTGATGATCATGTCGGCCTTTGCAAAGACGTCGGCGGCGCTGCCGGCAATCTCGGCTCCCGCCGCCCGATAATCCGCGTCCGAAAAGCCGATGGCGGCCCCGGCGTTCGTCTCGACGATCACCTGATGGCCGTGGTGGACGAACTCCTGAACGCTCGCCGGCACCAGACCGACGCGAAACTCTTTGACTTTGATCTCTTTCGGAACCCCGATCAGCATGGACTGTCTCCCTCGTCTGGTATGGCGTTTGTTTCCTGATATGTGGGAAATTATACGCCGGACGGGACACGATGAGTTGCTGAAGTTCGGCCGGTCGCCAGCGGTTTTTTCCGTCTACGCCCGTCACAACAGTGGTTTTTTCTGCGCCCTAGTCGACGAGCAGATCCAGCGGGTAGCCACCGTTCTTCTTGACCCGCTTGGTCACCACGCAGGTGGTATAGCGCCCGATCCCAATATTGGCGTCGAGAAGCCGGTCGATCAGCGCCTGATACCTGTCGAGGTCGCGCGCGATGACCTTGAGAATAAAGTCCACCGCGCCGCTGGTCTGATAACACTCCAGCACTTCGGGCACGTCCGTCACATATTTGCTGAATTGCTCAAAATCGGCCGCATCATGGGTCTTGAGACAGATCTCCACCATGATCAGCGTCGGCCGCGCCAGCCGGTCCACGTCAATGTCGGCGTGGTAGCCGCGGATATATCCCGCCGCTTCGAGCCGCTTGATTCGCTCGTGGCACGGGCTCGGCGACAGCCCGACCATCTCGCCAACACGGGTTTTGGTGGACCGGCCGTCCTTCTGCAACGCCGCCAGAATCTTAATGTCCAACTTGTCGAGCTTCATTGCCCTCATGCCCTCGCACACACTGCAAACCCGGAGTTTACAGCGCCCCGCGTGCGGTGCAAGCATGTCCGCAGGAACATGGGAGGTTCGCCAGCGGATCAGGTGGTGGGGCTGACCCTCTGTCGCAGTGTGCGAAAATGACGCGGCGGGATCAGCCGGATAGCGAGTAGACCCGCAATTATCGACAGGTAGATCATCGGCTCCGTGATGTCGGCCTTGACCCCGATCAGGAAATGGAGCCCACCCGCGAGCGCCGCCACGTAAAGCAGGCGGTGGAGCGCCTGCCAGCGCTTGGCCCCAAGCCTGCGCACTGCGCGCTTGGGTGAGGTGACGGCAAGCGCCGTGAGGATGACGAAGGCCGCCATACCGATGGTGATGAATGGCCGCTTGACGATGTCCTCGCCTATCCGCGGCCAATCGAAAAACTGGTCAAGGCCCACGTAACTCAGCATGTGAAGCGTGGCGTAGAAGTAGGCAAACAGACCGATCATCCGGCGCTGGCGCATAATCCAGTTGATGCCGGTCAGACGAAACAGCGGCGTCACGCAGAGCACGATCACGAGGGAGCGCAACGTCCAGCCGCCGGTGTAGTGAATGGTGGCCTTAATCGGTTCGGCCCCGAGCCCGCCGGTCACGCCCAGCCACACCAGGCCCGCAACCGGCCCCAGCGCCACGATAAAGAGGGCGACCTTGCCCCAATCGATTTCGTCTGCTGATCACGCTAAAAATACTTCCTCAGGTCCATACCGTCATAGAGGCTCGCCACCTCGTCGCCATAGCCGTTGAACATCAGGGTATCGCGCTTGAAGAAATCACCGACCCGGCGCTCCCGCGCCTGGCTCCAGCGCGGGTGATCCACATGCGGGTTCACGTTGGCATAAAAGCCGTATTCGTTCCGGGCCTGCATGTTCCAGCTCGTTTCAGGCTGGCGCTTGACGAGACGGATGCGAACAATGGACTTGATACTCTTGAAGCCGTATTTCCACGGCACCACGAGGCGCAGGGGCGCGCCGTTCTGATTGGGCAGCACGCGGCCGTAAAGCCCGACGGCCATGATCGCCAGCGGATTTATCGCCTCGTCCATGCGCAAGCCTTCCCGATATGGCCACTCGAGCACGCGGGAGCGCTGACCGGGCATCTCTGAGGGCCGATAAAGCGTCTCGAAGGCCACGTATTTGGCGTCAGCCGTTGGCTCCACCATGTCGAGAAGCGCGCTCAAGGGAAAGCCGACCCAGGGGATGACCATGGACCAGGCTTCCACACAGCGATGCCGGTAAACCCGCTCATCAAGAGTCGATGCTTTTGAGGATATCGTCGATACCGATGGTCTTCGGTGTCTGCACTTCGCCATCGATCTTCACCGTCCAGGGCTCGGTCTGAAGCCGGCCGGCGTTCCTCTTGGGGTCGTCCTTGTCGAGCCCGAACTCATAGAAATTGTTGTAGCTGGTAACGGCGTCCCAGGGAGTTTTGTCTTCTGCCGTGCCGTAGGGCCCGGGCTTGACGCCCGGCAGTATGGGTGGCAGAGCCTCGTCCTCCGCCCGCGCGACGTTGGCGATGCTGAAGCCGAGCGCCGCAGCCGCCCCGCCGGCCAGAAACCTGCGCCGGTCAAGGTAGAGCGCTTCGGGCGTGATCTCGCTTGGCGGTATATCGCTCGATTTGCGGATTCGTATCAGCATAGCTTGCATCTCCTTCAGGCGGAGTATGCCATAAACATATATAGGGTGTCCTGACACCTCTTCACAGTTGCGCGAGGGCGGATTGATCGCCACCTTGCATCCGCCCGGGAACTCGGGCATCACAGCGCAAACAGCAGAGAATGACCATGGCGCCCCCGCTGATCACATTGAAGGATATTGCGCTCCGCGTGGACGCCGCGCCCCTGTTTCGGGGCGTCGAGCTTGTGGTGCATGACGGCGACCGCATGTGCCTCGTTGGCCGGAACGGCTCCGGCAAGTCGACATTGATGAAGATCATGACGGGTGACGTGATGGCGGACGGCGGCGACCGCTTTGTCCATCCCGGCTGCCGCGTCGTCTATCTGGCTCAGGAGCCCGATTTCGGCGACGCCGCAACAGTGGCTGACTTCGTTGCCGAGGGCTTGCCGGAAGTGGACGCGGACGCCCATCACAAGGCCGACGCCATGCTCGCCGAAATCGGCATTGCGCCGGACCTGTCCTGCACGACGCTCTCCGGCGGGGAAGCGCGCCGGGCGGCTTTGGCGCGCGCCTTTGTCGGCGACGCCGACGTGCTCCTGCTCGACGAGCCGACGAACCATCTCGACCTGCCCACGATCGCATGGCTCGAAGTCCGGATCGCGCGGTTCCGGGGGGCGGTGATGGTGGTCAGCCACGACCGCCGGTTTCTGGAACGGGTGACCCGGACCACGCTCTGGCTTGACCGTGGCGTCTTGCGCCGGATGGACAAGGGCTTCGCCCATTTCGACGTCTGGCAGGAGGAGGTTGAGCGCAGCGAAGACGCCGAGCGTCACAAGCTCGAACGCAAGATCGCGGCAGAGGCCCGCTGGGCGGTCGAAGGTATTTCGGCGCGGCGCACCCGCAACCAGGGCCGGCTGCGCGCCCTTGCCGACTTGCGCCAACAGAAGGCTGAAGCGATCAAACGCCAGGGTAACGTGGATCTCAAGGCGGCGGAGGGAAAGACCTCCGGCAAGCTGGTGATCGAGGCCAAATCGATCGCCAAGCGCTACGGCGACCGGACCCTGTTCAAGGACTTTTCGACGCGCATTGCGCGCGGCGACCGGATCGGAATCATCGGCCCCAACGGGGCGGGAAAATCGACGCTGGTCAGGATCCTGATCGGGGAGATTGAACCGGACGACGGCACGGTGCGCCAAGGCGCGGGGCTCACCATGGCTTATCTCGACCAGGCCCGCGCCGCGCTCAAGGCGGACACCACGGTCAAGGACGTGCTTTCGGGCGGCAATGACTATGTGGAGGTCCAGGGCGCGCGCCGCCACGTGGCAAGCTACGCCAAGGACTTCCTGTTCGCGCCTGCACTCTTGAACGCGCCGGTCCATAGCCTGTCGGGAGGCGAGCGTAACAGGCTCCTCTTGCCCGTACGCTCGCCCGGCCGGCCAACTTTCTGGTGCTCGACGAGCCCACCAACGACCTTGATATGGACACCCTCGACGTGCTTGAGGATATCCTCGGTGACTACAACGGGACCGTGCTGCTGGTCAGCCACGACCGTGACTTCCTCGACCGTATCGTGACCTCCACCATCGCGCTTGAAGGCGATGGCACGGCGACGGAATACGCCGGCGGCTACAGCGATTACCTCCAGCAGCGCAAGGCCGCCGCGCCCCCAGAAGACAAGGACAAGGAAAAGACCAGATCAAGACCGGTGCAGAGCAAAACCGGGCAAGCGCCGAAATCGTCCCGCCTCAGCTTCAAGCACAAGCACCGGCTGAAAACGCTGCCGGACGAGATGGCGGAGGCGGAAAAACGGATCAAGACGCTCGAAGCCGTGCTTGCTGACCCCACGCTTTACGACCGCGATCCAGCGGGATTTGAAAAAGCGGGCAAAACGCTCGCAGATGCCCACGCGCGCCTCGCCGCGCTTGAGGAAGAATGGCTCGAGCTTGAGATTCTCCGGGAAGACGCCGAAGGTTAGTGCACCCCGTGCATGGCCCGGCGCATCACCGGAGACAGGCCCAGCACGACCACGCCGGTCACAATCCCGACAATACCGATGAATTGAAACACGTCGATGTAATTGGCAAGCGACTGGGCAGGGTCAGTGACCGCGCCGCCCACGGTATTGGTGCTGGTGACGGAGGCGATCAGGCCGGCGATATAATTGGCGGCGGAGTTCGACAGAAACCAGACACCCATCATCATGCCTACCACACGGTGCACGGAAAGCTTGGTGATCATGGACAGCCCCACCGGGGACAGGCAAAGCTCCCCCGTGGTATGGAGGAAATAGGCGAGCACCAGCCATTCAATGCCGACCGTGAATTCCGCGCCGGCAAACCGGGCGCCGAGAACAAGCGCCAGAAACCCGAGCCCGGCCTGCAAAAGCCCAAGCCCGAACTTAACCGGCGTCGAGGGCTCGACCTTGCGCCGGGCCCAACGAATCCACAGGGCTGAGAAGAATGGAGCGAGCATTATGATGAAGATGGGGTTGAGCGACTGGAACATGGACGCGGGGATTTCGTAACCGAACAGCATCCGGCCCACGTTGCGGTCGGTGAAAAGGTTCAAGGAACTGCCCGCCTGCTCAAACAGCGACCAGAACAGCACCGAAAAAGCAGTGAGCGCCAGAGCCGCCAGCATCCGGTCGCGCTCCACGCGCTCGCAGGACACAATAGAAAAAATCAGTACGCCGCCCACCACGATGATGCCGAACCCGCCGAGAAGCGCACCGATATAGGCGTTGTTCTGCAACAGGGTCCAGGCGACAACCACAGCAGCGAGCCCGCCCAGATAAATCACATGTTCGCGGGTCAGGCCGGCGAACAGCTTTTCTTTTAACAGCGCCGGATCGCGTGGCTCGGCATGGCCGCGAAGGTGTTTCTGGCCGCGCAGAAACACCAGAAGTCCGAACAACATGCCAAAACCGGCCAGCCCGAAACCGTATTTCCAACCATAGGTTTCACCGAGGTACCCGCAGGCGATGGACGCTACCGCAGCGCCCAGATTGATCCCCATATAGAAAATGGTGAAGGCACTGTCCCGGCGCGGATCGTCCTGCGGGTATAGCGCGCCGACAATGGTTGAGACGTTGGGCTTGAGAAACCCGACACCGATGGCGATCAGCGCAAGCGACAAGAACATGGTCTGGAGAAACAGCGGGTCACGCGCCACATGGGCGGTGCCGTCCGCGGCAATCCGCTCCACCGCGCCCGCGCCTTCGAACGCCATACCGAAATGCCCGAGCACAAGGAGGATCGCGCCGAACGTCACGGCTTTCCGGAAGCCCAGAAAACGGTCGGCGATCAGCCCGCCGATCACCGGCCCGGCATAAACCAGCGAGCCATAAGCCCCATAGATGACGGTGCTCATCTGGTCGGTCATCAGGAAGTGGCGGGTCAGGTAAAAGATCAGGATCGCCCGCATCCCGTAGTAGCTGAAGCGCTCCCACATTTCGGTCAGGAAACAGACGTAGAGGCCTTTGGGATGCCCCCACAATTCGCCATCAGCCCTGGCGGCAGCGACGTCCCGGTCAGCCATACGCAAACACCCTGTTTTTGTCCCAGACGCCATCCAACACGATTGGCCGATAGCGGTCAAGCAGCTGGCTGTCATTATGAGGCTGGGTTATGATCCGGTGAACAGAGGAGAGCGCCATGGTCTCGCCCGATCCCATCATCAGCCTGCCCACCCACGAGGTCACCAACCAGCCGCCGCCGCTCGCCCCCTATAACCTGTTCGACCGCGACGCGGCGCTCAGGGAAGCGCTCAGCCGCGAGGGCGGGGCGTGGGCGCTCGACAAGGTGAAAGAACTGGGCGCGGTTATGGGCCAGCCCGAGACGCTCGGACTCGCCGACATGGCCAACCGGCACAAGCCCGAGCTCAAGGCCTTCAACCGCTATCGGCCAGCGCATCGACGAGGTGGAGTTTCATCCCGGCCTATCACGAGCTGATGGAAATCGCCATCGGGCATGGGATTCCGTCCGTGGCCTGGACCGCAGACAAGCCCGGCCATGTGGTCCACACCGCGCTCGAATATCTGTTCGGTCAGATCGAAGGCCGGGTGTGCTGCCCGGTGACCATGACCTATGCGTCCGTGCCGGTGCTGCGCAAGGTCCCGGCCCTTGCCGCGGACTGGCTACCCAAGGTGCTTGCCGCCAGCTACGATCCGCTTATGGCTCCGATGACGGAAAAATCAGGCGTCACCATCGGCATGGCGATGACGGAAAAACAGGGCGGGTCGGATGTGCGCACCAACACCACGGAGGCGAGCCCGCTCGAATCCGGACGCGTATCGTGCTCGACGGCCACAAATGGTTCTGTTCCGCCCCGATGTCGGACGCGTTCCTGACGCTGGCACAAGCGCCGGGCGGACTGACCTGCTTTCTTCGTCCCGCGCTGGCGGCCCGACGGCACACGCAACGCCGTCCTACATCCAGCGGCTCAAGGACAAGCTCGGCAATTGGTCCAACGCGTCGAGCGAGATCGAGTATAACGATGCCTGGGCACTCTGGTCGGCGAGGAGGGCCGCGGCGTCGCCACCATCATCGAGATGGTCCATCACACCCGGCTCGATACCTCGATGGCGCCGGCCGCGCTGATGCGCCAGGCGCTGGTGCAGGCGATCCACCATGTGAGCCACCGCACAGCGTTCCAGAAAAAGCTGATCGACCAGCCGCTGATGCGCCGGTGCTGGCTGACCTGGCGCTCGAACTCGGAAGCGGCGACGGCGCTCTTGATGCGGGTCGCGCGCAGTTACGACGAGTCGGCGTCGAGCGAGGATGCCGGACGCTTTGCCCGGCTCGCGGTCGCGGTGACCAAATACTGGAACAACAAGCTTGCGCCCAATTTCGTCTATGAGGCGATGGAGTGCCTGGGCGGTGTCGGGCTATGTGGAAGAGACGATCATGGCCCGGCTTTACCGCGAAGCGCCGCTTGAACAGCATCTGGGAAGGCTCCGGCAATGTGATCTGCCTCGATGTGCTCCGAACCGTGACCAAAGACCCCGGAGCGCTGGAACTGGTGCTGGCCGAGATCGCCGAGGCAACGGGCAGTGACCGCACCTTCGATGGCGCGCTCGACGCCTTCAAAGCCATGGTTGCGGACAGGAGCGATCTTGAAGGCCGGGCGCGCCTGCTGACCGAACGGTTGGCGCTCCTGTTGCAGGCATCCCTGCTGCTGCGTCATGCTCCGCCCGCCGTGGCCGACGCTTTTATGGCAACGCGGCTCGGCGGCGAGCATGGTCGGACCTACGGCACCCTGCCGTCCACCGTCGATTGCGACGCCATTCTTAAACGCGCCTGGCCCGTCTGACAGGATTGCGCCAGCCAGTGGCAGGCGATAGGGTCGGGCAACAGTCAAATACCGGGGCAGCCATCATGCAGATTACTGACTGCTTCGACGGCGGCAACATCGTTTGCCGCACCGCCGACGATCCGGCCAAGATCGAGCTTGAAATCCGCAAGGACAACGCGTCCGACTTCTACCAGTGGTTCTATTTCCGCCTCAGCGGCGCGCGCGGGGTGGACTGCGTGATGCGCCTTATGAATGCGGCAGGCGCGGCCTATGCCGGCGGATGGGAAGGCTATCGGGCGGTCGCGTCCTACGACCGGCAAAACTGGTTCCGGGTTACCACAACCTACCGGGACGGCGTGCTCATCATCCGTCACCGGCCCGAGGCCGACGCGGTCTGGTACGCCTATTTCGCGCCCTACTCCATGGAACGCCATGCCGACCTCGTGGCCCGATGCCAGAGCGACAACCGGGTAAGCCTGACCGTGCTCGGCCGGACGCTCGATGGCCAGGACATGGATCTGCTGACCATCGGCGCGCCGGGGAAGGACAAAAAGCGGATCTGGGTCATCGCCCGCCAGCATCCGGGCGAGACAATGGCCGAGTGGGCGGTCGAAGGCATGCTCGACCGGCTGCTCGATCGCGCCGATCCACTGGCCGGCGCGCTCCTTGACGAAGCCGTCTTTTACGTGGTGCCCAACATGAACCCCGATGGCAGCCGCCGGGGCAATCTGCGCACCAATGCGGCGGGCGCCAATCTGAATCGGGAATGGCAGTCGCCGACCATGGAACAAAGCCCCGAGGTGTTCCTTGTGCGCCAAGCCATGGAAACCCTTGGTCTCGACCTCTGCCTCGACGTCCATGGTGACGAGACGCTGCCCTGCAACTACATCATCGGGTCGGAAGGCATTCCGTCGTGGAGCCCTGAACAGGCAAGCGCGCTCGACACCTATAAAGCGGCGCTCGCAACAGCCTGCCCGACTTTCAAGCTGAAAAAGCGATGCCCGCGCCACCACCCGGCAAGGCCAACCTCAATATCTGCACCAGCTATATTGCCGAAATCGTTTGGCGCGCTCGCCATGACCCTCGAACAACCGTTCAAGGACAACACCAACCGTCCCGATGAAACGCACGGATGGTCGCCGGCGCGCGCACGGCATCTCGGGCGCGCCAACCTGGACGCCATACGCGCCGTTCTTCCCATACTCCCCGCGCCGCGGCGCTGATCGTTATCGCAATTTTGTTGCGGCGCAGCATTTACCGTTGCGATGCGGCAAAAAGCGGCGTATACTGCGATCTCTACGCTGCGATGAGTTTTTGACGGCGCCCCCGCCCCATGCAGCCAAGACGAAGCGGAGATTCAAACTATGACAGCCCAAATGGAGCCCGCTTCGGTCGCGCAGGCCGAAGCGAAACCGGAAGCCAAGGCCGAACAAACACCGGCCGCAACAGCCAGCAAGCCGACGACCGCCCAGAAGCCGGCGGCCACGCCGGTTGCGAAGGCAACGACAAAACTGAAAGCTAGAACTGCGGCCAAGGCCGCAACCAAACCGGCGGCGAAAACAGCCGCGAAGCGCAAACGCAAAGCCGCTGCGACCCGTAAGACGACTAAAGCGGCCAAGCCAGCGCCCCGCAAGGCGGCCAAACCGACCACCGTTCGGCCCGCAACCGCCAAATCAACTCCCCCAGTCAAGGAATTCGAAGCCATGTTTGAAAGTAGCCTGAAGCAAATGCAGGACGTGCTCAGTGAATTTGGAGGCGGTGTGGCGGACCTCCCGCTTGCCCGTGAGGAATTCAGCCAGGTGGTCGAGGCCACCCGGGACGCGACCGTGACCGGCATGAGTGAATACAACAAGGAACTGAGCGAGTTCACCCAGAACCGCATGACCGAGTGCTGGGAGATCACCCGCGGTATGCTTGGCGCCAAGAGCCTGCCCGAAGCGCTCGAGGTTCAGAGCCGCTATATGCAGGACGCCATGAAAGCCTATGCGGACGAAGCCCAGAAGCTTAATTCCATCGCAACGGAAGTGACGCAAAAGGCATTTGCGCCGATGACCAACGGCTTCGCCGATGTGGTCAGCAAAATGCTTTCGGGGAAAGCCGCGTAACCATTCCTGTCAAAAAATCAACAAGGCCCCGGTTGCACAACCGGGGCCTTTGTTTTTTGGTCGCGTCGGTCAGCGCTACATGATCTTGGGCCGGGGCGGACGGCGATCGCGCCGCGAGGTCTGGGCCTGATAGGCCGCCTCGCAATGCTCCTTGCAGTAGGGCATAGCGGGCACAGATGGTTTGCCGCAAAAGTGAAAGTCGGCGTCGCCGGGGTGGCCAATCGGCCACTTGCACATGCGCTCGGTCAGGTCGAGAAGCGTGACATATTTCTTGGCGGCCTTCCCCGGGTCCTTTTTCGTCGGCGGCGCCTTGCGTGGCGCAGCGGGCTCCGTTTTCACCGGCGACGGCCGCGACGACAGCCCCATACGGTGTGCTTTGCCGATCACCGCGTTGCGGGTAACACCCTCGCCAAGGTCGCTGGCGATCTGGCTGGCGCTCAGCCCTTTTTCCCAAAGCGACTTAAGTCGTTTGATGCGCTCGTCCGTCCATGCCATGTCGTTAATTCCTTCCGTCCGTCCCGCGCCAAAGCCCGCGGACACAGGGGCTCTAGCTAACAGGTCGACAGGGTAAAATCAAGCGAGGCCCAACTGACATTTGCGCCGGCAAGCGCCTGCTTGTCACGCCCTGGCGCATCCGTTAAGACTTGAGCTTCAACGATAAGGTGATCCCATGCCACCCCAAGAGAATACCATGCAGAACACCATCCCGCTGGAGACTCCGGCCTACGCCGTGCGCCGCATCGGACGCATTAACTGGGGCGGCCTCTACACGCTCTATATCAAGGAGGTCTGGCGATTCTGGAAGGTGCTCACGCAGACCGTCCTCGCGCCGGCTATCACCACTCTTCTGTTCATGGCGATTTTCTCGCTGGCGCTGGGTAACCGGGGCCGCGTCTCGACTGATGTACCGTTGAACATGTTCCTGGCGCCAGGCCTGATTATCATGGCGGTGCTGCAGAATGCCTTCGCCAACACATCGTCGTCGATCATGATAGCCAAGGTACAGGGCAATATCGTGGATGTGCTGATGCCGCCTTTGAGCGCAGGCGAGTTGACCTTTGCCTATGCCATGGGTGGCGTCACCCGCGGCATGGTTGTCGGCGGTGTGGTCTTCCTCGCCATGCTCCCCTTCGTGGCGCTTCACCCGGCCCACTGGTGGGCGGCTCTGTACTTCGGGCTTAGCGCTGCCCTGATGCTGTCGCTGATCGGTATGCTGACCGGCATATGGGCGGACAAGTTCGACCATATGGCGGCGATCACCAATTTCGTCGTCACGCCGCTGTCATTTCTATCGGGCACATTCTATTCCATTGACCGGCTGCCCGGCGTCTGGCGTCAGGTCAGCCAGTTCAATCCGTTCTTCTATATGATCGACGGCTTTCGCTACGGCTTCATCGACCGCGCCGACGGGTCTGTCCTGACCGGCGCGCTCGTGGTTGCCGGGGTGAACGCGGGTTTGTGGCTTTTATCCTATTCGCTTTTCAAGTCAGGCTATAAACTGCGCCCCTGAGCACGTCCGCACCAGCGCGTCATATGATTTGACAGGGTCCGGCGGGATCGACATAATCCGCGGCTTTTCCGAGACGGAACAGTGAATTTCGGGGCAGAGATATGGTAAAGAACAGCCGCAGCGACGATCTGCAAGAGGCGATGATTCCGCCGGTGCTGCCGACCTATGCCCGCGCCGACCTTGCGGTGGAACACGGCGAAGGCGTCTACCTCTATGATACGAAGGGCAAGCGGTATCTGGACTTCGGCGCCGGCGTCGCGGTCAACAGCCTCGGTCACTGTCATCCCCATCTGGTGGAAGCGCTGGAAAGGCAAGCTCACCTGATTTGGCACTGTTCCAACAATTACCGGATTCCCGAACAGGAAAGGCTTGCGGAGCGGCTGACGGACGTCACCTTCGCAGATACGGTCTTTTTCACCAATTCCGGCGCTGAGGCGGTGGAGTGTGCGCTCAAGATGGCGCGGCGTTTCCAATGGGCCACTGGCGCGCCCGAGCGGTTCCGGGTCATTGCCTTCGAGGGCGCTTTTCATGGCCGCACGCTGGCCACCATCGCGGCGGCGGGGCAGGAAAAGCTGTTGAAAGGGTTCGGCCCTCCGGTTGAGGGCTTCGAGCAGGTGCCATTCGGCGATATCGACGCTGTGCGCGCCGCTGTTACCCGCGAAACCGCCGCGATCCTGATCGAGCCGATCCAGGGCGAGGGCGGTATTCGCCCGGCGCCGCCGGGCTTCCTCGCCCAGTTGCGTGGCCTGGCGGACGAGCATGGATTGCTGCTGATCCTCGACGAAATCCAGTCCGGCATGGGCCGAACCGGAAAGTTGTTCGCCCATGAATTTGCCGGCGTCAAACCTGATATCATGGCGTCCGCCAAGGGCATCGGCGGGGGCTTTCCGCTGGGCGCCTGTCTCGCCACCGATCGGGTCGGACGCGCCATGACCGCCGGGAGCCATGGCTCCACCTACGGCGGAAATCCGCTCGCCGTCGCAGTCGGAAATGCGGTGCTTGATGTCATCCTCGCCGATGGTTTTCTCGATCAGGTCAGCAAAGTGGCGGATCCGTTGCGCACAGGCCTGCTGACCTTGAAGCAAACGCACGATACAGTGATTGACGAGGTGCGCGGCGCTGGCCTCATGCTCGGTCTGCGCCTCCATGGTGATCTGCCGGGATTTATTACTGCAGGGCGCGAAAACGGGCTGATTCTGGTGCCGGCCGGTGACAACGTGGCGCGGCTCCTGCCACCGCTGATCATCGACCAGGGTCATGTGGACGAAGCGCTCGACATAATCGACCGGACCTGCAAGGAGATCGCGGCAACCGCAAGCTGACGGTGCCGACGAGCACATGTGATGACCAAAAAAAATGCTCCAGACGGCGCCGCGCCGCGCCATTTCCTCGACCTCAGAGAGGTGTCCGGTGAGGCGCTGCGCGCCATCATCGACCGGTCGCTCGAGATCAAGTGGGCGCGGGCAGGGGGCCCAAAAGGTGCGGTCGATCCGGATGCCCCACTCGCCGGCCGGGCGCTTGCCATGATTTTCGAGAAGTCTTCGACCCGGACCCGGGTGTCGTTCGAAATGGCCATGCACCAGTTGGGCGGGCGCACATTGGTCATGCAGGGCCAGGAAATGCAGCTCGGGCGCGGCGAATCGACGGCCGACACCGCGCATGTCATGAGCCGCTATGTGGACGCGGTGATGGTCCGCTCCAACAGTCACCGGATGGTGCAGGAGCTCGCCGCAAACGCCGACATTCCGATCATCAATGCGCTGACCGACCGCAGCCACCCCTGCCAGATCATGGCCGACGTGATGACCTTCGAGGAGCGCAAGGGCCCGATCACCGGGCGCACCATCACCTGGGTCGGCGACGGCAATAATGTGGCGGTATCCTGGATCGAGGCGGCGGCGCGTTTCGCCTGTACGCTCCGGCTGGCCTGTCCGCCGGCCTACAGCCCTCCTCGGGATGTTATCGACTGGGCTAACGCCAATGGCGGCAAGGTGGAGCTAACCGACGACCCGCGCGCGGCGGTTGACGCCAGTGATTGCGTGATTGCCGATACCTGGGTGTCGATGGGCGACGAAGACGTGGATGAACGGCTTGCGGCGCTGGCGCCCTATCAGGTCAATGCCGATCTGATGGCCCATGCCGCGCCCGACGCCGTTTTCATGCATTGCCTGCCGGCCTACCGCGGCAAGGAGGTGACGGCCGACATCCTTGATGGCCCACAGTCGGTGATCTGGGACGAGGCCGAGAACCGCCTCCATGCCCAGAAGGGCATTTTGCTCTGGTGCTTCGGTCTGCTACCGTAAATTCCGATGCAGCACATTGCCGAACCGCTGATACCCGTCTATGCAGACGCTGTAATTCCCTTCGAAATTCGGGGGCGTGACGTCTCCGGCCGCATCACCCGGCTCGAAGCCGTGGTCGACACCATCCTCGGCCGCCATGACTATCCGGCGCCCGTCGCCGGCCTTCTCGGCCAGGCGTTGGCGCTGACCGCGCTTCTCGGCAGCATCATAAAATTCGAAGGCATATTCACGCTCCAGATCAAGGGCGACGGGCCGGTCTCCCTGCTGGTCTGCGACTTCGCCACGCCGCCCGGTGCCAACGAATCGGATGCCATAGGCGGCGTGTTGCGCGGCGTCGCCAATTTTGACGCCGCCAAGCTGCCAGACGGCGATGCGCCGTCACTCCGGGAGCTCGTTGGCGAAGGATACATGGCGCTGACCATCGACCAGGGCGGCCATAGCGAGCGTTATCAGGGCATCGTGGAGTTGACTGGCGAGACGCTGGACGAGTGCGCGCGGCACTACTTCACCACTTCGGAACAGCTCCCCTCGGAGGTGGTTACCGTCTGCGAAGCGGTGGGCAGCAACGGCCGCCAGCGGTGGCGGGCTGGCAGCATCCTGATCCAGCACCTGCCCAAGGGCGGGCCCGAGACGATAGCCGAGTTCCCTCGACGACGATGAAAACTGGCGGCATGCCATTGCGCTTGTCGATACGGTCAAGGCGGACGAGCTTCTGGACCGCGACCTTTCGCTTCAGGATCTCTTGTACCGTCTCTACCATGAAGATGGCGTGCGCGTGTTTGCACCGGCCCATCTGGCGCTCGGCTGCCGGTGCAGCCGCGAGAAGCTCGAAGACGTAATCCGCACCTTCCCGGACGACGATGTGCAGCACATGGTGGTCGATGGCAAGATCACGGTGACCTGCCAGTTCTGCACCGCCGAATACGTTTTCAGCCTGCCGGATGTGCTGCCGCCAGACTGACCTGATGCCCCTCAATCCACAATGAAAAGCTTGGCGCCTTTGGGGGCCGAAGACCGATGGGGTTCAGCCTTATCTGCAACCTGATAGCTCATGCCGGGTCTGAGGATAATCTGCCGGTTATCCTGAAGGTCTGTATGAAGTTCACCTTCCAGACAAAAAAGAATGTGCCCCTTGTCGCACCAATGATCTGCTACATAGCCGGGGGTATATTCGACAATGCGTACCCTGATGTCTCCGAAATGTCGGGTTTTCCAGTAGGCCATACCACTGTCGCCCCTGTGCTCGGTGGTTTCTACTTCTGCCAAATCAGTTGTCTCAAACGGGATTCCGCGCATCTGCATGACATATATCTCCATAATTTCTGCAGTTCGCTGAGACAGAGCGCGCCACACACAAGGCCAGCTGCTGATTGGGAGTCAGAAACTACCCCGCGAAACTTGAGGACGGGTTGCCGATCACGGTCAGGAACTCGCGCCGGGTCTTGTCGTCGTCGCGGAACGCGCCAAGCATGCAGCTGGTGACCATGGTCACGCCCTTTTTGTGGACGCCGCGGGTGGTCATGCACTGGTGCGTCGCTTCCACCACGACCCCGGTGCCCAGCGGGCTCAGCACATCCTGAATGGTGTTGGCGATCTGCGCCGTCATCTTTTCCTGGACCTGCAGGCGGCGCGCATAAGCCTCCACCGTGCGCGCCAGCTTGGAAATGCCGACGACGCGGCGGTTGGGCAAATAGCCGACATGAACCCGTCCGATGATCGGTGCCAGATGATGCTCGCAATGGGATTCGAAGGCAATATCGCGGAGCACGACCATCTCGTCATAGCCTTCGACTTCCTCGAAGGTCCGTTTCAGGTATTCGACCGGGTCCTGATCGTAGCCGCCGAAATATTCCTCGTAGGCCGACACCACGCGCCGCGGCGTATCGCGCAGGCCTTCGCGCGCCGGATCATCACCCGCCCAGCGCAACAGCGTGCGCACCGCGTCCTCCGCCTCTTCCCGGCTGGGCTGTGTGGGAGCCGCCGCCTGTTCGGCCATGGCCCGTATCTTGTCGCTCCGTTCCGTCATGTCCAATCCTCTCCGAATATCCGGATGTATACGCCGGCAGGCGCGCTTCAGTTCAACGAGCGTTCTTCATGCGGGCTGTCGAGGCTGAACGCCGGGATATCCACTTCGAAATCCTCGCCTGCATCACTGATCATGAAATAGCGGCCAACCATGACGCCGGACGGTGTCGAGAGCGGTGTCGCCGCTGGTGTATTCGTAAAGTCACCCGGCCGGAGCACCGGCTGCTCGCCGACCACGCCTTCGCCCGTGTACTTCCTGCACCCGGCCCATGGCATCGGTAATCCGCCAGTAGCGGCTTTTAAGCTGGACCTTGTCCGATCCGTGGTTCTCGATCTGGACATGATAGGCCCAGACATAGCGTTCCTCCTCGGGATCGGACTGATCGTCAAGATAATGAGGCTCCACCGTCACCTCGATATTATGCGTCAATGCCTTGTACATACGCTACCCTGCGCTGGCGCCTGTTCCTTGACTGCATTGTGCGGCAGCGCCGCGCCCCTTGTAAAGGCGAAGCGTGCATCAGGCCAAAGATGAAACCTGAACGCCGCCGCTTTCAGCGCCTGGGCCAGATCCTCGATCAGATCGTCGGGATGCTCAAGACCGACCGACAGGCGCAGCATGCCCTCGCCGATGCCGAGCTCCGCGCGCACGTCCGCGGCCAGGCTCTGATGCGTGGTGCTGGCCGGATGGGTCATCAGGCTCTTGGCGTCGCCGATATTGTTGGAAATATCGATAATCTCGAGCGCATTCAGGATGGCAAACGCCTGGTCCCGCCCGCCCGGCGCATGCATGGCGGTGATGCTGCCACCCACCCCGTCCATTTGCGCCATGGCGAGATCGCGCTGGGGGAAATCGGCGCGGGACGGATAGAGCACCGTGTCGAGCCCGGTCGCGTCGCCCAGAAAATCCGCCACCTTGGCGGCATTCTCGCACATCCGGCGGACCCGCATATCCAGCGTCTCGAGCCCCTTGAGCATCACCCAGGCGTTGAACGGGCTCATGCTCGGCCCGGTGTTGCGCAGAAACGGCAACAGCGGATCTTCAAGAAACGCCGCGCTCGACAGGATGCAGCCGCCGAGGCACCGGCCCTGGCCGTCGATATGCTTGGTCGAGGAATAAACCACCACGTCCGCGCCCAACTCCAGCGGCCGCTGCAACACAGGCGTCGCAAACACATTGTCGACCACCACCCGTGCTCCGGCGGCGTGGGCAATATCGCAGACCGCCTTCACGTCGACAATGTCGAGGGTTGGATTGGCCGGCGACTCGAGGAAAAACATTTTGGTATTGTCCCTGACCGCGTTCTTCCAGGCGTCCAGATCCCGTCCATCCACCAGCGTGCTTTCGATGCCGAACCGGGGTAGCAGGTTTTCAACGATCCAGCGGCACGAGCCGAACGCGGCCCGAACCGACACCACATGGTCGCCGGCCCTGAGTTGGCACAAAACCGCCGCCGTCACCGCCGCCATACCCGATGCGGTGGAGCGCGCAACCTCGGCCCCTTCGATCAGCGCCATGCGCTCCTCGAACATGGCGAGCGTCGGATTCCTGAGCCTGGAATAGGTATAGCCTTCCTGTTCGCCGGCGAAGCGCGCCGCCGCGTCCTCCGCCGCGTCATAGGCGTAACCCGAGGTCATGAAGATGGCCTCGCTGGTTTCGCCAAGTTCGCTGCGCCACGTGCCGCCGCGCACCTGCTGGGTCTCAAGCCGCCAGTTTTTGGTTTTATTCCGGTCGAATCCGGTCTTGCGTTTCATGGGCCGCGTCCCGCCTTTTTTCTTCTGCTCGCCCTGATTAGGGCGCGGGCGGCCAAAGGTCAAGCAGCGGAACAGGACCCGCCACCCAGGACACAGAACCGGGCGCAATGGGGGTGATTGAGGGAAACCGCGCCTGCGGCCTCGGCAAGCGTGCGGCCAAGCTCGAACTCGGGGTCGTAGGGCAGCAGCGTGCAGGCCACCACGGCCGGGCGGTCCGCGCCCTTGCGTTTGACCACCATGCGGGAGGTGGCACACATCATGTCGCCGGGATCGACGTTCAGAATCCCCCAGCACTCCGTGGAAATTTCGGGCACATCGAGGGTCGCGTCCATTTCGGGAAACAGCACGAGTTCGGCCGGGTTGTTGGCGTCGAGGCGCAGACCAAGGTCATCGAAGAACGCGGCGTAGGCCCGGCGCAGCTCATCTTCAGGCTCCCCGAACAGGGTGCGCCCGGCAATGTGGATGGCGAAATCATGTTCGGCGAGCCAGCTGAGGCCCTCGATCATCGGCTCCCAACTCCGCTCCCCCCGAAGTTGCTCGTGGCGCGCGCGGGTCGGGTGATCCACCGAAACCCTGAGCGTCAGATGGTCCCCAAATTTTTCTCGCAACGCCAGTAGCCGCTCCTTCGCCCGCATCATCGGCCGCATGGCGTTGGTCAGCACCAGCACCCTAAAGCCGCGCCTGAGCGCGTCTTCAAGCATGTCGTAGATTTCCGGATTCATGAACGGCTCGCCGCCGGTGAACCCGATCTCCCGGGTCGGTAATCGGTCGCGTTCGATCTCGTCGAGGTAATCCGCCACCTCAGCCGCGCGAATATAGGCGAGCCGGTCGTTCTTCGGGCTCGATTCGATATAGCAGCCCGCGCATTCAATGTTACACAGCGTGCCGGTGTTGACCCAAAGCGTCTCGAGCGCGTTGAACGCCACTTGCGCTCTCGCCTCCCCCTTGGCGGTGAAGCGGGAATCCTGGAATTTGGCGGGGCTGATCACTTTGGCGTCCATAGCCAAAGCGTAGCCAGCCGTCCTATCCCGTCAATGGGCGATGCGACCGTTCAACAACATGTGATCACGCCGTGGGTTTTTGTCCGACCGCAATATAGTTCGGCAATCCGGTTGAAAAGAGCCCGGTCGTAGGCTGATATATTCAATAATCCAATTCCCCGAACGCCACCGTCGCCCCCTTGGATGAAACAACTGTAACACCCTATTTCGGATGAGACCAAAATTCATAAGGGGTCACCGATATGGGGCGGTCCGGGTGTGCGCCGTGATAGCCTGGACGTTAAAGGGACTGGATTTATTCGGATCAGGACCCGTTGAATTCGTTGCGGTAGCTCGCCATGAAGCCTTCCAGCGTGTTGACGCTGGCAATGCTTTCGGTGAGCTGTTTGATTTCCCGCTCGCTGGGGTCCTGCTTGGCTGTGATCACGTCGAAGGCGCTGGCGTAGGCGCCGTTCTGCATCAGCCCGTCATAGTGTTTACGCAGGGACGCGAGGCCGTCGGCGTTATCGTCGAGCGACTGGGCCACGGCCATGCGCAGTATCTGCCGGCGTTCATCGTTGGTCAGCGGACGCTGCTGTTCCCAGCGTTTGCCGAGCACGGCTTCACCGTTGGCCACCACCTTTTTCCATTGCCCGGCGTTCCAGTAGAGGTCGGCGCGCAGCAACCGGGCGTCCGGCGTCTTGTCGTCTTCCAGGAGCACGTCGGCCTCTTCATAGTGCTTGAGGTCAATCAGCGCGCGGGCCTCGAGATGACGGCGGCCGAGCGCCACGTCATCGGGGATCAGGGTCTGGCGGGTGGCGCGAATGACCTCAAGCGCCTTGTCGGGCTTCTGGTCCATCAGATAGATCATCGCCAGCCGGCCCGCCACCTGAGCCTGAGCCACGCCCTGGAGACGGTAGCGCACCTGATGTTCGAGAAGTTCGGCGGCGCGCCCCAGAAGGTCCACCGAAACCAGGCGATCGACCAGCCGGCGGATCATCTGGTCACCGTCGGCGCCGAGCGGGGTGAGTTCGCGGAAATCATAGTAAAGCCCCAGCGCCTCCACCGGCGGCAACGAGTTGGCGCGCCCGTCGAGGAACAGCTTTTCGAAAGCCTTGCTCATCACCGCCGTTATTTCGCGGGTGCGTGGCGATTTGGGGAAGTGCGTCACGGCCTGGCGCAGTGCATTGAAACCGGCATGATAGTCGCCGGTATCAATGTAAAGCTGGCCCAACTGGTCGAGAAGATCGAGCTCGAACTTGTCGCCGCGCCAGGCAAAGCGCAGCCGTTCAAGTTGGTCGATGGCATCCTTCTTGGCGAGCTTGTCGTCCTTCAGTTGCTCCTCGATCCGGGTAAAGGCGGCCTCGGCGGCGCTCGGCCGCTCCCCCGCCGCTTCGACCTTTTTCAAGGTCCGCATCGCCACATTCCGGTCGCCGTTCATCAGATACATCTTGGCGCGCAGCACGGCGACCTCGGCGGTGGTCTCCGGCGGCAGCAGAAACCCGTCAAGAACCTTGATTTCCTCTTCCATGGTAGCGGTATCGTGAAGGTGCTCGGCGGCCTTGAGCGCGGTCATCTCGAAGCGGATGCGCTCCTCGTCGTCGTAGCCCGCCAGCACGTCCGAGCCGGCTCGGTAATTGTCGAGCGCGTCCTGCCACTGGCCGAGACCGGCAGACGCCACCGCGCGCCACAAATAAGCGTCGGGTTCGGTATCAAGGCCCTTGAACGCGAGGTCGTTTCGCCCGTCGGTAAAGCGGCGAAGCTGAAGATTGGCGACCCCGCGCACCGCGCGATATTCGGCATTGTCCAGAAGGTCCGGATCGTCGGCGACCATCACCTGGAGGATGCCGAGCGCGCGCGCGGCCATGTCGTGGCCGAGATAGAACCGCGCCAGATCCCACCGCGCGCCATTCAGTTCGTCCTTGGGCGCGAGCGACAGCCGATGCAGCAGCTCCTGGCGCACCTTGTCGAAGTCTCCCGCGCCGCCGCGCCGCCAGGCGGCAAAGTCGATCAGACGCTGCGGCTTGTCCGGCGTTGTAGCCTTGTGCTCCTGGACGCCGGCAAAAACGGGCGCATTCTGGTCCGGCGAGAGGGCGAGGCCGTTTTGCGCAGCGACGGCGACGCCATTGCGGAAGCGCTCCACCTCGACCCCGTCGGCGAGGACTTGCACCGCCACGCCCTGGGCGCTGCGGAGCACATTGAACTGGGCGAACCGCCGGGTGTCGGCAACGCCGCGTCCGGCCGGCAGCGCCGGGACCACGGTAATGGTATCACCCACTGCGGGGTCGGTTATGTCAATGCGCGAGCCCACATCGGACACCGGTATGAACACAGCGGGCGCGCCGTTATAGCGATACTGCCCGATCTCCAGCGGAATCTTGGGCGCGGTCTCGTTATCCTTAAGCTCCACCACCCAGGCGCTGTCACGGCGGTGCGCCACCACATGCTGGTCGCTGGCAATATGGTAGCGCAGAATGGTGGCCTCCGGGTTGGGGACCTGCTCGATCGACAGAATGCGCTTGCCGGCGATTGCACCGAGACCGGCGTGATTGACCGGACGGTATTTCTCGAAGATCACCCAGAGGTAGCCGGCACGCTGGAAAATAGCGGCGGGCACCGGTTCGTTGAGCGGATAGGTCAGCCGCACCCCATTGAACACCGGCTCCGCGCGCACGGCAACGGGCGCGCCGGTATATTCAAGGTGGGCCTTGTCCGGCCGGGCGTCCTCCGGAGTCGGTTGGGGCGCGGCATCTGTGGCAGCGGCATCTGCGGTAACAGGTATGGGCGCGGACGGGGTCGCCGCCGTGCCGGAGGCGTCGCCGGTTTGAGCCGGCGACTCGGTGTTATCAGCAGGCGTCGCGGTTGCAACCTCGGGTGCCGGTATGGCCGGCATGGCGTCCGGCGTTTCAGCCTGGGCATGTTCGGTCGGCGTGGGCGCAGGCTGATCCGCCGCGCCGGGCTCGTCCGGCGACAGGGAGGTGCGGACCGCGTCCGCCACAATGGTGTGCACGGCGGGGCGTTTGACCGGCTCCGGCACCGTGACCTTGGTCTCGCCCGGAGGGGCCGTCACGTCAACCGCCACCTTGGTGCCATCACGGAAATGAGACACCGAAGCCCCTTCGGGAATGGTAAAGCGAAAGCTGAGCCCGGTATCCGATTCAGTGGCAACCGGGTCTCGCACCCAGGTGAGGCCGGCCCCGTCGAGAACCGCCATATTGACGGTCCCCGGCCGATTGAAAGTGACAGTCACCGCGGTGCCGTCAACTTTGAGGGTGTAGCCCACCTTGTGGGGCCAGTCGAACACCAGCCGGTTGTATCCCGGGTGAACTCCGGTCCGGATCGCCACCTGCTCTCCGGCAGCAGCCGCCACGCCAGACATCGCCACCAACGAGAGGGCGATAAGGCCGGCGCGGGCAATGTGCATTATGGTCCGGGCCACCATCGCCTAGTGCTCCCGCTCGGTTTCACGGACCACGATATCCACCCGGCGCGAGAGGCGAGACTGAAGCTCCGCCGGAAGACCCTTAAGGAGGTGGCCGAACCGATTTCCACCATAGCCATAGGCCGGCACCGGCTGGCGGTAGCCGTTCGCCACCAGAATGCGCGCTATGGAAAGGGCCCGGTCGATGGAAAGCTCCCAGTGGGAGGTGTATTTCGTCCCGACGACGGGCGAGGGATCGGTATAGCCGATTACCGAAATCCGGTTGTCGATCCGGCTGAGCAGGGTGGCAAGATCGGCAATCGCGGCGCGCACTTTCTTGTCGGCAATCTCGGCGCTGTCGGTGCGGAACAGAAGATCGGACGGGATCGAGATCGCCAGCCGGTCATCGAGAAGCCGGACCCGGGCCTGGGAGAGCACCGGATCGCTTGCAAGTTTCTGTGTGATGACGGTGTTGAGGTAGTCGAGGCTGCGCGCCAGCGGTACCTCGACCTGGCTCTGTTCATGGCCGTCGTAGGGTTTTTCCTGAATCAGCGACGGCTTGGGGTTGAGCCGGTCGGAAAGCGTGTGGACCACAGCCTTCCAGTCTTCCACCTGTACCGAATTCATCGAGAACATGAGCACGAAAAAGGTCAGCATCAGCGACAAGAGGTCGGCAAACACCAACATCCACGGCGGGATCTTCGGTTCGTAGAGGGCGGGCATCGGATCATCCATCCTGTGCATCCCCCTCACCACGCTGATCGCGATCCAGAACATCGCTCCGGCGTGAGGAAAACACCAGCCAGATGGTGGCTCTGTCCCCTTCCACGAGACCGGCCGAGACCTGGCCGCCGGGCACGCCGCGATCTTCAAGGTCAGCGGCAATATTGGCCGCACGGCGCACGAACAGGCTGTGCCACGGCGCGTCGCCGGTCATAAATCCTGGCGGCGCGGTAAACAGGATTTCAATTTCCCGGCGCTCGTTGGTCCCTTCCCGGGTCAAGAGATCGGCAAGCGCGTTCATAAACCTGGTCTGATCGGCGCGCACGTGCGCCGCCGTGCCCTTGAACAGGGTCTCGGCGGGCATTTCGACCCGCATCACGTTGCCGCCTGGGCTCGGGTATTTTCCGGGAAAGTCGATAAGCCCGGCGAGCACGCCCTTGACCTCCTGATAGAACTCGTCGCTGTGCACATCGAGCTGCTTTTTCGCCAAGAGGTCGACCACATTGACCTTGGGCAGATGGATTTTCTTGAACGCGGTCGAAACACTGTCCATGGCGGCGGCGGCGCGCACCGTCTCCTGATTGGATATCGAGTTCATCACCATGAAAAAGGCGATCAGGATGAGATAGAGGGATACGAATATCTGGACACTGCGATCGGCCCCGTCCGCCCCGCTCGGCAGGTCGTCGAGCGGGCTTGGTGGGGTGAGCTCATCAAAGTCCGGCGGCGTCATCAGTCATCGAAGCTCGCCAGGAGCGCATCGATATCGTCCTGGGAATTCGCTTCCTCCACCAGTTGCGGACCGTGCAGCAATGCGGCCTCGTTGATCACGGCGCCGCTGTCGTCGGTGATCACCGCCTCGGGTTCGTCCAGAGCCTGGTCGCCGATGGCCTCGGCCAGCATCGCGAGCTTGCTTTCGAGATGGCGCAGCGTCTCGACCACCTTGGTCACGCGCTGGCCGGTGATGTCCTGAAAGCTCGATGCCTCGTAAATTTTGGTGGCGATTGCCGCCAGGCTGTCGGCGGTCTTGCCCTTTGAGCGGGCGGCCAGGCCCTCGATTTCGTCGGCGGCATCCATGATCTTGCCCGCCGCATCCTCGGTGGCGGCGACGATGGCATCGAGCTCGTCCGAGGCGTCCGGGATTCTCTGCTTGCTCAGATTGTGGGGCCCGAGCGCAGAGAGTTCGGTCTTGGCCCGTTCGATATAGCCGACGAGGTCGCCGATCTCTTCTCTGAGCGTAAGGTCGGCGAGCGTGACCTCGCCGTTCATACTCTGCATCAGGCTGGTGACGATACCGGCGATATCGCCAATAGCCACCGTCTCGCCGTGTTCCTCGCTGAGCGCTTCCACGCGCTCTTCCAAGGTCATTCTACATGCTGCCGTCGCCATTCTGGCTCCCTTCCCTTCTGGAGGGTCCCTGCCGACCCCTTTTTTTACCGCCTGAAGTATAGAAAATTCGGCGTTAAGAGGGGGTTAAACGCTTATTTCCGGCTCAACTGCTGCCGTCGATCGTGGGCAACTTTTTTTTGGTGGCGAGCTCGACGGTGAGCGCCTTGGCGGCGTCCGGGTCCATCTTGGCCAGCACCGGGGCCACGCTGCGCTCTTTCATGCGTTCGACCACGCTGATCAGGATATCCATATCGAGCTTGTCGAAGATCCGGGCGGCGTCCGCGGGCTTCATGGCTTCGTAAACCTTAACGAGGCTCTTGAGCTGGGCCTCCTCCTCGGCGCTGTGGGTGTGTACCGCAGCCTTGATCTCCGCCGAGATCGATTTGAGCCGCTCGATCTTCTTGTCGATCCGCTTTTCGGTCGCCATCAGCAGGCGTTCGCGGGTGTCGAGTTGCTGGCTGCGGGCGTCCAGTTGCTGACGCCGGTTGGAAAGGTCCTGCAGCAGGTTGATTTCCGACCGGCTCATGAACGCCGGCTGAACGTCGGCATTGGCGTCTTTGTCCTTGTCGGCGTTGGCGGCCTTACCCCCGTCGGAACTTGCATCGCCTTGTGTTGCGCCGGCGTCGGGGGCGGCCGCCTTGCTCGCGTCCGGCTGGGCTGCGCCGTCGCCCGCAGCGGGTGCGATGGCCGCAAGGCGCTCGGCGTCCACATTGTCCAGAGCCGCCTGATCAATCACCGAGCCCGCAAGAGCCGGGCCCAGAACCTCTCCGAGCCCCGCGCCAAGGTGAAAAACCTTGAGGCCCAGGAGACTCACGGAGACAACCATCACCAGCGGCAGCAGGCGAAACCGGCTTGCCATCGTCCGGGCTTTGGGTTCAACGTGCGGCGCGGAGCGCCTGGCGGATGTCGTCATCGCCTTGTGCCTCCTCGACAGGGAACGATTGAATCTTGGTGGAATGCGCTGTTTGAGCGCGCGCCCTGGTCAGCCCGTCCTCGATCCGGTCGGCAAGATTGCCGCCCGCTTCGGTGATCAGCGCGAGCTCGTCAGCGAGCGCGCGGGCATGGGAGATTTCGCCCTTGAGCGTCTGTTCCGTGGTCTGACTGACCGTGCGTAGCTGACGCACGCCGTCCTCGGCCCGCTCAGCGGCCTGATTGAGGCCGGTGATGAGGTCGCCAAGCGACTCCTGCTCGGCCCGCAAGCTGGACAAGCGGCGATTGAGCGTGAAGCAATAGCCGATGGTAACCACCAGAAGAACGGCCAGGGCGGCCTCTGCAGCAAGATCCATGATCATATCGTCTTACTCCCGATCCTGTTGGTTTCAATCCGGACCGCCACATTCTTGCCGATCCGCCCCATCCGGGCGTCGAGCATAGGCACTCCGTTGCAGCGTATATCGATCGTGCTATCAGGCGTGGCGTTGAGCATCAGGGTCTGGCCTACCTTGAGGCCCATGACCTCGCCGAGTGTCATCATCTGCTCGTCAAGCACCGCCTCGACCGGCACCTCGGTCAGCCACAATTCATTAGCCAGGTGATTTTCCCAGATGGTGTCGCGGCCGAATTTCTCACCCATGAAGCGCTGGAGGAGAAGTTCGCGCACCGGCTCGATGGTGGCGTAGGGCAGCACCATTTCAAGCCGCCCGCCGCGGTCTTCCATGTCGGCGCGCATCTTGACCAGGATCGCCGCATTGGACGCCTGGGCGATACTGGCGAAGCGCGGGTTGGTCTCCAGCCGCTCGAGGGTGAAGGTGACCGGGCTTAACGGCTCGAACGCGGCGCACAGGTCTTTGAGGACCACGGCGATCATGCGCTCGATCAGGGTCTGCTCGATAGTGGTATAGGGCCGGCCCTCGATGCGCATGGCGGCGGTGCCGCGCCGGCCACCCAGAAGCGCGTCCACGATCGAATAGATAAGATTGGAATCGATGGTCATCAGACCGTAGTTGTCCCACTCCTCGGCCCGGAACACGGCGAGCATCGCCGGCAGCGGAATTGAATTGAGGTAGTCGCCGAAGCGGATCGAGGAGGTGTTGTCGATCGATACCTCGATATTGTCCGAGGTGAAATTCCGGAGCGACGTGGACATCATTCGCACGAAGCGGTCGAAAATGATGTCGAGCATGGGCAGGCGCTCGTAGGCCACCAGCCCGCTGTTGATCAGCGCCTGAATGCCGGAGCGATCGCCACCGTCATCATCGTCGCCGTCGAAACCGAGAAGGCTATCGATTTCGTCCTGGTCGAGGACCCGGTCAACCGGACCGGCGGAAACCTCTTCGGCGTCCTCGTCGGCCCCATCGTCGGCCCCATCGTCGGCCCCATCGTCGGCCCCATCGTCGGCCCCATCGTCGGCCCCATCGTCGGCCATCGCCGCCCACTCGGCCGCCACCGCCTCGTCGTCAACGGCCTCTTCGGTGCCAGGATTTTCCGTGTTTTCGTCTGCCATCGGGCGTCCTATTGCACCAGCATTTCTTTAAACAGCACGTCCTTGACCTTGGTCGGGTAAAGCGACGTGTTGACCCGCCGCAGCAGTTCCTCCTTGAGCCGGAACATGCCTGCGGACCCGTTCAGGTCCTCGAGCCGAAGCTCGCGCAGATAAATCTGGAAATCGTCAATCACGCGGGGCAGCTTGGCGTCGAGCTCCTTCAGCGCGCTCTGGTGGTCCACCTCGAGCGAGACCTTGACCTTGAGGTAGCTGGCCTTGCGCCCGCCGGTGTTGAGATTCACCAGCATTTCGGGCAGGTCGTAATAGAGAGTCTGGTTGGGCTCCTTCGCAGTGGCGGCGGCCTGTTTGACCTCTTCTTCATGTTTCCCGCTAAAAAAGGTCCACGCCGCCCCGCCGCCAAGGGAAAGCACCAGAAACGGCAGGCCGACAAACAGCACCAGCTTCTTGCCGCTGAATTTCTTCTGCTCGAGCCCTTTGGCAAGATCCTCCTCGGAGAGATCCTCATCCAGATCGTCGAGTTCTTCGCTCATCTGTTCCACCATCACTGGGCGCCCCGGGGCTCGATCCCCGTTTCCAAGGCGCACGTCACCCTCAATTCTTATGAAAAGGTAAGCGTTGACGGTTAACAGGAAGTTGAGAAAAGAAACATTTTTCGCTAGTGCCCCGAATCCGAAATTCGTCTCATAATTGCAGCCAGTTCTATACGAACTTCGGATTTGAAAGGGTACAAGCCATTTATTAGATTCCAGTGTGGTTTTGGAGACTGAAGTTCGCTTCCCGGTATTGCAGCTTCCATGATGCGAACTTCAGTTCCACCACACTAGATCGGCAGCGCCCGTCCCACCCTGAAAACCCGCCATGGCTGGCAAAGATTACCCGGCAAAGCTTGCCGCTTGCGACCGTCCTGGCCCGACAGAAAATCAACAAGCCATTGATTTGTATTGTTTTTCTATTTTGGCACGGCTCGTGCAACAGGGTTTGCGACGCCTTGGGCCAAAACGGCTCGACGCGACGGAGGATGAAAAATGGATACCACTCTTTACGTTGGATTATCCCACCAGATGGCGATGCGCCGGAATATGGATATTCTGGCCAACAATATCGCCAACATGAACACCACGGCGTTCAAGAAAGAGAATTTGATCTTTCAGACCTATCTGGTGGACATGAAAAACACCGATACACCGGCGGCGAGCACCGTCGCCTATGTCCACGACGCCGGCGTCGCCCGCGACTTTTCCGAAGGGGAATTCACCGCCACCGGCAACCCGTTGGATCTGGCGCTCTCAGGTCAGAACTTCTTCCGGGTGCAGATGCCCGACGGCAGCGAACGCTATACCCGGAACGGCCACTTCGAGCTGTCCGACAATGGCGACATCGTGACCTCGTCCGGTAACCCCATTCTCGACGAAGCCGGCCACAAAATCGCCATCACGCCCAAAGACGGCAAGATCGAGGTCGCCTCCGACGGCACCATCTCGACCGCCGCCCGCGGCGTCATCGGCAAGCTTGGAATCGTGACCTTCAAGGATCTCTCGAAACTGGAGAAGGCGGGCGACAGCCTCTATTCGGCATCCACACCGGCGGTTCCGGCCACCAAGCTCAAGGTTATGCAGGGCATGACCGAAAGTTCCAATGTGGAGCCCATCGTCGAGATGACCAACATGATGAACTTCGCGCGGCGCTATGAAGCGGTGGCGAAGATGCTTCAGGACCAGCAGAACCTGGAAGCCAAGGCCGACGACAAGTTGGCCAAGGTCAGCGGCTAGTCGGTACGCGGTCAGCGTAGAGGAGACAAGGACCATGAAAGCACTCAGTATCGCATCAACGGGCATGCTCGCCCAGCAGCTCAATGTCGAGGTTATCTCGAACAACCTCGCCAACATGAACACCCACGGCTTCAAACGCCAGCGCGTGGAGTTCCAGGATCTTTTGTATCAGAATCTGGAGCGGGTCGGCGCCACCTCGTCGGATGCCGGCACGGTTGTGCCCTCGGGCATCCAGATCGGCGTCGGCGTGCGCACCGGCTCGGTGTACCGCATTACCGAACAGGGTAATCTGGTCACCACCGGCAACACCTATGATATGGCGATCAACGGCAAGGGCTATTTCCACATCCAGATGCCGGACGGCAGCGACGCCTACACCCGGGCCGGCACGTTTCAGCTCAGCCCTGAGGGACAGATTGTCAACGGCGAAGGCTATGTGGTCTCACCCGGCATTACCGTGTCGCCCGACGCTACCGACGTCACCATCAACCCGCAGGGCGAGGTTCAGGTCAAGATTGCGGGGCAGACCACGCCCCAGACCGTGGGCCGGCTTGAGATCGCCACCTTCCCCAACCCGGCCGGTCTCGAGGCGATGGGCGAGAACATGCTCCTTGAAACACCGGCGTCCGGCCAGGCCACCATCGGCGTGCCGGGAACGGCGGGCGCGGGCACCGTGGTCCAGGGGTCTCTCGAGACCTCGAACGTCAACGCGGTGGAGGAGATCACGTCGCTGATTACCGCCCAGCGCGCCTATGAAATGAACTCCAAAGTGATCAGCACTGCCGACCAGATGCTGAGCACCACATCGAACCTGCGCTGAAGCGCCTGACACGTCCGGAAAAGGATTAAGCCGATGATTGCTCGACAGTATTTCAGCATCAGCACTCTCATTGCCGCGGCCGCCGCACTCGTGCTCGCCTTTGGGATCGCCACCGGCGCGCAAGCCGCCCGCCAAATCACGCCATCCGCCGTGGTCGACGGACCGGTGGTGACCCTTGGTAACCTGTTCGATCATGCGGATGGCGCGGCCTGGGCCGACACCGCTGTCGCCAACGCGCCGGCACCCGGGGAAACGCGGCTGATCCACACCATCGACGTTGTGGCGGCCGCGCGCCGGGCCGGCCTCGCCTGGGACGCCAGCGCGGCGCCCCGTACCATCACCGTTACCAGATCCGGCCAGCCGGTCCCGCTTGAGACGCTGGAGCGCATCCTCGCCGCCGCTCTTCCCGCCGACGTGGGCGGCAAAAACTGGCAGCTCCAGCTCAACAACCAGCGCATGAGCCTCTATCTGCCCACCGATTGCAAGCCCGGCGACATCTCGGTCCGGCGCATGTACTTCGACGACCGTTCGGGCAGTTTCAACGCCACCCTTGTGATCCCCGGCGACAACGGCAGCCACCGCGAGGCCACCGTGACCGGACGGCTCATCGAAATGGCCTCGGTGCCGGTGCTCGGCTCGCCGGTATCACGGGGCGATTTGATCACCAGGCACGACATTCACTGGATCAGGATCCCCGCGCGCAAGGTTACCCGCAACGTCGTCGCCAGCAGCCAGGACATTGTCGGCATGACAGCCCGGCGCCCGCTCAGGGCCGACGCGCTCATCCGCCCCGGCGATATTGAGCCTCCGGTGCTGGTCAAGAAAGGCGCCATGGTCACCATGGTGGTCGCCACCAAGGCGATGACGCTCACCGCCACCGGCCGCGCGCTGCAGAAGGGCAGCAAAGGCGACCTTATCCGCCTGGTTAATATCTCGACCCATACCACCGTGGAAGGCGTCGTCGTCTCCACCAACAGGGTCGCCGTTCACACCAACAGCCGCGTCGCGGCGCTGCGTTAAGGAGAAGCCTCATGCTCCGCCACCTGCTTGTTATCACTGTCCTGGCTCTGAGCGTTTCGGGCTGCGGCGCGCTCGACCGGATCGGACGGATCGGCAAAGCACCGGACCTGAGCCCGATGCAGGAACCCAAGTCGCCGCCCGAAGACCGCGCGTTCCAGAGGGTCGGCATCCCGATGCCCGAAAAGCCCTCCGACCCGGCCGCACACAACTCATTGTGGCAGCCCGGCGCACGCCACTTCTTCAAGGATCCGCGCGCCACACGGGTCGGCGATATCCTGACCGTGGACATTGATATTCAGGACAGCGCGAAAGTGGACAACACCACCACGCGGTCGCGCACCAACAACGACACCGCCCAGATCCCGGCCTTCCCCTTTGGGCTCAGCAAAGCAGCAGGGGATCTCGCAAACCTGGGTAGCTCGACCACCAACGGCGGGTCGGGCAAAGTGGACCGCAGTGAAGCGATCACGCTCACCATTGCGGCGATCGTGACCAACGTGCTCCCCAACGGCAACCTGGTGATCCGCGGTCATCAGGAGGTGCGGGTGAACTACGAGGTCCGCGATCTGACCATTCAGGGGATCGTGCGGCCCGAAGACATCACCTCGGACAACCGCGTGCCGCACAACAAGATTGCCGAAGCCCGCATCTCATATGGTGGGCGCGGCCAGATCACCGACCTGCAGCAGGCCCCCTATGGCCAGCAGCTCTATGAAATCCTGATGCCGTTCTGAATGAACGTGATGTAAAGTTTCATCCTCGGCATACGCCGGAGCGGAAAAGGCCGCACCAAAAATGGTGCGGCCTTTTTCACATGTCCGGTCCGGCGCAATCGCTATTCGTCGCGATGCACTTTTTCCTGGCGCTCGTGGTTGGCCTGAGCTTCGACGGTCATGGTGGCGATCGGCCGGGCGTCGAGGCGCTCAAGGCTGATCGGTTCTCCCGATACCTCGCAATAGCCGTAGGTGCCGGTTCTGATCCGGTCGAGCGCGGCGTCGATTTTGGAAATGAGCTTGCGCTGGCGGTCCCGGGTCCGGAGCTCCACCGACCAGTCGGTTTCCGAAGACGCGCGATCGGCGATGTCAGGCTCCTGCAGACTATCTTCCTGAAGGTGCTGCAGCGTTTCCTGCGATTCCTTGAGGATGTCGTCTTTCCACGTTTCAAGCTTAAGCTTGAAATACTCGCGCTGCTTGGCATTCATAAACGGCTCGTTCTTGGACGGCCGGTATCCGTTAGGCAATTTGTCGGACATCGAGTTCTGAATTCTCCTCTCACGCAAAAACTCACCGCATCCCCGCCCGAAGCTGCGCCAGCCGGACCTGTCCAACTGTCACCCCGTCGGTTTTTCGTGGCCCGTACCCTATATGGCTGGCGCTTATATAATTAATCTGGAAAGCGGGTGCAAGCGGCTTTCCCGCATCGTCCGGAGTGTCAGAGGTATATACCTAGCTTGGCCAGTTCGACGAGCGCCCGGAGCTCGATGTCATCAAGGAGGGCGGACAATTCGGGATCGATCGCGATGGACTTACGCCGGCGAACCTGTTCAGCGATCCGCTTCAACCGGGCGACGGGAATCGATCCCATGAGGAAGCCACGACGGATATCCTCGAGCCCGTCCAACAGGTCCCGGCCATGCGCCAGCCCGCGGGACCGGCCATCGGTCGCGTCGGGCACTTCCTGGATGGCAAGCAGTCCGTCCATGGCATTGACCGGCGCAGCACCCTTGGGCGAGGCGGCGCTTTCGGTCTCCGAGGCGCTGAGCGAATCCTTGAAACGCGTACCACCCGCACCGGCTGACTTCTTGCGGCCGGCAGGCGCCCGGGATCCAACGCTGTACGGTCCTGTGATTTTCACGCAAATACCCTGGCTGGTGTTCTCACCCTGACTGTCGCCAAGCTTGGTTAACATCGCCTTAATCGGCAGCCGGCTGAGCGGGCAAAACCTGCCGGGAACGCGGCAACCACGCGCGGCGGCGGCAAAACCTGCCGGCTTCCCGGCGCCCGCGGCCTGCCAGATTTGGCGGAATACCGGCATTTCCCGGTTGGCACGGTTTTCGCTTATGAATTTCCGGATTAATCCGTCACACAGGAAATGAGTGATGCGCATCATGACCAGAAAGCATGTCCCATCCCGACGGGCACTATGGCCCTCCCTCGCGCTTGCCGCGTTAATGCTTCTTGTTTCTGCCGGATTCGGCAGCGGCCAGGCGGCAACTTCGCGGATCAAGGATATCGTCGCCTTCGAAGGGGTGCGGCAGAATATGCTGGTCGGCTACGGCCTGGTCGTCGGTCTCGACGGCAGCGGAGACACATTGCGCAATTCGCCATTTACCCAGCAGGCGCTTGAATCCATGCTTGAGCGCCTTGGCGTCAATACCCGGCAAGAAAACATGAAAACCAAGAATGTGGCGGCCGTCATGGTGACCGCGAACCTGGCCGCGTTCTCGCGCCAGGGAACACGCATGGACGTGACCGTCAGCTCCATGGGCGACGCCAAGGACCTGCGTGGCGGCACGCTTCTGGTGACGCCGCTGATGGGCGCCGACGGCGAGGCCTATGCCGTCGCCCAGGGCCCGGTGCAGATTGCCGGTTTCTCGGCCAAGGGCAACGCCTCCAGCATCACCCAGGGCGTGCCGACCGCGGGACGAATCCCCAATGGCGCCATCGTCGAGCGCGAAATCAAGTATTCACTGGCGTCGATGAATTCCGTGCGCCTGCAGTTGCGCAGCCCGGATTTCACCACGGCCCGGCGCATCGCGGACGTCATCAACCAGCATCTCGGCGCCAAAGCCGCCGAGCCCACAGATCCGGCAACCGTCGAGCTTCATATGCCGGCCGGCTACACCTCCGACATGGTCTCCCTGTTGACCGATATCGAACAGCTTCCGGTAAACCCGGATCAGCCGGCCCGCGTGGTCATCGACGACCGCTCCGGCGTGATCGTGATCGGCGCCGATGTGCGGATCAGCCAGGTCGCCATCGCCCAGGGCAATCTGACCATCAGCATTACCGAGACGCCGCAAGTCTCCCAACCTTCGCCATTCGCGCGCCAGGGTCAGACAACCACCGTCCCGCGCACCTCGATTTCGGTCAACGACGACAAAGGCAAGAAGCTCGCCGTTATGAAGACCGGGGTCAGCCTTCAGGATCTGGTGGACGGACTTAACGGGCTCGGCATCGGTCCGCGTGACATGATCTCGATCCTTCAGGCGCTGAAAGCCGCCGGCGCGCTGCAGGCGGAAATCGAGGTGCTGTGATGACCGCGTCAATCGGCACCCCGGACGCCGCGGCCGCCACCCTCGCGCTCAGGGGAGCCGAGACCGCCAACGCGCGCGCCGCGCTAAAGGACATCCCGGCCGGCAACGACCGCGCCGCCCATGAGGCCGCCCAGAAATTCGAGGCCATGTTCCTGTCGCAGATGCTGCAGTCCATGTCCAAGGGCGTCAAAACCGACCCGGTGTTCGGCGGTGGCCACGCCGAGGGCATCTACCGCAGCATGCTCGATGCGCAGTACGCCGAGGCAATTTCAAAGCGCGGCGGCGTCGGGATCGCAGACGCGGTTTATAAAGAAATCCTCAAGTTGCAGGAGAAATAACATGGCGTCCCCGTCGGCACCTTTGGACAATGTGGCCAACCCGGTCGTCACCCTGACCTCGCTCACCCGGCGGCTCGCCGAAGTGATCGCGGCGGAAAACCGGCATCTCGAAGCCCGGCGTCCCGACGAGGCGAAAAAGCTTCACGATGAGAAAGCCCGCCTCGCCGCCGCCTATGCCCGGGAAATGGACACCGTGCGCAACAGCGGCGGCGCCACCGCTCTTGGCTCGGCCGAACAGTTGCGTGAACTCAAACGCCAGACCGGAAACCTCCAGCGGCTTCTTGATGACCACCAGCGCCTGATCTACCGCGTCCGGATGGTCACCGAAGGCATCCTGAAAGCGATTGGCGACGAAGTCGCCCGGCGCAACCAGCCGCAAAACGGATACGGCAGCAACGCGGCGCCGCAACTGCGCAAGGACGCGCCGCCGACCTCGCTGACGCTCAACCAGATCATCTGATTCCCATCACACGACAGAGCGGGCCGGATGCACCCATCCGGCCCTTTTTCATGCCCGCCACAATCTACCCGAGCGGCAGGAATTTCTTGCCCGCGGAGGCAGTTATTGCCCAGCGACCCTGCTACAAAAATTGATGATTTTCTGTTTATTATCAATGTGTTGAATGTTTTTTTCAAGTTGGCACGGTGCGTGCAAAGGAAGGACAGAAGCGATCTCAGTGGGATGAGTCGTCAAGAGGAACGCCAAGGAGAAATGAAATGACGTTCTCAGTTAACACCAATGCAAGCGCGCTCTCGGCATTGCGTAACCTGAACACCACGGCAGACCAGCTCGCGCAAACCCAGACCAGGATCAACACAGGGCTCAAGATCAGCTCCGCCAAGGACAATGCAGCGGTTTACGCCATTGCCCAGCGTCTGCGCGGCGACCTGGGTGGCTACAATGCGGTCAAACAGTCGCTCGACCGCGCCACCAGCACCACGGATATCGCGCTCGCCGCCGGCGGCTCGATTTCCGACCTCTTGATCCAGATGAAGGAAAAGGCGGTTGCCGCTGCGGACGCCGGTCTCGATACGGCCAGCCGGAGCGCACTGAATGAAGATTTCGCCCAGTTGCGCGATCAGATCACCACTATCGTCTCCAACGCCGCGTTCAACGGGTCCAACCTGATTGACAGCGGCACCGACAAAGTGGTGGCGATCACCAACCCGAACGCCACGCTGACGCTGTCGATCGCGCACCAGAACCTGACGCTGGGCGGCGGCAATATCACCATCACCGCAACCCAGACCATCGACACCGCAACCAAGGCGTCGGCGGCGGTCTCGGCGCTGGTCGCCTCGCTCGACAACGTCAACTCGGTCCTGACCAAGATCGGCGCCGGCGGCTCGTCGCTGGCGCTTCAGCGCACCTTTGCAAACAAGCTGTCGGACGCTATCGAGACCGGTATCGGCAACCTGGTTGATGCCGACCTGGCGAAAGAAAGCGCCAAACTGCAATCGCTCCAGGTCAAGCAGCAGCTTGGCGTGCAGGCGCTCTCCATCGCCAACAAGGCGCCTCAGGCCGTCCTGCAGCTGTTCCAGTAGGCGGACAGCCCCCGGCGGCTCGTCCCATAAATAACAAAGGGCCCGGCGCGTAGCACGCGCGGGGCCCTTTCTGTTCGAAATGCCTCGCCGGTTCAGGTGCTGTTGTCCACAATAATGCCTTCCTGCTCCCGGGCGACCGCGATAAAGCGGAGGATATCATCGGCCGGATACTGACGCACCACTTTGCCCGAAATCGCGGTCCACCGACTTATAGACGAACAGGTCCGTACTCTTGTCGTGGACAATGCTTAACCGGGTGTTGGGAAGCGGATCGGGAATATAGCGCTCGATGGTTTGAGCCACGGCGTCGAGCGTCAGCGACTGCGCGGCCGGTTTGTGGGCATCGGTGGCGGCGGAATGGGCCTTGTCCCGGGAAGCGTTTGTGTCGTTGCTGGACGCCGGGTTGCTGCCGCCGTGTACTGAGGACGATGGAAGTGCCGACGCCGCAATCCCCGTTATATGTAAGTTCACCTGTGTCATTGTTCTGCTCCTCTAAAAGGAACCGGAAAAACTTACGCCCCTACCGTTTCTCCTATTCGAATTCAGTTCTATTGCCTGTTGCCGGTTCATAAACAAAACCAGGATCCGTACCGACGGCCCCTGGTTGGTTACCACTCAGAATTTTGTAGAGGAAGGGTGAGGTCCCCTGGACCTCACCCCGTCAGTCCTCTTACCGGAAAAGACCGAGAACCGTACCAGGCGCCTGGTTGGCGATGGAAAGGGCCTGAATGCCGAGCTGCTGTTTAACCTGCAGCGACTGCAATTTGGCGCTTTCGCGGGCCAGGTCGGCATCAACCAGATTACCGATACCGGTCTGGATGGTGTCAGAAAGCTTCTGAACGAAAGCCTTCTGCAACTCGAGACGCTTGGACCCCGAACCCAGTTTCGACAAAGCCGTATTGACGTTCGAAATCGAGGTCTCAATCGCGGACACGGCAGCGGTCGCCTTGGTCGCGGTGTCGATCACAGTGCCGGCCGTGATGGTCACGTTGGACCCGGTCAGGCTCAGATCCTGCGCCGTAATGGTGATGTTGGACGTACCGGTATCGTTGGTAATACCGACGATATTTTTACCACCGTTCTTGACCGCGTTGGTGCCGTTAAACGTCGCATTGTCCACGATCGATGAGATCTGATCGCGGAGCTGCTTGAAGTCGTCGTTCAGCGCGTTGCGGCTCGCCGTATCAAGGCTCGAGTCGGAAGCGGCAACCGCCTTTTCCTTGAGCTGGATCAGCAGATCGGACACCGATTGACCGGCGGCAAGGGCCACGTCAGCCGCACCTGTGGCGCGATCCAGAGACTGCGTCACGGCAGTGAGACCGCCCACGTTGGACCGAAGGTTCTGGGCGATGGCGAAGACAGCAGCGTTGTCTTTCGCGGTCGCAACCTTCAGGCCGGTGTTAATGGCGGTTTGCGTCTGATCGAGAGCAGCGTTGGTGGAGTTGAGGTTCTGGAGCGCAATGAACGCACCGGGATTGGTGTTAACGGAAAAAGCCATTTTGACATCTCCTTTTGAGTCAGGTTCGAGCGTTTTGCTCTCGGGCGTTTTGCCCGGACCCCTAAGGCAGCAAGTCTCGTGCCAATTCGTTAAACACTGGGGTATCTTGTTAAGATTCTCTGCAAAACCAAAGGCATGCGGTTGCGGCGGAACAACACGTCGTGCTCCGCCACGCTCGGCAAAAATTGCCGGAGGGGAAGATTTTGCCGGGTAAAACCGGCAAAAACTGCCGGGTCGGCCGTGCGCCGGTCCGGGGAATTAAGGGGTTTGATGGGACCGGGTCAGGCGGAATTCCGCAGGTGCTGCTGTATTACCCTCGGCGCCTTCAGCCGGAGGACGCGCCGCCAGGCCTTCCATGATTGCCCGGTTAACGTCAATCAGAGCGTCAATATCGCCGTCGGCGCGGATAACCTCGGAGGAGTATTTGCTGACCCAAATGCCGATCGAGATGATCTTGGCGCGCAAGTCGTCCGGCAGACGATTGCCCTCAATGCCGCAATCGGTCGAGAAGGTTGACCACATGCGCCGGTTCCAGTCCAGCGCATCGACCAGTTCGCTGTCCTTGACGCCGCGTTCCTTGGCCCGGATCAACGCGCTGGTGACCTGGGCGAACAGGCGATATTCAGTTTCCCGCGGCGACTCGGTTCGCTTCTGGGCTTGCTGATACGCTTTCAGTGACATAACTCAACCTCTCCTGTTCGAAGTCAAACAGCTTCTTGCAGACCATCAGGGCTTTATAATACTCGCGGTTCATCACCAGGGCGCTGATTTCCACGCATTGAGCCACCACTGCAGGATTTTCGATCACGCTCATGAACTCCGTCATACGGGTCACGAATTCTTCGTAGTATTTTTTGCTCGAACTTTCGTCGAGGTACATCAGCATGATCGGGAAATAGATTCGGCGGGCGGGCGTGTTCACGTCTTCGGCCTGGAGAATGTCTTTCTCCCTGAGGATTGCCACCTTGTTCTGGACAACCACCGTGGACCGCCGGTCACCGTTGGCAATGACCGCGCCGTTGACGACAAATTTTTCGCCCGGTTTCAACGAGAGTTTAAGTGCCATGTCTATTCCCTTTCGTCAGGAAAGCGGTTTGCGCTTCCTTAGCCGGCCGCCATTTTCGCGCCCTATCGTTAACAACGTCTAAACATCCGATAAAATTTGTTTCGGCCTCGGGGCGCCCTTGGCCCGCTCAGTCTTCAATGCAAGGGACGTTCCACCCGATCAGGGCGTCCCGGCTTAGGAGATTGTTAACCCTGTCGGTGCTTTTATGGGCGCCAAAGTGACACCCGAGACAGGAGCACCAGGGACCATGGCGCGGGCAACGGCGAAGAAAACGGACTCGATCTCACCTCATAAATTGCGCCAGCACCTGAAGCGCGCCCAAAAATACATTGCCGCGGGCGACAACGAGGAGGCCGCCAAATATATTGTCGCCGCCTGGAACAGCGACCCTGAGAATTTCGATCTGCTGGTCGCGGTGGCCGATGTCTTGTCCAAGGTCGGCGTCCGCCACAAGGCGCTTGAAGTGCTCGAACAGGCGCTCGCCATTCACGGCCTCAAGCCCGAGGTGCTGCTGGTGATGGGCAATCTGGCACTTCGAGCTCGACATGCCCGAGGTGATGGAGAAGGTCTACCGCATCTACACCTCGATCAAGCCCGACGATCCCCAGGGCTACAACAACCTGGCGAGCGCGCTGGAGCGTCAGGACAAGCTCGACGAGGCGATCGACTTTCTCCAGAACGCGCTGCCCATGTTCCCCGAATATGCGGCGCTGTGGAACACGCTCGGGAGTGCGGTCAGCAAGCGCGACGGCTACGAAGCTTCGATGCCGTTCTATTCCGAATCCTACCGGCTCGACCCCAAATCGTTTAACGTGCTCAACAATATCGCGCTCGCTTACGAGCATACCGGGCAACACGCCGACGCCATCGAATTCGGCGAGAAGGCGATCAAGGTCAATCCCGACGGTTATTACGCTCACCTCGGTCTTGGCACATCGCTTCTGGCCACGGGCGAGCTGGAGCGCGGCTGGAAGCACTATGAATGGCGCCAGGACCCGCGCCGTCAGGGCTCGGTGCTCTATACCCACAATATCGAACGCTGGGACGGCAGCCCGCTTGATGGCCGCCGCCTCCTGATCGGCCCTGAACAGGGGCTTGGCGACGAGATCCTGTTCGCCATGACCTACCCGGGACTGCTGGCCGAAGGGGCAAAGCTCGATATCGGCTGCGACCGGCGGCTGGTCTCGCTTTACGAGCGCTCGTTCAAGGGCGCGCGGGCGGGCGCCTATGTGGACACGTTCCAGGACGCCTACCGCTACCGCACCATGCCGACGCTCCAGAACGACCCGGCGGACGCCTTTATTGAGTGCGCCAGCGTGCCCCATTACCGGCTCAACAAACGCGATGATTTCCCCGATTGCGCCGACGGTCTTCTCGCTCCCGACCCGGAGCGGCTGGCGACCTGGCAGCAGCGCCTGGCCGAGCTTGGGCGGAAACCCAAGGTCGGCATCTACTGGCGCTCCGGCCTGCAGACCGCGGCGCGCGGAAAATTCTATGCGCCCATCGAGGCGTGGGAACCCATATTCGCCAGGTTCAGGGACAAGGTGGACTTCATCAAGCTCCAGTATGGCGACTGCACGGACGAGATCGCCCTGGTCCGCGACAAGTTCGGCGTCACCATCCATACCTGGGATGACATCGACCTCAAGCAGGACCTTGAAGGGGTGGCCGCCCTTTCGAAGGCCCTGGATCTCGCCATCGGCCCGGCGAGCGCGCCCGGCATGTTCTCCTTTGCGGTCGGCACGCCGACCTGGTGGCTGTTACCGGTGCGGCCATGGTGGAGCTTCGGCGAGGACGAGCGCCCATTGTTCTTCTCCAAGGGCCGGCTGCTGATTGGCGAGGTGGACGACCCCTGGCCCGGCATCATGAACCGCCTCGAAGATTTGCTCGGCGAATTCGTCGCGGAGTGACGCCCGCCGCGAACCGGCGACTTTTCGCAATCGGCATCAAATGATATGGTCGCGGGCATTCTGCCCGATCACCGTAACAGTACTGCTTTAGATGACCGACTATTTCACCGTTAACGGCAGCCGGCTCGAGGTTGCCTGGGCCGGAACTCCCCGCGCGGACGGCGTAGCCATTGTGCTTTTGCATGAAGGGCTCGGCTCAGTGGCGCTGTGGCGGGATTTCCCCGACGCGCTGGCCGAGCGCACCGGCCTGCCGGTCCTCACCTACAGCCGGGCGGGATACGGCTGGTCCGACCCTGTCACCTTTCCCCGGCCGTTGACCTACCTCGATCATGAGGCCGAGGTGATTCTGCCCGGCATGCTCGACGCTGCCGGGATCGCGCGCGCCGTGCTGGTTTCCATGGCCGCCCATGTGTTTCTGGAGGAGATCACGCTTGCCGGGCTCGAAGTGGCCCGCGACGCCTACGAGAACCGCAACCTGCGCAGCCGCCTTGCCCGCTGGCACGGGGCCAATGTGGACTGCGCCTTCTACGGCTGGAACGAGACCTGGCTTGACCCTGCGTTCCGGGACTGGAACATGGAGCATCGGCTGCCCCATGTCACCGCGCCGGCGCTGATCGTACAGGGAGAGGACGACGAATACGGGACGCCGGCCCAGGTGGAGGCGATCGCGGTCGGGGTCTCTGGCCCGGTCGAGACCTGGATGATCCCCGACTGCGGTCACGCCCCCTATCAGGACGCGCGCAACGCCGTGCTCGACCGCATTGCCGCATTCGCCCTCCGGGTCATCACGTAAAGGACCGCCAGAGCGTCATCAGGGAAAGGCAACCCTTGATGACGCGGTATCCCATGCTGACCGGACGGCCTCTGAAAAATTTCGACAACGCGACCTTCGACTTCGTGCTCCGCCATGAAGGCTACGTACCGCGGCCTTACCTCGACACCAAGGCGATCCCCACCATTGGTGTGGGCTACGCGCTGCTCATTCGGTCGGGTGACGGCTTTATTCTCCGGCCCACGCTGGAGCGGGACTTTGACGGCATTCATGAATTTTCCGCGGCCGAACAGGACCTGCTTGAAGACCTTGCGCGTGCCCTCACCCTAGGCGAGGAGGCCGGCGCCCGGGCGCTCTTTGAGAACCGCGCGCCGGGGGCCCTTTGCTTCGCGCTGTCGGACGACGCCCACCGCGATGGCCGGCGGCTTTATGACGTGGTGAGCCGGGAGCTTGTCGCCGCCGCCGTGCCGGAGGACATCCGCGAGGCGCTTGCCGGAACCCATGAGCTGGCGGCGCTGACCTCGCTCGCCTACAACGCGCCCGCCCTTGTGGGCAACAATCTCAAAACGGCGATCCGCACGGGCGACCGCGCCGCCGCCTGGTTCGAGATTTTCTATCGCAGCAACCGGGCGCGAGGAGGCGTGCGGCCCTTGGGCGTCCATAACCGGCGCAAGGCGGAGGCAGAGATGTTCGGGCTTTATGCGCAAGGCGACGCGCCCTCTGCCACCGACGGCGGGCGCGAAGCCCAAGCGGTGATCGCCTTCCTCAAGGAGCGCGAGCAAGAAATGCGGGCCTACCTCGCCAGCGTCAAACGCACAGACGGAACTGGCAAGGCCATCGCCGACGCCTTCACCGGGCAAGAGCAGGCGGAGTTAATCGCCAGCCACACCGCCCCGGCACGGGCGACATTGCGGGTGGTGTAACCCTCTACTTCCCCATCCCCGGCGGTACCGCCATGCCGCCCAGGCCGCCCATCTTGTCCATATCCATGATCATCAGGCCTTTGGGGACCTCAAACAGCGAGGCGTCCTGCGGTCCGCGCTTGACGTTGGAGACATCGATTGCCACGTCGCCCTGCGTTGAATTCATCCGGGCGCGCATCAGGATACCGTCCGACGTCAGCCAGACATGACCCTTGGCCTGATCGTCGGTCACCTCGTACTTGGTGGTCGCCTCGCCATTGATAATTTCCTTGCCCACAGCCTTGAAGTCGGCCTCCTTGGCTTGTTCGTAGACCTGGCTCACCGGGTCCTTGGGCACGCTCATACGCATCGCCATGCCGGTACCCGGCACGATCATCACCATCTGCTGGGCGTCCGAGATCATGGTCATTTTGTGGCCGGCCATGGTCATTTCCCGCCGGTCGGACGCGCCTGAGTGACTGATGTGGCCGGTGCCGTGCTCCTTGCCCGCGGCGATCGCCATGTCCGCGCTGTAGTCCACGGTCGGACGGATGGTCGGTGCGGCGGCAACGGCGAACGCCAGGACGAGACTGGCGGCAAGGCCGGACAAAAAGGCGAAGGGTTTCATGGGTGTGCGCTCCTCTGAGGTAACGATGATCTTGCCCATTGTCCCACAGATCATGGCGCTTTCAAGGTAAACGGGCGTTTTATTTTCTCTGTCTTTGGGCTTGATAGCGCTGCGCACGCGCCTTACGTTCCGTTGCGAGTTCAAATGTCAAAGCCCGAAAGAGTGCGCCACCTATGAAATTTACCGGAACCGATACCTATGTCGCCACCGAGGACCTGATGGTCGCGGTCAACGCCGCGCTCACCGTGGAACGCCCGCTTCTGGTAAAAGGCGAGCCCGGAACCGGCAAGACCGTGCTCGCCGAGGAAGTGGCCCGCGCCATTGGCCGCCCGCTCATCGAGTGGCATGTCAAGTCGACCACCAAGGCGCACCAGGGGCTATATGAATATGACGCAGTCGTCGCGGTTGCGCGATTCCCAGCTCGGTGACGAGCGGGTCCGCGACATCGCCAACTACATCAAACGCGGCAAGCTGTGGGAGGCGTTCACGGCCGAGACCCCGCCCGTTCTGCTGATCGACGAGATCGACAAGGCGGATATCGAGTTCCCGAACGATCTGCTGCAGGAACTCGACCGCATGGAGTTCTATGTCTATGAAACCGGCGAGATGATCAAGGCCACCCACCGCCCGCTGGTGATCATCACCTCGAACAATGAAAAGGAACTGCCCGACGCGTTCCTGCGCCGCTGTTTCTTCCACTACATCAAGTTCCCCGACCGGGACACGATGCTGCGACATCATCAACGTCCACTTCCCCGATATCCAGAATATGCTGGTCGCGCGAGGCGCTTGAATATCTTCTACGAAATCCGCGACGTGCCCGGCATGAAGAAGAAGCCGTCCACGTCCGAGCTTCTCGACTGGCTCAAGCTGCTGATGGCCGAGGACATGCCGCGTCGAGTTGCTGAAAGAACGCGACCCCAAGAAGCTGATCCCGCCGCTGCACGGCGCGCTCCTCAAGAACGAGCAGGACGTCCACCTGTTCGAGCGCCTCGCCTTCATGAACCGCCGCGAAGGGCGGTAGGGTTCAACCCGTCGTCTGCCTGCCTCCCCGCGCCATGTGATAGAGCGCGATCAGCCCCGCGCCCACGCCTAGCAGAAAGAGCGCGCCGAGGAAGAACTGGCCGAGTATGGGAATCATACTCACCAACCCGACCACGATCAGAAGGCCTACGAACACCAGCAGGAGTTTGCCCCTGCCCGGCACAGGTGCACCGGCCTTGCGCATCAGCACGAGACGCGCGGCGGCCAGCACCACCAAAGGCAACGTCAGCACCATGAGGATCAGGTAACAGGCAAACCCGATGATCGTTATGGGCAGGCCGATCACCGTGATGGCGAGCGCCACCAGCACGCCCGGTACGCCGAAGACGATCAGGAAACCGAGGCCGATGCTCGCCAGTGGCCGGGCCTTCAGCGTCTCGGCGACACGTCCCACCCACGTGGGCACACCATAGGCCAGCAACAGGCCGACCACGATGCAGAAGACAAGCGGCAGGAGGACGGCCACCGCGATCAGCCCGGCGGCCTTTTCCTTCATCCCTTTGAGCCCCATCTGCTCGATATGGCTCACCTGGCCCATGACGACGGCGCCCTCGGCAATCTCCGCTGCGCGCGGACCGCGCACCGTCAGCGAACCCTCGATCCGCGCGCCGGGCAGCACCGAAACCCGATCGCCGCGGGCCTCCACATTGCCTTTAACGTCGCCATAAATCTGGATTATTCCGCCATTGAGGCGCGCATTGCCGTCGACCACCCCGCGAAGGATCACCTGGCCGCCGCTGACCCAGGCCGGTCCGGCCACATTCGAATCCCGCGTCAGTTCCACCTGACCACCGGCTGCAATGGCTTTTCCGCCCACCCGGCTCCTGACCGTAACGGTGCCGCCAGCGGCCACCAGATTGTCGCCGACTTTCCCCGAAAGATCGACCTTGCCGCCCGCCGCGATCAGGTCGCCAGCCACGTCTGCGGTGACCGTCACCTGCCCGCCCGCCAAAATCAACTGGTCGGCGACGCTGCCATTGATGCCGACGCTGCCGCCGGCGGCGAACACGTCGCCGCGGACCTCGCCATCCACATCCACGGTCTGACCCGCGGTGAAAATGTCGTCGTCGATGACGCCACGATAGAACTTGTTGGCCTCCCCATCGTCGCCATTGGCGAGTGCGCTCGACCAGAGCAGGAGAACGCTGAAGATGGCGAGAAGGATAGAACGCACAGACATGGGGTACCCCCTTTTTGGTTATGCAATCCAGCGAGCATTATACCCGAGATCGCGACAAATGCGACGGGAGCTTGAATCCCGATGCCGTCATCCCGGGCAAGCGCCAGCGTGACCCGGCAACTGTGTTGATTATGCATAGTTTGTTTTGTCTCTGACCATTGCATTGAGGATGGTGAGGAGCTTTCTGGCGACGGCGATGATGGCGACTTTTTTGGCTTTGGCGCGTTCGACGATGCGTTGGTAGAAGTCGGCGAAGCGTTTGCTCTGCCTGATGGCCGCCAGCGCCGCCATGTAGAGGGCCTGGCGGACCCTTCGCCGTCCGCCCTTGATGCGTCGGCTGCCGCGCATGGCGCCGCTGTCGTGGTTGACGGGCGCGAGCCCGGCGAGGCTGGCGATTTTCCTGGGGCTGAGGCGGCCGAGTTCGGGCATTTCGGCGACCAGCACGGTGGCGGTGACGGGCCCGATGCCGGGGGCCGAGCGCAGCCGCTCGGTTTCCTCTCCGAGCGTACCGGTCTGTTCGACCAGTGTCTCGATTTTGGCGTCGATGGCGTCGACCTGCCGGCTTAGCCAGTGGATATGATCGTCGATGGAGCGGGCGAGATCGCCATCGGCATCATGGCGGCGTTTCTTTTCGTCGGCGCGCATCTGTACCAGCTGGTCGCGGCGTTTCTGCAATTGGGCCAGAGCCGCGCGGGCCGGGTCTGTGGGTGTCTCCGCCTTTGGCTGCAGGGTGGAACCGAGGGCGGCGAGCATGCGGGCATCCACGGCGTCGGTCTTGGCCAGGAAGCCCGCGGCCTGGGCGAAGCGCCGCGCCCGGGTGGGGTTGATCCGCACATAAGCGACGCCATGCTCCGCCAGAGCATGGCGCAGGGTGCGGTCGTAGGCCCCGGTGGCCTCCATGACGACGCAGGCGCTGTTTGCATCCAGTGTCGCGGCGAAGGCTGCCGCTGCCGTCGCTGTATTGGCCACACGCCGGGCCCCGGTCCGGGGATCGTGGATATCGAGAACCTGTTTGGAAATGTCGCATCCGACATATCGAGGGTGTATAGTCATGGTGCCTGTCCCTGTGATGCGAGGTCTGTTGCAACCAGCCTCGTGCAACTGTTCAGGTTGATACGCAAAACGCGGGAAGGGGCCAGGCCGGGTCACGGTCTCAAACGACCAGGGATCCAACGGCCTCCTTCCCGCAATCAACATACCACCTGCTCAACACACAGGGATCCATGTCGCAAGCGGACCCATGGACCCCGGATAGGGCTCCGCCCTTCCGGGGTGACGAAGAAGGAGGGGGCTTGGATAAGTGGAGATTCGTCGCTATTTATATCCCCATGTTCACCAATTTCTTTTACGAGCTGCGCGGCGCGCGCGTGCCTGTCACCCTTCGGGAGTACCTGACCCTCCTCGAAGCCATGAAGGCCGGCGTCGCCAATTATTCGATCGACGACTTTTACTACCTCGCCCGCGCGAGCCTGGTGAAGGACGAACGCAACCTCGACAAGTTCGACCAGGTGTTCGGCCATTGCTTCAACGGGCTTGAAGCCGTCGATTTCGAGGAAGACGGTGCGGAGATCCCCGAAGAGTGGTTGCGCAAACTCGCCGAGCTCTATCTCACGGAAGAGGAAATGGCCGAAATCGAGGCCATGGGCGACTGGGACAAGCTGATGGAGACGCTGCAACAGCGGCTCGAGGAACAGAAGGGCCGCCACCAGGGCGGCAACAAATGGATCGGCACCGCGGGCACCTCCCCGTTTGGGGCCTATGGCTATAACCCAGAAGGCGTGCGCATCGGCCAGGACAAGGGCCGCCACGGCCGCGCGGTCAAGGTCTGGGACAAGCGCGAATTCAGGAACCTCGACGATTCGGTGGAGCTCGGCACCCGCAACATCAAGGTGGCGCTGCGCCGGTTGCGCCGGTTCGCCCGCGAAGGGGCCTTGGAAGAACTCGACCTCGACGACACCATCCAGTCGACCGCGCACAAGGGCTATCTCGACATCAAGCTTAGGCCCGAACGGCACAACGCGGTTAAGGTGCTGTTGTTTTTCGATGTGGGCGGGTCCATGGACCCGCATATCCGGACCTGCGAGGAACTGTTTTCGGCGGCGCGCACCGAGTTTAAGCACCTGGAGTATTTCTACTTCCACAACTGCCTTTACGAGCGGGTATGGCGGGACAACCGCCGGCGCACGTCCGAGGTGATTCCGACCCACGATGTGCTCCATACCTACCCCCACGACTACAAGGTGATCTTTGTCGGCGACGCCTCGATGAGCCCCTACGAGATCGTCTATCCCGGCGGCAGCGTGGAACACTGGAACGAGGAGCCGGGCGAAGTGTGGATGCGCCGCATGCTCAACGTCTACCCCCATGCGGTCTGGCTCAATCCGGTTCCCGAGAAATACTGGGAATATTCCGCGTCCACGGCCATGATGCGCGAGCTGATGGAAGGCCGCATGTTCCCCCTGACGCTTGAAGGGCTCGATCAGGCCATGCGGGAACTGATGCGCTAGGATTTCCTAACCAAATAGTGATATTCTGTCTTTGGGCTGACCATTACGCACGGGGGGTCGTGTCATGAAAACGCTGGTGATCTGCTATTCGCTGACGGGCCACACCCGTCAGGTCGCGCGCAAGATCGCCCAGACCACCGACGCCGCCTTCGGCGAAATCCGGGACGTCCGGAAACGCCATGGCGGGCTCGGGTTTATGCGCTCCGGTTTCGAGAGCCTGACCGGCCGCACGCCCGCGATTTACGAACCCGCCAACAACATCGCCCAATATGACCTGGTGATCCTGGCCACGCCCTTGTGGGCCGGGCGGATCGCGGCGCCGATGAAAAGCTACCTCACCGCCAAGCACGGCGATGTCAGCCGCTATGGGCTGGTGATCACCCATGACGGATCGCCGGTGGACAGGGCGGTCCGCCAGGTCGCCGGCCTGACCGGCCAGCCGGCGGTGGCGGTGCTGGATGTGGTCACCAGGACGCTCCGGAACGGCAGCTACAAAGCCGCGGTGGCCGCGTTCTGCGCGTCCCTTGAGAAAGAGGGATGACCGCGCTTCCGTGGTCGCAAATCCGAACTTTTCAGTTTAAAATTATTCTAATCTGTTGACAAAGCCGCCAAGGGGAATAAACTCCGGACTCAGATGGTTACCCCATCGATCGCGGGGCGCATTCGCGCTTCGTCTCCGGTTTTATTTCACGATGTGAGGAGAGGCATAATGGCACTCAAAGGCAGCAAGACCGAACAAAACCTGAAAGACGCCTTCGCCGGCGAAAGCCAGGCCAACCGGCGCTATCTCTATTTCGCCCAAAAGGCCGACGTGGAAGGCTACAACGACACCGCGGCGGTGTTCCGCTCCACCGCGGAAGGCGAAACCGGCCACGCGCACGGCCACCTCGAATACCTTGAGGAAGTGGGCGATCCGGCCACCGGCGAGCCCATCGGGAAAACAGATTTGAACCTGAAGGCCGCCATCGCCGGCGAGACCCACGAGTACACCGACATGTACCCGGGCATGGCCAAAACGGCGCGCGAGGAAGGCTTCGACGAAATCGCCGACTGGTTCGAGACGCTGGCCAAGGCCGAAAAGTCCCACGCCGGGCGTTTCCAGAAGGCGCTCGACGAGTTGGCGTGACCGGCTGAAATAGAAGACCTGCCGCCCCTCCGGAGCTATTTCCCGGCTCCGGAGGACGCGGTTTTTTCAACCCCGGAGGACCCCCCATGAGTCAGAGTAGCAGATGAGTCAGGGCAGCAGAGAAGGCGGCTTGGGCGCGCCGACCCGGCATACCATCGACTGGCAGGACCAGGCGTTTTATGACGCCGACGCCATCGACGCCGAACTAAGGCGGGTATTCGACATCTGTCACGGCTGCCGGCGCTGTTTCAATCTCTGCGATTCGTTCCCCCGCCTCTTTGAGCTTATTGACGAGTCGGAGACGGGCGAGCTCGACTCGGTCGATTCGAAAGATTTCAAGCCGGTGGTGGAGGCCTGCACGCTCTGTGACATGTGTTTCATGACCAAATGCCCCTACGTGCCGCCCCACGAATTCAACCTCGACTTTCCGCACCTGATGCTCAGGGCGCGGGCTGCCGAATTCAAGCGCGGCGAGCGCAGTTTCATCGACAAGCAGTTTGCCGAAACCGACCGCAACGGCAAGCTCGCCGGCCCCATCGACGGGCTGGTGAACTGGGCGACCCGGCGCGGCAACACGCTGACCCGCCCGGCGATGGAGGCGGTGGCCCATGTGGACCGCGACGCCGCCGTGCCGGAATTCCATGGAAAAACCTTTGAGAAGCAAGACCGCGCCAACCCCGCCACCGTCAACCGGCAAGCGCCCGGAAAGGGCCGCAAGGTGGTGCTCTACGCGACGTGCTTTACCAATTACAACAACCCCGACATCGGCATGAAGGCGCGCGATGTGCTGGCCAAAAACGGGGTCGAGACGAAAGTCATGCACCCCGGCTGCTGCGGCATGCCGAAGCTCGAGAACGGCGACATGGAAGCGGTTGCCAAACAGGCCAAAACCATCGCCGCCGCATTCCGCCCGCTGATCGAAGACGAAGGCTACGACATCGTGGCGCTGATCCCGTCCTGCGCGCTGATGCTCAAGTTCGAATGGCCGCTCATTCTGCCCGACAACGAGGATGTGAAGGTGCTAAGCGAGGCCACGTTCGACCTCTCCGAATATGTGGTCGACATCGCCAAAAACGAAGGCCTCGCAGATGGCATGAAGCCCCTGGATGGGGCTGTGTCCATTCATCTCGCCTGCCATGCCCGCGCCCAGAACATGGGGCCGAAGGGTGCGGAGATGCTGCGCCTGATCCCCGAAACCGAGGTCAAGGTGATCGAGCGTTGCTCCGGCCACGGCGGCAAGTGGGGCATGATGAAGGAGAACTTCGAAACCGCGCTCAAAGTGGGCAAGAACGCGGCGCGCGCCGCACTCAGGAACGAGGATGCCTACACCGTGTCCGAATGTCCGCTGGCCGCCGACCATCTGGTGCAGGGGATGGAGCGCGAAGACGCGTCGAAAGCGCCTGAAAAGGGTATTCACCCCATTGAACTGATCGCAAAATCCTACGGACTTTAGACAAGGAGCGAACCTGATATGCCGCGCGAAGCGCGAACGCTGACCCGTGACGACCTGATTTCAAACGAGGATTACAAGCTGATCCGCGCCGACAAGCGCGCCGAAAACGTGGTGCGCAAACGCAAGCGCCAGATCGCGGTCGGTCCCTATGTCACCGTCACGTTCGAAAGCTGGGACAGCATGTGGCTGCAGGTCCAGGACATGCTTTACATTGAAAAGGGCGGGGACGAGCAGATCGAGGACGAGTTCCGCGCCTACAATCCGATGATCCCCAATGGTCGCGACCTGACCTGCACCCTGATGTTCGAGATTGACGACAAGGCGCGCCGGGAAAATCTGCTGGGGTCCTTGGGCGGGCTCGAAGACACCATCCAGCTTGAATTTGCCGGCCACACGGTCAAGGCTGTGCCCGAAGGCGACGTGGACCGCTCGACGCCGGGCGGCAAGACGTCCTCCGTGCATTTCCTCCACTTCCCGTTTGACGGCGACCAGATCGCGGCGTTTCGGAGGGAAGGCACGCGGGTCACCTTCGTCATCGGGCACGACGGCTACAGCCACATGACCGTGCTGCCGGAAGAAACGCGGAAAGAACTCGCCGGGGATTTTGAGTAGGGTCTAGGATCTTAGGGTTTACAAGAGGTGTCAGACTGATTTGGGACTATTCGGGCCACCCTTCTGGTAACTCGAAAATTTCGCGCAAAGGCGCCTTTTCAACAACCCCCGAGTTGTCTTTCTCAAAGTCAACTATATCACAAGGAAAAAATGTGGGGCCAAGGGGGTGCGTTGCCCAAGGGTTAATAATTAATCGCATTCGGCGTTGCCCTACACTCCAAGGCGTTAGCCGCTCGGTAGATAATATTGCGCTTACGCGGGTATTCTTTGGGTCTTTCTGCCCTAGCCAAACGCCATCTTTAGCACGGCAGTCGTGTACCTCAGAACCTTGGTCAGTAAGCTGAACGGAAGTGGCAGGCGACCCAAATACAGCATCAACAGCGCTATCGTATCTCGCATATTCACCCATTGCATTTACTGCAATCACGTAAGGTGCGCTTAGCTCCCCATAGCGACCCGCCTTCTTAATGATCGATTTTCTAATGGGTTCTTGAGGTTGAACCGTAAGTGGCGCTAGAGATCGTGTTGCAATTGCGCGACCTCGTTCGGTCTTTCCACGAGATGCCCCCCTGGGAATTGGATAGAGTCGAAATCGCACCCCGTGTTCTTCAAAGCAAAATGAAGATGAGGGTCGGCCTTTATGTTCCCAACATGAAGATATCTCTTCAAAATCAAGCGTAGCTAGCCAACTTTCAAGTTGTATCTTTAATCTCTTTCCGGAAATTGGTTTGTCCGGTTTGCCCCTAATATGAAGGTCAAAGAAGTAGTCTGGAGACGGAACATCATCAATTGCTTGTAGAGCTTCTCGCAAGCGTCTGTCAGCACCTTCATCTGTTTGAGATCGCCCGGTCGCTAAGGTGGCTTCCAAATAAAAGAGACACCCATCTTCAGTTTCCGCAAGGAAGTCAGGTGACCGCTCTGAGGTTTCCAAGTTGGGCTCTATGGCCAGAACCGTACAACCGCACCGAAGAAGGAGGTCATGCAGGAAAAGCTCAAAGAAGGCACTGAGATGGGTACTGTTATCCTTTGCTCGAAGTCGCCATCGCAATCTCTCTTCCTCGCTCTCAGGATAACGAGAAAATAAATCCTCTACGAATTCCCGGACCCTTTCCGCTTCGACACGATCAGAACAATTCAAATAGTCGAATTGGGATATTAGATGATCTGCGCCACCCTTTACATCCCAAGGTCCATTATCAAAGACACGCATACGGCTGGTCCCTAAATCCCCAGCCTTGGGATATCGATCGCCGGGCAGTGGTCCATGACGACCTTCAGGCCGGCGGCGCGGGCGCGGGCGGCGGCGGCTTCGTCGACGAGGCCGAGTTGGAGCCAGACAGCGCGCGCGCCGACGCGGATCGCCTCGTCGACCACTTGGGGCACCTCTTCGAGGCGGCGGAACACGTCCACCATATCGACCTTTTCGGGAATATCGGCGAGCGTGGCGTAGACCCGCTCCCCCATCAGGTCCTGGCCCACAAGGCGCGGGGTGACCGGGATCACCCGGTAGCCTTTGGACTGCAAAAACCGCATGACGCCGAACGACGCCCGGTTTGGCCGGTCGGACGCGCCGACCATGGCGATGGTCTTCACGGACGTCAGGATGTCGCGGATTTCGTCGTCCGTTGCCGTCACGCTCCCGCCCCTTGGGTCATTTCAAGCTTGAGCCCCTCGGCCACCTTGGCGGCTATGTCCATATACGCCCGGGCAAAGGGGCTTTCAGGATCGGCGGCGGTGATCGGCGTGCCGGCGTCGGAGGTTTCCCGGATCGAAAGATGCAAGGGAATTTCACCGAGGAACGGCGCGCCGAGCTTGTCCGCCGTCTCGCGCGCCCCGCCGTGGCCGAAAATGTCGGATCGTTCCCCGCAGTGCGGGCAGAGGAAGTAGCTCATGTTCTCAATCAGCCCGAGGACCGGGACCTCGACCCGCTCGAACATGTTGATGCCCTTGCGCGCGTCGATGAGCGCGATGTCCTGGGGCGTGGAGACGATGACCGCGCCGGCCAAGGGCACCCGCTGCGCCATGGTCAGTTGCGCGTCGCCGGTACCGGGCGGCATATCGACCACCATGACGTCGATGGGCCCGAACTTGTCCCAGGCCACATCATTCATCAACTGCTGCAGCGCGCCCATTACCATGGGGCCGCGCCAGATCATGGCGGTATCGCCTTCGATCAGAAAGCCGATGGACATGGCAATGAGCCCGTGGGCGCGCATCGGGATAATCTTCTTGTCGTCGTCGAGCTCCGGCCGGTTGGTGAGGCCGAGAAGCATCGGCACTGATGGACCGTAAATATCGGCGTCGAGCACTGCGACCCGGAGCCCGAGCCGTGCGAGCCCCACCGCGAGATTAATGGCGGTGGTCGACTTGCCCACCCCGCCCTTGCCGCTCGCCACCGCGATAATCCGGCACACCCCCGGAATCGGTTCTGGCTTCGCTATGGCCGGGCCTTTGGGTGGAGCCGGGTGTTTCGGTTCAGCGGGCGGGGCGTCTCCCGGTGCCCGCTCGGCGGTCAGCACGGCCGTTACCTTGTCAACGCCCGGCAATGCGGCGACCGCCGCCTCGCAAGCTTCGCGCAAGGGCTCCATGGCCTCAGCCTTGTCGGGCTGGATTTCGATGGCGAAACCGACCCGGCCGTCCCTGACCACCACGCCCTGAATCATGCGAGCACTGACCACATCCCGCCCGCTGTCGGGATCGGTCACGGTCCCGAGGGCATCCAGAACCTTGTCGCGGTCGATGGCGGTCATTGTTGCGATTCTCCACTTTTAGCGAGGCTCAGACGTTGCACCCGGTACCTCAGTAGCACAGAGCACGGTCCGCCTCTATGGAAAGGTTCTGTTGCTCATGCGGCGTGGCAGCCGGTAGGCGCAGCCCGCCGCGCGATGCGGGGCCATCGGGCAAGGGCTGCAACGCAGCGGATGTCCGCCGCATGGCAACCCGGAGGGACGGGCGCTTTTGGGCCAGGGCGGCGTCAGCCGTCTTGACCGTAGGCCCCGCTACGCTCTGCAACGCCTTCCTGGCCCTGGGCCCAAAATCGCTCCGTCAGAACCCTTCCATAAAGGCGGATCGTGCTCTATAACCCAAGACAGTCAAACGGCAGCGCCAATGCTGCCGACGCTGATACCAACGAAAGGTGCTTCATGCCCTGGCAGGACAATCCCGGCGGCGGCCGCAACCCCTGGGGACAGGGATCGGGTGGCGGGCCGCAGCCGCCAAATCTCGACGACCTGATCAGGAAAGGCCAGGAACAACTGAGAGGCGCGTTCCCGGGCGGCTTCGGCGGCAAGGGGCTCTTTATTATTATAGCGCTGATTGTCGCAGGCTGGCTCGCCACCGGCTTTTACCGGGTCGATCAGAACGAGCAGGGCGTGGTTCTGCGCTTCGGCAAATGGGTCGAGACCACCGGGCCGGGGCTGCATTACCACCTGCCCGCGCCTATCGAGACCGTGCTCACGCCCAAGGTCACCGCCATCAATCGGGTCGATATCGGCTTTGCCGGCGAGGGCCCGAACAGCCGCACGCCGCGATCCGCAGCCTTCAGCCGGGAGCGCTCCATGCTCACCGGGGACGAGAATATCGCCGAGCTTGAATATTCGGTGTTCTGGAAAATCCGCGACGCCGGCAAGTTCCTGTTTAACATCCAGTACCAGGAACTGACCATCAAGGCGGTGGCCGAAAGCGTGATGCGCGAAATCATCGGCCAGACCGACCTGCAGTCGGCGCTCACCGAGGGCCGCGCCACCATCGAGCAGAAGGCGCTTGAGAAAATCCAGGCCGTGCTCGACAGTTACGGTGCCGGCGTCTACATCAGCGAGGTCAAGCTCTCGGAGGTTGACCCGCCTTCGTCCGTGGTTGATGCGTTCCGCGACGTCCAGGCGGCGCAGGCCGACAAGGAACGCCTGCAGAACGAGGCCCAGGCCTATCAGAACGACATCATCCCCCGCGCCCGCGGCCAGGCCGCCAAATTGCTGCAGGACGCCAAGGCCTACCAGCAGCAGGTCATCGCCGATGCCCAAGGGCAGGCCTCGCGCTTCCTCGCGGTTTATAACGCCTACAAACAGGCCAAGGACGTGACCCGGGAACGGATCTATCTCGAGACCATGGAAAAAGTGCTCAAGGGCATGAACAAAATCATCGTGGACGACAAGGCTGGATCGGGCGTCGTGCCCTACCTGCCCCTGCCCGAGCTCAAAGCGAAGCAGGGGAAATAACCATGGGTAACCGCAAACTCCTCCCCATTGTTGTCATCCTCGGCGCGATCCTGATCATCGGGTTCAGCTCCATGTACCGGGTGTTCGAGACCGAACAGGCGATTGTCTTGGAATTCGGCCGGCCGATCCGCACGGTCAAGGACGCGGGCCTTCACTTCAAGCTGCCGTGGCAGTCGGTGACCTTCCTCGACAAACGGATTCTGAACCTCGACACCCCGGCCCAGGAAATCATCACCTCGGACCAGAAGCGGGTGATCGTGGACGCCTTCGCGCGCTTCCAGATCGCCGACCCCCTGAAGGTCCGCCAGTCGGTGGGCAACGCGTCAGGTGCCGCCAACCGGCTGGAGACCATCGTCAATTCCACCATCCGCAAGGTTTTGGGCAGCGCGCCCTTTACCGCCATATTGAGCCCGGATCGGCTGAAACTTCTGGAAGATATCCGCACCTCGGTCAATCAGGCGGCGTCATCCATGGGAATTAACGTGGTTGACGTGCGCATCAAGCGCGCCGACCTGCCCGAGGCCAACAGCGAGGCGATCTTCCGGCGGATGCGCACCGAACGTGAGCGCGAGGCCAAGGAAGCCCGCGCCCAGGGCGCCGAGCAGGCCCAGCGCATCCGCAGTACCGCCGACAAGGATCGCACGGTTCTGATCGCCGAAGCCCAGCGCGACGCGGACATCATCCGCGGCGAAGGCGAAGGCAAGGCAGTGAAGATTTTTGCCGACGCGTTCAGCAAGGACCCCGACTTCTTCGCGTTCTATCGCTCGATGCAAGCCTATGCGAAAGCCCTTGCCCCGGATGACACCACGCTGGTGCTGTCGCCCAACAGCGAGTTCTTCCGGTATCTCGACAGTCTTAAGGGCACGCCGGGCAGTAAGAAGTAAACCGACCGTCAGGGACCCCAGTGGACGAATTTGTCATAGCCATCGGACTGGTGCTGGTGATCGAGGGTGTGCTCTATGCCCTCTTCCCCGAAGGCATGCAGCGCATGATGGCGATGGCGCTCACCCAGCCGAGCCGGACGCTCAGAGTTACAGGCATGATCGCCGCATTTCTCGGGTTTGCCGTGGTCTGGACCATAAAACATTGAATTTGCCGGCGGCTTTTGCCGCCAAAGTGTGTAACAACCATATTTCAGTCACATTTTTCCGCGAAATTCGCCTTCGGGTGGGTATCCGATGGAGAGACAAGAGCAAGAAGGAGAGATCTCGTGCAGCTGACCACCAGCATGCAGCGATCCGGGCAGCCGATCGTGCGCTATTTTTTTGGCGTATTTTTTATGTGTGTCGCGCTTGTGGCCGCCCCGACCATGGCCACCGCAAGACCCGAATCCCTGCCATCCAGTTTTTCCTATCTGGCGAAAAAGGTGCTTCCGTCCGTGGTCAACATCACGGTCGAGAAGGAAGTGCCGCAGAACGCCGGCGGACTTGAAGATTTCCTGCGCCGCTTCGACCCCCGGGCGCCGGAAGAACCCGATAAACCCTTGCCGCCGCGCAAGGAAGCGGCGAGCGGCACCGGCTTCGTGATCGATGCCAAGGGCATTATCGTGACCAACAACCATGTGGTCGAGAACGCCGACAAGATCATGGTCCACTTCCAGAACGGCGACGACTACGACGCCGAACTGGTGGGCACCGACCCGGCCACCGACGTTGCGGTGCTCCGGATCAAGCCCAAGCACAAGCTCACTCCGCTGACTTTCGGGGATTCCGACAAGGCGCAAGTGGGTGACTGGGTGATCACCATCGGCAACCCGTTCGGCCTCAGCGGCACAGTCACATCCGGCATCATTTCGGCGCGCAACCGCAACATCCAGAGTGGGCTTTACGACGATTTCATCCAGACCAACTCGTCGATCAACCCGGGCAACTCGGGCGGCCCGATGTTCAATCTCGACGGCGAAGTAATCGGCATCAACACTGCCATTTTCTCACCGTCGGGCGGCAACGCGGGCATTGGCTTCGCGATTCCGTCGAATCTGGCCAAGTCCATCGTCACCCAGTTGATTGAAAAGGGTAAGGTCAAGCGCGGCTGGCTCGGTGTGGCGTTCCAGCCGATGACACGGGAAACCGCCGAAAGTCTGGGCCTTGAGGATGACAACGGCGCGCTCGTCTCTTCGGTCACCTCGGGCGGTCCGGCGGAAGCCGCCGGCATCCAGTCCGGCGACATCATTATCAAGTATAATGGCAAGGACGTCACCAAGCGCCAGCGCCTGCCTGGCCTGGTGGCCAACACCCCGATCGGCTCCAAGGTCCCGGTGGAGGTGCTGCGCAAAGGCAAGCACAAGACCTTCACCGTCAAGATCGCTGAGCGGGACGAGGCCAAGATCCGGGCCTCCATGGGTGAAGGCGGCGGACCGGGCGCAGGACCGGGCGAATTGGCCCTCCTCCATATGACGCTTGGCGCGCTGACGACCGAAGTGCGTCAGAGCCTCGGCATCGACAAGAGCGTCGAAGGCGCGGTCATCCTCAATGTGGAACGCGACAGCAACGCTCAGCAAGCGGGCCTGCGCCGCGGCGATGTGATCACGTCGGTCTCCCTTGAGGACGTGAAGTCACCCGAGGATGTGGTCAAGCGGGTGGCGGCGCTCAAGAAGGAAGGGCGGCCGTCCGTTCTGTTCCGGATCTACCGGGGCGGCAACTACTTCCACGTTGCGGTGCCGTTCAAAGACTGACGCGACAGAATAGTCGACAGGTGAGAGCCGGCCCCCCTCGCGGGGCCGGTTTTCGTTTGAACAGCGTTCGACAGCGGAACGTCCCCGCCCCCTGCGGGACCCTGACCTCGCCGGGTATTGAGCCCTTTCCATGCCACATATACAATTGACAACTGATATTAAGTCAGTTAATAACTGATTTTCCATCGTTTGCATAAAGGATATGATGCATGCTTTTCCGGTACGACCATCTTTCCGAAGATGAACAACGCGTGATGCAGCACATCCGGGAAATGCGCGAACAACTGCGCTTCGCTGTCGTTCAAACGCCAAGACGGTGGACCGGGCTCATTGCCCGCATGACCCGGGCCCGGGCGCTCAGGGCATCCAACAGCGTCGAAGGCATCAATGTCAGCGCCGAGGATGCAATCGCCGCCATCGACAATGCAGAGCCTGTAGAGGCGGATAAAACAACCTGGCAAGCCGTGATCGGGTACCACGCCGCAATGGATTACATCCTGCAAAGATGTCGGGACCCGAACTTCCAGTTCACCCGAGATGTCATTTTGGCCGTGCATTTTATGATTTGCCAGCATGACCTCAAAGCAAATCCTGGGAACTTTCGCCCCGGATGGGTTGGCGTTCGCAATAGTAAAACCGGTGAGGTTGTCCACGAAGGCGTGGACCGGGAGAAGTTGGAACCGCTAATCGACGAACTGATTGACGACATGAACAATGGCAATAGCGCGTCCACCACCATCAAGGGCGCCATGGCCCACCTGAATTTGACGCTGATGCATCCGTTCTCCGATGGCAACGGCCGCACGGCCCGCTGTCTGCAAACGGCCGTCTTGGCCAGTGAAGGAATTATGGCTCCGACATTTTCCAGCATCGAGGAATATATCGGACGAAACCAGCAAGCCTATTACGATGTATTGGCGCTGGTGGGCGGCGGCGGATGGCATCCGGAACGGGATTGCCGGCCCTGGGTGCGGTTTTGCATGACGGGACACTATCGACAGGCACAAACCCTTCTTCGCCGAATCAGCGAAATTGACCGGGTATACGAAGACCTGTGCGACCTGGTAAGCCGGCACGGCCTGCCGGAACGCACCGCCCTCGCCCTGGTCGAGGCCGCAGCCCCGGTCCGGGTGCGCAATGCCTCGTACCGCGTCAGCGCCGACATTTCGAACAATCTGGCAAGCCGTGACCTGAAAGCGCTTACAGACGCCAAACTGTTGAAAGCCGAAGGGGAACGGCGCGGACGATATTATTTAGCCGGAGATACTGTAATGGCGATCCGAAACAGGCATCGCCTGCCCAAAGGCGTTGATGACCCGTTCGAAGATCAGGAACTCTTGAGCGGTCAACCCTCGCTTCCGCTGGATTAAGAAAACCAATTTGACGGATTTTGGCCGCTTTGCCGACCCTATCGCCAGAACGCCAAATTTGAAAGGTGAAAGCCACGCCACGCATTAAACCGTTGAAGAATTCTTCAACAGTTGTTAACTACAATCCGTTAGACGCGTATAGTGGAATGTAACGTTTGGCCTAACCGTGTCGGTTGAGCAAAATTTTAAGGACGGACCTGAAAGCATGACTGGCCACGCCACCGCAGCCAAAATCCGCAGCGCCCGCTTGGGCGAGGCGAAGGCTGCCCGTGGTCTCCTTCAGCTTTCCCTACTTCTTCGTGGGTTGCATCGACTTAGCTGCCCCTGAGCGCAAGAACTTACTGCCCGGCACGCGCTTCAGGGGGAATTCGCCAGCTTAGCGGTCAGAAACTGACCATCGAGATGCATTTAAGATTCAGGATATTTTGAAATGAACCCGCGAACCGATCAGAACCGAATTGTCATTTTTGACACCACCTTGCGTGATGGCGAGCAGTCGCCTGGCGCGACCATGAATCTGGAGGAAAAGCTCCGGGTCGCCGAGGTGCTCGACACTATGGGCGTCGACGTCATCGAAGCCGGCTTCGCCATCGCCTCGAACGGCGACTTCGAAGCAGTGCGCGAAGTGGCGCGGCTGGCCAAAAACACCACCGTTTGCAGTCTCGCCCGCGCCGGCATCAAGGACATCGACCGCGCCTGGGAAGCACTCGAGGGCGCAAAAAGCGCGCGCATCCACACTTTCATCGCAACCAGCCCGCTGCATATGCGGGTCAAGTTGCAGATGGAGCCCGAGGCCGTGCTCGAGGCCATCGCCAAAAGCGTCGGCCACGCCCGCAATCTTTGCGACAATGTGGAATGGTCGGCCGAGGACGGCACCCGCAGCGAACACGACTTCCTGTGCCGCGCGGTGGAAGCCGCCATCAAGGCCGGCGCCACCACCATCAATATTCCCGACACCGTCGGCTATACCGTGCCGGAGGAGTATCGGGCGCTGTTTGAAATGCTGGTGAACCGGGTGCCCAATATGGACAAGGCGGCGCTCTCGACCCATTGCCACAACGACCTGGGGCTGGCGGTCGCCAATTCCATCGCCGGCGTGGTGGGCGGCGCGCGCCAGATCGAGTGCACCATTAACGGCATTGGCGAGAGGGCCGGCAATGCGGCCTTGGAAGAAATCGTGATGGCGCTGAGAACCCGGGCCGACACCCTGCCCTATTCGACCGGCGTAGTGACGGAAAAGCTGACCCCGGTCTCCCACCTGGTATCCACGGTCACCGGGCTCGCCGTCCAGGCCAACAAGGCCATCGTCGGCGCCAACGCATTTGCGCATGAAGCCGGCATCCACCAGGACGGTGTTCTCAAAGACGCCCAGACCTACGAAATCATGACGCCTGAGTCCGTGGGGCTAAAAACATCATCGCTGGTCATGGGCAAACATTCCGGCCGTCACGCCTTTTACGAAAAATTGAAAGATTTGGGTTACAACCTGGGTCAGAACGCGTTGCAGGACGCGTTCGTCCGCTTCAAGGATCTGGCGGACAAGAAGAAACAGGTATATGACGAGGATATCGTGGCGCTCGTCGACGACGAGGTAATGCGGGACAAGGACCGCATCCGCTTTGTCTCTCTCCAGATCGTGTGCGGGTCCAAGGGCCCGCAATCGGCGGATCTGGAACTGGAAGTCGATGGCGAGCTCAAGTCCACCAAGGCCACTGGCGACGGCCCCGTGGATGCCACATTCAAGGCCATTCGGGCGCTGGTGGAGCATGATGCCCACCTGCAGCTCTATCAGGTTCACGCCGTCACCGGCGGAACCGATGCCCAGGCCGGAGTGACGGTCCGTCTTGAAGAGGACGGCAAGACCGTGACCGGCCAGGGGGCGGATACGGATACCCTGGTGGCGTCTGCACGAGCCTATGTACATGCGCTGAACAAGTTGTTTGTAAAGCGTGAAAAGTCGGCGCCGGAGTCGCTCACGGCTTGAGATTGAGCGACATCGGCAGCTTTCGGACCGGCGCGGGGCCGGGCCGGAGCATTTGGGTCTAACCGAGGTGGCCCGCCGGCGGCGGGTCACCTCACTTGCAACAAGGCTGTGGTTGTATGTTCTCTAAGATACTCGGCTGGATGTCCTCGGACATGGCCATCGACCTCGGAACCGCGAACACGCTGGTTTATGTGAAAGACCGCGGCATCGTCCTTAACGAGCCCTCGGTGGTCGCCATCAAGAACGATCACGGAATCAAGGAAGTGCTGGCGGTGGGTCACGAGGCCAAGCAGATGCTGGGCCGCACCCCGGGCAATATCGAAGCCATCCGGCCCTTGCGGGACGGCGTGATCGCCGACTTCGAAGTGGCCGAGGCGATGATCAAATACTTCATCCGCAAGGTCCACAACCGCAGCATGCTGGCGACCCCGCAAATCGTCATCTGCGTGCCGTCGGGCTCGACCCCGGTGGAACGTAAGGCGATCCGCGACAGCGCGCTCGAAGCGGGCGCGCGCCGGGTGTTCCTGATCGAGGAACCGATGGCCGCCGCGATCGGCGCCGGCCTGCCGGTGACCGAGCCCACCGGCTCCATGATCGTGGATGTGGGCGGCGGCACCAGCGAGGTCGCGGTGCTGTCGCTCGGCGGCATTGTCTACGCCAATTCGGTCCGCGTCGGCGGCGACAAGATGGACGAAGCCATTATCAACTACATCCGCCGCAATCATTCGCTCTTGATCGGCGAGTCGAGCGCGGAGCGGATCAAGAAGGAAATCGGCACGGCGGCGGCGCCCGAGGACGGCACCGGCAAGACCCTGCAGATCAAGGGACGCGACCTGATGAACGGCGTGCCCAAGGAAATCGTCATCGACCAGCTTCAGATCTCCGAAGCGCTGGCCGAGCCGGTGAGCGCCATTATCGAAGGTGTCAGGATGGCGCTGGAGCAGACCCCGCCGGAGCTTGCCGCCGACATCGTCGACAAGGGCATCGTGCTCACCGGCGGCGGCGCTTTGCTCGCCAACCTGGACAAGGTCATGCGCAACGCCACCGGCCTGCCGGTGACCATCGCGGACGAACCCCTGACCTGCGTGGCGCTGGGCTCGGGCCGTTCGCTCGAGGACTCGATCCTCAAGCATGTGTTGACGGACACGCACTAATGGCAGGAATGCCATCCGTCTGAGGGAAGCGAGTATTGAGGAAGCCGAGAAGCAGGGACGGACGACTGGCCGATACGCTGCTCGGGTTCGGTGCGCGCTTTTCCCTCTTCCTGTTTATCGCTGTGACGGTGGCGATGCTGCTGGTCGGCCGGCTGGAACCCAAATTCCTTGACGACAGCCGGGCCGCGCTCGCTGATATAGCGACCCCCTTTCTCGACCTTATCAACCGCCCGGTTGAGGCCACGAAACGGGTCCTGAACTGGGGCGAGAATCTTATTTTCGTCTACCGGGAAAACCAACGGCTGAGCTCGGAAAACGAGCGCCTCAAGGCCTGGCAGGTGGCGGCCGAGAGGCTGTCGGTGGAAAACAAGGAACTGCACGCCCTGTTGAAGCTGAAGACGGCCAAGGCCACGCCGGTGACTGGCGCGCGGGTGATCGGACAGACCGGCGGACGGTTCTTCCAGAGCGTTCTGATCAACGCCGGGGCAGAGGCCGGCGTCGCCAAGGGCAACACCGTGACGGACCAGAACGGCGTTATCGGCCGGGTCATCTCGGTCGGGCGCAATTCGGCGCGGGTCCTCCTGTTGAACGACCTCAACAGCCGCATCCCGGTCAAGGTTCTGCCGTCCGGCGTCAACGCGATCCTGGCCGGTGACAACAGCGCCGACCCGATTATCACCTTCCTGCCCGCCGGGGTCGCGCTCAAGGCCGGCGACTGGGTGATGACCACCGGCCACGGCGGCGCCTTCCCGCCCGATATGGCAGTGGGGCGGGTGCTCAAAGGCGGCGGCGGGACTCCCCACCGTGTTCATCTTGCGGCCGATTTCGACCGGCTCGATTTCGTCCGCGTCCTGGCCTTCGACACCACTGCGGACGAGCGCCCGGCGAAGACCAGGGGGGGCGCGCCGTGACCCGGACCTGGTTTGCGCAACTCGATCAGTCGGTCAGGGCGGCGGCGCCGTTTGTCTGGTGCCTGGTGTGGAACCTCGTAGAAATGGTGCCGCTCGACCTTTCCGGTCTCTCGCTGGTGATGCCGAACCTGCTGCTGGCGAGCGCCTTTTTCTGGACCGTCAACCGGCCCGACCTGTTGCCGTCGCTGGCGCTTTTCATCCTTGGAACTGTGCACGACCTGTGGGTCGGCGGACCGCTCGGGCTGACGCCGCTGGCGCTCATTCTGATGCGCGCCTTCGTGGTGAGCCAACAGAGGATTCTGGCCCGACGCCTGTTCGTGATAAGCTGGTGGGGCTTTGTGATCGTGGCCACCGTCTTCGGACTGCTGAGCTGGGCGCTCGCATCGCTTCAGACCTCCCAGCTGCTGGACCCCACGGCCGTCGCGTTCCAAGCGTTGTTGACCGTCGCCATCTACCCCGTTCTGGCGCGGTTGATGGCGGGATTCCAGCGCAGGCTTCTGGATTAGTTCGATGTCAATCAAGGGCCGCCGTATCGATCGCTACAAGGTCTATTCGCGCCGCGCCGCCATGCTGGCGGGGATCCAGGGGCTTCTGGTCTCGGGGCTCGTCAGCCGCATGTATTACCTGCAGGTGATCGAGAGCGACCGCTACAAGATGCTGGCCGACGAGAACCGGATCAGCGTTCGCCTGCTCGCCCCGCTGCGCGGCCTGATCGTCGGCCGGTTCGGCACCGTGCTCGCCGCCAACCGGGCCGACTATCGCGCTTATCTGGTGCCCGAGCAAACCCCGAGCGTGGAGGAGACCCTCAACTCGCTCGACAAGATCATTCCCATCTCTGCCGATGACCGTGAGCGGATCCTGAAGGCGGTCAAGCGCCAGCGCGCCTTCCTCCCGGTCACCGTCGCCGGACACCTGACCTGGAACGAGTTCGCCAGGATCAATCTGGCCAGCCCCGACCTGCCAGGCGTCCAGCCCGACGTAGGCAGCACGCGCTATTATCCCTATGGTCCGCTGGTGGCTCATCTCATCGGCTATGTCGGCGCACCCAACGAGAACGAGGTCGGCCAGGACCCGCTGTTGCAGTTGCCCGGTTTCAAGATCGGCCGCAACGGCATCGAACGCAGCTTCGACAAGCGCTTGCGCGGGGTTGCCGGCAACATGAAGGTGGAGGTGAACGCGCTCGGCCGGGTCATCCGCGAACTCGACCGGGACGACGCGGTTCAGGGCGCGCCGGTGCAGCTGACCATCGACTTCGAACTGCAGCGCTATGCCGCCGAACGTCTCGCCGGGGAAAGCGGGTCGGCAGTGGTGATCGACATCAAGACCGGAGACGTGCTCGCGATGGCCTCGGTGCCATCCTACGACCCCAATGACTTCAATGTGGGAATCAGCAACAACAAGTGGCAGCGCCTTCTCCATGACAAGCGCAAGCCGCTGATCAACAAGGCGGTGGCCGGCCAGTACCCGCCGGGCTCAACCTTCAAGCCGGTGGCGGCGCTCGCCGCGCTCGACGCCGGTGTGATTGCACCGGACCACAAGGTTACCTGTACCGGCCAGAAGGAACTCGGCAACCATACTTTCCACTGCTGGAAAAAGGGCGGCCACGGCACCCTCAACCTGATCGAGGCGATCGAGCATTCCTGCGACATTTATTTCTACGACGTGGCCGACCGGGTGGGCATCGACGGGATCGCCGACATGGCGCACCGTCTGGGCCTCGGCAAGGCCCCCGACCTGCCCATCCCGACGGTGGCCGACGGGCTGGTGCCAACGCCCGGCTGGAAGTTCGCCACCCAGGGCACGCGCTGGCAGCGCGGAGAGACCTGGGTGACCGGTATCGGCCAGGGTTACATCACGACAACACCGCTGCAACTCGCCGTCATGACCGCGCGCATCGCCAACGGTGTAAGCGCGATCGAACCCCACCTGACCGTCCGCGCGCCGGACGGCAAAGGCGCTATTGACGAGGTGGCGGCGCCGCTCAATATTGCGCCCGATGCGCTCAATGCGGTTCACCAGGGCATGATCGAGGTCACCACCAATCCGAGAGGCACCGCCTACCGCGCCCGGATCACCGAGGACGGCTATTCCATGGCCGGCAAGACCGGCACCGCCCAGGTCCGGCGCATCACCAAGGCCCAGCGCGAAGCCGGGCTCCTCAAGAACGAAGAAAAGCCGTGGGAAGAACGCGACCACGCCCTCTTTGTCGGCTACGGGCCAATTGAGGACCCACGCTATGCGATCGCGGTGGTGGTGGAGCACGGCGGGGGCGGATCTCACACGGCCGCGCCGATAGCGCGCGACGTGCTCCTTAAGGCCATGGAACGCAAGTCCGGCGGTCCGCCCGACCGCAACCTTCCGGAAAATCCGGTGCTCACCCCGGCGAAGGAAATCTGATGGGAAGCGAAGCGATCACCGTCAAGGGACGGCGCGGGCTTCTCGCCAAGCTTGGTGAGCTCAACTGGTTCGTGGTGTTCCTGATTACGGCGATCGCCTGCGTCGGCTTCGTCATGCTCTATTCAGTGGCCGGCGGCCACGTGGAGCCCTGGGCGTCGCGCCAGATAATCCGCTTCGCCATCGGCATGGTGCTGATGCTGGCCGTGGCGGTGACCAATTTGCGGTTCTGGGTCTCGGCCGCCTACCCCGTATACCTCGGCGCACTGGCGCTTCTGGTGGCGGTGGAGTTCATGGGCACCACCGGCATGGGCGCGCAGCGCTGGATCGATCTCGGCCTGTTTCGCCTGCAGCCCTCCGAGGTGATGAAGATTGCACTGGTGATGGCGCTGGCGCGCTACTACCACGGCGTTACGCTCAAACAGGCCAAGAGCATCCGTGGCCTGATCATTCCTCTCCTTCTAATTGCGCTGCCCTCCGGCCTGGTGCTGACCCAGCCCGACCTCGGCACCGCCATCCTGCTGGTTGCGGGCGGCTCGGCGGTGCTGTTCCTGGCCGGTGTGAGGCTGTGGTTTTTCGGCGCCGGTCTGATTGGCGCGCTCGCCGCTATTCCGGTGGTCTGGGGCGTCCTCAAGGACTATCAGAAGGGCCGGATCCTGACCTTCCTCAACCCGGAGCGGGATCCCCTGGGCGCAGGCTACCATATCATGCAGTCGAAGATCGCGCTCGGTTCGGGCGGGATTTACGGCAAGGGATTCCTCTTGGGCACCCAGAGCCAGCTCAACTTCCTGCCCGAGAAACAGACCGACTTCATCTTCACCATGTTATCGGAAGAATTCGGGCTCCTCGGCGGGCTCGGGCTTTTGACGCTTTACGCCCTGCTGATCGGCTACGCCGTCCTGATCAGCCTGACCATCAAGAGCCATTTCGGGCGCTTGCTCGCCATGGGGCTCGGCTTCACCTTTTTCCTCTATGTGTTCATCAACACGGCGATGGTGATGGGGCTTCTGCCCGTGGTCGGCGTGCCGCTGCCGCTGGTGTCCTACGGCGGATCGGCGATGCTGACGCTGATGACCGGCTTCGGGCTGATTCTGTCGGCCGCGCTCCACCGCGACGCCATCATCCCGAGGAGCGGCGCCTTTACCTGAAGGGCCCCTTTAGCTATCGACAAGGCGCTTGGGCTTTGCTATGAGGGGCCCCTCGTCACGATGACCCCCGGGCGCATAGCTCAGTTGGTAGAGCAGCTGACTCTTAATCAGCGGGTCCACGGTTCGAGTCCGTGTGCGCCCACCATTTTCCGATAATATTTCAAAAAGTTATAGGAAAGTTTCCGGAACAGGCATTGAGATTGCCTCTCTGTGGGAACATTCATGGGAACACAAGCCCATCATTTGTTGGCACGCTCCATTAATGTATAATGCCAAACAACCATTTTTCCGGAGCCACCCGTGGCATGATCGCGCCCCCATGCAAGAGATAACGCCGTCAACAAACATCATAAAGACTCGGTTGGCGCCGCAGGAACGGGGGGGTCATCACATTCAGCGCAAGTATCTGTTAGGCCTCCTCAACGACATCTTAAACCGGCGTCTTACCATCGTTCACGGCGCCGCAGGGTATGGCAAAACCAGTATCCTGACCCAATGGTTCACGACATTGCAGTCCAGCGAGGCGACCGCTGTCTGGTTGACGCTAGCCGACGAAGAGCGGAACCCGGCAGTCTTCATGACATATCTGATGGAGGCCTGCGGGATAGCGTTTGCAGATTTGCAGGTTGCCCCGATCGAAGTGCGCAAATCCGAAGGGAGCGCCGACCTCACTCCTGTGCTTTCCGTTTTTATCAATGCGATGACGGAACGGCAAAGCCCCGTCGTCATTTTCCTCGATGACTATCACTTCGCCCAGTCGTCAGAAACCGATGCCCTGCTGCGTAACATCATAAAACTCGTCCCGCTGAATGTGCATCTGGTTATTGCATCTCGTCTGCGGCCCGAACTGGAACTTGAAAACCTGCGCGCCCACCAGGAATCGTTGGAGATCACTTCATCCGATCTCCGGTTTAATGAAGATGAAGTTCTTACCTTCCTCGAACAGAAGCACATTTTCCTGGACCGGGACCGAATTCACCGCCTGACGGACCGTATCGAAGGCTGGCCTATCGCTTTGCAAATGCTGTCATTATGGCTGGATGGAAGCCCCGAAAAGGCGGATATGATTTCGGGGTTCTCCGGCCGGACTACGGATCTGGCTCGATATTTGTCAGAGCAGGTTCTCTCAAAGCTCCCTGCCACACACAGAGACTTTCTCCTCCGGACATCCATACTCGATCGCTTTAATGGTGATGTCGCCAATGCCGTCTTGGGCATTCACAATGCATGGCAACTGATTGAAGAGCTTCAGGAACAAAACCTTTTCCTCGTTCAAGAAAACGATGACGAGCAATGGTTTCGTTATCACTTGCTCTTTCGCGAGTTTCTCCAAGAACATTTACGCCGGCAATTTCCCGAAACGATTGACGCCCTGCATTTACGCGCCGCCTCCTGGTTCCGGGAGAACGGGCACCGCCGCCAAGCCTTGCGCCACGCGCTCGCTGCCAAAGACTTCGGGTTTATCGCGGACTTTCTGAACGAATTGGGCGGCTGGCGGCTTGTTCTGTCGGGCTATCTCGACGTTCTTCGAATGGGCCTTCAACCTTTGCCCGACGACCTGATCAAACGGTATCCGGTCGTGGCGCTGGGGCGGGTTTTCCTTCTTGTCAAAGAGGGCGCCATACCCGATGCGCGGCGGTATTTTGACTCTCTGGACATAGCGGCGGCTGAGGTATGGACCCCCCAGGCTCTCGCCGAGCGCATGATCATGGAAGCCGTCCTTAACAGCTACGAGGATGTGCCGATTTCGTTGGAATACATCGATCACGTCCAGGAGCTCCTGAAAAATATTCCGGAAGAGGATCACCTGATTCATGCGCTGCTCCTCGATCCGATCGCCGGAGAATATTACAATTTAGGCTTGTTGAAGGAGGCGCTCGCCACCGGCGAACAGGCGATTTCCCATTACCGCAAGCTTGGATCGCTTTATGGCGAGATGTTCGTACGTTTCGCGCGCGCCAAAGCATTCTACGCGCTCGGTGACCTGAAGTCCTGCGAGCAGATTCTGCGTGACACATATCAAGAGGCGCTCCGATATCCGGCGCTTGAAAGCGAGCAGTCAGCACATGCCGGCATTTATCTTTCCGCCATATTGTATGAGCTGGACAAACTTGAAGAGGTTGGCGCTCTCCTCGACCAATTTCTCCCGGATATAGAGCAAGGCGATGGCTGGCTCGATCTTTACCTGACCGCTTACGACACATCCTGCGCGATCGCGTGGCAAAGAGACGGATTGAGGGCGGTCATGGAAATTCTGGACCATGTCGGCAGCCTGAAAAACGCCCAGTGCCTGGGACGGTTGATAACATTTGTCGATATTACGAGAGCGCATTACCTGTGCCGTGCAGGCAAGATCGCAGACGCGGAAAAATACCGTCCCCGGATCGAGGAATTCGTCAGAGAGACAACGGCCCTTGGCCCCCATTTGATAACGTTGGTCATTCGCGCCACGACGACGCTGGCCTCTATCGATATTGCCAAAGGACATCCCGACAGGGCTGTAGAAAGCCTGACACCCTATGTCGATAGTCTTGCCGAGACTGGACAGACCGAGCGGCTGATCCGCGTACAGCTATCCTTGGCAAATGCCTTGATGGCTAACGGGGATATGCAAGACGCCGCCCACATGCTCGATGATGCTGTTCGCAAGGGACTGTTTTGCGGATTCAGAAGGCTTTACCTGGATAATTGCAGCGCACTACTTCCGGTCATCGATACGATTCTCGACAGTTCCGAAACGTTCCCGGAAGACCGCTTCCGGGACTCATTTCTGAAAGAGTTGCAACACGCGATCATGGCCGAAAACAAGAGCCAAGCCACCGGACGCCCCTTGTTGTCCGCAGGTGAGAGAAAGATAATGGTGGAGCTTAACCGCGGTTATTCCAATAAGGAAATTGCTCGGAAATTGGGCCTTTCCCCCAATACGGTAAAGTTCCATCTGAGGAATATTTTTCAGAAACTCGGCGTTACAAGTCGCGCCGAACTCGTGAAGCGTTACCGGGAGCTAGAGGAGACGAACGCGGCCCAGTTTCATTAGTGTCTAATCCATGTCAGCCTGATTGTAGAGAAGCTGAAGAGGGTCATCTTTGTTGAATCCCAGGAGCTGTTTGGAGGCTGGCTTCGGAGACGGCCATGCCTTTTTGCTATGGGTAAGGCCTTCCAATACAATAGCCGTCAATGTGCGAATGGCGAGCGGGCGAGGGTCAATGACCGGTACATCGTAACCAAGCTTCAACAGGGCTTTTCGAACATATTGGGCACACCCTACAAACCCGGTGCACCCCAGAACAATCCCATCGGCATTATCTTTCTCTATGGCCTCCTTGGCCACCCTAACCAGCGTTTCATATGTCTTGGTAAGATCGGCTCGAATATGCTCTGCTGGGATACCAGTGTTCCGGACCGAGGCAAAGCTTTGCTTTAATCCATATTTGTAAACAAGGTCTTCGACCATCGGCCCGGTATTATTACCTATATCGATGACACTGAACTTGTGACAGAGAGATGCCGCTATATGAAAGGCTATCTCCGCCGGACCAACAACAGGTATGCTTACGGCTGTCCTCAATGCCCTGACACCGGGGTCGCACATACAATCAACGAGGAGGCCGCTTGACCCTTCCTTTTCGGCTGCAATTGCATTTCGCAGAAGCTCGGGAACGCATAAAGCATCATCGATTTCGTCTTCTACCGACGTAGCCCCGGCTTGAACCATCACAACCTTAATTTTGATCAAATTGGGAATTTCAAAATCCCGCACGATCTGCTGTCGGCATTCCAGTGTAATGCCTGATTTTGAGGGAGGCACCACACACAGATCATGGATGGTTTTCATTTTTTTCCTCTACAAACAAAGTCCCCGAGAAACAAAAGGATAGAGTCAACGGTTCACTAAGGCGGCTGAAGCTACTTTTCAGCACGAAGGTCCCGAAGCGAAATCAACTGCTTCGTCCGATGCACAATGTTGCGACGGGAAGAAACAATTTAGAACCCAATAGAATGAAGCTGATATCAAAATGGCGTCACAAGCTGGCACGGTGGTGAGAGTCAGATAATCCCGGGATGAGAGAAACGCCACGCCAGTGCCTAATCCCCAAGCTATGAAGGCACGATAGTTAATCACCGGAATATTTTTCAATTCGTCAAGATTCAGCTTTCCTTTGGCAACCGTATAAAAATGCACCACATAAATTCCGGCAATGGGCGGTATCATGATACTCAGCACAATTAGGAAAGAAACGAACCATTCGATAATACCGCCAAGAGCAACCAGAGTTCCAAAAATGCCCGCCACCGCTGTCAGTTTCCAGCGCTTGGAATTTTTGAAGATCGAAGCCAGACCGAGTCCGGTGCTGTATAAATTCGCCGCGTTGGATGTCCAGGTGGCGAAGACCATTACAACCAATGCCCAAAGGCCCAGTCCAAGATCAGTAATAATTTTCATCAGATAAGGTTCATTGGTCACCAGACTTGGCACAGCCGAGCAAACAAGAACAATCGGCGCGCCCAGAACGAATGATAGAAACATGCCCCAAACAGCTTGACTCCGATTGGGGAGATATCGACCAACGTCCGGCATTGTCGCGACTGCCACCATCTTACCGCCCACAACTGCCGAGATAGCCAGTCCCAAAGACATGCTTCTGTGCCCGGCTGCCAGTAACGCATCAAATGACGTTTGTTCAAGCGAACTTACCAGAATGGCTACAAGAATAATAATCAACACCGGAACTGCAAATAAGGACAGTTTGTTTAGCGCCTTAAAGCCGAAAATCGTGGTTAGTATCATCAAGACACCACCACTAACGACATAAAGATTATTTGATCCGGACGACAGTTCCATCGACCCAAGGGCGGTTACAACGGCCTTGCCAAACAACGAGGCATTGACGCCAAACCAGCCAAGCATAGTGAGAGAGAGCAAAAAATTGACAAAATGAGCCCCCCTCGGACCAAAAGAAAACTGTACAAGCATGTATGTCGTAAGGCGCGCGCGCGACGCGACAATGGCCGTCAACGAACCAACAGCAGCCAGAATCGCTCCTCCGACAAGAAATGCCAAAACAGCATTTTGGAACCCAATCGCAAGACCAATCCTGGCGCCGCTAAGAAAGGCCGGCAACGCAATCGATACACCAACAACAATGAGTGCAACACGAAAACCACTTGTCGTCTTATCGCTGGGAACAGGTTTGGTGGAATAATCTTCAACAAGTTCTTCAAACTTGGCCACTTCCACCATCTCCCTTCTCTATCTTGGCGTTAAAATGGACAGTGATATTGGTACTTCTATAGAAAAGATATTTTACCGGGAAACATATTGGGTGGAGGCGCCGCCCCCACCCAATTGTCGACCATGTACCTTTACAGATTGATCCGGAAAGTTGCGCCATTTTCCCTTGGACGGCCCCACCAGACAGTGGCATGGGAGTCGGCTACAGGTTGAAGATCCTGGCCCCACTCATAATATACGGAATCAGTCAGGTTCTTACCCCAGAAAGTCAATGACCATTTTCCACTCTCGGGCTCAATGGTGACATGGGCGCCCAAGAGACCATAGCCATTTTCCTTAATCAGGTCCGAGTTGATCGTAGTGTGGTAATAGCTGGACCGATAGGAATAATCAGTCCCCAGCTTTAGCGAGCCGAATTTGTTGATCGGCACGTCGTACTGACCGCCAACCACGAAATTCCAGTGCGACATACTGGGCAGCCGTGTCTTGTCAGAGACCGTTACGTACGGTGCGGGATAAATATTGGTCCATTTTTCATCCGCGTAACCCAGGTTTGCGAAGAGGTCCAATCCTTCAACAGGCCGCGCCTGAAATTCAACCTCAAAGCCCCGGATATCCAAATCACCGGCATTATCCACTGGGAAGAAGAGATGGCCTCCATCATCCAGTCGCCCTGTCAGAAGCTGAATAGCCTTATACTTGGTTAGGAAGGCAGATACGTTCAGCCTGACCCGGTGGTCCAGCATTTCTGTTTTAGCACCAACCTCAAAGGCGGTTGCCTTTTCCGGGCCGTAGGGTACGAACCCGGCAGCACGGTCAGGTCGACCGTTATAACCGCCACTCTTGAAGCCACGGGTGACCGAGGCGTAAAGCATAACATCCTCATTCGCCTGGAACTCGACGGCTAACTTGGGTGACAGGTTTTTCCAGGTTTTGTCGCCGACGAACGTTGCCGATACCAGATTTCCGTTAGCATCAAACGCACGGTCATTATAGATATCGGCCTTCTTTTTCTCATAAGTCCAGCGAACACCTGCTGTTAGGCCGAGCTGTTCCGTAACGTGGAACGTCATCTGACCATAGGCCGCGAAGCTGTCCGTTTTCGTGTGGATGCTGGTCTCTCTTTTCCCATTGTCAGGAAAGCCTGAGAGAATACCCGTTTTGCCGTAGTTCAGCGTTTGCTGATAGTTCTTTTCGTTCAAGTAATAGAGGCCAGTAATCCATTGCAATTTGTCATTAAGCGACAGCCCGCTGAGTTGGAATTCCTGACTGAATTGTTTCTGGTTGATGTATATATCCTGGTCGTTATAGACAAGGGTCGTACCGTCGAAGTCGGCTGCAGAGGTTTGGTCCATCTTTCGGAAGGCCGTAATGGACTTCAGCTTGGCACCTCCAAGATCCCAATTCACGACCCCCGACGTGCCAACCACATCCAAATCGTCATTGGGGCGTACACTGGTTGTATTGATCTTGCGTGGATCGGATGATGGACCATAGTCGGTAACCTCGATACCGGTAGCAGCTTTAAATGCATCGCTGGTCGGACTGTCGATAACGCTAATGGCGCTGTGTGCTGCAATATGAGCCCGACGCCTGGTCACATCTGCTGACAAGAGGACCTCGACATTATCAGATGCAACCCAGCGCAAAGCCAGGCGACCGCCCACATCATTGGCATCCCCAACAGGCACATTATCCAAAATACGTTTGGCGAAACCATTATTGTGCCGGTAAGACCCCGAAAGACTTACGAACAGATTATCGGCCATGGGCGTGTTGGCGTAAAACTGCCCATCGGTACGACCAAAATTACCGATCGTGCCCTGAACATATCCTTCAGCCTCACTAGATGGCTTCTTAGTAACCACGTTGACGGCACCACCGATGGTATTCTTACCGAACAGAGTACCTTGCGGACCCCGCAGCACTTCCACCCGCTCGACTTCCGCCGTATCAAGTGCTGCACCAACAGTGCGGCCGATATAAACGCCGTCAATGTATACGCCAACACCCGGATCGGAGGTCACAACAAAGTCAATCTGGCCAATACCCCGGATGAAGAAGTTGGCATCACTGTTGCCGCCCGAGAAACCAGGGCTTGCGAGCAAATTCGGTGTAAAGCGATCGACCTCACGAATATTGTTGACGTTCATGTTTGCGATCATCTTTGAGGTAAGGGCAGTCACCGAAACCGGGGTTGTCTGAAGATTTTCTTCGACCTTCTGCGCCGTAACGACGATTTCTTCCAGTGCATAATCGCCTTTCTTGGCAGCCATCTCCGCTGCCAAGGCATTTGACGCCAGCACAAGTGACGATAAAGCCGTTGTTGCCAAACAGGCCGTAACAATTGTTTTGTTCTTACACATCCTGGTATCCCTCCTTTATGTTAGATGCTTTACTAGTTGTCGTCAGTCCCAGTCATTTAGGTCTTCAATTGGCACATAAGGCTCCTCAATACCGAAGACCTTAGGCCCCAGTACTTCCAGTGCTTTTGGAGTTCTTAGAATTTCAGGTACGCTTGTACCGACAACCCGCACACGCTGGCCGTACCTAAGTCGTTCTGTGGTAATGGCTTCGGCGGTCTCACGGTCCAGCACGGAAATTATGTCGGGCACCAAGCCCAACACCTGGTTCCCTTTCCGGGCGATCAGGTTTTCATTCTGGAACCGGACCGTGAGGCAATCGGTACCGGCCCCAAAGGCTTCGATCATTATCTCACCGACGGAGAAGCCGCCTTCGGTGTTGCGATCTATATCGACGATTTTTCCATCAAAAATTGTACCGGCACGGCGGTAGCCAATGGCACCTCGTAAATAGGTAAATAGCGCTTCAAAAGGGTCTGCGCTGTTCGAGCGGGCACCGCGAATAGATTTGCCAATCCCTCGTGATACAGAAAGGGTTTGTCGCACTGCGTGTTGTTTCACCTGATGGCCATTGCAGGGGTAGTCCACTACATGACATGTTGCGCCCATCGCAACGCTAAGCGATCGGGCAAACCGCTCTTCCTCCAAATTCGATATGGTGTGGAGAACAATCGTATTGCCGTTGCAGTCCGTCACAACGGCCGGACAGGCATCCTGACCATAGATATTGAACGTCACCATCTGGGATTCGGGAAAAGCCCGACCCATCCCGTCGCAATCCACGATGGGCAAACCTAGCGTTGCGGCCGTAACAATGGGCGCGATCCCATTGGCCCCTCCGATTTCCATAGAGAAGACCGCCGCAACCGACTTACCCAATACCTCTTCAAGCTTTCTGATACCGAGTACCAATTCCTTTCCGTTCGGGATCTTTTCATCGCAAACGGTCGGAGCACCGACCCAGGCACAAGGCGCGATCAGCTGATCATCTACAAGGTCAGAGACATCCAGAACTTTGACGGGCCGGCCGACCTCAATCGCATGTCGGGCCTGCAGGACCATCGCTGCAGGATCGCCTCCGCCTCCTGCGCCGAGAAAAGCAGCCCCCAAAGCAATATCCTCGAAGATCCTCAACATCGATCACCCATCCTCGACTTTCGCAAGGATTATCCCTCTCCATGACTGCTCTTACCTGTTCTCGCATCATATCGTTGCCGCAAGATCCGCCACCGCCTTGACACGCATGCGTACGGAATGTCCCTTGAGGTAGGCGATCGCCACTTCGTCCACGTCGACGATGGTCGCCGTCCCTTCCTTGCCCCCTGCTTCAATGGCGCGTTGGATGGCCTCTGCCTGTAAGCTGGCCAAAGCCTCTTTTCGCGGTGTTTTCTCCAGGGACACAACCCGCTCGATTTCGCTGCCAACCTGGGTGATTGCCGCCCCGATAGCGTTGGCAACAGCGCTATGGTCTGGCCGTAAAATTTCCGACACGCCCTTTAGCTTGTCAGACACGAGGACTGCTCCACCACCGACGAGAATGAGCGGAACAGCGCCGGGGCTGGTTTTCACGCGATCAATAGCGCCTTCGAATTTCCGGGTCATATGGGCGATCGCCTGGTCAAGAAAGGCTGGCGTCAGGGTATCCGCCCACGCATCTAGGTAGCGTTTGTTTCCAAAATCGGCCAGTCCCGCTGCAACCGCGATATCACTTGCTGTCAGCGTGCGCCCGCCGAAGATCACAGCGTCCTCGGTGAGCCGGCAACCGATGGAATCAGGACCGATCTGCAGGTCCTCTTCCGGCCCGATGCCCAAGACCCTGCTGCCGCCTCCCAAACCCAGGGCGTAAACATCCGGCATGCGGAAGTTGGTCGAAACCCCGCCGATATGGGCGTTGACGCTGGATTCTCTGGGAAAGCCCCCCATCAAAACGCCGACGTCCGCCGTGGTCCCCCCGACGTCCATGACGATGGCATCCTTGTAGCCGGTCAGATAGGCCGCCCCGCGCATACTGTTGGTCGGGCCGGAGGCAATGGTGAACACCGGATAGCGCTTGACGGCTTCGGCGCTCATCAGGGTGCCGTCGTTCTGGCTGATGAAAAAAGGCGCGGTTATTCCATGCGACTGTAGCGCTTGCGAGAAAGAGTCGATAACGCGGTCGGAAAGCTGGCTTAACGTGGCATTCAGGATCGTCGCATTCTCGCGATCAATGAAACCGATACGGCCAATTTCGGTCGACAAACTTACACGAGCGTCGGGCACGGTTTCGTGGACGATTTTGGCCGCCCGTTGCTCCATCGAGGGATTGACCGGGCCAAAAACTGATGAAATGGCGACAGCCAGGATCCCTTGCCTCCTGATCTCGCGAGCGGCTTCCCGCACAGCGCCTTCATGAAAGGGGGAGATTTCCCGGCCATCGAATTCATAGCCGCCAGGCAGGAGCAAATGATAGGCGTCGACGGCGTGGCGTACGGCGTCGGGCCAGCCGAGGGTCGGGGGCAGTGCCTCTCCCGATGGCGAAGCGAGGCGGATAACGGCGACTTTCGAGAGATGCTTGCATTCCACAAGGGCGTTGGTGAAGTGGGTGGTGCCAATCATCACGGCGTCGATATCCGATGATGGGACCCCGGCATCCCCGAGGATTGCATCAATAGCCGCCACGATTCCGGAGGTCACATCAATCGAGGTCGGGCGCTTCGCGGACGCCAGCAACCGTTTGCCGTCCATCAGGACTGCATCCGTATTCGTGCCGCCAACATCAATCCCTATACGCATCGTGTTCCTGTCTTCCGGGCTTGGTCTTCCTTGCAGAAAGTCTAGGCCTCTAACAGACTGGGAATAAAGGAATTACAGGAACGGTAAGGGCACTCTGTGGAACGGGAAGAAATCCTCGGGTGGGTGGGCAAATTCGAGAAGGTGGGTGGGGCGGATACCATGATGGGTGGGATAGACCGACGGATATGGAATCCATTTGCCGGTGGGCAGGTAAACTGGATAAAGCTACCTCTCGCACATGATGATCCTTGATCGCTCAAACCGAGAACCGGAAAGCAGACCATGAATCTCGCAGACTACTTCTCTCATGATGCGCTTGGTTTGGCGGCGCTGATCCGCTCAGGCGAAGTCTCGCGGTTTGAGGTAATCGCCTGCGCGCGGGACGCGATTGAGGCGATGGATGGCGACGTGCAGGCGGTGATCGAGACTTACGATCCCGTGCCGTCAAAGGCGAGCCCCGAGGCGCCGTTGTACGGCGTGCCGTTCCTGCTCAAGGACGTCGGCGCGCCGATCCCGGGCCTGCGGCAGGAATGCGGCAGCCGCCTCGCTCGGGGCATGATCGCCAGCCGTGACAACAATTTCTCCAAGCGCTATCTTGCTGCCGGCCTGCAGATCATCGGGCGCACCAAAAGTCCCGAAATGGCCTTTAACCTGACCACCGAGAACAGGCTCCACGGGGCCGTCCACAACCCGTGGGACCTCGCCCGCTCCGCCGGCGGGTCGAGCGGTGGGGCCGGGGCCGCCACCGCGGCCCGGATGGTACCCATGGCCGAGGCCAATGACGGCGGCGGATCGATCCGTATTCCCGCCTCCTGCAATGGCGTCGTGGGCCTGAAGCCGAGCCGCGGGCGCATCAGCTCCGCGCCTGACGCGTGGGAGTATCTGAACGGCCTGAGCGCGCCGCTGGTGACCAGCCGCACGGTGCGCGACAGCGCCGCCATGCTCGATGTGATGCAGGGGGCGGAGCCCGGCGACCCCTACCCTGTCGCGCCTCCGGCGGAGCCCTATCTCGACGCCATCCGGAAAGCACCGCGTCCCCTGAAGATTGCGCTCATCACCGAGGCCTGGACCACCGGGCTTGCGGTTGACCCGGCCTGCGCCCGGGCCGCCACCGAGGCCGCGGAACTGTGCGAAGACCTCGGTCATCAGGTCACGCCCCAGGTCCTTGATATCGGCGTGTCGTGGGATGCGTTCGTCGAGGCCAATGCCCGGGTCTGGTGCACCAACATCGCCCGCTGGGCCGACGGGCTGGCGAAGGAGACCGGCCGGGCGATCAGCCATGAGACGCTCGAGGCCACAACGCTCGCCTGCACCCGCTACGGCAAGGCCCAGTCCGCCGACCATCTGCTCGAAGCCTTCGAAGTGTTCAATCGGGTAAGCCGCGCCGTTGGCGCGTTTCACGAACGCTTCGACCTGGTCCTGAGCCCGACCCTGCCGAAGCCGCCCCAGCCGCTCGGCACCTACAACGCCGACCGGGAGGATCTCGACGGCCTGGGCTGGACCAACTTTATCCTCAGCGCCTCGCCCTTCACGCCCGTCGCCAACGTGACCGGCCAGCCCGCTATCTCGCTTCCGCTCGGCTGGATGGCAAGCGGCCTCCCCGTCGGCGTCCAGTTCATGGCCGCCATCGGCGCCGAAGACACCCTCCTCAAACTCTCCGCCCAGATCGAGGACGCAAAGCCGTGGATCAACAAAAGGCCGAAGGTCATTAAACGGGTCTAGTCGAATAACCATTCAGGACATGTCGACGGACAAATTGCAGCTGTGACGCTTGGAAAATAATATTAGCAGATAGATAAAGGAAAAAATTCTGACTGCGCGAGAGGAAAAAATAATCTCAGGCAAGGCGACCCAACCAAAAAGAAGCGTAATCGGACTGGCCCCCGGTTGCGATGCATCATCTGAGGCAGCAGTTGGAGACAACCCTCAATAAAGAGGGACTACACCATGGTGTTAGCTTCGTTTGTCCGTCTCATGGTTGGAACGGACTCTACACAAATTTGGAGGAAATTCAGGATCTCAGGTCAAAGGGGCTCACCTGAAGGCGCGCCTATGAGACCCGCACGTGCTGGGCCGACGAGATCGACGACGACGCCGTGTGCGCCCGGTTGCGGTGGGACGAGGCGCTGGCTTAAAACGCCGCAACCGTAACCCGGTTTCGCCCCGTTTCTTTCGATTTATACAGCGCCGCATCGGCCGCATGGAGGAGCGTGTCCGGAGAGCCCGTGCCGCTGGAAAGGCTTGCAACCCCCGAACTGATGGTTACCGCCGCAGTGGTCTGGCCGCCCGTATCAATGGTCTCGGCCGCCACTGCCGCCCGGACTCGCTCAGCGGTCTGCGTCGCCCCTTCAGCATCGATAGCGGGCAGAATGATAGCAATCTCCTCGCCGCCGAACCGGCAGACCTTATCGACGTCGCGGACGTTGGCTTTGATCACACGGGCCACGGTGCACAAGGCGTCGTCTCCGCCCTGATGCCCGTAGGTGTCGTTAAAGCGCTTGAAGTGGTCAATGTCGATCATAATCAGGCTGACGGACGTACCGTAGCGTTCACCGCGCACCAGCTCTTCGGCCAGCATCCGGTCGAATTCCCGCCGGTTAAACAGGCCGGTCAAGCCGTCGGTTCGGGCCGCCTCTTCGAGCGCCTCCTCCTGCTCGACGATCTGCCTGGTCATGGAATTGAATGCCGTCGCGACATTGGCCAGTTCCCGGGGAATCAATACCTCGACGTCATGTTCCCGATCTCCGGCCGCAAAGCGCATGGCGCCGGACGCCAGTTCATTCATGCTTGAAACCAGGGAACGGTTGATCAGCTTGACGCCCAAAATAATGAACAGAAACGAGAGGCCGAAAGCCGCAACGACCATATGCCGCATAGAATCCAGAGCCCACAAAGCCTTGTTATGATCGGCTTCACTCTGAACGCGAATGTCATCGAACAGCTTGCCAAGCGTGTGAGCGAAGGCATCAACAGCCGCCTCAAAATGTTCGAATATGCCGACCTCGGCCGATATCTTTGTGCGTTTGGGCGCGGACAGAATAGCCTGCGCCGTTTGCGACAGGTCTTTCCACTCACTGCGGGCACTGTTGATGGCTGTGAGGTCCATGCCATGCGTGTCCGCCACTGATGCCACCTGCGCCAACGCCCCATCGACATGGGCCGTTTTTTGACGATAGGTATCGATGCGGTGCACATTGTCGCCTACAGCAAAATCATTCACCAATTCCGAAATATCGATAAGGTCAAGCTGCAGTCCCTGTAATGGCAGCAGTATGCCCCGCTGTTTGGAAGCAACATCGACCAGCGGCCGCGTGATTTGGTGGTGATATACAAGATATCCCGTTACAGAAAAAACAGTGATCGGCAGGACCGCCATCATCATACCAGTGGCAAGCCAGAACTTCAGGGACCGCCGCCGCCAGAATGCGGATAATGCTTGTGCCTTGGTACTCATGTGCCCTCCCTTATTTTTGGACTTATGCTACAGGCTCCCAATTCCTGCGACAGTCTGCCAAGTTATTTCCTAAACGTCCAGGGTCGAGGCTCGTTCGGATGGGAAGGGCGTATACGTTGTCCTCACAAATGTTGCACGAATTCAGGTCCGAGATCTTCTATGCGCGTCACGCCCATGAGCGCCATGGTCAGTTCGATCTCGGACTTCAGCATCTCGATGGCCCGCTCCACGCCCTTTTGGCCGCCGGCGGCAAGACCAAACAGATAGGGCCGGCCGACGGAGCAGGCGTCCGCCCCGAGGGCGAGCGCCTTGACCACATGGCTGCCGCGACGGATGCCGCCGTCGACGATGAGCTCGAGCTTGTCGCCCACCGCGTCGCGCATCGGCGCCAGGCAATCGACCGGCGCGGGCGCGGTATCGAGCTGCCGCCCGCCATGGTTCGAGATCATGATGGCGCTGGCGCCGACATCCACTGCGCGTTTGGCGTCGTCCGCCGTCTGTAGACCCTTGATGGCAAACGGCCCGCCCCATTCCTCGATAATCCAGGCCGCATCGTCCCAGGTCACTGTGCGGTCGAACTGGCTGTTGATATATTCGATCAGCCCCATCGCGCCACCCTTGAGCGCATCGACCCGGTGAGCCACGTTCGCCAGGGTGAAATCGGGGTCACGCAGATAATTGAGCGACCAGCCGGGATGGGTGGCGAAACTCATCAGGCTCGCGAGCCCGAACCGTGGCGGGATGACCATCCCGGTCACTTTATCGCGCTCCCGATTGCCGGCGAGCATGGTGTCCACGGTCAGGCAGAGCGACGTGTAGCCCGCCGCCTTGCAGCGTGTCACGAATTCGCGGGTAAGCTCGCGATCCTTGAGGATATAGATCTGGAACATCTTGGGCCCCGGGGTCAGCGCGGCGATGTCCTCAAGCGTCGTGGTCGCCATGGTGGAGAGCGAATAAAGCGTGCCGAATTTTGCAGCAGCACGGGCGACCGCCGGCTCCTTTTCATGGTGAAACAACCGTGACATGGCCGTCGGCGACAGAAAGAACGGCAGGTCCATATCCACGCCGAGCACCCTGTTTTTAAGGTCGATGGTCTCGATATTGCGCAGGTACCGGGGCAGCAGTTCCCAGTCGTCAAAGGCGGACGAGTTGCGGGCGAGCGAGATTTCGTCGTCCGCCCCCCCGTCAATATAGTGAAAAAGCGGGCCAGGCAGCTTGCGTTCCGCCACCCGCCTCAGATCGGTAATATTATTGGCTTTGGATAGCCGCCTCGCTGCCTTCGGCTTCACCGCACCCTCCCCTTGTTACCAGCCCATTGATAGCGCGGCATGGGAGGCGGGTCCAGCCACCATGTTCGGAATGCTGCGCCCCGAAACGGTCCGTAGCCGTGTCAGCGCGAGAGGAGCGCGGCGGCGCAAGCGTCCAGAATGGCGTCGGCGTTGAGCCGGTAAGCCTCGTGAAGCGCCGTCACGTCGCCCGACTGGCCGAAATGTTCGACCCCGATGGGCACCACCCGGTGGCCGCAAACGGAGCCCAGCCACGAAAGCGTTTGAGGCGAGCCGTCGATCACGGTGACGATCGAGGCCCGGGGCCCAAGCCGGCCCAGCAGATCTTCGACCGGGGCATGGGCGCGTGACCCGTTTATGGCCTGGGCGTCTAGCGCGGCCTTCCAGTCGCGGTACGCCACGTCCGCCGATGGCACGGCGAGAAGCCCGGCGCCCGGCACGTCTTCGCGGAGCGCTTCGAACGCTTCGAGCGCCTCGGGCGCGATCACGCCTGTGTAGGCGATGGCAATCTCCGCGCCGTCTTCGGGCTCGACCTGCCAGTAGGCCCCGTTCAATGTGCCCGCGCGCCAGTCATCATTGTCGCGGGTGACCTGCGGGATCTGGCGGGTGGACAGGCGCAAGTAAACCGAGCCGCCGTCGTCCGCCTGCATATGGTCGAAGCCCCAACGCATGATCTCGGCAAGTTCGTCGACGTATGCCGGCTCAAAGTAAGTGAGCTTGTCCTGGGCCATGCCAATGAGCGGCGTCGATATGGACTGGTGCGCGCCGCCTTCGGGCGCGAGCGTGATGCCGGCGGGTGTGCCGACCAGCATGAACCGCGCGTCCTGATAGCAGGCGTAATTCAACGCGTCCAAGCCGCGGCTGATGAACGGATCATAAAGCGTCGCCACCGGCAGCAGCCGCTCGCCAAAGAGCGAGCCCGAGAGCCCGAGTGCGGCGATTGCGAGGAACAGGTTGTTCTCGGCAATACCGAGCTCCAGATGCTGGCCCTTTGCCGACATCGCCCAGCGCTGGGCTGACAGCACGTTTTCCGCCTTGAACACGTCGTCGCGCGCCAGCCGGTTGAATATGCCGCGCTGGTTGACCCAGCCGCCAAGGTTGGTCGACACCGTCACGTCGGGCGATGTGGTGATAATGCGGTCCATAAAGTCGCCCTTCATGCGGGCAAGGTCATTCATGATCTTGCCGAAGGCGACCTGGGTCGCGGCATCATCGGCCACTGGCGTCGGGAACGTATCCGCATCGGGCACGTCGTAGCGCGCCGACGCATAGCGCCGGTTGCGCTTCTGGACAAAAGGCACGTCGTCCAGAAATGCGGTCAGCCGGTCGGCTTCGTCTTCCATGCCGGCGAACGGTTCCCACTCCCGGCCTTCTTCGACCCCCATGGTGGCCTGAAATACCGCCATCTGGTCATTATTCATGATCCCGGCGTGGTTATCCTTGTGGCCCTGGAACGGCATGTTGTGGCCCTTGACCGTGTAGGCGATGATGCACTGGGGCTGCTCGCTGGTGATACCGTGGAAGGTCTCCAGCAGAACTTCCATGTCATGGCCGGCGAGATTGGTCATCAGCTCATGAAGCGCGTCGTCCGAGTAGGAGTTCGAGCAGCGCTTTCACCCCGCGCTCGACCCGATCTCTTCCGTGAGATGCTCGCGCCAGGCCTGCCCGCCCTTGAAGGTGAGCGCCGAGTAGAGCGAGTTGGGACAGTTGTCGATCCAGTCTTTCAACGCCCCGCCGCCCGGCGCCTCAAACGCGGTGAGCTGCTTCTTGCCGTACTTGAGCGTGGTCACCTGCCAGCCAGCGGTCTCGAAGATGTCCTGAAAGCGGGTGAACATGCGGTCGCTGGTGACCGAGTCGAGACTCTGGCGGTTGTAGTCGATGATCCACCAGCAATTGCGCAAGTCATGCTTGGTGCCCTCGATCAGCGCCTCATAGATGTTGCCTTCGTCAAGCTCGGCGTCCCCCATCAGCGAGATCATCCGCCCGGCCCGGTCGGCCTCCAGCCAGCCCTTGGACAGGAGATAGTCCTGGGTCATGGACGTGAACGCGGTCATCGCCACACCAAGCCCCACCGAACCGGTGGAGAAGTCCACATCGTCCCGGTCCTTGGTCCGCGACGGATAGGACTGCGCGCCGCCAAGCGCGCGGAAGTTTTCAAGCTGGTCGAGCGTCTGGTTACCGAAGAGGTACTGGATGGCGTGAAACACCGGGCTCGCATGCGGCTTGACCGCAACACGATCCTCGGGCCGGAGCACGCTGAAATAAAGCGCGGTCATGATCTGGGTCACCGACGCGCACGACGCCTGATGGCCGCCCACCTTGAGGCCGTCGCGCTTTTCCCGGAGATTGTTGGCGTTATGGATGGTCCACGCCGACAGCCACTGCACCTTGCGGTCGAGAAGCCTGATCGAGTCCAGGGTCCTGGGATCGATTTTCTCTGGCGCCGACGTAGAAACGGCGTGCAGCGCCTTCCGGCGCTGGCTCGCGGACTTGCTCATACATTTCACTCCAAGCGGCAAAGGAAGGTTCCGGGCCTTCCCGTTTCATTATGTCCTCATTTTATGCCAATTTAGGCCTTCAATCATTGCAAAGAACGATGGATTGAGGGATATAGAAGCAATAATATTTCAACATATTCCAATAAAAGGCGTGAAGATGCCAAAATACGATCTTGACGAAACGGACCGCCGAATCCTGAAAACACTGCAAGCGGACGCCCGGATCAGCAACGTTGCGCTGGCCGAGGCGGTGGGTCTGTCGCCGTCACCCTGTCTGCGCCGGGTCAAGGCGCTCGAGGACCAGGGGGTGATCCGCCGCTATGTGGCGCTGGTTGACCCGGCCGCCCTTGACCTCACCATGAATGTGTTCATTCAGGTCAGCCTGGAGCGCCAGTCGGAAGATGCGCTCGAGGTGTTCGAGGCCGCCATGCGCGAGCACCCGGAAGTGATGGAATGCTACCTGATGAGCGGCGACGCCGATTATTACCTGCGGGTGGTGGTGTCCAACCTCGAGGCGTTCGAACACTTCCTCAAAGGCACCCTGACCCGCACCCCCGGCGTCGCCAAGATCCGCTCCAGCTTCGCGCTCAAACAGGTCAGTTACTCGACGGCCTTGCCCATCGGCGGTGAAACCGCGTAGAACCCACACGTCCTGATTGACGTGAGGAGACCGACGGGCCAATGGCCGACCCCTTCGTGCTCTTGGAGACCATTGGCAATGCGCGGGCCGGGTTTCCGGACCGGCTTTACGCCGCGCCCCGCGACGTGATTACCTGCGCGCGCCAGCAAGACGTGCCCGCCGCCATTCAGCGGATGGAGGCGGCGCTCGCCGATGGCGCGCATCTCGCCGGCTGGATCGCGTACGAGGCCGGCTATGCGCTGGAGCCGCGGCTCGCCCCCCTCGCCCCGCCACCGGATGATATGCCACTTCTGTGGATGGGCGTGTTCGACGGTTACACCCCGGTCAATGACGCCGTACGCAAAAGTCTGTTCGACGCGCCTCGGCATCCGGCGGCGGACTTTGTCGCCATTGACGGCCTCGACGCGAGCGTCACCGAGGCCGACTACGCCGCCGCGCTCGCCCATATTCACGATTATCTCAAGGCCGGCGACGTCTACCAGATCAACTACACCTTTCCCCTGCGCTTTCGCCTTTCCGGTACGCCCGGCGCGCTCTACCGGCGGCTCCGGGCCGCCCAGCCGGTCGGGTTCGGGGCGTGGATCGATACCGGTGACATGACGGTGTTGTCGCTGTCGCCCGAACTGTTCGTTGAAAAACGCGGAGAGAACATCACCGCGCGGCCGATGAAGGGAACGGCGGCGCGCGGCCGCACCCTCGAGGACGACGATGCGGCGGCCCGGGCGCTTGCCGCCGACCCCAAATCGCGGGCGGAAAACCTGATGATCGTGGACCTGTTGCGCAACGACCTGAGCCGCCTTGCCGAACCAGGCAGCGTCAAGGTGCCGGCGCTTTTCGAAGTGGAGCGCTATCGCACGCTCCTGCAGATGACGTCCACCGTGACCGCAAAGGTGGACGAGGCGCTCCCCCTTGAGGGTCTGTTCGCCAGCCTGTTTCCCTGCGGCTCGGTCACCGGCGCGCCCAAGATCCGCGCCATGGAAATCATCCGCGAACTGGAAGCCATCCCCCGCGGCCCTTACACCGGCGCCATCGGCTGCATCTCGCCCGAGCGCGATTTTACCTTTTCGGTGCCGATCCGGACCATGACGCTTCAGCCCGAGGGGCAAGCGCGGACGTTTACCGGTGCGCTCGGCATCGGCGGCGGGATCGTCGCCGACTCCGACACCACTGCCGAATACGCCGAATGCCTGCTGAAGGGCCGCTTCCTGACCGCCCCCCAGCCCGCCTTCGACCTCATAGAGACCATGGGCTGGCAGCCCGGCGCTGGCTATCTCTTCCTCGGCCGGCACTTGGCGCGCCTTCAGGCGTCCGCCAGATTTTTCGGGTTTCCCCGCGACGCGGGCAATATAAGAGAGGTGCTGGCAGATGCTGAGAAAGGCTTCGCCAGGGACCGGGACTACCGGGTGCGCCTCCTGCTCGCCGAAACCGGGGCGCTCTCGGTCACCGCAAGCCCACTTGCCGCCGAAACCGGGGCGGCCCGGACCGTGACGCTGGCGCAAGCACCCGTCGACAGCGCCGATCCGCTCTTGTACCACAAGACCACGGCGCGCGACCTTTACGACCGCGAACGCGCGGGCGCGCGGGCGCGGATCGGTTGTTTCGACGTGCTGTTCCGGAACGAACGGGGCGAGCTCACCGAAGGCAGCTTCACCAATTTGTTCATTGAACGCGCCGGCCGCCTGCTGACCCCGCCGCTGTCGTCGGGGCTGTTGCCCGGCGTGCTCCGGGCCGAGCTTCTTGCCAACGGAAAAGCCGAGGAGGCCGTCCTCACCGTGGACGACCTCGCGCATGCCGACAGGATTTTCGTCGGCAATGCGCTGCGCGGCCTTATGGAAGTGACCCTGATCTAAAGCCTCAGGCGTGGACCCGGCGGTTGACCAGATCGTCGTAGTCGGTCATCAGGGTGCGCATCAGGTCGCCCACCTCGAAATTGTAGGGACCGATTTCGGAAAGCGGGGTGACCTCGGCCGCCGTGCCGGTGAGGAAGGCCTGTTCGAAGCCTTCCATTTCCTCGGGCATGATCGCGCGCTCGACAATTTCGATGCCGTGCTTGCGCGCGATGCCCATGGCGGTGCGCCGCGTGATGCCATCGAGGAAACAGTCTGGCGTCGGCGTGTGCAGCTTGCCGTCTTTCAGGAAGAAGATATTGGCGCCGGTCGCTTCGGCGACCTGGCCGCGATAGTCCAGCATCAGGGCGTCGTCAAAGCCCTTGCGCTCCGCCGTATGCTTCGAGAGCGTACAGATCATATAAAGACCGGCGGCCTTGGCCGCCGTCGGCGCGCATTCGGGCGACGGCCGCTTCCACTTGGATACGTCGAGCCGGAGCCCTTTCATCCGCGCCTCGGGCGTGAAATAGGACGGCCATTCCCAAGCGGCGACCGCCACGTGAACCTTTGTCGCTTGAGCGGCAACGCCCATCTGTTCCGGCCCGCGCCAGGCCACCGGACGCACATAGGCATCGGTCAGATTGTTGGCGGCAAGCACGTCTTTCGCCGCCTGGTCGATCTCGGCCACCGAATAGGGGATCTCGAAATCCATGATTTTCGCCGAATTGTGCAGGCGCTCGGTATGCTCGGTCAGCTTGAACACCTCGCCCCGGTAGGCGCGCTGGCCCTCGAACACGCAGCTTGCGTAATGCAGCGCGTGGCTCAGCACATGGATTTTGGCGTCGCGCCAGTCCACCAGCTTGCCGTCAAACCAGATTTTGCCGTCACGATCGTCGAACGAAACGAGAACTCATGGGTGCCCCCTCATTGAATAAAGCATTGGTACCTGGAATAACCGATTTTGGTTAATCGAAGCGTAACTCCTCGAGAATGGTCGCCGGGGCAAATGCGGAAGCCGCAATGGTCTTGTGACAGGTATCATTGTGCTGTAAATGTGTCAATATGGCTGACATAAAATCTAGCGCCCCGTCCCTTTACCTGCGCGAAGAAGAATTGCGCAAGGGAACCGAGCTTCTCTATTTCGCCTATCGCGACTTCATCGGCGAACCGGACGACGCGTTGCAGGCCTACGGGCTTGGACGCGCGCACCACCGGGCGCTGCACTTTGTGTCGCGGAGGCCGGGGCTGTCGGTCGCCGACCTGCTGGACTTGCTCAGCATCACCAAGCAAAGCCTGTCCCGGGTGCTGGGCACCCTGATGGCGGACGACTACATCCGCCAGGAGACCGGCAGCCGGGACCGCCGCCAGCGCCTGCTGTACCTGACCGACAAGGGCCGCAAGCTCGAAGCGGAGCTCGCAGCAATCCAGCGCCGGCGCATGGCGCGGGCCTATCGGGAGGCCGGAGTCGATGCGGTGGCCGGGTTCTGGCGCGTGCTTCTCGGGCTCATCGACGAGTCGCGGCGCGACGAAATCGAGCGCTTCATCAGCGAATCCTGACCCTCACTTCGAAGCGGGCTTTATCCGTTGAGCTCCCGGCCACGGCGCCGGGCGGCCGCGACCGCCTCGGTCAGGAGGTCCAAAAGCGCGTCGCCCTGCATCAGCACCTCAAGCGCCGCCGCCGTGGTGCCCCCCGGACTGGTGACACTGGCGCGCAGTGTCGCCGGATCGTCCCCGCTTGCCTCCAGAAGCGCGCCTGCCCCGCTCACGGTATTGACCGCGAGCGTCCGCGCAAGGTCGCCGGGCAGGCCGGCGGCCTCGCCCGCCGCAGCCAGACATTCGGCGAGGTAGAACACATAGGCGGGCCCACTGCCGGAGACCGCGGTCACCGCGTCCATCAGGGCCTCGTCGTCAATCCAGGCGAAGGCGCCGACGGACGACAGGAGTGCGCCGGCCATCTCCCGGCCGTGGCTGCCCACCGCCTTGTTGGCGACGGCGACCGTCATGCCCTTGCCGATGGCCGCGGGCGTGTTTGGCATGGCGCGGACCACCGGACAGGCCGCACCCAGCCGGCTTTCGAAATACCCGATGGTTTTGCCGGCGGCGATGGAAAGCACGAGGTCGGTCGATGCGGTCCGCCGGGCAAGCGGCGCGAGCGCCTCGTCCATCATCTGCGGCTTGACGGCGAGCACGATGGCGGCCGGGTTCAGAGACTCGGGGAGCGCCGCCACAGTCTCGACAATGGCCGCGCGGGAAATGTCGGGAAAGGTTGTCGCGAGGGTCCCGACAGCGGGCTCGACGATCCAGACGGCGTCGGCATCGAGGCCACGATCCCGCCATCCCGCCAAGAGCGCGCTACCCATGCGCCCGCAGCCGACGAGCACCAGTGGTCGCTCCTTGGTAAATCCTTCAAATACGGACATGAGGCTGATCGCGCGTGAGAGTGAGGTCAAGCTTCGCCCATGGTCTCGAGCATGGCCGATTCGACGGCCTCCTCGGGGTCCTTGTCGGCCCACAAAACGAACTGGAACACAGGGTAGAACCGCTCGCATTCCTTGATGGCGGCATAGGTCACCGCTTCGCACTGCCCATCGATCCCCATCATATGATCGGGTACCAGGAGCGCATGGCGGAACATCAGCGCGCCTTCCTCGGACCACAGCTCGAAGTGGCCAAGCCACAACCGCTCGTTAATCAGCGCGAGTGTTTCGTGAATCTTGGACCGTTTGTTGGACGGCACCCGAATGTCGTAAACCGCGGCGACCTGCAGGATGCTGCTGTCTTCCCGCCACAGATAGCGCAGGTGAACCTCGTTCCAGGCGCCGGGGACGACCGCCGTCAGTTCCTCGTCGCCGTAACGCTCGTAAGTCCATTCCTGCGCGGCGACCAGCTCCTCGACCAGGTCGAGCGGCGAACTGTCGTCATAGCTTTCTTCGTCGAGGAATAGCGTCGTCATAAAGTCACTTTCCGCTGTCCGCGCGCTTATTGGCCTGTGGGCGCAACATATTGAAAACATCGCCCAATACCCACAACATCTAGTCTCTCACGCCTCCCACACGAACACAAGATCATTGTCTCTGTTAACCAGCGCCCTTGGCCGCACCGGCAGCCTTTGGCTTCCCCGGCTTCTGGGCCGGCTTCCTGGCGGTTTTTCTGGGCTTCGCGGCTGCTTTGGCGGAGCCTTTCCCGGCCTTTTCAAGGGCCGCGATCCGCTTACCCAGAGCCTCGTTTTGAGCGCGCGCCTCCGCCGCCATGGCCTTGACCGCATCGAATTCCTCGCGCTTCACGAAATCGAAGCGCGCCAGCATGCGGTCTACGTTCTGGCGGACCATCCCGTCGATCTCCTGGCGCACACCCTGCAGCGTGCCGGCCGCGCCGGAGGCCAGTTTCGCCAGATCGTCGAGAAATTTATTGTCGCTCTGAACCATATGCTTGCACCCTCTCGCACCGGAAAACATCCGGCTTTTTCGGTCGATTTCTCCGCGCACTATGAACTGAAAAGGCACAGAATCCAAGTCCCTTCCCGCGCCGCTTGACAGACGCGGTGAGGCACGCTCAACTCAGGCCCGTCTTCGCCAACACCAAGCCGGGAGCCTCCCGTTGTTTAAGATCTCTGACGTCCGCGTTTCTGACTTATCCCAACATTGATCCGGTGATCGTCTCGTGGGGCCCGATTGCCATCCGCTGGTATTCTCTGGCCTACATCTTGGGGCTCATTCTGGGTTGGGCCTACATGCGCCTGCTGATCCGCGAGAAAAACCCCATATGCCGGGGCATCGACGTGGATGATTTCGTGCTGTGGGCGATGATCGGGATCGTGCTTGGCGGGCGCATCGGCTACGTGCTGTTCTACAATTTCGACTTTTACATGGCCCATCCGGCCGAAGCGCTTCGGGTCTGGGATGGCGGCATGTCGTTCCACGGCGGGCTTGTCGGAACCTCGATCGCGATGATCTGGTTCACCCGGCGGCGCGGCATCCCGCTTCTTAAATTTACCGACCGCATTTCCTGCGTGGTTCCCATCGGGCTCGGGCTCGGGCGGATCGCCAACTTCATCAACGGCGAGCTTTACGGGCGGGTCACCGACGTGCCCTGGGCCATGGTGTTCCCGCACGGCGGCCCCTTCCGCGCCACCCGAGCCAGTTGTACGAGGCAACGCTTGAAGGGCTTGTCCTGTTCGCCGTGTTGTCGCTTCTTTTTCATTTCACCCGGCTTCGGGAGCGGGCCGGCGCGCTCACCGGGGTCTTCCTGATCGGATATGCGCTCGCCCGGACCGTAGTTGAACTGGTCCGCCAGCCCGACGCCCAGATCGGATTCCTGGTCGGCGGTTTGACCATGGGCCAGTTGCTGTCCATCCCGGTGGCGCTGTTCGGCCTCTATCTTGTGATCCGCCCATACCGCAAGGCTGTATCCGACGGTCAATGAACGCGCTCAAGACCCATCTGATCGAGACCATCCACCGCCAAGGACCGATGTCGGTCGCCCGCTATATGACGCTGGCGCTGGGCCATCCGGAACACGGCTATTATATGAAGCAGGACCCGCTCGGGCACGCCGGAGACTTCATCACCGCGCCCGAGGTCAGCCAGATGTTCGGCGAACTGATCGGGCTCTGGGTCGCCGACCTGTGGCAGCGCGCGGGCGGGCCCGCGCCCTTTCATCTGATCGAGCTTGGACCCGGCCGCGGCACGCTGATGGCCGATGCGCTTCGCGCGATCGCCGTCATGCCGGGCCTTGCCGACTTATTGCACGTCCATCTGGTGGAAATGAGCCCGGTACTGAAAGCAAAGCAGCAGGCGGCGCTCAGCGGCCAGGAGGCGCGATGGCATACCACCCTGGGCCAGGCGCTCGCCGAAGCGGAGGGGCCGACGATCATTGTCGCAAACGAATTCCTTGACGCGCTGCCCATCCATCAGCTGGTGCGGACCTCCACGGACTGGCGGGAGCGGATGGTCGGTCTCGATGCGACGGGGAAACAGCTTGTGCCCACACTGGCGGATGCGCCGTCCCCCCTGGAAGCGCTGATTCCGGATGATCTTAGAGAGAGCCCTGAGGGCAGCGTGGTGGAGCTTTGCGCGGGTGCGCTCGACCTCATCGGCGACCTTGGCGCGCACCTGACGGCGTGGGGCGGCGCGGCCCTGTTCATCGACTACGGCCATGTCCGCTCCGGCGCGGGCGAAACCCTGCAGGCGGTGGCGGGACACGAATATGCCGATCCGTTCGATGCGCCGGGCGACGCCGACCTCACCGCGCACGTGGACTTTGCCCGGATTGCAAGGGCAGCGGCCGAGGCCGGGCTCGGCGTTCATGGCCCCGTCACCCAGGGTGCGTTCCTGAAAGCGCTTGGCATTAAGGCGCGCGCCGGGCGGCTGTCGGCGGCGGCACCGGAGCGCGGGAAAGAGATCCAGTCTGCACTCAAACGCTTGGTGGGAGCAGACGAGATGGGTACCCTGTTCAAGGTCGCGGCCGTCACGGCCAAGCCATGGCCCGAACCCGCAGGATTTGACGCCCCATGACCCGAAACCCGCCTGATCTTCCCCGCTTCGAAAGTCACGCGCTCGCCGGAGGGCGCATCCGCCATGGCTTCTTTACCCGCGAGGGCGGGGTGTCGAAGGGCATCTACGAATCGCTCAACTGCGGGCTGGGATCGGACGATGATCCGGCGTCCGTCGCTGAAAACCGCCACCGCGTCGCCGCCAGTCTTGGCAAGGACGATACCCCGCTCCTCACCCTTTACCAGATCCACAGCAACCACGCGGTCACCGTTACCGAACCGTTCGCCACCGACGCCCGGCCCGAGGCCGACGCGATGGTCACCAACCGGCCGGGCGTGATTCTCAGCATCCTGACCGCCGATTGCGCGCCGGTGCTGTTTGCTGACGCGGAAGCCGGCGTTGTCGGCGCGGCCCACGCCGGCTGGAAAGGGGCGCTCACCGGCGTGATTGAGGCGACAGTGAGCGCCATGGAAGCGCTTGGCGCGACGCGCGCGCGCATTGCCGCAGCGATCGGCCCCGCCATCGCGCAAGACTCCTATGAGGTGAGTGACGCCTTTCGCACCCAGTTCCTTAACGCCGACCCGGCGAACGCGGCGTTTTTTGGTCCGGGCGCGCGGGATGGGCATTGGCAGTTCGACCTCGAAGGCTTCGTCACGAGCCGCCTTGCCGCGGCGGGCATTGAGACCATCGACGCGCTCGGCCGTGACACCTACAACGACCCGGCGCTGTTTTTCAGCTATCGACGCGCCACCCACGCCCGCGAACCCGATTACGGGCGTCAGATTTCGGCCATCATGCTGCACGCGGGCATGGAAAATTGAGCGGCATAAGAAGTTTACAGTTCTGTGACCGCCTGATAAAGTCCGCCGCAATTTCGATGCGCCGGCGTCGGCTCCTCGGGCGGCGCGGCCCCTGTTTTGATCAAATGGAACATGCCAGCATGAAGATTCTGGCCGGGAACAGTAACCGCCCCCTCGCCGAAGCCATTGCGGCGTACCTTGAACTGCCCCTCGTCAAAGCCGATATCCGCCGCTTCTCCGACCACGAGATTTTTGTCGAGGTGGACGAGAACGTGCGCGGCGAAGACGTGTTCGTCATCCAGTCCACGTCGTATCCGGCCAATGACCATGTGATGGAGCTTCTGATCATCATCGACGCGCTGAAACGGTCGTCGGCGCGGCGCATCACGGCGGTGATCCCCTATTTCGGATACGCCCGCCAGGACCGCAAACCGGGACCGCGGACACCGATCTCGGCCAAGCTGGTGGCCAACCTGATCACGGTGGCCGGCGCCGACCGGGTGCTGACCATGGACCTGCATGCCGGGCAGATTCAGGGATTTTTCGATATCCCGACCGACAACCTGTTCGCCGCACCGGTCTTATGTAAGGACATCAAGGCGCACTACGACGTGCACAAACTGGTGGTGGTCTCGCCGGACGTCGGCGGCGTCGTGCGCGCCCGGGCCCACGCCAAACGGCTCGGCAATGGGGGCGTGCCGCTCGCCATCATCGACAAGCGCCGGGAAAAGGCCAACGAATCGGAGGTGATGAACATCATCGGCGACGTCAAGGGCAAGAGCTGTATCCTGGTCGACGATATCGTGGATACCGCCGGCACGCTGTGCAATGCTGCTGACGCGCTCATTAAGGAGGGCGCCACCAACGTGAGCGCCTACGTGGCCCATGGCGTGCTTTCGGGCAAGGCGCTGGAGCGGATCGAGAACTCGGCGATGAAGGAGCTCGTCATCACCGACAGCATCAAGGCCAACGACGGCATCAGGGCCTGCAACAAGATCCGCCACATCAGCATCGCGCCGCTGATCGGCGAGGCGATGAACCGGATCAGCAACGAAAGCTCGGTCTCGGTCCTCTTTCATTAAGGTCACGAAACAGTTGAGTTTCGCTTGCAGGCGCGCTAAAAGCGCGCTCTGACGGTCGCGCGCACCCCTGGAGGCGTGCGGATTTTGATCGACGAGGAGAATACAATGTCCGAGACGCTATCGCTTAATGCGGAAGCGCGCGAACGGGTCGGTAAGGGGTCCGCCCGAGCCGCTCGCCGCGCCGGCCGCGTGCCCGCCGTGATTTACGGCGACAAGAAATCCCCGGTGTCCATCACGCTCTCCCAGAACGAGCTGCGGAAAGTGATCCACCACGGCCACTTCATGAACAGCACCATCGATATCACGGTGGGAGGCAAGACCGAACGCGTTCTGCCCCGCGATATCCAGCTGCATCCGGTGACCGACCGCCCGACCCACGTGGACTTCCTGCGGCTTGCCAAGGACGCCAAGATCGACATTATGGTGCCGGTGGAATTCATCAACGATGAAGAGTCGCCCGGCCTCAAGCGTGGCGGCGTGCTTAACATCGTTCGTCACGAAATTGAGTTCACCTGCCCGGCGAGCGCCATTCCCGACGCCATTATCATCGACCTCACCGGCCTCGATATCAACGACAGCATCCACATCAGTTCGGTGACGCTGCCCGAGGGCGTGATCCCGGTGATCGCCGACCGCGACTTCACCATCGCCACCGTGGTCGCCCCGAGCGCACTCAAGAGCGAGGAAGAGGAAGAGGCGGAAGCGGCAGAAGCTGCGGAAGCGGAAGCTGAAGCCGCCGAGGGCGAGGGCGAAGCTGAAGAGGCTGAAGAGCCCAAAGAAGACGAGGAATGAGCCGCCTCGGCGCCGTGCCCCAAGAGGGTGCGACGCGGCAGGCGTGACAGGCCCATGTTACTTCTGGTCGAGACTCGGAAATCCCGGACCCGGTACGCCGGCAACCGGCATAACATCGGTTTCATGGCGGTGGATGCGATCATCCACCAGCAAGACCAACCGAACCAGGCCAACATAACACC
>CAVVCF010000010.1:0-92606 GCA_963746725.1 uncultured Alphaproteobacteria bacterium | reverse complement strand
CCATAACCGGCCTCTCGGCAAATTTACTTGAATGGCATTTATGCTCATAAAACGGTCGCTCAAGTTTTGGCAAAAAGCTCAGCCGACGCGTGGAACTAATAATTTGATATATCTAATAAAATAGCTTAGAAAGGAAGCTATTATTTTGCACATAGAAACTCAATCTTCCCTATTGGTGTTGCTTCGAAGCCCAAAAAGAGGATGCGATGAAAAAATACGTTAGTTGAGTAAGTTTCCTGAAAGGATGCGGTGCTCATTATTCCGTGCGTCTTAATACAGTACGTGGCAAAATCAGGCTGGCCCGCCTCGCCTGGTACACGTAATGTCATCAATTATTGCTTGATGGCGCGGATGGAATAAAGCGGATTTGAATAGGCTGTTTTTTTCGGACGATAGAGGGTAAACGCTATGCCGACCAAAGAAGAATTGCTGGCAAAAGCCAATAAGCCTGCTGTCGATGCCATGCTGTACCATCCTTTCTATCGCGGCAAAGTAGAAACGGCAGTCAAATGCCGCATACGCGATTTCAACGATTTTGCCATTTGGTATACCCCGGGCGTCGCCGCTCCGTGCAAGGCGATTCAGGCTGATCCCGAGTTGGTGTATCGATTCACCAACAAAGGCAACATGATCGCGATCGTCAGCGATGCTACGCGCGTGCTGGGACTGGGCGACATCGGGCCCAAGGCGGGCTTGCCGGTCATGGAGGGCAAGGCGCTGCTTTACAAGTATCTGGGCGGCGTGGACAGTGTCGCGCTGATGCTCGACAGCAAAGACCCGGACGTGATCATCAACACGGTCCGGCTCTTGCAACCTTCTTTCGGCGGCGTCAATCTCGAAGACATCTCCCAACCCAAATGCTTTCGAATCCTCGACACCCTGCGCGCCAGCTGCGAGATCCCCATCTGGCATGATGATCAACAAGGCACGGCGACTGTCGCCCTGGCCGCCTTGATCAACGCCTTAAAGCTGGTGGGCAAAAAAATCGGCGAGGTGCAAATTGCCTTTATCGGCACCGGTGCCGCCAATATTGCCACTAGTCGCTTGTTTTTTGCCTCCGGCGTCGACCCCGCGTTATGCTATTTCGTGGACATAAAAGGCCTGCTGCATAAAGATCGGGCAGACATCGCCCAGCGTAAGGCCGAATTTGTGGATCAGTGGAAACTGTGCCATATCACTAATGCAGAAGGCCGCACCGGTGGAATCGCCGAGGCGCTGCGGGGCGCGGACGTCTGCGTCGCATTTTCTTCGCCCGGGCCGGAGATCATCCAGAAAGCCTGGGTTCGCACCATGGCCAGCAATGCGATTGTTTTTGCCTGCGCCAATCCGATACCGGAAATCTGGCCGTGGGAGGCGCAAGAAGCCGGGGCCGCAGTCGTGGCGACAGGTCGCTCCGATTTTCCCAACCAACTGAACAATTCGCTCGGCTTTCCCGGTATTTTTCGCGGCGCGCTGGACTGCCGTGCCAAGACCATTAGCAACGAAATGTGTCTGGCGGCTGCGCAAGCCATAGCCCAGACAGCCGAGGATAAAGGGCTTAATCCTGAGTATATTTTGCCGAGCATGGACGAATGGCAACTTTTCCCGCGCATCGCGGTCGCGGTGGCGATGCAAGCGCAACAGCAGGGGCTCGCGGGGCTGATCCTGACAGCCGAGCAAGAGTTCGAACAAGCTTCCGGCATCATCAAACGGGCGCGCGACCTTACCTCTATGATGATGCAAGAAGGTTTTATCAGGAAACTGCCGGAATGAGTCAATGGTTTGCGCTGTCAACCCCTAGGGAAGCGCTGAATAAATCGCTTTTCAGCCACAATTGCCAGACAAGCTGAATTTTTCAGAAATCACTGTCTGGCAATGCACAATAAATGGTATTTATAACCGTTTTTCCCGATTTTTCTTCTTAATCCACCGTTATCGGGAAACGGCAGACGCATTTTGCCCTCAGGTCGCCATCAGCTGCCGCCTGAGCATGTAAAGATTCGCCAGACCAACCAATAAGTTGACCTGCGACGCGTTTTTCTTCAGACCACGATAACGGGTCTTTTGAAAGCCAAATTGCTGTTTGATCACCCGGAAAACATGCTCCACGCGCGCTCGAACCGAGGACTGTTTGCGGTTGCGCTTTTTCTGGCTGGCCGACAGGTTTTTGCCGGGTTTGCGCTTGTCATTGACGCACCAACGCATACCCAGATGCCGGGCTCCACGCCTGTATTCATCACTGGTATAACCGGCATCCGCAAAGATGACTTGGTCATCCTCTCGCAACAGCTTGGGCAATTCATTGATGTCGGCTACATTGGCTGCTGTTGTGGTCACCGTGTGGACAGCACCGGAGTTCACATCGGCGCCTATATGGATTTTCATGCCGAAATACCATTGCTTGCCTTTTCGAGTTTGATGCATGTCCGGATCACGTGATTTATCCTTGATTTATCCTTGTTTTTGGTGGAACTGGGCGCATGAATAATGGTGGCATCGACCATCGTGCCCTTGGAAATCAGCAAGCCCTGTGCTTTCAAGTGGCTGTTCAGTGTGTTGAGCAGGACTGCAGTCAGGCTGTGTTTTTCGAGCCAATGGCGAAAGTTGAGAATCGTGGTCTCGTCCGGCAATGCATCGGTGACGCTGCCAAAGCCTGCAAAACGGCGAATGCTGTCGATCTCATACAACGCATCTTCCATTTGCCGGTCCGAGTAACTGAACCACTGTTGCATACAGTGGATACGCAGCATACTGGCCAAGGGCATTGGCTGCCGACCGCGGCGACCAGTACTGGGATAGTACGGTTCGATCTGGAACAATAACGAAGACCAGGGTACGACCTGTTCCATCTCCGTCAAAAACAGCTCGCGTCGGGTTTGGCGTTTTTTGCAATGGTATTCAAGATCGGCAAAGCTGGTTTGTATCGGCATGGCATTTCGTCCGCTGGTCAGGTTATTCGGTGCTATTATTATCTCATAGTAGGGATTTAATCAGCGATTCCCTAGCGGCTTGACCGGTTGAATGAAAGAGGAGGCTACTATGTATGACCTGATAATCATCGGCGGCGGTCCGGCAGGTTTGACTGCCACCGTTTATGCATTGCACAAACGTCTGGAAACCCTGTTGATCAGCGAAGACCTGGGCGGTAAAGTAAATTATCATCTGCAGCTAAAAGGCTTTGAAGGTCACGAAGTCATCAGCGGCGCGGACGTAGTGGAAAAATTCAAACGGCAACTGGAATATCTGCAATTTGCGCACCGTATAGATTGCGTCACCAAAATCGAACCTTGCAGCAGGCACTTCGTCGTCCTGACCCGGAGCGGCACGCGCTATGAGGCCCGCTGCATCGTGATCGCCACCGGCGCTACGCCACAACGCCTTGACGTGCCCGGTGAAGCGCGGTTGATCGGAAAGGGGCTGTCTTATTCGGCCATCAGCCATGCCCAGCTATTCATCGAAAAAACAGCTGCTGTTTACGGCAGCAGCGGCCGCGCGCTCCGTGCCGTGGCAGAATTGGCGACCATCGCCAAACATGTATATCTGCTGCTGCCTGAGCCCGGCAACATGGATTCAACATTAGGCAGGAAACTGAGCGCACATCCTAACGTGACGATATACGAAAATGCCGAACTGCTTGAAATCCGGGGCCCGGAATATGTCGAAAGCCTCGTTGTGCAGAGAGAGCAAGCGACTGAAGAAATTCTGGTGGACGGTCTATTTGTCGAGTTGGGTCTGATACCTCATTCACAATTCGCCACAGATCTGGGTATAACCGACAGCCAGGGCCGTATTGCAGTTAACAGTAAATGCGCCACTTCGTGCCCAGGCGTTTTTGCCGCGGGCGATGTAACGGACGTTTTCGTCGAACAGGTGCTGATCTGCATCGGTGAAGGGGCTAAAGCAGCTCTAAGCGCCTATGAGTATTTGCTCTAAATGTTACGATGAAGTCGACCAATCATGCCGCAACGCCACATTGGATATATTTTTGTTCTTTCCTTCTCTTGGAAATATGAGGAGACTGATACAGTCTGGGCCATCTCCAGACAGTCGGTTGTTGCAATAAAAATTCAATCGCCCCAAAAATCGGTCGCTCGCATTTTATAAAGTGCGGGCTTTGACTTCAGATTGTTCCGATATTTCCGACGCATCATCAACGTTGATGCCAAGATGAATACTCCATTTAACAAACGGGCATCAATACTTGTCTTGATCCTTGCCATATTCAGGGTGATAAGGACCTGCGGGCAAACCACTGGATGGCAAAAAAACCTGGTTATTGGCTTGTCGTGCCAGCGGCAAAAAATCGGTGAGCATTGCATTTATGGCAGCACTTACTGCCATGCTGATCAAATCATTACCCCCAGAACTATGAACGACCTGCTGCTGAGATTTCCAAAGCACTGCTCCAGTCTTTGATGGTGACAAACAATACTGCATCCGCGCCGAATAATTTGAATAGCCGTTGTGTGGGCAGTTGGTGGATATGTCCGGCTTCGGTCAAGCCAAAGTCCCGAAGAATCAAATCAGTCAAAGATATCTTTAATCGGGTGCGCGAGCGAAATTTGTCACGACTTGTTGAAGGGCAGGTTAAATTCAATAGAAACGAACGTCATGTACGCGGTAGCAACGAAAGAAGATAAACACGCTCATATTTGAGTTTGAAGCCCAATGAAACGAAAATACGCCTGGCGATCTTTTTTGCTTTAAGGGCATAATCAACAAATAGTTTGCTGTTCTCGCTGTAATTTATTTATGGTCGACAGCGGCTTTTGCCATTTCCAAAATGGCCTGGCAGGTTATACGATATGATTTTAAAGAGGAGGTGCCAATGAACCCGCAAGAGCTTGAGCAGTACCTGCATGAAAATATACCGCTCTCGCAGGCCATGCAAGTCAGTGTGATCGAGGCCGAGGAGGAAAGGGTTATTCTGAGCGCCCCCCTGGCGCCCAACATCAATCACACCGAATCCGTTTTCGGTGGCAGCGCCTCAGCAGTAGCGATTCTTGCTGCATGGTCAATAATACATGTCCGTCTGAAGAGTGCAGGCATGGCAAGTAGCATCGTAATTCAGAGCAATAGCATGAGCTATGAGCGGCCAATCTACGGCACGTTTACAGCGCGCTCGTTTCTCTTCAACCTCGACTATCACACCAGGCACGTGGACACGATCTTCAAGCGGGTGTTCGGATAACGCACCCTATCTTAACCTGTCATTCCCGACGCGACTTTCCTTGTTTGTCATTCCCGCGAAAGCGGGAAATCCAGTACAGCCTCTCAACGCGCACAGCAGGTCAGAAAATAACTGCCCTGAATATTTCGGGGCAGGAGTCAGGAACGACTGTGATGAAATGGCCTCTATTCCGGAGCCCAATGCCAACACCCACTGGATTCCCGCCTTCGCGGGAATGATGGAAGGGGGCGCGGGAATGACAGAAGGGGGCCAAAAAAAGCGCCGGAAAATCGGCGCTTTTCATTTTAGATCAAATTGTTAGAGGCGTTACTTAACCTCTTTCCAGATCTGTTCGCGGGCGATGTCGAGCTTGTTCTGCATTTCCCGGCAGATCTGGTGGTCGGACTGGTCAACGCCCTTGGCGTCAAAGTCCGCGCGGATCTTGCGGAACACGTCCTCGTCGCCCGCTTCCTCGAAGTCGGCCTTAACCACTTCCCTGGCGTAGGCTTCGGCATCTGCGCCCGAAAGCCCCATCAGCTCCGCCGCCCACAGGCCCAACAGCTTGTTGCGCCGCGCCTGCGCCTTGAACGCCAGTTCCTCGTCATGGGCAAACTTGGATTCGAAGCTTTTTGCGCGTTCGTTGAACTGCGACATAGGTCAACTCCTCAGTCAATTCCTGCCCCTTAGGTACCCGTTCGCCGCCTCCAAATCAACCGGATAAAAGTCTCCGCCCAAATCCGGTTTTTTCGGCGCTTTCCGGCGTTGTATCGGCCATGCGAATGGGCTATGGTCCCGACGCCCAAGGCAGCAATTCTTTTATGATATCAAGCTATCCGAATACAGAGAAAGGTCCGTGCGCATGTCCCGCCGCCGCCAGATCTATGAAGGCAAGGCCAAGATCCTGTACGAGGGGCCCGAAGCCGGCACGCATGTCCAGTATTTCAAGGACGACGCCACCGCCTTCAACGCCGAGAAAAAGGGCACGATCGAAGGCAAGGGCGTGCTCAACAACCGCATTCCGAGCATTCTTCACGCTGCTCGGCAATATCGGCATTCCGACCCACTTCATCCGCCGCCTGAACATGCGCGAGCAGCTGATCCGCGAGGTCGAGATCATCCCGCTCGAGGTGATCGTGCGCAACGTCGCGGCCGGTTCGCTCTCCAAGCGGCTGGGGATCGAGGAAGGCGCCGCCCTGCCCCGCACGATCATCGAATTCTGCTACAAGGACGACGAGCTGGGCGATCCGCTGGTCGCGCGAAGAACTATATCACCGCCTTGGGCTGGGCGGGCCCGCAGGAGATGGACGATATCGTCGGACCTGACGCATCCGGATCAACGATTTCATGTCCGGGCTTTTTGCCGGCATCGGCATCAAGCTGGTCGATTTCAAGCTCGAATTCGGCCGCTATTGGGACGAACGAGTTCGAGCGCCGCCGATCCTGTCGCCGACGAGATCAGCCCGGACAATTGCCGGCTGTGGGACTGCGATGACAGGCGAAAAACTGGACAAGGACCGGTTCCGCCGCGATCTCGGCGGCGTGGCCGAAGCCTATCAGGAATCGCCCGGCGCCTGGGCATCCGGATCGATCCGCAAAGCGACAAGTCGGACTGAAATCAAGGAAAGACGTCTTGAAAGCACGTGTTCATGTGACCCTGAAACCGGGCGTGCTCGACCCGCAGGGCAAGGCCATCCAGCATGCGCTCGGCGCGCTCGGCTTCGGCGGCGTCGACGACGTCCGCCAGGGCAAGTTCATCGAACTGGAGCTCACCGAGCCCGATGCGGACAAGGCGCGCGCATCGCTCGATGACATGTGCCGGAAGCTCCTGGCCAACACCGTGATCGAGAATTACACCATAGACCTGGTGGACTGAATGAAAAGCGCCGTCATTGTTTTCCCGGCTTCGAACTGCGACCGCGATATTGCCGTGGCGCTGGAAAAGATCACCGGGGTCAAACCGCTGATGGTCTGGCACGGCGACGCCGATTTCGACGATGTCGACCTGATTGCGCTGCCCGGCGGGTTTTCCTATGGCGACTATCTGCGCGCCGGCGCCATGGCGGCGCGCTCCCCGGTGGTGAAGGAAGTGATCGCCCGGGCCAACAAGGGCGTACCGGTCTGGGCATTTGCAACGGCTTTCAGGTGCTGACCGAAACCGGGCTGCTTCCCGGCGCGCTGATGCGCAACGCCGGACTCAAATTCGTCTGCCGGGACGTGCATCTGAAGGTCGAGCGCACCGACACCGCGTTCGCCAACCGTTACCATCAGGGCGAGGTGATCCGCATTCCATCGCCCACCATGACGGCAACTATTTCGCCGACGAGGATACGCTCGAGCGCCTTGAAGACGAAAACCGGATCGCCGTGCGCTATTGCGATGAGGCCGGCACGGCAACGGCGGAAAGTAACCCCAACGGCTCCGCAACGCAATATTGCCGGGATCTACAACGCGGCCGGCAATGTGCTCGGCATGATGCCGCATCCCGAGCGCATGATCGAGCCGGAGCTCACCGGCACCGACGGCCGCGGCTTCTTCGAAAGCCTGGTCGAGGCCCTGAACTGAATTGAACCGAGTAACGCCCGAAATGACAGCCACCGACGTCAAGGACCGCGCCGCAGTGGAAATCACCCCGACCTGGTGGCCGAGCACGGCCTCACGTCGAAGAATATGACCTGATCTCACCGTCATGGGACGCGAGCCGACCATAACCGAGCTTGGCATCTTCTCGGTGATGTGGACCGAGCATTGCTCCTACAAGTCGTCCAAGCTGTGGCTCTAAGAAGCTGCCGACCAAGGCGCCCTGGGTGATTCAGGGGCCGGGCGAGAACGCCGGCGTGATCGACATCGGCGACGGCCAGGCCGCCATCTTCAAGATGGAAAGCCACAACCACCCGTCCTACATCGAGCCCTATCAGGGCGCGGCGACGGGCGTCGGCGGCATTTTGCGCGACGTCTTCACCATGGGCGCGCGGCCGGTCGCCAACATGAACGCGCTGCGCTTCGGCAGCCCCGACCACCCCAAGACGCGGCATCTGGTGTCGGGCGTGGTGGCGGGCATCGGCGGCTATGGCAATTGCGTCGGCGTGCCCACCGTCGGCGGGGAACGCACCTTCCACGACGCCTATAACGGCAATATCCTGGTCAATGCGATGACCGTGGGCCTCGCCGCACCGACAGGATCTTCTATTCGGCCGCCGCGGGCATCGGCAATCCGGTGGTCTATGTCGGCTCCAAGACCGGGCGCGACGGCATCCACGGCGCGACCATGGCGTCCGCCGATTTCAGCGAGGATGCGGAAGAAAAGCGCCCGACCGTGCAGGTCGGCGACCCGTTCACCGAAAAGCTGCTGATCGAGGCCTGCCTCGAACTGATGGCGACCGACGCGATCGTCGCCATTCAGGACATGGGCGCGGCGGGGCTCACCTCGTCGTCGGTCGAAATGGCGTCCAAGGGCGGCGTCGGGCTTCGACTTGAACCTCGACAAGGTGCCCCAGCGCGAGGAGGGCATGACGCCCTACGAAATGATGCTGTCCGAAAGCCAGGAGCGGATGCTGATGGTCCTGAAGCCCGGCTCGCGAGGCCAAGGCCGAGGCGATCTTCCGCAAATGGGATCTGGATTTCGCCGTCATCGGCGGATCACCGACACCGGGCGGCTGACGCTTGAGGCACAACGGCGAAATTGTCGGCGATATTCCGGTCGCCCCGCTGGCCGACGAGGCGCCCGAATATGACCGGCCGTGGCAGCCGACGCCCGCCGGCCGCCGGCGCTAGGCGACGTCCCCGCTCGCGAACTCGATTATCGAACGCTGCTCAAGTCTGATGGCCTGCCCGGACCTGGCCAGCAAGCGCTGGATCTGGGAACAATATGACCACATGGTCATGGCCGACACGATCCAGCGCCCGGGCGGCGACGCGGCGGTGGTGCGCGTCCACGGGACCGACAAGGCGCCTTGCGATCACCACCGACTGCACGCCGCGCTATTGCTACGCCGATCCCTATGAAGGCGGCAAGCAGGCGGTCGCCGAAGCCTAGCGCAACATCTTACCGCGGCCGGCGCGACGCCGCTCGCCATCACCGACTGCCTGAATTTCGGCAACCCGGAACGCCCGAGATCATGGGGCAGTTCGTCGGCGCCATTCGAGGGCATGGCGCGAGGCCTGCACGCGCGCTCGACTTCCCGGTCGTTTCGGGCAATGTCTCGCTTTACAACGAAACCAACGGCGAAGGCATCCTGCCAACCCCGGCCATTGGCGGTGTGGGCCTTTTGAAAGACATTGACGTCATGACGTCAATCGCCGTGAAATCGGCGGGTAACCGGCTCTACCTGGTGGGCGAGACCGCCGGGCATTTGGGCCAGAGCCTATATCTCCGCGAAGTCTGCGGGCGCGAAGACGGCCCGCCCCCGCCAGTGGACCTTGCCGTCGAACGCAAGAACGGCGACTTCGTGCGCGGCCTTATCGAGGTGGGCGGGGTCGCAGCCTGCCACGATCTCTCCGATGGCGGGCTGCTGGTCGCGGCGGCGGAAATGGCGCTTGCCGGCGACCTGGGCGTCAGCATCAACTTGGATTTCGGCGCGCTCAGCCCCCATGCCGCCCTGTATGGTGAGGATCAGGCGCGCTATCTTGTGGAAATCGCGGACGGCGATGCGTTCGAGGCTGCGGCCGCCAAGGCCGGCGTGCCCGTGAAGGCGATCGGCACGGTTGGCGGTGACACGTTGAACCTTGGGGGAGAAACCCTTATATCTCTGTCAGAGCTGCGGGACATTCACGAAGGCTGGTTGCCCCACTATATGGGAAACGCTTGAACTGGCCCGGCCCGCCGCCGGTGCACAAATACGAGTGAATTTAGCCTTATGCCTATGTCTGCCCAACAGATCGAGCGGTTGATCAAGGAAAGTCTTCCTGACGCCAAGGTGTTGATTGAGGATTTGCGTGGAGACGGCGACCATTATGCCGCCCATGTCATATCAAAAGAATTCGTTGGAAAAAGCCGCATTCAGCAGCATCAGTTGGTTTACAAGGCGCTGGAAGGCAAAATGGGTGGGGACTTGCATGCCCTTGCCCTGCAAACCTCCGCGCCCGAGACCGTGTAGGCCCTAGAACAGAGATTGGATGGAATCCCCATGGCGACAAATCCGGTATTCGACCGTATTCAGAACGACATCGACACCAACGAAGTGGTGGTGTTCATGAAGGGCACGCCGCAGTTCCCCCAGTGCGGTTTCTCCTCGGCCGTCGTTCAGATTCTGGATTACTTCCAGGTCCCGTTCAGGGGCGTGGACGTGCTCCAGGACCCCTCCTTGCGCGAAGGGATCAAGGAATTCAGCCATGGCCGACGATCCCCCAGCTTTACGTTAAGGGGGAATTCATCGGCGGCTGCGACATCATCCGCGAAATGGCGGAATCAGGCGAACTGACCCAGCTTTTCGATCAGAAGGGCGTCCAGTACGCCGCCTGATCGGGCGTTCGGTCGCACTTCACAAAAGGCCGTCATTCCGGGCGTAGCGTAAGCGTAGACCCGGAATCCAGATTCTCGGAAAAAACTGGATTCCCGCTTTCGTGTTTTATTTCGGATGATTGGTTGTATGGCGTTGGTGTAGAAAGAGGCATTACCTACCTCAAGGAGCGCCGTTGACCATGGACCTGAGCGATGGATCGAGGGTAAACAGCCGGTCATAGAACAGAGCGGCCGCGTCTTCCGCGATGGGTGCAATCTTGGCAAAGGATTGCTGCACCAGGGTGCGCAACGAAAAACGCGCAGTCCAAAGGGCCGCGCGCCGATCATTTTTCGAACTCTCTGACCGTCGCCTAGCGCGAGTAAAACTCGATCACCAGGTTCGGTTCCATGTGCACCGGATAGGGTACGTCGGATAGAACCGGGATACGGGTATAGGTCGCTTTCATACCCTTGGTGTCGACGTCGATATAGTCCGGCACGTCACGCTCCGGGCTTTCGATCGCTTCGAGCACCAATGGCATGGACCGCGACTTTTCCCTGACCTCGAGCACGTCGCCGGGCTTTACCCGATAGCTCGGGATCGTCACCTTCTGGCCATTGACCTTGACGTGGCCGTGGTTGACGAACTGGCGGGCCGCAAACACCGTCGGCACGAACTTGGCCCGATACACCACGGCATCAAGCCGGCGCTCCAGAAGCCCGATCAGGTTATCACCGGTGTTCCCCTGCAACATGCTGACAGCTTCCTTGTACACCCGGTGAAACTGTTTTTCCTGGATGTTGCCGTAGAAGCCCTTGAGCTTCTGCTTGGCGCGGAGCTGGATACCGTAGTCGGACAGCTTGCCGCGACGGCGCTGACCGTGTTCACCGGGTCCATATTCCCGTTTGTTGACCGGGCTTTTGGGCCGGCCCCAGATATTCTCGCCCATACGGCGATCAAGTTTGTATTTCGAACTCGCTCTTTTCGACATGTCTCTGAACCGCTTCGCTATGATTGGAAGTGTTGTGTTCTGCGCCACATGCCCGATCCCGACGTCGAGAACAGCATATGCGGACGTTTCCGCCCGTTCGAGAATGGGCGCACTATAACGATGGCGGCGCGGTTGTCAAACCTTTCCCTGTTTCCCGCGGGACCGGCCGTAAACAGCAAGCGATTTGACGATTCCGCGGAGCGTGCGCACTTCCTGATCCGCCATCGGCGTCCGGGTGAAGATATTGCGGATATTGCGCACCATCTGCGGGCGCTTCTCTGGCGGGCGGAGGAAGCCGGACTGGTCAAGCTCATCCTCAAGCTGGGTGAGAAAACCGATGAGCTCCTCGCGCGGCGCGGGCTCGGTGGCCTCCTGAAAGAGCGTGTGGTCGTCCTCTGCCCCGCCCAGAAACCATTCATAGGCCACCAGCAGCACCGCCTGGGCCAGGTTGAAGGAGGAAAAATCCGGATTGCAGGGAAAGGTGATGACGGTGGAGGCCAGCACCACCTCGTCATTCGAAAGCCCCGCCGCCTCGGCCCCGAACAGCACGCCCACGCGGCCATGTGAATTCATATCTGCCGCCGCTTCGCGCGGTGTCGTCTCTGGCTTGATCATGTCGCGCCGGCGCGCCGTGGTGGCGAAGACCACGTGGCAATCGGCGATCGCCTCCTCGACGCTCTCGAATACGCGCGCGCTGTCCAGAATCCGGTCGGCGCCGGCAGCGGACGGCACCGCGTCCGGATTGGGCCAGCCATCGCGCGGAGCCACGAGGCGCAGGTCATCAAGGCCGAAATTGCCCATGGCACGGGCCGCCTTGCCGATATTTTCACCGAGCTGCGGGCGGACAAGGATGATGGCGGGTTTCATGATCGCCACCCCGCCCTCTCAACACTGTTGTCACCCCGGACTTGATCCGGGGTCCATTGTGTAACCTGATGGACTGCCTGGATCCCGGATAATGCGCCTCTTCTCTTTGGCGCATTTCCGGGATGACAATTTGGGAGTGTCATTTCCGCCGCCATGTAGTTCCCTCAGGCCCGTCTTCAAGAATGATGCCCTCGGCCACCAGATCATCGCGGATCTTGTCGGCCCTGGCGAAGTCCCGGGCCTTGCGGGCGGCGACCCGTTCGGCAATAAGGGCATTAATCTCTTCGGCAGCGATGTCGTCTCCTGCCGCGGCCTGAAACCATGTCTTGGCGCCCTGTTGCACCAACCCCATCAGATCGCAGGCGGCCTTCAGACCTGCTTTCAATTTTGGTTGAGTTTCGTTCGCTAACGCATTGGCCTGCTTGTTTATTGCAGCGATAGCCTCCGGCGTATTGAGGTCATCGAGGAGTGCGTTGAGGACACTTTCCGGCACGGCGGCGTCGCGCGCCTCGACTTCGTCCAGAAGACGATAAAGCCGATCCAGTTGACGGGTGGCCTGGCGGATTTCGTCACGGGAAAAGTCCAGTGGCTGGCGGTAGTGCGCCGACAACAGATGGAGCCGGATCGCCTCCCCCTTGCCCGGAAATTCTTCCAATAGCTCATGGACGGTAAAGAAGTTGCCGAGCGACTTGGACATCTTCTCGCCTTCGACCGTCACATAGCCGTTGTGCATCCAGGTGCGCGCCAGGGGCGCGCCATTGTGCGCGCCTTCGCTCTGGGCGATTTCGTTTTCGTGGTGCGGAAACACCAGGTCGATCCCGCCGCCGTGAATGTCGATGGTCTCGCCCAGATTCTTCTCGATCATACAGGAACATTCGAGGTGCCAGCCCGGCCGGCCACGCCCCCACGGGCTGTCCCAGCCCGGCTGATCGTCCGACGATGGCTTCCACAGCACAAAATCCGCCGGGTCCTTCTTGTAAGACGCGACCTCGACACGCGCGCCGGCAATCATTTCGTCCCGGTTGCGCCCCGAAAGCTTGCCGTAACTTTCAAGCGACGGCACGTTGTAGAGCACATGGCCGTCCGCTTCGTAAGCGTGGCCCTTGTCGATCAGCCGGGCGATCATGTCGATCATCGCCGGGATATGGCCGGTGGCCCGAGGCTCCAGATCAGGCGGCAGCGCATTCAGCGCCGCCATGTCGGCGTGATAGGCGTCTGCGAATCGGGTGGTGATGGCGTTTATGTCTTCGCCCTTCTCCGCCGCGCGGGCCATGATCTTGTCGTCGATGTCGGTGATGTTGCGCGCGTAGGTCACGTGAGCCGCGCCATAGATGTGGCGCAGCAGCCGCGCCATCAGGTCGAACACCACCACGGGGCGCGCGTTGCCCACATGGGCATAGTCGTAGACCGTGGGCCCGCACACATACATGCGCACGTTCGCCGGGTCCAATGGCTCGAACGGCTCTTTCTTGCGGGTCGCGGTGTTATAGACCTTAAGCGTCGTCATACCCGCTCCCCCCGAAGCCGGGCCCGCGCCTTCTCCGGCCCGATGAGCGGCAGAAGCGCGCCCATCTCCGGCCCGTGATTGCGGCCGGTCAGCGCCTGGCGGAGCGGCATGAACAAGGCCCGGCCCTTGGCTCCGGTCTCGGCCTTCACCGCGTCGGCCCAACGCGTCCAAGTCTCATGATCCCAGGGCCCGTCGGGCATCAGCACAAGGGCCGTTTCAATAAATCCGGCGTCTTCTATTTCAGGCATGACCGGGCCGTTGACGATATGCCACCAGTCCACGGCGTCGCGCAGCCGCTTCAGGTTGGGCCGGACGGTCAGCCAGAACGCCTCGTCCACCCCTTCGAGCCCCAAATCCTCCAGCCGGTCCCGCACGGCGTCGAACGGTAGCTCGTGCAGTACCTTGGCGTTCAGGTTCAAAAGTTCCTGCTCGTCGAACTTGGCGGTGGCGCGGCCAAAGCGGTCGATGGCGAAGCCCGCGATCAGATCGTCGATACTGGTGCGCGGCTCCACGGGATCGGACGTGCCGATCCGGGCCAACAGCGACAGAATCGCCATCGGCTCCACCCCTTCGTCGCCCCGCAGATCGCGGATGCTGAGCGCGCCTTCGCGCTTCGAAAGCCCCTCGCCTGCAGCCCCGGAAATCAGCGGAAAATGCGCGAACTCAGGGGCCGCGCCGCCCAAGGCTTCGAACAGCTGGACCTGCACCGCCGAGTTGGTCACATGGTCCTCGCCCCGCATCACATGGGTCACGCCAAGTTCGATATCGTCGACCACCGACGGCAGCATATAGAGAAACGTGCCGTCGCCCCGGATCAGGATGGGGTCCGACAGGCTTTCCATATCGACGCCGGTCGGCCCCCGCACCATATCGGTCCACTCCACCCGCGCCGGCACATCGAGCTTGAACCGCCAGTGCGGTTTGCGGCCTTGCCGCTCATACGCCTCATACTGCTCGTCTGAAAGGCTGAGCCCCTCGCGGTCATAAACCGGCGGCTTGTGCCGGGCGAGCTGGAGCTTGCGTTTGCGCTCCAGCTCCTCGGGCGTCTCGTAACACGGGTAAAGCCGGCCCGCGTCTTTGAGCCGCCGCACCGCCTCGTTGTAATGCTCATAGCGGTGCGACTGGCGAACGAGCTCGTCCCAGTCCAGGCCAAGCCAGCGCAGATCTTCTTCGATGGCGTGGGCGAACTCTTCGCGGGAGCGCTCCTCGTCCGTGTCATCGAAGCGCAGCAGGAATGTGCCGCCCTCTTTCCGGGCAAAAAGCCAGTTGATAAGCGCGGTGCGGATATTGCCCACATGAAGGTAGCCGGTGGGGCTGGGCGCAAAGCGGACCTTAATGCTCATAACAAATTCTTGTCTTTTTATTCAATGGGTTTCCGCGTTGTTCTAAACCGATTTGTTATCGGATAGCGCCGGTCCCGTCCGAAATTCCGCCGTGTGATCTTGACCCCCGGGGGCGCCTGGCGCCGTTTGTACTCCGCCACGTACAGCATTTTCTCCACCCGTTCAACGATCTCGGGCGCGTGGCCGCGCGCGGCGATCTCGTCGGCAGACATATCGTCTTCGATGAGACAATAGAGAATATCGTCGAGAATGGCGTAGTCCGGCAGCGAATCCTGGTCGGTCTGATCGGCCCTGAGTTCCGCCGACGGGGCGCGCGTAATCACATGTTCGGGGATCACCCGGCCTTCGGGCCCGAGCGCGCCCAGGGGACGGTTCTCGTTCCGCCAGCGGGCGAGCGCATAAACCTCGGTCTTGTAGATGTCTTTCAGAACCGAATAGCCGCCCGCCATATCGCCGTAAAGCGTGGCGTAGCCCACCGACACCTCGGACTTGTTGCCGGTGGTCAGGAGCATCTGGCCGAACTTGTTGGAGAGCGCCATCAGCAGAATGCCGCGGATGCGGGCCTGTATGTTTTCTTCCGTGGTATCGGGCTGGGTGCCGGCGAAAACGCGACGCAGCATGTCGCCGAAGGTCTCGACCGCGGGCTCGATGGCAATGGTGTCGTAGGTGAAGCCCATCAGCTCCGCCATTACCTCCGCGTCATTCACGCTGCCGGTGCTGGTGTAGCGCGACGGCATCATCACGCCCCTCACCCGCTCCGGCCCCAGCGCATCGACAGCTACCGCCGCGCTGACCGCGCTGTCGATACCGCCGGACATGCCCAAGAGTACCCCCGGAAAGCCGTTCTTGTTCACATAGTCGCGCAAGCCCAGCACCATGGCCTGGTAGATGGCTTCATGACCTTCGGAGGTTGGCGCGAATGCGCGCTCCTCGCAGGCCCAGCCTTCGTGCGAGCCGTAGTGCCAGTGGGTGAGCGACAGGTCTTCGGCCCACGACGGGGCTACTAACCTTGGGGCTCCATCGTGTCCGAGGACAAAGGACGCGCCATCGAACACCAGCTCGTCCTGCCCGCCCACCTGGTTGACATAAATCAGCGGAATACCATTCTCCTGCACCCGGGCCTCGGCATGGGTGAAGCGCGACGAAAACTTGGCGTCTTCAAAGGGAGAGCCGTTGATGACGACGAAGATATCGCTGTCGCGCTCCGCCAGATGCTCGGCCACCACGTCCGACCACAGGTCCTCGCAGACCATGACGCCGAGGCGTAACAGGCCCCCGCCTTTCAAGGGCAAAACCACAGGCTCCGGCAACGGCCCCGGCGCGAACACGCGCTTTTCGTCGAACACCCCGTAGTTGGGCAGGTCATACTTGTAGCGAATGGCGGCAATGTCGCCCTCGGCCAGCAGGAAAGAGGCGTTATAGACCAGCCCCTCATCCACCCAGCAGGACCCGAGGATCACAGCCGGACCGCCATCGGCCGTTTCCTTTGCAAGGGTCCTTACTGCTTTCTCGGCACGGACCTGAAAGGCGGGCTTCAGGACCAGATCTTCAGGTGGGTAGCCAAGCAGCACTAGCTCGCTGAATACCACCAGGTCGGCCCCGGCGGTGGCAGCCTTGGCCCGGACCTCCCGAATCCGTTTCAGATTGCCCGAAATATCCCCGACGACGGGGTTCACCTGGGCGATTGCGATGGTGATGCGGTCGCTCATGGCGCCCCACCCCGCCGATCAGGACGCTGCGGCGACTTTGGCGCCAAGCGCCACCCGCTCCGCCTTCAGGCCTTCGGCAATCAGGAACGCCAGCTCCAGGCTCTGGCTCGCGTTAAGGCGCGGGTCACAATGGGTGTGATAGCGGTCGGCGAGCTTCTCGTCGGTGATTTCCTCCGCGCCCCCGGTGCATTCGGTGACGTCTTGGCCGGTCATTTCGAAATGAACCCCACCCGCATAGGTGCCTTCGGCGCGGTGGATTTCGAAGAACTGCTGAACCTCGCTCAGGACCCGATCGAACGGCCGGGTCTTGTAGCCGCTTGACGACTTGATCGTGTTGCCGTGCATGGGATCGCAGGACCACACGACCTTTTTGCCTTCGCGGCTGACGGTGCGCAGGATTTTCGGCAGCTTTTTGGCGACATTGTCGACGCCCATGCGGCAAATCAGGGTCAGCCGCCCCGGCTGGTTGGCCGGATTGAGAATATCGATCAACCGCAACAGCTCGTCGAGGTCGGTCGAGGGTCCGACCTTGCACCCGAGCGGATTGTGAACGCCGCGCAGGAACTCGATATGCGCGCCGTCGGGCTGACGGGTGCGGTCGCCGACCCACAGCATATGGGCCGAGGTGTCGTACCAGTCGCCGGTGGTGCTGTCGATGCGGGTCAGGGCCTCCTCGTAAGGCAGCAATAGCGCCTCGTGAGAGGTGAAAAAATCCGTTCCACTCAAGGACGCGGTGTTATCCGGCGTGACGCCGCAGGCCTCCATGAAGGCAAGCGCCTCGCTGATCCGGTCGGCCAGTTCGCGGTAACGTTCGCCGGACGGGCTCTTGCCGACAAAATCGAGGTTCCAGGCGTGGACCTTATGGAGGTTGGCGTAGCCGCCCTGGGCAAAGGCGCGCAGCAGGTTGAGCGTCGCCGCCGCCTGGGAATAGGCCTTGATCATCCGCTCCGGGTCCGGGCGGCGGCCGACTCCTCAAACTCGATGGCGTTGATGATGTCACCGCGATAGCTGTCGAGCTCCACATCGCCTTGAATTTCGGTGTTGGCGGAGCGCGGCTTGGCGAACTGCCCAGCGATACGGCCGACCTTAACCACCGGACAGGCGGCGGCATAGGTCAGCCCGACCGCCATTTGCAAGAGGACCCGGAAGGTATCGCGGATCTTGTTGGGGTGGAATTCGGCAAAGCTTTCGGCGCAGTCCCCGCCCTGCAGCAGGAAAGCGCGGCCTTCCGCTACCTCGCCAAGCTGCTTTGTCAACCGCCGGGCCTCCCCCGCAAACACCAGCGGCGGGTAGTTCCTGAGCTGAGCTTCAACCGCCGTAACAGCCGCGCTGTCCGGGTAGTTGGGCATCTGCAGGGCCGGCTTGTCGTGCCAGCTGGTGGGGCTCCAGTTTTTTGCCATAATCTATCTTACTTAAGTCAATGGTTAGCGTTTGAGCGCATCATATAGGGCCCGAAGGCTCAGTTTACCAGAATTTCTTGGCCTGCGCGCCCCCAACGCTATTCGGCAGCGGCCTTCTCGGGCACCGGGTCCCGCATCAGGACGAATTCCTCGGCCGAGGACGGGTGAAGCGCCACCGTGGCGTCAAACTGGGCCTTGGTGGCGCCGCATTTAAGCGCGATGGCCACGCCCTGAATAATCTCGGCGGCGTCCGGCCCCACCATGTGGGCGCCCACCACCCGGTCGGTGGCGCGGTCCACGATGAGCTTCATCATTGCCCGCTCGTCGCGGCCCGGCAGGGTGTATTTCATCGGCCGGAAGCGCGAGAGGTAAACGTCGACGGCGCCGAGCTTGTGACGGGCCTCTTCCTCGGTCAGCCCCACCGTCGCCAACGTCGGCTGGCTGAACACCGCCGACGGCACATCGGCATAGTCGACCGCCGTCGGCCTGTCCGCGAACAGGGTTTCGGCCACCGCCGCGCCTTCCTTGATGGCGACGGGTGTGAGCGCGATCCGGTCGGTCACATCGCCCACCGCATAAATGTTGGCGGCGGTGGACCGGGAATAAGCGTCGACCACCACCGCGCCGTTGCCGTCAAGCGCGACCCCCGCCGCTTCAAGCCCAAGTCCTTTGGTATTCGGCGCGCGGCCGGTGGCGAACATCACGGCGTCCACCTCGATGCTGTCGCCATCGTCAAGCGACAGCGTGAGGCCTTCTTCCGTCTTCTCGATGGCGGTCACGTTGGTCTCGACCCGGATATCCATGCCCTTGCCGCGCATGGCGTCGGCGACGGTATTGCGCACGTCCCAGTCGAACCCGCGCAGGATCTGCTCGCCGCGGTAAAGGACTGTCGCCCGGGCCCCCATCCCATGGAAGATGCAGGCGAATTCGAGCGCGATAAAGCCGCCGCCCACCAACGCGATCCGCCGCGGCAATTCGGACAGATGAAACGCCTCGTTGGAGGTGATCGCATGTTCAATGCCCGGTATATCCGGCAGGGTGGGCCAACCGCCCGTCGCAATCAGGATCTTGTCGGCGGTGACAGTGCGGGTCCCGTCCGCGCCCGAAATTTCAATCTCGTGGGCGCCGAGGAGCCGCCCGCGCCCATTGATCAGCTCCACCCCGGCATTTGTGAGCGTCTGGATATAAAGGCCGTTGAGGCGATCGATTTCCCGGTCCTTGTTGGCAATCAGCGTCGGCCAGTCGAAACGCGCGCTGGCCACGTCCCAGCCGAACCCGGCCGCGTCCTCGAAATGCTCGCCGAATTCGGAGGCGTAGACCAGCAGCTTCTTGGGCACGCAGCCCCGGATCACGCAGGTCCCGCCAACGCGGTAGTCCTCGCAAATGCCGACCCGCGCACCGTAACTGGACGCCATCCGGCTCGCCCTGACACCGCCCGATCCGGCGCCGATCACAAAGAAATCGAAATCATACATGGAAAGTCGCTCCGCTTATCGCTCCGCCTCAATGTAGGGAGCAACGAGAAGCGGGCAAGATGTTTCTGCGCCGTCCGAATCGAAGGTGTTGGAAGGACGGCGAGGTAAACGGGTTCAATCTTCGAATTGGAAACCTGGATCAGCTATGGGAAACGGCAGGGCCACGACGACTAAATCCCGAGGCAGACGTATTTCATCTCGGTAAAGTCGTCGATGCCGTACCTGGAGCCTTCCCGGCCGATGCCGGACTCCTTGATGCCGCCGAACGGCGCCACCTCGGTCGAGATAATGCCGGTATTGGCGCCGACGATACCGTATTCAAGGGCTTCGGAGACCCGGAAAATCCGGCCCACGTCCCGGGCGTAAAAATAGGAGGCGAGCCCGAATTCGGTATCGTTGGCCATGGCGATCGCTTCGTCCTCGGTCTCGAACCGAAAGAGCGGGGCAAGCGGGCCAAAGGTTTCTTCCCGCGCCACCTTCATGGCCGGCGTCACGTCAGCCAGGATCGTGGGCTCGAAAAACGTGCCGCCAAGCGCATGACGCTTGCCACCGGCCACGACGCGGCCGCCGTTGGCGACGGCGTCGGCGATGTGCTCTTCGACCTTGGCCACGGCAGCTTCGTCGATCAGCGGGCCCTGCTCGGTCTCGCCGGCAAGGCCATCACCGATCCGCAGCTTGCGACACCGCCTGCCCCAGCTTCTCGGCAAAAGCGTCGTAGACACCGCTCTTGCACGAGGAGGCGGTTGGCGCAGACGCAGGTCTGGCCGGTATTGCGGTACTTGGAGGCAATCGCACCGTCGACCGCCGCGTCGAGATCGGCGTCGTCGAACACGATGAAAGGCGCATTGCCGCCAAGCTCCATGCGACACCTTCTTCACGGTGTCGCGCGCACTGCTGCCATCAGCATCTTGCCGACTTCGGTGGAGCCGGTGAAGGTGACCTTGCGCACAGTCGGGTTGCCGGTCATCTCCCCGCCGATGGCGCGCGCCGAACCGGTCACCACGTTAAAGATGCCTGTGGGCACGCCCGCCTCTTCCGCCAGCACCGCAAGCGCCAGCGCGGAATAGCGGCGTCTGGGTCGCCGGCTTGACCACAATCGGACAGCCGGCGGCAAGCGCCGGGCCGACCTTGCGGGTGATCATGGCTGACGGGAAATTCCACGGCGTAATCGCCGCCACCACGCCCACCGGCTGGCGAAACACGAGGATCCGTTTGTCCGGCTGGTGGCCGGGGATGGTATCGCCATAGATGCGCTTGGCTTCTTCCCCGAACCATTCGATGAACGAGGCCGCATAGACGATCTCGCCCTTCGCTTCGGCGAGCGGCTTGCCCTGCTCGGCCGTCAGCAGCACGGCGAGGTCGTCCTGGTGCGCCATCATCAGGTCGAACCAGCGCCGCAGCAACTGCGCCCGCTCCTTGGCGGTTTTGGCGCGCCACGCCGGCCAAGCCGCGTTGGCGGCGTCAATCGCACGCCGGGTTTCAACCGCGCCCATCTTGGGAATGGTGCCGAGCTCGCTGCCGCGCGCCGGGTTGGTGACCTTGATTGTCTCTCCGCTATCGGCGTCCACCCACTTGCCGTCGATATAGCATTGCTCGCGGAACAATCCCGGCGACGCCAACGGCAGAGCGAGTCCGGTTTTTTCTTCAAGCATGGTGCCCATGGCAAAAACTCCCTTCCGCAAAACCGGGGAATCGGCAAGGACGGTCACGGGGTCGTGACACCGTTTTGATTCCACGAACCATACGACCGTGGGAAAGGGGGTGCAACTCCAACAGCGCCAAATCTCAGGTCGCAGCGCTCAGAACGTTCCCTCGTAATAGTCGAAGTCCGGGTCATTCACATTTTTGCGCGACATTCCGGCAAAAAGGGCGATCTGCCTGGACGCTTCGTTGTCCGGCCGCACCGTGGCGCGCAGCCTGCCTCCGATATATTGGCAGAACTGCTTGACCATTTCTTTCCCGATCCCCTGCCCTCGGCATTCGGGAGCGACGCTCCAACTGACCTCAGCGACATCGTCGTCTCGGTCCGCGCGCACGGTACCGACGGCTTGTCCGTCTTTGAGCACGATGAATATTTGCCGCGTCGGGTCGGCCAGCAACTTTCGCAGCCAATCAACGTGGTCGTCGTAGGCAATTTCTCCGGTGTCGCGAGACATTTTGCGGGTCAGCGGATCATTCCGCCACCGCAGAAGGAGGGCCGCATCGTTCATTGAGACCGGGCGAAATTCAATGGTCATGGGTGTATCGTGCGCTCACCCGCCCTACTCCACCGTCACCGACTTGGCGAGATTGCGCGGCTGGTCCACGTCCGTGCCCTTGTGCACCGCCGTGTGATAGGCGAGCAATTGCACCGGAATGGCATAGAGAAGCGGCGTGACGAACGGGTCGGCTTCGGGCAGTTCGATGGCGGCCGTCGCCTCCTGCCCCTGCGCCTTGATGCCTTTGGCGTCCGACAGCAGGATGACCTTGCCGTTCCTGGCGATCACCTCCTGCATGTTGGAGGCCGTCTTGTCAAAAAGCGGGCCTGACGGCGCGATCACGATGATCGGCACTGCCTCGTCAATCAGCGCGATGGGGCCGTGCTTCATTTCCCCGGCGGCATAGCCTTCGGCATGGATGTAGGAAATTTCCTTGAGCTTGAGCGCGCCTTCCAGCGCCAGCGGATAGTCGCCGCCGCGACCGAGGTAGAGGACGTCACGGGCCTTTGAAATTTCATACGCAAGCTTCTCAAGCGCCTCGTCGTGGTTAAGCACCTCCGCCATGGCCGAGGGAACCTCGGTCAGGACCTCGACGAGCCGGGCCTCCTCTTCGGCGGAGATCGTGCCGCGCGCTGCGGCCATAGCGATGGCAAAGCAGGCGAGCACGGACAACTGGCAGGTAAAAGCCTTGGTGGACGCAACCCCGATTTCAGGCCCGGCGTGGGTCGACAAGACCGCGTCCGATTCGCGCGCCATCGAGCTTTCGGAAACATTGACCACGCTGAGCGTGTGCTGGCCATGTTCCTTGGCATAGCGCAGCGCGGCAAGCGTATCGGCCGTCTCCCCCGACTGGGAAATGAACAGCGCCAGGCCGTTTTCGCGCAGCACCGCCTTGCGGTAGCGGAATTCGGACGCGATATCCACGTCCACATCAACCCGCGCCAGCTGTTCGATCCAGTATTCGGCCACCATACCGGCGTAGTAGGAGGTGCCGCAGGCAACGATGGTCACCTTGTCGATTTTGTTCAGGTCAAACGGCAGGGTCGGCATCTCCACGGTGCCATGGAGCGGATTGACGTAAGTGCCGAGCGTCTGGCCCACCACCGTCGGCTGCTCGTAGATTTCCTTGAGCATGAAGTGGCGGTAATTGCCCTTGTCGATCAATGCGCCCGAGGCCGACGCCGTGGTGGCGGCCCGGGTGACCTGGTTGCCGTCCTCGTCAAAGATCACCGCCGAATCATGGGTGATTTCCACCGCATCGCCTTCCTCGAGGTAGGCGATGCGGTTGGTCAGGTGGGCGAGCGCGATGGCGTCGGAGCCGAGATACATCTCGCCCTCGCCATAGCCCAACACCAGCGGGCTGCCGCGCCGGGCGCCGATCATCAGATCGTCTTCGCCGGCAAAAATGATGGCGAGCGCGAACGCCCCTTCGAGCCGCTTGAGCGCGGCCCGCGCGGCCGCGCGCGCGTCAGTGCCGCCATTGAGGCAATCGGTGATCAAATGGGCGATCACTTCGGTATCGGTCTCGGTCACCAGCTTGTGGCCCTTGGCGATCAGTTCTTCGCGCAATTCCCGGAAGTTCTCAATAATGCCGTTGTGGACCACCGCCACCCGTTCGGTCATATGGGGATGTGCGTTGTTCTCGGTCGGCGCGCCGTGGGTCGCCCAGCGGGTATGCCCAATCCCGACGGTCCCGGTGAGCGGCTCCGCTTTGAGCTTCGCTTCCAGGTTGACGAGCTTGCCCTCGGCCCGGCGGCGCTCTACCTTGCCGCCCACCAGCGTGGCGACGCCCGCCGAATTGTAACCCCGGTATTCGAGCCGTTTCAGCCCGTCGAGAATCCGATCAGCGACCTCGTCTTTGCCCAGAATACCGATAATGCCGCACATGGACTGTCTCGCCTCTACTTTTTCTTCGCCTGTTGACGGGCGCGAAACTTGGCGGCCCAGCCGCCGATTTCCTTCTGTTCTGCCCGGGTCACGCCAAGTGCGTCCGCGGTCACGTCTCGCGTTATCACGCTGCCCGCCCCGACAATCGCCCCGTCACCCACCTTGACGGGCGCCACCAATGACGTATTAGAGCCGATAAAGGCCCCCGCGCCCACGTCCGTCTTCGATTTGTTGAAGCCGTCATAGTTGCAGGTGATGGTCCCCGCCCCGATATTGGCTTTTGCGCCGATCCGGGCGTCGCCAATATAGGTCAGGTGATTGACCTTGGCGCCTTCCTCGATAACCGATTTCTTGACCTCGACGAAGTTGCCGACCTTTGAGCCGGATTTCAGCTCCGCGCCGGGCCGAAGCCGCGCGAACGGGCCGACACTGACACCTTCGCCGATGGTCGCCCCTTCGATGTGGGAAAAGCCATGTATGACAGCGCCCGACGCAACCTTCACACCCGGTCCGAACCAGACATTGGGTTCCACGATCACGTCGCCGGCGATTTCGGTGTCGTGGGAGAAGTAAACGGTCTCGGGCGCAATCAGGGTCACACCGGCCGCCATGGCGGCGTCCCGCGCGCGGCGCTGGAATACCGCTTCGGCGGCGGCAAGCTCACCTTGAGAGTTGATGCCGAGCACCTCTTCCTCCTCGCCCACCACAACAGCGCACCCGAGGCCGCGCGAGCGCGCAATCGCGACAATATCGGTGAGGTAATATTCGCCCTTGGCGTTGTCGTTACCGACCGCGTCCAGAAGATCGAACAGGATCGCCCCATCGACCGCCATGACGCCCGAATTGCAAAGGTCGATCCGGCGCTCAGCCTCGCTCGCGTCCTTGAATTCGACAATTTTCTTAAGCGAGCCGTCCTGGCCAAGTTTGAGGCGGCCGTAAGCGCCTGGATCTGCCGCTTTGAAGCCAAGGGTCACGATGGCGGGCGGCTTGCCAGACGGGCCCGGCGCATGGCGCGCTGCAACCATGGCCTTGAGTGTTGCGTCGCGAATCAGCGGCACGTCGCCATAAAGGATCAGCACGTCGCCTGAAAAACCGGATAGCGCTTCCCTCGCCTGCAAGACCGCATGACCGGTGCCAAGCTGCGGGTCCTGAACCACGGTTTCGGCGCTGTCGCCAAGGAAATCTTCGAGTTGCTCGCGCTCGGACCCCACCACAACGACCGTGCGCGCGGGCCGAAACGGCGCGAGCGAGGCCAGAAGATGCCCGAGCATGGGCCGCCCACCCAGAGGGTGCAGCACCTTGTGCCGGCGGGACTTCATTCGGGTTCCCTTGCCGGCCGCCAGAACAATCGCAGCAACTGAGCTTGAATCCATGGACGCGACTTATTGTTGATTGACGTTGTCAGACCGTGCCAGAACCTGCCACAAAGGTTCTAATATTTCTATAAGAGATCGGTAAACCTGCCATCATGCTCGATCCCGCATTAATTCTGCCCAAAGCCGTGGTGTTCGACCTTGACGGCACGCTGGTGGACACCGCCCCGGACCTTTGCGGGGCGCTAAACCACGTACTCGACAGCGAAGGTCGCCGTCATGTGTCGCCCGATGAGCTTCGCCATATGGTCGGCCACGGCGCCCGCGCGCTTCTTGTCCGGGGCATGGCGGAAACCGGCAACCCCGCGACGCACGAGGACCTGGATCGGCTGCTGCCGCTGTTCCTCGAATACTATGGGGCCCATGTGGCCGACCGAAGCCAACCGTTCGAAGGTGTGGAAAATCTTCTGAAAGAACTTGAAGACCGAAACGTAAGAATCGGTATTTGCACGAATAAGCCTGAGTCACTTGCAATCAATCTGCTTGATGCGCTTGGTCTCTCCCGGTACTTCGGCGCGGTCGTGGGCGGCGACAGTCTGCCGGTCAGAAAACCCGATCCGGCCACCTTCAAAGAGACGCTTGCGCGCCTAGGTGCAGCCGACGGCCCTGCCCTGATGGTGGGCGACAGCCGGACCGACGTGGAAACCGCGCGGGCTGCCGGCGTTCCGGTCATTTGCGTCAGCTTCGGCTACACCGATGTGGCCGTGGAAACCCTTTACCCCGACATCGTCATCGACCATTACCGCGACTTCGGCGAAGCGGTCGGCGCCCTCAACTTCCGCTGAACCGCATTCGGGCCTTGGTCGCCAGATGACGGGCCAGCATCAGGGGCGGCATCTTGAGCCAGTGGGAGCGCAGATAGAGAAGCGTTCCGGCAAGGTGTTCCCCGGTGCGCGGCTCAAACAGATAGGACGGCACCAGCGCGCGGTCCACCAGCCGGTCCATGACCAGGCGCACAGGGGCCGGAGGGGCAAAGGTCCGGGTTTGCCCAAGAACATCGTCAGGCACTGGCGCCTCAAGCAGCGCATGCGCATAACGCAGCGAATAATACAGCGCGCGGGTGAGGCCAAGGTCGCGGGCGCGCGCCATCAGCCGGTCCCAGAACCCCTCGTCCTGCCCGAAATGGCGGATCATGCCGGCCTGGTCCACAAGGTCACGCACGCCGCCCCTCACCTCGCCATCCTGAAACAGGTGGACTGCGCTGTGCAGGAGCATGTCGGTATCAGAGAGCACCAGAAAGCGGTCGTCAAAGGCCCGCGCCGCCGACAGCAGCGCCTCGCCCTCGAGCTTTACCCGCCCGGATGGCGGCAGAATGGTGTGATGCACGTCGATCACGGTCTGGCGATCGGGATGGCGCAAGGGCGGTAGCTCGTGCATCCAGTCCCGGTAATAGCGCTGATCGTAGTCGTCGGTCTTGACCGGTTGCCAGCCGGCGGCAATCAGCGTTGCCTCGACTTTTTCAAGATCGGGGCGCGCCACCAGAATATCGATATCGGAACTGAGGCGCCCCACCGACCATGGCAGCCCGGCAGCCAGATAGGCGGCCCCTTTCAGGAGCAGAAGCTTCTGGTTCGTGTCCCAGAATACCCGGCGCAGCCGGTCAAGCTCCCAGCCGAGCTGGGTCCGGCTCAGCGCCGCGCCCCGGTCCGCCGCCACCAGATGGTCCCGCACGCCGGCGGGCAGGTCATCCCATAACCCGGCTTCGCGCAAGTCCGCGCTGATCCGGCCGAGGACGCCGGTGGCGCGCGCCTCGAACAGCAACGCGCTCCACGCGGGCATGGTCCAGGTCAGAAGGTCCTCCGGTTTTTTGAGGGCGCGCAGAAGGCGGTTCTCCGTCATGCATAGCGCTCCCACAAGTCCTCGACCATCTGCATGCCCTGATCGAGCGATTTGTAGGTCATCCGGAAAACCGGGCAGCGCTCGGTCAGCGACGTGACAGCATCGAACGCCGCCTCGCCCAGCCGGTCGCAATTGACCGACGCGGTGCGAATGAGTGCGAACGCCTCGATCCTGGGCGCCTCCTCCACCCTGGCCTCGGCCGCGGGGTTGAATTCCGGAAACAGGATCAGCCTGGGCTCCGCCGGGCGGTGGCTCTGGTCAAGGCTTTCCTCGGGCGGGCGCAGGTAGCGGATCGTCCCCTTGGGCGTATTTTCGTAAGTACGGGAGAAGTGATCGGCCGGCACCCGCGCGCCCAACACGCCGATCGACTGATTTTTGAGCGATATGGGACGGGGATAGGGATACACGTCCAGCGTTTCCGGGCGTAAGAGCGCGAATTCGTCCGAAAACATCCGCCAGCCATTATAGGCGAGACCGGCGGTGAGCGTGCTCTTGCCGCGCCCCGATTCGCCCGGCATGATCACCGCCTTGCCGTCTTTCGCCACCAGGCCCGAATGGAACACCAGATACTGGTCGGCGGTGGTGGCGACCAGCCAGTTGAGGCCCATCTCGAACGCCAGGATCGAAAGGTCGCCCGGCAGCGGCACGAACGGCGTATTGGCGAAGCCGGTATCGGCAATCACCTTGGGCCGGAACCAGCGCCGCCAAATGGAGGTGGGCCGCACCCTCAAACTGAAATCCACCAGCGCCTGTTCGTCGGCCAGCGGATAGCCCTCGTAAATTCGCAGAATATCGTTCCGAAGGGTGGGCAGAGACGTTTGCACCCGGGCGGTAAAGGGGCCGACGCGAAAGCGGAAGTCGCCGCGCGCCAAGGCCCGGCTCAGTTCCCTCGCCCTATCGCGCGATACATTATCCCCCGTCATGATTTCGTGGGTAACGGGCGCGGCCCCACCGGTCAAGCGGAACCTTCGGCGGCGGGGAAGATCAGACCGATGCGGTCGAAGTGCCCGACAATCTCGTCCACCCGCGCCTTGACGGTCGCTTCGGGCGTCTCCGGCATCAGTGACGAGACGGCATCCAGGACGCCTTGCGAGGTGCGCGGCTCGTCTGAGATCAGATCAAGGACCTCCCGGGACAGCACGTCCAGCATGTGCGTCTCGCCGGAGCGGGGATCGAAGAGAACGGAAATCGTGTCAAATTCGCGCCAACGGAAGCCATTGGCGCCGGGCGCGGCCCAGGTGATGGAGGTTTTGGCAGGAGGCATTGCGCCGCAGCGCCGGTCTTAACCCGTTATTGGCGCGTTGGTGATGGACTGCAGGCAGGTCATCCCGATATTGGTGTTGTAAACGAGCGCCCGCAGACTATCCCGATCAACGGACCCATCCGCCACCTCGTTCACGCTCTGCGTGATATTGATGGTCTGATAGCCATTGTTACCATCGGAAATGGGCTGGAAGTTTTCGTCCACCGCGGTGATCTCGCCCGGAATTGGCAGATTACCCTGCTGGATCAGGCACCCGGCGGAAATCGCCCACGCCGACGATGACCGGAACGTCAGGATAAGCGGTGCGGCCACCGCCCCCGCTTTCAACAGGTTACGACGCATCTCCCGCTTGTCATGGAGATCGTTCGCGCTCGTGCTGGCAATCTCTTTATCTTTGGACATGAAATCCTTACCTCTTAGCCGAATAAGCTTCAGCGCAGCTTACTACTCCTGCATACGCCATGAAAGGTCCTAACGTACCTTATTCGCTTCGCAAAGCTTTCCTTTGTTACCGGAAGCAAGAACTAAGCCACAATTGATAGTCATTGTGTTTTCAATACGTTAACATCCGCTTACACCGGCTGGAAGCCAAGAAACTGTAAGAAATTCCGACAATACCGTGCCATTGTTGACCGCTGCGTCTTGCATTCGGGTTTGTAAGATAAGGCTAAATCTTCCTTACGTGCTGCAACAGAACTGTAATATTCCCTCCTTATCACCTAGGATGAGAGATCTTCCGCCTGACCACAGACATTTCAGCTTTCGAGCCCGGGCTATGCGCTTCAATGCCGACGACATCAATTATTTCCGCCCGGCGCTCCCGGTCGCCCTGCCCCTGGTATTGATCATTGTTCTGGCCGCAGCGGGATACATTTCCGTCTATGCCGCCTTATTGACGTGCGTCGTCCTGGCCGTGTCGGCGTTGTGGCTGATCGCGCGTTATCGCACCGATATCATTCTGGAGGGCCGCCGCGCCCGGATTCAGGCGGCGCGCCGGTCACCGCCCAGCGGGACCCCGGCCCTGCTGACCAATATTGTCGACGGCATAACCGATCCTCTCATTCTGCTGGACCGCAAGCGCAAGGTGGTGCACGCCAATCGCGCGGCCCTGTCGCTTTTGGGGCCGAATATCGTGGGACGCGATATCGCGTTCTATCTGCGCCATCCGATGGCGCTGACCGCCATTGAACAGGCGATTGCCGAAGGCGTGCCAAAAGAGCAGGAAATATCCCTCCTCGACCCGGTCGAACGGGAATGCCTGCTCCGCGTCAACATCATCCGGGCGCCGGACGATAACGACGACGGGGAGAAGCAGAGCTTCCTGATCCTCTCCATCTATGACATCAGCAAGATCAAACTGGCCGAGAAGATGCGGGTGGACTTCGTGGCCAACGCCAGCCACGAGTTGCGCACGCCGCTGGCCTCGATCCTGGGGTTTATCGAAACGCTTGAGGGCCCGGCCGCCAACGATGAGGGGGCGCGCAAGCGCTTTCTCTCGATCATGGCGGAGGAAGCCTCGCGTATGCAGCGGCTGATTGACGATCTTCTGTCTTTGTCACGCATCGAGATGGACCAGCATCTTCCGCCGCAGGGGGTGGTCGACCTCGTAACCGTGCTCACGGCCCTGATAGATACCCTGAATTTAGGCGCCAAGGACGGCCATAAGCGCATAGACCTTACGGCGCCCGAACACCTGCCCCGTGTCCGCGGCGACCGTGACCAGTTGGTCCAGGTGTTCCAGAACCTGATCGACAATGCGATCAAATATGGCCAGCCCGGCGAGCCCGTAGAAATCCGCCTCGCGCGCTGTGAGCGCATTCCGAACCGGCGCGAGGGCGGGGTCGCTGTAACCGTTTTTAATCGGGGCGAGGCCATCGCGCCGGAGCATATTCCGCGGCTGACGGAGCGGTTCTATCGTGTCGACACCGCACGGTCGCGCAAGATGGGCGGGACCGGGCTCGGACTGGCAATCGTCAAGCACATCATCAATCGCCACCGCGGAGCGTTGACCATTGAAAGTGAGCCGGGAAACGGCACCTCCGTCGCTGTATTCATCCCACTTGCCGAGACTGAATCGGACGAAAGCAAAATCGAATAGTTGACTGTAACAAAACTGTCATCAAACTGTCATAAATGAGTCGCCCCTGCCCTCTACCGTCCGGCTTCAAGGTGCTGATCGACAATAGGAAAGAGGCAAGGACAGATTACCGGCCGCTATGGCTGAAACAGGAAGTATATATGAGCGATCAACATACCGTTAAATCCTATGACGACGCGCTGCATCAGTTGCGCTCGGTCATTACGCAAATGGGCGGCCTCGCCGAAGCACAACTGAGCGGGGCCGTGGACGCCCTTACTGACCGTGACGAAGAACATGCGCTCAAAATCATCGCAGCCGACAAGACGATTGACAAACTTGATCAGGATGCGGAAAGCATGGCGATCCATCTGATCGCGCTTCGCGCTCCCATGGCCGATGACCTGCGGGAAATCGTCGGCGCCCTGAAAATCTCTTCCGTGCTGGAGCGCATCGGCGATTACGCCAAGAATATCGCCAAACGATCCGTGGTTCTCAATCACAACAAGCCGGTCAAGTCGGCCATTATCATTCCGCAGATGGCGGCTCTGGCAAAGGTCATGCTGAAGGACGTGCTCGATTCCTATATCGACCGCGATAGCGAAAAGGCGGTGACGGTGTGGGAAAGCGACCAGGCCATTGATGATCTCTACAACAGCCTGTTCCGCGAGCTCCTGACCTACATGATGGAGAACCCCCGCCTGATTACGCCGTGCACGCACCTGCTGTTCGTGGCCAAGAATGTGGAGCGGATTGGCGACCACATCACCAATCTGGCCGAAATGGTCTATTTCCTGGTCGAGGGCCGGAATCTTGACCTCGAACGTCCGAAAAGCGACGAGACCAGCTTCGCCATGGTCCCGCCGCCCGACACAAAAGAGCCGGATTGAAAGACCACGGGATGAAGCCGACAATCCTGCTCATTGAAGACGACCTGAGCTTGACCGAACTTGTGCGGTACAATCTTGAGCACGAGGGATTTGAGGTGTCCTGTACGGCCGATGGCGAAGAAGGCTGGATGATGGCCCAGGAAACGCCGCCCGACCTGGTTCTGGTCGACTGGATGCTGCCCAATCTGTCGGGGATTGAAATTTGCCGCCGGCTTCGCCGCCACTCGCCAACAGCCAATATCCCGGTTATCATGCTGACCGCGCGCGCCGAGGAATCCGACCGCATCCGGGGCCTTGACACCGGCGCCGACGACTACATTACCAAGCCGTTTTCCCCACGGGAACTCATCGCCCGGATCCACGCCATTCTGCGCCGCATCCGGCCGGCGCTGAGCGGCCAGAGCCTCGAATACAATGGCATTGTACTGGATAGCGCGTCCCACAAGGTCATGCGGGATGGCGAGACTGTCCGCCTCGGACCCACCGAATTCCGCCTGCTGCGGCATTTTATGGAGAATCCCGGCCGGGTTTTTTCCCGGGAGCAATTGCTCAACGCGGTCTGGGGGCATGATGTCTACGTCGAGCTGCGCACCGTGGACGTTCACATTCGGCGCCTGCGCAAAGCACTTGACGTCGCCAGCGGCAAGGACGTGATCCGGACGGTTCGGGCGGCCGGCTACGCCCTCGACTCGTCCTACGCCTGATCGACGGCAATTCCCGTCGGAATATTTTACACTTTTATTACAGATCGAGGTGAATTTCTTAGCTGATTCTCGCGAATCTGCTGGTTTTCTGCAACTCATACGGTCTGGCCCGGAAATTGCTGAGGTTAGTACGAGACGATGAAATTACCGAGCATCGTCACAGTGTTAGTTAAGGATGTTCAACAAGTGCTTCGAGCGCAGAACAACGGTCTGGAAAAATATAGTGACGAAGGGCAGATATTGTGATTTTATGTAGCCGACATCCATTATCTAGTACCCGATCTGTCGTAAGTGGGGGCAGCGCAGCAGTCCAGTCACAAAATGGGGGCCTTATGAGTCCTGTATGTGTGGCCGTAAACGGACTTGAATTCTAAGCGCTCGATGAGAAGTTAAGGGCTAGGGGATCATGAATACGATGTCGGAACATTTATCAGACCGGGAGAAGGAAAGGATGTCAGTCCGCAATTCCCTTCTAGTTTGGGTTTCGGGCGCCGTCTTGGGGTGGGTTGTGGCGGTCGTCGCGATTTACAGTTTGCTGCGCGCATCGGACCAACCGCTGGTCGCCGAAGATCCCGGCGCACACAACCAGCCGCCACCGATCGCACAGGAAGCAAATCCGAAAGACCTCAACCAGATTACTCCTGCGGCTGGTGAAGATCAGCCGAAGTAGTCGCTTCGGCGTACCGTGCGGACGGGCCTAAAGGCCCGCCTTCTTCAACAATTCATGAACATAGATAATCGGAATCGCAAATGAAATTCCGGTCGGGTTCGTAAGCGCGCGCTCTTTGGTTTCCTTGACAAAAGTGCTGTTCAGAATTGCCTCGACCCGGCCGGTGCGCACGTCGTAGACCGGGCTACCGCTGTTGCCGGGAAAGGCCGTCGCATCAAGCTGGTAGACGTCAAACGGTGGCCGCAGAATCATTTCCGCATCCAAATAGCGCGAATCCGCCTGGGGGATTTTGATCGGCGTTATCGCCGCCACGATTCCGGTGTGGGTCACCGGATAGATGCCGAGCACAGACCCGATAGGATAACCGGTAATCGCGATGGATGTCCCGTCGGGCAACAATCCGCCCTTGCCGAGGCGAACCGACGGCAATGGGTCGCCCTTCATCTTGAGAAGCGCCAGATCGTGTTCGGCGTCAACGGCCACGACCTCTGCATCTCGATCCTTGTAGTGCCGCCCGTTGCCGACAATCACCACCATCCGTTCGTGGGCCGAAGCATCGATTCCGGTCGGTATCACATGATAGTTGGTAATGATGTGCAGGCCGTCCTGGACCACGAAACCGCTGCCCTTCAATTCCACCGGCGGCCGGCGCAACGCCTGAAAGGTTCCGATCCCGACCAGACTTTGTTTCAGCGTCCGGACCAGATCCGGCAACTGCTCCGACAAACTGGGATGACAGACAGCCGCCACCGGCGTCAGCGCGATAGCGATTGCGATCCCCAGAATACCAAGCCTCAGTCGATGCATAATCGGTTGTCCCTTTCCGGTTCAAGTCCGTGCGACGTCACGGGAATGCCCGCTTAAGTGTTTTTTCGAACATCAGAATCGCCCAGAGCGCCGCACTGTGGTTCCACCGTCCGGACTGATGCTCGTCGACCAGCCTTCCGAGAAAGCTCATATCGAAAATACCCGTGTCCGCCAAAGCATCGTTTTCAACGGCGCCGCGAATTCTATCGCGAAGCGGGCCGCGAAACCAGTTCTCCAGCGGGACGGCGAAGCCCATTTTGTCACGGTAAAGCGTGGTCTTCGAGAGGCGTCCTTCAAGCGCCCGCTTGAACGCCATTTTGCCTTGCCGGTTCTCCAGATGCAGCCGTGGCGGTATCTGCGCCGCCCATTCCATAAACCTGTGATCGAGAATGGGAACCCGGACTTCGAGTGAATGGGCCATGCTGGCCCGATCGACCTTGGTCAGGATATCGCCCGGCAGATAGGTCTTCACGTCCGCATACTGAACCCGGGACAGCTCGTCATCGACCGGCGCATTGTCCATGACGGACCGCAGGACGCTGAGCGCGTCGTAGCCCTGCAGGTCGCTGGTGAAGCCGGGGCTGAACATCTGGCGGCGCAGCCGTGCGGGCAGCACGGAAACGCTGTGGAAATAGCCTTCGGCGGCGTCGAATCCGATGGCTTCGAATGTCGATTTCGCGCGCAGCGCCTTGGGCGCCCAGTCGAGCTTCGGATAGGCCCGGCCCAGAAAACCGAAGATCGGCCGGCGCAGGCCCGTTGGAATGAGATTACGGATTTTTTGCTCGTAGGCGTGCCAGCGGTGCCGCCGGTAACCGGCGAAAAGCTCGTCGCCGCCATCGCCCGACAGTGCAACCGTTACCTGTTCGCGGGCAAGCTGGCAAACGCGGTAGGTCGGCATGGCGGAACTGTCCGCGTAAGGCTCGTCATAAAGGTCGGCGAGCTTGTCGACCAGATCGAAATCGTCGGGGTTGACGACGCGCGTGGTGTGGTGGGTGTGGTAGCGTTCCGCTACCTCTTTGGCGTAATCGCGCTCGTCGTATTCGGGCTGGTCGAAGCCAATGGAATAGGTGTTGATGGCCTCAGGCGATTGCCCTGCCATCAGCGCAACCACGGCGCTCGAATCGACGCCGCCGGACAAAAACGCGCCCAGTGGCACATCCGAAATCATCCGCATCTGCACCGCCTCGGCAAGGCGTGACGGCAGTTCTTCGGTTATCGCCCCCTGATCCAGACGGTTATCGGGATGGAATGCAAGATCCCAGTACTGGCGCGGCTGGGCCGCCGGCGCACCCCGCTGTTGGCTGAGCACATAGCCCGGCGGAAGTTTGCGCACCGCCTTTAAGATGGTTTTCGGGTCGGGAATATAGCCGTAGGCAAAGTAATCCTCGACCGCTTGATGGTCGATGTCGCGCGGCAGATCGGGCAACAGGTATAGCGCCTTCAGTTCGGAAGAAAACGCCAGCCGGCCATCGCCAAGCTGGGCATAGAACAAGGGCTTGATGCCGAGCCGGTCGCGGGCAAGGAACAGGGTTTCACGGGTTGCGTCCCAGATCGCAAAGGCGAACATGCCACGGAACTTGTCGACGCAGCCCTCGCCCCAGACCTGCCAGCCCTTGACGATCACTTCGGTATCGCAATGAGAGTGAAAGGAGTGACCCTCGGCTTCAAGCTCGGCCCGCAGCTCCTGAAAATTGTAGATCTCGCCGTTATAGACAACGATTACGGTGCCATCGTCGCTCGCCATGGGCTGATGCCCTGCCGGCGACAGATCGAGAATCGAAAGCCGGCGGTGACCGAGGGCAAGACCGGGCTCAAAATGAAGGCCGGAATCATCCGGGCCCCGGTGGGTCTGGCTGTCGTTCATGCGCGCGAACTGACCTTCGTCGAAGCTTCGCCTGCCCCGGCAATCAAACAGTCCGACAATGCCGCACATAAGCGAACGCCCCTACTCGTATTGTTTTGGTGTCATTCACCCGCCAGGCCGGGCAAACCACTTTTGATGTGATTGAGAAAATCGGCGAGAACGTCCCGCGCGTGGCGCTCTGTCGACGTCTCTTCGACCGATACCGCGATAACGGCGGCCGCCTTCTCTCCGCCGGTAAGTTTGGCAAGCAGGTCGCTTGCCTTGGCGAAATACGGGCTCGTGGTATCTCGCCCGCCGCTCCAGTACCAGTGCCACACCAGACGTGACCGCTGCGGCGTGATGAGCCGGCTGGAAATCGCGTTCTCAGACCCTTTGTCAAGATGCACTTTGGTGACCCCGCCCGACGACCAGTCCCATGGCGCAGGCGCGGCGACGGTATTGCCGAATTGGACGACCTCGGCCCCTTCGCGCTGGCTGCCGTAATAGCCATAGTAGAGCGTGACCATCGCACCGTCGCTACGGACATAATCCTGCACCAATTCGGCGTCCGCGCCACGCGATTCCGGCTTCCAGCTATATGGCGTCGGCGTCACCACGGCATGCCAGGGCGCCAGCGCCTCGGGCGCAGCAAGGACGGGAACGGTGAAGTTCGTGCTGCCGGCCGACATTCGCGCGAAGGCGAGCGGCGCCACATTAGCGAGGAGAAGAACCGCGACCCCGACCGCACCGAACTGGCCGAGCGAGCCAGCCTTTTCCCGTCCGCTCCCCTCGATCAACTTGAACGGAGGCGCGTCGATCGGCTTGTCCGCAAACATCATACCGATGGCGATCAACAGAAAGATCACAATGGCGAAAAAGATCCAGCCATAGACGATATGGTCGACCCCGGTCGCATATTCATTGTTGGTGAGGTAGGCGATATAGACGATGCCAAAGGCGCGGATACCGTTCGCCACAATGGGAACGATGACGGAGAGCGCCATCACCGTCGCCCTGCGGTACCAGCTCTTGAACGCAAGGTCGGCAAACAGAACGCCCAGGGGCACAGTCGCAATCAGGAACCGCACGCCGGAGCAGGCTTCGGCCACATGGAAGTCGCCGCTTGGCGTGGATATGAAGACCCCGTCCATAAAAACCGGGACGTTGATCAGCCGCAACCCATGGACCACAAATCTCACTGTGAAGTCCTGGAGCGGCGGAATCAGAAATTCGCCAAACGGTACGGTGAAGATCAAAAAGCCCACGGGCAGAATAAGCGCGCGGGCGGCCCGCCAGCCGAAAAACGCCAGAACGCTCGATTGTATGATGAAAACAAGCGCGAACTGCTCGACAATCATTGCCCCGGCGAGGCGGCCGACCAGCCAGAGAGCTGCGCTGCCGATAACCGCTGCAATACCCCACCAGTTGGGGCTTGGCGCTACTTTTTCGAAAACCTTGCGGCGCTCCCACACCAGGTAGGCCGAAATCAACGGCACTAGAAAGCAGTGGTTATAGGAGGCCGAATCCCACCAGGTAGAGACCATGGTCGCGACCGTATCGCTGAACGACAGCAGAACTGCCGCAAGCGCCAGACACCAGATCACGCCCCCGCGCAGCCACGCCTGGTCGAGATTTTCCGAATCGGAAACTAGTGCTGTTTCATCGTGCATTTGACCCTCCACCAGGAATTAGAGCACAAAGCTCTTGCACAGGGGTAAACATTTTGAGAATTCAGGCATGAGCTTCAGCGCCGAGCAAAAGCTTGTCGAGAATCTCAAGATTTTTCTCCCAACCATAGCTTTCCATGACCCGGATCCGCGCCCGCCTGCCAAGCGCCGCGTCCCCGGTTCCGGCAAGAATTTGGCCGATGGAACTGGAAAAGACCTCCGCTCCGCTGGCGACAACAAGCTCGCTGCCTGGATTGGCGTCGATCCCCTCGAAGGCTTCCGCGCTCGCAACCACAGGGCGCGCCATCGCCATTCCTTCCAGCACCTTGTTCTGAACGCCGCGGGCGATCCTGAGCGGGCAGACCACCGCTTCGGCATATTTGACGTAAGGGCGCACATCCGGAACCCGCCCGGTAACCACGATTCCCTCCCGGCGTTCAAGATCGCGCACCTGCGCTGTCGGTTTTCCGCCGACGATATAAAACACGGCGTCCGGGTAACGCGCCCGCACAGCCGGCAGCACGGCGTCGGCAAACCAGATGACCGCATCGACGTTTGCCCAGTAATCCATGGCTCCGGTGAACACCAGCGGGCGTTCCTCACCCTTGTAGGGATTTTCGAGATCGTGATCCGGCGAGAAAAAGGTCGAAATCGACGCCATTATTAAGGTGACCGATCTTGCCGGCAAACTCCGGCGCCAAAGTGCGAAACAGCTCGGCCTCCTTGGGCGAAACGAACAGGCTGGCATCCACGTCCCGGGCGACCGTACGCTCGAACTCCAGCAGTAATCGCTGCTCCCGCGCATAGATCATCGAGAGCGGCCAGGTCTTGGACCGGGCGTATTGCGCCCATTTGTCCGAATCCACATCGACGAAATCCATCACCACCCGCCCCGTCAGCTCATGGCGGCCCATCACGTACTGCGCTGTGGGCGAGGAAAACAGGAAGGTGCCATCAAACCTGACCTGGGTCAGAACGGCGTCGACCCAGCGCTTCATGACAGCGTCGTCGTAATAGCCCACCGACAGCGGTTCGCCGGTGAACAGGCCCTTGAGGCTCCTGATCCGGGCGCGGCGCGGATCAAGATCCACGGCGTGGCATTCCTCGCAGATCTCACTCAGCAGCGGCAGATGTTTCCTGTCCTCCGGATCATCAACATAGCAGCCGAGGTAGACCTGATGGCGCTTCGCCAGATAGGCCAGAATATGCCAGGAGCGGATCTTGTCCCCCTTGTCGGGGGGATAGGGTATGCGGTGAGCGAGAAACAGGATTTTGGCCATGGCGCTACCCCAGGCTCCGCGAGACCATGGGTCCCAGAATATTGGCAAGGCCGAGCGGCAAGCGCTTCCAGACCTCGATCATCGCCTGATATTTTGGGTTCAGCGGGTTAACGTCCGGCATTTCCACCCCCGGCGCCAGACGGTACTCATAGGTCAGCGGTACCGGATCAAAGCCCCAGTTTTTCTTGAAACTGAACGCGCCGGTGCCCGCCTTGCTGCGGCCAAAATCATAGAACCGGCTGCCGCGCTCTTCCACGGCCCGGCGCATCACTTCCCAGTACATGAAATCATTGGCCGCCACCCCGCGTGCCGCCGGACTGCCGCCGCCGAAATAGGGCATGACCTCGTCGCGAAAAAAGAAGCTCATAACCGAGGATAGCGGCCGCCCATCATGAACCACGGTCAGGATTTGCCAGTCTTCCTCGGGGAAAACATCAATGATGCTGTCGAACAGCTTTCGGGTAAACACAGGCGTCCCGAGATTCCGGTAGCTTTCCGCGAATAGAGGATAAAGCCGATCCGGGTCCCTATCGATTTCGCTGACAAGGCCCGCCTTGATCCCCTTTCTGACCATGGCGCGCTGCTTGCGCGGGATCGCCTGCATGTTTCCTTCGGTGTCGCCTTCAAGCTCCTTGCGGAAGGTGCAATAGAGCCCATCCTTGCACACCCAGCCGGGCCGCATCCGCCGGCGATTGCGGTATTCAAGCACCGGGATCCCTTCCCGTCCGGCAAGCGCCCAGGCCGCCTCATCAAGCGCCCCGTGAGCCGCGTCGCTGTCGGCAACCGGCCCGCCATAGACAAAAAAGCCGGTGGATATCAGGGATTTGCCGAAGATCCAGCTTTTGACCGCCACCAGCGGCAGCACGCCCTGGATCTGTCCGTCCTCTTCCACATAAAGGAAATGGCAGGGCCGCTTGAGCGCACTTTCGATGACACGGGCCCAGCCGGCGCGGTGGAAAAACGTGGCGTCGTCCTGCGCCTCCACATAGGCGTCCCAACGTGCGGCGTCCGCCGAAGTGAGCGTCTTGACCTCCACTAAACCCTCCGCCGCCTGGTCAGGCCGTTCGTTTCAGGAAAATCTGGTCCATACGGCCCCAGGCGAAATCGCCGAGCACGCGGCGCAACTTGTCCGCCATCACATCGAGGTTGGTGTAATGGCGAAACCGCGATTTCAAACTCAGTCCTTCCTGACGGGGCTGATCGGGGTCGATTTCCCAGGGATGGAAGTAGAAGATGCAGGCTTGGCCGTCACTGGCGTTGACCCGGTGCATGGCCCAACGGGAGAGCGCGTAAGGCAGCAGCCGGAAGTATCCGCCACCGCCGCAAGGAATTTTTCGCCCCAGAAGTTCGACCGTGGTCACCGGCGCTTCGATAAAGTCCTCGCCGTCAACCGGCTTGAACGCAAAGCGCGGCGCCGACGGCATGCCATAGATGTCATGGCGTATGGGGTAGATCGAAGAAGAATACCGGTATCCCTCCTCCGCCAGAACATCGAGCGCCCAAAGGTTCCGTTCGCCGATGGAAAAGCTGGCGGCCCGGTATCCGCTGACCGCGGTCCCGCCCACCTCCTCGAGAATGGCCTTGGCCCGGCGCACGTCCGCCCGGAACGTCTCGGCATCCTGGTCGGTGGCGCGCACATGGCTCATCCCGTGGCTTGCAAGCTCATGGCCCTCGGCGACAATACGGCGAACAAGATCCGGGTGACGCTCGGCCACCCAACCCAGGGTGAAAAAGGTCGCCTTTACGCCGGCCTCTGCAAACAGGTCGAGGACAGCATTGGTATTGCGTTCCACCCGGCGCGGCATCTCGTTCCAGTTGGCGCGATCAACCGCCTGCTCCAGCGCCTGGACCTGGAAATAGTCTTCCACATCCACGGTCATCGCGTTCAGCAGGCGCGCGCCGGCGCGGCGACCGTCCACAGCCTTCAGCGAGCTCTCATTCATCGACGCCCCCGCCCTCATCGAACCATTTGGCGGCAAGATCCAGCGCCTGCTTGATGGTCTCGTCATGCATGCGGACATAGCCCTCGAGCACGTCAAGACGGCGTATGATTTCGCTCATCGCGGCATTGTCGACCGAAGCGCCATTGGCCTTGTAGCCGGCCTGGGCCTCTTCCATGGCGCCCTTCATTGCCTCCAGGTCGGCACCGGCAAGGGCGGCGTTGGCCCGGTTTTTGGCGGTCGCGCGGTTATCGCGTTCCAGATCGTCAATGACTTCTTCGACATTGTCGCCGGTAATTTCGTGCAATTCCTCGATCGAGCCCAGCAGCAGCACACGGCTCATCAGGGTATTGAGCTTGCGCGGCACACCGTCGGTATAGGAATAGATCCGGTCGAAGGCGCTCTGATCAAACTTGGGGTCGCCGCTCCAACCCACCAGTTCCATCCGGTGCTGGATATAGCCCTCGATTTCGTCCCGGTTCATAGGCTCCAGGTGATGGGTGGCAATGACCCGCTGGCGGAGCTGCTCGAGATCTGGGTCATGGGCCCATTTTTCGCGGAATTCAGGCTGTCCCAGCAGGAAGCTCTGTAAAAGAGCGTGGTCGTCCTCCTGGAAGTTCGAGAGCATTCGAAGCTCTTCGAGCGCCGCCGTGGGCAGGTTCTGGGCTTCGTCCACGATCAACAGGGCGCGCTGGCCCTCGTGGTAGCGATTGACCAGAAAGCGGTTAATTCTCTGTAGGAGAAGAGCCTTGTCGGCGCCCTCGGTGGAAATACCGAACCCGCTCGCGACCAGGCGCAACAAATCGTCCGCGCCAAGCTGGGTCGTTACCACCTTGGCCGCCACATACTGTTCGCGGTCAAGTTCGTCGAACAGGTGACCGACAAGGGTGGTCTTGCCGGCGCCAATCTCACCGGTGATGATGATGAAACCTTCCCCCTGGGCAAGACCATAGGTCAGATAAGCCATCGCCTTCTTGTGGGTGGCGCTGTTGAAGTAGAACCGGGGGTCAGGCGTGAGCTGAAACGGCCGACCGCTTAGGTTATAGAACTCTGCGTACATTGCGCATCTCTAGAAGGTCGCCTTTAGGTTGATCTTCACCGCGTTTTCCCGAAGATCGCGGTCCGCGAGCGTGGAATTGCGATAGGTGAAGAAGTAGGTCAGCCCCCCTGAGATGGATTGCGACAGCTGAACTGTCACATTAGCGTTTGCTGAGTAGAAATTGTCGCGACGCATCAGCGCATCGTAGTATTTACTCTTCTGGTAGGTTCCGCCCACCTCCCCCGTCAGATAGCGTGAGAAACGCCGGGTAAAGTGCACACTGCCGCCATAGTTATCTTCGCGCGGACGATTGAGTTCCGGAAGCCGCCGTTCCCAGAAGCCGGAAAACAGAAAGGTCGAACGCCCCCGCCGGCCACGCAGATTGGCGTAAGCGCGATTACGCTTGAACGCTCCGTTGACAAGTGAAAAACCGCCAGGATCGGCGACAATCCCATCGGGATTATTGAGCAGCTCGCCCACCAGGATGCGCTGAATGGTGGTAATCTCCGAAACATATCCGGCCGACAGCACGGTGCGGTCGGAAAATTTGTATTCCAGTTCACCGGTCCAGTTCTGTTCCCCGTACCGACGGCCACCCCGCACCGTTAGGGTGGTTCGAGGTCCCGGCGTCAGCGTCACGCCGGCGTCCCAGATGAATCCGTTCGGACGCCGGTTGCTGGTAAGGTCGTGAATATTTTCGTAACCGGCGCTGGCAACCAGCTTCATCCAGCGACTAACCTGGTAGTTCCCGAACACCCGTTCCGTCGTCGAATGGCCATTCGGCTGGTTACCGCCACGGTCGGTATTGTTATAGACCGCTTCGGCCGACCAGGTCAGCCTGCTGAACTGTGGGCCACTGTCGAAACGCAGGCTCACATTATGATCAAATGTGTTCTTCAGAATATCGTTAAACTGAACCGAATTCGGCGGCAGAGAGACATCGGAATAGCTTCCCCGATACCGCAGCACAGCCGACGCCACCGTACCAAAATCACGCTTGAGGTAGGGCGAGATCGTATAAGTCTGGACAGTACGGCGATTGATGGTCGCGTTATCCTGGTTCGAGGAGATCGCCCCGCCACGGTCAAGAAATTGCTGATTAATCGATGCGGCCGCATCAAGGAACAGCAAGTCTTCGGACAGTTCCGCATTGCCCTTGCCGTTCAGAAACTGGCGGAAATCGCTTTCCTTCGATGACTTTGCAAAAATCAGCAGGCTCGGCGAATAGACCAGGTTGAAACTCGCCCTGGCGCCTTCGCCCACAACCGAAATACCCGGCGTAATGCGGGTGACGAAGTCCTTCGTCTTCGGTTCCTGCTGCGAGACCAAATCGACGTTGTCCGTATAGGTTTCAACGATTTCCAGGCTCGGGGTGATATCCCATTGACCGGCAGTCGCGCTAAAACCCCACAGCCCGGTTAACAGCGCCAAACCCACCGCCGGGGCGATCGCCCGGCGGCGGTGACGACAGTCCCTATAGCGTTCCCCCCTGAAGCTCATGCTCTCAGGCGCCGTACCCGTAGTATGTCCCAAACTTTTGATCTCCGGCTGAGAAGCGTGACTTATTCAACAAAAGACTAATATGTTCGCAAGAACTGACCATTGCCAGGGCTTCTTTCAACTGTGGCTCGCGGGTCCGCTCGGCCTCGACCACAAACATGATTTGGCCGACGTGAAGCGCCAGCACCGAGGCCACGCTGCTCGCCAGAACCGGCGGCGAATCAAATATGATCACGCGGTCTGTATAGCGCTTGGCGATATTTTCGATCAATGCTCCTGCATGCTCGGACGCCAGAAGCTCGGTGGTCAGATTGTGTTGGCGGCCCGCCGGGAGAATGACAAGGTTCTCCACGTTGGTCCTCAAGAGACAATCGCCCACGTCAATGTCTTCGTTGGCGGCAACGTCAACCAGGCCCTTGTAGCTTCCTTCGATGCCGAGTGTCGGCAACACATCCGGCTTTGCGGTATCGGCGTCCACCAGAAGGACGGTCACGTCCCGCTCCGACGCGATGCTCAAAGCCAGATTGATCGCACAGAACGTCTTGCCTTCGCCGGGCTGAGTGCTCGTTACCAGCATCAGGTTGCCGTTCGGTATGGCGTTGCTGCCCTTGGCGAACGCATCAAGCAGGAGGCTCCGTTTCACGATCCGGAACTCTTCGGCCATAGTCGTGGGTTCGCTATCCGGGGTGACGAAGTGGCGCTCCTTGAGCGATTCCAGATCGATGTTGACGTGGCGCGGAGAACTGGGGCCTCTAGCCTGCCCGACGGGCTTTGCAGGCGGAGCCGCAGGTTGGGGCTGCGATTCGGCCGGCGTTGCCGCGGCATTGGGCGCCTCGGTCTTGGACTCCTCAGTCTTGGCGAGCCGGTCTGCCGCCCGCTCCACCAGGGAACCGGTCTCCTTCTTTTTCATTTTCTCGGCGGCTTTTTCGATCAGGTCCATGGTCTTACCCTTATGATCACGAGAACAGGATGTTGCCGCGCAACACCTCGATCAGGATGACGCCGGCATAGGCTCCGAACAAGCCCGCGGTTCCGATGCCGAAGGCGATCAGGTTGCGCACATGAAGGCGATGATCCCGTTCGTTTACAATGGCCGAAATACTGCCAAGAACAGGGAGCGAGAAGGTATCGCGCAGCCGCTGCGCCGTTGCGAACGTGGTATGCAACTGGCTCAACAGGAAGGCGGCCGCGATACCCGCACCAAGCCCAACAAGCAATACGCCGCTGAGGAAAAGCAAACGGTTGGGGCTCGACGGAATTTGCGGCACCTGCGGCGGGTCGATCACCCGGATCTGGACGCCGTCGGTCTTGGTTTCCATGTCCTGCGAGAGACGCGCCGATTCGCGACGCTCAAGCAGTTTTTCGTAATTCTTCTTGATGATGGTGTAATCGCGATTGAGGCGAGCCATTTCGGCTTCGACTTCAGGCACCCTCTGGGCCATCGCTTCGAGTTGTTCTACAGCCTTCTGTTTCTTGTCAAACCGACCGCGCAGACTGGCGATCTGGGTTTCCATCTCAATCAGGCGGATCTTGAGCTGTTCGTAAACCGGATTGGGCATAACGTTGGCGCCCGGCATAACGGCACCCACATCGCCATTTTGAATCTTCTCGGCGAGTTCCTTCTGTTCCTTGGCATATTCTTCCTGCAACGCCTTGATCGTCTTTTTCATGATCACGACGTCGGGATGCTCGTCCTTGTAGCCCCGCTCCCGCAGTTCATCGAGACGCCGTTGCTTCGCGGCAATCCGCTGGGGCAGATCGGAAACCACTCCACCGTCAGTAGCGGGAACGCCGCTGTTGCCGGTCGACGATATGTAAGGCGGAATGCTCTTGAGGTGGCGCTCAAGTTCGTTGCGGCGAAGCTTCGCTTCGTCAAGCGCGGCATCGGCGACCACCAGTTCCCCGCGCACATCCTGCAACTTGTCGTAATAACTTGTCTCGCCCGGAATGAAGCCCAGGTTTTTCTGCTGAAACTCGGCCTTGCGCCGTTCGGCGGCGGCCAGTTCCTGTTCGTGTTTGCGAATCTGCTCGTCGAGGAACCGCCGCGTGCCCGCCAGATCTTTGCGGCTGGCGCCAATGTTGGCTTCCACAAACAGCGTGAGCAGCGACTGCACGATCTTTTTCGACAGCTCGGGATTCTCGTCCTCAAAACCCAACTTGAACAGGTTGACCCCGGACGCCTGCAGGCTGATCCGCTTTTGCAGGTCGGCCACAATGGCTTCCAGTTCGGTATCGTTATGGGCCTTGAGGTCAAGGTCGGTCATACGCACGACCTTTTCCATGTTGGGCCGGCTGATCAGGGTCTGGCGCACCATATTCAGTTGCTGCAGGACATCCGTATTCGCCGTCATACCCTTCATCAGGGTACTCAGCATACTCTGGGTATCCACATAGATCCGCGCCGTCGCTTCGTACTGATTGGGAATCTGGGCGACCGCAAACCAGCCGACAACCGAAACCACCCAAGCGGTGACCAACGCAAAGTTACGCCGTTGCCAAATCCCGTACAGGATTGAAATCAGCTGCTGATAGACTTCGTTCATACCTCTGACCTTTTCCGGTGGCGGAGCCGGTCCCGATTTCCGTCCCTTAACGTTGACGCCCGGGCTTCCGTGTCCTGCTCTTGCTCCGCCCTATCCTTTCGTTTCTCGGTTTCTCTGACCCCGCATCGGTGTCAATCGACGAAGTATGACCCGCCTCTCTTAACGCCCACTTAAACTTTTAAGAATTTTTTTTGAAAACAGTCGCTTGTTGTCCTTATCCAACCGACTGCCCGCACTCTAGCCATTCACAAATCCGGTGCCGTCTGAGAAAAGCGGAGACGGCGCCCCCGCGGCGCCGCTCCCCTATGATTTCACAGCCAACACCCAAAAGCCTCTAGCGGTAACCGTTACCGATCTCGTCAGAAGAAGCTTTCCGGAATGATGATGACGTCACCCGGTAGAATGCTGACATTGGCCGATGCGTCTCCGTCTTTGAGAAGGTCGCTGATCCGCAAACTGTATTCGCGCTGGCGGCCGTCTTCGGAGCGCACCAGCCGGGCGCCGTTGCCCGACGCGAACTCGGTCAGTCCGCCGACCGCGATCATAACATCCAGAAGCGTCATATTCGCCCTGTAGGCAATGGCCTGCGGCTTTGCCGCTTCACCAACAACCCGGACCTGCTGTGCCAATGGACCCGAGAACGAGGTCACGATCACAGTCACGATCGGGCTTTGAATATATTTGCCAAGTTCCTTTTCGATGGCCCGCGCCAGCTCGGTCGGTGTCCGGCCGGTGGCGACCATGTCGTCAATGAGCGGAACCGAGAACCGCCCGTCGGGGCGCACCGTCACACTCGTCGAAAGCTCAGGGTTGCGCCAGACGAAGATGGAAAGATTGTCCAGCGGACCGACCACGTAGTTGGGCCCGGGCCCTTCCTTTGCCGGCACGAAGTTGGCGGACGGCAATTTCGACGTCCCCGTGGAGCACCCGCCAATAACCATCATGGCGAATCCGATAACCCCTATGGCAAGTGCCGAGGCAATTCGCCCGAAAACCTTATGAAATCTATTTTGCGTATTCACAACTGAATCCCCTTCCTTCGAGCGATCCCTCAACTAATCGAGGTTTCAAAACCTTCTCTAATGCCTCCGCGCCCTCTCCGGTCCTGCGGAGGCATCTGCAAATGGTAAATTCGAACCGTTAAACGCTCTTGTATGCGCAACTGTTTAACATTTATTGAAACCGGTCGCAGATTGTAACCCCTTTGAATCAATGAGTCATTGCTTGATCGCATGACAAGGTCGTGACAAAGGCTTTTGTCCCAATTCAAAACAGAAAGACCACTACTTAAGGGCGGAAAGGTTAAATGCGGCTCCTCACTGGTAATAAATATCCCAGGATTAACCTTAATGAGAACGGCCGGGGCCGAATCACCCTAAAGGGATAAGGAGCGCCGACTTAACCACAACTCGAGCATCGCAATATCCCACGCCATGCCGTCAAACGGGCTCGATTCGGCCGCCATCGCGCCCTGTCGGACCCGCTCCAGAAAGCCCTTGTTGAAGATCGACCGGCGCTCCGCGGCCCGGAGCAGATCCTGCACCGTGTCCTGAAGCCCCCGGTCCTCCTTGATCCACCGTTCGAACGGCAGACCGAAGCCATGCTTCGTCTTGTGAATAATCTCGTCGGGGAGGAAGCCGGTCATCGCGCGTTTGAAGAAATCGCGCAGTTTGTCCCCCGGCAGCAGCAGGTCCGATGGGACGGAAGCGGCAAATGCCAAAAGGTCGTCCTCCAGCATCGGGTAGCGCACCTCGACGCCGGCAAGCGCGCACATGCGGTTAACCTTGCGCAAGTCGTTGTCGGCCAGCGCCGTCTTCAAGTCGAGCGCCATCATACGCTGCAACAGATCGGCATTCTCATAGCTGTTGTAGACGGCGCGGATACCGCCAAGGGACGCCGCCGGGTCGATCGCCGAAAGCCATTCGGGTGCGAAAAGCGCCTTGGCGTCTGCGCCCAGCATGTAACCGAACGAGAAAAGCCGGTCCGGCATCGCAATGGCGTATCGTTTGGCAAGCCGGTGAGCCTTGCCCGCGACCGGCAGCCGGTCCGTGCCCGGCAGCGCGAGGAGCGGTTCCAGCAGGAATTTGCGCAGCGGCGCCGGGATCAGGCCATAGCGTTCGACCCGTTTCATGTAAGCGTAGCGCTCGTTGCCGGCGAAAATCTCGTCGCCGCCGTCACCCGCCAGCATAACGTCGACGCCGGCGTCTTTCGCCATCCGCGCGCACAGGAAGGCCGGGACAGCCGAGGTGTTGCCGTAGGGTTCGTCATAGACCTCGGCGATCCGCGGCATCAGATCGAGCACATCGCCCGGCTCGGGAATGAATTCGTGGTATTCGGTTTCAAACCGGCGCGCGGCGGCCAATGCAAAAGGCCGTTCGTCATAGTGCTCCTCGCGGAATCCGATGGTGAAGGATCGGGGATGCTCGACCGCTTCCGCCAGCAGCCCGGTGACGGTGCTTGAATCGAGGCCGCCGCTCAGGAACGCACCGAGCTTGTCCGTCGGGATACCCTCGACGGTCCTCGCAAAGCTCGCCCGGATCTGGGTCCGGAACCGCTCCGCCCAGGTGTCGAAGTCGCCCCTGGTTGCCGTCGTATAGGGCATCTGCCAATAAAATCGGGGCTGGATGTCCCCGGACCGGCCTTCCAGGCACTGGGCGGGCAGCAGTTTCTGCTGCTCTTTGTAGATGGTGAGCGGCGCCGGCACGGTGTAGTGAAACATGTATTCATAGACCGCCTGGGCCCTGACGGTTGACGTCATCGCCGGATAGGCGGCAACCGCGTCGGCGCTGGTGGCGAACACCGCCGCGCCGTCGCCGGCCCGGCCCCAGCTGAGGCAGCCGACGCCTGCCCGGTCGATCGCGGCCAGAACGGTTTTCCGGTCACGGTCGATAATGGCGAAAGTGAAAGCGTCCTTGAGGTGGTCAACCACCCCGGCACCATAGCGCGCAAAGCCTTCAAGCAGCGCCGAGGCGAAGCCCCGTTCCCTGGCGAGACCGACAAGCTCATCGTCGGTCCAGCGCGGGTAGCCGGAAATCCCGGCGATGCGCGCGCCGTCTTCGGCCACATGGTCGGCGACGATCAGGCCGCCATGGTCGCCGGCCCTTTCAAAGGAGTGCTCGGGAAGACCACGGAGCAAGGCTGACGCCATGGCGTCGGCCGCCGCACCTTCCGCGTTCGGCTCCTGCGTTCCGCCTACCCAGCCAGCAAGGAAAATCATGCCTGCGCGCGCCCGCCCATCAGACCGAGAATCTCGACCGGGGCCGGATGGCTCAGGAAGCCCTGAGGGCTCGACGAGCGGCCATAGGCGCCGGATTGAAAGACAGCCACCAGGTCACCGACATCCGCGCGGGGCGCATGGACCTTGGCGCCCAGAAGATCGAGCGGCGTACACAGGCAGCCGACGATATCGGCCTCTTCTTCAGGCGGCATATCCATCCTGGTGGCGATGGCCACGGGATAGTTTTTGCGGATCACCTGCCCGAAGTTGCCGGATGCCGACAACTGGTGATGCAGACCGCCGTCGGTCACCAGAAAGACCTGACCGCGCGATTCCTTGCGGTCGAGGATGCGCGCCACATAGACCCCGGCCTCACCCACGAGATAGCGGCCAAGCTCGATCACGATTTCGGCGTCGCCGAACGCATCCCGCGCCTTGGGCATCTGCTGTTCAAGCGCCTCACCCACGGGTTCGAGGTCCAGCGGCTGTTCGCCCGGAAAATAGGGAATGCCGAAGCCCCCGCCAATATTGACGAGGCGCAAGGGGCCGGGCGCATGGTCCGCCAGCCGGATCGCCAGATCGATGGTCTTTTCCTGCGCCTCGATGATCGCCTCGGGCTTCAAATTCTGGGAGCCCGAGAAGATATGAAAGCCCTGAAAATCAAGGTCGAGCGCCTTGAGGCGCTGCAACGTTTGCGGCACCTGTTCCGCATCGATACCGAACTGCTTCGGCCCGCCGCCCATTTTCATGCCCGATGTCTTGAGCTCGAAATCCGGATTGACCCGGATCGCCACTTTGGGCCGGATGCCCTGTGCGCGCCCGAGCTCGGCGATGGTTTCCATTTCGCGCGGCGATTCCATGTTGATGACGATCCCGGACGCGACGGCCTGGGAAAGCTCGGCCCGGGTCTTGCCCGGTCCGGCAAAGCTGATGGTCCCGGGTTCAATGCCCGTATCGAGGGCCACCAGCAGCTCCCCGCCGGACGCCACATCGAGCCCGTCCACCAGACCGGCCATGTGCTGCACGACGGCAGGCATCGGATTTGCCTTCATGGCGTAATGAAGGTGAATGCCGTCCGGGAGAACCTTGCGCAAATAGCCCACCCGCTCCGTCATCAGCTTGCGGTCGTAGACGAAAAACGGCGTCTGGCCGGCGCGCGCCGCCAACCGGTCCACCGGCACCCCGCCGATGGTCAGCTTGTGGTCCGCGACGCCGAAGCCCCTGAGTTCGCTATGTTTCGGCTTTTCGCGCGGTCGCGCCGTCTTGGTCGTGTCCATCATCCTGCTTTCGCTTGCCCCCCCGCTTCGGCGAAGTGGGCGCGGATATCGTCTCCAATCGCTTTCCGGTCAAGCTTGCCATTGGGGTTCCGCGGCAGGCTCTGCCAGCCGATCACATGGTGCGGCACCATGAAAGTAGGCAGTTCCCGCCGGCAGTAAGCCGTAATTTCCGACGGGTCAAGCGCCTGGCCCGCCTTGGGCGTCACCACCACGACAATCGCCTGGCCAAGCTCCATATCGTCAATGCCAAGGGCCACGACTTCGCCGATGAGGCCGCTGGCGTAGAGCGTTTCTTCCAATTCGGTGGGGCTAACGCGATAGCCGGAGGTCTTGATCATCTCGTCCTTGCGGCCAACGAAATAGAGGTATCCGTCCTCGTCCCGCTTGACCCGGTCGCCGGACCATACCGCCATTTCCGGAATGGGAATACCGGACGGCTGGCCTGGCGCGGGCTTGAACCGTTCCGCCGTGCGCTCAGGGTCGTTCCAGTAACCCATGGCCACAAGCGCGCCGCGGTGGACAAGCTCGCCGACCTCGCCCGCGTCGCAGGGCTCGCCATTGTCACGGACCACCATGATCTCGGCATTGGGAATGGCACGCCCCATGGAATCCGGGCGCTTTTCCCATTCCGCGTGAGGCAGGTAAGTAGAGCGGAACGCCTCGGTCAGGCCATACATGACGATGACTTGCGACTCCGGCAGGTGGCCGCGCAGCTTCTGAACGACCGGGCGCGGCATCCGCCCGCCCGTGCTCGCCACGTATCTGAGCGACTGCACCGCTTCTTCCGGCCATTCAAGGTCGGCGAGCTGGACCCACAAGGGCGGCACGCAGGTCAGCCCCGTCACCTTGTGTTTGGCAGCAGTGCGGATCACATCGCGCGGCAGCAGGTAATTCATCAGGACGGCGGTCGCACCCGCCGAAAAGGCGGTGGTGAGCTGGCTGAAACCGGCGTCGAAGCTTAAGGGCAGCACGCTCAGGATCACGTCGTCCGCGCTGTTTTCGAGATAATGCGCGACGCTTTCGGCGCCCGCCACCATGTTGCGGTGGGACAGAACGACGCCCTTGGGGAGCCCCGTACTGCCGGAGGTATAGAGGATCGCGGTCATATCGGTGTCGATCACCCGGTGAAACAGCGCGTCCGAATGTGCGCCCTCGGCCATCACGTCCGGCCAACGATGCAGTGTCTTGCCCACGGGCGCCTCGGCTTCCTTTTCATCCACCAGCACGATCTGCTTCAAGTCCGGGCAATCCCTGAGGTCATCGGCGAGCGCCTTCAGGCGGTCCGAACTGGTCACCAGGATCTGAACGTTGCAGTCTTTGAGGATATAGGCGACCTGGCGGGCCTTGAGCGCCGGGTTGACCGGCACGAACACGCCGCCCGCCCGGCTCGCCCCAAAGATGGCGACAACCGCCTCGATCTGCTTGGGCAAAAACACGGCCACGCGTTCGCCCCGGCCGAGGCCAAGCGCCAGAAACCCCCGCGCGGCTGCCGTCACGGCGTCGTCGAGGCCGCGGTAGGTCAGCGCCTCGTCCTTAAAGACGAGGGCCGCCTGTTCGGGCTCATGCGCCCGGCTATTGGCGATAAAATCGGGTAGCAGACTGATCATTTATGGCCAACCGGTAATTCAAGATTGTCTGACGTCAACTGGATCACGAGCCGACCTTACCCCTCAAGAGATTAGAAAAATATGAAAATACTCAATTCTTCTCAGTCGTTAGGAGCCTGAATTTCAAGCACCGGTCCGCGACGCTTCCAGGAAACATGAATATAAGGCGACAATGACGAAACCATGACCTGCAACGGCCCGAGCTTCAGAAAGCTTGCCTGCCCCACCGGTTGCGCGCCCAAACGTTCGTGCGCGGTGATCGACGGGCGATTATAGGCTGAAATCCGGCTCAAGGACCAGCGCACACCGCGATCCCTGAGATAGGCGTTTCCGGCTTCCCACAGCCGCGCGAAGGTGCGCCCGGCGCGGTGGCTGGGCGCGACATAGACGTCAAAGTCCCATGCCGTCACGTCCCCAGGCTCGAGCACATAGGTCGCGCGCACCATATCCTCCGCGTAATGCCCGAAACAGAACCACAGGCAGGCGACTGCGCGCCCCTCTTCCAGAACGCCAAGGCACACTGCCCCCTGGCCAAACCGGAATGCGAGCACCTCGTCATCCAAGGGCAGGTCGGCGAACGCCGGATCGCCGGCTTTAAATTCGCGGACTTCCTGCTTGCCCATACGCATGGGGCGGTCGGGCGGCGACGGGACCGGTTGCGCGTAAAACAGGTAGCGCACGAGCCCACCCCAGCCGAGCCGGGCATAAAGCGCCTGGTCGACCGCGTAACAGATCGCGTTCCAGAACCCGAGTTCCCCTGACGCCCGACGCAGCTTTCCCAACACTTCGTAACATCCCCTTTTTATTCGATTTTCCGGGTGCTTGCTGTTCAGACTTTCTTCACCGTGCCGTCTCTAGTATAAAGCCGCCTCAAGAGCGGCGGCAAACGCACAAACGGGTTATAGGGTAGAGTATTTAACAGGATCATAATTGATGTCCGCGTCCGAACAAGTGAAACGGCTGCTCGCCGATGTATTGCAGTTGGGTGATCGCGCCCAGACCATTGACGTCGAGACACCGCTTCTGGGCAACCTGCCCGAACTCGATTCCATGGCCGTCGTTAATCTGGTCACGGCCATCGAGGATCATTTCGATATCATCATTGAAGATGACGAGATCAGCGCGGAAACGTTCGAAACGTTCGGCAGCCTGTGCGCCTTCGTGGACGAAAAGGCCGCTGCTTAAACCAACCCCGGGGGATCTGCAGTTTGGAGCCGTTCTTTCTGGAAGGTCAGGCCGGCAACCTCTTCGCCGTTTACCATGCCCCCGGGGATGATCGGCCTGCGGCTCCCGCTGTCCTTCTGGTCCCGCCCTTCGCCGAAGAACTCAACCGATCCCGCCATATGATGGCCGCTGCCGCCCGCGCCCTTTCAGGGGTCGGTGTGGCTGTGTTGATCATCGACCTTTATGGGACCGGGGACAGCGAAGGCCGGTTCGATGAGGCCCGGTGGGAGATATGGCGAAATGATCTCGAATCCGCAGCGCTGTGGCTCGAAGGCCGGGGCCATGCCGTGACCGGCGTTCTGGCGGTCCGCCTCGGCGCGCTTCTCGCGCTCGACTGGCTGAAGGCAACCGGCCGCACCCCCGAATATCTGATTTTCTGGGGCGCTGTCACCGGCGGTGCGCAGTACCTCAACCAGTTCTTGCGGCTCCGGGTCGCCGAATCCATGGCCCGCACCGACGGCACCAAGGAAACGACAAGCGACCTGAAGGCGCTGATAGACGCGGGCGAGACGGTGGAAGTCGGCGGCTATGGCCTGACCAAGGCTCTTACTGAGGCAATCGAAGGATTGAAAGCAGCGGACCTGACGCCGCCCGAGGGATGCGCAGTGCACTGGCTGGATGTGGCGGCGGAGGCGGGTGCACCGCTCTCCCCCGGCGCCGACCGCGTGGTGACCGCCTGGCAAGAGGCCGGCGCCAGCGTCAATTCCACCATCGTGCCGGGCCCCGCCTTCTGGTCGCTCCAGGAACCCGAACATGCTCCGGCGCTGGTTGACGCCACAGTCAAAGCGTTCATGGGGGAGCGGTCATGACCACTGAGACCCCCTTCACCTTTTCCTGCGAAGGCGACCAGCTCGTCGGCGTCCTGCACCAGCCGGAAAAACCCGCCCGGATCGGGCTTCTGATCCTGGTAGGCGGGCCCCAGTACCGAATCGGGGCGTGCCGGCAGTATGTGCATCTGGCGCGCCGCGCTGCCGAACGCGGCGTCGCCACCATGCGCTTCGATTATCGCGGCATCGGCGACAGCGAAGGCGACTACCCGGGGTTCGAGGCGGTGGGTCCGGATATCGACGCCGCGATCCGCGAATTCACCGCTCGCGTGCCGGGGCTAGAAGGCGTGGTGCCCTGGGGGCTGTGTGAAGGCGCGTCGGCCATTCTGCTCGAAGCCGTCAACAATCCGCGGGTTTTGGGCGGCGTGCTCGCCAATCCCTGGGTCAACACGGAAGAAACCCAGGCCCAGGCGTACCTTAAGCACTATTACGGCAGCCGGATTTTGAGCGCGGAGGTATGGAAGCGGGTGCTCAAGGGCGAGATCAACCTGAAGGAATCCTTCGGCTCCGTCATCGGTTTGGCCCGCAAGGCCTTCGGGCAAAAGGCAGTGGCCGATACCAAACCCTACCCCGAGCGCATGGCCGAGGGCTTCGCCCGCTTTGCCGGCAAGACGCTGCTGGTGATGAGCGAGCGCGACCTGGTCGCCCGCGAATTCGAGGATGTGACCAAAGGCCGGCCCGAATGGGCAGCGTTCAGCGACTCCGACCGGGTGCGGCGCGTGGATATCGTGGACTCCGACCACACCTTTTCCCGCAACGCGTGGCGACAGGCCGTGGCGACCGCGACCGTGGATTTCATTCTCGATCTGGCAAAGGAAAAGAGCTGACATGGGGGCCTTCGCACTCATCATCGGCGGGGAAGCGGGGCGCGAGGAGGCCGCACGGGCGGCGCTTGAGAAGCGCGGGTTCACTGTGGCCGAGCGCCTCACGGTCGGCGCAAATGTCCTTTTGCTGGCGCCTTCCCTTATTGCCCCGGAGCCAAATCTGGTGCGCAGCGGGGATGATTTCGCCGCGTCTTCGGGCACGCTTTTCTACAAGGGCCGTTACGGAACCGCAGCGCTTGACGCTCTGCTCGACCACGATGGTATTCCCGACCGCGACCATATCTCGGGCTGCGGTGCGTTTCTGGTCGCCCGGCGTGGCAAACTGCGCCTCTTTACAGACCCCCTTGGCACCTACAAGGTTTATCGCGACACCGGCGACACCGTGTGGTCGGACAGCTTTCTGGCCGTGGCGGCGACACTGTCCTCCCCCGCCATCAATGGTCAGGGCGTCTACGAATACGTGTTCCAGGGCGCGGCCTACGGCAACGAGACCGTGCTCGACGCCGTTCGCCTGGTCAATTCGGACGAAATCCACGACATCGGCGAGACCATAACGGCAATGGACTGGCCGGGGCGGATTATGCCCGAAATCCACGCCCGCCCTATGGCCGACCATGTGGACGTGCTGACCGCGCTTCTGCGCGACCACTATCGCGCCATTGCCATGGCCTTCGGTCAGAATGTGGGTACCGCCTTGTCCGGTGGCTATGATTCGCGCCTGACGCTGGCGCTCCTTCTCGAACAGGGCATAACCCCGCATCTTCATGTCTACGGGCGCGACACAGACCCGGACGTGGTCGTGGCGAAAGCAGTCTCAACCGGCGAAGGGATCAGGCTCAATATCAGACTCAGGCTCAGTCATGAAGATAAATCGGCGCTGGGTGACGACAGCCCCGAAGGCATCGCTACAGCGGCAGAGCGCCAATTCTGGGCCTTTGACGGCTGGCCGCCCGACGGCATTATCGGCAATGGCAGCGACCTTGCCACCCGGGAAGCGAGGTGCCGGGGCGGGCAGCTTGCGCTCAATGGCGGCGGCGGGGAAATTTTCCGCAATTTCTTTTATCTGCCCGATTGCCGGTACAGCGTTCGCCAGATGCTCTGGGCCTTTTACAGCCGATTCGATCCGCGCTGGTGCACGGACGCGTTTGACGAGCGCGCCTACCACGATCGGATGGGCCGGAAAATGGCGGCGATCTTCGGCGCGCCCCACGACAAACTGAGCCGTGCGGAAGCGGAGTATGTTTATCCCGCCTTTCGGGGCCGGTTCTGGACCGGGCGCAACACGGCCATCAACACCCATCTCGGGCCTGCATTGACCCCGTTTCTTGACCATGCGTTGGTGCGCCACGCGGTCAGCGTCCCGCTTAGCCACAAGAACCATGGGCGTCTCGAAGCCGCGATGATCGAGGAGATAAGCCCCGCGCTCGCCAGCTACATGTCCGATTATGGCCACCCGTTCCGGGGACCGGTTCCGGTGAAACACCGGATCAAGGACTGGATGACTTTTCTTCGCCCGCCGGCCCTGCGACGATTTACATATCAGTTTAAGAATCGAATTCAACCACATGTTCTTAATAATATATTACGTCCAGAATTCCGGGCGCATTACCTGCCGAACGGCATCTCGATTATGGACCGCTATTTTCATCTGGACGCGGTCACCGACCCGGCCCAGATGAACCGTATCCTGACGCTGGAAATCCTGTTTCAGACGCTGAACGCGCGCGGCTAACATCCAAGCTTCTGGCAAAGCGCCCCGATCCGCCTGACCGAACCCGGCCGGGCCTTTCGGTAGCGCGCCCGCGCGGCGTCTTCGTCGGCAAGCACGTGGTCCACCGTTTCCGGTGTCAGCACCGTGCCGAATCCAGTCGGTTGGCCCGATACCATGCGATGAATCAATATGTCGCCTAGCGCCACCTTGAAGTGGCCCGGCTCCCAGTACCATTTCATCTTGCTATGATGGTTACCGGCGGGCGGGATGGGCTCGGTGGTGTAGTCGTTGTATTGGGTGAAGTCCCACAGGGGGCCGATCAAGCCCGGATAACGCTGCCGGTATTCCGCCAGAATCCGCGTCATCAACCGCTTCCAGTCCTCCATCAGCGGCCAGAAGCCGGTCTCGCCGATCGTCTCCATCAAATCCGCATGATAGGGGTAGGTGAAAAACGTCATCCTGATGCCGCGCGCCGCCGCATCCTCGATCATGCTGCGCAGCGCCCGCACCGAATCCGTCTCCCCGCCCCCCGGCATCAGGATTTGCCGCGGGCGATGAAGGTACGCCTTGATGTTCTCTTCATTGCGCTGAAGCGCCACCGAATAATGGCCCTCGGTGCGGATGATCCCTTTGTAGTCGGCAAGCGTATTCCATCCCTCCGGCGTCATGGTGCGCGCATAGGGATCACCCTGTTTCAGCATGGTCATGACACTATCGATCAGCGCGGTCTGGGACAGGTAAACCTGGCTCAGCGTTGTCCAGCTCAGTGAGGTCGGAACCTTCGGCATGCCGGAGACGACGGCGGACGCCGGATCGTTCGACAGGAAGTCCATAAAATCGAGGCCGATGTAGAGTTGCTTCGGGGCGCCGGTCTCGACGGCATAGGCGTAGGTTTCGCGCACTTTGTCGGGCCCGATCCCGGGAATGGCAAAATTGTAGACCGGCCGGGCCTCGGCCGGCCAGGCTGTGCTTTGCGGGTCGAGCCCCACATCGGTGCGCGAATTCCCCAGAAGCAGTGTTTTCGGGTGGGCGCGGCGGAACCGCGCCTCCTTTGCTGCCCAGACCTGGGTATAGGATTCGGGCTTCTTGGCGTTCACCCCTTTCACTGCCACAAGACCGTCAACGCCGTAAGGATCGATAATCACGGTCAGGGCAAGTCCGGCGGCGGTCAGAACGCCCAGGACCAGAGCTACAACACCGATGAAACGCCAGGACGACATGTTGTTGCCTCAGAACTGAAAGTACAGAAAGGCGCTGACCTGCGGCAGGGCGAACAGGCTCGCCACCAGCAAACCGCCAACACCGAACGCCCAGGCCATGTTCGGTCGCCATACCAACCAGCCGCGATAGGTCAAAGCATCCATGACCAGGACCGGGTTATGGCGGCGGACAATTTCCTCGGTATTGGGCGCGAAGAAAGCAATAAAGCCAAGCACCAGCACCCAGATCCAGGTGGCAAGGAAAGTCTCCCCGCCCCCGGAGGCGAAGGTCACACCCCAGGCCTTGAGAGGGGCAACCAGGAAATGAACCCGGTAAGCGAGAGCAAGAGGCAGCGAGACGCCGTTCAAACCCACCATGCCCTTGATCATGGCGAGCGCGCCTTCGAAACTGGTCGCGCGGAAGAACGCCCAGCCCACGACGACAGCCACGAAGGTAATGGCCTGCGCCACAATGCGCCCGGCCCGGCCATTGAGAACACCGCCCGCCAGGCGCTGCCACAGGTGATTGATCACCAGATAGATCCCGTGGAGCCCGCCCCAGGCGACAAATGTCCAGCCAGCGCCATGCCACAAGCCACCGATCACCATGGTGGCCATCAGGTTGCCGTGACGCCTGAGCCGGCCCTTCCGGTTCCCTCCGAGCGGAATGTAGAGGTAATCCCGGAGGAAGCGGGACAGCGTCATATGCCAGCGCCGCCAGAAGTCGATGATATTCGAGGCCTTATAAGGCGAATTGAAATTCAGCGGCAGGCGGATGTTGAACATGCGCGCAAGCCCGATCGCCATGTCGGAATAGCCCGAAAAGTCGAAATAAAGTTGAAAGGTGTAGGCAAGAACCCCGCCCCAGGCGGCAAAGAAGTCAAGGCTTCCACCGCCGTCGACAATGGCAAACGCACCATTGGCGTAGTGCGAAATACCGTCAGCCAGAACCGCTTTCTTGAACAGGCCGAAGGCGAAGATGGTTATACCCACCGCCAGATTTTCGGCGGTCACCTTGCGCTCCGCCTTCTCTTCGAATTGGGGCATCATTTCCGAGTGGTGAACGATCGGCCCGGCGATCAGCTGCGGGAAGAAGGAGACGAACAGGCAATAATTCCAGAAGCTGTATTCCCTGGTGCGGCCCGCATAGGCATCAACCAGGAAGGTGATTTGCTGGAAGGTAAAGAACGAAATCGCAAGAGGCAGGACGATGTGGCCTACGGAATAGTCTGTACCGGCCACATCATCGACGATGCTGGTGAAAAAGCCGGCGTATTTGAAGTAGCCGATCGCCGTCAGGTTCACAGCCACGCCGGCCAGCAGCAATATTTTGCCAAGTGCGGTACCAGCCAGCTTGTTAAGACGGGAGCCCAACAGAAAATTAAACACCATCGAGCCGCCGAACAGCCACAGATAGACCGGATTCCACCAGCCGTAGAAGAACAATGAGGCAAGCACCAGCCAGCCAGCCCAAAGCCCGGCGAATTCGCTGCGGCGGATGGCGTAGTAACCAACGAGGACAATGGGGAGGAAGGCGAAGATAAATTCGTAGGAATTGAACAGCATGACCGAGATCTCCCTACGATTACGCTTACCGGCACAAATCTCTGAGTTCGAGCGGCGTCACGACGCGGCCCCCGAGCTTATGGCGAAAAAAAGTAAGGAAATCATCAATGCCCGCAACGAACCGGTCGCGGTCATCCACGGTGCGCACATAGGGCGAGCCGCCGGGTAGCAGCGAAGAGCTGTGATAGGCGTAGGTGAAGACCCGCCGGCCCCGCCCGGCAAGATAGCGCACCACACGCTTGTTTTCTTCCAGTGACACCCCCTCCGGTGTGAGCGGAATACGCTCGACAATGCCGAGACGGCTGAGGATGCCCGGAAGCCGGAGCGCCCGGCCCAGCGGCCCGGCTATGGCGCGATGAACAGCCGGTGCCGCATCGCCCAGAATTCCCGGGAATCCGCGCGTCAGCGGCACTTCGAACAGGCGCTCCTCCGGTCCGAACCAGTAGGGGGCGTGGGGGAAGCGGCGGAAGTCGGGCCCGCCGTCGCCCGCGAAGCTGGTCGCCGGCACAATGCTCAGGTCAATCTCGTAGCCAAGAGCATCGAGGGCCGCTGTCGTATTAGGGCCGAGGCCGTAGCGGCCGGCCTTGTAAATCGTCGGGCGCACCCCGACAGTTTCCGTGATCCTGTCCGTCAGTCGGGCGAGCTTCGCGCGTTCCAATTCAGCCGGCAGATTGCCGGGATAGGAATTGAAGGTGGTCACCGCCTCCTCGTCCGGCGGGTTCACCCAGGGATGCAGGTGCGCGCCGACCAGGCACCGGCCTTCCCGCTGCCAGCCCCCCAGTAATCCGGCCGCTTGCGCGTCATCCGCCACCGCATAATCGATAACGTAGGTCGGCGCCACGCCATGGCTGTCAAAGACCGCCTGGGCATGCGCCTGTTCGGGGATATTATGCACGGCGCGGCTATCCCGGTCGAACGGCGCGGCCCAGTCGAATTCTTCCTCGGTATCGACAACGACAAGCAGAAGCGGCGGCGCGTCATCCGGCAGCACCGCGAACCGGTGTGGCGGAACGGGAGTCACGCTTGCGGCCCCTCGCGATCTTCCGACGGCTCCGAATCGGGTTTCTTCCTGGCATGCAGCGCGAATTTCGGAGGCTTGAATTCCTCCCGCTTGTCGTCATACCGAACGGCCCGGTAGAAGACGTAGCAAATGGCCAGCAGAAAAGTCAGGAATGCGGCATTTTCCAGAAAACTCATCATGGTGCTCAGGCAACTCCGTTCCCGTTGTGTGGCGACATCCTACCGTACAATTCTAAGAAAAGTGTTAGCTGCCCGGACTCTATCGTGGCATGGCGGCCGCGTCACCGGTATAAGTTGGACCCGTGGATAAATCGGAGGCCCATGCATAAAATGTTAAGGGCCGCCGGTCTATAAGCACGGAAATCGGCCGAACGTGGCCATCGATGAAAGTGACCTGCAGCGAACGGGGCCTCCACGCATGTTGCGTAGCATCCTAGTCTTCATTCTGATTTTCGCGTCCCTCCCCGTCGCGTTGGTCAAGCCGCATGTCGGCGTCCTCATCTGGTCGTGGATTTCCTATATAAATCCGCACCGGCTGACCTACGGCCCCGCCTTCGCGTTTGACTTTCTCGACTATGTGGGCGGTGCGACCATTTTGGGACTGCTGTTCGCGCGGGAGCGCAAAAGCCTGCCCAATCACCCTCTGGTCTACCTGCTGCTCGCCTATTTCTTCTGGGTCACCCTCACCACACTGGCCGCGCATTACCCCGAAATGGCCTGGAGCAAATGGCAGCAGTTCGCAAAGATCCTGCTGTTTACCTTCATCACCATGATGCTGATGCAGTCCAAGGGCCGGCTCGAATCGCTGATCTGGGTCATCGTACTCTCGCTCGGATATTTTACGGCCAAGGGCGGGCTGTTCACCGTTCTGACCGGTGGCGCCTATCGGGTCTGGGGCCCGCCGGACACGACCTACGCCGATAACAACGAATTTGCGCTTGCCACGGTGATGGTCATTCCCCTGATCCGGTATCTTTATACGCAGACCAACCTCCGATGGTTACGCTGGGTCCTGTTCGCGATGATCGTTTTCAGTATTTTTGCGATCTTCGGAACCCAGTCCCGGGGCGGCCTGGTCGCGATCGCGGCGATGCTGTTTTTCATCGTCTACAAGGCGCGCAAACTGATGTTCGGCATTGTTGCGCTCGGCCTCGCGGTCATTGCCGGCTATTTCATCATGCCCGCCAAGTACTGGAACCGCATGTACACCATCGAAAACTACGAGCAGGACCCGTCCGCTCGTGGCCGCCTCGACATGTGGAACTTCGCGATCAAGGTAGCCAATGATCATCCAGATTCTGGGCGGCGGTTTCAACGTCTTCTATGACCCGGCCTATCGCGCCGCCTACCTGCCCGAAGGGGTCCAGGGCCGCGCCGCGCATTCCATTTATTTCGAAGTGCTGGGCGAGCATGGATACGTCGGGCTTATCCTGTTCCTTCTGATCGGCATGACGGCCTTTTTCACCTGCAGCGCCATTGTCGACCGCTGCAAAGTACATGACGAGCTCCGATGGGCGCGCGAACTGGCCGCCATGCTTCAAGTCAGTATTGTCGGATACGCCACCGCAGGGGCGTTCCTGACCATTGCCACCTTCGACCTTTATTATCACCTTGTGGCGATGACAGTGATTTTGCGCGTGATGGTTGACCGGAAGCTCAAGGCGCTGGAACTTGAAGGAAAAGTCGAAAGCCCCAAACATACGCCGAGGCGCTTCAGACCGAAAAAGCCAGCGAGGGCGAATGCGCGAGAGAGCTGAGCATCCCCCTGCACTCAAGGAAACTGCCTATCAATGTCCAAGTCGAAAATTCATCTGATTGCGGCCGCGCGGCCGAATTTCATGAAAATCGCACCGCTTTATCATGCTCTCTCGGCAGATGATCGGTTCGAGCCGGCCATCGTCCATACCGGCCAGCACTACGACACCAATATGTCGGATGCGTTTTTCAAGGATCTCGGCATGCCCGAGCCGCATTTTCATCTGGGCGTCGGCAGCGGCAGCCATGCGGAGCAGACCGGCGGTGTCATGATCGCCTATGAAAAGATCTGCCTTGCCGAGCAGCCGGACTGGATCGTGGTGGTGGGCGACGTCAATTCCACGGCCGCCTGCGCCCAGGTCGGCGCCAAGCTTCATGTCCCCGTGGCCCATCTCGAAGCGGGCTTACGCAGCGGCGACCGCAGAATGCCCGAGGAGATCAATCGGCTGGTCACTGACGCCATCAGCGACGTGTTGTGGACGCCGTCGCCCGATGCCGACGACAATCTCCTGCGCGAGGGCGTCGATCCGGCCCGGATCACCCGGGTCGGCAATATCATGATCGACTCCTTCGAGCTGATGCGGGCCCAGATCGAAGCGGAGGATGCGCCCTCCGCCTTCGGGCTCGAGCCCGGGAATTACGGGCTCGTCACCCTGCACCGTCCGTCGAATGTGGACGACCGGGACATGCTCTCCCTCCTCGTCGACCAGCTTGTCGCCGCGGCCGCCAGGGTGCCGCTTCTGTTCGCGGTCCATCCCCGGACCCGCAACCGGCTCACGGAATTTTCGCTTCTGGCGAAACTCGATTCGGCGCCAGGCGTGAAGCTGGTTGAACCCGTGAATTACATCCGGTTCATGAGCCTGGTGCGCACGGCAAAGGTCATTATCACCGACTCCGGCGGCATCCAGGAGGAAAGTACCTACCTCGACATTCCCTGCCTGACGCTCCGGGAGAACACTGAACGCCCGATCACCATCTCCGAAGGCAGTAACCGGCTGGTCCAGCCCCAGGATCTTCTGGCCAATGTGGAAAAAGTCATTGCAGGCGACTGGCCCCACGGGCGCAAGCCGGATCTTTGGGATGGCAAAACAGCCGAGCGTATCGTCGCCGATCTCAAACGCCGCAGTACGCGCTGATCTATGCGCGAAACCCGAGGCGGGTGAAAACGTGATATTCGGGGCCGCGGGCGCGCCCGGTCAGGTGCCACAGCAAAAACTGGCTCACCACATAGATTGCCGCCCCGGCAAGGATGCGCCAGAGGGTATCGGGCATTTGCAGGAGCACGGCGCTCATCAAGCCCACAGAGGCGAGCGTCCGCCATTTCACGGCCACGATCTCGGAAAACCGAATCTTTAATACCCTGATGACATAGCCCAGCGTGATCAGATACTCGATCACCCCGCCGATCAGCAGCGCCCAGGCCACGCCCTGAAGTCCGTAAAGCGGCGTCAATATACCGAGCGCCGGCAACTGCGATAAGACCCTGACAGTGGTCAGAAACGTCGTATCCCGGGAGCGGCCATGGGCCATGGCGACCATGGCGGGATTGATCCAGACCGCATTCAGCAGCCGTGCCACCGCGATCAGTTCAACCAGCGGAACGATGGGAAGCCAGGTGTGGCCGAGGATCAGCCCGACCGCGGGACGAGCGACAAGCGCGATCCCGATGCAGGCAGGCGCCAGGATCATAAAACAGATGCCTACGGCTTCAAGATAGAGGCCTGCCGCCCCTTCCTTGTCCCTGGAATAGGCCGGATAAAGCGCGCGAACCGCCGGCAGGGAAATTTCGGCGGAAACCAGAGTTCCGATCTCCGACGCCATCTTGTAGAACCCCACCTGGGTGGATCCCAGTAACTTTCCGACCAGAAAGACCGGTGCCTGGCGCACCATAAAGATCAGATAATTGTTGATAAGCAACCACTTGCTGAAGCCGAACATTCCCCGCCATTCAGCCAGCGAGAACCGGGGCCGGTATTTGCTGGCAAAGTAGCTCATGATCACCATCGCCCCGCTATTGGCGGCCCAGCCGATGACAAGCGCCCAGTAACTCCTGAGATAAATCGCAAACCCGATATTGAACAGCATGCCAACCAGCTTGGGCCCCACCATGAGGACGAAATCCGGGCCGAACCAGAGCTGCTTTTGAAAGTTGATGATACCGATGTTGTTCAGACCGCGCACGAGCGAGACGACCGCGAGCGCGTAAATGACATTTTCAAGCCGCGGCTCGTCAAAGAACCGGGCCATGGGGGCGGCTATAGCGGCCAGCAGCACGCTCGAAGACCACGCCCTTGATGACATTGAGCGTCCAGGCGGTATCGTATTCCTTGCGGCCCGCCTTCTGGTCCTGAATCAGCGACATCTCGAAGCCGAGCGAGCCCAAGAGTTCGATGAAGCCGACGACCATCATAGACTGGGCGACCAGGCCGAAATCGGCGGGCATCAGAATCCGCGCCAGCACAAAAGTGCTGATCAGTCCGAGGAACCGCACGGCCTGGCGCGCCGCCAGCATCCATGCCGTCCCGCGCGCCGCCCGAGATTTCAAGCTAGCCATTTGCTGTTCCACTCCAACCGGCGGTTCACGTTGTGCGCCACGCGCGTGGAATATAGGCGAAAGCGGTTAACGGATGTAGAAGAAAAAGGATTGGTGCCAGAGACAGATTGAAACAAAACCTATCCTGTATCGCGGTCGGCGCCCCGTTCTCCGTCTGTTAACAAATTTTCGCCTATCTTTTATGATTACTATGATAGCAACTGGCTAGCCCCATGCCATTATGGGTCATGTATTGTGCCGATGGCCATGCGACAAAGAGCAGAAAATGGCGATGATGCGACGGCAAATGGAGCTTTTGGAATAACTCGAAAAACCCGGTATCAGTCCTGTTTGCTTTTTGTGGTTGGCGCGATGGGCCTCGCGTGTCTTTCTGCGCCCGCTCCCGGCAAGCCGCTTGCTAAAGATGCGGTCTATCATCCCAGCGTCACGAGTTATTTTCACCTGACCGGCTATGATCCGTTGGCCACCCGGAACGGCCCGCCCCATTGGAAGCCGGTTCTCGAAAAACCGGTCTATTTCGCCGCCACCGGCAGCTATTACGAACTGATCGATTATAGACCGACCACAGGCGGGTACGGGTTGCGCTGGGCGGAAGCCGAAAAAATTGCCGAGCGGCGCATGATTGGCAAAGTCCACGGTCGTCTGGCGCTGATCAAAGACCCGCAGACCGAGCTCTTTCTCAAGGTCAACCTGAGGCCCAACGGCGCCACCTGGTTCGGTCTTTATTATGACTGCGACGCACGCCATTTCGAGTGGATCGACGGCACGCCAATGAAAAAAACCGATTACGCCAACTTCGACCCTCGAAACTGGCTGCGCGACCGTATCAAATTCTGCGACAAACTGTACGAACAGCGAAAATGGCCGGTCTTTATCGATATGCGGACAGATGCCCGCTGGGGCGTCAAGGGCCCGCTCAAGCTGTTCTACTATTTCATTGTAGAATATCCCACCCACGGCAAGGTTCCGGGAACCGAAGATATCCACGCAATCGAGATCCCGCCAGCAACGAAGGGGGAAATCGAGAAGGCGAGCGAGCCCGACGCCACCGAGTAAACGGGAATCCGATTTTTCGGCCGCCGCGCACCAGTGGCTGAGATCGCGGCCCAGAAGCGTGCTTAATTTCTCGACTTCGGGGCGCAGCTCCGCTGCCAGGCTGGTACGCAGCGCCGGCGGAATCGGCTCGCGCGGCTTGAAGTTTGTGTTCGCCCGCTTGAGCAGATGGCGAAGTTTGATCCGCCAAGACCGGCGCGGCAGAACGATCCGGCTCGCCAGGCTTACCCAATTGGGTGTCCTTCTCAGAAACTTCGCAAACGATTTGCTGCGCATTTCCTTGTTGGCGTTCTCCACGACAAACGACGGCTCAAAGTCCTCGTCGACGCCAAGAAAGCGCAGAATTTGGCGGTAGACCTCGCCGACGTCGCGCCTGACGTCATCATAGAGGACGATGTGAACCTGGTCGCGCGGAAAGACGTTCAGGAACCGTTCAATCTGGTCGGCGAACTTCACCACACCGCGGTAGAAGCGCACGCGCTCGGGAATTTCTATGGCGCGGCCCTCGGCCTTTTTGCGCCGCTCGGGCTCCAGCGCCAGGGCGCGCTCCAGCGACTTTTCCGTCTCAAACGTCTCATAGACGATCTGCGAATGGTGCGACGCCACCACGTCCACCGGATCGCGGAGCATGATCAGAATTTTCGCCTTCGGGTTATGGGCATGGATGGCTTCGGCCGCGGTGTGAGACAGCATATAGAAAACCGAGCTTTCGCCGACCACTGGTTCATCGCCCAGGTCCTTGAAGAACCCGGCATAACGTTCGGGCGTGCACCCGCCGCCATTCGGATAGAGGTCGCGGGCGAAAAAATTGCTTTCCTTGGCCGGCGACATATAGATCGCGGGATGCTCGCCCAGATACCGGTCCATCGCCGTGGTCGCGCATTTGGGCGCGCCCACGATGAAGAAATTCGGGATGGGCTCGGAGCGTTCAGCAGTCATTTTTTTGTTGTCCCTGTCGCCCGATAGACCGCGACGCAATACTTTAAATCCACAGCGGTTGAAACCTGGTAGGCGCGGAGCGGATTCGAACCGTCGACCTCCGTCATGTAATAACGGAGCCCTCCCCGCCATACAGCAGAAAACCGCCGATCTTATGCCACAAGAAACAACGAAGTTGCAACTTTGTTCACGGCATTCTGTGGCATTCTGTGGCATTCTGTGGCAAGGAGGATTAAATGACCGTTAAACCAATGCAGGATCTCATAGAAAATGGAACGACAGAAACCAATTGAACTTTATGAGGATCAGCCTCTCGCTAAGCATATTAAAGATCAAAAATGGGAGAACGGTGATGTCAGGATGATCATACCACCACCTAAAGAGCCATTTTTTGTGTTTGAGCCTAAATGCACGATTATCTTAGCTTGTGGCATAGAAGTAACAAGGACAGCCTAACGTGAGTTTCAAGATTGTCCCTCAGAAGATGCTCTTGATGAAATAAGAATTGATGCGTTTATGAAGTGCGTGAATACCCTTGAAAGCCTAAACATCCCGGACACCATATTAAGGCAGTCAAGAAAATGACCGTTAAACCAATGCAGGCCCTCAAGGCCCGTCAATTGATTGGAGCCGCATAGGGGGTTCCGCTTTTTCAAGTCACTTTTTGCAAACACACGGGGGGTTCCGCTTTTTGGAACCCCCTTTCCTTATATTTCAATCACTTATAACAAAAGCGGAAGCGGAACCCCCTAGGGATGGTCTGTGGCTAGGGACGTGCCGCGCTCTCGCCCCCCGCTTTGGTGAGCGGCCAGGAAGGACCCAGAGTGGAGTACCTCAAGCTAAATCGCTCTGCTTGCTCATTTCCCCGTTTATCTCATGAAAAAGTTTGTGTTCGAGGTCGGGGCCCTGAGCGTGGCTCTTCGCTCTCTCTCCCCCTGCCGTATCTTTACCTGCCAAGCCGGCAGCCCTAAAAAACCGTCTCCTGCGTAGCGGGAAACCCTGGCAGAGGCGCGGTCAACGGGGCTCTGAAACCCGATAGTCCATTATTGCCGAAGCCTGTGTCGCGTTGACCAGTTCATGGGTCTCACTGTGATTGATCCCGTCTCCCATCCACTTGGCGACCAACATCGCAGCCCGGCGGGCCATAATTGCGGCGACCTCCTCGTCTCCCTCGATGATGGCCTCGACCATACGATTGCGTAACGCCCAATACTGGGTCACCCGCTCAGGCCGATTGATGTAAACATCCTGTTCCGGGGTGACGTCAGAGCAAAACTTATAAAGCGTATCCAAAAACAGCTTGAGAACGTGATTTCGGCACATGCGTCCAAGAATCTTTCCAAAATCAACCTCGGACCGCAAGAAGCGCTTGTAATTTTCCGCCTCGAATTCTTCGCGTTCCATTTTAAGCAGTCCGGCTAACTGCTCCAGCAGAAGCGGATCACGGTTACGGCAAGCAAGGACCACCATTTCCACTTTAACAGGTAAGATGGCGTAAATTATTTCCCTAAGGGTTGTCGCTTTCGACTGCAGAAAAATTGCCGCGGCATGCGCGACAGCATCCTCACTCGGACGCCGGGCGAAATAGCCCCCGCCAGGCCCGCGCTTGACAACCAGAAGCTGCTCCTGAACCAGCAACGCGACGGCCTGGCGCAAGGTCGGCCGGCTAACGCCATACCGCTCCAGAAGCGCATCTTCCGACCCCAACAACTCGCCTTCTTCGCATCCAAAAGAATCCGCACGCAACTGACGGGCCACCGATCGCACTGCGGAAGTCTTGTCACCGCTCGTCATGTTCTACCCTTACAATTGCCATCCTGAATCACCTGCATATCTTTGCAAAGCCGCTGCCACTTTATCAAGCTGCTTGGAATCGATATCGTGGCCGACCAGACCATATGCCGCATACCACCGCCATTCTCCAGATCTGAGATAGCATATTCTAAACAGTTAAATCAATCGTTGATATCCTGTCATGAATTTAGTCCCCGGTCTCCTGTGATCTCGAATCAGCGATAAAAACTCTTAAATATTTTCAATACGATGCCGTAGTTATTCACTTTTATCGCTAATAATTATAGATCTCTTGCCAGTAATTGAGTTATCTTAATTTCGCATAATGGGAAGCGCCGAAAAATACGAGCGCAGGTTTCGCCGATACCAATAACCTGTCTTCCCGTTGTGGCGAATCGCCTGATCTCCGGAACCGGACTTTCGGCGAACAAGGGGGATAGGGACTTCATGTATGATCGCTGACAAACCCGGCGGCCGCAGGCGCTATGAGACCTACGCTCTGCTGATCTTTATGCTCACATACCTCGTTCACAATCTTGACCGCAGCGTAGTCCATATCCTGCTTAATCCCATACGGGTAGAATTTGGTTTGAATGATACGCAGCTCGGCTTTATGTCCGGGCTCGCCTTTGCCATTTCCTATGGCATTGTCGGAATTCCGTTAGGCTATCTGATCGACCGGGTCAAACGTACCCTGCTACTGGGTATTCTCGTCCTGACATGGAGCGGCCTCACGTTCGCAAGCGGCTTCGCAGTTAGTTTCCTGACACTCTGCATCGCCCGTATTTTTGTCGGCATGGCCGAAGCAGGCGGAACTCCGGCCGTCCTTGCGCTTATTTCGGATACTTTCGACTATAAGAAACGTACAACGGCAGTGGGTATTGCCTACGTTGGCACTCCCCTGGGTATTTTGATTGGCCTGGGCGTGGGCGGTACCATCGCAGACCTATATGGCTGGCGCATGGCGTTCCTTATCGTCGGTCTTCCCGGCGTTGTCCTTGCGTTCCTTATCATGCTCACGATCAGAGAGCCCAAACGGGGAAGCACGGATAAGCATGTCAGTGAGAGCCCCGGGAAAGCCCTGACGCTGAGGCAAACCGGCCGATTCATAAGGGAGCATCCGGCCCTGCTTCATACCCTGATCGCCGCCACACTGGCGTCCGCGGTCGCGTCCATTTTCGCAGTTTGGCTGCCGTCCTATCTGATCCGCCACTTTGAAGTAAGCGTTGGCGACGTCGCACCATGGCTCGCTCTTAGCGGCGGGATATTTGGTATAGCGGGCGCTTTGATCTCCAGCAGAATCGCTGATTATTTCGCAAGAGAGAGCCTGGCACGCCTGGCATTGTTCCTTGCCTTCTGCATCGGCATGCTCTGCCCGTTCATTATACTCAGCCTTCTCGGCAGGACTATTGTCGTAGCTTACATCTTCAATGGTCTGTTCGGATTTTTCGTCCCCAGCTACGTTGCCTGCCTGCACAGTCTCATGCTCAGCCTGACATCGGCAACTGCGCGCGGACTGGTCATGAGCATCAGTGCCGTTCTGATGAACCTTGTCGGTTACGGACTGGGACCTTCTCTCGCCGGCGTGTTGAGCGATGTTTTTGCGTCACTTGGATCCAGCGACCCCTTACGCAATGCCCTCATTGTTATGTCCCTTCTGGGCATGTGGGCGGCCGGACACGTCTTGTGGGCCGCTAAAATTCTGATAGCGAAAAAAGCGGCCCGAGTGACTGCGTGAAATTATGGCTGGTTAGTTATACGGGATCGTAGGGAAACACCGTTGAAGGCGGGCCAAGATCGGTAAACGACGTCCGCATCGCCGGAAACCCGTGGGAGATGAGTTTTTCCGGCGTCCAACCCGTTGCATCGGACATGGAGCGGACCGGACGCGGCTGATTAAACAAGATCACTTCGTTGCCACGCACAATAAATATCTGGCCTGAAACATCCGCCTCCGGGATGCATAACGTTACGGCCATCTGGGCCACCTGATCGGCGCGCATGGTATTCTTCATGCGCTCCAGCCTCGCAGCCATGGCATCATCTTGCGGTTTAACGCTATCCAGCATACGCGTCCAGGCAAAGGGCACCAGCAGGTTGCTACGAACGTCGCGTGACGCCCCTTCCATCGCCAGGACACGGGATAGTCCGGCGACGCCCATCTTGGCGGCGGCGTAATTTGCCTGCCCGGCGTTTCCGATCAGAGCCGCAGTGGACCCGAAAAGGACATAGGAACCTTCCCGCTGTTCGCGGAAAAGTTCGATGGTTGCGCGGGTTACGTTAAACGCACCCTGAAGATGGACATCGATCACAGCCTGCCAGTCTTCAGGAGTCATTTTGTGGAGCATGCCGTCGCGCAGGATACCGGCCGGATTGATGACCGAGTGCAGACCACCGAAAGTGTCAAGAGCCTGCTCAACCATTCTTTTGACACTTGCAAAATCGGTCACGCTTTCAGAATTAACAACCGCTTCACCGCCGCTGCCCTGAATTTCATCGACAACTTCCTGCGCCGGCGAAGGGGAGCCGCCGTCCTCTCCACTTATACTTCCACCCAGGTCGTTCACCACGACCTTGGCCCCATGTTGCGCGGCCAACAGGGCACACTCACGGCCAATCCCACGTCCCGCACCGGTGACAAGACAAACCTTTCCATCCAGCATGCCCATGACAATTCTCCTTTTCCGTCCAATTCAAATCGCGCCAAAACGTGAGCCAAGCCCTTTAGCGTTTCTGAGCAAATTCCATATCAAAACATAAACGTCACTTTTTCCCGGTATCTTCCAGAATAAGATCGGCGGCACGCAGAGCCACCGCCATGACAGGGCCGTTGGTGTTGCCTGAGATCACGCGGGGGAAGACTGAGGCATCCACAACCCGCAACCCATCTATGCCATAAACCCGGAGGCGTGGGTCAACAACTGCAGTAGGATCGCTCCCCATCCTACAGGTTCCAACCGTATGATACCCCCAGGTGCCGGATCGCTTGATCGCATCAACGATCTGATCCGGCGTTTTCACTTCGGGGCCGGGAAATGTTTCCGCCCTTATGGATGCAGCCAACGGCTGCTCAGCAAAAAGTCGGCGGATTAGGCGTACCATGTCGACGCTCGTCGACTTGTCGTAATCGGTCTCAAGCGTGTTCAGGGTGATCAGCGGCGGATCTTCGGGTCACCCGATCTGACTGTCACGCGTCCACGGCTTTCTGGACGCAGAATGTAGCCCAGGCACTGCGCCCCGGGGCGCTTTTCGAATTCGATATTCTTGCCCCCGATCACACGCGTGAATGGCGAAATATGGAATTGCACATCGGGACGGTTAAGTTCCGGCCTGGTTTTCGCGAAGGCAACGATTTCATGTGTCCCGAACGACAGGACGCCACTGCGAAACAAATAGTAACGCACGGTATTGAGAAAAAGACGCCACCCGGCGAACTGCCGGTTATGGCTGTATCCCCGAGTCATGGAAAACTGCAAAGCGATACCCCGGTGTTCCTGAAGATTAGCGCCTACGCCCGGACTGTCGTGAACGACTGGAATGTTAAGCGCCTGCAAATCAGCGGCCAAACCAATGCCGGAAAGCTGAAGCAGTTTCGGGGATTCGAGCGTCCCGCCGCACAGAATAACTTCGCGACGCGCAATATACTCGACGGGTCCGCGAGGGCCCTGACTCTGGACGCCAGTCGCCTTCTTGCCGTCAAGGATAATGCGGTCCACCCGGGTTCGCGTCACCACGTACAGATTTCTGCGTCTCCTTACGGGCTTCAAAAATGCCGTGGCAGAACTGACCCGCCGCCCCTTTTTGATTGTATGGGCAAGATACCCGATACCCTCCTGGTCAGGACTGTTCACGTCTTCGTGGAACGGGATACCGATGGACCCCGCGGCTTCAATCACCGCGTCACACACCGGATTTCTGTTTCGGTTGACGCCCACAGGCAGCGGCCCTCCACTCCCTCGATGATCGTTGGCGCCAAGTTCATGGTCCTCCATTTTCCTGAAATAAGGCAACATGCTCCGCCAGCTCCAACCCGCAGCGCCGGCGGCTTCCCAATCGTCGTAATCTTCAGGCTGCCCGCGAACATATACGAGCCCGTTTATGGAGGAGCTTCCGCCGAGCACCCGACCGCGCAGCCAGGTAAAGCTTTGCCCACCGTCGTCGGGTTCAACGGGGTAATAGGAAACAAAGCGTTTGTCGCCCGCGAGAAGTTTGCCGAATCCCTTGGGCATTCGGATCAGTTCACTATTGTCATCCGGCCCCGCTTCAATAAGAAGCACGCGGATTTCCGGATCTTCCGACAAACGGTTGGCTACCACACAGCCGGCAGACCCCGCCCCGACGATCACGTAGTCATAGGCATCGCTCATGGACGCCCCTAAACTGCACCACTGATAGTCTGTGGAACGCCAAAGACCGATTTCGGCTCGACATAGCCAAGCAAGCCCTCAACCCCCATTTCCCGGCCGATCCCCGATTTTTTGAACCCGCCAAATGGACATCGGTAATCAATGCAGTAGGTGTTGACGCTGATGACCCCGGTGCGGATTTGCTTCGCGACCTCATAGCCGCGCGCCACGTCGGTGGTGAACACAGACCCCGCCAGACCGTAATCACTGTCGTTGGCGATACGGATGGCTTCATCGTCGCCACCGTCATAGGGAATAACCACACCGACGGGGCCGAAGATTTCCTCTTGAGCAATTTTCATTTTATTGTCCACGTCGGCAAACAGCGTGGGCTCCACATACCACCCCGTGGACATATGAGAGGGACGGCCGCCGCCAGAAACCAAACGCGCCCCCTCGGCTTTGCCTGCAGCAATATAGGATTCTACCCGATCGCGCTGGCGGGCGCTAACCAAGGGCCCTACATCTGTCCTGGTATCCATTGGATCACCGACAACCAGTTCCGACATACGGGAAACCAGGGCTTCGACAAACTCGTCCTGTCGCTCTCGCGGCACCACGATACGGGTAAGGGCTGCACAGGCTTCTCCATTATTGAAGGCAAGGCCGGTGGGAATAGCGACGGCGGCAACGGCATCCGGCGAAGCGTCTTCCAGGACGACCGCCGCCGATTTGCCGCCAAGTTCCAGTCCGACCCGACGAAGATCACGGCCGCATATTTCCGCAATACGCCGACCGGCGGCCGTACTGCCGGTAAATGATACCTTGTCGATCCCCTGATGGCCGACCAGATATTCGCCAACCTCTCGCCCACCGGGAAGAATGTTCAACACACCTTCAGGAAGGCCCGCTGCCTGAGCAGCATCGGCCAACAGAAAAGCGTCAAGAGGCGTTTCAGGCGCCGGTTTGGCCACCACGGTGCACCCTGCGGCCAAAGCTGGCGCACATTTCAAAACCAGCAGGAAAAGCGGCCCGTTCCACGGCGTAATGGCAGCCACAACCCCGATCGGTTCGCGCCGGATAGCGGCGACGCCGGCAGAACTCTCCCTCGCCTGTGGCTGAAGCTCCGTCACGGCCATGTCCGCGTAATATTCGAGAAATCTGGCGGTCGCATCCTTGGCCTGCAACAAGCGACCCAACGGACCGCCCATTTCCCGGCACACAAGATGGGCAATATCGGTACTTCGTTCCTGAAGGTAAGCGGCCATGGATTTCAGGACTTGGCCACGCTCTGCCGGAGACATGCGTGGCCATGGTCCGTCGTCAAACGCCCTGCAGGCGGCGGCGACCGCGTTGTCCATATCGCCGGCCGATGCCTCGGCAGCATGGCCGATTACGGACTCGGCGTGGGGCGAGATCACTTCGATTTGCCTACCTTCACGAGGAGTCGTCCACCTTCCGTTGATGTAAAGATTTGGTCGTTCGAAATACGTTTCCATGAATAGATTTCCGGTCGGCAGACACTGGCCAGAGTTACTGGTGGCTAAAAAAGAACTGGACGCGGTGCGTCCAGTTCCCCATTAAGGCACTATCGTCTCGCCACTAGGAAGTTAGCCTCCAAAGGGTACTTTAACCTCGATCCCGAAAACGCGCGGATCACCACGATTTGCACCGGCATAGCCCAAGCTGCCGTAAACGTCGAAACCGCCGAGATTATATTTCCTGTTGAAGACGTTTTTGACGTAGAAATCTACAGACGCAGAAGATGCCATGGCATTTTCCCAAGTAACGGTAGTATCCACAACATTATAGGCCTTTACCCTGTCTCCGGGCTCATTGAACACTGCGAGCTCAAACCCCCCATTGTAGCGCCAGTTTACTTTCCAGTCGACAGAGCCCACTTCGGAGTCGTTAAAAATACGTGCCGTAGCAGAGGCGCCTGCTTTGGTCTTGGGGACAAGAGAAAATTCATTATTACTTACGTCGACACCCAACTGGGTAAACTCAGTATAGTAGGGATCGGTGTAGCTGAAATAGCCGCCCAACCTGAGCCAATCGGTAGGAACGATGGTGGTTTCAATCTCAATTCCCTTGATCGTTGCTTTGCCAGCGTTGATAGCTGTGGATACGGGTGCGCCGTTATTCAAAACGATGATATTTGACTGAATATCACTGTACTTGGAGTAGTACATTGCAACGTCCAGTGCGAATTGAACGCCATCCAGGAAGGTTTGAGCCTTCATGCCAACTTCATAGTTTGTAACCCACTCCGGACGAAATGGATTCTGTTGGAAGGCGCTTTGGGCCCGGCCATTATAACCACCGGAACGGAAACCGCGGCTGACCGCACCGTAAAACATCAGGTCTTCCACCGGCTTTATATCAACACCGACGTTCCAGGTTGTCGAGTTATAGGTTTTATCAGCCGGCACGGCGCATTCCCCTCCAGGAACGCCCAAGGTGGCTGGTGCGTTCTCAACAAGACACTGGAAGGCACCGCCGGCGACACGTCCGGAACGGAATATCACTTCGCGCTTGTCGGAACTATAGCGGACGCCACCGAATATATGAGATGGTAAGGATGTGGACAATTCATACGAAGCATGGGCGAATACTGACCGGGCAGTGTTTTTGCCAGTAAAGCGATTGTTGGTCTGATCTACAGAGAACGCGGGGCGGAATGCCCAGGACCGCGACTCATCTGTCCCCTTTTCCTGAAAGAAATAACCACCAATGATCCAGTCGAGCCTATTATTGAATGAAAGACCCTGCAGTTGCAATTCCTCAGACCATTGTTTGGTCGGCGCATTGACATCAACATACAGGTAGCCGAGCTCAACAGCATCCAGATCTGCATACACCCGTGCCTCGACTTTACGGTAAGCAATAATGTTTTTGACTTTCAGATTATCCGAAAACTCATACTCCGTCACATTTTGGATGCCATAAATCTTATTGTGAGACTTTGTCTGATCATTTGTCAGGGTGACATCATGCCAACCGAGGCTGCTCTGCGCATCATATTGGGTCCGCAATGCATCAATCAGCCCCTGTAACGGCGGAATTGAGAAGTTCGGATTGTAGACCAACGGATAAAGAGCCGTACCATTTTCATTGCTCTCGAAGTAGTCACCAATAAAGGTGGAACGCAACTTTTCATTGGGTTTTAGTTCCAGAGTAATGCGTGCGGCGTAACGGTCCCGGTCATCCATATGGTAGCCTGGAAAATTGACGACATGCGTGTAGCCCTGTCTGTAGTTGCGTACCGCTGCGATACGCAAACCTGCCTTATCACCAAGAGGAACGTTGACAGCCCCCTCTAGGTTGTAAGCGTACGGAGTTTCCAGGGAGGCTTTCACATATCCACTGTTTTTCCCGTCCGGCCTGCGCGTCGTTACAGCAACAGCTCCACCCGTCGTATTCCGACCGAAAAGCGTGCCCTGCGGCCCCCTCAGCACCTGGACTGATTCAAGATCAAACAACGCAGTATCGGATACGGCCCGCCCCTGGTATACGTCGTTGAAGTAGATACCCACAGACGGATCCACGGTAACACCCGATTGGGTTTGACGCTGCCCTCGCATTCCGATCTGGAACTGCATGCTTGAAGAATTCAACGGAACGAGAGTTAAGCTGGGCGCAAGCTGCTGAACTTCGGCAAAACTGGTTATGTGATTTTCCGAGATCTTGTTACCAGTTATTGCCGTAACGGCAACCGGAACGTCCTGTAAACGCTCCTCCTTGCGCCGAGCTGTCACCATGATCTCTTCGATCATCATGCTAGATTGTTTCTCCTGCGCCTGTTTCTCCTGCGCCACAACAGGGGAACTTTCAAGGAATGCCGAAGACCCTGCAATCAGAGCCATGATGGAAACTTTGGTGAGAAAATTAGGCGTGTTCATAAGCCTCTCCCTGTTCATTTGCCTCTCCACATCCCGGCGTAATTTGGTTTTTGCTACGGAAAAGATATATCTCTATTGCGCCGGCAGAAAAGAAATATCTCATTTTCGATCTTGAATTACAACAAAAAGATCGATCAAGATTTGAACTTCGAAAATATTAATATAACTTAATGATTTTATTGACTATTATTGATCATTGCTGAAATGGGGAACTGCACATAAAGTAACAGGTAATTCTCGTAGAATCATTTTCCGATACCTCTTTGGAGTCGCGAATTATCTTTTTCGATTGAGAGGCACCTCATCGACGCCATGACGCAAAGCGAAAATTCTACTGAAACTCCGCCTGCTTACCGGAGACAGAAAACAGGCTTAAGAGCGCGCCCAGACGGGTGGCCGCTTTTCCAGGAAGGCGGCTGGGCCCTCCTTGGCATCCGGGTGTTTCCGGTGACTGACAATCAAATCCATGCCATTTTCATAAGCCTTGGCAAGGGGGAGCTCCATCGACTCCCACACTGCCTTTAGCGACTTCTGGACCGCTGCCGGGGAAACCGCTGCGATAATTTCTGCCAAATCCAATGCCCGCTTCATGAGATTATCGTGATGCACGACTTCGGAAACCATCTGGCAATCCAGCGCATCCTGGGCAGACAAACGCTCAGCCTTACCCAAAACCACCATACGCAGGACAGGCGTTAGGCTCATGCGTCGCAGCAAGCCAATAGGCTCGAGGGCCGTCACCTGTCCCACATTGACATGGGTATCGACAAAACTCGCTGTGTCGCTGGCAATCACAATGTCGCTGTCGGCAACGAAATGCAGCCCGGCACCGGCACAAACTCCGTTTACCGCGCAAATTACGGGCTTATATAGAGAGCACTGGCGCGCCGTAAATTTTGGAATTGGGTCATCTTCTAGCGTGGCTTCGTTATCCGCGCTGTTCTTGAGCTGCCCTACGTCAGCGCCGGCGCAGAATGCGTTTCCAGCGCCGGTGACGATAACGACCCGGACATCATCATCGGTTTTCGCTTCTGTCCAGACGTTTTCCAGCGCGCGCTGCATATTACGGTTAAGCGCATTCTTACGGTCCGGGCGATTCAACCGCAGCGTCAGGAAATGCCCCGACTTTTCAACATCCAGCACATCCGTTGATTTGTACGACATGGTGCTTCCCTAATTGCCCCAATGGACCGGGCGTAGAAAAACGTTAATTATCACCAACAATCACGAGCTTTATGCCGTCCATTTCTTCGGTAAATTTGATCTGACAGGAAAGCCGCGAGTGCTCGTTCCGGCCCTCATTTCCATCCAGCAGATCATCCTCATCGACATCCATCGGCGGCAAATGCGCCTGATATTCCGGATCCACATGCACATGGCATGTCCCGCATGAACATGAACCACCGCACATTGCGACGATCTCCTCAATGCCATTGTCTCGGATGTTTTCCATCAAGGACACCCCGATCGTAGCCGCGATCACCTGCTCTTCACCCGATGGCAACGTTACAAAAATCTTTCCCATGCCTTCTCTGGCCTGACTCAACTAGAGCGCCCTCCCGACCACAACCGGCACCGCAACAGAGGCGCCTCCCTTCACCATGACAGTGGAAGATAATCGACACCAAACACCGAACCACCGTAGGTAACGGGGTCGTCCCCGGCCGCAATCCTAAACGGCGGAACGCGCTTTAGCCATTCGTCCAGAACGATCTTGATTTCACGGCGCGCGAGATGTGCACCAAGACAAGTATGAGGTCCCGAACCGAAACTGATATGGCGCGAGATATTCTTGCGGGCGAAGTCGACCTCCGCCGGCCCTTCGAACCTGTCCGGATCCCGGTTAGCGAACATAGTTGGCAGAGATACAAAATCTCCCTGCTTCATTTTCACGCCATGGAACTCGATATCGCGGGCGACTGTACGACCAGCGACCACCATAGAGTTAGCTCTTAGAAATTCATCAAGAGATTTTGCCCTCATTTCGGGATCGTTGCGGAGCTCTTCCTGCCGATCAGGATTTTCCGCAAGATACTTGAACGTGAATCCCAGCGCGGAAGCCACGGTGTCCAATCCCGCACCGTACAACACGAAGCCGATCCCCAACTTTTCTATCGCGTTCAACGGACGTCCCGCAAGTTCGGCAGTGGCAATGAAACTTACGACGTCGCCTGTCGGCGATTTTTCTCGCTCCTCAAGAATGTTCACCAGATAATTTTTGATCGCCAATGCCGCATCGGCGCGATCCACCAGGGTCGACCCATGGACAAGCCCCTGTTCCCATTCAAGGAATTGATCCGCATGTTCAAGCGGCAGCCCCATGAGTTTGAGGAATACAGTTGTTGGCAACGGACGACCAAACGCGCTCTGAAATTCACATTCTCGCCGTTTAAGGATTTCCTCTATCAGATGTACGGAGGTTTCTCTGATCCCTGTCTCGAGCATTGCCATCTGGCGAGGCGAGAACACCTTGTTCAAGAGAGCCCGGTAATCTTTATGCGCTGGTGGATCGACCTCGAGTGGAATCATCGGCCAATCTTCGCCAAGCAACTGAGAGAACCCCGAATACCGGTCACTTGAAAATATTTCTGGCTTTTGAAACGCTTCCAGAATCAGGTCGTATTTTTTTATGACCCAAGTGCCGCGCCCCCGGCGGCCCATCGGCGCATATATGATATCCGGCCCGCGCCGTAGCTTGTCCATTGCGCCGGCAGGATTACTGTTAATGCCAGGAGCCGTGTCAAATGCCCAATCATCGACCAATTCCTCAGGAACATGCGAAGGAATGACTAGATTAGTCTGACCCATTTTCGTTCCTCGCTCTCCAGTCTCTGCCGCGTTTCCACGATGCTCACCCGCCCCCGGTTTAACGTCATAATTTTGCCGGCGCCATCAATTCCTATACTTCTTTTATGCTTGCATCAAGGCTGAACATTCTTCTTAACACCACCAGAATTTTCCTTGTTTTAAATATTTTCGACCGGAACATTGCCCCAGGAGCCGCCATGACGCAATCGAAAGGCATCCCAACACGGGACAAAAGAGGTTATTGAATATACTTGCTTTCCCGCCCTTGGTAAATATAACTTTACCCAAAGCCGCCATCCCACGGCGCCAGCCGATGAAGGCGGATGCAAACACGTTTGGTGAAGCGCAGACTAAACTTGCCGATACGCACCTTATGCAATTTAGCCGAACGGATAGTAGGACGTCCGATGGACCTGATACCGAGCGATGAACAGCAGCAGATTATTGCGCAAGCTTCGACTTTTCTGGAGCGGGAATTATCCCTCACTCGATTGCATGATAACGCGCGATCAGAAAAACCCCTCCGGGAATTACGCCAGAAATTTGCCGATCTCGGCTGGTTCAGCATTGCTTTGCCCGAAGAAGTGGGTGGAAGCGGGCTATCGGTTGTCGAAGAAGCGCTGATCTTTGTCGAGATCGGCCGCGTAGTCGGCCCGACTTTTGGTGTCCACGCGATTCTGGCAGCCAAACTTGCAGCAAGAGCTGGCATCGCAGATGTGCGAGAAAGCATTTCTTCCGGCATATCCGGCACCTCTCTGGCGCTCACCGAACAATCTCCAGTAAGAGATGATGCATCCGGCTTTTCCGGGGTGGCTCGATTTACAACATCAGTGACGCTGACTTTGTCATTTTGCCTGGCCGCGAAGAGATCGCCTTACTGGACGCTCGAGAGAGAGAATTCGAAACCACGCCATGGCTCGATTTCTTACGCCGGTCGCTCGCGCCGAACTGGACGGCCTGCGTGTCATTGCTCGAATTCCCGTCGATGATCTCTACCTAAATGGATGCCTGCTGACGGCCGCGCTTCTGGTCGGGCTAGCCGACGGCGCGCTCCAGATGATTAACGAATACGCCAAGGTTCGCGAAACCTTCGGCAGGAAAATAGGAGCCTATCAGGCAGTCCGACATCCCATTGCAGAAGGCGCGGCACGATATGAACACGCGAAGGCACAACTTCATTATGCGGCATTGACCCTCGCCGCGGGCCGAGAAGACGCGGGAATGCAGGTACGCGCCGCAAAGTTGATTGCTCACGAAGCCGCCGCACTAAACGCGGACATCAACATCCAGCTTCACGGTGCGATCGGAATTACCAGCGATCTCCCTGCCCACTTTTTCTTAAAGCGTACTCTTATGCTTGGAAACTGGTTTGGCGACCGCAAGGAGCACCTGGACGCCCTGTTGCACGCCCCGGTCGGAACGATTTGAAAAAGGAAGGCCGATATGGATATTAAGTATAGTGAAGAAGATATCGCATACCGAAAACACGCCCGGGCATGGCTCGCCGATAATGTGCCCGATGAACCGCGGCCATCTGACGTCAAGGGCGGCGCAGAATTCGACCGGGCATGGCAACGCAAGCTCTACGATGACGGATGGGCAGGCATAAACTGGCCCAAAGAATATGGCGGCCTTGGGCTTTCCGGGGTTCGAACCATGATTTGGTGGGAGGAATGCGAACGGGCTGGCGCGCCGGGATACGAACGGACGACAATAGCGCTAACGCATGCCGGTCCCACCTTGATTGCCCGTGGCACTGACAAACAGAAGGCCTTCCATCTCCCTCCTATTCTCAAGGGGGAAGCACTGTGGTGCCAGGGCTTTTCTGAGCCCGGCTGCGGCTCGGACCTCGCCTCATTGAAAACGAAAGGGCGCGTCGAAGGGGACTTTCTGGTCGTCAATGGACAAAAGACATGGACCTCGGGCGCGGCAACTGCCCAATATCAGGAACTGCTGGTTCGTACGGATCCCGATTTCAGAACGCCACAAGGGATTGACCTGGATTATCTGCGATATGTCGTTGCCCGGCATTACGGTCCATCCCATTTCAACCATGCTGGGCGAATTGGACATCAATTCCGTATTCTATGACGATGTTCGTATTCCTTTGACCAATGTTGTTGGACAGATAGGAGAAGGCTGGTCAGTCGCCATGTCCACCCTCGCATTCGAGCGCGGAACCACATTCCTCCGTGACCAGATTTCGCTCAGTACAAAAATAGAGCGGGCCATCGAGCTTGCCGCACGACAAAAACGAAGAACGGGCGGCCAGCCATCGAGGATTTGGAGATCGCACGCAAGCTCGCTGACGTCAAAACCCGGGGACTGGGGCTTCGCGCCATGGCGGTTTCCAACGTGTCGAACGTGGACAGGACAGGATCACCCGGACCCGAGGGATCTATGGTCAAACTCCTCGTCAGCCAAATCTACAGGCAGATAAACGAAATCGTCGCAGAAATCTGTGGCGAGACTTTCCTGGATTATGCTGGCACCAAAGTCAGCAGTCCCTGGACGTATGATTATATGTGGGGCCGTGTATATACGGTTGCAGGGGGCACGACTGAAATTCAGAAGGAAATCATTGCCGATCGTATTCTGGGACTTCCTCGAGCCCGATAATCGCGATTGAACTTCCGAGACAAGAAACTCCCGTTGTCACGACCCAAGCATGGTGCGCCCGCCATCAACAGCTAGCTTTGACCCGTAATATATCGTCCACCAGGACCAGCCAGAACAATCATTAGCGGCAAAAGGTCCTCGGTCACATTGCCGAGCCGACCTCCAATGGGCGTGGTTTTTTTTCGGATGTCGTCGGCGGTTGCGCGGTCCTCCGGCGAGAGCTGGTCCAGATACTTGCGCGCAACCTCGGTTTCCATTGTTGGCGCAATGGCATTGACGGTTATGCCATACGGTCCCCACGCCTGTGCGACAGCCCGTGTCCAGCCGAACACGGCGGCTTTGGCCGCAGAATAAGCCGCACGGTCGGACATACCGCGAATTCCCGCAAAGGACCCGAAATTGATGATGGCGCCGCCACCATTCCCTTTCATAACCCGGCAGGCGGCCTGGTTGGTCAGGAAGGCGCCTTTAGCATTGACGTTCATAACCAAGTCCCAAGCTTCTTCGGGAATGTCTTCCGGATCAAATCCTGGCTTGTCGAGCCCCGCCGAATGCACCAGCACATCCAACCCACCCATCCAATTGACCGCTGCGCCAAATGCGCGATCAACTTCGTGTTTGATGGAAACGTCACAATGAAAGTAGCGGCAATGCTCGCTACCAAGTTCCCTAGCCAAGGCCTCACCCTGATTATCGCGCAGATCAAGACAAGCAGCGCGCGCACCCGCCGCTACAAACCCGCTGGCCACATTACGCCCTATCCCGCGCGCACCGCCGGTAATGATGACCCGTCGCTTTTCAAGCGGTTTCATGAACGCCATCCCTTCTTTCGGTTGTCATAAGGATCAAAGACCTATTCCGGCGCCAAAAGACCCTACCGAATTGCGAGCACAACTTTTCCAATCGCTTCCCGCTTTTCCATCACAGAGAATGCATCACGCCATTCCTCGATCGGAAATGTCGCATGAACATGGGGCTGAATCTCACCCTTCTCGGCCAATTCAAGCAGCGCCGCACTGATCCGGCGGCGGCGATCCGGAAATCTGCCGCCATACTCTCCGCGCGCACCCCGACCACGGAAAATCCTTTGATCAGCGCAAGATTAGTCTTCAGGCTGGTAATTCGTCCGCTGGTGAAGCCGACGACCAGCAGCCGTCCATCAAAACCGATACACCGCACGCTTTCGTCAATATATCTCCATTCACCGGATCAAATATGACGTCCGCGCCATGACCATCAGTCAAATCCTTGACCTGGTCACGAAATCCTCCGCCAGTGTTCAGAACGGCATTGGGACCATACAGGGTGTTCACTTTGTGCAACTTTGCATCTGAAGCGGAAGTGGCTATCACCCGGGCCCCCAGAGCCAGTGCAAGATCCACCGCCCAAGCCCCATACCTCCTGACGCACCATGCACCAATACCCATTCTCCGGCTTGCAGCCGACCACGCTCAACGAGCGCGACATAAGCCGTCAGATAGGCGGCCCCAAATGCCGCGGCCTCCTCAAAAGTCAAATTGCCAGGCATCGGGTCCACGGTCGCCTCGGGCAACACGGCATATTCAGCGAAAGCGCCAAGGCCGATACCTGTTACCTGGTTTCCCGGCAAAATCGCGTTACGCCTTGCCCAACATCCACCACCTCACCGGCCAGATCGCCCCCAAGCGTAAAGGGTGGATCAGGTTTCATCTGGTATTCGCCGCGTGTCATCAGAAGGTCAGGAAAGTTGACACTCGCAGCGCGCACCCGGATCAGCACCTGCCCTTTACCGGGAACCGGCCTATCCAGATTGGACAAGCCGACACCGGACATATCTTTAGTTAGTGCCAGAACCTGAAGCGCCTGCATTCTGGTTTCTCCCCTTTCCTGCTAATCTGTGCCTATACGCATCCGGGTACAATAGATTATTGACCTTAATTCATATATCTCTATTTTAGCTCCTTATAAAGATTATCGGCTTTTTGGATGGATAGAGACAAATTAGGGATACCTGAAAGATAATGCGCCATTACGATATCCAGAGTCCGGAAAATCGAATTGTCGGAAAAATACTCCACGATCAAGCACAGCTTATCGGAGACCATGTTTGGCTGCTTTCTGGTGATCGGCGCGTCACGTTCAGAGAGGCCAACGCCATCGTGAACCGCTACACTTGGGGACTCGACTGTCTCGAGGTAAAGAAAGGTGACTCCGTAGCCCTACTGATGGAGCCGTCAATTGAGGCTATTCTTGTCGCCATTGCAGTAACCCGCCACGGAGCGCTGTTTACAACGATCAATACGGACTACCACAAATCCTTTCTTGAAGAAGCGCTATTACAAGCATCCTCCTCTGTACTGATCGTCGATGGCAGCTATTTGCCGCGCTTGGATCAGATGCAATCACGGGCCGGTATTCGGCACGTGGTTTGCAATGGGGAAGGAGAGGAGATCAAATCTGCCGAGCCCATTGATCTGGCATCGTGGCTTGAACATTCGGATGCCCCACTGGAAGAGCGCGCCGGTTGGCTCGATCCAGTGCAATGCTGGTGGTCGTCAGGGACCACTGGCAAGCCAAAAGGCATCGTCCACAGCCACAGCTCCGTCATCATGCAGTGCACGGCTTACGACCGGGAATATGAAGACGACGAAGTCCTCTACGCCTGCACACCGATCTATCTGGGGAGCGCCTGGTCGGGCACAATCTGGCCATCGCTGGTCTATGGCCTGACAGCCGCGATCGATGCGCGATTCAGCGTCAGTCAGTTTTGGAACAGGATCCGCCATTACAAGGCAACACAGGCATTTACCCTGGGAGCCATGCATATCCTGTTGTGGAAGCAGCCACCAAATCCGATGACTCCGACAATACTCTGCGCCGTTTTGTGGCTATTCCGATGCCGGCGGAACTGATCCCGAAGTTTAAAAAACGCTTTGGAATCGGCTCAATGTCACAGGGCTATGGCACCAGCGAAACTTTCAGAGTGCTCGACCTGCCCGACGACAATAGCGACCGTTCCGGTGCAACCATCGGTGTGCCTTTGCCGCGATGGGAACTGACGCTCCTGGACGCTAACGGCTTCCCGGTAGCGGACGGCACCGTGGGTGAAATTTGCGTGCGGCCGCGTGCGCCCGGCATCCTGTTTCTGGGTTACTTCAATGATCCGTCGCGCACCCTGGACGCCTGGTCCGGCCTGTGGCACCACACCGGCGATATGGCCGTTAAAAAGGAAGACGGACTGTATTACTTCGCCGACCGCAAGAAAGACTATATCCGCTACAAGGGGCGCAGTCTTTCCATGTTCGAAATCGAGGCGGTGATTGACGCCCACCCGGATGTCGTCGATGTAGCCGCCTACGGCATCACGTCGGCGGAACTCGAAACGGAGGCCGAGCTGATGATTGCCGTCGTCTTGCGCGCAGGCTCCTGTCTTACCGAGGAGCGGCTCGCACGTTATATTAACGACGAGGCGCCTTACTTTTATGTGCCCCGATACATAGAAATTCTCGATGAAATTCCACGCAATGCCCATGGGCGCATCCAGAAAGGCGACTTGCGGGATCGCGGGGTCACGGAGCGGACCTGGGACCGCGAAGCGACCGATTTTGTCGTCACGCGTGGATGATTCATTTACGGCAATCGCATAGAGGCATTTATGATTCAAGCTGATCTTATTCGGCAATATCGATCAGATCCGGTCACTGAAACTTACGGCCCCAGGGAAGTGATGCTTTACGCCTTGGGCATTGGCGCCGGCGCCGATGAGCGGGACCTGCACTATGTCTATGAAAAAAATCTATCCGTTGTCCCGACGTTTGCACTGGTTATGGCAAGGGAGAAGTTCTGGCTCGATAATCCTGAATTCGGCATCAATCTGGGTAAGATGCTGCACGGCGAACAGGGCCTGGAAATTCACCGCCCACTGCAACCTTCGGCGACAGTCACCGCGCGGCTGACGGTGGAAGCCCTGCATGACAAGGGCGAAGGCAAGGGCGCCTTGTTGGTTATGAAGCGCATGATCACTGACGCCCAAAGCGGCGATCCGATCGCTACCATCAGGATTACTTCCTTCCTGCGCGCAGATGGCGGCTTCGGCGGGCAATCCGATCCGGTTCAAAAACCCCACATTATCCCCGAGCGGGCGCCGGACCAGATCGTCGCCCATAAGACCAGCCCGGAACAGGCCCTTTTGTACCGTCTATCGGGAGACTACAACCCAATTCATATGGATCGAACTGTTGCGGAAAAGGCCGGATTTCCCGGACCAATTCTTCACGGACTATGCACCTATGGCATCGCCTGCCGGGCTGTACTCAGGGCTGCCTGTGACGATGATAGCAGCCGATTGAAACGGTTTAACGCACGCTTTTCAAACCCCGTATTTCCGGGCGATCTGATCGTCACAGAAGTCTGGAAGGACGGAAATGTCATATCTTTCCGTTGTTGGGTTCCGGAGCGGGCGGCACTGGTGCTGAATAACGGTCTTGCAGAAATTACAAACTAGGATTCGAGATTCACATGACTGCGTTCGTTCTAGTGCATGGGGCAATGCATGGCTCGTGGTGCTGGGAACTGATGACTCCCCGGCTGAAAGCGCAAGGACACCAGGTGATTACCATAGACTTGCCCGGCGCAAAGCGGGAAATCGCGCCCGAAGACGTAACTATGGGATCGTGGCGGCAGAGCATCCTGCAAGCGCTGAATCTGGTAGAAGAAAAGGCGGTTCTGGTTGGACACTCAATGGGTGGCTTACCGGTTTCTGTCGCCGCCGAGGCCGCACCCCATCGTATCCGGGCGCTTGTTTATCTTTGTGCGAGGGTTCCAATGAACGAAACTTTGTCCACCGGCGATGCGTTTGAAGCGATACGAGCGCAATTGATGAGTGAGGATGGCGGTAAAAGCATTTATTTTCCCGAGCACATTGCCCGCGAGTTTTTTTACTGGGATTGCCCGCAAGAAATAGCCGCAAAGGCCATTGCGCGCCTTACGCCGCAACCGACGAGGCCGCTCCGGGAGCGGCTATCATTTTCTGACCACGGTGTTTGCTCCGTGGCTCGCCACTATATTCTAACGACCGCAGACCGGGCCATCTCCCCGGACATACAACGCGGCTATATCGCATCCAACCCGGGAATGAAGACCCACTCTTTAAATTGCGGCCACTCTCCTTTCTATTCGCATCCGGACGAATTGACCGCTCTCCTCGTTGCCATCGCCAGAGACGGTAACTCTGCATCACCTGTTTAAGGATCGAGAAAGACGGCGCGACGGGTAATTTTCCAGCCTTCGGATGTCCGTCTATATTCATCCTCATAGTGCCCCGTCATATCGCGGCCAGTTACGCTGCGGGCCTGAAAACGGCAAATTGCGCGAGCGCTATCTCCATCAATGGCGATTTCCGTCTCAAGCATTTTGTGATAGCCATCCTCCGGCGGCGGCATATTTCGGACAGCCTTGGAAAATTTCTCCCGCGTCCGGATTTCCTTGCCGTTAATTTGTACGAGAACAGCATCTTCCGTGTAAAGTTGTGCAAAGGCGTCCGCATCGCGGGCATCAAACAGATTGCCATAGGAAAGCTGAAGTTCGCGAATGGCCTTCCTGTCCTGGGCCAGGTTTTGCGCCTCTGACATGGCTCACTTCTCCGATTTTTTCTTCGCCTTCATTGCCTCAAGGCGGGATCGCACCCTTTGGCGAAAATCCTCTGTTCCGATCAGCATGGCCTGGTTGAGCACATTGGCAACCCACTCATGTTCCATGGTCGATTCGAAACCGCGATGCAGCGCCGCTTTGGCGGAGGCAAAGGCCTGAGGCGGGAATGTAGCCATGGCCAGCGCCCGTTCTTCGGCGCGGGCGAGAATGTGGCGGTCGTCCACCAATTCGTCCACCAGACCAATTTGCATCGCTTCCTTACCGTCAGCGATGTGCGCCTCCAGGATCATGCGCTTGGCATGGGTCATCCCCACCATCCGGGGCAACAGGACAGCGCCGCCAAGCGGCGGCATAAGCCCAAGATAGAGCCAGTTCTCGCCAAAGCGGCTATGCGCTGACGCAACGCGCGCATCGCACGCCAGCGCTATCTCGCAGCCGACCGTAATCGCCGCCCCGTTCACTGCGGCGACGGTGGGCTTGGGTGACTTCCACAGGCGTTCCACCGCGCCTTTGAAGTATGTGTAGAGATTAGTGTTGACGCTCTCTGTCTGTAAGGAAAGCAGACTTTCGAGATAGGCGAAGTCGGCCCCGGCGGCAAAATTCGTCCCCTCACCCGTAACCACGATAGCTTTCACGGCATTATCGGATACGTACGCATCGACGGCCTCACAGAACTCCCGCATGGTCTTGGGGCGCACGGCGTTGGCCACTTCCGGACGATTGAAAGTGATCCTGCCGATACCCTCGGTGGTTATCTCCACCTTTATGTCGGGAGCATCACTGTTGGTCACGGGGTCGCCCCTTGCTCAGGCAGAAGACTTTCAAGGCTGGGCGCTTTGGGGAGATTCGCCAGCCCCTTTGAACGGCTCGCCACCAGTATCGTTGCCGCCGCAGTGATGTTCTGCTGACCGCGCTGGTTTGTCCCCACAATACTCACCTCAATCAGAGGACCGAGTTCCGGATCATTGCGCACTTCCGTTATCTGCCCGTCGATCCATGTCACGTCGCCGACGTAATTGAAGTTTCTAAGTTCGTAGCGGATGCGATGAATGAACGCATCGTCCCCGGCAAAATTTGTCAGGTAGTGACAAACGAACACATAGCGCATCGGACCGGTATCATAGGCCCTTTGCACACCAACCTTCTGGGCAAGAGCGGGATCCCAGTGAACCCGCTGTATCGTATCCCAATTATTGTAATCGTCTCTGGAGTAAAATCCGCGGAGTTTCTTGCGGTTTTCGAAGGCGAGCTTGAACGGCGGGTTTCCATAGGTGAACCAGCCACCGGCCATATGCATATTGATAATATCGGTGATGGTGAGAGGCCCCTTAACCATGCGCGGAAGCTCATCCCCGACCTTTACATCCTCGAGATACAAGGTGTCGCCCCCGCGGCGGTATTCGTTGTCATAAGCTGCCTCGATGACGGCCAGTTCGTCATCGGTGTAAAACGGGGCGGCATCCTCGACTTTTTTTCCGCGCCGCTTCGAGGCGCTGTCTCGTTCGACGTGCACAAACCAGCGTGAACTGGTGATGGCAACATCGTCGGTCTGGGTCCACAAACAGTTGGCGTTGTCTACCAGCACACTGCGTTTGCCAAACTTGCTTTCCTTTTCCTCCAGGCCAGCAAGCCATTCGGACTTGTAAACTTCATCCCGATCGGCAATCGGCTTATAAAAAAAGTACTCTGCGCCGGAATGGAAAAGCTGAACGCCCCGAAGCGCGTTGCGTGTTTGTGCGTGTAGTTCCTCAGAAGGATAGGGCGAGCGATCCCACCCCATCGACCATTCAAACCCTGGTGGCGCTACCGTATGCTCCCAGCGGCTTGCCGCCGCGTAGTCGGGGTCCAGATAAAGCGGATTATCGTCGCCAATGCAAACTGTCCATCTGCGTACCGCATCCGGGCTGCATACTGAATTATAGGGAGCCGTCAACCAACCTTTGCGTAACGTCGGGTTTGTATAGCCGATCCGCAGCCGCATTTTCACGATATCATCTTCTGTAATCCGGCCAATGACCAAGCCATCCTGTTCGTTTGACATTTTTGCTCCCTATTCCTATTCCGTTTACTCTATTTTGCGAAAGAAATGCAAGAGCCTTGATCTGCTGGTGATAATTGAGGAAGATAGTCGACCATTGACACCAATTCAAGAAATTGAGGTATCTTTTGTTACGATATTGAGAAAATTTACAAAACATGTGAGAAAGCCAATTCCGGGAGCAACAATTGAACCTCGCATACCGCATTAGACAAATTCTCACCCTCGATCCGGCGGCGCCTGCCATGGAATTTGAGGGCAAATGGCATTCCTGGCACGATCTTCGCACCAGCATGGAGGCAATCGAAAAACAGCTGGATGGGGCTGGCCTCGGTGAGGGTGCGCGCATCGGCGTCTTGTTGCGAAACCATGTCTCCCTTGTTCCTGCCGTGCTTTCGGTCGTCGCGAGCAACCGCTGCCTGGTCACGCTAAATCCTGTTTTTGCCCCTGATAAGTTGGCGGAAGATATCCAGACAACAGCCATACCGGCCGTCATCGGACTAGCGGACGACCTGGACCCAGTGCAAACAGGCGATGCCATTAGAAGCAGCCGTGCGCTGTGCATCGCGCTGGGCCCCACCCCGGCAGACCCACTCACGGTCAGGCAAAACTGGTCCGGCGGTGCGGACGACCGTGTTTTTGCCCCCGATACCGCCATTGAAATGCTGACCAGCGGCACCACCGGCGCGCCGAAACGCATCCCCATGACGCGTACCGGGTTCGAGACGTCTGTGTTCGCCGCCGCCCGTTTCGAGAAGGGGCGGGAAACGGATGACAAACCGGCCCTTCGAAGCGGCGTTCAATTGCTGATGGCGCCATTTTCGCATATCGGCGGGTTGCTGGCGCTGATGAATGCGATCATGGCCGGCCGCAAATCAGTTCTGCTGACCAAATTCAATGTCCAAGGTTTCCGCGATGCCGTCCGCCGATATGACATCAAGGTCGCCAGCGCGCCGCCCGCTGCGCTGAAAATGATCCTGGATGCAAATGTACCCAAAGCAGAGATATCTTCTCTCAGAGCCTTTCGCACCGGCACCGCCCCTCTGGATCCCGATCTGGCGGATGCCTTTTATGACCGCTATGGCATTCCGGTCCTGCAGAATTATGGCGCTACGGAATTTGGTGGCGTCGCCGGCTGGACCCTGCGAGACTTCGAATCGCATCGATTTGACAAGCGGGGCGCTGTTGGACGTCTTAATCCGGGCGTCAAAGGGCGCGTTGTAAACCCCGATACCGGTGAGCCGGTCCCTTATGGGAGTGTCGGTATTCTGGAGCTTCAATCCCCCCAAATTAACGACGGTGCGACATGGATGCGGACCACCGATCTTGCGAGGCTCGATACGGATAATTTTCTGTGGATTGTCGGCCGCGCCGACAATGTCATCATCCGCGGCGGTTTCAAAATCCAGCCCGACGATATCGTCAAGGCCATGGAACGCCATCCGGCGGTCCGAGAAGCCGCCGTCATTGCCTTGTCCGACGAACGCCTCGGCCAAGTGCCCGGGGCGGCCTATATCGTCAAATCCGGGCACCTAGCACCAAGCCCCGAGGATATGTCGGCTTTCCTGAAGACGACCCTGTCACCTTATCAGGTGCCCAGTGTTTTCCTGGCCGTGGAGACGCTTCCCCGCACCCCCTCGATGAAAGTCGACGCAGCAAAACTTAGGGAAATGTTCGCCAAGGCGGCTACGGCTTGTTGAGCAGAGAGAAGGGGGAAACAGTCTCGCTCAAGCTATTGCCAAAGTGCCGCCCTCGGGGTGTGGGGCGTCCGGATCGACGAAGATATCAACCATCAAAGGCGCCGTCGGATCATTGCGGTAAACATTGAAGTCCGTCACACCCTCGGCCGCCAGAATATCATCATCAATGACGAACTGGCCGGTGAAGGCTTTACTGTCCTTGAGCAGAATGGCATGGGCGGCATCCGCCATGATGGCAGGCTTGCGCGATTGCCACATCATTTTCTCCCCGCCCAAAGCAAACTCCACGGCCGCAGTTGCAACGGTCGTGCGTGGCCACAGACAGTTACAGGCGATACCGTCGCTGGCAAATTCCGAAGACATGCCGAGCATGATCATGGACATGCCATATTTGCTCATGGTGTAAGGCAAATGCCGGCCAAACCATTCAGGTCTCAGATCAAGCGGCGGCGAAAGGGTCAATATATGAGGGCTTTTGCTGTGCTTCAGATGGGGAACACAGGCCCGGCTGGTAATAAATGTGCCGCGCATATTGATCGACTGAATTAGATCGAAACGCTTCAGGTCGATATCAAGGGACCCGGAGAGATTGATCGCCGAGGCATTATTGACGCAAATATCGATGCCGCCGAATTTGTCAGCGGTTTCTTCGACCGCTTTAAGGACGGCGCCCTCATCACGAACGTCAACCACCAGCGGCAGTGCCTTTCCGCCCAGCGCCTCAATCTGTTCCGCCGCGGTGTAGATTGTTCCCGGAAGCTTTGGATGGGGGGACGCCGTTTTAGCGGCAATGGTTACATTGGCGCCGTCCCGCGCCGCCCGCAAGGCAATGGCAAGCCCAATGCCACGGCTGCCCCCGGTAATAAACAGAGTTTTACCTGTTAAACTCATAGATTTCCCCAGCGACGCAGACCGACACCTGACCGGTCTCTTTGCGGCGTGCTTTCCGCGCGCCTCGATCAACCTGTGTAGGTGATTTCGTAAATGGACCCATCAGGGTAATGATATTCACCGGTGGAGTAACTTTTCCCTATAATGCTCATCAAAAGACTGTTTCCCCGGAAAACCAAAAGGGTGGATGCCCCCTGGAAATTATCGGCGAAAACATGATGTTTGCCGTCGGGATCGGTGCACATCAACTTGGCCGTGTAGGGCAAGGGCTTCTCGAACTTGGTGACGTGATTGAGATCAACACCGCCTTCATCAACCCAAAACAGGTGATTTGCAAAGGGTCCGAACTCCGCCGGCGCCTTGACCGCCTCGATAGGCGCCGGTACCTTCTCGGGCGGCAGTGGCGTTGGATCGACCTTGCCGTCCCGGCTGACATGATAGTTCAGCCACTTCAAGCTGGGATCGACTTCATCCATATAGGTCTGTCCCATCTTACCGAACATGATGTATTCCCCGGCGAGATCGCCCCACCACTCCGGCGCCACCTGGAAATCGAGACACATCATGGGCTTGGGCGTCGTCGGCGGATAAAGGAATATCCACGGTTCGATGTTGCCTTCTATGTCGACCTGGTAGATCACGCAGTTCATCATCGACATACAGAAGAACTTACCGTCCTGCGGCGAACCCGGGGGGCCGAATCCGCC
>CAVVCF010000009.1:0-262682 GCA_963746725.1 uncultured Alphaproteobacteria bacterium | reverse complement strand
TCTCCATTGAATGACTTCAATCTTCCACCTTCTGGCGATGAGTGGCGGCACCACACTCGCCTTTGTCGACTATGCCAAGGAATTTCCCTATTTCCGCAACGAGGTCATGCCGCGGCTCGAAGCCAAGGGCATCCGGGAGAAAAATACGCTCAGGGCGGCGTGAGCCTACCTCTATCGATTCAGATAAGAAAGGCGGCCGGCATCAAGCCGGCCGCTCTTCTTGGGGGTGAGGCTGTTTAGAGCTTCGGGAATATGACCGGGATGTTGTAACCTTCGATGTGCTTCCCCGGCGGGTAGGGGTAGGCATTCTTGCTGTGACGGAGCCCGCATTGAACCAGCGCCACAGCGGTCATAATGCTCAGCGGCAAGGCGTCGATGACGGGGACGTCATGGCCTGCGTTTTTCAGCGCGTCTGCAATGATCGTGTCCACGCCGCGGAATCCGATACAGCCCAGAATCAATAAGTCGGCTCCATCCTGTTCAACGGCGGCGATGGCCGCGGCCACCAGTTTTTGTTGTAGCCCGGTGTCCTCCTTGATATGCAGCACCGGAACGTTGGTCGGGCGACTTGAGGCGAGCCGGCTTTCAAGGCCGTAGAGCCGCGCGTGGTGCTCAAAGGTGGGTACGCGACGGTCGAGCGTCGGCAGGATACTGAACTTGTGGCCGAGCATGGCCGCATAGTGCATGGAGAGCTCTCCCGGGCCAATGATGGGAATGGAGCAGGCTTCCCGCGCTGCATGGACGCCCGGGTCGCCCATGCACAGCACGATCACTGCTTGGGCGCCGTCCTGCTCAGCCTGCATGGCCTGGATGACGACGTCAGGGCCGGCGAACAACTCGTCGAATTCGCTCTCGATCGATGCGGGCCCGATGTCGAGGTAAAATTCAGTAAGGATTATGTCATCCGGCACCAGACCCCGAGCGGCCTCCACCAGTTTAAAGTTGGCGGGCAAATTGGGGCGATCAGGTGAATGTGAACCTTGGGAACTTCTTGCTCTTCGTCAATCATTGGGAACTCCGTGTCATGTGATGATATTCGGGTCCGCGGCGGCAACGGCGCGGGCCGTTCGTTACAACGGTTGGGTCGGCCAAACGTGACAGCGCTCTAGCCGCGGGCTCGCGAATCAGAAATAGTCTTAGGCCGTAAACTCATGAACGGTCACGGCCGCAACGCAGGGCATTGTCCCGGCAGGGCAGGATCGAGGAGCGAGGAAATGCGGGACATTGTGAGCGACGAGGACGAACCCTGCCGGGAAAAGGACCGCGTCCCCATAATCAAAGGAGGGGTCTGGCCTGGGCGCGCCCTCCGGGGCGTTCCGAAGCCTTGACGATGGCCCCGCATCGCCTGCGGCTTCGCTCTTGCCGGGCGAGCGCGCCGGGACAAACGCGGCTCGCGAGCGTTTATGAGTTTACGGCCTAGCCCATGACCGATCAGCCCTACAGTCGACCCGCCGCAGAGGTTCTGTCCGAACAGCAGGTGGACCCTAAAACCGGCCTCGCCGAGGCTGAGGTTGCCGCGCGCCGGCGGGTCCACGGGCCGATGCCCTGGGCCGCGCCAGGTCCACAAGCGCGATCCGCATTTTTCTGGGCCAGTTCACCAACGCGGTCACCGCTTTGCTCACCGCGGCGGTTGCGGTGGCGGCGCTGTTCGGTGACGTGCTCGAGGCGACCGCCATCGGGGTCGTGATTCTTGTCAATACGGGTATCGGGTTTGGAACGGAGCTCAAGGCGCGCCGCTCGATCGAAGGTTTGCGCAAGCTCGTTCAGGTGCCGGCGCGGGTCATCCGCGAGGGCGCGCTCCGCCATGTCGAAGCCAGCGAGCTGGTGCCGGGCGACATCGTCGCGGTGGACGCCGGTGACCTGGTGCCCGCCGACGTTCGCCTTGTGGAGCGTTCGAATCTCGAAGTGGACGATCTCTGCTGACCGGGGAATCGCTCCCCATCACCAAGACCGTCGATCCGCTGCCCGAGGGAGACGCTTCTCGCCGAGCGCACCAACATGCTCTACCGCGCCACTGCGATCACCCAGGGCACCGGCCGGGGCGTGGTGGTGGCGACGGGAACGCACACCGAGGTCGGCCAGATCGCCGAGCTCGTGCAGGAAGCCGAGGAAACGCGCACCCCGCTTGAGCGCCGGCTCAACCATTTCTCGATCCAGCTGATGTGGCTAACGTTGGGGCTCGCCGTCGTTGTCGGCACGGTCGGGATTCTCGCCGGCCACGAAGCCTACGCCATGGTGGAAACCGCCATCGCGCTTGCCGTTGCCGCGATCCCCGAAGGTCTGCCGGTGGTCGCTGTGCTGACGCTGGCGCGCGGCGTGTGGCGGATGGCGGCGCGCAATGCGTTGGTCCAGCAGCTCTCGGCGGTCGAGGCGCTCGGCGCCACCACCGTTATCCTCACCGACAAGACCGGCACGCTCACTGAAAACCGGATGACGGTGACCGACCTGATGGTCGATGGCGACCGCCTGCGGCTGCGGAATTCGGTTGAAGGCCAAAGGCGGAAACTTGCAGAGGACGTGCTCAGGGTGGCGGCGCTTTGCTCCAATGCCAGCCTCTCTTCCGAGGCGGACGGGAAGGACGTGGGCGACGCCATGGAGGTGGCGATCCTAGAGGCGGCCCGCGCCCTTGGGCTCGACAAGACGGCGCTTGAGCAACACGCCCCGCGCTGCCGGGAGGTGGCGTTCGACCCGTCGCGCCGCCTGATGGCCACATTCAATGCCTGTGATGGCCGGATACTGGTGTGCGTCAAGGGCGGGCCGGAGGCTGTGCTCGATGCGTCCTCCACCATGCTTGATGCGGACGGAACGGGGCGGCCGCTGACCGACGCCGACCGCAAGGCCTGGCACGAAGCGAACGAGGCGCTGGCGGCAGAGGGTCTACGCCTGCTGGCCGTTGCCCGGCGGACCACCGAGGACAGCGACGGCGCGCCTTACCATGACCTCGAGTTTATGGGGCTTATGGCGTTCGCCGACCCGCCGCGGCGCGAAATCAGGGGGGCCATCAAGGACTGTCACGACGCCGGGCTCAGGATCGTGATGGTGACCGGCGACCAGCTTGCCACCGGCCGCAGCGTCGCCGCCGCCATCGGGCTCGATGTGACGGGTGAGGGCGCCGTGGTGCCAGGTACTGAAATGCGCGACCTGCTCGACGATCCCGAAAAGCTCCATGTGATATTGCCGCATGCGGTGGTGTTCTCCCGCGTCGCGCCTGAAGAGAAACTCGCGCTGGTCACCGCCTATCAGGACATGGGCGAGGTGGTCGCCATGACCGGCGACGGGGTGAACGACGCGCCGGCGCTTAAAAAGGCAGACGTTGGCGTAGCCATGGGGCACCGGGGAACCCAGGTCGCGCGGGAGGCCGCTGACATGATCCTGCGCGATGATTTGTTCGCCACCATCACCGCCGCGGTACGCGAAGGCCGGGTGATCTTCGGCAACATCCGCCAGTCGGTGCTCTACCTGCTGGCCTGCAATTTCGCCGAGGTGCTGGTGGTCTCGGCTGCCGTGCTGGGCGGCCTGCCGCTGCCGCTGACCGCGCTCCAGATCCTGTTCCTCAACTTGCTTACCGATGTATTCCCGGCGCTGGCGCTCGGCATGGGGGAGGGACCGGGCGACGTGATGCGCCGCCCGCCGCGCGAACCCGGCGAGGATATCATCGCGCGCCGCCACTGGTGGGAGATCGTCCTTCAGGGCAGCCTGATGACAGTGGGGGTTTTGGGCGCGTTTTCAGTGTCGCTCTACGTGCTCGTGCTCCCCACGGTCGAGGCGGTGACCGTCACCTTCCTGACGCTGGCCACCGCGCAGCTGTGGAATGTGTTTGCCGTGCGCGCGGCCCAGGGCTCGGTGTTCACGAGCGAGGTCGCGCGCAATCCGTTCGTCTGGGGCGCGTTCGCATTGTGCGGAACGCTCATTGCACTTGCCCTTCTGGTGCCGGTGCTGGCCGAGACGCTCAGCCTCCATATGCCCACCCTTATCGAATGGGCACTGGTGGGCGGTTTCGGGGTCCTCCCCCTCGTCTTGCGCGAACTCCTTCGGGCAGCTGGCGTGGACCAGCGAGGGGTGGAACAAATTCGCCGTCAAAGTCAAGGTTAACAATTTGTTGACAGTCCTTCTCAGGCTAATACTATATCTGGTGTGTTTCGGTTTCGTGACGAACGAAAAGGGAATGCGGTGAGAGAGCGGGGCGGCAAGCCCCCGACGTTCTCAAATCCGCGGCTGCCAATTCAACTTTAGGCAGTGAACCCCTGACGCCGATCGCTACCCGGAATCGGACGGCTGTCCGGACGGGATGCGCCAGGAGGCCGGAATCTTATCTGGGGGAAGGGGCTAAAGCGGCCCTTGAACAGGCGGGTCACCTGTTTCCGGTCTCCTGTTGTCGAAGAGAAGAGTGGGCGCCTGTTTTGGTGATAAGACAGGGATTATGGAGGGATCAGTGGGCAGAAGTTTTGCGAGTGCTATTCAGGTTGGCGGTCACAGTCAGGTCGCGACCGATCCGTCGCGCGACGCCTATATTACCGAGTTCGGCAAGGCCACGCTGGTCGACCGCTATCTTTTGCCCGGCGAGTCGTACCAGGACATGTTCGCCCGCGTCGCCAGCGCCTATGGCGACGATTCGGCCCACGCCCAGCGCATCTATGATTATATCAGCCGGCTGTGGTTTATGCCGGCGACGCCCGTGCTCTCCAACGGCGGGACCAAGCGCGGCCTGCCCATCTCCTGCTTCCTGAACGAGGCCAATGACAGCCTCGACAGCATTCTGGGCCTGTGGAACGAAAATGTGTGGCTCGCCGCCAACGGCGGCGGCATCGGCAGCTACTGGGGAAACCTGCGCGCCATCGGGGAGACGGTTAAGGGCTCCGGCAAGACCTCCGGCATTATCCCGTTCATCCGGGTGATGGACAGCCTGACGCTGGCGATCAGCCAGGGCTCGCTCCGGCGCGGCAGCGCGGCGGTCTATCTGCCCATCGACCACCCGGAGATCGAGGAATTCATGGAGCTTCGCCGGCCCACCGGCGGCGACCCCAACCGCAAGGCCCCGAACCTGCACCACGGCGTGCTGCTGACCGACGCCTTCATGCGCGCGGTGGAAAAGGACGAGGACTGGGCGCTCCTCAGCCCCAAGGACGGCAGCGTGCAGCGGGTGGTGAAGGCCCGCTCCCTCTGGATTCGCATCCTTACCGCCCGGATCGAAACCGGCGAGCCCTATATCATCTTCAACGATCATGTAAACAAGGCGATGCCGGAACATCACCGGCTGGCCGGCCTGCGCGTCAAGACCTCCAACCTCTGCGCCGAAATCACCCTTCCGACCGGCATCGATCACCTGGGCAACGAGCGCACCGCCGTCTGCTGCCTGTCGTCGCTGAACCTGGAGAAGTTTCAGGAGTGGCAGGACGAGCCCCGCGTCATCGAGGATGTCATGCGCTTCCTCGACAATGTGCTGCAGGACTTCATCGACCGCGCGCCCGACCAGATGGCGAAGGCCAAATACTCCGCCATGCGGGAGCGCAGCGTCGGTCTCGGCGCCATGGGCTTCCATTCCTTCCTGCAAAGCCAGATGATCCCGTTCGAATCCGTCATGGCCAAGGTGTGGAACAAGAAGATGTTCCAGCACATCAAGGACGGTGTCGATGCCGCCTCGCATGCGCTCGCCGAAGAACGCGGCGCCTGCCCGGACGCTGCCGACTACGGCATGAAGGAACGGTTTTCGAACAAGACGGCGATCGCGCCGACGGCGTCGATTTCCATCATCTGCGGCGGCACGAGCCCGGGGATCGAGCCCATCGCGGCCAACTCGTTCACCCACAAGACGCTGTCGGGATCGTTCAATGTGAGGAACCGCCACCTCAAGACTCTGCTCGCCGAAAAGGGCCATGACACCGACGATGTGTGGTCGTCGATCACCATCAACGGCGGCTCGGTCCAGCACCTCGACTTCCTCGACGAGTTGGAAAAGGACGTGTTCAAGACCGCGTTCGAGCTTGACCAGCGCTGGGTGATCGAACATGCCGGGGACCGCGCGCCGCTCATTGACCAGGCCCAGTCGATCAACGTGTTCCTCGCCGGCAACGTGCACAAGCGCGACCTCCACCAGATCCACTATCAGGCCTGGAAACAGGGCGTGAAGTCGCTCTACTACTGCCGGTCGCTGTCGGTGCAGCGCGCCGAAAAGGCCGAGGCCGCCGTGCCCGCGGGTGCGGACGCCATTCCGGCCCCCGCCGGCCGGCCGCCTATCGCCGCCAAAGCCGCCCAGACCGCCGACTATGAAGAGTGTCTTTCCTGCCAGTAGGCGGGGGGACGTTGCAAAGGACTGCACCCGATGTCGCTGCTCGAAGAGCGTATTGTCTACAAGCCGTTTCAATATCCCTGGGCCTATGACGCCTGGCTGACCCAGCAGCGCATCCACTGGCTGCCGGAGGAAGTGCCGCTGGCCGACGACGTGCGCGACTGGCACCAGAAACTGAGTGACGGGGAGCGCAACCTGCTGACCCAGATTTTCCGCTTCTTCACCCAGGCCGACGTGGAAGTGAACAACTGCTACATGAAGCATTATTCGCAGGTGTTCAAACCGACCGAAATCCAGATGATGCTGGCGGCGTTCTCCAACATGGAAACCATCCACATCGCCGCCTACAGCCATTTGCTCGACACCATCGGCATGCCCGAACTGGAATACGAGGCCTTCCTCAAATACGCCGAGATGAAGGACAAGTACGACTACATGCAGCAGTGGGGCGTGAAGACCAAGACGGACATCGCCAAGACGCTGGCGGTGTTCGGCGGCTTTACCGAGGGGCTCCAGCTGTTCGCCAGTTTCGCGATCCTGATGAACTTCCCGCGGTTCAACAAGATGAAGGGCATGGGCCAGATCGTCACCTGGTCGGTCCGCGACGAAAGCCTGCACACCAAATCCATCGTGCGGCTGTTCCGCACCTTCATCCATGAAAATCCGGAGGTCTGGAACGACGAGCTGCGCGAAGACCTCTACAAGGCCTGCGACACCGTGGTCAGCCACGAAGACGCGTTCATCGACCTCGCCTTCGAAATGGGCGGGGTCGAGGGGCTCACCGCCGAGGACGTCAAGGCCTATATCCGCTACATCGCCGACCGCCGGTTGACCCAGCTCGGCCTCCAGCCCTTGTACCGCTACGACAAGAACCCGCTGCCGTGGATGGACGAAATGCTGAACGGCGTCGAACACGCCAACTTCTTCGAAAACCGCGCGACCGAGTACTCAAAAGCGGCCACCGAGGGCACGTGGGAAGAGGCGTTCGGGTGAGGGGGTAAGTCCACAGAATGGATAACCGCTCGCGGGCCAAAAGATATGCTATTAGTGCCGCTGAATTTTGCCACGCTGCAGACGCGCTTGGGAGCGTAGATCGACTTGAGGACGGAGGCGTTCCGATCGCCGATAGATGGCGGCCCGCCGAATGGTCGATATGTAAAGTATCCATAAGCTGGATTGTGGAAGCTGCATTGCCACTGTAGCTTTGGTCTAGCAAACCGAAGGGCGGTTATTTTGCGAATTTCGAGAATCAAGATCAAAAACTGGCGAAATTTCAGGGGCGCTGAGGTATCGGATGTCTCTGATGTCGCTTATTTGTTGGGACCGAACGCCTCGGGAAAATCTAATTTTCTAGACGTGATGCGCTTCCTTCGTGATCTCGGTAAATCTAAAGGTGGCGGCCTTCAAGAGGCAGTTGAGCGCCGAGGTGGCATTTCCAAGATACGCTGCTTGCACGCACGTAAAGATACAGAGGTCTTGATTGATATTGATGTAGTCGACGACCGAGAATTGGCTGGTTGGAATTACATCCTAGGCTTCAATATTCCGAGTGCTGGATTTGAACAAAATAGACGCCCCTATATCACCCGAGAGATTGTAAATCGTCTAGGTCCCGATGGCGAAAAAACGAACGTTTTAACGCGCCCAAACGAGGAAGATGACCAAGATGAGGTTCAGCGTCAGCAAACATATCTCGAACAGATTAATACCAATAAGGAATTTCGCTTCTTAGCGGAATACTTTGGATCAATAACGTACTACCATCTCGTTCCTCAGCTTCTTAAATTTGGAGACGAAATCAGCGGCCGAACGTTGGAAGATGATCCATTCGGGCAAGAGTTCTTGATGCGTGTGTCCGCAACTCAGGAGCACACGCGAAATTCTCGTTTGAAGAAGATTGAAAAGGCACTTCAGTCAATAGTTCCGCAGATGGAAGATCTTAAATTTCTAAAGGACGAGATTACAGGAAGGCCTCATCTAGAAATCAAGTTCAAGCATCATCGGCCACGTGGGGCACGGCAGAGAGAAGATCAATTTTCGGACGGAACGCTGAGATTGATTGCGCTTTTTTGGCTTCTTCAGGAAACGGGAGATGCACCACTACTACTCGAGGAGCCTGAACTTTCTCTGAATGAAGAAGTAGTGCGGCAATTGTCGTATCTAGTTGATACTGTTCGACGGCGGCGACCTGGTAGCTCAGGCCGTCAGATATTCATCTCCACCCACAGTTATGCACTTCTGTCGAACCCTGGCATCGATGCAAACGGAATAATAGTAATTGAGCCTTCGGACGATGGTTCAACTATCCGAAAGGTGAACGAAGCTGAGCAGGCCGCTTTGTCAGTTGGCCTCTCGCCCGCGGAAGTTGTGCTTCCGCATGCACGCGGCGTGCCCGTTGGTATGCAGCTGAAACTTGATCTATGATCGGGTATTATTGTGTAGAGGATTTACTGAGCCGAGCTGTTGTTGTGCGCTTGCTGTACAGCTTACTAGGCGAGGTATACTTAACTGAATTGCAACCAAACCAAGGTGGTTTTGGCTGGATCAAAAGGAAGCTTAACGATTACTGCACACTCGCCCAGCATCATCACGTTTTCATCCTAACTGACCTCGATCGCGCTGAGTGCCCGCCAAGTTTGCGAAGGAGGTGGGTGAATGACGCCGGCCTGATAGAGCCGCTTCCGGCCAAAATGTGCTTCAATATTGCCGTGACCGAGGTCGAAGCATGGTTATTAGCAGATCACAACAACCTGAGCAGCTACCTCGGCATACCATCTCATGCATTTCCAAATGACACGGAAATCGATGACCCGAAAGAATTTCTTCTTCAATGCGTTCTGAGGCACGGAAGCCGGGAAGCCAAGATTGAATTGCTGCCGACTGGAAACGCTATGGTTGGTCTAGGATATAATGCACACCTTAGTCGATTTGCAACGGATCACTGGGATTTCCAAGATGCATCACAAAGAAACGCCAGCCTGCGCCGGACGGTGGAACGGATATCGGCAATTGGGCAGGCAGCTTCCTAGAGCGGTTTCAATTTAATCGAGATCGTATCCTGCGGCGGCGAAGTAGTTGATGCATTCTTGTGGCGTGAAGGTTTCGATCGCTTGGGCAATAGCGTCCCAGAGATCAGTGATGGTTCTGGCGGCAGCCTTTCTGAGGAAGGCCTTGAGTTTTGAGAATGCCATCTCAATCGGGTTGAAGTCCGGGCTGTAGGGCGGAAGAGTACATCAGGCTTGCCCCTGCGGCCTCGATGGCTTCACGCACCCCAGAGACTTTGTGGGCGGGCAGGTTATCCATCACCACGATGTCGCCAAGGCTGAGTTCGGGGACCAGCACCTGCTCGACATAAGCCAGGAATGCAGGGCCACTCATCGGGCCGTCGAGAAGCATGGGCGCGGAAATCCCGCCCAGACGCAGTCCGGCAGTGAACGTAGTCGTCTTCCAGTGCCCGTACGGGAGTGCAGCCCGGCACCGCTCGCCCATGGGGGCCCAGCCCCGCAGCCGGCCCATCTTGGTATTGGCTCCCGTCTCGTCGATGAAGATCAGCTGTTCCGGGTTGAGGTCCGTTTGGCCTTCGAACCAGTCTTGGCGCCGGGCGAGGATGTCCGGGCGCTGCTGCTCGGCGGCATGCGCTGTCTTTTTTTATGCGTCCACCCGCGCCGGGAGAAGAAATACCACACCGTGGCCGGACAGGTCCGCACACCCCGCTCGACCTCAAGCCGATCAGCAATCTCACGAAGTGCAATGTCCTTGTTATCATCGACAAGGCCAAGAATGAACGTCTCGTGGGCGTCAAGCTTGGACCCCGTCGGCTGGCCCTGAGGCCGGGGTTCAAGCGTACCCTCTTCCCGCCACCGCCGATGCCAGTTGATCGCCGTCGATATCCCAACCGAAAACCGGCCAGCCGCTGCACGCGCAGACATCCCGCCATCAATCGCATCAACAACGCGGCGGCGAAGATCCAATCCGTAATAACGCCCCATATCTGTCTCCCCGTAAATCTGGAGACACAAAATCATGAATCACGCCTCTTGGGAATCCCCTTCAGCGATTCACAATAATTTGAAACCGCTCTAGGTAGTGCCTCGAACCATTTGCTGTAATGAATGGTGGTTTTGCGACACGGTACCCTGCACTTCTTGAATGGTCGTATAATTCCGGGGACAGTATACTTAATTCGATTTCCGGCCCGGACTATCCACGGCTAACCCTTAAATATCTCGCGTCGGTGGTATTCAAGAAACTGCCTGGAATTCCGGGGTAATTCCGGGGACAGGGTAATTCCGGGGACAGTATACTTAATTCAGGCAGCCGCTCACCCCACCGACCGCGCACTTATTTTCCGTATCACGCCTGACATTCCCACTGGATTTTGCTGACGCTGCCCTTCGGTTCCGCCGGAGCCTGTCCCCGCGCAGGCGGGGGCGGGAATGACGACGGAGGGTGCGGGAATGACAAGGAAAGTTGACACTTTAACTGGATTCCCGCCTCCGCGGGAATGACGATTTCTAATCTACTCCGCGAAATCGACCCAGCCGTCGGGGGTGAGGCGCTCCAGCGGGCGAAAGCGCGCCTTGTAGGCCATCTTCGGGCTCTCCTTGACCCAGTAGCCAAGATAGACATAGGCCTTGCCCATGGCCCGGGCGCGGCGCACATGGTCGAGGATCAGGAAGGTGCCGAGGCTGCGTGCATCTTCGCCGCTCGCGAAGAAGCTGTAGACCATGGACAGCCCGTCGGTCATCACGTCGGTCAGCGCCACGGCTTTGAGCGGGCCAGGGCGCGCCGTTTCCTCGTCCTCCGAGGTCGCGCGATATTCAATCAGCGATGTCTCGACCGGGCTCGTTTCAACCATTTCGGCATAATCGATGATCGACATCTCGGCCATGCCGCCTTCGCTGTGGCGGGCATCGAGGTAACGCTTGAGGAGGTCGAACTGCTCGGTGGTCACCCAGGCCGGCACATCCACGCCAACCAGATCGCTGTTGCGGTTGCGGATCCGCCGGAACGACCGGGACCACTCGAAGTCCTCGACCCGGACGCGGACAGAAACGCAGGCCGCGCAGCCTTCGCAGGCCGGGCGGTAGGCCACCGACTGGCTGCGCCGGAACCCCACCTGGCTGAGTGATTCGTGAAGCGCGGACGGGTTGCCGCCTGCCAGTTCGGTAAAAACCTTACGCTCGAACCGGCCCCGCAGATAGGGGCACGGCGCGGGCGTCGTGACGTAAAACTTTGGAAATACAAAGGACTGGTCTGTCACCGGTCTCCTGGCACCCTCTCTGGCGGTTCATAGCGGGACTCAAGTATGCCTGAGACGCGCCTGTCGGCGCAAGCGTCCGCGATTCTAAAGCCCGTAATACCAGGGCGCAAACAGGGTGAAGGCGAGCCAGATAATGCCGATCAGCGGAATACCCACGCGCATAAAGTCGGCGAAACGGTAGTGGCCGGGGCCCATCACCAGGAGGTTGGTCTGGTAGCCCATGGGGGTGGCGAACGAACAGTTGGCGGCGAAAATCACCGTCGAGATGAAGGGCAGCGGATCGATGCCGGTCTCGCGCGCCAGATTGATGGCGATGGGCGTGAACAGCACCGCGGTGGCGTTGTTGGACAACACGTTGGTCATCAGCGCCACCAGCAGGAAGAACGCCGACATGATGACGGTCGGGCTCGCGCCCTCGAGCGCCGTGACCAGGATGTGCGCCAGATAGGCCGCGCCGCCGGTAAACTCAAGCGCCGTACCCATGGCGAGCGCCGCGCCCACCAGCAGGAAAATCCGGCGGTCCACGGCGCGGCTTGCCTGGCGTACATTGAGACAGCCCGCCATGATCATGGCGGCCGCCCCGCTGGTCGCGGCAACCGGAATCGGAATGAACCCGCTCGCCGCAGCCGCGACGACGGCGAGGAAGATCCCCGCGGCGAGCCGCGCGTGGGTGCGCTCCGGCAGGTCGGTCGCCGACCATTCCAACAGGAGTACGTCGCGGTTGGAACGCAGGTCCTGCACATTCCGGCGCTTGCCCAGAAGCAGGAGCACGTCACCGGCCTCAAGCCGGATATCGCTGATCCCGGCCCGGATCATCCGCGACCGGCGTTGCAGGCCCAGAACCGCGCAGCCGCTGGTTTGGCGGAACCCGGTCTGGTCCAGCGTGCGCCCGTCCATGCGCGAGGCCGGGGCGACCATGACCTCGGCCAGCAGACGGTCGCCAGCCTTGCGCAGTTCCTCGTCCATGTCCTCGGCCTTGCCGGTGTCCTCCAGCACGCCTTCAAGGAGTTTTGGATTGGCCGATAGCGCATCCATCAGCGACTTGCGCGTGGTGGCGACCGTCACCGCATCGCCCGGCTCCAGTTTGACCCCTTCGAAGGGCGGCAGGAAGATTTGTCCCCGGCGCTGCACCAGGCGAACGGTCATATTGGGCAGGTCGGCGAACATCCCGGCGACCGCCTCCTTGCCGTCGAGCACGCCGCCCGGGATGACCTCGAACTGGACGATGAACTGCTTGCCGCTGGTGACATGAAAGTCGCCCAGCAGCGACTTGCGGTCGGGGAGCAGCCGCGGCGCAATGAAAAACACATAAACGAGTCCGACGGCGGCGAGGAACAGTCCGGGCTCGGTGATCGAGAAGAAGCTGAGCTTTTCGCCGTCGACCCGTTCCAGCGCGCCGGCCACCAGAAGGTTGGTGCTCGACCCGATGAGCGTGGTCATGCCGCCGAGGATGGCGGCGAAGCTGAGCGGGATCATCACCTTGCTCGGCGCGTGACTGAGCCGCTCGGCCAGCACCGTCATGATCGGGATGAAAATCACAACCACTGGCGTGTTGTTCATAAACGCGCTGATCACCATGGAGGCAAACAGGCACAACAGGATGATCACCATGGGGCGGTTGCCGCCATGCTGAAGAAGGAGGCGCACCGGCGGCTCCAGCGCGCCGGTCTGGACCACGGCCTGGCCGATCACCAGCAGCGCCAGAACCGATATCAGCGCCGGGTCGGCGAAGCCGGCCAGCAGCGCCTTGGTCGACAGCTTGGCGCCATCAACGGCGGGGGGCATAAAGTGGAACAGCAGCAACAGAACCGCGACCACGGCAAGCGAGGTCAGCTCCATCGAAACCTTTTCCCAGGCATAGAAGAAGACCGCGCCGGCGACAATCGCAAGCGTCAGCCACATCTCCATTGTCGGGTCGGGAGCCAGCATGTCAGGAAATCTCAGTCATTATGATGCACGGGTCCGCGCCGCACGCGAGTGAGGCTTGTACCCCGATCGGGATCATTCATGCAATTATATTGTGTGAAAAAATACAAATTACACATATATAATGTAATTATTAGCCTTCTCCCCCGGTTGCACGACGGCCCCTATCATATCAGGTGACGGGCCCCTGCTGGAAGCGTGATCGCGATTCCGTTGCGGGGACCGCGGATTTCTTGGTAAACAGAAAGCGTGCGGACGCGATCGCGCGTCCCGTGGGGGAGCGATGATGAGATTGTTTTCGAACCGAAATCGCCCGGTCCATCTCGGGTCTTATCCGTTAGAGCGGTTGCCGCGTTCAAATCGGGGTACGTTTCCGGGCGGTAGCCTGCCGGGGGCCAGGGGCCTGCCCGGTCCGTGGGCGGTCAGCCACGTAACCGGCGACTACCGGGCGGTGTTTGGCGGTTTGCGGGGCGGGGCCGTCGCGCCGGGCAGGGCTCCGGTCCCGGATGATCTTGCCGACCGTGCGCACAATGCCAAGGCGTCGGCCTATTTCCTCGACGCCTCCATGGTCGGCGTCGCGGCGATCCCCGCGCATTTGCAAGGCGAATTCGGCAATCACAGCCACGCGGTGGTGATTCTGGTGGCCTGGGGGCCGACACCGCCGATCAATGATCCGGGCCATGCCTGGATCGCCGGGGCGGAACATGATCTGGCGCAGATCCGGGCGCTCGAGATTGCCGACGCCATGGCGCACTATTTTGGCGCGCTCGGTTTTGAAGGGCAGGCTCATGGCGAGGGCGACGCGCTTGGCGAACTGGCCTGGCGGGCCGGGCTGGTGACGGCCGGTGAGGGCGGGGATCTTGAAAATCCGTTCGTGGGCAAGCGCTTTGCCGTTGCGGTGACCACCACCACGCTTAGTCTGGAGCCCGACCGGCCGCTGATAGCGGGAGCGAGGCTCGGCTTTGGCGGCCGGATGGCCCACAATCTCGGCTGGGGCGGGGTCAAACCCGCGCTGAAGGCGCTCTCCGGCGACGCCCGTCCGCTCTATAAGGGCGTCTACCCGATGGAGCGCATCCGGCGCCGCGCCAGGCCGACCACCCGGATTGACGAAGACGCTGTGCCGCGGGTGCCGCAGCGCTCCAATTTTTTCGCCCGGGCGCGAGCCGGGGACCTCGGGCCCAAGGCCGAGCGTGAGGTCGCCCGCTTTGCCTACAAGCAACCCTATGCCACCGGCATGATGCCGGCGATCCGGGCGTTGGTGCCCTATCAGGACGGCGAGGTCGCCGCGGAGCCTGCCCCCGACACCGCGGAGCCGTTCCGTAACGCCCGGGCGATCAAAACGCTGGCCGCCTTCATGGGGGGCGACATGGTCGGCATTGCCCCGGCGCGCCCACATGCCTGGTACTCCCACCGCATCGATGGCACGGCCATAGAGCCCTATCACGACAACGCCATCGTCATCCTCATCGACCAGGGCTTCGAGACCATGGAGGGGGCGAGCGGCGACGACTGGATCAGCGGGGCGCAGAGCATGCGCGCCTATATGCGGGGCGCCGAAATTGCCGGCATTATTGCCGCGCATATCAGGCGCTTGGGCTATGGCGCCAGGGCGCAGACCAACGCCGACTCGGACGTGCTCCAGATCCCGCTGATCCTCGAGGCGGGACTGGGTGAACTCAGCCGGATCGGGGAGCTGGTCTTGAACCCGTTCGTCGGCCCCCGCTTCAAATCGGTGGTGGTCACCACCGACATGCCGCTCATTCACGACCGGCCGATTGATTTCGGCCTTCAGGATTTCTGTTCCAAGTGCAACAAGTGCGCGCGGGAATGCCCGTGCCACGCCATCTCGTTCGGGACCAAGATCATGTTCAACGGCTACGAGATGTGGAAGCCGGACGTGGAGAAATGCGCGCGCTACCGCATCACCAATCCCAAGGGCTCGGCCTGCGGGCGGCTGCATGAAGACCTGTCCCTATAACCTCGAAGGCTTACTGGCGAACCGGCTCTTTTTGTGGGCGGCCATTCATCTGCCGTTCGCGCGGTCGGCGATTGCCCGGCTTGATGACAAGGTCGGCAACGGCCGGCGCAACCCGGTCAAGAAATGGTGGTGGGATCTGGAGATTATTGACGGTTTGGCGGGCGAGCCCCGGGCCGGCACCAACGCGCGCGACCTCGACCTCGATGGCGCAATCGCGCCCGAAGACCAGAAACTGGCGATCTATCCCCATGATGTGATCCCGGCGCCGGACGCGTCGGGGGCCGTTCCGGTGGACCGCAAGGACGGCCTTGCCCATGCCGCCAGGGCGCCGCGCCCCTAGAACTTCGGCGGGACCACCGGGGCTTCGCGCAACAGAAGGATGCTGATCCGCCGGTTTTCGGGGCGGTCCGGGGATTCGGGCAACAGCGGATCGGTCGCCGCCTTGCCGCGCACCGCCGAGAATCGGTCGTCGGGCACGCCCGCTGTTTTCAGCACCCGGCGGGCGGCATTGGCCCGGTCGGCGCTTAACTCCCAGTTGGTATAGCCGGGCTTGCCGACCAACCCTTTCGCGTCGGTATGGCCGGTGATGTCGATCCGGTTGGGCATCTTTTCGACGCGAACCGCAATCTCCTGCAACATCTTTTGGGCATATCCGTAAAGCTCGTCCGTGCCCGGCTTGAACATGGAGTGGCGGTCCTTGTCGATGAGCTGGATGCGCATGCCTTTATCGGTGATGTCGACCACCAGATTCTGGGCCAGATCCGCCAGGTCCGGCATCGCCTGGATGCTCTGGCGCAAGTCGCTCTCGAGCCGCCTTGAACGTCTTGTCTTCCGCTTGGCCTGGGCCTTCTGCCAGTCGTCGTCATGGGATTTGGACTTGCTGTCGCTCGATTGGTCGGCGCTGCCGGCCGCACTGCCTTGAGGGGTCTGGCTCGGTCTTGGCATGGTCAAGACCACCGCCCCGCTCGACATCGATCCCTGTTTGGAGAGCGACGTGCCGCCCAAGACGCCGCCCGCACCGGACGAGTCGCTGTTACTGGCGGTGGTCGGCGCAAAATAATCGGCAAGGCCCTGGCGCTGTTCCTCCGTGGTCACATTCAGGAGCCACAAGAGCATGAAAAAGGCCATCATCGCGGTGGTGAAATCGGCGTAGGCCACCTTCCAGGCGCCGCCGTGGTGTCCCGCGCCGCCTTTTTTAACCCGCTTGATGATGATCGGGCGTTCGCTCGTCTTTTTTCGCCATGTCCCATGCCGTGGTTTCGGTTTGGACCATGGTCGGCGAATTAGGTTAAATTTGGGTTGAGGGTGGCGGGTCCTCGTTCAGGCGGTGTGGGTGTCCTGATTGCGGATATGCACGACGAAGCCGGCGTCTTCGATCGCCTTGATGATATCGTCCAGGTGCAGGCGGTCGCGGGTCTCGATGGTGATATCGGAATAGGTTTCCTTGGCCGGCAATTGCGAGAACAGCCGGTGGTGGCTCACATCGATAATATTGCCGCCGAGCGCGCCAATGATGGTGGACACCCTGCCGAGCGCGCCGGGTATGTCCGAGAGCTCGATCCGAAGCCGGGTAATCCGGCCGTCGCGCACCAGCGCCCGCATCAGGAGCGAGGCCAGAAGCCGGCTGTCGATGTTGCCGCCGGACAAGACGAGCCCCACCTTGCGGTCCTTGAATTTGTCCGGGTAGGCCAGCACCGCGGCAAGCCCGGCCGCGCCCGCGCCCTCGGCCACCGTCTTTTCGATATTAAGGTAGAGGCTGACCGCGCGCTCCAAAGAGTCTTCATTGACCAGCAGGACCTCGTCCACCAGTTTGTGGGCGATCTTGTAGGTCAGCGCGCCAATGGTTTTGACGGCGATACCTTCGGCCAGTGAATTGCCGCGCGGCACATAGTCCTCCCCGTTGAGGGCGCGGTAAAGCGATGGAAAGCGCTCGGCCTGCACGCCGACGATCCTGATCCCGGGGTTGAGCGCCTTGGCCGCCGTCGCCATGCCGGAAATCAGTCCGCCGCCGCCCACCGGAATGACCAGAACGTCGAGGTCGGGTACCTCTTCGAGCATTTCAAGCGCGATGGTGCCCTGGCCGGCAATCACCTGGGGATCATCAAAGGGGTGAATGATGGTGTAGCCCTCGCGCTCCGCCAATCCTTGGTGTAGGCCGCGGTATCGTCGAAGCGCTCACCGTAAAGCACCACGTTGGCGCCGAACTCTTCGGTCTGGCGCACCTTGACGAACGGGGTATTGGACGGCATCACGATGGTGGCCGGGACGCCGAGGCGCTGCGCGTGATAGGCCACACCCTGGGCATGATTCCCCGCGGACGCCGCAATGACGCCTGCCGCGCGTTCCTCGTCAGTCAGCGAGAGGAGCTTGTTCAGCGCGCCGCGCTCCTTGAATGAGGCGGTAAACTGCAGGTTCTCGAACTTGACGTAAATCTCGGCCCCGGTCAGGGACGACAGGGTGACCGCCCTGGTGCAGGGCGTGGCCACAATGCTGCCTTCAAGCGCCGCTGCCGCGCCGCGGACATCATCAAGGGTGACAAGCGCCGGCGCGTGTTCCGGCTTTGGCTTTGGTTCAGCCATGAGATGTTTCCATTACCTTATTCCTGCGGTCCAGAACCGCATCATTGCCGCCTGTCTGCGCCCCGCGCGTCAGACCGTAACCATCGTTCACGATCCTTGCCTGTCCGCGCAAGCGTTCGGTGGAGTAGATACACGAGTTGGCAGCCGTTGGGAAGGTGCCGGTGCGGCTCGGCCCTTTGGTCATGCCGTTAGCGTACCCGCCGTCATTTATAAAGGCTACTTTGCATACTTCCCTTTATTTTTCAATAAGATAGGGTAGACCGCCATTAAGTTTAGGTTAACGGATCTCGGCTATAACAGGAAGAACCGGCAGCGCGACATAAAAGCCGGCGCGTAATCGGTTACCCGAAACTCTGACAGCAGGACGTCTCGCCTAATGCTTTCGATTGTTGGTATCGTTGTTGTCGTCATTATGGTTTTCGGCGGCTATGTCTTTGCCGGCGGCAAGATAGCCCCTATCGCCGAGGCGCTGCCAACCGAGCTTATGGTGATTGGCGGCGGAGCGATCGGCGCCTTTATCAGTTCGAACGGTTTCGGCGTGATCAAGAAGGCTCTGGGCGGTTTCGCCAAGGTGATCAAGGGGCCCAAGTGGAAGGAGGACGATTATCGCGATCTCCTCTGTCTCCTCTTTATCCTGACCAAGCTGGTGAAGACCAAGGGCGTGATTGCGCTCGAGCAGCACATCGAGCACCCCGAAGAATTCGAAGATTTTTCAGCAATTCCCGAAAATTGCCGGCGACCACCATGTGGTGGCCTTCATCTGCGACTATCTGCGGATGATGACGATGAACTTCGATGACGCCTACCAGGTCGAGGACGTGATGCTGAAGGACCTGGAGAAGCACCATCTCGAAGAACATGCGCCGGCCCATTCACTGCAAGTCATGGCGGATGGCCTGCCTGCGGTCGGTATCGTGGCCGCCGTGCTTGGCATCATCAAGACCATGGGTAGCATCAACGAGCCGGTCGAGGTACTGGGCGCGATGATCGGCGGGGCGCTGGTGGGCACCTTCATGGGGATCTTCCTGTCGTACCTGATCGTGGGGCCTGTGGCGGCGCGGCTTGCCCAGGTGCTGGACGAGGAAGGCCGGTTCTATAACGTGATCAAGGACGTCCTCATTTCGCACCTGCATGGCAACGCGCCGCAGATATCGATCGAAATCGGACGCAAGAGCGTACCGTCGCCCCTCCAGCCCAATTTCTACGAGCTCGACGACGCCGTCGCCGCCATTCCGCCGGAACTTTAAGCGGCCACCCCCAATTCCGTCATGCCGGACTTAATCCGGCATCCATGGCGCAGTCTGAAGGGTGGATCCCGGCTCGCGCTCCGCTTGGCCGGGATGACGACCTTCGTTTTATTCCCCGCGCATCAGCCGTGCGGCCTCCGGCGCAAAATACGTCAGAATGCCGTCCGCCCCGGCGCGCTTGAATGCCATCAGGCTTTCCATCATGACGGTATCAAGATCAAGCCAGCCGTTGCCGGCGGCCGCCTGCAGCATGGCGTATTCGCCGCTGACCTGATAGGCGAAGGTGGGCAGGCCGAAGGCTTCTTTCACGCGGTAGAGAATATCGAGGTAGGGCATACCCGGCTTGACGATCAGCATGTCGGCCCCTTCGGCCACGTCCTGGGCGGCTTCGCGCAGCGCCTCGTCGCCGTTGGCCGGGTTCATCTGGTAGGTCTGCTTGCCGCCCTTGCCGAGGTTCGCGGCCGAACCGATGGCGTCGCGGAACGGGCCATAGAAGCCCGAGGCGTATTTCGCCGTATAGGACATGATCATGGCGTTCGTGAGCCCGGCTGATTCAAGCGCGCCCCGGATGGCCCCGACGCGCCCGTCCATCATGTCGGAAGGGGCGAGCACGTCCGCGCCCGCTTCAGCCTGGGCCAGCGCCTGTTTCACGAGCACGTCGACGGTCTCGTCGTTCAACACCTCGCCGTCCCTGACCAGACCATCGTGGCCGTCGCTGTTGTAGGGGTCGAGCGCCACATCGCACATCACACCGACATCGGGCACCGCGGCCTTGATGGCGCGCACCGTGCGGCAAACAAGATTGTGCGGGTTGAAACCTTCCCGCGCATCACTGGTTTTCTTGTCTGCCGGCACCTCGGGAAAGAGCGCAACGAGGGGGATGCCAAGCCCGGCGGCATCCTCGGCCGCGCGGACAGCATCGTCAATGGACAGCCGGTGAACGCCCGGCATGGACTCCACTGGGTCGGGTGCGCCGTCGCCGTCCTTGACAAAAATCGGCCAAATGAGGTCGGCGGGGGTGAGCGTGTTCTCCGCCACCAGCCGGCGAGTCCAGTCGGCCTGGCGCAAACGGCGCAGCCGGGCGGCCGGGTAGGGCGCTATGGTTGTCTTTTTCATCTCATTTCCCCTCAGTCCGTCGTCTCACCCATCAACAGCGGCTGGCTGGCGCGCATCAGGTCGGTGATATACTGGCAAACCGCACTCACCCGCGCCACGTGGCGCAAATCCTCGTGCACCACCAGCCATAATTCCCGCACCACGTCCACGTCGCCCTTGAGCACCGGACGGATCCGCGTGTCGCTTTCGGCCATGAAACTGTGCAGAAGCGCCAGTCCCACACCGTCGACGCAGGCATTGTACTGCGCCATCACATTGCTGCTGCGGAACACCAGGTTGGGCTCCTTGACGAGCGTCTCCCAGAACCGGAGCTCCGGCATCTGCAACAGGTCATCGATGTAGCCGATGAAAGCGTGTCCGGCAAGGTCGTCACGCGCGTTGATGGGCGGATGGGCGTCCAGATACGCGGGCGCGCCATAGAGCCTCAGCGTATAGTCGGCGAGCTTCCAGGCGATCAGCCGGCCCGAATCCGGGCGCGACAGGGCAATGGCGATATCGGCTTCGCGCTTCGACAGGCTGAGCCGCCGGGTCTCGGCAATCAGCTCAAGCTCGATCCCCGGGTGCTGCTTGCGAAAATCGATCAGGTTGTGGGCGATGACCTGGCTGCCCACCGCCTCGGTGGTGGCGAGGCGCACCGTTCCGGTAAGCTGCGTATCCTTGCCCGAAATGTCCTTGTAGACCGACATGGACTGGGCTTCCATGGCCTCGGCATAGGTCATCAGCCGGCGGCCCGCCTCGGTCAGTTGGTAGCCCTGGGGCGACTTGTCGAAAAGCCGCGCGTCCACCGCATGTTCGAGTTGCGCGATCCGGCGGCTCACCGTGGTGTGGTCCACATGGAGGCGCTGGGCGGCTGCCACCAGCCGGCCCTTGCGGGCAAGCTCCAGAAAGAACCGGATGTCGTCCCAGTTGAACATCTAAAGTGACGCCAGAAAATCGGCGACCGCATCCTGTTCGATCAGAAACGGGACATGCCCGCATTCAAGGGTCAGGACAGGGTCGCAGGGCAGCGCCTTTTGCATCTGGCGCTGCATTTCTATAGTGATGCAGCGGTCTTGCGTACACTCCAAATAGGCCCGCGGCATCCGTCCAAACCGGTCGTCGGTGACGTGGATCGGGGTCACCAGCGGCGCGATGGCCTGGGGCTGGACCTTGGTCAGCGCCATCGTGACCGTGGCTTCATCGACGCCGGTATAGATGCCCTCCCGAAAGCCGTCCTCGCCGAGGTCAATGCTCAGGCCGTCGTCCCGGCGCAGCACATGGGCGGCCACCCGGTTCTCAGTGTCTTCGGCCATGCATTGGGAGACCGAAGCGCCATCCGGCAACATATAGGCAGCGATATAGACAAGCGTTTGGATGCTGTCGGGCCGGCGTTCCGCCACCTCGGAGACCACCGCGCCGGCCATGCTGTGGCCGACCAGGATCGCGGGTTCGCCAAGACCGTCGAGCACCTCGGCGATGGCGTCGGCATAGCGCGCGAGTGTTACGTCGGCCATCGGAATCCGGTTATCGCCATGGCCGGGAAGGTCGGGGGCGACAGGCCTGAGCCCGCGCGCATCAAGGTAAGGTTTGAACGATTCCCAGCACCAGGCGCCGTGCCAGGCGCCATGGACGAGGACCACGGGTATGCGTTTGTCGGCCATCTATTTGGTACCCTCCCAATAAAAACCTACAGGTCATTCCCGCGAAAGCGGGAATCTCGCGGTGGCTGATTAGAGATCCCCACTTGCGTGGGGATGACGTTAAAATAAAAAGGCCACGTTGTGCAAATATGCAGACTATTTGTGAGTCATTCTGACATGACTATGCGTTTTTGTCGCCATATAACAAGCTCAAACATATTGACTGCCCTCATTCCCGGGCTTTTCTCTGACAAAGGACCAAGTGCGATGACCTACGAACTTCATCACCTGATCGATGGCAAGATGATCGAAGGCAAAAGCGGCCGCTTCGGCGATATCTACAACCCGAGCGTCGGCGAGGTGCAAGCCAAAGTGGCCTTCGCATCGAAGTCGGAAGTGGAGGAAGCGATCGCCTCGGCCCAGGCCGCGTTCCCGGGCTGGGCGGCGACCTCGGTTGTCACCCGCTCGCGCATCATCGCCCGGTTCAAGGAGCTCCTCTATGAGCATCTGGACGAGCTTGGCGAACTGGTGTCCAAGGAACACGGCAAGATCCACTCCGACGCCAAGGGCTCGGTCCAGCGCGGGATCGAGGCTGTCGAGTTCGCCTGCGGTATCCCGCACGCCATGAAAGGCGAGTACTCGGACAATGTGGCAAGCGGCATCGACGTCTATTCCATGCGCAAGCCCCTGGGCGTCTGCGCCGGTATCACGCCGTTCAATTTCCCGGCGATGATTCCGTGCTGGATGGCGCCTCTGGCCATTGCCTGCGGCAACACCTTCGTCATGAAGCCGTCGGAAAAGGACCCGTCCTGCCCGATGCGGATGGCGGAGCTTTTCAAGGAAGCGGGGCTGCCGGACGGGGTGTTGAATGTGGTGAACGGCGACAAGGAAGCAGTGGACACCATCCTCAACGATCCGCGCATCAAGGCGGTGAGCTTTGTCGGCTCCACGCCGATCGCGCGCTATGTTTATGCCACCGCGACGGCCAACGGCAAGCGCTGCCAGGCCATGGGCGGGGCCAAGAACCATATGATCATCATGCCTGACGCCGACATCGATCTGGCGTCCGACGCGCTGATCGGGGCGGCTTACGGGTCCGCCGGGGAACGCTGCATGGCAATCTCCGTCGCTGTCGCTGTGGGCAATGTGGCCGACGCGCTGGTGGACCACCTGAAACCCCGGGTCGAGGCGCTGAAGGTGGGCCCGTCCATGGACCCGACGTCCGAAATGGGCCCGCTGGTGACCAAGGAACACCTCGCCAAGGTCAAGGGCTATGTGGACCTTGGCGTCAAGGAAGGGGCCGAGCTGCTGGTCGATGGCCGCGAGTTCGCCGATTACAAACAGGGCTATGAAAACGGCTACTTCATGGGCGGCTGCCTGTTCGACAACGTCAAGCCCGAAATGAAGTCCTACAAGGACGAAATCTTCGGCCCTACGCTGCAGGTGATCCGCGTCGACGATTTCGAAAGCGCGGCGGCGCTGCCGACCAAACATGAATACGGCAACGGCACCTCGATCTTCACCCAGAACGGCCGGGCGGCCCGCGAATACGCCGACAAGGTCGAAGTGGGCATGGTCGGCATCAACGTGCCGATCCCGGTGCCCGTTTCCTTCCATACCTTCGGCGGCTGGAAGAATTCGGCTTTCGGTGACCACAACACCATGGGCATGGCCGCGGTAAACTTCTATACCAAGACCAAGACGGTGACGTCGCGCTGGCCCACCGTCGCCACTGGTGCGGATTTCGACATTCCGACCCTGAAATAAGGCACGCCGTACATGGATTTCGAGCTCAGCGAAGAACAGCAGCTGGTTCGCGATACCGCTCACCAGTTCGCGGAGAAGCAGTTCGCGCCCAATGCCGAGAAATGGGACGCGGAGTTCATCTTCCCCGTGGACGAACTGCGCACCGCCGCCGAGCTTGGCTTTGCCGGGATCTATGTGGGCGACGACGTGGGCGGGGCCGGCTTCGGACGGCTCGATGCGGCAATCATCTTCGAGGAACTGGCCTGGGCCTGTTCCTCGACAGCGGCCTACATCTCGATCCACAACATGGCGTCATGGATGATCGACCGCTTCGGCAACGACGAACAGCGCCCGAATTTCCTGCCCAAGCTCACCACCATGGAGCATTTCGCGAGCTACTGCCTGACCGAACCCGGGGCCGGGTCGGATGCCGCCGCACTCAAAACCAAGGCGGCCCGCGACGGCGACCATTATGTGCTGAATGGCTCCAAGGCGTTTATTTCCGGCAGCGGCGTGTCCGACATCTATGTGGTCATGGTGCGCACCGGCGAGGATGGGCCGAAGGGCATCTCGACGCTGGTCGTCGAGAAGGACACCCCCGGGCTCTCGTTCGGGGCGCAGGAAAAGAAGCTCGGCTGGAAATCCCAGCCGACGGCGGCGGTGATCTTCGAGGATTGCCGGGTGCCAGTCGCCAACCGGCTCGGCGAGGAAGGCGACGGTTTCAAGATCGCCATGATGGGGCTCGACGGCGGGCGCCTGAACATTGGCGCCTGTTCGCTTGGCGCGGCCCGGCGCTGCCTCGAGGAAGCGCTCGCTTACGTCCAGGACCGCAAGCAGTTCGGCAAGCCCTTGGCCGCGTTCCAGGCGCTGCAGTTCAAGCTTGCCGACATGGCGACCGAGTTGGAAGCCGCGCGGCTTCTGCTCCATAAGGCGGCGGCCAAGCTGGACGCCAAGGCGCCGGACGCCACCCAGTTCTGCGCCATGGCCAAGCGCTTTGCCACCGATGTCGGTTTCACCGTGGTCAACGAGGCCTTGCAGCTTCATGGCGGCTACGGGTACCTGCGCGACTATCCGATCGAGCGGTTCCTGCGGGACGTCCGCGTCCATCAGATCCTTGAAGGCACCAACGAGATCATGCGGGTAATCATTGCCCGCAAGATGCTGGAGGGCTGAATGACAGACGATAGCGAAATCATCTTTTCTGTCGACGGCGGGATCGGCCATATCCTGCTCAATCGCCCGAAGGCGCTAAATGCGTTGACCCATGGCATGTGCACGGCGCTGAAAGCCCAGCTTGACGCGTGGGCCGAGGATGACGCCATCGAAGCCGTGGTCATCGAAGGGGCGGGGGACAAGGGCTTCTGCGCCGGCGGCGACATCCGCGCGCTGCACGATTCCGGGCTAGGCGGCACCGACTACTGGAAGCATTTCTACGGTGACGAATACCGCCTCAATGCCGCCATCTTCCATTTCGACAGGCCCTATATCGCGCTCATCGACGGCGTGGTGATGGGCGGCGGCGTTGGCGTGTCGGAACACGGCAGCCATCGCATCGCGACCGAGCGCACGCTTTACGCCATGCCGGAGACCGGGATCGGCCTGGTTCCCGACGTGGGCGGCAGCTACTTCCTGCCGCGCCTGCCGGACCGGCTCGGGCTTTATCTGGGCTTGACCGGCGCGCGTCTCAAGGCGGCCGACTGCATCCACGCGGACGTGGCGGACGCCTATATTCCGTCCGACAGGCTCGAGGCCTTCAAGGCGGATTTGCGCGCCACCCACATTGCCGAGGTGGATGACGTGGACCGGATCATCGACAAGCACAAGGCCGATCCGGGCCCGGCGTCGCTGACCGATGTGCAGGACCAGATTGCGGACTGTTTCGCCGGCCGCTCGGTCGAAGAGATCATGGCGGCCCTGAACGGCGCCGGGACCGATTGGGCGGCGAAGACCGCCGCCACCATGGCGACCAAATCGCCGACCAGCCTCAAGCTCGCCTTTCGCCAGATCCATGAAGGGGCGGGGCTCGATTTCAACGACGGTCTCCGGATGGAATACCGCCTGGTCTCCCGGATCATGGGAGGCCGCGATTTCTTTGAAGGGGTGCGCGCCGTGATCCTTGACAAGGACAACGCGCCCGACTGGCAACCGGCCCGGCTCGAGGACGTGACCGACGACATGGTGGACGCCTATTTCGAGTCTTTGGATGCAGACGAACTTGAACTTTAACAGGAGGCCATAACCAATGGCAAAGATTGGATTTATCGGGCTTGGCAATATGGGCGGGCCGATGGCGAAAAACCTCTTGGAGAAGGGCCACGCGCTCAAGGTCTTCGACCTCGCGGAAGACGCCGTCAAGGCGGCCGAGGCGGCAGGCGCGACCCGCGCGGCAAGCGCCGGGGAGGCCGCCAGCGATGTCGAGGTGGTGGTGACCATGCTGCCCGCCGGCAAACATGTGAAAGCTGTCTATACCGAAGGGGGCGGGGTGATCGACAGCGCCGCGCCGGGCACGCTGCTGATTGATTGCTCGACCATCGATGTGGACAGCGCCCGCGTCGTTGCCGAGGCGGCCGAGGCCAAAGGCTTCGAAATGGTCGACGCGCCGGTCTCCGGCGGGGTTGCCGCGGCGACCGCGGGGGGGCTCACCTTCATGGTCGGCGGGTCGGAGGCGGGCTTCAAGCGGGCCGAGCCGATCCTCGCCTGCATGGGCAAGGCGATCATCCACGCCGGCGGCCATGGCAACGGCCAGGCTGCCAAGATCTGCAACAACATGATCCTCGGCATCACCATGATCGCCACCTGCGAGGCCTTTGCGCTCGCCGAGAAACTCGGGCTCGACCATCAGAAACTGTTCGATATCTCGTCCAGGGCGTCGGGCCAGAGCTGGTCCTTGACCTCCTATTGCCCGGTGCCGGGCCCGGTGCCGGCCTCGCCCGCCAACAACGGGTACAAACCGGGCTTTGCAGCGGCGATGATGCTGAAAGATTTGCGGCTCTCCCAGGATGCGGCGGAAAGCGCCGGGGCCGATACGCCGCTTGGCCACGATGCGATGGAATTGTATGAAAAGTTCGCCGCCGGTAACGAAGGCGTCGATTTTTCCGGCATTATCAATATGTTGAGAAAATAACCTCAGCCTTCATATCAGCTGAAAACGCGGCCCCGGGGCCGCGTTTTTTTATGAGCCGAAGCTTTCTGCGCTTTTGCACGCAATTCGATATGAAATTAAGAAAGTTTTAGGGGGCGTGGACCTATAGTTCCGGGCGAGGCGCAATTGCGCTTTCCATGGAATTAAATGAGGCAGAACGGCACATGTCGACGTTACCGAACAGCTCGCTGATAGGATTGGAAGAGACGCCCGAGGGCCAGACCAGGGCCTGCTTTCTCGATTGTCTCCATCTGATCGAGCGCCTGCACCGCCGCATGCTGGACATTGTCAAGATGCGTCTGGAGCAGGAAGGCCGCACCGATATCAACAGCGTTCAGGCGCTGCTGGTCTATAACATCGGTGACAATGAAATGACGGCGGGCGAATTGACGACCCGCGGTTATTACCTTGGCACCAACGTCTCCTACAATCTGAAGAAGCTGGTGGAGATGGGCTATATAGAGCAGAAGACGTCGGAGCATGACCGGCGCTCCATCCGCATCCGCCTGTCGGAGAAGGGCAGCGAGGTCAGCGCGCTGTTGTCGCAGCTTTACGACGAGCAGCTCGACCAGCTTCTCGACGGTGGCTATCTCGATAAGGACGCGGTGCGCGGGCTTAGGAACGGCCTCCGGAATCTCGACAGCTACTGGACCAACCGGGTTAATTTCTCGGTGCTTTGATCGGCGCCGGATCACACGGACCCGGCCGGGATTGGGTGATCCGGGCCGCTCTGTGTTCCATTTCCTAAGGGGTGCCCCATTGGGTTGATTGCGGTTATGCTAGGGTGTATCTAGATCGGATATGCCTTGGATCGAGCCGCATTTGGCAGGAGTATGGGCACCAAATGGACTACGGACAGTATTTTGCGGACGCGATTGACGCGCTGAAGGCCGAGGGCCGCTATCGCGTGTTTATCGATATTGAGCGCAAGCGCGGCCAGTTTCCCCGCGCCACCTATCACGGGGCCGATGGCACACGCGACATCGTGGTCTGGTGCTCCAACGATTATCTCGGCATGGGCCAGCACCCCAAGGTGATCTCCGCCATGGAAGAGGCCATCGACCGGGTCGGCGCGGGCGCGGGCGGCACGCGCAACATCTCCGGCACCAACCATTACCATGTGCTCCTTGAAAACGAGCTTGCCGACCTTCACGCCAAGGAAGCGGCGCTGATTTTCACCTCCGGCTACGTTTCGAACGAGACCACGCTGTCGACGCTTGCCAAGCTGCTGCCCGATTGCGTGCATCTTCTCGGACGAGCTCAACCACGCTACCATGATCGCAGGGCATCCGTCAGGAGCGGCGCGGAAAAGCGCGTGTTCCGGCACAATGACGTGGCGCATCTCGAAGAGCTGCTGCAGACCGTCGATCCGGCCCGGCCCAAGATGTCGCCTTCGAGTGCGTCTATTCCATGGACGGCGACATCGCGCCGATCGCCGAATTCTGCGACCTTGCCGACAAATACGACGCGCATGACCTACCTCGACGAGGTCCACGCCGTCGGCATTTATGGCGAGCGCGGCGCGCGGCATGGCCGAGCGCGAAGGGCTGATGCGACCGGCTCGACATCATCGAGGGCACGCTCGGCAAGGCGTTCGGCGTGATGGGCGGCTATATCGCCGGCACCCGTGCCCTGGTCGACTGCCGTCCGCTCCTACGCGCCGGGCTTCATTTTCACCACCTCGCTGTCGCCGGTGCTGGCCGCCGGCGCGCTGCGCCAGTATCCGCCACCTGAAACAGAGCCAGGTGGAGCGCGACCGGCATCAGGAACGCGCCGCCACGCTCAAGGCCAAGCTCCGCGCCGCCGGCCTGCCGGTGATGGACAGCGTGACCCATATCGTGCCGGTGATGGTCGGCGACCCGGTGCAGTGCAAGAAGACGTCGCGATCTCCTGCTCGATGAGTACGGCATTTACGTCCAGCCGATCAACTACCCGACCGTGCCGCGCGGGACGGAGCGCTTGCGGTTCACGCCGTCGCCCTTGCATGACGACGATATGATGGACGCGCTGGTGGCTGCACTCGACGCGGTCTGGGCCAAGCTCGACGTCAAGCGCCAGGCGGCCTGATCGCGGCCCTGAGGCGCGCATAGGGCAGGGGGTGCCCATGGCCGATGACAACCAAGAGAGCGAAGGCTACCTGATCGAATTCGTCCAGGTCGGCAATTCCGTCAAGGTTTCCGCCGTCGACCCGCGCACCAACACCGAGGTTTCCATCGTCGGCTCCCCGGCCATGTCCCGCGACCACCTTTCCAAAGCCGCCATCCGGAAATTGGAGTATGTGCTGAAAAAGAAGGGGTGAGGGTTAAAAAAGTTCTTACACCCTCTTGATCCGGCTAAGGAGAGTTCCTAACTGTAGTTGCGGCACCTTTTGAGGTGCTATGATCCGGTCACGATGGCTTCGGCTTGGGGGGCGGAGAGACAGTTGAAACTGTCAAGGCTCACCAGAGCCAATACTATAAGTTGGATAAAGTTCATTATGAGCTCCCGCTGTAGTATGCGCTTGCTAAGCGCCAATACCAATATGGTGTTGATGACAGTATAGACTATTATGTCGACTAAAACTGCAGACCCTAGAGCTTTTGCTCGTAAAAATAGTCTCGGGGGGTAGCGTGAGCCGATGCAGTCGGTTGCTACCCCCCGGTCTCGAAAGGGCCTTAAATAAGGGGGTAGGTCTATGACTGAATGGACCTTGGGCGAGGGAGATCTCAAGCATTACCGTCATTTTGACGCTGAGATTTCTGCGGAGGAGGCGATAGCCCTAGCGACAAACCACCAGCGCGTGGCCCAGCACGCATTCTATCCTTTTATCCATTTCGATCAGTCTTGGAATAAGTTTGCAAGAAAGGGTGAAAAAGGTAAGCCAAAGACTTGTAGCATAAGGTATTGCTCTCGAAGAAATTCTTATATCTTTTCCTATTATCGCCACTTGCTGTCCGAAAAATACGAACCGGAATTAGAAAGGTTGGGAATTTCTAAGTCTGTGCTCGCCTACCGTAGAATTCCTGCTGACGACGATAAAGGCGGGAAATGTAACATTCACTTTGCGAAAGATGCATTCCAGATTGTCCGCAACATGAAAGACTGTTGTGTGGCCGTGTTAGACGTTAGTGATTTTTTTGGAAGTCTGGACCATCAACGTCTCAAGGAGATTTGGTGTCGGCTCTTCGACTTTGAGAGATTGCCAAATGACCATTTCGCCGTATTTAAAGCCGTCACAAGCTATGCATACGTGGAGAAACAAGATCTATTCGAACGGCTAGGTTATTTGGGCGACAAGTGGCGTACGGCAAGTGGAAAGGTAATTCCCGGCTATACTGTTCATTTTCGCGATATTCCCAGGCAACTATGTACCGGCAAAGAGTTCCGGGAAAAGATTGCCAGACCCAAAGGCAAAAAATCGATTATCAAGAAGAACCGGGAATGCTTTGGAATTCCACAAGGCGCTCCTATCTCTGACATTCTTGCAAATATCTATCTGATGGATTTTGACGTTGAGATAAATCGCCTTGTTAGCGCTCTTGGCGGCGTCTATTTCCGGTATTCTGATGATATATTGATTATTGTTCCAGGAGATAAAGACGAAGGTCTTTCCATTCTATCAAAGGTTCGGGATCGCATTGAGGATTATGGCGATGAGTTATCAATCAAAGAGGAAAAGTCTTCGTTGTTTGTTTTTATACAAGATGGTGATCGGCAGAAATTTGTGAGACTCAGGTCCTCTGGGGAGGAGGATGAGTGTCAAAAGAATGGAACTCGAGTACCTTGGCTTTAGATATGATGGCTATCAAGTCTATCTCAGGGACAGCACGCTTTCGAATTTCTGGAGGAAAGTGACGAAGGCTGCGCGGCGTGAAGCAATCCGTATGGCGCAGAGATTTCCTAATAAGTCAGCGGCTGAACTGAAAGAGCTCTTCAATTATGAAAAATTTATAAAGCAATACAGCAAAGTAGAAGGCTGGCTAGACAAATCTGGTAACAAAAAAAGTTGGACATTTTGGACATATGCGCGCCGCGCTAGTGCGGAATTTGGACCGCTTGGAAAGCCGATACTTCGTCAACTTCGAGGGCATGCAGAAAAGATTCGATTTAAAGTTGATGAAGAAATAGACCGGGCAGTGCGCAAACGCAGTGAACGTAAATCTTGGGTTCCACGAAAACGCATAGCGTAGATTTCGGTTCTCCCCAAAAGAACTGGATCTCGGCTCGCGCTGGCGCTTGGCCGAGATGAAGACTCTTTAATATTCGGCCTTGGCTTTGAGTGGGGATCCCGTGGGGTCTGATCTGGATTCCCGCCTTCGCGGGAATGACAAAAGAGAAGAGGCGGGAATGACGGGAGAGGAGCGCGCCGGTCGTTCGAAGAGTCCCAAACATAAACTTTCCGCGTCCGCATTATGATTGCTATTGCGATTGATTATCAATTACGATATTAGCACCACATGAGCAAAGTTTTTCAGTACGGCGTCATCCTCTGTCTGGCGGGTTTCGCCATTTTCGCGGCCAGCGGGTCGCGCGCGGCGGAGCAGGCTGCCGAGGCCGAGGGCCAAAAGCCGTCGCCGCAGGTGATCTGGCGGCTGCTTGATTATATGGCGGTGGATTACGCCGGCGCGGTTGAGGGCGGCAAGGTCGTCAGCGCCTCCGAATACGCCGAAATGCAGGAATTTGTCGCCACGGCGGCCCGGAAGCTGGCCGAGCTGCCACCGGCGCCGGGCAAGGACAAACTGCTCGATCAAGCGCAGCGCCTGACCGCGGCTATTGCCGCCAAGGCGTCGCCGGAGGAGGTCGCCCGGCAGGCCCATGCGCTCGGCGACGGGCTTCTGGCGGCCTATCCCGTGACCATGGCGCCCACGGCGCCGCCCGACATGGCGCGGGGAAAGAAGCTTTACGCCGAGAACTGCGAATCCTGCCACGGCCTGAAGGGCGACGGCAAGGGGCCGAACGCCGAGGGCCTGGACCCGCCGCCCATCGCCTTCACCGACCGGGCGCGCGCCGGCGAGCGCAGCGTCTTCGGCCTCTATCAGGTGATTTTCCAGGGCCTGGACGGCACCTCCATGGCCAGTTACCAGTGGTTGGGGCGCGATGACATTTGGGCGCTTGCCTTCACTGTCGGCCAGTTTGCGTATACGGGTGAGGATGTGGCGCGAGGCCAGAAACTCTGGCAGGACCACCCCGGACTCCGCAAGTCCTTCACCAATCTCGAAGATGTGACGAAGCTTTCGCCCGCCCAGCTGAAAGGCACGCTCGGTCACGCGGACGCCATGGCATTGACGGCGTTTCTGCGCGCCCATCCGGAGGCGGTGCTGCCGTCGGCCTCAGGCTCGCTCGCCCGGACGCGGGTGGCCCTCGACCGGATGCTGGAGCAGTACAGGGCTGGAGACCATGACGCGGCGCGCAGATTGGCGCTGTCGGCCTACCTTGACGGGTTCGAGCCGGTGGAGCCGGTGTTGAGCGCCCGGGATCCGGCGCTGAAGCTGCGTATCGAGGCCGCCATGCTGGATCTGCGCAGCCTGATCTCCAGAGGCGCATCGGTCGCTGTCGTCGAGGCCCAGACGGAGCATGTGCGCGGACTTCTGGATACGGCGGACGCAGCGCTCGGCGCCGGCGATTCGAGCGTCACCACCAGCTTTGTCGGCGCGTTCACCATCTTGCTTCGCGAGGGGCTGGAGGCGCTGCTGATCGTGGTGGCGATGATCGCTTTTCTGCGCAAGGCGGAGCGCACCGACGTGCTGCCCCATGTCCATGGCGGCTGGGTTGCGGCGCTGGTCGCGGGGGTCGGGACCTGGGCGGCGGCGACCTGGCTGGTGACCATCAGCGGCGCGAGCCGGGAGCTGACCGAGGCCTTCGGCGGGCTTCTGGCGGCGGTGGTGCTGGTCACCGTTGGCATATGGATGCACGGCAAGAGCCAGTCAGGCGCCTGGCAAGACTATATCCACAAAAAAATGTCGAAGGCGCTGACCAGACGGTCGGCTTGGCTGTTGTTCCTGCTGGCGTTCGTGGTGGTCTACCGCGAGGCGTTCGAGACCATCCTGTTCTTCATCGCGCTGTGGAGCCAGGGCAACGGTCCCGCAATCCTGGCCGGGGCCGCCGCGGCGGTCGGCGTGCTGGGGCTTTCCTCCTGGGGGCTCCTCTACTACAGCCGGCGCCTGCCGGTCGCCCAGTTCTTCCGCTACTCGTCCTACCTGATGGCGGTGCTGGCGGTGGTGCTGGCGGGCAAGGGCGTTGCGGCGTTTCAGGAATTGGGGTGGCTCGACGTGCACCCCATCAGCTGGGTGCCGCGCGTGGAAATGGCCGGTCTGTTCCCGACCGCGCAAGGGCTTGTGGTCCAGGTGCTGATTGCGGCGATCCTGATATTCGCCTTCTGGTACAACGATCGCGCCGGCGCGCGATCCACGGCGTGAAAACGGCTGCCGTTCCCGCCGACATTTCCCTTGTGTCTTCCTTTGCCCCGGCGTCATACATATGGTACCCATGATGTTTGGAATGTGCTAAAGGGCGCTGAGTGCAACGGCGAACTTGTCTGGCATTCGGGAACGTAAGTCTATGCCATCAGATTCAAAGGATATCGAGGCCCGCCCGATTTCGACTCAGGTGGGGCCGGACGGTACTGTCGCCATCGCCTCCGACCATGGCGGCTATGATCTGAAGTGCGCCCTGATCCCGGAGATCGAGGCCATGGGACTGGCCGTGCTCGACCTCGGCACTCACGGGCCCGAAAGTGTGGACTATCCCGACTACGCCGACGCGATGGCAACCGTGCTCAAAAGTGGCCAGGCCACCCGCGGCGTGATCATTTGCGGCACCGGGATCGGCATCTCCATGGCCGCGAACCGCCATGCCCATGTGCGCGCCGCACTGTGCTGTAACGGCACCGCGGCCCGGCTTGCCCGCCAGCACAACGACGCCAACGTGTTGGCGCTTGGCGGGCGGATTCAGGGGGTGGAGCTTGCCAAGGATTGCCTGCGCATCTTCCTCTCGACCGGGTTCGAGGGCGGCCGGCATGCGCGCCGGGTGGCCAAGTTCTCGGCCCCTGTCGAGGCTGAAAACGCCTGACCAGAGATATTTGTTGAGATTAGAGGACCCTGACCCAGATGACGTTGACCCAGACAGAGACCGAGGCCGATTTGTTCTTCTCCGAATCGCTTGAGACCCATGACCCCGAACTCGCCGCCGCGATCCGCGAGGAAGAGGAGCGCCAGCAGGACCATATCGAGCTGATCGCGTCCGAAAATATCGTCAGCCGCGCGGTGCTCGAGGCGCAGGGCTCGGTGCTCACCAACAAATATGCCGAGGGCTATCCCGGCCGGCGCTATTACGGCGGCTGCGAGTTCGTCGACGTCGCGGAACAGCTCGCGATCGACCGCGCCAAGAAGCTGTTCGACTGCGAGCTTCGCCAACGTCCAGCCGCATTCCGGCGCGCAGGCCAACGGCGCGGTGATGCATGGCGCTGCTTAAGCCCGGCGACACCATTCATGGGCATGAGCCTCGCCGCCGGCGGGCACCTCACCCACGGCGCGCCGCCCGACCATGTCGGGCAAGTGGTTCAACGCGGTGCCAGTACGGCGTGCGCCGCGACACCCAGCAGATCGACTTCGACGAGGTCGAGCGGCTGGCCACCGAGCACAAGCCCAAGCTGATCATCGCCGGCGGCTCGGCCTATCCGCGGGTGATCGATTTCGCCCGCTTCCGCGAGATCGCCGACAAGGTCGGCGCTTATCTCATGGTCGACATGGCGCATTTCGCCGGGCTGGTCGCCGGCGGCGTGCATCCGAGCCCGCTGCCCACGCCCATGTCGTGACCACCACGACCCACAAGACGCTGCGCGGCCCGCGCGGCGGCATGATCCTGTCCAACGATCCGGATATCGGCAAGAAGATCAACTCGGCGGTGTTCCCGGGCCTGCAGGGCGGGCCGCTGATGCATGTGATCGCCGCCAAGGCGGTGGCGTTCGGCGAGGCGCTGCAAGCCCGAGTTCAAAACATATGCCCGCAACGTGGTCGAAAACGCCAGGGCGCTGGCCGAGCATGCTGAAGAATGGCGGCTGCGATATCGTCTCGGGCGGCACCGACACGCATCTGATGCTGGTCGACCTCAGGCCCAAGGGGCTCAACCGGCAATGTGGCGGAGGACAGCCTTGGGCCGCGCCTACATCACCGCAACAAGAACGGGATTCCGTTCGACCCGGAAAAGCCGACGGTGACTTCGGGCTCCGCCTTGGCACGCCCGCCGGCACTACGCGCGGCTTCGGGGTTGCCGAGTTCAAGAGATCGGCGACTGGATTCGCGGAAATGCATCGACGCGCTCGCCGGGCAGTCCAACGACACGTCCGATGTGGAAGCGTCGGTGCGCGACCGGGGCGATCGCCTTGAACAAGCGCTTTCCCATTTACGGTGCGCGCGGGTAAGGTAACGGGAACAAGGGGGAGGTTTCATGCGCTGTCCTTTCTGCGGAAACGAAGACACTCAGGTCAAGGATTCGCGCCCGACCGAGGATAGTTCGGCAATCCGCCGCCGCCGGCTGTGCACCGGATGCGGCGCGCGCTTCACCACGTTCGAGCGGGTCCAGCTTCGCGACCTGATGGTCATCAAGCGCAGCGGCCGGCGGGTGCCCTTTGACCGCGACAAGCTCGCCCGCTCGGTCGACCTCGCCTTGCGCAAACGCCCGGTGGAACCGGAACGGGTCGAACGCATGGTCAGCGGTATCGTCCGCCAGCTCGAGAGCATGGGAGAAAGCGACATATCCGCCGAAGTGATCGGCCAGTTCATTATGGATGCGCTCCAGTCCCTCGATTCCGTGGCCTATGTGCGCTTTGCATCAGTCTACAAGAATTTCCGTGAAACCAAGGACTTCGAGGAATTTCTTGGGACAATAGGTGAGATTTCGAAAAGCGAGGTGGACTAACGCCGGGGCTGGTGCTCCGGCATTGCGGCATAGGTGCACCAGGTGGCCATTTCCCATCAACAGCATATGCGGCACGCGCTGACCCTGGCGGCGCGGGGGCTGGGTAATGTGTGGCCCAACCCGGCCGTCGGCTGTGTCATCGTAACGCCCGACGGGGAGATTGCGGGACGGGGCTGGACCCAAGCCGGCGGGCGCCCCCATGCGGAGACCGAAGCGCTGAGAGAGGCCGGCGCGCGGGCGAAGGGCGCGACCGCATATGTGACCTTGGAGCCCTGCGCACACCACGGGAAAACGCCGCCCTGTGCAACCGCGTTGGCGGAGGCCGGCATTGCCCGCGCGGTGATCGCGCTCGACGACCCTGACCCGCGCGTCGACGGGCGCGGCTGCGATATCCTGAACGCCGCCGGGATCGATGTGATCCGCGGCGTCTTGGAAGCCGAGGCCCGCGCGGTCAATGCCGGGTTCCTGCTGAAAGTGACTGAGAGCCGGCCACTGGTCACTCTCAAGTTTGCCACCTCCATGGACGGCCGGACGGCCACGGCATCGGGGGAAAGCCAGTGGATCACCGGGGATGCGGCGAGGCAAACGGGCCATCGCCTGCGCGCGGCCCACGACGCTATCCTGGTAGGTGCGGGGACGGCGGCGGCGGACAACCCGTCACTGACCTGCCGGCTGGCGGGGCTTGAGGGACGCTCGCCGGTGCGTGTGGTGCTCGACAGCCGGGGCGCGCTTTCTCCCGAATTGGTGCTCGCCACCACGGCGAAAGACGTCCCCACATGGCTCGTCACCTCCGAGGGCGGGACGGAATTTGCGCGCGCGCTGGCGAAAATGGGCGTCGATGTCTTTACGGTCAGAACCGATGCTGAGGGTCGCCTGGATATTGCCGCCGTGCTCGCACTGTTGGCGGGGCGCGGCATCACCCGGCTGCTGGTCGAAGGCGGGGCCACGGTCAGCACCGCGTTTCTCGCCGCGCGCGTGGTCGATCGCATCGCCTGGTTCCGTGCCGGCGGCATCATCGGCAGTGACGGGCTTGCAGCGCTGGGCTCCCTCGGGGTAGAAGCGCTCAGCGACGCTCAGGATTTTCGTCTTGCCGGGGTGCGCCGGGTCGGTGACGATCTGCTGGAAACTTACGAGCGAGCGCTTTAGGGTCAGGGCATGTTTACCGGAATCGTGACAGATATGGGCGAGGTGCGCAGCGTCGAGAAGCGCGGCGACACCCGCGTGGCGATCGCCACCGGATACGACACCGATACCATCGATATCGGGGCGTCCATTGCCTGCTCGGGCGTGTGCCTGACCGTGGTCGACAAGGGCGAGGATTGGTTTGCCGTCGATGTGTCGGCCGAGACCCTGTCACGCACCGCGCTCGGCGACTGGACGCCGGGCGCAGCGGTCAATCTGGAACGCTCGCTCAAGGTCGGCGACGAGCTCGGCGGGCATATCGTCACCGGCCATGTGGACGGCCTTGCCGAAATCGTCGATACCCTTAGGCAAGGCGACAGCTTTTGTTTCCGCTTCCGCGCCGACCGTTCGCTCTCCCGGTACCTGGCCGAGAAGGGCTCGGTCGCCTTGAATGGCGTGTCGCTCACCGTGAACGAGGTGGAGGACAGCCCGGGCCATACCGTGTTCGGCATCAACATCATTCCCCACACCCAGGCGCACACCACCTTCGGCACGGCCAAAGATGGCGACAAGGTGAACGTGGAGGTGGACGTGCTGGCGCGCTATGTGGCCCGGCTTGAGGAGAGAGCGTAAGTCTCATGCCGCATCGTGACCTTTCCCCTATCGAGGATATTATCGAGGACGCCCGCAACGGCCGGATGTTCATCCTGGTGGATGACGAGGACCGGGAAAACGAAGGCGACCTGATTATCCCGGCCCAGATGGCGACGCCCGACGCCATCAACTTTATGGCCAAGTACGGCCGCGGTCTGATTTGCCTTGCGCTGACCGCGAAGCGCACGCGGGAATTGGGCTTGCAGTTTATGTCGGAAAGCAATCAGTCTCGCCACAAGACGGCCTTCACCGTCTCGATCGAGGCGGCCGAGGGCGTCTCCACCGGTATTTCGGCCCATGACCGGGCGCACACCATTTCGGTCGCCATCGATCCCGAAAAAAGCAAGGACGATATCGCCAGTCCCGGCCATGTATTTCCGCTGGTAGCCCAGGACGGCGGCGTTCTGGTCCGCGCCGGACATACCGAATTGGCGGTGGATGTCGCGCGTCTTGCCGGGCTCATTCCCGCCGGCGTGATTTGCGAGATCATGAAGGACGACGGCACCATGGCGCGCCTCCCGGACCTGATCGAATTCTCGAAGGAGCACGGGCTCAAGGTCGCCACCATCGCTGACCTCATCGCCTACCGGCGCAAGCATGACAATCTGGTGCAGTGCGTCGCCGAAACCGATATTGTCAGTCACAATGGTGGCGCGTTCCGTATGAAGGGATATGTCAACAGCGTGGACGGGGCGGAGCATCTGGTACTCGTCAAGGGCGATGTGACTACCAACGAGCCGGTGCTGGTGCGCGTCCACACCTTCAACGTGCTTGAGGACATGTTGAACGAGGATAGTCCGCGTGCCGGTCAGCTCGCCCGGTCGATGGAATTGATCGGGCGCGAAGGCCGGGGCGTTATTCTGGTCATCCGGGACAGCAGCCATACCTCGCTGACCGACCTCATCCGCTACCGGGCGGGTGAACAGCCGCCGGCGCGCCCTGAACTCAGAAACTACGGTATCGGCGCGCAGATCCTGCTGGATCTCGGGATTCACAACATGATTCTGCTGTCGAACACCGAAAAGCATATCATCGGCCTTGAGGGCTATGGTCTCAACGTGGTCGAGCAGCGCGCCATTCCCGAAACCATCGAAGAATTGAAAAAAGAGAGCCTGAACTGATGGCCGACCCCCAGCATTTTCTCATCATAGAGGCGCGGTTTTACAAGGATATCGCCGACGAGCTTGTGGCCGGGGCGACTGCCACGCTTGAGGCGGCCGGGGCCACGTTCGACCGGGTCAGCGTACCGGGCGCCTTTGAAATTCCTGGCGTGATTCACCTGGCGCTCGATGGCATGGCGGCAGGCGGCACGGCGTACGACGGGTTCATCGCGCTTGGCTGTGTGATCCGGGGCGAGACCTCGCACTATGACTATGTCTGCGGCGAAAGCGCGCGCGGGCTGATGGATCTGGCGCTCGATGACAGCGCCGCCATCGGCTACGGCATCCTGACGGTCGAAAACCGCGACCAGGCTTGGGCGCGGGCGCGGGTCTCGGAAAAGAACAAGGGCCGGGACGCGGCCGAGGCGGCACTTGCCATGGCCGCGCTCAAACGCCGATTTTCCGGCAAGTGAGGTCAAAGACGTGACGTCCACCCCCGCCAAATCCGCACCCAAAAGGCCCACCGGCGGGGCGCGCAGCGCGTCGCGGCTGGCGGCCGTGCAGGCGCTTTATCAGATCGAATTGGCCGATGGCGACGCCGCATCGGTCATTCAGGAGTTCATCGACCATCGCCTTGGCCGGGAAGTGGAAGGCGAGCTTTACGCCAAGGCCGACGCCGATCTGTTCCGCGACATCGTGCAGGGCGTTACGGGCAACCGGGAGGCGCTCGATGGCCTGATCACGGGCGTGCTCACGCCGGACTGGCCGCTTGGGCGGCTGGAGACGGTCCTGCGCGCCATCCTCCGCGCCGGGGCCTATGAACTTCGCTTTCGCGTGGACGTGCCGGGCAAGGTCATCATCAACGAATATCTCGATATCGCCCACGCCTTCTTCAGCGGGGCCGAGCCCGGGCTGGTGAACGGCGTCCTGGACCGCCTGGCGCGGGAGGTGCGGGGCGGGGCATGACCGGCGAGGAGCCAAAAGGCCTCGGCGAATTCGCCGCCATCGCGCGCACTTTCAAACCGCTGGCCGGAAACGACCCGGTTGCCCGCGGGCTTGACGACGACGCCGCGGTGCTGACACCGCCGGCGGGCCACGACCTTGTCTTCACCAAGGACGCCATGGTGGCGGGCGTGCACTTTTTCGCTGACGACCCGAAGGATCTGGTGGCGCGCAAGCTCGCCCGGGTCAACCTTTCCGATCTCGCGGCCATGGGCGCGAGGCCGCTCGGCTATTTGCTCGCTGCCGCCCTGCCCGACGAGGGGCGCGAAGACTGGCTTCAGGCGCTTGCCACCGGCCTTGGTGCGGATCAGGAGGAATTCGGCTGGTCGCTCTGGGGCGGCGACACCGTTTCCACGCCCGGCCCCGCGACCCTGTCGCTGACGGCGATTGGCGCGGTGGCGTCGGGACAGGCGCTCTCGCGCGCCGGCGCGCGCGCAGGCGACCTCGTGTTCGTTTCCGGCACGGTGGGTGACGGCGGGCTCGGGCTGCTGGCGCTTACGGGGCGGCTCCAGGACCTTGAGGCTGACGCCATTGCGGCGCTCACCGACAGGTTCCTGCTGCCCACGCCGCGCCTCGCGCTCGGGCAAGCGCTTGTCGGGACGGCAACCGCCGCAATCGACATTTCAGACGGATTGTTCGCAGACCTCGGGCACATCTGCGAAGCGTCCGGGCTGGGCGCCGAGGTGTACCGGGACAGCATTCCGCTGTCACCCGCTGCGCGCGCCGCCATCAATCACGATCCGGCGCTCTGGCCTCATCTGTTTCAGGGCGATGACTACGAGCTTCTGGTCACAATTCCGCCCGAAGCGCGGGACATGATGGCGGACATTGCGCGCAGCACGGATGTTGCATTGACCGAAATTGGTGTGATGGTTGCGGGGATCGAGCCCCGCCTGCTAAACGGGAGCGGGGAGGTGGTGCCGGGGCTCCTGCCGGGCTATCGGCATTTCTGACAATCTGGGAGTTGAGTGACGATGGCGGACAATAAAGACGAGGGGCAGGACAAAAAAGCGGGATCCGGGGGGCGGAAATTTCTGATCATCGGGCTGGCGGCGGGTCTTCTGGTGGGTGCCGGCGGGGCAGGGGCCTATTTCCTGTTCATGGCCAAGGACAAGGCCGCCTCGGCGCCTGTGGCCGCCAAAGAGGCGCCGAAACCGCCCAAGACGACCTCGTTCGTCAAGCTTGAGCATCTGTCAGCGCCGCTGGTGAGCAACGGCAAGGTGCTTGGCTATGTGCTCCTTGACCTATCGCTCGAGGTCAAGGGCTCGGCGGACGAACTTCATGTGGCGCAGCGCCTGCCGGAGCTCCGCGCCGCTTTTCTCAAGGATGTCACCGACACCCCGATCGGCAAACCGGACCAGCCGATGATGATCGATTATGACGCGCTGACCACCCGGCTCAGAACGCTGGCGAATCAGCAGCTCGGCGAGGAGGCGGTGGTGCGTGTGCTGGTGACCCAGAGCACCCGCCTTTAATCGGATTCGGGCGACGCACAGGCGAATTGGACAGAAACACCCCGCATTTCATCATTTTGTCGCATCGCTCCGCCATCAGAGCCTTGCGTCTGATGGCAAACTCTGGATAGAGTGCCTCCGCCGCGAGTGGGGCGGCGGGTCGAAGGGGGTGCTTTCCGCCCGGCAGGTCGGGCAATTCCCCATCGCGACACGGACAAGGACAACACAAAAGAGGGCAATCTAGATGTCAGATGGGACAATCTTGAACTTGGTCATCGTATGCGGCTTGCTGGCCGTGGTTTATGGTATCTGGGCCAGTCGGTCGGTGCTGTCGGCGGCGGCCGGAAACGAACGGATGCAGGAAGTGGCGGCGGCCATTCAGGAAGGCGCGCGCGCTTACCTCAACCGTCAGTATCGCACGATCGCCATGGTCGGCGTCGTGGTGGCGATTATTCTTTTCCTGACGCTGGGCGTGCTGCCGGCCGTCGGATTTCTGGTCGGCGCTGTCCTGTCGGGGTCGGCGGGCTATATCGGCATGATCATTTCGGTCCGCGCCAACGTGCGCACCGCCGAGGGCGCCCGCACCAGCCTTCAGCACGGCCTCGACATCGCCTTCCGCTCCGGCGCGGTGACCGGGATGCTGGTGGCCGGTCTCGCTCTGCTGGCGGTTTCCGTTTACTTCAGCATTCTGGTCAAGGGCCTGGGCCTTGCGCCCGGATCGCGGACCGTGGTGGACGCTATGGTGGCGCTTGGCTTCGGCGCGTCGCTGATCTCCATCTTCGCCCGCCTGGGTGGCGGCATCTTCACCAAGGGCGCCGACGTGGGCGCCGACCTTGTGGGCAAGGTCGAAGCCGGCATCCCCGAGGACGATCCCCGCAATGCCGCGGTGATTGCCGATAACGTCGGCGACAACGTGGGCGACTGCGCCGGCATGGCCGCCGACCTTTTCGAGACTTACGCGGTGACCGTGGTTGCGACCATGGTGCTCGCCAGCATCTTCTTTGCCGGCAGCTCGGTGATGTATTCTATGATGATTTATCCGCTGGCGATCGGCGGTACCTGCATTATCACCTCGATCATTGGCACCTTCTTCGTCCGCCTCGGCAAGAGCCAGAACATCATGGGCGCCTTGTACAAGGGCTTCCTGTCGACCGCGGTGCTTTCCTTGATCGCGCTGTGGCCGGTGACCGACATCGTGCTCGGCGGTATGGACCGGGTGTTCACCACGGGTGCCGCAACATTCACCGCGCAGGATCTTTACTATTGCGGCATTATCGGCCTGGTGGTCACGGGGCTTATTATTTGGGTGACTGAATACTACACCGGCACCGAATACCGCCCGGTTCAAAGCGTGGCGGCGGCTTCGACCACGGGGCATGCCACTAACGTGATCCAGGGCCTTGCGGTGTCTATGGAGGCGACGGCGGTTCCGGCACTGGTCATCGTGGCCGGTATCATCAGCACCTACATGATTGCGGGACTGTTCGGCATTGCCATCGCGGTCTCGACCATGCTGGCTCTGGCTGGTATGGTCGTGGCGCTTGACGCCTACGGTCCGGTGACTGACAACGCCGGCGGCATTGCCGAAATGGCGGATATGGAGCCCGAGGTGCGCAAGATCACCGACGCGCTCGACGCGGTGGGCAACACCACCAAGGCGGTGACCAAGGGCTATGCCATCGGCTCCGCTGGTCTTGGCGCGCTGGTGCTGTTCGCCGCTTATACCTCCGACCTTGAGTTCTTCTCCACTCACTCGGACGTCTACACGTCCTTTGCGGGTGTGCACGTGAACTTCAGCCTGTCCAATCCGTTCGTGGTGATCGGGCTCTTGCTCGGCGGTCTGTTGCCCTATCTGTTCGGCTCCATGGGGCTGATGGCTGTCGGCCGCGCCGGCGGTGCCGTCGTTGAGGAAGTGCGCCGCCAGTTCAGGGAAATACCGGGGATCATGGAAGGAACCGCCAAGCCTGACTATACCCGCGCGGTGGACCTGCTGACCAAGGCGGCGATCAAGGAGATGGTCGTGCCGTCGTTGCTGCCGGTACTGTCCCCGATCGTGCTCTATTTTGTGATCAATGCCATTGCCGGCAAGTCGGCGGCGCTGTCGTCAGTGGGCGCGATGCTGCTCGGCGTGATCGTCACCGGCCTCTTTGTGGCGATCTCCATGACCGCCGGCGGTGGCGCCTGGGACAACGCCAAGAAGTACATCGAGGACGGCAACTATGGCGGCAAGGGGTCCGAGGCCCACAAGGCCGCCGTCACCGGCGATACGGTGGGCGATCCCTACAAGGATACGGCCGGCCCTGCGGTCAACCCGATGATCAAGATCACCAATATCGTGGCGCTGCTGCTGCTCGCGGTGTTGGCCCACGGGGCGATGTGACCGTCAAAACATTTGCCTGAAACGGCTGCGGCCCCTCCGGATCGGAGGGGCCGCTTGTTTTTGTTCAACCGATATATGATGCGGGCTTACGGCGGTCCGCCGGTTCCGCCGCCGCCGCCCGGTGCACCCGGTTCGTCGCCGCCGGCGCCGCCGGCGCCGCCAAAGCGGCCGATGTTGCCGAACAACTGCTCGAAGAAGCCGAGCTCCCGCCCGCGGGTCGGTGTTTTGCCGCCAACCGGATGAATTTCGCGCGCCGCATCGAGGCCGATTTTGCTGACCCCGGTCACATAGCCGCGATCATCGAAGTTGATGGCCACCACTTCCTGCTTGAGGACGTCGGGGTCGAAGAACGCGAGACTTTCGGTCGTCCGCGAAACGTAGTACCAGCGATTTTCGTTAAACATGCCCGGAACCGACGGGTTTCCGAGCGCCGCCTTTACCGAGGTCCGGTTGTCGACGCCCGGCCGAATGGCGCTGATCACCCGCTGATCGGGGACGAAACCGCGTATGTCGGTGGTGGGCGAGCAGGCGGCTGCTGTCAGTGCAACTGCCGAGACCCCAAGGGCGGCAAACAGTTTTCTCTTCATTCTTTCCCTGTAAACAGATCCGGCTTGGCAATTGCGCGGGGCGCTTAGCCATGCTACCTGAAGACCCGAAATTTTCTACACCATGGCACCGGGGGGCGCTTCTGTCAATGCGGCTGCGGCCGGGCGGGAGAGAACATTTATGTTTGAATCACTCAAGACTCGCGTGGCCGGGCATTTCCGCCGCCGACCGGTGGATGTTGCCGCCCACAAGCTTTATGTGGCGGTCGTCGAGGCTGCGCGCACGCCGGTCCTGTTTACCACAGGCGGGGTTGCCGACAGCCTTGACGGGCGGTTCGATATGATCGCGCTTCATCTGGTTCTGTTGATGGAACGGCTGGCCCGGGCGGAGGCCGACGACGAGGCCACGGTTCGGGCGCTTGAAATGCGGCTGATGGAGGTCCATTTCTCGGACATGGACCAGTCCCTTCGTGAAAGAGGCGTCGGCGACCTCGGTGTTGGCAAACGGGTCAAGGCCATGGCCCGCGCATTCATGGGCCGGCGGAAGGCCTACCAGGCCGCGTTCGAGACGCTCGACGGCACCGCGGACCGGACGCCGCTTGAAGAGGCGCTGGTGCGGAACGTCTATCGCGGAACACCGCCGGGACCGGACGTGGTAGCGTGGCTTGCCGACTATTGCGTGGACCAGCGCCGGGCGCTCGGTTCCCAAAGCTTTGACGCCCTGATGAGCGGTGAAGCGGCTTTCTCGGACGCGCGGTCATAGAGGAAGACGTGCGATGACTGCAAAACATCACCAATCCAGTGGCGGGGCGCCGCGCACTCCGGAATTCTCCCGCATTGTCACGCTGGACGATCTGGCCCATGGGCCGGTCACACTTGCGTATTCGGCCAATGAAGCCGAGCGTGCAGCGCTTGCCCGCCGCTTCGGTCTGGTTGCGGTTGGCAGGCTCGAGGTTCGGGTCACGATCACCCCTGCAGGTGAGGCCGTTCTCCTTGATGGCGAGGTGGAAGGCGCGGTAACGCAGGCGTGCGTGGTGACGCTTGAGCCGATTGACAGCACCATTGCCTCGCGCCTAAGCGTGCGCTATATCTCGCCCGACGCGTTTGCCGCCGAGGTCGGGGGTGAAGACGAGGAGGAGGCGCTTGGCGCCGAATCCGAGGATATCGAGCCGTTGCCCGAGCACGGGATCGACGTAGGCGAGGTGGCGGCGCAGTATCTTGCGCTTTCGCTTGAGGCCTATCCCCGGAAAGAGGGCGTCGCCCTTGAGCGCTTTCAGGGTGGGGACAGACGGTGGCGAAGGGCGTCCTAACCCGTTTGCAGTCTTGAAAAAACTGCAAGACGGGGGTTGATGCTGCGCCAGTTTCGAGTATGTTCGGGCGCCCTCAGGGGTGCGAGAGAAAGATAACGGAAGAAGAATTATGGCTGTTCCGAAGAGAAAAGTATCGCCGGCCCGTCGCAATATGCGGCGGTCACATCACGCGCTGGTGGCTGCAAGCCGTCAGGAATGCCCCAATTGTGGGGAGTTGAAGCGGCCGCATCACGTGTGCGGGGCCTGCGGTCATTATGACGGACGCGAAGTCGTCGAGGTTGCCGAAGCGCTTTAGGCGCAGCCCCGGCAATTTGCCTGGATAGTGCGTTGACACGCCAATTGACCATCGCCCTGGACGCCATGGGAGGAGATCACGCCCCGGGGGTAATCCTCGAAGGCGCGAGCATTGCCCGTGAGCGTCATCCCGACCTGCGCTTTCTGATCTGCGGTGACGAACCCCAAATCCTCAAGGCGCTGGAGCGCTACCCGCGTCTCAGGGACTGCGCGACAATTCGTCATACCGAGGAACAGGTCACGGCAGAGGACAAGCCGGCCCAGGCCTTGCGGCGCAGCCGCAATTCGAGCATGGCGCTCGCCATCGAGGCGGTTCATGAAGGCGAGGCCCAGGTTGCCGTCTCCGCCGGTAACACCGGGGCGCTAATGGCACTGGCCAAATTCATGCTCCGGACCATGCCGGGGATCGACCGGCCGGCGCTCGCAACGTTGTTGCCGTCGCTCAGGGGCGAGAGCGTCATGCTGGATCTTGGCGCCAATGTGGAATGCGACGAGCGCAACCTGGTGGAATTTGCGGTGATGGGCGTGGCGCTTGCCCGCGCCGCCCTTGGCGTGCCGCGCCCGACGGTGGCGCTTCTGAACGTGGGTGTTGAAGAGCTCAAGGGACACGACGTGGTCAAGGGCGCGGGGCAGACGCTCAGGCAGTCGCCTCTTCAGCTTGACTTTGCCGGGTTTATCGAAGGCGACGGGATCGCGGAAGGCGCGGTCGATGTGATCGTGACCGACGGCTTCACCGGCAATGTGGCGCTCAAGACCGCGGAAGGCACGGCCCGGATGATTGCCGGGTTGATGAAGAACGCGTTCAAGAACTCATGGCTCGCCCGGATCGGCTATCTGTTTGCGCGGCCGGGTCTGAGGGCGCTTCAGGACCACCTTGACCCCAACAACCACAACGGCGCCGTGTTCCTCGGCCTTAACGGGCTGGTGGTCAAAAGCCACGGCTCGTCGAATGCGCTTGGGTTTGCGAGCGCCATCGGGGTCGCCTATGACATGGCGGCGGACGATCTGGGCGCACGTATTGCCGCCGATCTCGAGGCAAGCGCCGTTCAAAATCAGGAGTCGGGCGAGGTGGCCGCATCATGACGGTTGTTCGCTCGGTGTTTCGAGGGTGTGGGTCCTATCTTCCCGAGCGCGTCATGACCAACGACGATCTGTCGAAGCTGGTCGATACCAGCGACAGCTGGATTCAGGAGCGCACCGGGATCAAACAGCGTCATATTGCCGCCGAGGGAGAGATGACCTCGGATCTGGCGTTCAATGCAGCTCATGCGGCACTTCAACACGCGGCGCTAGAGCCCGACGACATCGACCTTATCGTGCTTGCCACCGCCACGCCGGACGAGACCTTTCCCGCCACTGCGACCCGGGTTCAGGCCCGCCTCGAGATGAAGAACGGCTTCGCCTTTGACGTTCAGGCGGTGTGCTCGGGTTTTATCTATGCGCTGTCGGTGGCCGACAACTTCATCAAGGCGGGTCAGGTCCGCCGCGCCATCGTGATCGGGGCGGAGACGTTCTCGCGCATCCTTGACTGGACCGATCGCGGCACCTGCGTGCTGTTCGGCGACGGGGCGGGCGCGGTGGTGCTCGAAGCAAGCGAAGGCGCGGGCACAGCCGCTGACCGCGGCCTGTTGTCCACCCATCTTCATTCCGATGGTCGGCATCATGACCTTCTTTATGTGGATGGGGGGCCGTCATCGACCGGGACCACCGGCCATGTGCGGATGGAGGGCAACAAGGTCTTCCGCCATGCTGTCGTCAACCTGGCGGACGTGGTGACCGAAGCGCTTGAGGCCAATGGGCTCGCTCCCGAAGACCTCGACTGGATCGTGCCCCACCAGGCCAACAAGCGCATTCTGGACGGCACCGCGCGCAAGCTCAAACTGCCGCCGGAGCGGGTCATCGTAACCGTCGACCATCACGCCAACACCTCGGCGGCGTCGGTGCCATTGGCGCTGGCGGAAGCCGTCGGCGACGGGCGAATCGGTCGGGGCGACATGGTGCTGATGGAGGCCATGGGCGGCGGATTCACCTGGGGATCGGCCCTCGCGCGCTGGTAATCGGGCCGATTCCAGCTGTTTTTTTGGCTGTTTTGACTTAAAATTGTCCATGAGGCAGTTGCTGCATCCCTTTGATATTGACGGAAGTTCGGGGGGCGACTAGCCTTTTGGGATTGGAGGATTGGTGCGATGGCCACAACGAATCCGAATACTCTGACACGTGAGCGCATTATTCAGGCGGTTCATGAGAAGGTCGGCCTGTCGCGTGCCGACTGCGGCTCGCTCGTTGAATGGGTGTTTTCCGAGATCAGTGACACTCTGGTCGCCGGCGAGGAAGTGAAGCTTTCGGGCTTCGGCACATTTTCGGTCCGCGGCAAGAAGGAGCGCAAGGGCCGGAACCCCAAGACCGGCGATGAGGTTCCGATCGCTGCGCGTCGCGTGGTGACCTTCCGGGCCTCGTCCAATCTGAAAGAAAAGGTCGAACAAGGGGGCCGTGCGCTCTAGGCAACCGCCGGGGTTGCGCGCCGTTTTCAATCGGCAAGCGGAGGATGCTGTTGTCCCGCGTCCTTGACGATTTTTTTGAGACAACCAATAAGATGATCGGGAAGAAACCCCGAGGGGCTTGTGACGGCAAAACAGGAAAAAGCACCGGGCGCGTTCCGCACCATCAGCGAAGTCGCTGATGAGCTGGATGTCCCGCAACATGTGCTCCGCTTCTGGGAGAGCAAGTTCAGTCAGCTCAAGCCGGTCAAGCGGGGCGGCGGCCGTCGCTATTATCGCCCCGAAGATATCCAGTTGATCCGGACCATCCGGCGGCTCCTCTATGACGATAAATTCACCATCAAGGGCGCGCAGAAACTGTTTCGGGAACAGGGCGTGCGCCGGGTGGTTAGCGCGGTGGGCGACGGAAAGGGGGCTGTCGTGATGCCGCTTTCGGGGCCGGCTGCGGGCACGCGGGCCGATCCGTCGCCGGCCGCTGCCGCCGGCAAGGGTATGGCAGAAGCCAAACTCAGGGCTATTCTCAAGGATTTGCAGGACGCCCTGGCGCTTCTCGAAGGAGACGATGAGTCGGGCGTCTGAACGGGGCTATCGGCGGGCGATTGATTGGTTGCCCTGCCCTGCGGACGGCGCTATAGTCCGACCCGATTTTCAGACGGAACGTAGCGCAGCCTGGTAGCGCACCACACTGGGGGTGTGGGGGTCGTCGGTTCAAATCCGGCCGTTCCGACCATTTATAAAATACCTGATTTCAAAGACTTGGCGGGTCGTCTCCCTTTCGCGAGGGAGGCGACTTTTGCTGCTTACTGGTAACAGTGCGGGTTCGGAGCGGTTGTCGTTTGAATTCTTGCAATGAGATGGAACGGCTACTTTCACAGATACGGGCGGCGAAAGGCCGCAAAACCGGAATGACCCGATCACTATAATCGGCCAAAGCGATTTGGCGTACGGGGTGTCCGCACTATAATCGGACATCTGTTTGGGCGTGGCCTCGGGAGGCATTGCGCTGTCCGGTTAATTTCAATGTGAAGGACATCTCATGGCAGGTCGCCTGGAAGGCAAGGTTTGTATTATCACCGGATCCGGCGGTGCGATTGGCTGTGCCTCGGCTTTAATGTTCGCGCGGGAAGGGGCACTGGTTGTCGGATGTGACGTGGTCCCGGAAGGAGCAGAGCAAACGGTTAAGGAAGTCCGGGCCGCAGGCGGTGAGATGGAATCGTTGCATCCCTGCAATCTGACCGACCCGGTGGATTGCAAAAAATTGGTCGATCTGGCGGTATCCCGTTATGATCGCCTTGATGTGCTTTTTAACAATGCGGGAAAGGCCTATTACGGCTGGATCGATGACCCCTCCGATGAGTTCTGGTTCAAGACACTTAACGAGGAACTCAGCATAGGCTTTCTTCTTAGCCGGGCTGCGTGGCCCGCTCTGTCTGAACGGGGCGGCGCCATTGTCAACACGGCCTCCACCGCCGGCTGGATTGGGTTCAAGGTGCTGCCTGGTATTGCGCACAGCGCCGCCAAGGGCGGTGTTATCGCCATGACCCGGCATCTTGCCATGGAAGGGCGTCATCACGGTATTCGCGCGAACTCTATCTCGCCGGGCGTGATTGAGACCCCGTCAACACGCGCCAAGTCGGAAGATTCCGAGTGGTTCAATTCGATGAATGCGAAAATCATGCGGGGAGCGTTTGGCAAGCCGGAAGAAGTGGCGGCTGTGGCGCTGTTTCTGGCATCCGATGAAAGCTCCTTTGTGAATGCCGCCGATATTATCGTGGACGGCGGGATGACCGCCTGGTGATTGGCAACGCACTCGATTATCGAAAACGCCAATGAATTAAGCCGGATTAATCCATGTGTTCCGAATGGTCTTAGAGACCATATTGGAACCACCAACAACAACGGGAAACCAGTCATGTCTACCAAGTACCCCAAGCCACAGAAAAACACACCGCTTCCCTATAAAGAACGGCACCTTCCATGGGAGAAACGCAAAGGCGCCAAGGTCTGGCCGAACGGGGCCCGTATGGCATTTATCGGGTACGCTGCGCTTGAGCAGTGGGACTGGAACCATCCCCGCGTTCTCTCGCTCTATCGCCGTCCGCCCTACAACCCGGAGCCGTATCTCGGTAAATGCACGCTGGATATGCGGACGCTTGTGAAGTACGGCGCGGAAATCGGGATGCGCCGGATCAAGGAAATTCTGGAGGAAGAAGAGGTCATTTTCTCGATGCTGGCTACCGGGAGCTGGTGCGAGGATTATCCGGAAATCACCAAAGAGCTATGCGATATGGGGTGCGAGATAAATGCGCACACCTGGAGCTATTCGGAGTTTTTCACCTCTCTCAACCTTGATGAACAGCGTGATTGTATGAAACGCACTGTCGATATTATCAAGGAGACCACGGGCTATACCGCCCGGGGCTGGCTCGGCCAGTCGGCTACCTGTGACGAGAACACCATCCAGGCCTGTGCCGACATGGATTTCCTGTATCACGCCGACCTGTCGGATGATGAGCTGCCATATTTTATCGATATCGACGGCAAGACGCTGGTTGAAATGCCGTACCGTATGATGGGGAACGTGAACGACTATCTGATTTGCGCGCTGGAGGACAAGACGCTGGACGATATGCTGGATTATATGAAGCAGTCGTTCGATGCGTCCTATGAAGAAGCCGGCGTACGGCCGCTGATGTTCAACCTGGGGCTTCATCCCTTCGTATCTGGCCGTCCGGATACCGCCCGGGTGTTTCGCGAGTTTTTAAGATATGTGAAGACGCATGACGAGGTTTGGATCACAACCCTTGAGGCTGCGGCCCAATGGTGGAAGGACCAATATAACGACGGCTACCCTGGATAAGCGCTGGTCGCCGGTAAGCGGTTCGATAAAGAAGGGGGCGGGTTTATAACGACCCGCCCCTCTTTGTTTGTCCACATCTCCGGGAAGGGTCCGCTTAAGCGGCGTTGGAGCTTGCTCCGCCCTCTTCTTCCCTGATCCTTCGGGCAAGGATGCGCCGGGCGCGCACGGCGGCCTCGTCCGTTTTCAGGAGGGCCGGCTTGAGGTCGAAAAATTCCCGGTCTTTGATGAAGGTTCCCTGTGATTCGATCATCGGGATGTCTTCATTGCCGAGAATATAGGTCATGCCCTTGAGGATGTAATCGTCCAGTTCCTTGTCATTTATTTTAACATCACGAATAGAGGCGAACATAAGTCGGCTTCGCGCGTGTGTGGTCGGCAGAGGGAAATGGATCTGGGTAAAGACCGAGTGTTTGTCCTGCCAGAACTGGGTTATTTCCGTATAGAGGAAAGCGGGCGCATCCCATCGAATATGATGGCGTGTAGTCACCGTGTCCCCGGATTTGCCGCCCATGCCTTCGCACAGCATGCGCTGAAAGGTGCCCGTGGCAGGTTCCTTGGGGGATTCCCTGACGAAATGGACGGTATCGCCCTCTGTGCGCACTTCAAAGGCGCTGCGATCCAGGCTGCCCGGTTGGAGAAGGTCCGGATGGACAAATTCTGTATGGCTGAGATCAAGCAGATTGTCATTATAGAGCTGATACTCGCCGTCAATGTCCAGATAGCCCGTTACCGCCGAATGGTTGGCGTCCTCCAGGATGGAATAGTCCGGAATCAGGTCAGGATTGGCGCGGTCCCTGTCGCCCATCCACAGCCAGATCAGGCCATGGCGTTCCACAGTCGGGTAGCTTTTCACATGTGCGGCCGCAGGCCGTGTGGGCCCATGCGGATTGTGGGCGCAGCCGCCAGCCGGGTTGAACTGGAGTTCGTGATAGGGGCACTGGATGTTTTCGCCGACGACCTTGCCCAGATGCAATTCGGCAAAGCGATGCGGGCAGCGGTTCCCCATTGCTGCCGCTGCCCCGCTTTCCGTGCGATAGATGACAATCTCTTCTTCCAGCAGGATCATCCCGGTGGGTTTTTCTCCGACATCCCTTGACCAGGCGGTCGGGTACCAGGCGTTGCGCAGATAATGCCCCGCCGCGGTTCCTGCCTCAGCGTGATCCATGGTAAGGCTCTTTCTTATGACGCTGTTCATGCCCTCTCCCTTTATACCTTTAAGTGTCGGGTACCTTCAGGTGTCGGGATTAAACACAAAGCACTCTCCAGCCACGCGCGTGGCATGAAAAGTCCAATATCCCATCAACCATGAGTTCCAGGATATCGCATTCGGGGCCCGATTGCAGCACGGCCCGTCCGATCCGCAATATCGGGAATATCGAATTCACAAGGGTCAGGACGCGATCGTCCGGTTGTCCGCCTGTACGCTTGCGGCCACATCGCTCAGAAGATCGAGGAACCAGCCGTGAAGGCTGTCCTGGGCCCGGGACCCGTCCCAGGCCGCGACGATACGGGCATTGATCTCGAAGGGTGCTTCGAGGATTTTGACCCTGGCCGCCGGCAATAATTTGCGGGCAAGGCTGTTGTGGGTAAGCGCGATCACCTCCGTACCTTCGACAAAGAAAGGCAGGAGGAGATAGCTCTGGACCAGGGTGGCGTCAGACCGCCGCTCTCCGATCTGTTGCAGAATTGTGGTGCGGATTGCGCCGTAAAGGTCCGATTTGGGGCTGAAAAAGACATGGGAGGCCGCCCAGTACTGCTCTTCCGTCACCTTTCCTTCGATCTTTGAATTTTCGTCGACCAGGCAGACGATTTGATCCTCGAACACGAGGCGCCGTTCGAACTGGGAATCGCTTGGTCCCAGAGTAATTTCCGGGGTGATCATGAAATCGAGGTCGCCGCTGCGCAGACGCGACGGACTGCGGCTGTCAACCTCGTGGAAGCGGATCGCCAGATCGGGCTGGGTCCGGCGCACCCGGCTGATCAGTTCAGCGCCCAGAACCAGAATAAGATAGTCGTTGACGGCGATGTCTATGGCAGAACGGGTTTCCGTGCTGATCAGCGCATTGGATTTAAGAAGCGCTGCAACGGAGTCGAGCGACGTTTCCACCAGTGGTTCAAGACGCTGGGCGAGCGCCGTCAGAACCATCTGGTTTCCGCTTGAAACGAGCAACTTGTCGTTAAACAGATGGCGCAATTTGCCGAGCGCCTCACTAACGCTGGACTGGCTCAGATTGAGGGCTCGCGCCGCCTGTGTCACGTGCCGATAGCGAAGCAGTACGCGCAGGACCGGCAACAGGTTCAGGTTCGCCGAACGAATATTACGCATACGGGTAGCAGATCATATGGCTCGCGCGAAGGCTAGTGCTATTTCTGCCCCGCATTCAGCCAATGAATTCGCATATCTTTTCGACAAGCTGCTGCGGTTGTTCAATGTGGGGAAAATGGCCGCACTCGGCGATCTCTTCCAGATGCCCGTTGGGTAACAATTCGGCAAATCGTTCTGCATAGTTTTCGCTGATAACGCGGTCCTGCCGCCCTTTGATAACCTTGGTGGGGACCTGGATACGATAAAGCCTGTTGGCGAGCTTCGGGTCGTACATATAAGGCAGCCAGCCAAAAAGCGCTGCAGCATCCCGATTGCGGGCAATAATCTCAGCTTCTTTGTCACTAAGGCCGGAGCTCGGGGTATTCCAGTGCGCCGGATCGGCATAAGCCAATTCTGCAAACTGGTCGAAACTCAAACTGAAATGATCGACAATCTCTACGTCGTCTGGTCCGCCGGTTTTTATTCCCACCGGGTCGGCCAGAACCAGAGCACCGATACGATCACAGCATTTGATAGCGATTTCCGCGGCAATCCAGGCGCCGAATGAAACGCCGACAACCACGCAATCGCGAAAATCAAAGTGCTCAAGCAGATCCAGATAGAAATATGCCAGATCATCGACAGTAGAATAGTGCCGGGGCAAGGTTGAACGTGAAAAGCCGGGATGAAATGGTGCCACCAGATGGCCTTTTTCTGCCAGCAGTGACAGAAACGGCAATTCGGGATCAAGGCCGATCCAAGGGTGCAGAAACAGGATAGGGTGGCCGCTTCCACCTTCGAACAACTCCAGCTCTACAGTGCTAAGTTGTATCGATCTGAGGTTATCTCGTTTTTTTGTCATCAATGCCCTCGAAATGCTTCGCTCCGGCGAAATCGTGTTTTGTTTTAATCATTCAAGCCATGCGGGCGCGCGTTCGATCAGCTCCTCGACTGTCCACTGATCGCCCTCCGTAAAAATGGAGCTGGTCTTGGTGGGAGCGGTGGCAACCCGGATTTCGGTTCGGTGTATTTCCGTTTTGTGCAGGGAGAAAGCCTGCCCAGTAATGTGCTTGCCGTATTCGCTACACAAAAAAAGGCCCAATGGCGGAACCGATGATGGCGGGACAGGCTGTGGCCAGTCTTCTTTAAGCAGGCTCTTTTTTTTCAGGCCGTCATAAAAAGTTTGCTGCATCGCTGTCGCGGTTGCTCCCGGCATGATCGAGTTAACAGTGATGCCGTAGGGTTCAAGCTCTCGTGCCGCGTAGAGCGTAAAGACAAGGATTGCAGCCTTCGCGGCTCGATAACTGCCGAGACCGGGGAAACCCGCCTGGGCCGCGACGCCGGAGCCGCTGCCGCTGCCTTCGCCGCTGCCAGCGCCGGTCGTGATAATTGCGCCTTTTCCCCGCGGGATCATGCGGGGGGCTGCATGGCGATAGCAGTTGAAGGTGCCTGTTGCATGAACGGCGAGTACGCTTGTCCAGTCGTCCTCGTTTGCTTCATGCAGGAGGACCGGGCGGATAATACCGGCATTGGCGACCAGGATATCGATGGCGCCGAACGCCTTTTCGGCCTGATCGATCAGGCGCTCAGCCCCTGAGAATGCGACGATGTCATCATGGTTGGCGCATGCATCCCCGCCATTTTCCCGGATGCGTTCCACAACTGCATCCGCGTTCGCGCGGTTGATATCGTTGACGACGACCCGGGCGCCTGCAGCAGCAAAGGCCATCGCATAGGCTTCGCCAACGCCCTGGCCCGCGCCGGTGATAACGGCAACCTGCTTCTCAAGCCTTCTTCCCATGGCACCTGTTCCTTACCGTTTTTCCTGGAGCGTTTTATCGTGAGGAAATAAAACAGCAGGCTCGATTTACGCGACTTTTGTCTGTGCTGTGGTTCGCTCCAGCAGGCGCGGCATAACCTCATGGGCGAACAGTGACATATTGTTTGTGGTCTCTGCGTGTTGCAGCGCGCCAGCCTGACCCATAAGCATAAGATTACCAATCCCACCCACGCCGTCATTGAACCGGACGATCTGGTCGTAAACCTGATCGGGGGTGCCGCATAACATCACGCCCGCCGAAACCAACTCCTCGACGGTGGCCGTATCCATTTTGATCATGGTTCCATCAGGCGTTTTGAAGGGGCGTGACAGGTTGGGCGTCTTGATCAGACGCGCTGAATCCTTGATCGAGAAATAGCCGGGAGGCGTTTTGTAGGGTTGGGAAATCGCCCCGGAGGTTCTCAGGTAATCGCGGATAATATTGCCGCGACGGTGCGCCTCGGTCTCGTTGTCGGCGATGGCCATCAACGCAAGATAGGCAAACCGGTCGAGGCCCGGTTCTGGCTTGCCCTGTTCGGCGCAAGCGGTCCGGTAGGCGTCATAGATGTCCTTGGCGCGGAAGCCGGACAGAACCGTTGCCACCACATGGCCACGTCGCGCCAGTTCGGCCGCCGACGATGGACTTAAGGTTGTCGACCACACGGGGGGATGGGGTTGTTGCCAGGGCCGGGGCCAGATGTTGACCGCCCGGTATTGAAAATATTCGCCTTCCCACCGGAAGGGGCCGCTTTGCTCGCTCAAGGCCTTGAGGATCAGATCCTGCGCTTCCCAGAACCGGTCCATCATCCGCACCGGATTGAGATTGGAGATTGGCACTTCATACGGGACACCCTTGACGAAACCGATTTCTGTCCTGCCGTGCGAAATCACGTCGACCAAGGCCAACTCTTCAGCGACGCGCAGCGGATCCGGGCGATTGGCCAGAGGGACGCCGAGCGAGAGAATGCGCGCGTTCTTTGTCTGCCGCGCGAGGATTGCCATGAACGGTGTAATCGAAGCCGCCAGACATGTGGCCGTGCTGTGATGTTCATTAAGCATGATGTTCAGGCCGAGCTCATCGGCCAGCATCCATTCGTCAAGGTACCGATTATAAAGATCCGACGCGACGATAGGGTCACAATGCCGGTTAGGCAAATCTATGCGGAGCGACGAATGGTCCCACGCATCGGGGTATGGCTGTTCTGTAAAGTAAAAAAAGCGCATTCGCACTATAACTCCACATGCTTGGGGCGGATTACCGCTTTGTTCGTCTTCACTTACCGCGATCCCAATGGTTCCATGATTGGTGACATTGCACGCAGTCAGGCAAACTGTTCGGTTAAGGATGCAACAGAGCGAACAAGGAATAAAATCGGTTATTCCGATGTCAGGCATCGAGCCTTCGCTGGCCCGCGCGAAGCGCTGGAATCCAGCTCCTTCGGAGCCATTCAGATGGTCTTATTTGCTGAGATTTTCACTAATTTCAGCAATCAATTCCTGCAACCAGCAATGCAAAGGATCGTCAGCGCGCGCACGCTGCCACAAAGCGCACACGCGCACGGTTGGCAATGGCGATAACGGTGTAATCATTTTGCTGCCCGCGGCGGCTTCGAGCTTTTCAGCCAACCGCCGGTGAACAACGCTTACGCTGTCGATCTGGGCCGCAACGAACGGCAGCAGCATGAACCCCGGCAGGACGATGTTGTTGCGTATATCATTGTCGAAACGTTGATGGATGACCGGACTACTGAGCTCTAGCGGCAATTCCGCAGTATGGTTTGATTCGCCAGATTCACCCCATTCGCCGGTGTCCGGAATCTCGGAGACAGGCTTGTCCCTACTAGCCACCAGCACCAGTTGTTCCTCGAACACGAACATCTGATCAGCGGTCTTCGGTATGTCGCTAAGCTCGCTTTCGGGCAGTAGGACGAAATCAAGATGTCCGGCGAAGAGCGCGTCTATGCTTTGATCGTCGGCATCGTGAAACTGAATGCAGACATTGGGCGCGGCTTCGCGCACCCGGCGGACAAGATCCGTTCCAATAACCAGCGTGACATAGTCGGACGCGGCGATATGAATTCGGCCTTCGGACTGCTCCGGATCGAAGGTCCGGGCGTTCAGCATGATTTCAATATGCTGCAGGGATTCGGACAGCAGGGGCTCGATACGCTTGGCTTTTTCCGACAGATCGAAGCCGCGCCCGGATGGGACGAGCAGTTCGTCATCAAATACATTACGAAGCCGGGAGAGGGCGTCACTGACCGCTGACTGGCTCATGTTCAACGTAGCGGCGGCCTGGGTCACGTTGCGTTGCCGCAATAGCTCACGCAGCACCGGCAACATGTTGAGGTTAAAGGGCCGGCTGTGTTCTCCCTGCTCCAAGTCTCCGTCCGCCATGATCTGGATACCCTTGCTTGATAGCAATTATCAGCACGAACCTTGTCTGAGTTCAACCCGCTTGAGGAACTCGAGCACGGTCGCGTTGAAGTCTTCGGCGCGCTCGATGTTCGGGCAATGGCCCGTGTTCTCGAATATCACGAGCTCTGCATCGGGAATGCGTGCTGCCAGCTCCTTCGCATATCCAGGTAGCCTCAGCTTATCGTCCGCCCCGGCGATGACGAGTGTCGGACAGCCGACATTCTCATAAGGCGTGGTGTCTTCCTGGCCGTAGGTTTTCCGTGGCGGCAGATGGGGCGCCTTCAGGCGTGCCGCCGCGGATGCTTCCCAGACGCCGGGTTCCAGCGTCCAGTCCAGGCGCTGCTGGACATAAGCCTCGTCCGTCCACCATTTGGAGTCGGTAAAGATCGCTTTCAGCATGCGCACCATCCCCTCGCGGGTGCAATCATACTCAAGCAGTGCGCGTCTATGTTCATTATCGGGGACAAAGCCCCCACCGGACGCCAGAACCAGCGAACGCGGGCGAAACCGCGTGTCCTTGGCGGCAACGACCTTGACCAGATTGGTTGCCCCCATCGAGTTGCCGACGAAATGTGCACTTTGCAGGTCCATTGCGTCAAGAAAGGCCGCCATATGGTCGATTACTCGACGGCGGCCATTGGCAAAGTCGTAGACCTTGTCGGTCCGCCCGAAGCCGAGCCAGTCCGGCGCTATGACACGATGGCGCTCCGCCAGGTCCTCAAAATTATATCCCCAGCTGTTTTCGGCCCGGCCGCCGAAATCTCCGCCATGAAAGAGAACGACCGGGGAGCCTTTCCCCCCTTCGAAGTAATGGGTCTTCATACCCACAACCGTTATGTAACGGCTTTCTAACTGCACTGGATCATTCCCCGATTTTTTGATGGTGATGTCACTATGGTCCTGGTGATTTTTGCAAATCATCGGGAACTCGGAGTCACCTGATATTCTGATCGCGGGAATTGGGAAAGCTGATTGTCGCGCGCGACACAGAATCTCAACCCTGAATCGACGTATCCGATTCAGGGTAATGGCTCTCCCGATATACGGTAAACTAACCGTCTGGACTAGGCTTGGAAAAATCAATGCAAGCAGAGTCATAATCCAGAGATCGGACTGCTATTGTCATGAAACTCGATACCCAGGTGGTTGTTGTGGGATCCGGGCCCGTGGGCATGGTTCTGGCGATGGAGCTCAAATCCCGTGGAATTGACGTGGTCATGGTAGAACAACGCACCGCGGAGGAACGGGCGAAGGACATGACAACGGCGCGCTGCAATACTATCGCATCGCGCACCATGGAAATCCTCCGCCGCCTCGGTGCGTCGAAAAAGGTCCGCGCTGCGGGCTTGCCTGACGACTATCCGACCGATGTGGCCTGGGTCACTCGCCTCAATGGTCGGGAAATTGCCAGGATTCGCCTGCCAAGCCGGGCGGAAATCGCCCACGATACCACATCGCTGATTGCGAACTGGCCGACCGCCGAGCCTGTTCACCGGGCAAGCCAGTTGCTTGTCGATCCGGTGTTGTTCGAGCATGCCAAAAATCACTGGAAAATCGATGTGCGCCAGGGCACCGAATGGATTGGCCATACCAACCATGGCGACCATGTCACTGTCGAGCTGAATCCGGTGGAGGGAGGAGAGCCTTACACAATCGCCTGCCGGTATCTTATCGGCTGTGACGGTGGCCGCAGTGGTGTTCGTAAGGCTGCGGGCATCAAGCTTCACGGCACCGATGAACTTTACCGATCCCGCGTGTTGCTCTTGCGCGCGTCGTGGATGCGCAGCCACCTGACAGCGCCACCCACGTTCATGACCAATTTTCTGGGGCCGGGGCCTGTCGGGTTCATGATTTCCATTAACGGCCAGGATCTATGGCTTGTCCATATATACGTCCCGCCCGGTGAAACGGATTTTGGCCTTATTGATACGGATCGGGATTTGCGCGCCATGCTGTCCCTGCCGGACGATTATGAATACGAGATCCTCAATCAGGTGGACTGGGTGGCGCGCCGCCTGATCGCGGAGCGGTTCCGCAAGGACAATGTGTTTATTTGCGGAGATGCCTCTCACCTCTGGCCGCCCTTCGGTGGACACGGCATGAACGCCGGAATTGCCGACGCCAATAACTTGGGGTGGCTGATGGCGTCCGTCCTTCAGGGCTGGGCCGACCCGAAAATCCTTACCTGTTTTGAAGCGGAGCGTCAGTCCGTCCTCGATCAGGTCTCCCACTTTGCCATGGACAAGGTGCTGGCGTTCAAGCGCGCCAACGCGGACCGTAGCAGTGTTTCGCTGCTGGACGAGGACAGCGAAGCCGGCATGGCGGCGCGATTGGCGGCGGCCGAGCGGGTGGTGCGCGTTCATTCCCCTCAATATGCCACCAAGGGGCTGAACTACGCCTGCTTCTATGACGATAGCCCGATCATTGCCTATGACGGGGAAGTGGCGCCGCCCTATGATATGGGAAGCTATATTCCCTCGACCGTACCTGGATGCCGTGCGCCCCATATTTTCATGCCCAATGGCGAGTCGCTCTATGACCTTCTGGGTGAAGGCTACACGCTGCTGCGGTTTGACGCATCCCTAGATGTAACGGCCTTGGTTGAGGCCGCCGCCAAGCGTGGAGTGCCGTTTGATGTTCTGGACCTCGAAGCGGGGCGGGAGCCCGTCTATCGTCACGCTTTGGTTCTGGTCCGCCCCGATCAGCAGATTGCGTGGCGCGGTCACAGTCTGCCCGAAGATCCGCTGTGGTTGGTAGACCTCGTGCGTGGTGCGCTTATCGGCGATAATCAGGGCATTCTGAAACAGAAAGAAGGTGCGCTTTGCTAGCGGCTGTCCTTCACGAAGCGGGGCCGCCTTCGGCCTTCAGCATCGAAGAGGTACCCATGCCGTCCGTTGGCCCGGATGACGTGCTGGTAAAAGTGGCGGCCTGCGGTGTTTCCAGCCGGGATGTGGTGGAGCGTAACGGAACCTATAAACGCGACGTGACCTTTCCGCTGATTATCGGGCTCGAAATCAGTGGAGTTGTGGAAGAGGTGGGGGCCGATGTCCGAGACCTCAGCCCCGGCGACCACGTGTGCAGCAAGGCGTTCTCGAGCTGCGGCCATTGCCGCTATTGCCGCACCGGGCGGGAGACCACATGCCTCAAGCGCAAACCGGTACGGGGCGGATACGCCGAATATGTGTCCCTGCCACAGGATGCCTGGGTACGCACGCCTTCGTCCCTGCCGTTCGAGGTCAGTTGTACGCTCGGTGCTGGCGCGGGCGTTGCGCTCAATGCTGTGCGCGATACGGCGCGGGTGACGATTGGTGACCGCGTGCTTGTTACCGGGGCCACTGGCGGGGTCGGCATCCCGGGCATGCAGCTCGCCAAGCTCGCCGGAGGCCATGTCATCGCCCTGTCGCGGGACGAGGATAAGCGCCCTATGCTGGAGCGGGCAGGCGCCGACGACATTGTGATTGCGTCCGGCGATTTCTCAGACGCAGTGCGGGACCTGACCGGCGGTGAAGGCGCCGATGTGATTATCGACACCGTGGGCAGCCGGGTTTTCGATGCGGGATTCAACAGTCTGGCGCTGCACGGCCGCTATGCCCTTGTCGGGCAGCTTTTCGGAGAGGAAATCTCCATCAATCCCGCCCGTATCTTTTTCAAGCGGGCGGCGCTTCTGGGCGTGGGCAGTGTCAGCCGGGCGCAGCTCGCCGATGTGATCGCGCTTGCCGCGACCGGCAAGGTCCGGCCCGAAATCGGCAAGATTATGGCGCTCGCCGACATCGCCGAAGCCCATCGCCTCGTTGAAAACGCGCTTGTGTCAGGAAGGGTTGTGGTGAAGCCATGAAAGATCATCAAATGGAAAGCACAGTTACCCCCGAACAGGCAGAACGCCTTCGGCAAATCTTTGAGCGCTGCGTGGAGACCATGAAGGACGTGGTGAAAGAATATGAAATCACGCAGAATGAATTGCATATCGCGGGCGATTATCTCAATCGGCTTGGTAAATCGGGCACCGGTCGCAGCTTGGTGGATATGACACTCGCCCTGACCAGCGCGGATATCACCAATCCGACAAAGGGCACGCGCGGCAATCTGGAAGGCCCATTGCACCGCAAGGGCCACAAGGTTCGCGAGGACGGCAATCTCATGGAACACCAACCCGAGGCGGACGAAAAACGTCTGAATCTTTATGGTGCCGTAACGGACGCTCAGACTGGCCAGCCGATTGCGGGCGCACGGCTCGATTTCTGGCAGACCGATGGTCACGGTATCTACGACCGGAAAGGGGACCATATGCGCGGCATCGTGGTTACGGGCGAGGACGGTGGATACAGAATCAGGACCGTGGTGCCGAAGGACTATGCCGAACATGACAATGATCCGATTGGGGAGCTCTTACGTGCCATGGATCGGCCCAACCGCCGGGCCGGTCACATCCACGTCAAGGCTTTCGTGGACGGCCGGGAAGTGCTCACCACCCAGCTTTTCATCGAAGGGTCGGAATATCTCGATAGCGACTATGTGGAAGGCGCTGTCAGTGACGACCTGATCCTGTCTCTTGAGCCCGACAGCGACGGCGGCTTCAAAGCCCGCTTCGACTTTGCCCTCGATACCGGGAAGCCTGCATGAGTCGCGCCCGACCCTTGAAAGATATTATTGCGGGGGCAGGCTGTGTGGCGGCCCCCGGCGTCTACGATGCGCTGAGCGCCAGGATCATTGACCAGCTCGGCTTTGAGGCGGTCTATCTGGGCGGAAATGCGCTCGGGCTTGGTCGGGCCAAGGGGCAGCCCTTCGTCAATCTGACCGATACCGTTGAGGCAACAGCACTCATAGCCCGTACCATCAAGGGCGCAGTCGTTGTGGACGCGGGCGCTGGGTTTGGTGATGCGGCCCATGTTTATGAGGCGGTCCGCGAAATCGCCGCCGCCGGGGCCGCGGCCATTCATATCGATGACCAGCCCTATCCGAAAGCGCCTGCGTATCACCGTGGCCAGGGCACGCTTGCTGACTTGGAAGTTGTTGAGCGTCGCATAAAGACCGCTCGCAAGGCCCTGGGAAGCGACAGCGACGTCATGCTGATCGCACGCACGGATGCGTTGCGGGTCGCCAAGTCCGCGGACGAGGCCATCGCCCGGGGCCGCGCGTTGGCGGAAGCGGGGGCGGATGCCCTGATGGTGCTTGACCTGGGCCCCGATCAGGCCCCGGCCATAGCCCAGGCGTTACCCGATGTGCCGCTTGTCTGGATCGGCGGTGTCGCCGCGCCAATCCCGTCGCTGGCCCAATTGAAGGCAGCGGGGTTTGTGCTCGCGCTCTATCCCTTCAATACGGTGGCGGCCGTCGCTGCCGCTGTGGCCGATACCTGGTCTGATTTCAGCGAGACGGGCCGGGTCAACGTGACGCCCGATATGCTCACACGTATGAAGAGCGAAACACTGGACATCGTGGATATGAAAACGTTCTGGACGATCGAGGACGAGAGCAGGTGAGACGTCCCGACGCGAAGACACTGGCCGGGGTTGTTGCTGAATACGCCGGACAGGAGCCAACGCGGCCCGCCATTTTCTATGGAGATGAGGACATCTCCTACAGCGACCTTCTGCATCGGGCCGACACTGTGGCGCGCGCCCTTGTCGGATCGGGGATTAAGGCTGGCGACCGGGTGGGCGTGCTCCTCGGTAACGAGCCCGATTGGGTGATCGTCGCGCTTGCCGCGTCCATGGTCGGCGTCACACTCTGTCCTTTAAATACCTGGTACAAAATGGCCGAATTGCTGTGGACGATCGGCCACAGCACTATGAAACTTCTGGTGTGTACGCCGCGATACCTCAAGACGGACTATGTGGCGATGTTCGGTGAAATGGTCGAGGAGGCCGGCGCAGCGTCATTGCCGGAACTGGTCTTCACCCGTGAGGCGCCGGCCTGGGCCATTGATTGGGATGATTTTTTGAAGCGCGGGCAGGGAATTACGGGCGATGAACTGGCGGCGGTGCAGGCCCGTGTTTCGCCCGATACAGCGGCTTTTGTGCTCTATACCTCCGGCAGTACGGCGGAACCCAAAGGCGTGCTCCTTAACCATCGGGGCGTGGTCGAGAATGGCTTTGACATGGCGGTGCGCCGCGGTATGGCCGGCAATGATCGGGTGTGGCTGGGATCGCCGCTTTTCTATGGGCTCGGCGCGACGAACGCCTTGCCGGCCACCTTCACCGTAGGCGCAGCGCTTGTTCTACAGGGTCATTTCGAGGCAGGCGCGGCGATTGACGTCATCCACCGCACCGAGGCCACGGTTTTCTATGGCACGGGCAACATGACCCGCGCTATCCTCGACCATCCGGACTTTACGCGGGCGAAGATCGGATCGCTCCAGAAGGGGAATGCCGGGACCATGGCCGAATACAAGCGGCTGACGCTTGTTGAAATGGGGATCAGTGGGGCGGTGCCGGCCTACGGGCTGACAGAATGCTACGGTAACGCGACTGTGGGGGAGCCTGACGATCCGCTTGAGGTCAAGATTGCCACCAACGGCCGCCCGCTTTCGGGAATGGAGATGATCATTGTCGATCCCGAGACAGGAAAGCCACTTCCGCAGGGGGAGACGGGACTGGTCCTGCTGCGTGGCTATACGACGCCCGGTTATCTGAATAATCCGGAGGAAACGAGGCGAGTGTGCCGCCCCGATGGCTTTTTCGATACAGGCGACCTCGGCTCTCTCGATCCGGAAGGGCGCTTTATATTCCATTCCCGCATCAAGGAAGTGATCAAGAGCGGCGGCATCAACGTCTCGCCCGTGGAGGTGGAGCAGAATTCTGGCGGGTCACGCGGATGTGCGGGACGCCTATGTGGTGGGTGTCGGAGATCCGGTACGGGGCGAGATGATTGTCGCCTTCGTTGACGCGGTGTGCGCTCTGTCCGACCGGGCGCTCAAGGATTATGTCAAGGAGCGGGCGGCCTCGTTCAAGGTGCCGCATCATGTCTTTTTTCGCACCGAAAATCAGTTGCCGCGTCTGGCGAGCGGTAAGGTGGCCAAGCACCAACTGGTGCTGGAGGCCCGCAAGGAACTTGGGATGGAAGTGGCATGACGCTTGCCGGCAGTACTGCGATTATTGGCGTCGGTGCCAGCAGTTTTGAGCGGAAGCCTGATAATTCGGCGCTGGAATTGGCCGGTGAAGCCTTCGGTAATGCGCTTGAAGACGCGGGGCTCGACAAGGATGCCATTGATGGACTGGTCGTTCATATCGGATCGCCGCGGGGAGTCGACTATGATATGGCCGCCCTGGCGTTCGGGTTGAACTTGAGGTTTTGCAGTCAGGTCTGGGGGCACGGCCGTTTTGCGACCACGGTCATCATGCAGGCCATGATGGCGATTGCATCCGGGCAGTGCACCCGTGTGGCTTGCCTGATGGCGATGAAAAATTCCGACATTGGCCGGATCGGGGAAGCCAACAACCCCTTTTACGCCGAACTCTTCCGCGAAGGCGGCGGGCCGCACGCCGAAGAAGGGTTGATCGGGATGAGCTCCCCGGTGGCGTCCGCCGCGATGGCCTTTGACCTTTATTGCCGCCGCTACGATTACGACCGCGAGCTTCTGGCAGCCATCCCCCTGACCTTTCGCTCCCACGCACGGCTCACTCCTGATGCTGTTGCGCAGGATGAATTGACTGCCGAACAGTATCGCGCCGCAAGGATGATTGTGGAGCCGCTCAGGCTTTATGATTGTTCGCCCGTCGGGGACGGCGCGATCTGTCTTATTGTCAGCGGCAAGGAACAGGCTCGGGATGCGGCGTCACCGGTGTGGATTCTGGGCGGGCAGGGCATTCAGGCGAGCCGCGAGCATTTCATTTTCGCGCCCCGGGGGCTTGGCATGGCGCAGCAATCCACGAAGCGACTCACCCTCAAGGAGGCGCGCGATCAGAGCATCTACGCCATGGCCGGCATGGGGCCGGAGCAAATCGATGTGGCGGGCCTTTATGATTCATTTTCGCCGTTGCCGCTTTATCTTTTCGAGGACTTCGGCTTTTGCGAGGCAGGCGAGGCGCTGGCCTGGGTCCAGGATGGCCGCATTGCCCTTGGGGGAGAGGTGCCGTCCAACACTGCCGGTGGTCAGCTATCCCATGCCCAGATGAACGGTTGGGGCCAGATCAGGGAATTGGTGCTTCAGCTGCGCGGTGGGCTCGGGCCGCGGCAGGTGACGGACGCCCGGACGGCCATGTGGATGTCGGTGGGTGCCGACGCGTTGATCCTGGGGCGGGACTGAGACAATGACTGAAATCCTTCCCCGATATCGTCAATACGCTCAACAAGCCTTTCTGGGAGGGCGCGGAGGCAGGGCGGTTCGTGCTGCCCTATTGTGAAGGGAGCGCGCGATATTTCTGGCCGCCAAGTCCAATGAGCCCCTTCGATGGCGGGGCCCGGGTGTCCTGGCGCGCGGCGGAACCGGGTGGCGTTCTCCTGTCCCGGATCATATACCGGCGGTGTTTCCAGAAGGCTTTCGAGCCGCTGATGCCCTATGCCATCGGTCTTGTGGAACTGGATGTTGGTCTGCGGCTTCTGGCTTTTCTGGCCGATCCCGAAGACGAATCATCGCCCCGCACGGGCCAGAGAGTACGCCTCGAATTCCAAAAAGTGCTGCCAAACGGGTACCCGGTGCCCGTTGTCCGTGCGGACTGAAGTTTTCTGACGGCCCTTCCGCCATTTCCGATGCCATAACCCGGAACTGTCGGTTTGCCCGCCCCGTAGCGCAGGACCATAGTGAAAGTGAGGCCCCAAACGGTCTCTTTTTCGCGGGATATTGTGCATGATGAACAGAAGTCCGGTCGGGCATATCAGACATTCTTTCCTTTCCAGCCCTGAAGACATCATCGAGGAGGCGCGGAATGGCCGCATGTTCATTCTGGTCGACGACGAAGACCGGGAGAATGAAGGCGATCTCGTCATACCGGCCCAGATGGCCACGCCGGATGCAATCAATTTCATGGCCAAACACGGTCGCGGATTGATCTGTCTCGCGTTGACACGGAAACGTGTTGAACAGTTGGGCATCGACCTGATGAGCGACAAGAACGGCAGTCGACATGAGACTGCCTTTACGGTTTCGATTGAGGCCAGGGAGGGGGTGACGACCGGTATATCGGCGGCTGACCGTGCTCGGACCGTTGCCGTTGCCATTGATGCCGGTAACGGAAAGGAGGCGATTATCAGTCCGGGTCATGTTTTTCCATTGGTTGCCCGCGAGGGCGGCGTCTTGATACGGGCGGGGCATACTGAGGCCGCGGTTGATGTTTCGCGTCTGGCGGGCCTCAATCCTTCCGGCGTGATCTGCGAAATCATGAAAGACGACGGCACGATGGCCCGTATGGATGATCTTGTTGCCTTTGCCCAACTGCATCACCTGAAGATCGGGACAATCCGCGATTTGATTGCGTACCGTCGGCGCTACGATCATCTGGTCGAAAAGCGTTCCGAAATGACGTTCAGAAGCCGCTGGGGTGGAACATGGAAGGCGATAGCCTTCTATAACAAGATCGGTGGCAACGATCAGCTCGCGCTGCAGAAAGGGGAAATAAATCCCGATAAACCAACGTTGGTACGGATGCATACACACGACTATTTCGTGGATACGTTTGGTGAAATCAGCGAGCGTTCGGGGCTCTTGTCAAAATCTATGGAAATGATTGATGAGGCGGGGTCGGGGGTCATCGTTGTTCTAAACCGGCGAAGCGCGGATACGATCACGCGCATTATGCAGGCCCACCAGGAAGAACAGAAAAAAGAAGGAAATGCGGCAATACAGATTGTTGAAGAACTGCGGGATTACGGCGTGGGCGCGCAAATTCTGAGCGAGCTCGGGGTGCATGACCTGATTCTGCTGACCAATACGAAACGGACCTTGGTTGGACTGGACGGATATGGCCTTTCGATTGTTGAAAAACGACCGATCCCCCTCGATTGATCAGGCTTTTACGAACGATGGCGGCGGGTGACGTAAATGCCACTGCCCACTATAATAAGGGCGCCGAGGATGGTCCACCGGTCCGGCAGGTCGCCGAACAGGAAAAAGCCAAAGGGTACGGACCACAGGAGATTAGTGTAGTTGAAGGGGGCGAGGACCGAAGCCGGTGCGTGCCCCCAGGCGCGGATCAGGGTGTACTGGCCAAGCGCCGCAATACCCCCCAGGGCGGCAAGGCCTAACCATTCCTGTGGCTGCGGTGTTACCCATTCCATTGGTACCATCAGCGATGCGACCACGGTTCCGCCTGCCGCGGACCAGGCGAGGGTGGTAAGGGGTTCATCATGGCGCGACAAATAGCGGGTCAGGACCTGGAATACGCCGTAGCAAAGCGCCGCGCCGACCGGCAGGAGAGAGGTCCACTGGAACACACCCAATCCCGGCCGAATAATGATGAGCGCGCCCGCGAGCCCGAACGCTACACTGATCGCCTGGCGCGTATTAATCCGCTCCTTCAGAATCGGCACGGAAAACGCGATGGTCAGAATTGGGGCCAGGGACAGGATAGCGATCGCGCTGGTGAGCGGCATGAACTTGAGGCCGTAAAAATAGAGAAATGTGCCCCCGAATATAAGCATTGAGCGTACCGCCTGAATGGCGGGAAATCGGGTTCGGAAGACGTTTCCCCGGGGCACAATCAGAACCAGAACGAAAACGGTATGAAAAAAGTAGCGCGCCCATACGATCTGGAGCGGTGGAAAACTGCTTGTCAGGGTTTTGGCCGTGGAATTGAGGCTGACCAGAACCAACATGGTGAGGAGCATCCAAAGGGCGCCCGCCGTTGCATTTTCAGACGATGGTCGTGGCTGGGACAGGCCGGCGGTCAGCGGACGGGCTCCTTTCAGAAGGATCGCGGCAGGCCGAGCACATGTTCGGCCACATAGGAGAGGATCAGGTTGGTGGAAATTGGCGCGACCTGATAGAGCCGCGTTTCGCGGAACTTGCGCTCGATGTCATATTCGGTGGCGAAGCCGAAGCCGCCGTGGGTCTGAAGGCAAACATTGGCGGCCTCCCACGACGCTTTTGCCGCGAGATGTTTCGCCATATTGGCTTCGGCTCCGCAGGGTTCGTGGCGATCGAATAATTCACAGGCTTTGTACCGCATCAGGTCCGCTGCCCTGACGTTGATATAAGCCTCTGCAATGGGGAACTGAACGCCCTGGTTCTGACCGATGGGGCGGTCGAACACGACCCGCTCCCCGGCGTATCGCGATGCGCGGTCGATGAACCAGTAACCGTCCCCAATACATTCGGCGGCGATCAAAGTGCGCTCGGCGTTGAGCCCGTCGAGGATGTATTTCAATCCCTTTCCCTCTTCACCGATCAGGTTGTCTGCGGGAATTTCAAGGTCGTCAAAAAAGACCTCGTTGGTTTCGTGATTGACCATGTTGGGAATTGGGCGGAGCGACATCCCGTGTTGGAGCGCTTCGTGAATATCGACAATGAAGATGGAAAGCCCTTCGGAGCGCTTACGAACCTCTTCCACCGGAGTTGTTCGGGCCAGGAGAATCATCAAGTCGGAATGCTGTAAGCGGCTGATCCAGACCTTCTGACCGTTTATGACATAACGGTCGCCTTTTTTGACCGCCCGGGTTTTCAGCTTGGTGGTGTCGGTACCCGTCGTCGGCTCGGTCACGGCCATGGACTGAAGACGTAATTCACCCGAGGCGATGCGCGGCAGGTAGCGCCGCTTTTGCTCTTGCGACCCATGGCGAAGGAGAGTCCCCATATTGTACATCTGGCCATGACAGGCGCCGGAGTTTCCGCCGCTCCTGTTAATTTCCTCCATGATGACGGAGGCTTCGGAAAGCCCTAGACCGGAGCCACCGTATTCCTCGGGAATCAGGGCCGCCAGCCAACCCGCTTTGGCCAGCGCATCGACAAAGGCCTCCGGATAACCGCGTTCTTCATCGATCTTGCGATGGTATTCGTCCGGGAAATTGGCGCACAGAGCGCGCACAGCATCGCGGATGTCCTGATAGGACTCATGGCAGTCGGTCATGGACAGCAAACCTGATCTTTAACGGCAAGGAATGGTTTTGATTATTCAGCAACAGTTTGTGCTGCCGCTTTTTGCTCGTCAACGATCATACGGTTCAATGTCCGTCTAACCCTGACCGGCGCGTCGTCGATTGGCAGAAGCGCGGGCTTTAGCGATAGAAATTCCCGGTTTTCGGTGTAGGTTTGCTGGGATTCAATCGGCGGGAAATCCTCTTCGCGAATAACCCGTTCGAGGGTCTTGGCGAGGTATGCGGTGAATTCCGTATCCTCGATCATGAAATTACGGATAGCGGTCCACAGCAACCGGGTTTTGCCCCGGCTGGTCGGTGTGGCGATATGAAGCGCGTGATAACTGGCCGTCCGGTTGTCCCGGCTCTGGGTTGCCTCGTAAAGCATCACGGAGGGGGCGGTCCAGCGGGTCTGCTGGTGGATGGCGACCACGTCGCCTTCCTTACCGCCAAGCGCCTCGATAAATTTGGCATGGAGTGGGCCGACGGCGAATTCCTCGGGAAAGTCGCGCATGAAAATCACGTCGTTGCCGTCGACTTCCACGTTGGTGGTTGCGCGGTCAAGGCTGTTTGGCTTGTTGAACGCATGGACATATTCGGTATGACTGAGGTCCATCAGGTTATCGACGTAAAGCTGGTAATCCGCGTTCAGGTCCAGCGCGCCGCGGACAACCACCCGCTCCGGGTCGTCCAGAATGCTGCAGTCAGGAATCGTCTCGGGGTCCACACGGTCCTTATCGCCCATCCACACCCAGATGAGGCCGTATCGTTCCACTGTGGCGTAACTTCTGACCCGTGCGGCGGCGGGTTTTGTTGGCCCGTGCGGATTGTGGGCACCGCCGCCCGCCGGGTTGAACTGCAGGCCATGGTAAGGGCACTGAATGTTTTCGCCCACGACCTTGCCCAGATGCAATTCGGCGAAGCGATGGGGACAGCGGTTACCGACCGCGACGGCGACGCCGTCTTCGGTGCGGTAGATGACGACCTCTTCTTCCACGAGCGCCGTGCCGACGGGGTCTTCCCCGACATCTTGCGACCACAGGGCGGCATACCAGGTGTTGCGCAGGTATTGGACATCCGAATTTTGCTCCCCGGCGTTTGTCGAGGTCGGATAATGCGTCGAAGGGGTATTCATAGCCTCAGATCCTCTCGATAAATGTCGGCATCACACTTATGCATGTGCGCCTGCCTGGCACAAGCATACCGCAGATGCCCGCATACTACCTGCTATCCCATATGGCCGAGAATACTCTGACTGCCTTTCACTTGCACCCCGGGTCGTCCGATCCATAACATCGGGAATACCGATTTGCGCTCGAAAATCACGACAAAGCGAATATTCAGGTGAAAGAGTACGGTTTGGGGCTTGGTTTATCGCTTAGGCCAAAGCTTAAGAAAATTGGGTGGCTTTGTCGGAACGAACATATGAATAGGCGCACCAAGGCCTGTAAAGAGGGGCATTCAGGTAATGGCCGCCCGCTTGTTGTTCTGGCAGGATCTTACGCGCCGATCTTCGATTGTGTGGAAAATGCCCTTGAGGGTAAGATCTGCGACATCGTTCGGTACGACCGTGAGGACACCTTCATTGCGGACCCGGCGGCGCTTGACCAGGCAACGGTTTTCCTAGGCTATGGCATACTCCCCGTTGGCCGTAACCGTCTGGGGCGGGCTTCGCGGCTTCGCGCCATCATTTCTCCCTACACCGGAACGGAAGGCTTCGACATAGAGGCGGCGAGCGAATACGGCGTAATCGTCTCCAACGGCCAGGTTGACGAGAATTATATAGGCATGGCGGAAGCCACGATCCTGATGATCCTGGCGGGCCTCTACGATCTGAAAGGCCGCGAGCGCGCATTTCGAAACTGGGTTGGCGTCGCCGGTCCCATGTCGTCGCATATGCTTTCAGGGAAAACGGTTGGCCTCTTTGGCTTCGGCCGTATCGCGCGCGCTGTTGTCGAACGGTTGTCGGCCTGGGGTGTCCGGTTCATAGCGCATACACGCCATCCGCCCGATTATCCGGGCGTCTCCTTTGTTTCACTCGATGATCTGTTGGTTCAAAGTGATGTGCTGTGTGTGCTCGTGCCCTTTAACGAGAGCACAAAAAATATGTTGAACGCTGACCGGCTTCGCCGTACCAAACCCGGTTCGGTTCTGGTGGTCATCTCCCGCGGTGGAATCGTTGACGAGGATGCAGTATTCGCCCTTGCCCGGGAAGGACATTTCTTGCGTGTGGCCATGGACGTCTTCGCCGAAGAGCCATACCCGCAGGACAGGCCTTTGCGTGAGCTGGAGGACGCGATTCTGACCCCGCATTCGGTCGGGCATAGCCTGGAGCTTGTTGACCGCCTTCCCACAGCGGCGGCGGAAGCAGTGCTCGATGTGCTGGCCGGTAAAGTGCCAGAACGTGTCCTGAACCCGGACATTGTCCAGGACTGGGCTGCCCGCTGGGGTAAAGAAGCCGCCGGTGGCCGGCTATCGCATGGATAGGGGGCCTATGCTGCGTCGCGTATCTGAAGCCGGAAAGACACTGCCTTCAGGCGTTGGGGGTATGCCAGCCCCTCCTTATCCCCATTGGTTCAGTGGGTGTTTTGTTGTCGTCATTCTGATGCTGGCGACTTTTGTCGGGCTTGTCGATCGCCAGATACCGAACTATCTCGTTGCGCCAATTCGGGCATCGATGGCGATATCCGACACCAGGATGAGTTTTATTCAGGGCACGTCCTTCGCGCTCATCTTTGGGTTGGTCGGGCTTCCCATGGGTGCTTTTGTTGACCGGTACAACAGGCGCAACCTTATTACCGCCGGGATGCTGATTTGGAGCGCGTCCACAATATTCTGCGGTTTTGCCTCAACGTTTGGGGAACTTTTTATCGGGCGTTTCGGCGTTGGCATTGGCGAAGCAGCACTGGCCCCGGCCGCTTATTCTCTGATCTCCGATTATTTCAAGCCTCAGGTCCGCGGCCGCGTCCTTGCCATCTATTTTTTGGCGAGCAGCGTGTCGTCCGGATTGGCCATCACGCTTATAGGTTTCTTTATTGGTGTTGCGCCCGGTCTGTCTCAGTCTTTCAGCTTACTGTCAGCGCTTGAACCATGGCAGATTGCTTTCGTACTTTCCGGAATTCCGGGGCTCTTAATTGTGCCCGTACTGCTTTCCATTCGGGAGGTGGAACGGCGGGGCAATGACGGTCTGGTTGTGGCGCATAAGGGCGATGGGGCAACGTTCCGGGACTTTTATATCTATCTTGCGAGCCGGCAAAATCGAAAGCTATTTCTGTGTTTGTATGGGGCAATCGCCTGTCTGCAATTTTGTAACTTTGCCTCATATGCATGGGTGCCGAGCCTGTTCATTCGCAAGTTCGGCATGACACCTGAAGACATTGCCATGCTGCTTGGTGTGACGATCGCCATCGGTGGTGGTACAGGCACGGCTTTAAGCGCTGTTTTTGCCGATCGCTGGGCCAGACGTGACTTTGGCGGCGGCCGCCTGATGCTGCTCACGCTTCCTCTTATTCTGGTCGTGCCGCTTCACCTGACCTGGCCGATCATGGATAACAAGACCATTAGCCTTGTGCTTTATGGCTTGGTTTCTGTTTGCCACGCCTTCGGCTATGCGTCATCGCCGGTTATTATTCAGGACGTTGTTCCGAACCGGATGCGCGGCAAGGCCATAGCGATCTATATGGTCATTGTTGCCGTTGCGGGATATTCATTGGGGGCCACAACCATCGCCCTCATTACCGACTATGTGTTTGGCAGCGATAAGGCGCTGCCCTATTCGCTGGTGATCAGTCTTGCGCCGGTTGCGCTTTGCGGGGTCGTCCTTTTGCTGCTTGGACAAAAGCGCTTTTGCAGGGTGAGAGACGCGCTCGCCTGACTTTCAATCGATTTTGCCGATTCACCCGTTCGGTTGATACAGCTTACGATGCTTATCGCGTTTGGGCTAATATGAAACTGGCCCTAAACTGCGGGGCTTACTGTCCCGTATTGAGGAGGACGAAAATGAATGTCAGCCTGCACCAGCGTTCTGATATCCCGCGCTTCGATATCCCGAATGTGAAGAACAAGGTTTCCGAGGCGGAATGGAAAACCCGCGTCGACCTTGCGGCATGTTATCGGCTGGTCGCTCATTACGGCTGGAATTCCTTGATCTACAACCACATCTCAGCGCGCGTTCCAGGGGAAGAGGAGCAATACCTCCTTAATCCGTTCGGCCTGTTGTATGAGGAGATCACGGCCTCCAATCTGGTGAAGGTGGATATGGAGGGTAACATTCTCGATGATACCCCTCACCGCGTCCACCCGGCCGGATTTACCCTGCACCGGGCTGTCCATCAGGCTCGTCCCGACGTTCAGTGCGCTCTGCATACGCACACGGCGGCCAACATGGCGGTCTCGGCCATGGAATGCGGGCTCTTGCCGTTGACCCAGAACGCGATGCTGTTCCATGGCAATGTGGCCTACCATGATTTTGAGGGCCTGGCGCTTGACTGCGATGAAAATGATCGTGTGGCCCGGGATCTTGGCGACAAGGCGATCCTGATCCTGCGCAATCACGGCGTTCTGGTGGCGGCGTCGACCATCCCGCTCGCCTTTCTGATGCATTATTCCCTTGAACTGGCTTTGCAGGCGCAGGTTCAGGCGCTCTCCAGCGGGCAGAAGCTCGTGCAGGCGTCTGATGAAGCGGCGCTACAGACGGCACGCCTCGGCTTCGGCAATAACAAGGAAAACCCGGAGTTTGCAGGTCGCAATAACGAGCCCGACAGCCGGGTCGAATGGCCGCCCATGCTGCGTCTTCTTGATCGCATTGACCCCTCCTACAAGGATTGATTCCGCTGCAATCAAGGAGCCCCTATGTCTGTAAGGTCTATCGAGGATCTGATTGACGACCGCCCCGAAGACGGTGTCTTCGCCGTAAACCGGGCAGTCTTTACCGATCAGGATCTGTTCGATCTCAAGATGAAATACATCTTCGAGCGCACGTGGAATTTTCTCGGGTTCGAGGCATCAGTTGCGAAACCGCACGATTTCTTCACCGCATGGATCGGGCGGGTGCCCGTTCTGGTTACCCGCAAGGCTGATGGGACCATCGGCGCCTTTCTCAACAAATGCTCCCATAAAGGGGCCAAGGTCTGCCAGGACGATCAGGGATCAAGCCGGGTGTTTGTGTGCCCCTATCATTCCTGGTCCTACGACAGTTCCGGCAAGCTGGTGGGAATCAAGGAAAAAGCGGCGGGGGCTTATCCCGAAAGCTTCAAGGCGCTGGACCTCGGCCTTGACAAGCTGGCGCGGGTTGAAAGCTACAGGGGACTGATCTTTGGCAGTGTCTCACCGAACGTGCCGTCGCTTGAAGACCATCTGGGGCCCATGAAATTTTTCGTCGATATTGCCATGGACCAAGGACCTGAGGGCATGGAGCCTATTCCCGGCCGCAGTGTGTATACCTACCGCGCCAACTGGAAATTGCAGCTTGAGAACGGCCTTGACGCCTACCACTTGACGACCACCCACAGCACTTTTCTCGAAGTGATGCAACGCCGCCGCAAGGGACTGGGCAATGTATCGGCCAATACGCTCGATTTTGCGCGAACGCTGAGCGAGGTTCAGACTGGCCTTGCCTTTCCCAATGGTCATTGCGCGATTGTGACCGAGTTCGGTGAAGGCGACCGCAGGCCGTTTATCGACATGGATGAAGTTCGCAGCCGGGTGCCGCCGGAGCGGGCCGAATATGTGCCCCTTGCCTATAACACGGGTATTTTTCCCAACATGCAGCTTTTGCAGAATACGGCGCTCGCGATACGGGTATTCCGGCCCATCGCACCTGACCTGACCGAGATGCATTATTATTGTCTGGGGGCGATTGGAGAATCCGCTAAAAATCGGGCTATGCGTCTGCGGGCCTTTGAAGACTTCTACAACGCGAGCGGTCTTGCCACGCCTGATGACAGCGCGGTTTATGAAATGTGTCAGGAAGGTTTCAGGGCCGGAGGTACCTCCTGGGTGCAGGGGTATTCCCGTGGCATCGCAATCATGGAAAAGGGAGCCGGCGCTTTCGGGGCCCGGAGCGGGGTCCAGGCGGACTATGCCACTGACGGCCTCCTTAAAACCGGGACCGAAGTTCCGCTTCATGCCCCCTACCGCCAATGGGCCAAGATGATCTCGGCGGGATTGACGGAGTCTGCGGCATGAAACCGGTTATGCGCAATGCCGCCACCCTGTCCGACGACCCCCGGGCGTTATTGGATATCGGGCGGACCTTGATTGAGCACGAAGCCGTGCTGATTGAAGAACAACGATGGGATGAGTGGCTCGATCTTTATACCGAAGACTGTGTTTACTGGGTGCCGGCGTGGCGCCACGATGACGTTCTGGCATCGGACCCGGAGCAGGAGCTGTCGCTCATTTATTACAGCAGCCGGGCCGGTCTCGAGGACCGGGTGCTGCGCATCAAGTCACCCAACTCGCCGGCCGGCCACCGGATGGCTCGCACCACCCATATGGTTGCTAATATCCGCCTCGACGACGGCGAAGCGGATGGCATTCACCTGAAATCCTCGTGGGCGACGCACGTCTTTTCCCCCCGCTTCAACAGCACGGATACCTTTTTCGGACAGGTCCACCACACCCTTGTCCTTGATGACGACAAGTGGCGTATCCAACGCAAAAAGATCATTCTGATGAATGACTATATTGCAAGTCTGCTTGACATATATTGCCTTTGAGAACCCGCCTGCGACCTTCTAAAGTGAACTCAGGTGTAAAATATGCCGGGGTCATCCCGATGCGTGCGGCTATGAATTAACAGCCCGAAAGGCGGCGTTTTGGATATTGATGGCTTGCAGCAGTGGGTTGGCCGGGAGGAGACGGTTGAAGACCTGTCGGCGGCAGCCACTGTCAAGCGGCTGGCAGCCCTTCTGGATCATGACCAGCCGCCGTGGCGGGATGGGGAAGTGCCTTCGCTTGGTCATTGGCTTTATTTCCTGCCTTCTGCACGCCAATCGGAGATTGACAGCGACGGGCACCCGAAGCGCGGCGGTTTTCTGCCACCGGTGCCGTTGTCCCGGCGCATGTGGGCAGGTGGACGGCTGACCTTCCATACCCCCATTCAGCTCGGTGCGACCATCCGGCGCCGGTCGGTCATTCGGGAGGTGACGCATAAAAAAGGCTCCACCGGCGATCTGGTCTTTGTATTGGTTGGCCATGAGACTCTTTGTGGCGGGACGGTCTGTATCGTGGAAGAACAGGATATCGTTTACCGGGGTGGCGGGCGTAAAGGCGCGGCGTCAAAGCCGGTCAAGGCCAAACCGGAGACACGATCTGCGGACCGGGAGCGCACGCTAGTCGTTGACCCGACGCAATTGTTCCGGTACTCCGCTCTCACCTTTAATGCCCATCGCATTCACTACGATCGCGATTATGCGCGGGAGGTCGAGGGTTATCCGGGCCTTGTGGTCCATGGGCCGTTTCAGGCAACATTGCTGATGGACCATTTCCTTTGCGCTAATCCGGGGGCGCGGATAAGCGGCTTCTCATTTCGCTCGGTGAAGCCGCTTTTTGATGGCGCGCCTTTTACCCTGTGCCTGAAAGAGGTGGAGAAGGGCGCAGACCTCTGGATTGTGGACAGTGATGGCGAGGCAACAATGACAGCGAGTGTGGAGGTCGACTGATGTTTGCGTGGCGGTCCCTGCTTTTTGTTCCGGGCGATCGGCCCGATCGCATAGCCAGGGCGCACAGTCGGGGCGCGGACGCTATTATCATCGACCTTGAAGATTCGGTCGCCCTTTCTGAAAAGATGAAGGCGCGGGCCGCCCTGCCGGCTGGTGCGGCGGCGCTTCGCGAGGCCGGGGCCGACGTAATCGTGCGGATCAATGTGGCCTGGCGCCTGGCCTTTGCGGATATTGAGGCGGCCGTGGCGGCCAACGCCAGCGCCCTAATAATTCCCAAGACCGATGACCCCGCGCGTCTCCAGGTCATATCCGGGATTCTAAGCGAGCTTGAGGCCGAGCGTGGCATGGCGGACGGGACGGTCCGCCTGATTGCCCTGATCGAGTTCGCCGGCAGCGCTCTGGCAACTGCCGGGCATTGTCGGCGTGGAGCGGGTATCGGGACTCGCGTTAGGCACAGAAGATTTCTCCCTGTCGCTTGGCGCACCGCCTACGGAACAATCCTTGACAGAGCCCTGCCGGCAGATCGCTCTTGCGGCGTCCACCCGGGGCCTGATGTCGCTCGCGCTTCCTATTTCAATTGCTGAATTTCGGGATCTTGCTGCATATGAGGTTGCCGCGCGGAAAGCCCGCGCCATGGGGTGTACCGGCAGTATCTGTATCCACCCGGACCAGGTCGAGGTGATCAACACCTGCTTTCAGCCGACCGAAGCTGATTACGACGCGGCACGGGCGGTGGTCGAAGCCTGGGAACACCGCGCGCCCGGCAGCGCCGTCATCTCCTTCAATGGCCGGATGATCGATAGGCCCGTTGTTCGCCACGCTCAAAATCTGCTGGCGCAGCAGAAGGCGCCCTGATCCGAGCCATACCTGACCCTTTCCAACTGATTGATCGGGATACCCGATCCGGCCTTCCTGTAACTCCGATGAGGGCGGAGGGCGGAACCTGTTTTAATAAAAGAGGACAAGATGGGAGCAGGCCGTTGCCACTGCAAAATCGGCCATAACAACAGGGATGCTTCGAAGGGAGAGAGCGATAATGCCTATATCTGGAACAGGAAGAATTCAAACCGACCGTAAGCTCGGTATAGCCTTGGCGTTGGGAGTATCAATGCTGCCATTGTTGGCGCAGGCGAATGAACAGCAGGGTCAACAGAAGAATCGTGGGGTCCTTGAAGAGATTACGGTGACCGCACAGAAGAGGTCAGAAAGCCTCCAGTCGGTGCCAATCACAATTACGGCCCTAACCTCGGACAGGTTGGCTCAAGCAAATATCTCGCGAACCGATAACCTGAGTTTCATCACACCGAGCCTCAATTTCACGAGGACAGCAAACTACGCCAGTATTTACATGCGCGGCATCGGGACCGATACCTTTTCACCGGGTTCGGAGCCGAGCGTTGCGCTCTATGTGGATGGTGTCTATATCGCCGACAATTCCACGTCAGTGCTCGCCTTTAACAATATTGAACGGATCGAGGTTTTGAAGGGGCCACAGGGGACTCTCTATGGCCGGAACGCGGCCGGCGGGCTGATAAGCATTATTACCCGGACGCCCACGCAGGATCTGCAAGCTGACGCCAGTGTGGGATACGGAAATTTTAATGCGACAGAAGCCAAGGCCTATGTGGGCGGGGGGATCGCGCACAATCTAGCCGCTGACATTGCGGTGTCGTGGCGTCACCAGGGTCGCGGCTACGCTCGCAATATAGCGCAAATACCGACCCAGGCGGGGTCGCGTGTCGGGATTGAAGATTACATAAATGCACGGACGAAATGGGTTGCCGACTTTGCCGAGAATGTGAAGTTCACCTTTTCCGCTAATTATAGCAGCGGCGACAACACAACTTTTTCCCCAAGACAGCCAGGCCCGAACCAGGCGTCAGCACCCGTTGTTCCGCCTGGCGGCGTTATCAGTTCCGTACCGAACGATTATTCGGTTAACTGGGAGAGGGCACACCTTCAGAGCTATGGTGCAAGCGGAAAATTAGAGATCCAAACCGACGCGGTTAACATAGTTTCCATCACGGCATGGCGAAAAGCTAATGGTGACAACTATGGGGATCTGGATGACACGGACGTGGACACCGGTCATTTTGATACCTTCACGAAGTACAAGCAGTTTACCCATGAAGTCCAGTTCCTTTCGCCGGAAGGCAGCAAAATCGACTGGATTGTCGGCGCCTTTTACATGAACGCAGATCAGGGATATGATCCGATCAAGGTCTATGGACCATATCCGATTTTGTACCTCACCACGTCATATAAGTCACGAATCGAGTCAGTTGCAGGGTATGCTCAGAGCACCGTTCACGTTTTTGAAAACGGGCGCTTCACTGCCGGCTTCCGGTACACTTATGACCGCAAGAACTTCCGTGGCACCTCTCTTCCCGGCGTTGACGTGACAACCTGGAAGAAACCAACATGGCGTCTGGCGTACGACCACACGGTCGGTGAAAACACCATGTTGTTTGCAAGTTATAATAGGGGTTTCAAATCCGGCGCTTACAACACGGCGTTCGGCACCCCGCCAGCCATTGACCCTGTCACCGTCGATGCCTTTGAGGTCGGTATCAAAACTGATCTTCTCGATAACAGGCTGAGAGTTAATGCGTCGGCATTTTATAATACCATCAGGGGTATTGAAGCTCGCGTTGTACTTCCCGGTAATCTCGGCATTGTTCTGCAGAATGCGGCGAAGGGGCGAAGCCAGGGCATAGATGGTGATATCACAGCAATCGTTACGGACGACCTGCGAATGAACGTCGGTTTTTCCTGGGTTGATAATAAGTACATATCCTTTCCGGGCGCCGCTATATATGTACCTAATCCGAACGGTCCCGGTTTCCTGAATTCTACTATGGATGCCAGTGGTAACCATTTACCGCGCACGCCCACGTTGAGCGGTTCAATCGGCTTCAATTACAATCATACCTTGGGGGACGAGAGCAAAATTTATGCTAATGCGCTTCTTTTCCTGTCATCCAAGACGTACTGGGATCCATCTGATCGGATCGTCAGCAGTGGATATCACGTCCTGAACGGCACGATTGGCTATACGCTTCCTGGAGGCCAATGGTCTGCTGAAATCTGGGGCCAGAATATAACGAATGAGAAATATGCGGCCTTTGTTAGTGGCGGCAATAATTCGGATCGTTGGGCCTACGGCATCCCCCGCACATTTGGTATACGGATTAATTTCAAGTACTGAAAAGATAAACGCCCCTACCGAACGGTGGGAAAATCTAGCGCCCGAATAATAAAAAACATTAGCTGGTCCCCGAGGGGGCCGGCTTTTTTATGAGCGCTTAAATTCATTATCTTGAATGCTACTATAAATAGAAAATCCTCTCCTTCCGTGACTTTTTTCCGATAGATCGGGATACCCGATCCGGCCTTCCTGTAACTCCGATGTGACGGTGTGCGGACCCTGTCCTATTAAGGAAGGGAATATTGGGAGCAAGCCTATGCATGTGCCATAGGCAAAACAATAAGAGAGAGGAAGAGTAATGAAAATAACCAGGCATGAACTCCAATTTAATAACGCCCGGCCAGGGAAAAATTCTCTATTGCTTTGTAGTGTGGCTGTATGTGCATGCGTCGTGTTTTATGATGCCGCACCGGCGATGGCGCAGGACGCCTCCAAACCTTCAGCGACCGGCAGCTATGGCATTGAGGAAGTCGTGGTCACGGCCCGCCGGCGGGCCGAGGCCGCTCAGGCGACACCGATTTCGATTTCCGCGGTGACGGGGGACGAGCTGAAAAATCGCACGGTTGTTGATGTCAGCGACCTGGCTCAGATCGTCCCCGGTCTGTCTTTGAACCAGAGCGTGAGTGACGCCTTTTCTGTGGTATGGCAGTTGCGGGCGCAATCGACGTCGGATCTCAATTCGGTTAATGACCCGCCGGTTAGTATCTATTCCGATGGTGTTTTCCTGAACAGTCTTGCCGGTGTGCTTTCTGCAAGTGTTGTCGATCTTGAACGAATCGAGGTGCTGAAAGGGCCCCAGGGTACGCTTTACGGTCGGAACACGACCGGCGGTGGCATCAACATTTATACCAAGCAGCCGGTTGACCGATGGGAAGGCCAGCTCACTGCGGGTGCAGGCAATCATGGGTCATACACAGCGAGCGGGGTGTTTAATGCACCGCTTGGCGGCGGTAGCGCCATTCGCCTTGTCGCCGAGGCCATGGGCCATAGCGGATATGGGCTTAACGTCACGACGGGCCAAAAAACCGGTGACAGACGGTCAATCATGACGCGGGGCGCCATCAAATTAATTCCATCGGACAATCTGACGATCACGCTGCGAGGGGATTTTTCGCGCCTCAATAGTGACAATGGGCCGGTCAGCATTCCTCTTGCAATCACGCCTGGTTCGGCGGCTGCAATTGACGTTGCGGTGGCTCTAGGCGTCTCACCGGGCCAAGCGGTAGATTATTACAACAGCTTCGTCAATTTGGATGGCTCCCAATTCAAGGCTGCTTATAACGCTGACAACTTTGCCAAGGTGCGGACCTATGGCGCGTCTGCCACCGTCGAATACAATATGGGAGGCCCAACGCTGAAGTCGATCACGGCCTACCGCAACGCTCGCACCGATCGGGCAACAGATACCGATGCCATACCGATTGATCTTTTTTGGCTCAATTCGTTTGTGACCAAGATCCACCAGTTTACGGAGGAACTCCAGCTCTCGGGCGACCTGGCCAACAACCGGCTCCACTACACGTTGGGCGGCTTTTACCTTGATTTCAATGGTCATGACATAAACGCCTCAACGGCTGTTCCATCTCTAAGCGTTTTGCAACCGACGAGAACCGACGGCGATGTGACAACAAAGAGCATCGCGGGATTCGGCCAGGTTATTTACGATATCACCCCCATCGTGCACTTTACCGGTGGGCTACGATACACGGACGAGAAAAAGACGCTGGTCTCGAAAAACAATATCGGGCCGGCGCATATTTGTAACGTGCCGCCGCCAGCCGGTATTGGTGGCGAGCCCTGTGTAGGCACCTTCGGAATACATGAACACAACCTGTCCTACACCGCCGGTTTTGACTGGAACATCACTAACGATGTGATGGTTTATGCCAAAACAAGCCGGGGCTTCAAATCGGGCGGCGTCAACGAAAAGCTGAGTGCAAACCCGATTTCAGTCGCGCCGTATCAGGCGGAAAGGCTGACCGATTACGAAACGGGCGTTAAATCGGACTGGCTGCAGCGCAGGTTGCGTGTCAATGCCACCTATTACCATTCGGTTTATGATAATGATCAGCAAACCGTTGTCGTGCTCGTGCCGCCATTCAATGCCGTTTCAGTCGTGCAGAACGCGGCGAGTGCAACTGTGGACGGGGTCGAGGTCGAAGCCACCGCATTGCCGACTCGGAACCTGCGGCTCCAGGGATCGCTTGCCTACACACTGCCCAAGTACCAGTCGTTTATAGATCCGACGACCGGTGTGGACCACTCGGACCGGAAGTTTAACCAGGTGTCAAAATGGACCTACACGCTTTCCGGCACCTATACTGTACCGACGTCGTTCGGCAGTGCGCAATTGGAGCTTGACTGGGCTTACAAAGGTCCGCGCAATCTGTTTCCGACAGCGGCAACGCCTTCGATCGATAACCAGCCGGGCTTCGGCATTATGAATGGGCAGATTCGAGTTTTGGTGGACGATCAAAGTATCGATGCTCGATTCTACGTCAAGAACCTGTTCAACAAGAAGTATATTCAAAGCCTGTTCGATCTGACGCCGGCTCTTGGCCTTGTCACCGGATACCCGGGCGAGCCCCGCATGTTCGGCTTCAATGTGACCAAGAACTTCTAGGCCTGTTCAAGTGCCGGTCACATTGGCCGGCGGGAGCACAATCAATCCGGTAGCGGGCGCCTTTGGGTGCGCCCGCTGCTGGCTCTCAGCCCTCCCTGTGTTAATGGTTCCAGGCGGGCTCAGACGAAGGAAGATTAACGATGAATATGAAAGCTGACATAGCGGGGCCGCGTCCACAGCATCTGCTGTCGCAAGATATCGCCTATCCTCGCAATCAGTGGTACGTGGCGGCGGGACGGGGCGAGGTTGGCCGCACGCTGCTGGGCCGCCGCATCATGGGCCGGGACGTCGTTTTGTACCGCACCGAAGCCGGCGAACCTGTAGCCCTGACTGATTGGTGTCCGCATCGAGGTTTTCGGTTTTCTGATAGCAAGCTGATTGGCGATGCCATCGAATGCGGCTATCACGGCATGCAGTTTGGCCCCGGCGGTGCCTGCACGCATATCCCGTCGCAGGAGAAGATACCGCCGAAGATGGCCGTTACCGCCTTTCCCGTTGTGGAACGGCGGGAATATATCTGGATCTGGATGGGCGATCCTGACAAGGTCGATGAGGGCCTGATCCCGCCCGATCTGGAATTTGAAAGCCCGGACCACAAGTCAGCCTATATCGGGACTTCTCGATGTGAAATCCAATGCTGCGGTGGCGATGGAAAATGTCATAGACATTACCCATGCCTCGCTCCTGCATCCGGGCATTCTCGATACGTCCAACTGGGAGCTGATGACCACCGCAAACGAAGTCGAGGTCGTCTCCCCGACGGTTATCCAGACCACCAAGCGGTTTGGCCATATGGTGCTTAAGGGCTATCTCGCCAAAAGCATGGGGTTTGCCGAAGGGACGATCGTGGATCGTTTCCGGGTTGCCCGTCAGTACCTGCCGAGCTTGCACACCTCGACAGATAATTATTGCGACCTTGAAGACCCGTCCCGGGTGCTGGCGCGGCGCATCCGGTATGTCGCCATCACGCCGCGGGACGAGAGATCCTGTTACCTCTTCGCGTCCTACTCCGGCACTGTGGAATATACCGAGGCTCTGCGGGAAATTGGCCTTTCCACGTTAAAGCAGGACATTGTCGCGCTTGAGGCCACGCAGCGGTACCTTGAAGAGGGCGGGGAGGACTTCAAGGAGTTCAGCGTACACGCCGACCGGGCGGCCCTGATGGCGCGCCGGATCATCGCCAAAATCGCTGCCGAGGAGGAATGACCGGGCGCCCGACGCCTTTGATATAAGTATGTCATAGTGTTCAATTCCGGAGGCGCCGCAATGATCGGGTTCATAGGTCTTGGCAGAATGGGCGGTGGCATGGCGCGCAGGCTGGTCGCCAATGGATTGTCTGTCATTGGGTTTGATACAAGCCGCGACGTGCTAACCGCCTTTGAGGCGGCGGGCGGTACTGCGGCCGGCTCCGTCCGCGATGTTGCAGACAAGGCTGAAGTCGTTTTTGCATCCCTGCCGACCCTTGCGGCAAGTGATGCCGTGGTGCTTGGCGATGGTGGCGTCGCAGAGGGAAAACGCATCAAAATCTATGTGGAGACGTCAACCATTGGCAAACAGGCGGCGGAAAGGCTCTCTCGCGCTCTCAAGGACGCCGGTGACATCTGTTTTTTGGACTCGCCGGTCAGTGGCGGGCCCAAAGGCGCGAACGAGGGGACCTTGACCACCGTTACAGCGGGCCCGAAATGGGCTTTCGATGAGGTGCAGCCCTATTGGCGTCATATGGCGGACAACGTGGTTTACGTTGGGGACCGTCCCGGTCTCGGGCAGATTTTCAAAGTCGTAAATAATTACATTGTGATGAGCTCATTGGCGGCGACGTGCGAAGCCGTTGCCATGGGTGTTCGCGCCGGAGCCGATGAAGCCACGCTTGTGGGTGTCTTAAACCATGCGACAGGCCGCAACTTCGCGACCAGCGTGTATTTCCCCTCGATGATTTTGCCTCGGGCGCAAACCAGCCAGATAACCATGGCGCTGAAGGACGTCCGGCTGTTTGCCGATCAGGCGGCGGAACTAGGGCTTTCCTCAGACTGTGCAGACAGTCTCGTGTCGATGTGGCAGGAGGCGGATAGCCGGGGTCTCAGCCTGGTCGAGTGGTATCAATCCCTGCTTCCACCGGAATAGGGGGCATCGTCGGCTGTGCAGCGATCGGCGTTTTATCGGAGTCATTTTCGTTGAAAACCGGAAAACACTGGATCCTCATCCTCGCAGTGATTATTGCGGCCGAGATTGCAGGCAGTCTGGAAACGACCCTGACCTTTGCAGCGCTGCCGGCGGCTATAAAAGAGATTGGTCGGCCCGCCGAAGTGAGCTGGTTGATTACCGGCTATCTTCTCGTGGCGGGGGCGTCGGCGGCGGTGTGTGGGCGTCTGGGCGATCTGTTTGGCCGCAGCAGGGTTTTGATGACGGTGCTGGGCCTGGCCGCCACCGGCTCAATCCTGAGCGCTCTTTCTTCCCATCTGCTCTGGATAATCGCCGGGCGTTCCATTCAGGGGCTTGCCGGCGCGATTCTGCCCCTGGGCTACGGCCTGGTTCGGGAATATCTGCCGGCGGAAAAGGTGGCGCTCGGCACCGGCATCATAACGGGCGCGGCCAGTCTCGGTGCGGCGCTTGGTTTTGTTTTCGGCGGTATGATTGTGGACACTGGCCACTGGCAGCATGTTTTTGTGTGGAGCGCCATTATCGCGCTTGCTGTTCTTGCCATATGCTGGCCGTCTTTCCCGCATCCACGCACAAAGCGCTTCCACAAAGCGCCTGACCTATTCGGTGGCATTCTGTTCGCCCCGAGCGTGGCATCGGTCCTGTTGGCTGTTACCATTTTGCGTATGGACGGGTTTTCCGACCTGCCGGTATTACTGCTGGCGGCGGGGGTGCTGGGCCTTGTTATCTGGGTACAGTATGAACGGCGGCATCCCAATCCGCTTATTGATGTGCGGCTTTTGGCCGTTCCCGAAATTGCCCTTGCCAATCTTGCGGGTGCCGCCGTTGCCATGGGAGCCTACCAGATCCTGATGGTCTTTCCGCTTCTGATGCAACAGCCGGTCTGGACGGGGATCGGTTTCGGCATCACCGCAACACTGACCGGTATCTTGAAGCTTCCGTCCAATCTGGCGGCGGTGGCCGGGGCGTCCTCGTCGGGTGTGATTGCAAAACGCTTCGGTGGACGTGTTGTGGTGCTGATCGGGACCGCCATGTGTGTGGTCGGCTGGAGCGGCCTCCTGTTTGATATCAGCCATCTCTGGTTCGTGATTGTGACACTGTCATTTTCATCGGCAGGTGCCACAATTGTGCTGGCCGGTGTTGCGAACGTGATCATGGAGTCCGTGTCGCTTGATCGCACCAGTGAAGCGACGGGGATGACAATTGTAGTGCGCATGGTTGCGCAAGCTTTTGGTTCGCTGATTGTCGGCACCTTGATGGCGCAATCGGTGGTGATCGCACCCTCGCCGCAAACGGGGACCTTTCCCGCGGCGTCAGCGTTCATGAACACCGTTATCTATATCGTCTTGGTCAGTGCGCTTGGCGTTGTGGCCTCCCTCGTTTTGTGCCGCCGGGGGCCTCGCCGGGTATTGAGAGCGTTTGAGTCTAATTCATAGGGAGCCGGAGAAAGTGACAAAAGCGAAACTCCAGAGCGATCCGGCGCCGTGGCTTGTGATTGACCGACTGACGAACGGTGCGGATGGCGAAACCCATTTTATCCGCAGTCGTATTCCCGATACGGGTTATCAGATCGGCCACAGCGGAGTCCGACAAATTCTGGGGTCCATTAAGCTGTCCTCCGATGAGATCTCCGTCCGTCAAATCCCCGCCGGGACCAATATTCACCTTAGTGCGCCTGAGCGCCGTTTGGTGAGTGTCCTGAGCGGCGTTATGGAAGTGACGGCCTCGGACGGCACCACCCGGTCCTGGGAGCGTGGTACGCTCTTCCTCGCCACGGATACCGGCGACGGCAAAGGGCATCGCACACGTGCCGTCGGTGGCCCGGTCACCGTACTCGTCATTCCGATCGACGACGACGTCGATCTTGACTCCTGGACGGTGACGGGTCCCTAGAAAATCCGGCCGTTCCGACCAAAAATATAAGAGGCCGCCTCGACATTCCGGGGCGGCCTTTTTTCATGCGGATATCTGACTGTCAGGGGTGCGGAATTTGACCCGCATCATGGATGATCTGGTCGTGCCCGGCTTTCCAGTCGTCGCTGTGGGTATCCGTAGGGGTGGGGACGTTCATGCTGCTGCCGGACTTTGGCGGTGCGGGCATTGAACAGGCGGTGAGGCCGGCGAGCGACATCGTGAGGCCGATCCCAAACAGGACGATCTTTTCGAGCAGCGGTTTCATTTTTGAAGCTCCTTTTTTCCTGAAAGACTTTATGCGATCCGTCTTAATGACGTTCGGGGCAGGGGAGCTGTGACGCAGGAGCACGCAACATCGCCATTTGCTGCCACCCAAATCCGGCCCAAGTCCTTTCAATTACGGCGCTAATCGCCTACGGTCTGGTGTCGCGGACGTTGTCAGACGCTGCGACGGCGAAGGTCCAGAAGGGAAGACCGGGGATAGCATCTTGTCACGATACGGCCAGTTCTGGTCCGCGACGTTTGTCTTCTGCCTCGCTGCGCTTCCGTCGCCGGGATGGGCTGAGGGCCAGGCGGCCTACCGCTTCGACGCGGCTTATACGGCGGACGCGCTGGCCAACGTGCGGGGCGGCATAGATACCGGGGCGCGGTATCTCGACAATCTCGATCTGACGCTCGATGTGGATGGCGCGCGCGCATTCGGCTGGAACGGCGCGCGGTTTTTCCTCTACGGCCTCTATAACAACGGAACGGCGTTCAGCGCGGATCTGGTCGGCGACGCCCAGACGGTCAGCAATATCGAAACCGGCGTTCAGGCGGTGCGGGCTTACGAAGCCTGGTGGCAGCAGAATTTTGCCGGCGACCGGGCAAGCCTCCGGATCGGCCTCTATGACCTGAACAGCGAGTTTGACGCGCTGGAAACCAGCGCGCTGTTCATCAACAGCGCCCACGGTGTCGGCACCGATCTCGGCCAGACTGGCAAAAACGGCCCCTCCATTTTCCCGGTCACGTCGCTGGCGGCGCGGGCGGACCTTAAATTCGGGGAGAACTGGCTGGTGCGCGCCGCGGTGCTCGACGGCGTTCCGGGCGATCCCGCCCATCCCGGCCGGACCGTGATCAAGCTCGGCCATGGCGACGGGGCGCTGGTGGTGGGCGAAGTCAATTATCAGGCGCAAGGCATACGCGTTGGCTTTGGCCTGTGGCGCTATACCGCCCGCTTCGAAGATCTTGAGACCGGCGCGCGGGAGCATGGCAATCAGGGCGGTTACAGCTTTGTGGAAGGTCAGGTGTACCGCGAGGTGCACGACCCGGCGCAGGGCCTGTCGCTGTTTTTGCGGGGAGGGACGGCGGCGAGCCGGTTCAATCAGTTCGAACAGTACGTCGGTGCGGGCGCGGTCTATCGGGGTCTTGTGCCGGGCCGACCGGCGGACGAGGCCGGCGTCGCCGTCGCCTGGGCGGAAGCCGGATCGCCCTATCGTCGAGCTACGGTTGCGGCTGCCCGGGAGGTCACATTCGAGTTTAGCTATCGCGCACAAGTCGTTGATCTTATTGTGGTTCAACCGGACGTACAGTATGTCGTCAATCCGGGTGCCGACCCGGCGCTCAAGAACGCGCTGGTGCTCGGTCTTCGCCTTCAGCTTGCCTGGGGATTTGAAGGCTAGGGCATATTCCGACCATACCGGATTGATTCTGTTGCTCATGAATTCACTGCTCGGCCGATCGGCCATCCCCTTTTAGGTAATTAACATTGTTTGATTATCTAAGCTAACTCAACCGGTTGTTAACCAGTTGCTGGCACTAAGGAAGGTATCCGGGAGAGGGGGCTTCCGGTCGAACAGTGTTAACCGAGCGGGTGGGGGAAGTTTATGTTACCAGACCTGTCGTCTCTCGATGCGGATGTCCGACGGCGACTGAAGCTGCTTCTGGAACAGCAATCCACCGTCTGTGCCGGGCAGCTTGTGATTGTTGGCCTTGACGCCATCCGGGAGAAGCTCGGGTCGGGGTGGGACCGCTACTGCGACCGCGTGCATTCCCATTTCGACAAGGTGGTCGAGGGGACTCTGGCGCCGAGCGAGGTCACGCTCAGGCTGTCCGACGATAAATATGTGGTGGTCTTTCACGACCGCGATCAGGCGGCGTCGCAGGTGGTCTGCGAAAAAATCCTGAGCGAAGTACACAATACATTTCTCGGGTCGCCGGACTTGGGCGGCCTGACTCTCGAAGCCGTGGTAATGACACTGGATCCGGAATCGTTCGCGCGCTCCATGGGGGTGGAGCTGGACAGCAGCGCAAGGTCCGCGGGCGTATCTGAAAAGAAATCCGCTCCAATGGCCAAGGCGGCCCCGGCCCGCGTAAGACACAAAGCGGGCCGGTTCGATGTCTCGGCCCAGGATGTCTGGTATTTGCCCTGTTGGGACCTTGAAAATCAGATGATCTACAGCTTTCGGCCGACCATTGTGCGCACCCTTGGCCGCCGGCGCGTGGCGGGCTATGCGGCGCTTGAGGACCCGCGCGACCCCAAGCAGATCCGGGCGCTTGACCTTCTCCTGGTGGAACGCGGTCTCAATGACTTGAAAAGCCTGGGGAAGACGGAAGAGAAGCTTCTGATGGTGCTGCCGGTCAATTATGTGTCACTGGAGCACACCGAGACCCGCGCTCGTCTTCACCGGCTGTGCACGGCTGTACCGGCCGGCGTTCGAAAGCGCGTGATTTTCCTGCTGACCGGCCTGACGCCTGGCCGTCCGCCCTGGCGCGTCCATGAATACGCGACCGTCCTCGGCCAGCTTGGCCGTGTCGTGTTCGCCCGGATCGATGCCCGTTGGGACAACCTGGGTCCGCTTGGCGACCTGCCGATCCGGGGTCTTATTGTTGACGTTGAAAGCGATTTCCGGCCCCCCCAACGCATCGCCAGGGACCTTGCCCGCATTCGGGCGTTCTGCCAGACAAACCGTCTAGCCATGGGGGTGGGCGGCGTCTACAGCCTGGACCTGGCAAGGGCGGCCCGGGAGCTTGGCGCCAAGTTTATTAACGGTCACTATATCCTGGGCGCCGTCGACAAGCCGCAGTCCTCGCTCAGCTTCGACTGGATGGACATTTCCGGCGTGATGGGCGACACCGCCTTTACTCCCGGCGCTGCCAAGGCGGGCTGATGCGTCTCCAGCCGATTTGAGGGTGGATTTTTCCCGCCCGCTTGCGTATAAGCCCGGCAGTTTCATTCATTTGGAGCGGCCCGCAGAGACCGAGCATTATGGCCGCGATACGGCATGACCGAAATATTCAAAGGCTTCACCTTCGACGCGGCCCATCAGCTCGCCTGCAACGTGCCCGAAGGGCATCTCTATTCGGGTGTCCATGGCCATTCGTTCGCGGTCGAGGTTTTTGTGCGCGGCGTCCCGGACCCGAAGACCGGCTGGATCATGGACCTGGCCGGGATCGACGCGGCAATCGCGCCGGTGCGCGCCATTCTGGACCATGGCTACCTCAACGAGATCGAGGGGCTCGAGGTGCCGACGCTCGAGACCATCGCCGCCTGGCTGTGGCGCAAGCTCGAAAGCGCGCTGCCGGGCCTTTGCCGTATTATCGTCCGGCGTGGCAGTTGCAACGAAGGCTGCGTCTACACCGGCCCCGACGCGTGACCATGATACAAGTCTGACACCGGGTCCCTTATTCTGCCGCAACCGCGTTCGGTTTGGGGAAATCCATGCCCTTGAGCTCCTTGGCGGGCGGTACGGCGTAGGTGAGCTTGCTGTTCGAGAGGCCGAGACGGACAAAAGCGATGGCCTGTTCGATGGCGGCCGGAACCGGGTCGATCACCGGCACATAGACACCGGTTTCCTTCAAGAGCGCTGCTTCCACCGCCGCCGCGCATCCCATCATGCCGGTGCAACCAAGCACGATGCCACGGACCTTTTCCTCTCTGACAGCCCTCACGGCTTCGACCGATAGCAGTTCACCGACCCGGCCCATATCCTTTTCGAGTTCCAGGACCGGAATGTTCACCACCCGGATGGATTTCATCTTGTCCTGCATCCCGAATATCCGGGCGTTGTTTTCAAGCATCGGTCTCACGCTGTCGAGCACTGTCACCACTGCGAACGGCCCGGCAAGCATCCCCGCCCAGTGAAGCGCTGTTTCGCCCGGTCCGATGACAGGGATTGACAGCAGCTCCCGCGCCGGTTTCACTGCCGGATCGCCAAGACAGTCGATGACGATGGCGTCGGCCCCGTCCTGTTCGGCCTTGACGGCCCGGGCCAGCGTGTCGGGCGCGCACATCACCTCGTCAAACTCGGACTCGATGGTGGCCGGGCCTACGCTGTTCTGCTCCTGGGTGATGACGATGCCGTCCTGTTCAAGGTCATGGAAGGCAGCCGGCGGCCGGGCACATGGCATGGTCACCGGCGTAATCACGTGAATGCGTTTGGTCATGAGGCAGCTCCCTTCAACGAGGTTTCCTTGCCTTCAAGTTATCATTTGGTCGGGCGGTAGGGTAGGGCGCGGTGCGCCCACCCGCGGCCTCCCGAGCCGTAAGCAGAGGATGTCGTAACCCATTGCAATTACGCGGTTAAATCATAGGACGTTAGGTTCGCTACCCGCGTCTTGAGGGTACCCTACCCATAAAAGTCAGTGGCTACCCGATTGCACAACCAAAGCGATATGTCATCGCTGGAAGAGCTGAAAGAGGTTGCCGGCGGGATCAGTGCAGGTCACGGTTTTACCGTGCGAGCCCATATCGCGCTCACTGACAACCGTCCCCCCATGCTTTTCAACCGCTTCGCGGCTTTCAGCCAGGTCATCCGTTTCGAATACAACCGTTGCCCCTGTCGCATCGGGGCCAGCCTCGTCCCTCGATGACAGTGCAAAGTTGTTGTTGCCGACGGTGAACTGTGTCCACCGCGCGCCATCGCGGAATTTAATGGTTGCCCCCATGGCCTGTTCATAAAACGCGGCGGATTTGTCCATGTCATCGGCCACGATGTAGACGTTCTGAATGGCTTTGGCTGTCATGCATGCTGTCCTTTGAAGCTGGATACTGACGTGCCTTATAGCACAGCGCGTGGAATTTTCGCCGCAGCTTCCCTGGCGTGCGGTTTCATGGTTTCTTCTTGACAAAATGAACCAAAATGGTTATTATTCGCTGCAGTTCGTGAGTCGTGGTGCGGTATGCGTTTGAGTTCTCATTTCACTTTGCGGGAGTTGGTGCAAAGCCAGGTGGCAACGCGCCGGGGGATTGACAACACGCCCGACGCGGGCGTCATCGAAAATTTGAAACGGGTGTGCGAAGGCGTGCTGGAACCGGTGCGCGCCCACTTCGGTTTCCCCTATTCGCCGACCTCGGGCTACCGCTCGCCGGCGCTCAACCGGGCCATCGGCGGAGCGCCGAAATCCCAACATATCCGGGGCGAAGCGGTGGATCTCAATCTGCCCGGCGTCGCCAATACCGTCCTTGCCCGTTGGATCCGGGACAATATCCCGTTCGACCAGCTTATCCTCGAATTCCCCGATCCGGACGACCCCGCCGCGGGCTGGGTCCATTGCTCGCTCGTGGCCTCCGGCTACCGCCGGGACGTGCTCACCTGCACGCGGAATGGCTACACGCGGGGCTTTCCCCCGTTGCCCGAATGACAATTCTAAAAATAACCATAACGGATAATAATGACTTGCAGCAACGCCCAATTTTAATCACCCTGAAGGAGGGACACAGTGGGATTGCTCTCAAATATCGTGGGCGGCGGGACGGCTGACGCCATAACCGCCATCGGCGGCGTATTCGACAAGCTCTTTACCTCGGACGACGAGCGCGCGAAGGCGCAATACGTTCTTGAAAAACTGCGCCAGCAGCCGCAGATGGTGCAGGCGGAGATCAACAAGGTCGAGGCTGGGCACCGCACCCTGTTCGTCGCCGGCTGGCGGCCGTTCATCGGCTGGGTCTGCGGGTTCGGATTTCTGTGGTCGTTTATCGGCCATCCGCTGTTCGAGTGGGTGGTCGCGCTCGAAGGGCTCCACATCACGCCCCCCGTCATCGCCACTGACAACATGATGACACTGGTCTTGTCGCTCTTGGGCCTCGGCACGCTCCGCACCTACGAAAAGGTCAAGGGCACGACGGCGTGACGGCTGGCCTCTTGCCCGCGGGCGCGGTTTGCGCTACTCGAACCGGTATCCGTGAGGGAGCTTGTTTTATGGATGAGGCCGCTGCCATGCCCGTTGACCGGGCCGTTGCCGACCGCCGGATCGCCATCTGGCTGCTCATTGTGTGCGGGATGATCTTCGCCATGGTGGTGGTGGGCGGGATTACGCGGCTGACCGAGTCGGGGCTTTCCATGGTCACCTGGCACCCGGTCTCCGGCGTCGTGCCGCCGCTTTCCAAAGCCGACTGGCAGGCCGAATTCGACGCCTACAAACAATATCCCGAATACCAGAAGGTGAACCGGGGCATGACGCTCGACGAGTTCAAGGGCATCTTCTGGTGGGAATACAGCCACCGCCTGTTGGGCCGCACCATCGGCCTGGCATTTTTGCTGCCGCTCATTTTTTTCTGGGTCCGGGGCTACGTGCGGCCCGAACTTCGGCCCAAACTGATCGGGCTTTTCGTGCTCGGCGGCCTGCAGGGCCTGATGGGCTGGTACATGGTGATGAGCGGACTGGTCAGCCGCCCCGACGTCAGCCATTACCGCCTGACCGCGCACCTCTCGCTCGCCATCATCATCTATTCGGCCATCCTGTGGGTTGCGCTCGGCCTCTTGAGACCCGACAAGGGCGTGCCCGCCCTGAAGGCCAGCCAGCCCAGCCTGTGGCGGTTCTACCTTGTGCTCGCCGCGCTGGTTGCACTTCAGATCGTGCTCGGCGGGTTCGTGGCCGGGCTCAATGCCGGGTTCATCTATAATACCTGGCCCCTGATGGAAGGCGGGATCGCGCCCAAGGGGCTGATGTTCATGCACCCGTGGTGGATCAATTTCCTCGATAACATCGCCACCGTCCAGTTCGACCACCGCATGGTCGCCTATACCGTGGCTGCAGTGACGGTGTGGCTGTGGTCCCGGCTCAAGGAGACCGAGGTCAGCGGCGCGGCGCATCTGGTGCTGGCGGCGGTGGCGGTTCAGATCACGCTCGGTATCCTGACCCTCATCTATGTGGTGCCGGTGCCGCTGGGGGCGGCCCATCAGGCGGGCGCCATGGTGGTGGTGACCGCGCTCGTCTATCTCGGCCACAGAATGGCGCGGGCATGAGCGAATTTTGCACCGTCTATGTCACCACCGGGTCGGACGAAGAGGCGCTCAAAATTGCCCGCGCGGTGGTGGCGGAGCGGCTCGCCGCCTGCGCCAATATTCTGGGGCCGGTGACATCGGTGTATGAATGGCAGGGTGAGATGCGCGAGGAGGGTGAGGTGGCGCTCCTCCTCAAAACGCGGCGCGAGCACTTCGACCGGTTGGCAGACCGTGTCCGGGCGCTTCACAGTTACGACTGCCCGTGCATTGTCGCATGGCCCATCGAGGCCGGGACGAGCGACTACCTCGCCTGGCTCCGCGGCCAGACCGAGCCCGAAATCGAGGTATAGAGCGGCCTAAACCTTGTTCAGCGCCTGGTCGAGGTCGGCGATGATGTCGGCGGCGTCCTCGATCCCGACCGACAAGCGCACCACGTCGGGGCCGGCGCCGGCGGCGATTTGCTGCTCCTCGCTCAATTGGCGGTGGGTGGTCGACGACGGGTGGATAATCAGGCTCCGGGTGTCGCCGACGTTGGCCAGATGGGAATGGAGCTCCACCGAATCGACCAGCATGACCCCGGCGTTGAAGCCGCCCTTGAGACCGAAGGTGAGGACCGCGCCATAGCCATTTTCGAGATATTTCTGGCCAAGCTTGTGATACTTGTCGTCCTTGAGCCCCGGGTAGGACACCCAGCTCACCTTGTCATGGGCTTTCAGGAATTTCGCCACTTCCATGGCGTTGTCGCAATGCTTCTGCATGCGGAGCGGCAGGGTTTCGATCCCGGTCAGGATCAGGAACGCGTTCATCGGCGCGAGCGCCGGGCCGAGGTCGCGCAGGCCCACGGTGCGGCAAGCAATAATGAAGGCGAGTTCCTTGAACGTCTCATAGAAATTAAGGCCGTGGTAGGCGTCGCAGGGCTCGCTCAGTTCGGGGAACTTGCCCGACGCCTTCCAGTCGAACTTGCCGGAGTTGACAATGATGCCGCCCACCGAATTGCCGTGGCCGCCGAGGAACTTGGTCAGCGAATGGACGACAATATCGGCGCCGTGCTCGATCGGCCGGCAGAGGTAGGGGCTGGCAAGCGTGTTGTCGACGATGAGCGGTATGTCGTTGTCGTGGGCAATTTTGGCAATGGCCGCGATGTCGGTCACGACGCCGCCAGGGTTCGCGAGGCTTTCGATGAAGATCGCCTTGACCTTTGGCGTCATGGCGTCGCGGAAATTTTCCGGCCGGTCGGGGTCGACGAAACGCACTTTCCAGCCCATCTTCTTGAAGCTGTAGCCGAACTGATTGACCGAGCCGCCATAAAGCTTGGTCGAGGCGAGGAATTCGTCACCGGAATCGAGAAGAGTGTGGAGCGCCACGAGTTGCGCGCCGTGGCCGGAGGCGAGACCGAGCGCCGCCATCCCGCCTTCGAGCGCGGCGACCCTCTCCTCGAGCACGCCGTTGGTCGGGTTCATGATGCGCGAATAGATGTTGCCGAACGCCTCGAGGTTGAAAAGCTTGGCGGCATGCTCCGCGTCTTCGAACACGTAGGACGTGGTCTGGTAAATCGGCGTGACCCGCGCGCCGGTGGTGGGATCGGGGGCCGCGCCCGCGTGGATGGCCATGGTGGCGAACTTTCTGGTGTTGGTCATGTCGCTCCCTTTCTTTTGTCCGGAACCGCTTTGAGATTTTACGGGTCCGACTATATCGGCAGAGCCCCGCGAGGGGTAGGGGGATGATGCGTTCTAATTCCGTCACCCCGGAAACGCGGGAGTGTTATCCGGGGTCCATCTTGACGGTTGCACCGTGGATCCCTGTGTGTTGAGCAGGTGGTATGTTGATTGCGGGAAGGAGGCCGTTGGATCCCTGGTCGTTTGAGACCGTGACCCGGCCGGTTCGCGCTTCGCATACCCAATGCTGATGGGGGTGTGATATTATTGATTTCAGTGGAGCCGTCGCATATGGCGGCGGAAGAAGACGCGGGGGTACTACTGTGCGTTTTGCACATCTGGATGAAGCTGGAACTTCGAGAAAGGAAAATTTCTGTGTAGTGGGTGGTGTGGTGTCCCATGCAGATCGTCAGTGGCGCGTTCTTAACAATGCTCTCAAGGACATCATTGAAGAATTTGTACCCGCCGAAGATCAAAACGGCATAGTGCTCCACGCAAAGGATATCTTCCACGGAACAAAGAAGTTTCATCGCGACAAATATCCACTGGATAAACGCCGAGCCTTGCTGAGACGGCTCTCGGAGTTGCCAAGAACTCTGTCTTTACCTGTGGTATTCGGCCACGTTGATAAGACTAGGCACAATTGGGAAGATTACAAACCCGGCTCAGCTAAATTTGAGGCTTTCTCCTATTCTCTTGCCTTTGGGCTTTGTGCCGTCCATGTCGAGTACTTCGTTAGAGATCTTCTAAGTAGCGATGAAGTTGCTACCCTTGTAGTTGAGGATATTCCAAATATGAGAAGATATGCAAAAGCGGGTTTCAATATTTTGAAAGATAAAAATAATGTTTGGGAAGAGAAAGAAGAATTTATTAATTACATGCCGTTTGAGAGGATTGTTGAACAGCCACTATTTTCGGGAAAGGCGGAATCTTCAATATTGCAGATTTCCGATACTATAGCTTTCGTGATTGGCAGAATGCTGAACGGAAGAAACAATGTCAGGGAGTATTTCAATTTGTTTCAAGACCAAATTATCAATCTCCCTCACCAGCCGTTATTTTAGCGTATGGAACCAGCTCATCCAATTCCAGATCTGCCTCCACGGGAGCTAGTTCGTCAGCGTCCACCAACTATTTAGCGGCTTAACGGCCTTTCGGAAGCGCGCGCTTTGCTCTGCTTGCGTTTCCTGCTTTTTCTTTTTGGGCATGTTGTTTAGATCCCTTCACCAGTCGTTTTATAGGTCAGATGATTACCGACGATGCCTTGTAAATAGGCACATGACCGTGCCATCAGTGTCCGTATCCATCATCCCGGACTTGATCCGGGGTCCATCTCGCGAGTGGCATGATGGATCCCGGCTCGTGCTTCGCTTGGCCGGGATGACAAAACAGGAAATAAATGAGCAATGAAATACGGTAAAATAATACCACATATATAACATATTGAATTATATGAATAATATCTCCTTTTGATGCAAAATTACGTGTTGACTTTGGTGTGTTTGCTGGCATAGTGCAGCGCCATGACCGGCTGTTGCCGGACGGACGGCAATGCCTCATCCGAAAATTCGAGGACAGGACTGATGAAAACCTATTCGGCGAAAGCGTCGGAGATCGAAAAGAAGTGGCTGATTATCGATGCCGAAGGCGTTGTGCTTGGCCGGCTTGCGGCGCTTGTCGCCACTTATCTCCGCGGCAAGCATAAACCGACCTACACGCCCCACATGGACTGCGGCGACAACGTGATCATTGTCAACGCCGGGAAGGTCAAGCTGACCGGCAAGAAGCTCAGCGACAAGCTCTATCATTGGCACACCGGCCATCCGGGCGGCATCAAGACCCGGACAGCGGGCCAGATTCTCGCCGGCGAACATCCGGAGCGGGTGGTCGAGAAAGCGATTGAGCGGATGATCCCGCGCGGGCCGCTGGGCCGTCAGCAGATGCGCAACCTTCGGGTCTATGCCGGTGGCGAACATCCCCACGAGGCGCAGACGCCCGAGGCGATCGATGTGGCTGCCATGAATCCCAAGAATGCAAGGACTGTCGACCATGGCTGAAGAAGAAAAGAAGACGCTTGAGGACCTGAAAGAGGTCGCGCCTGTGGCCGCAGCGCCCGCGACTGCGGAGCCCAGGATTGACGCGCAGGGCCGCGCCTACGCGACCGGCAAGCGCAAGGACGCCGTTGCGCGGGTCTGGATCAAGCCAGGCGCCGGACGCATTACCGTGAACGGCCGTACGCAGGAGACCTATTTTGCCCGCCCGACGCTGCGCATGATCGTCAACCAGCCGTTCCAGGTGACCCAGCGCGAAGGCCAGTACGACGTGATGTGCACGGTAACCGGCGGCGGTCTTTCCGGCCAGGCCGGCGCGGTACGTCACGGGGTATCGAAGGCGCTTGCCGATTTTGAGCCGGGCCTGCGCCCGACGCTCAAGTCCGGTGGCTTCCTGACCCGCGATTCCCGCGTGGTGGAGCGTAAGAAATACGGTAAGGCCAAAGCACGCCGGAGCTTCCAGTTCTCGAAACGCTAACGCGTTTTTAGAGAGACTCTCCAAGGAGGCCCGGCTAACCGCCGGGCCTTTTTTGCGCATTTGGGACGACTAGCGCAAATTTTCGAGAGCGTCCAATTCTTGCTGCATGCATCCGGAAAGTAGCATGAACGTGTCTATGTAGGGGTTTTTGACACAGGTCCAATAGGCATTCGTCGCGTCCGTTTTGTTGGCGTCGAGCATCTGCAATACTGACTTCGCACTGGCTTGTTCCTGCTGCACGCAGCCTAACAGTAGAAAGTTGCTGTCTATGTATGGATTCTTTTTGCAAATAGAGATCGCTTCCTCTTTGGTGGGGATCTTGATCTCGCCATTTCTTGGAATGTCAGCCGCATACGATGGAAAAGTCCAAAGGGACCAGCTGACGAGAATTAATACTTTCTTTAGCATCCTTACTCCCCCAATAAGCTGCATAAAACGCTATATATAATGTGGTTTAATTCTGTATTTTGCAACAGCAGATAGGAAAATGGTAATGGTCTTCTGAAACTGCGGCGAGTTTGACTTTAGCTGTCATTCCCGCCTTGGATCGCCATCGATACGAAAGCAGGTTTCTGGGGATCCTAGATATCGCTGGTGCTCCTCCGGGAAGACAGTCTGAAAAAGAAGTACTGTTAATTGCTCAGCGGTGGACGGCGGCGACCGGATCGCCAATAATGGGCCGAAGGTTCTAACCAGCATTTGTTAAAGGGAAAACCATGGCAGACAAAGAAATCTATCGGGTCGGTATTCTGGGCGCGAGCGGCTATACGGGCGCGGATCTGGTACGCCTCCTGTGCCGTCATCCCAATGCCGAAATTGTTTTCGTGACGGCGGACCGCAATGCCGGCCGGCCGCTCGCTGAGGTCTTTCCCCATCTCAGCCGCCTCAAGGTGCCGGACCTGATCTCCAATGACGAGGTCGAATGGGCCGGCGTCGAGGTGGACGCGGTGTTCTGTGCGCTGCCCCACGCCACCTCCCAGAAGGTGATCATGGGGATGATGCACGCCACCCGGCACACGCTGCTTGATGAGCTGATCGTGGAACAGCCCGAAGATATCGCCGACGATATCCGGGGCGAGATCAAGGTGATCGATCTTTCCGCCGACTTCCGGCTGCGCAACGTGGACACCTACGCTGAGTGGTACGGGAAAACCCATGACGCGCCGGAATTGCAGGCCAAAGCGGTCTATGGGCTGCCTGAACTGTACCGGGATCAGATTCGCAGCGCGAGCCTGGTCGCCTGTCCCGGCTGCTATCCCACCGCCGCCTTGATTGCGCTCGTTCCCTTGTTGGAGCGTGGCCTGATCGCGGGAGAAGACATCATCATCGACGCCAAGTCCGGGGTGAGCGGCGCCGGGCGCGGGATCAAGGAGCAGAACCTGTTTGCCGAAGTCTCGGAAGGCATGCATGCCTACGGCGTCGCCAACCACCGCCACGCGCCGGAGATCGAACAGGAACTGAGCGTTGCGGCCGGTGCTGACATCCGGGTGAATTTCACGCCTCACATCGTGCCGATGAACCGGGGTGAGTACGAAACCATCTATGTCCGGCTGGCCGAGGGACAGACTGCTGCGGATTTGCGTGACGCCCTTTCCGAACGCTACGGTGACGAGCCTTTTGTCCATGTCTCGCCCGAGGGCGACGTACCGGCGTCGCGCTATGTGCGCGGCTCCAACGATTGCATGCTGTCGGTGTTCGAGGACCGGCTCCCCGGCCGGGCGATCATCATCGCCACCATCGATAATCTGGTCAAGGGCTCTTCAGGCCAGGCGATCCAGAACATGAACCTGATGCTGGGCCTGCCCGAGGCGACCGGTCTCGAACAGGCGCCCCTGTTCCCCTGAACCAAGGAGACAGTGCGATGGAACAAATTCGCGGCGATCTGCAGGGCGGAGGCGGGGTCTATCCCCACAACCGCCACTGGCCCAAGCTGGCCGAGGACGTGTTCATTGCGCCGGGTGCCAGGGTCATCGGCGACGTGGAAATCGGCGCCGGCTCCAGCGTCTGGTTCAACTGCGTGGTCCGGGGTGACGTCAATATCATCCGCATCGGCAAGGGCACCAACATCCAGGACGGCACCATCATTCATGTGACGCGCAAGACCCACGGCACCTTTATCGGCAACGATGTGCTGATCGGCCACAAAGCGCTCATTCATGGCTGCACGCTCGAGGACGAGAGCTTCGTCGGCATGGGCGCCATCGTGATGGATGCCTGCGTTATCGAATCAGGGGGCATGCTGGCTGCGGGCGGCATGTTGACGCCGGGCAAGCGAATCAAAAAAGCTGAGCTCTGGGCCGGGCAGCCGGCGCGCTATGTTCGCGACCTGACAGACGAGGAGCAGGTCAACAATGCCGCCGGCGTCACCCATTACGCGGACCTCGCCCGCGGCTACCTGACGGAATACCTCGAACTACTGGCCGAGGAAGCAGACTGACCTTCACTTTCCTGTCACCCCGGAAACGCGACAGCGTTATCCGGGGTCCATCTCGCAAGCGGCACTATGGATCCCGGCTCGCGCTCCGCTTGGCCGGGATGGCGGCGTATTTTTTTCCCTAAAAATACCGCTGCTTGACGTAGGAGCCGGGCGCGTCTTCGATCGGCTTGTGCTTCTTGCTGCCGGGGTCTCGCGCGGGGATGCGCTTGCCCGATTTTGCCTTCAGCCACTGGTGCCAGTCCGGCCACCAAGATCCGGCGTGCTCGTCGGCGCCCTTGATCCAGTCGTCGAGCGTGGCCGGCGGCGAGGCGGTGGCCGCGTCATTGGTCCAGTGCATGTATTTCTTTGCGGCCGGCGGGTTCACGACGCCGGCAATATGGCCGGAGCCGGCCAGCACGAAGCGGTTCTCCCCGCCATAGATGCCGGTCGCCTTGTAGACCGAGGCGGGCGGGCAGATATGGTCGGTCTGGGCCGCCTGGATATAGGTCGGCGTGGTGATCTTGCCGAGGTCAATGGGCGTGCCCTTGAGCTTCAGCTTGCGTGGTTTCACCAGGTTGTTTTCCTGATACATTTCCTTCAGGTAAAACTCGCACATGGCGCGGGGCAGGCGGGTCGAGTTCGAATTCCAGTAAAGCAGGTCGAACGGGAACGGCTCCTTGCCAAGCAAGTAGTTGTTGACCACGAACGACCAGATCAGGTCATTGGCGCGCAACATGTTGAACGTAGTCGCCAGTTCATGACCATCGAGATAGCCCCGCTTGTTCATGGCCTCGCGCATTTCATCGAACTGTTCACCATCGACGAAGAACTTCAGCTCGCCCGCGTCCTCGAAATCCACCTGGGCGACAAAGAACGTGGCCGAGTTGATGCGGTCCGCTTTTTTCTTTGCGGCAAGATAGGCGAGCGTCGCTGCGAGCAGCGTGCCCCCGATGCAATAGCCGACCACGTTGATGGCGGTCTCGTCGGTGATTTCCTCGACCACATCCAGTGCGGCGAGCGCGCCCCTGGCCATGTAGTCCTCGAAATTGGTGTCCGCCATGGTCTCGTCGGGGTTGCGCCAGGACACCATGAAGACCGTATAGCCCTTGTCCACCAGCCATTTGACCAGCGAGTTCCTGGGCTTGAGGTCGAGGATATAGAATTTGTTGATCCACGGCGGAATGATCATCAGCGGGGTGGTGTACACCGTCTTTGTCGTCGGCGCGAATTGGACCAGCTGAATGAGGTCGTTCTGGAACACGACCTTGCCGGGCGAGGTGCCCACATTGACGCCCACTTCAAACGCATCGAGATCGGTCTGGCTGATCATCAGCCGGCCCTTGCCGCGTTCCAGATCCTCAAGGAGATGCTCGAGCCCGCGGGCGAGATTCTCGCCGCCCGTTTCCAGCGTGGTGCGGATCACCTCGGGGTTGGTGTGGGCGAAGTTCGATGGCGAGATCGCGTCGATGAACTGGCGGATCTGGAAATCCAGCCTTTCGGCTTCCTTTTCACTCAGATCATGCGTGGTCGCGGCAACCAGATTTCGGGTCCACTGCGCGGTCAGCAGATAGGACTGCTTGATGAAATCGAAGATCTGGTTATCGGTCCATTCCGCATCCTTGAACCGCTTGTCGCCGCGCTCGGGCTCGACCAGGGGCTCGACCGTTTCGCCCAGCATCCTGAGCGTCGCGTTCTGCCAGAGCTGCATATAGCCCTGCCACAATGACATCTGATGTTCGACCATGCGTTCCGGATTCGTCATCATCCGGTTGGTCAGTTCCATGAACGCCTTGCCGATGTTGCCGGGGTCGAGATGAAGCTGTTTCGACAGGCTGTCGTTGTGGTCGAAAAACTCCGTGATCAGCCGCTGGCTGTGCGCGGCAATCTTCATCATGTTGTCGGCAAATTCCTGAGGGTCGGGGTATTCGACGGTGGTCTCGGCATCGTCCGTCATGAGGGGCCGTATCTCCCTTTTTGATAAAAGTCCAAGACGAGTGTCGCTCCGGCGCTATCCTAGCCTAATCTGAAGCATTTGCGTAGGGCGCAGAGACTGCTATAGAAGGCGCGAGCATATTTGACATGATAATGGTTCTCCCATGAACACCGAATTTTACCGGATTAAGCGCCTGCCGCCCTATGTCTTCGCCGAAGTGAACGCGATGAAGGCCAAGGCGCGCGCCGCCGGCGAAGACATCATCGACTTGGGCATGGGCAACCCGGACCTGGCGACGCCCCAGCATATCGTCGACAAGCTCGTCGAGACGGTCGCCAATCCGCGCACCCATCGCTATTCCCAGTCGCGCGGCATCCCCGGGCTGAGGCGCGCCCTTGCCGGCTATTATGAACGCCGCTTCAATGTGACGCTCGACCCCGAAACCGAAGCGATCGTGACGCTCGGCTCCAAGGAAGGGCTTGCCAATCTCGCCCAGGCGATCACAGCGCCGGGCGACGTGGTGCTGGTGCCGAACCCGAGCTACCCGATCCACCACTATGGCTTCATCATTGCGGGCGCGGCGATCCGCCACCTGCCCGTGGGCCCCGACAAGGACTTCATGGATATCCTGTCGCGCGCCGCGCGCCACAGCGTGCCCAAACCGATTGCGCTGGTGCTCAACTATCCGGCCAATCCGACGGCGGAGGTGGTCGGCCTCGACTTCTATAAGGAAATTGTCGATTTCTGCCGCAAGGAAGAGATTTACGTGCTTTCCGACCTCGCCTATTCGGAAATTTATTTCGAAGGCGATCCGCCGCCGTCGATTCTGGAAATTCCGGGCGCGCGCGACGTGGCGGTGGAGTTTACCTCGCTGTCCAAGACCTATTCCATGGCCGGCTGGCGGATCGGGTTTGCCGCCGGCAACAAGGCGCTGATCGCGGCGCTCGGCCGGGTGAAGTCCTATGTCGACTACGGCGCGTTCACGCCCATTCAGGTGGCGGCGACGGCCGCCTTGAACGGACCCCAGGACTGCGTGGACGAAGCGCGCCAGACCTACAAGGCGCGCCGCGACGTGCTGGTGCAGGCGCTTGCCAATGCCGGCTGGGATATCCCCGCGCCGAAGGCGACCATGTTTGCCTGGGCGCCGCTTCCTGAAGGCTGGGAGCATGTGGGGTCGCTCGAATTTTCCAAGCTGATGCTCGCCCACGCCAACGTGGCGGTCTCGCCCGGCGTCGGCTTCGGCGAGTACGGCGAGGGGTTTGTGCGCATCGCGCTGGTGGAGAACGAGCAGCGTATCCGCCAGGCGGCGCGCAATATCCGCCGCTTTCTGGCGGCGCGGGACGACATATTGGGGAACAAGCGGGCGGTATCGTGAGTGGGGCGCTGAAAGTCGGAATTGCGGGACTGGGGACAGTCGGGCGTGGGGTCGTCCGAATCCTTGACACGCATCGGGAGTTGCTGGCCGAGCGGGCCGGCACGCCGATCGAGCTGGTTGCCGTATCGGCGCGCAGCCGCACCATTGACCGCGGCATCAATCTTGACGGCTTTCGCTGGCACGACAACTGCCTGGAGCTTGCCGACGCCGATGATATCGACGTGGTGATCGAACTGATCGGCGGGTCCGACGGTATCGCCAAGGAGCTGGTGGAACGCTCTATCGATAATGGCAAGCACGTGGTCACCGCCAACAAGGCGATGATCGCGCACCACGGCATGGCGCTTGCCGAACGCGCCGAAGCGAAAGGCGTGGCGCTCAAATTCGAGGCGGCGGTCGCCGGCGGCATCCCGATCATCAAGGCGGTGGCCGAAGGGCTCTCGGCGAATCTTTGCCAGGAGGTCTACGGGATCCTGAACGGGACCTGCAATTTTATCCTCACCGAGATGGAAAAGACCGGCCGCGACTTTGAAAGCGTGCTCGCCGAGGCCCAGCGCTTGGGCTATGCCGAGGCGGACCCGAGCTTTGACGTGGACGGCATCGACACCGCCCACAAAATCTCCATTCTTGCCAGTATCTGCTTTGGCACCCGGCTCAACTTCGATGGGGTCGCGATCACGGGTATCCGCCGGATTGACCAGGTGGATATCAACTACGCCAAAGAGCTTGGTTACGCCATAAAGCTGCTGGGCATGGCGACCATGGAGGGGGGCAACCTCGACCAGCGTGTGGAGCCCTGCATGGTCGATCGGGGTTATTCGCTGGCGACGGTGGACGACGCCTATAACGCGATCGTCTTCAGCGGCGATTTCGTCGGGGACAGTTTTTACGAGGGCCGCGGCGCCGGGGAGGGCCCGACCGGGTCCTCGGTGGTGGCCGACCTGATTGACATTGCCCGGGGCAATCTGACCCCGGCCTTCGGCGCGCCGGCACGGAGCCTTCGGGACGTGCCGCCTGCGTCCAGAGATGCGCTCGCGTCGTCGTTCTATGTGCGCTTCCATGTCCTTGATGTCCCGGGTGTGCTGGCCAGCATTTCGGAAGGCTTGCGCGACGCCGAGATTTCCATCGAATTGCTCATCCAGCATGGCGACCCTGAGGACGAGAAGACCTATGTGGTGCTCACCACCCACGAGACCAGCGAGGGCCGGCTGCGCGACGCCCTTGCCGAGATGGAAAATCTCGACTTTCTGGTTGAGCCGCCGCTGTATCTTCGTATTGTTTCAATTCGCGAAGATGATAACTAGAAACTGGCCAACCTGCCTGAAACGAACAAAAAGGGGCTACCGAGATTATGTCAGAACAACCAGTCCTCGACCGGATCTATGTGCTTGAACTGGTGCGTGTGACCGAGGCCGCTGCGGTGGCGGCATCCAGACTGATCGGTCGGGGCAACGAGATGGAGGCGGATGCTGCTGCGGTCAACGCCATGCGCGACGCTTTGAACAAGGTCGAAATGCGAGGCGTTGTGGTGATCGGCGAGGGCGAACGCGACGAAGCGCCGATGCTTTATATTGGCGAAACGGTCGGCACCGGCACGGGCACGGCCATCGATATCGCGCTTGACCCGCTGGAAGGCACCACGATCACCGCCAAGGCCATGCCCAATGCGCTCGCTGTCATTGCGCTCGCCGAGCGCGGCAATTTGCTGAATGCGCCGGACGTCTATATGGACAAGATCGCGGTCGGCGCAGGCTACGCGCCCGGCATCGTCGATCTTGACCGCACGCCGGCCGAAAACATCAAGGCGGTGGCCAAGGCCAAGGGCGTCCCGCCGGAAGAAATCATGGTCTGTATCCTCGACCGGCCGCGTCATGCCGACCTGATCAGGCAGGTGCGCGAGGTGGGCTCGCGAATTATGCTGATCGGCGACGGCGATGTGGCGGGCGTCATTAATACCACCTCGCCTGAGTCCGACGTCGATATGTATATGGGCTCCGGCGGTGCGCCCGAAGGGGTGCTCGCGGCGGCGGCGCTGCGCTGTATCGGCGGCCAGATCCAGGGCCGGCTCCTGTTCCGCAACGACGATGAAAAGAACCGCGCCCGCGGCTGGGGCATCGAAGACCTGAACCGCAAGTACGAAACCGAGGACATGGCCAAGGGCGATGTCATCTTCTCGGCGACCGGGGTCACTCAGGGCACCATGCTGGACGGGGTGCGCACCCTGCCCGACGGGCGGGTATCCACGCATACCGTGGTTATGCGCTCGCGCAGCCGGACGGTGCGCCATATCAAGACCGAACACAACGCCGACAAGTTAATCAGCTAAGGGGACTGCCGATGCCGGACACGGTGACCGAGGACGCAGTATTCGGCGTTGCCCGGTCGGTGACCGGCAAGCTCTGGCGTATGCGCCCCGCTGAACCGCGCATGGCGGAAGCCATCGCCCAGGCTCTGGGCGTGCCGGAGATCGTTGGCCGGGTGCTGGCGGGCCGCGGCGTCACGGTGGAGAGCGCCGCCGATTACCTGAGCCCCAGCCTCAGGTCTTTTCTGCCGGACCCTCACACGCTCGCCGATATGGCGGCGGCAGCCGAGCGGGTGGCCGACGCCATCATGGGCGGCGAGCAGGCGGCCGCCTTCGGCGACTATGACGTGGACGGCGCCACCTCAAGCGCGCTCCTTAAACGGTTCTTCGACGCCGCCGGCGGGCGGTTGAAGATTTATATCCCGGACCGCATGACCGAAGGCTACGGTCCCAACGCGCCGGCGCTCCTGGCGCTGGGTGAGGCGGGCGTCAGCCTGATCCTCACCGTGGACTGCGGAATTTCCGCCTTCGACGCACTGGCCGAGGCCCATGCCGCGGGGCTCGATGTGATCGTGGTCGACCATCACCAGGCCGAACCGCGCCTGCCGGACGCTGCGGCCGTGGTCAACCCGAACCGGCTCGACGATACATCCGACCTTGGTCAGCTTGCCGCGGTCGGCGTGACCTACCTTCTGGTGGTGGCGGTCAATCGGCTGTTGCGGGAGCGCGGCTGGTATGGGGACGAGCGGCCGGAGCCCAATCTCTTGGACTGGCTCGACATGGTGGCGCTCGGCACGGTCTGCGATGTGGTCCCGCTCGCCGGGCTCAACCGGGCGCTTGCCGCCCAGGGGATTAAAGTCATGGCGCAGCGCCGGAACGAGGGGCTGGCGGCGCTTGCCGACGTGGCGCGGCTTGACGAGCGTCCCGGCACCTATCATCTGGGCTTTGTTATGGGCCCCCGGGTCAACGCCGGCGGCCGGGTCGGGCGCTCCGACCTCGGCGCGCGGCTGTTGACCACAGGCGATCCGGCTGAAGCGCGCGAACTCGCCGAGGAGCTCGACCGCTATAACAGCGAACGTCAGGCCATCGAGGCCGCGGTCCTTGACGATGCCCTCGCCATGGTGGAGCGGCGGTGGGCGGGAAGCCAGCCCGAGCCCCTGGTCTTTGCCGCCGGCGAAGGCTGGCACCCGGGCGTGATCGGCATCGTGGCGAGCCGGCTCAAGGAAAAGGTCCAGCGCCCGGCGTTCGTCATCGCTATCGATGGCGATATCGCCAAGGGCTCGGCCCGGTCGATTTCGGGCGTTGACCTCGGCGCGGCGATCACCGCGGCCCGCCAGGCCGGACTTCTCGTGAATGGCGGGGGCCACAAAATGGCGGCGGGCCTGACGGTGGAGTGCGGCAAACTCGAGGCGCTCGAAGCCTTTCTCAGCGAACGCCTGGCGGCCCCGGTCGCCGAGGCGCGCGAGTCCCTTGCCCTTTTGCTAGATGGCGCGCTCTCCACCGGCGCGGTTTCCACTGACCTCGTCACCATTCTCGAGCAGGCCGGACCGTACGGCGCAGGTAATCCGCAGCCTCGTTTTGCGCTCGCCGGCGTGACCGTGCGTTATGCCGACGTGGTCGGCGCAGATCACATCCGGTGCACCCTTGAAGGCGGGGACGGGAAACGGATCAAGGCGGTGGCCTTTCGCGCTGCGACGGGCCCCTTGGGCGAGCTATTGCTCGGCCGTATCGGTGGGCGCGTCCATGTGGCCGGGACGCTCCGGATCAACCGCTGGAACGGGCGGGAGACGGCGGAGCTTCACCTGGAAGACGCCGCACCGGCCTGAGCGGCGGGCACGGTTTGACCCGCCGCCAAAAACGGGCTTGACGCTTCGGCCCCAAGCCATTAGATCAGGGCGCCAATGACCCCTTCGTCTAGTGGCCTAGGACAACGCCCTTTCACGGCGTAAACACGGGTTCGAGTCCCGTAGGGGTCACCACGCCTTCCGCTCCGTTCGCGGCGACGTCTATTGACGAGAGCCCGCGAAACCACTATGTGGAGCGCTCAAGACCCCTTCGTCTAGTGGCCTAGGACAACGCCCTCTCACGGCGTAAACACGGGTTCGAGTCCCGTAGGGGTCGCCACTCTCCAGACTGTTGTGCGTCTCGCTCTTCGATTGAGAGCACTTCGCTTTTAGGGGAAATCCCTGCTATCATTGACTCCCTGATTGAGGGAGTTCTTTGTTTCATGTGCGGCCGCTTTGTCCTGACCTCGCCACCGGAAGCGGTGGCGACGCTGTTCAAAATTTCCGGTGATATTCCGAACTATCCGCCGCGCTACAACATCGCGCCGACGCAGCCTGTTGCCGTGGTCCATCGGGACGCGGAAGGGAAGGGACCGTTGGCGTTTTCCCTGATGCGCTGGGGCCTGGTGCCCCACTGGTCCAAGGGGCCGGACAGCCGCTATTCCATGATCAACGCCCGGGCCGAGACGCTCGCCGCCAAGCCGGCCTACCGGGGGGCTTTCCGCTATCGCCGCTGCCTTTTGCCTGCCAACGGGTTCTATGAATGGAAAGCAATGCCGAAGGCTCCGAAGCAACCCTATCTGATCGGGTTTGAAGGCGGCGGGCTGTTCTTCCTGGCCGGCCTTTGGGACCATTGGCTCGGTGGGGACGGCAGCGAACTCGATTCAGTCACAATCGTCACCACGTGCGCCGCTGGTGTGGTGCGGGATCTGCATGACCGCATGCCCGTGATCGTCGACGCCGAAGAGGGAAAACGCTGGATCGATGGTACCGGCCTTGACGAGCTAATGCAGTCCGGTGACATCGAAGGCCTGCGGGCTATCCCCGTCAGCCGCCGCGTCAACGACGCGAGCTTCGACGACCCGTCCTGTATCGAGTCCGTTTCCGGCTAGACGATGAACGGCGGTCTCAGCGGCCGATAATCCTGGTCACGTCGATAAACGCGCGGGCGAGGCGGGGATTCGCGCCCAGAACCGTACCTGCGGCGAGCGCGATCAACGCCGCCTTTCCGGGGTTGGCTCGCACCTGCTCGCGCAGGGTCTCAACGGTCATAAGGCCAAGCTCCAGGGCTTGCTGCTCCAACGCCTCGATGCTTTCAGGCTTCGGCGTGCGGCGCGGTTTCAGGACAAGATAGGCAATCAAGATCACCAGCCCGGCAATCACAAGCGCCAGGCCGCCAACCGCGAAAAGGGCGGCGGTCGCACCGATGTGCGGGGCAAGCCAGGCCTCCAACCCCTGCCACAGAAAAGCCAGACCGATAATGGCAAAGGCCAAGGCAATCGAACCCGCGATCAGGTAGCCGACCGTCCCGCCGAGCGCCTTCCTGATCGATTCAACAATAAATCCGGTCATTGCGCCCCCGGCACCTCAGGAGCGCCGCAGGAGCGCTCCCAGCACGAAGCCTACGCCGGCCGCCGTCAGGATGCTCGTAATGGGGTTTTCCTGGACCTGGTGCGACACTGCGGCAACACTTTCCCGGCCTTTGTCCTCAATGTCTTTCCGGGCCGCCCTGATGCCTTCGGTCGCGGCCTGGGCGGCACTGTTCACGCGGCTCCGGGCGTCATCGGTCAGCGCCTGGGTCAGGGCTGCGAGGTCTTTGCGAAGAGCGCTTAGATTCCGCCTTAAGGGCAGCAATCTCGGCGCTTGTATCTTGGCTAGCCATGGGCCTCTCCTTTTGGAATTCGCATTGCACCCCTCTGTACAGGCGGATGTTACCCGAAAAGACGGAGCATCTAAACCGGGAATTCGTTTTCTTTGGAATTCACCCATTTCCAACTCAGGGTCCTCGCCTTGTGGGCGGCGACGCAATAAAGGGCATTCGCGCAGGCAAAATTTGATGTTAGGATAAAAAACACATAGGGTTAGCGCAGGGCGCGCGGCGAACTCCCAACCGGGCGAGTGCCGGGCAGTGTAACCCTCGAAACCGATGGTTGAATGCTGGCGTAGCTGGCCCTTGGTTTCGGCGACCGATTAACCACAGGAGAGACGGCATGAAAACGGGGTTTGATATTTTGCGTAACGGCGCACTGGCAGCGGTTCTTGTCCTCGGCGCGACGGGACTGGCTGCGTGCGGCGACAATGGTAAACAGAAAGCGTCAGAGCCTTCGGCACCGGCGGCAACGGAACAACAGGCGCCCGCCACCGAAGGGTCGAGCATGGAGCAGACGGCGCCTGCAGACGAGGCGACCGGGGCGGCTCAGGACACCATGGACAAAGCCAAGGACGCGGCTGAATCCACTGGCGAAGCTGCAAAACAAGGCGCCGAAGACGCAGCAGGCGCGGCGAAAGATGCGGCCAAAGACGCCACGGACAAGATGAACCAGTAATATCCGCGCATCGCCGCTTTAGCTTTTGCGAATTGGGGAGGGCGGCCCGCGTGGGCCGTCCTCTTCTTTTATATGGCAACCACTGGCGTAAGGAGGAGCCGTGATTGATCTCTATTTCTGGCCGACCCCTAACGGGGTCAAGATATCCATCATGCTGGAGGAGTGCGGGCTACCCTACAGGATGATTCCGGTCAACATCGGCAAGGGCGAACAGTTCAAGCCGGACTTCCTCAAAATCAGTCCCAACAACCGGATGCCTGCCATTGTGGATCAGGATGCGGATGGCGGGCCGCTGTCGATCTTCGAATCGGGGGCGATCCTCATGTATCTCGCCGAAAAGACGGGCAGGTTCATGCCTCGGGACAGGCGCGGCCGTTACGAAGTGCTGCAATGGCTGTTCTGGCAGGTGGGCGGTATCGGGCCCATGGCCGGGCAACTTGGCCACTTCATGCTCTACGCCGACAACAAGATCGACTACGCGATTACCCGCTACCGCAACGAATACAACCGGCTGCTCGGTGTGCTGGACAATCGGCTCGCCGACCGGGATTTTCTGGCCGGTGACTATTCCATAGCCGACATGGCGGCATGGCCCTGGGTCAGGCCTTATAAGCGCTACGGCCAAACGCTCGACGACTTTCCCAATGTCAGGCGGTGGCATGACGCCATCAAATCCCGTCCTGCAGCGCGAAAAGGTGTGGAGGTTGGACAGGAGTTGAGGCAAGATGGTTTCGATAAGGACGCGCGCAAGGTGCTTTTCGGACAGACGGCCGAGAGCCTGAGAAAAACAAGATCATAGACTTGCGCGGCCTCAGGGAACGGGTTCCAAGTTCAGTCATTTGATAAACCTTCGGTCGGGCAGACGGCGATGGCGGATCGCCGGCTGTTGCGTGTTCCGTTTGTACGGATGCTGCGCTGTTAACCAAACATTAGGGATGCCTTTGCACCATAGCACGGTTAAAGGGCGAAAAATCGCCTGATGAGGTTGCAACGTAGAATGACGGAGACCGTGATGAGACAGGTTGCGAACACTTATCTGGATGAGCGGGTCCAGGCCGCGGAAAAAGGCGAGCCGGCGGCGCTTTACGATCTCGGGCTGCTCTATTCAACGGGCCAGGGGGTGGGCCTTGATTATGTGGAAGCCCATAAATGGTTCAATCTGGCGGCGCTGCGCGGCGTTCGCCGGGCCCAGGTGGACCGCGCCGAGTTGGCGCGCGACATGAGCGCCATCGAAATCGCCGAGGCCCAGCGCCAGGCGCGGGAGTGGATGAGCTCCCACTAATAATTCGTCACAATATCCATCGCGCGTTCGTCGGGTTCATGGCGCTTTGACCTTTGACGATTGGTGTTGTTACAGATGTTTCGAGTTGAATGTGAGTGGTTGACCGGATGTTTGCGTGCTATCGATGACAGGGATCCCAATTCATATGTCTGGGCCTGCACCGTTTCCAGAATTGACGATACGCTCTGGATTAAGGGCGTATTAGAACTGCCGCGAGAATGCCGCTTTCCAATACGTGAAGCATTACGGCGTTATTGTCTGGCCGAAGGTATCCTGAAGGTCTGCTGGGAGCGCAAGGCCGGCGGTAGAAGACGTGTCGTCGAACAGAGCGTTCGCGGCCGCCCGACGCAAGGCGGCGATTCTGATTTTGACGAATTGGCCACCAACGATTGACAAGTCTGTGATTTCTCGGCTATCCCCGGCGACGGAGAGGTGGCCGAGTGGTCGAAGGCGCTCCCCTGCTAAGGGAGTATGGGTTAAAAGCTCATCGAGGGTTCGAATCCCTTCCTCTCCGCCACTTTTTGAATTATCCAAATATTTTCAGTCAGTTAGCCATAGGGTCCTATGGCGCGTTTCCCTACCTGGTACAAAACACCGGTACAAGGGCATATGCTCATGGGGAATTGCAAGGTCGTTCATTTACATCGGCGCGGAGATAGCACCTATTTCCGGCGGGGACTTCCGCAGGATGTAACGGACCGTTTCCAGCGCAAGGAGATCAAGGTTTCCCTGGGACGCATCCAGCGGGAGGAGGCGCAGAACGTATGCCGTCTGGCCGCCGTTCTGTTTGACCGCATGGTTGCGAGGGTGCGCTTCATGGATTATCCGAACAAGCAGGAAATCGAGGACCTCATCAGGGAGGACTTCACCGGTCGCCTGGAAAAGGTGCGCGAGATTGTTTGAGACAGCTTTAGCGGAGCCGGTACGCTCGGCTCTGGGGCGTGGAAACCCCGACATAAGCGGTTGTGCCGACCGAAACGGCACACCTCCTTGACCTTTGCGGTCGGGGAGCCTGGTACGTATGTCCAGGCTTCTCCGGAAGCTAAAGGTATCAGGGGCCGTCTTATGCCGGCTGCTCCGCAGGTACAATAAGCGGTGTAATAGAGCTTATCGTCGAGCTGCGCTTGGCTTTCTTTGCTGCTGCTCTAGGGTCTGTTGACAAAGAGGCTTCCCAATTCGCGCGGTTTGCGGTTCAAAGTTGCTTTTTGAGGAGCAGTTATGGATTGCGGAGATTTGCCATACTCTCTTTCCTATGAGACTATAACAGGCTATGTAAAGTCTATGCCATCCAGGTAACCAAAAAATTGGTTGGGGGCGCGGGATATATGGAAATACCTGCGGGGGGGTCCGCAATGTCGGGGCAGTCGTTCGCAACACTGAACGGCAGGCTGGGGCGTTTTGGAGAGTTACTGGGGGCGGGCGGACAGGGCGAAGTCTACCATGTGGTTGTCGATGGCCTGCCGTTTGCCCTGAAATGGTATCACCAACATTATACGGAAATTGATACGGGCTTGCGGCTGCGGCTGGAACGCGGCATTCGGCGTGGCGCGCCGACAAATGACTTTTTGTGGCCTCTTGATCTTGTAGAGGTTCAGGGCAATTGCAGTTTTGGCTATATCATGCCGTTGCGAACGGCTGATTTCAGAAGCATTCGTGACCTGATTGCCCCACCGCCGCATCGACTTGAATTGACGCTTGCCAACAGAATTCGCCTGTGTCAGCAACTGGCGCACAGCTTCTTCGAGCTTCACGCCAGCGGCTTTTGTTATCAGGATATCAATTTTGGCAATATATTTGTCAACCCGGACACGGCACGCATTCTGATCTGCGATAATGACAACGTGAATATTGATGGTGCCGACGCCAGTATTTATGGCACCCGCAAATTCATGGCACCAGAAGTCGTTCGCCGCGAATCGCTGCCCAACAGCCGCACCGACCTGTTTTCAATGGCGGTGCTGTTTTTTTATACGCTTTTTGGCTGGCATCCGCTTGATGGTCGCCGGGAAAATGAAATCAGTGTCTTGGATGCTGATTCTGAAATGTCTCTTTACGGCACCAATCCAATATTCCTGTTTGATCCGGACAGGCCTGAAAACGGGCCGGTTGACGGTATCCATGACTGGATCGTCGCACGCTGGCAAAGCCTGCCCAAGACGTTGCGGCAGCTTTTCACCCATGGCTTTACCGATGGGCTCCAGGACCCGGCTTTACGGGTTCTTGAAACGGAATGGATGAATGCATTTACGCCCATCCCTGACGCCATTCACAAATGTCACGATTGTGACTTCGAGCATGTCATATCCTTGGAAAGCGGCCAACCCATAGCCCCGGCGGAATGTTTGTGTTGTGGGGAGGCGCTTGAGGTTCCGCCGGTTTTATGTATCGGCTCCCACGTCATTGCCATGAATATTGGACAAGAAATCCGCGCCGGGCATTTGGATGACACCGGCAACGAGGTTGGCATAGCGGCAAAGGTGGAGGCCCACCCCAGCCGCCCTGGCGTGATTGGCCTGCGGAATATGACAGACAAGCCTTGGCGGGTGACCCTGCCTGAGGGGGCGTCACATACTGTTCCTTCCGGGCAGGCGGTACGTATTGCGCCGGAGACAGCTATTAACTTTGGCAAATCTGTTGGAATTATATCGCAGGTCAATCTGCAGGAGCCCGTGGCATGAAGTTGCGATGCCCGGACTGGAAAATTGCCGGGGCTTCGGTGCGTGGGGCCGCTCATGTTCGGTCCGGGCTGCCTAACCAGGATGCGGTGGATTACCTGCCGAAAACAGGTGCCGGGGTTCGTATAGTTGCGGCGGTTTCGGACGGACATGGGTCCGCTCCACACTTTCGGTCAGCGACCGGTGCCAAGCTTGCCACACTAGGCGTCACGGACATACTTTCATGGCACCTCGATGCGCAGGAAGAAGACGAAGCGGAAGGCGCACTGGCAGGGGAAATTGTCGCTCATTGGCGAGCCTCGGTTCTTGCTGACATTGAAGCAAACCCTTTTGAGGAAGCTGACATACAAATTGCCACGTGCTCGGCGCATACGGCTTATGGGGCAACGCTGATAGCCGCAGCGACTAACGAGAACGTTGCAATCCTGCTTCAGATTGGCGACGGCGATTTGCTGCTTGGCTATGCTGACGGCAGCATAGAACGGCCATTACCTGACGATGGCGGATTGCAGGGAGAAGAAACCTATTCCCTGTGTCAGGAGAATGCAGGTCAATATTTCAGATTAGCCACCTTGTGGAATCAGGATGACCATCGCTGGCCTGATTTTATACTTCTTGCGACCGACGGCGTATCCAAATCGTTTCGGGACGACGCCAGTTTCGAAGATGCCGCACGACATCTACGATCACTCGCTCACGAAAATTGGGAAGAAACGATAGAAGCGCTGCCAGGCTGGCTGGAAGAAGTTTCCGGCAATGGCAGCGGAGACGATAGCACGACTTGTATTGCCATCCGCCCAGGTAACGACATTCCCAGAAAGGAGAAATATTAATCATGGCTAAGAAAAAAGAAGCCTGTCATGCCGGCGGTGCCCCGCGATCATGACGAAGCAAGCTTTTCGGAAATGGTTCCATTCCGTTCCAAGAATATAAAATTATTCAAGAGCCCTCTGTTTCTGCTCGCCGTTCTGCTCGCTGTCGCCACGCCATTTCTTTTTGCCTTGATGGAAGGCGTTTTGGGCAATCCGGATCCCAAGGGGCAGTTCGGCGCTCTGATCACCGTGAATCTGATTGTCTGTTTCCTTGTGGTCATGATGTTTCAGGTGATGGTTTTTTTATATGCCCGACCCTCGCGATCCTTCTGGACATACATGTATCCGTTTGTAGTTGCCAGTGTGATCCTAGCGACACCGTTGTTCCTGCCCTATGTGTTCGTTTTCCGCATTCTTCTGCCGGGCACCCCCCATATGACCGCGCAATCGACATTCATCCCGACATTCATCGCGATGTTTTTTGGCGCCGGCCTGGCGGAAGAACTGCTGAAGGCCACACCCACCCTGTTCGGTGTATGGTGGACGATCAAGGCTCAATCCGAATCCAGTCTGAAAAAAAATTGGTGGTGGAAAATTATTCATGTACGGGGCCCACTGGACGGTGCCCTTATGGGTGTTTTCGCTGGTGGCGGCTTCACTTTCATAGAAACGGCCACGGAATATGTCCCGAATATGGTCCATTCAATCACTCAGAAAACCGGTAATCTTGCGCTGGGCATGGCGGGAGGATTGCTGCTCCTGTTGCCACGGGTACTGAGCGCTCTGGTGGGCCATATGGCCTGGGCCGGTATTAACGGATATTTCATCGGCCTTGCCGTCATTCGGCCAAAGCAGATGTGGAAGCTGTTGGGAATTGGCTGGCTTACGGCCGCGCTGATCCATGCGTTGTGGAACAGTGTTCCCACTATCTCGCCTGCTTTAGGCTATGTTATTGCAGGCATTACAGCCGTCGGACTGGCAGCCGCAATTTTGAAGGCCCGCCACATTGACGCCAAAGAGGCGGGCCGCCCTGTTGAAACTTTCGGGTCCATTGTCGTGGATCATGACGAAAAGCCAAAGCAGCGAACGACAAAAGCCCATACGCCAACACCTGCCGCGGCAGCAAATCCAGCAACTCCGGCGTCAGCCCAGGCAGGGACTGAAGCACTGGCCCTCAACATCGAAGGACTGCAAATTCCCTTGCGGGTGGACAACAATATTGATCTGGGGGCCGAGCCCGCACTTGGTGGACGCGGAGCCGGTGTCACCGGTGCCATCGTACCACACCCCACCCGCGCCAACGTTGTTGGACTGCGGAACAGCGGTGGTATTGCGTGGACAGTGACATTGCGCGATGGCAGCACGCAAACGATCGAAACCGATCAAAACATCCGTCTGGCGCCCGGCGTCATGATTGATTTTGGCGGCGATCTGATTGGCACGGTCGTAGGGCTGGGATAGCTAATGGCCAAGAAGCTTCCGCTTGACCCCACTGCAATTGCACGTCGCCAGCTTCAAATTCTGCTGGCGATCGATTGCTCTGGCTCCATGCAGGGCGACCGTATTGCATCCCTGAATTATGCAATGCGGACCGCCTTGCCTGAGCTAAGAAATGTCGCCGCGGAAAACCCTGAAGTGGATGTACGAATGAGCGTTCTGCGGTTCTCATCCAGTGCGGAGTGGCAAATAGAAGACCCGGAACCGGTCGAAAAAATTCAATGGACGGATCTGACGGCAGGGGGGGAGACCCATATGGGTGATGCACTGCACCTTCTGGCAGCCAGGCTGACCAAAGAAGCGATGCCCGGGCGCCAGCTGCCTCCGGTCGTGGTGCTCGCGTCTGACGGTTATCCGACCGATGATTTTGAAGCCGGATTCGAAGCCTTTTTTGCTGCCGACCATGCTATGTCAGCCATCCGCCTTGCCGTAGCGATCGGGTCTGACGCCGACAATGTCATACTCGGACGTTTCATTCGACATCCGGAATTAAAACCCCTCAGGGCCAATAATGCTACCGACCTAGTCAAGTATATCAAATGGGCGACAACCGCACCTGTCAAAGCGGCATCTTCGCCAACCAATTCACCCGATCCCCTTATGTCACTTGCGCAAGAAGTTGACCAGGATCAGGCCGTTGCGAGCGATATTATCTGGTAGAAAGGAAACCGTTATGTCCGTCGAAGACCGCTTGTACACACTTGCAACCCAGTGCCGCCAACAACAGGGCGATGGCTTCATCCAGTCTCCGGCCCAGCTTGTACCGCGCCTCAGCAGTCAGGCGCCGGACCTGCACGCAGAAATAAAAGCCCTGGCCGCTGCCCTTGAAAGTAACGCGGCCAGCCGTATCGCCAATGCTGCCAACGGAGATGTGGAAGCAGACCAGATTAAGAAAGACATTGCCGTAAGCGAAAAATTGTCTATTGGCGTTGTTGAGGCAGCCCTGAACGTCGCTCGTCGATTGGGCCCATTGTCCCCAACGGCAGGAGGAGCAACTCCTGCTGGTGGTGGTTGGGCAGGAGATTCTGTTGTTGTAGGGGCCCCCGCCACACCGCAACATCAGCAGCCGCAGGCAGGCCAACCCGGTCAGTCGACCCAAGACCTATATGGTGAAGAGGAAGAAGACGAAGACGACGACGACGACGACGACGACGAAGAGGATGCGAAGACCCAAATGTGGCAAAACAAGTGGGTTAGGCTGAGCATCATACTTGTTGTAGCGGCGATGGTCTACCAGTCGCACACGCGCCAGGGCGGAGATGGGCAACCTGCACCCCAACCTGATCCGCAATCGGCACCGCAACAACAACCGATGCCACAACCCACGCCTCAGCGTCAGCCCCAGCGTCAGGCTCAGCCTCAGCGTCAGCCCCAGCGTCAGGCTCAGCCTCAGCGTCAGGCTCAGCCTCAGCCTCAGCCGCAGCCTCAGCCTCAGCCGAGCCCAAATCCGCAGCCCTCGCCACCACCACAAGAAAACGACAATTCATTGCCGCTGCTCCAGCCCGCAAATGGGGAGTTGCCAACCCTGCAAACCAGGCAAATGGAGAATGGGAAAAAAGTCATTGCTTTCTCAGTGCAAACAAAAGTCGGTGAGACGCCAGCCATGGTCATGTTACCTGCCGGGGGCTGGGCCAGGGATCAAACCTTGGTCGGATTCTGGCTCCCGGATGGTTCGGCATTGTCGGGCCCGCCAGCCAGCTTGGGCATGGGTATGTTGATGCCATATAATACGAAAGGTGTACCGATACGCGCTCTTAAGCCGCAATGGCAGACAGATAATATTGGCTTCGGCGCCATCTGCATCGCTTTCCTGGGCTCTCCCGGTCAGGATGTAAAGCTAAGCGGTTCAACCATGTGTGTGATGGACGGCAACTGCCGACAAGCCGCAGGATGTGGTCGGATACAGTAAACGATGACTGAGATTACGCCTATCTATGACTTACTGGCGGAGGTTCTTAAGGCCCTTGTCGACCGCTTTGGAGAGGAAATCTTCACTGATCGGCGAAGATTGATCTCGTTGCTTGCCGACCATTTGCCCGAAGCCAAACGTGAGATACGCGTCGTCAGTTCCGCTTTGGAAGAAGGCGTCCCCGCGGCACTGGCCAATGCAGAACGACATCTTTCCGGGTTGGAAATGGATCGTCAGGCCGGACGTCTGGAATCCGGGACCGGGCTCCGTATTGATATCGCCCGGCAAGTCGTGCGAGCCTTCGCCTATTCAATGGGGCTTGGCCCGTTGCCGTCGGTTTATGAAACGCCATCATCGCCCGGCGAAAGGACGACGCAAGCCCCTGCCGACAATTGGGCTGGTCTCTCGCAGCCCATACAATCGAACACAAGCGAAAAAAGGACCAGAACCTCTTCCGGGGCTGGTTCCGGAACGGGCACAAAAACCACGAGAAAAAAGAAGCCAAAGCCGACAAATTCAATAACGATCGGCAATGTTACGGTTGATCGAAAATACGCTTTGATGGCCCTTGGCGCTGTTATAATTGGTGTTGCCCTGCAAGAACAGCTAAGCGGTGGCGGTGATGCCCCGCAAGCTAATGATAACCCGGCGGTGGTCGCTAACAACCCGACAGAAAACACAGGCTATGCTGGCGAGTTGGTAGACAGGGGCGTGCCTGCCAAATCGACTCTTGAAAGTAACGTTGGCACCCCAACGCCTCTGTCCATTCCCTCGGGCAGGCGTGTGACAACCACTCAGGTTCAGGACATGATAGCCAAAGACAAGTCCTTACAGCTTATTGATGTGCTGGGTAATTCACACACGTCCACGATCAAAGGCTCTGCCTATATGCCCATGGGCGGGTATGGGGGTAGTTTCAATGATAATTATCAACAAAGTTTCTCGGCCTCATTAAGGTCTCTGTTCGGCAACAAGAAATCAGTCCCGACCGTTTTCTTTTGTGCCGGTGCTGAATGCTGGGAATCTTATAACGCGTTACTTCGTGCCCATGCCGCAGGCTATACCAATCTCTATTGGTACCGTGGCGGACTGGCGTCCTGGGGCGAGGCAGGACTACCGATGACGGCAACGCCGCCGCCTCGTTGAATAGGTGCATTCCGGGGTCAAGGATGTGTATCTGGTCGTCACGCAAACGAGTCTGAAACTACCCAAGAAGATACAAATCTTCATGGGACCATTGAAGTGCCCTTAGTTCCTGTTGACAAAGAGGATTCCCGATTTGGCTGATTTATGATTAGCTCCGCCGGCCTGCGGCTCAGGACTGCTTTTTGAGGAGCGGTTATGAATCGTGTAGATTTGACAGACGCGGAATGGGGGATTATCGGGGTCTTACCGCCGCCTGAACGGGGCCGGAAGGTGCGACCTTCCCATGACAATCGTCGCTTTCTGAACGGCACGTTTTATGTTCTGCGGTGCGGCATGTCCCTGGCGGGACATGCACGAACGCTACGGAAAATGGAATTCGGTCTATGTTCGTTTCCGACGCTGGGCCGAGCAAGGGATATGGGATGCGCTGCTTCAAACCCTTGTCGATCTTGGCCTGACCGATGACTGGCAACATATGATCGACAGCACTACCGTTCGGGGCCATGCACGGGCTGCCGGCGCAAAAGGGGGACTCATAAGGAGGCTTTTGGTCGATCACGCGGCAGCTTTACGAGCAAGATCCACGCCCGCTGTGGCAATCAGGGATGCCCTCTTGGCTTTGTCCTGATTGGCGGCGAGGCTTCGGACTACAAAGCTGTTCCCGACTTGATGGCCTTGCCTGTCCCAACGCCCAAGGGCTCGATGGCAGATAAAGGCTATGACGGGGATGAAGTCCGTGAAAATCTGTTAATCCGAGGCATATTGCCGGTCGTCCCGCCCAGAACAAACCGCAAGAACCCGCAACATTGCGACTATCGCCGGTACAAAGACCGTAATCGCATAGAGCGCATGTTCGGCTTTCTCAAGCACTCGCGTCGCATCGCGACCCGCTACGAAAAGAACGCCTTGTCCTATCTCAGCTTCCTCAACATCGCCGCCGCATGACTGTGGGTCAAAAACTTTGTCAACAGAACCTAGTATTACCTCAATCTTATGCGCGGGGTTTCTGCTGGTGCGTTGTCGTGAAAATGCTTGTCTTATGATTTTGGCGGCTCTGGTGCGAAGATGGAGCCACCGTCCGGCAGGGTTTGTATGCCGGACGGTGGCGGCGGCTGGATCGTCAAAGGCTTGGTCAATCAGGGACCGTTCTAGAGTGTGATCGCCGCCGTCTTCGCATGAGGCCTGAACGGATACCCGTGTTCGCAGCACGGATGACAAGCATAGGACATGGCGAAGATGAATGATCATAGCATCGGCATTGATATTTCCAAATCCCATCTGGATGCGCACCGCCTCGGCGACGGCGCTGCGGCACGCTTCAGCAACAGCCCGAAGGGGTTCCGCGACCTTGCGACCTGGCTGTCCCGGGAGCCGGTGGACCGGATCGTGTTCGAACCCACGGGCCCTTATCACAAGGCGTTCGAGGCAGCGCTCAGGGATTTCCCCCTGGTCAAGGTCAATCCCCTGCAGGCCCGCCGGTTCGCCCAGGCGCAGGAGACACGGGCCAAGACCGATGCGGTCGACGCCCGGATGCTGGCGGCCATGGGTGGGGCATATCCGCTCCGGCGCGGTTCGCCTATTCCGCGGCGAGCTTGGTGCGGGCCGGGAAGTCGTACCCGGCGAGTGGTTTCTCCGTCGGCGGCGCGTAGGTGATTTTGCTCTGGCGCAGCCCGAGCCCGATGAACCCGATGGCCTGCATCAGCGCCACCGGCACAGGGTCGACCACCGGTACGTAGGCTCCGGTTGCCTTCTTCAGGGCGTCCTCGACTGCGTTCGCACAGCCCAGCATACCGGTACAGCCAAGCACAATGGCGCGCGCACCATCTTCCCGCACGGCCTTGACGGCTTCCTTGCCAAGGTCCAAATAAAGCCGGCCCATGTCAGCCTCCAGCTCGAGGACCGGGATGTTGACGACCCGAATGGACTTGAGCTTGCCGTCGAGACCAGCGACGCGGGCCAGATTTTCGATCATTGGCACCACGCTGTCGAGCACGGTGACCACCGAGAATGGTCCGCCAAGCTGCGCCGCCCAGTGCATCGAAGTTGTGCCCGGCCCAACGACAGGGATCGACACCAGCTCGCGGGCCGCCTTGACGCCGGGGTCGCCAAGGCAGTCTATCACGATGGCGTCAGCGCCGCTTTGTTCGGCCTCGACTGCCGCGCGAAGCGTGTCGGGAATGGCCATTGCTTCGTCGAATTCGCTTTCTATGGAAGGGGGCCCCCGGTCGATGAATTCCTGGGTAACGGTGATGCCGTCGCCTTCAAAGTCTTTGAAGTCGTCAGCACTTCGAAAATCAGCCGGCAGCACCGGCGTAATCACATGGATTTGTTGGCTCATAATTTTCAATCTCCACAGTGTTCCGAATTCATAAAAGCGTTCGCGCAAAGGAACACGATGGTCTCAACGGTCTATCCTAACCTAGCATTGTCCCCATGGAATGATAAGCGCCATCAGGCGGTAGGATCGTTTGCTCCATAATTACAATATCACCTTAATAAACTTATATAAAATACTTATAATAAACGATAATATATCATTTTGTGGTTGTTCCGGAAAAGTCGGGCAATATATCTCTACCCGAAAAACATTTTCGTCCTACCCGGCCCCTCGATTGGCAGTGACAGGTAGCCCGTTCTAGGCTTCCCGGCGTTCGCGAAAAGGAACGCGGGTCCCGGTTTTCGATAACCCCAGGTCCCCAACGGTACCACCATCGCGTGGTTTGGCCGGACCCGGCAGTATGGTGCGGAATTGCAGTTTCATTTCTGATTGGAAGCGTTCCTCCGGTATGATTGGTGCGGGCCGGCATAGTCGGCTCGCATCTTTTTGATATGTTGGACGACCCAGCGTTGGCACGAGACGGCAAAACAAATGAGAGGCGAGGCGGACTGTCAACCGGCAAGTCGCTGCCGCCCCAGTTGCGCGTGGATTTTTGCCCCGGCCTCAGCTGATTGCCGCTCTCGATGATACGGAGTCCTACAGCGTGGCCTTACTCCGCTCCCCCGCCGGGTTTGGCAAGACCACGCTCTTGTCCCAGTGGTGGGAAACCCTCCGCCAGGATACGCAGACGCGGGCGGCCTGGCTCAGCCTCGATGAGGATGATCGCGATGCCGTGGTGTTTTCTGCCGATATGGTGTCCGCGCTCGAAAACGCGGGACTTCAGCTCGGCGACCTGCCCCGGATGGCGCGGGGCGAGAATCGCGTGCCGCCTGAGGGCGTGTTCCTGAAGGCAATCGATGAGGCGGTGGAGCGCGAGCCCTGCGACCGCATTATCCTTATTCTCGAGGACTACCATCTGGCGGGCTCTCATGCCGTTGACCGTCTGGTTGAGAAATTCATCCGGCATGTGCCGGCGAAATTCCATCTGGTGATATCGAGCCGGACGCGGCCGGGATTTCCGTTGTCCAAGCTGCGCGCCTTTGGACGCTTGCTGGAAATTGACGAGGCGGATCTCAAATTTACCGAGGCGGAGGTTGACCGGTTCTTCGGCCCCGGCGTCGCCCCGGATCAGGTCAAAGACCTCAATCACCGCACGCAAGGGTGGCCGGTCGCGTTGCAACTGGCGCGGCTCTGGCTGAAGCGGACCGCGGACCCGGGCGCGCTTTCCCACTTTTCAGGCTCGGTGCAGGCTATGGCGGCTTACCTTGCCGACCAGATTGTCGCCGATCTGCCCGAAGACGACCGCATGTTCTTAATTGCGACTTCGGTTGTTGAGAGGATTAACGGGGATCTGGCCGACGCGCTCACCGGCCTTGAGGATGGATGGGACCGGCTGCGTGCGCTGCACGAAATGGGTGTCCCGCTCATACCCCTCAATCCCGAGCAAACCTGGTTTCGCTATCATCCCACTCTTGCGGAATATCTTCAGGGGCAGTTGAGGCGACAGGGGGAACGCGCTGTGACGGCGCTGCATCGCAAGGCCAGCGATTGGTATTCGAACCATTGCGCCACGCTTCTGGCGGTTCGCCATGCGGTTCTCGCCGGAGCAGTCGAGCATGCGGCAGACCTCGCCGACGAGGTTAGCTGGGTCCGCCGTATTCTTGGTGGAAAGATTCAGGAAGTTATCCGGCTCCGCGATATTCTGCCCTTCGACGAAATTGAAAAGCGGCCACGGCTGTGCACGGCAATTGCATATCTCCTCATGAAAGAGGGCAACATTGAAGACGGCAACCGGCTCTATGGCCATGCCGAGACGCTTGCGCGGGCGCTTTTAGACAACATGAAACCGGCGGTGGCGACCGGCTTGCGAACGGATCTGGATCTTGTCGGCGCGCTTGATGCGGTCTATCGCGACGTGAAGCCGTCGGCAGACCTTGTCAGGACGACCGAGCGCCTGCTGCAGGACGCGACGGCCGCTGATTTTGCCTATCGCGGGCTCCTGAACAATATCCTGGCGCTTCTTTATTACCGCAGGGGCGAGCTTATCAGCGCGCGGGCCTCAGCGCTCAACAGCTATGATGAATTCAGCCGGTCCGGCATGCGCTATGGCAGCAGCTTCCTGCTCATCCATCTGGCGATGTTTTCAATCACCCAGGGGCGTCTCGACGAGGCGCGGGAATACCTCGCAAAGGGCAAGGCCGAAATCATCCGGTATCTGGGCAACGAGGAAGGCTTGCGCCTGCGCTTTGCGGTGTTCGAGGCCGAGATTGCCTATGAGCGCAACGAGCTCGAGCGCGCCAACGACCTCATATTCGAGGCGCTCCGCGAGATTGAACACTCGGAAGGCTGGGTGGAGCTTTATGCCTCGGCGTACAGGACGATGGCGTTCGTTGCCTATGCCGAGCGGGGCCTCAAGGCCGCGCTCGATGTTCTGACCGCCGGTTTCCGGGTGGCGGAAAGGTTCGACTATCAGCGCCTGAGCCTGAATTTGTCCCTTAAGAAAGCGTGGCTCTTGCTGCGTGACGGCAAGACGGCGGAGGCCCGCGCGGTGGTCCAGGAGATCGGACTCGAAGATGTAATTGCCTCCGGTCCCGAGGGACCCTTGAGTTGGCGGGAACGGGAGGAGGGCACGGTCACCCTTGCCTGGCTCGCCCTTGCGGAAGGCAATGCGGTCCGGGCCGACAAATCGTTGGAGGACGTGGAGCAGCGGTGCCTTGAGGGTGAACACCGGCGGCGGTTGATCCAGATCCGGATTCTGCGCGCTTTTGCGGCGCTCGAGATGGACGATCTGGTCGCTGCCGCGCAATTCCTGAAACTCGCGATCAGTGACGCGAGGGAAGGGCGGTTCATCCGCATGTTTCTCGATTTCGGCGAACCCATGCGGGTCCTGTTGAAGACCGCGGTCGATCACATGGGGGTCGCGACCATTCCGGAAGCCGTGTTCGACTGGATAGCGGAAATTGTCGCTGCGTTCGAGGGGGAAGATCGTGCAGGCGATACCGATTTGAGTGCGCTTATCCTCACCGATCGTGAGCGCGACATTCTGACCGAGTTGAAAGTGGGTGGGTCCAACAAGGTCATTGCGCGGCGTCTCGACATGACGGATAACGCGGTCAAGTTCCACCTCCGCAACCTCTATCGCAAGCTGGGCGTACATTCGCGCCGCATGGCGGTTGCCGTCGCCGAGAAGCGGGGGCTGTGAGTTTCCCCATTCCGGCGGCTGGCCTACCCGTATTTTACGGTAGGCTTACCCACATCGACCGTTCGCCGAGGCGGGTAGAGCCCCTAAACTGGGCTCACTAGTTGAGAAGGGATGAACCAGATGCGAATTGGCGTAGATGTCGGCGGGACCAATACGGATGCCGCCATTCTCGATGGCGATACGGTCATAGACTCGGTCAAATCACCCACAACGTCAGACGTCGCCACCGGCGTCGTGCGGGCGATCCGGGATGTGCTGTCCCGCTCGAAGGTGGAGACCGGCGCGATCGATAACGTAATGATCGGCACCACCCAGTTCACCAATGCCTTTGTCGAACGCCGGAACCTGAATGAAGTGGCGGTGCTCAGGCTCTGTCTGCCGGCCGGCAAGAGTCTCCGCCCGCTGATCGACTGGCCCGAGGAGCTGGTGAACGCCATCGGCCATCATGTTTATATGGTCGAAGGGGGATACGAGTTCGACGGGCAGGAGATCCGGCCGCTCAATGAAGGCCAGGTCCGTGACGCCGCACGCGATATCCGCAAACAGGGCATTGCGTCGGTCGCCGTTGCCGGAATCTTTTCCCCCATTGACGAACGGATGGAACAGCGCGCCGCGGAAATCCTGCGAGAAGAGATCCCCAATGTCACACTTACCCTGTCCAGTGAGCTTGGCCGGGTTGGCCTGATCGAGCGCGAGAACGCTGCGATTATGAACGCTTGTCTCGCCGATCTGTCGGTCAGGGTGGTGCAATCCTTCCGCTCTGCCTTGGGCAGCCTCGGTATTCATGCACCGTTTTATGTCTCCCAGAATGACGGCACCCTGATGAGTGCCGATTTTGTCGAGCAATACCCGGTGCTCACCTTCGCCTCGGGGCCGACCAACAGCATGCGGGGTGCCGCTTATCTGTCGCGCAAATCGGAAGCCGTTGTGGTCGATATCGGGGGCACAACCACCGATGTCGGTGTGCTGACCAATGGCTTCCCCCGGGAATCCGCCGTAGCGGTCGATATCGGCGGGGTCAGGACCAATTTCCGCATGCCCGATATCCTGGCCATCGGCCTCGGCGGCGGCAGCCTGGTTGCGGACGGCAAGACGGTAACGGTCGGGCCCAAATCGGTCGGCTACCGGCTGACCGAGGATGCGCTCGTTTTTGGCGGGGACACCCTGACTGCGACCGACATAGCAGTTGCTGCGGGATACGCTGACATTGGCGACCGGGACCGGGTCGCCGGCCTTGACGGAGCCCTGATCAAGGCGGCGGTGGACGAGATTCATCGGCTTGCCGAGACCGCCATCGACCGCATGAAAACGTCGGCTGAGGAAATGGACGTGGTGCTTGTCGGCGGCGGCAGCATCCTGATCGACCGGCCCCTGAAGGGCGTTGCCAACCTTATCATTCCGGAGCGGTCCGCCGAAGCCAACGCCATTGGCGCGGCCATCGCCCAGGTTGGCGGGGAAACCGACGGTGTGATGCATTACGAGGATATGGGCCGGGACAAGGCGCTCGCCCAGGCCAAGGATGACGCGGTCGCCAAGGCGGTCGCGGCCGGCGCGGCGCCGGATTCGGTCAAGATTGTCGAAGTTGAGGAAATCCCGCTGTCCTATGCGCCCCGCGGGGCCGTCCGGGTGCGGGTCAAGGCCGTGGGCAACCTTGTGACCGCTGCCACCCAAGACGTCCAGGGAGAGTAAAATGGATATCCAAGTCGAAGACCTGATTGAACTGGCCACCGGCGCGGGCTTTCTGGGAACCGGGGGCGGGGGCGACCCTTATATCGGCCGGTTGATGCTCAAGCAGGCGCTCGAAGACGGCTATGATCTGAACATCATGGAACTTGAGGATCTGCCAGACGACGCGCTGGTGGTGGCCTCCGCCGGCATTGGCGCACCCACGGTGATGATTGAGAAAATCCCCTGTGTGGACGCGGCGGAAGCGTCGCTCAGGGCCTTGGAACGCCGGCTTGGCCGCAAGGCGGACGCCATCATCTGCATTGAAGCGGGCGGCGTGAACGGCACGCTGCCGCTGGTGGTGGGCGCGCACATGGGCCTGCCTGTCGTGAACGGCGACGGCATGGGACGCGCGTTTCCCGAGCTACAGATGGTCACCTTTGGGGTCTATGGCAACAGCGCCACGCCGCTGGCGCTTGCGGGCGAGCAGGGCGACAGCATTGTGATCGACGCGCGCTCGAACCGGTTCGCGGAACATCTGGCGCGCTCCAACGTGGTGGCGCTCGGCGCCATCGCCCAGATCTCGCTCTACCCGATGAGCGGAAAGGCGGTGCGCGAGACCTGCGTGCCCCGAACGATTACGCTGGCGCTCGAAATCGGACAGACCATCCACCGCGCACGGCGCGCCAAGACGGACCCTTTTGCGGCGCTCACCGACTATTTTGCCAAGACCGAGCCTGCGCGCTGCGCGCGGGTCATATTCGACGGCAAGATCGTCGACATCCTGCGTGAAACCAAGGCCGGTTTTGCCAAGGGGCAGCTCATCCTCGCCGGCCTCGAAGATGCCAGCGATACCATGACCATCGAATTCCAGAACGAGTTTCTGCTTGCCGAGCGTAACGGCAAGGCGGTCGCCATGGTGCCAGACCTCGTGACCATCCTCGACCGGGAAACCGCCGAGCCGATTACCACCGAATCGCTCAAGTTCGGCCAGCGGGTCAAGGTAATGGCGGTGGGCGTGCCCGATATCATGCGGACCGAGGCGGCGCTTAATACCTTCGGCCCGGCGGCGTTCGGGATCAAATATCCCTACACGCCGTTTGAGGACCTATAGGGCTGAGGCGCCTATTCAGGCCCGATCCGAAAGGCGCAGAGCTTGTTGCCTTCCGGGTCGCGGACATAGGTGAAGTATAAATGCATGTCCTCGGGGCCGCGGAGTCCCGGTTCGCCCTCGCTGGTGCCGCCAAGCTCCAGGGCCTTGGCGTGGAACGCATCCACTTTGGCCCGGCTGTCCATGGCGAATCCGTGCATGGAGCCGTTACCGACCGTGGCTTCCTTGCCGTCGTATGGTCCGAGCACGGCAAACATCCGGCCGTCGGGACTGGCGTAAATGCGCCCGCCTGAGGGGTGCTCGATGATCCCCTGCATTCCAATGAGATCCATGATCTGGTCGTAAAAGACTTTGGCTTTTTCGAGGTCGTTTGACCCCACCGTTCCGTAGCTGGTCATGTGTGATTGTCCCTTCCTATGGTTCGGCCGATGATACGGATTGTTCCCGGCCGGGCCAAGGGATTTCATAGCCTGGAACAGCGGTGGTTGGTGCTGAAGCGGTTGTACGGCAATGGCCGTCGCTGAACGGGACATCCCGGCGACGGCCATTGACGATCGGGCAACTCATCGATCGGGCTAATGAAGCCGTTGGCGAGCAAAACGACGCCCGCTTTCGACAGGCCATGATTACTTATGGGTCCGTATGGTGCCGACCAGCTCTTCGTCGTTGCCCAGCGGGTCAGCGGGTCTCACTTTGACGGACTTGGCGTCGAACGACAGGCAATGGCCCGGTTTGACGACGGCCGTGTTGTTGTCCCAGGTGACCTTGAGCGCATTCTTTTGCCGGCGGCCCTGAAGACTTTTGTCGTAGGTTGTGCGTGGCACGCAGAGATCGTTATCCCTTGGGGTTGTAAATCGGATAAGCTCTACGTCTTCATTGGAATCCAGGAAGAATTCATTGCGCGGGGCCATACGTTCGGCCATCGAGAGCACGGGGTCGAAGGGACGGGGACCTTCTTCCCTTAAGGTTGCAGCTTGCGCCACTCCGGCGCCTATCATGGACGCGCCCATAATACCTGCCAGAATGAGGTTACGATAAAGCATTTTCAGTCTCCTAACGGTTGAGAGTTCAGACAATGCTTTTTGTACCGGCGCGTAATAGCGTGAGTGTTGCCGGAGAATCAAAAAAAGGTAAGGCTTCGCGCCAATCTGCGGCGGCCTATGGCGCAGAGGGACGTGTCAGGACGCTGGCGCCGGAAACCGGATTCTGACAATGAGTCCGGGATTGGCGCTGTCGAGCTCGATCCTGGCATGATGCTTGTCGGCGATGGCGTGGACCAGCGTCATGCCAAGCCCGGAGCCCGGGGTGGTCCGGCTCTGTTCGGCGCGATAGAACCGGCGGAAGACCTTCTCCCGTTCCTCCGCCGGGATGCCGGGTCCGTTGTCGTAAATGGTGAGGACGGCGCCATTTTCCTCATTTTGTGCGATATCGATGCCGATGGACGATCCCTCCGGGGTGTGCCGGATGGCGTTTTCGATCAGGTTCACGATCATCTGGGCAAGGAGCTTGCGGTCGCCTTCGACGCAGGCCTGCGGCGTACCACTGCATCGAAGTGTCAGCGACTGGTTTTTGTCCGCGGCGATGGCTTCATAGGTCTCGGCGAGGTCCTGACAAAGCGCGTTGAGGTCGATGCGTTCGGCTTGCGCCACCTTCGGGCTGTTTTCCAGGCTTGCAAGCATCAGAATGGCTTCGAACATCGCGCCAATGCTCTCGGTCTGCTCGACCGCGCCTTCCAGCCGCTCGCGAAAATCGCTATCCCTCTCGCAGTCCGCGGCGAGCGTCTGCAGGTCGAGGTAAAGCCGTGACAAGGGTGTCTTCAAGTCATGGGCGATATCCGCGCCGATCTCGCGGAAAGCCGTCATCAGTTCCTGGATGCGGTCCAGTTTCTGATTGACCTGCCGGGCCAGCATATCGATATCATCGCCGGCTCCCGAAACCGGGATCCGTGTGGCCATATCCCCTTTGGCGAACTGATCGATCGATTGCGCCATCCCTCGCAGTCTTGAGGCCGCCCCCGCGCCAATGACGCCGCCGATGATGAGTGACACAATGCCGATGGCAAAGGAGACCGAAAGCAAGGTGGAGTAAAGGTCGTAGCTGATCTCGTCGAAGAACACGTTTTCGACTGCGATAACGACTTTGAAATCACCCAGCCGCCGCGACAGCCCCATATAGTTGTCCGACGTCGTCAGCCCTAGGGAGCCGGGCTTCAGTGTGGCAAAGCCCTTAAAATCCGGCACCTTGCGGGCGTTGCCGGCAATGATCCCGCCGCCCGGTGAGACCACGGCATAGACCCGGTTTGCATTTGCGTAGGCGCTGATTTCGTCGTTGAGTTCGCTCTGCAGTCCGGGAAGGCCGCCGGTCGCGTAGCTATCTTCCAGGAAAGCGTATTCGTCTTCCAGGAGGTGCTTTAAGCGCGCCCGCGAAAGGGCGTGAAAATTGTGATAGAGAATCAGCGCCGTCAGGATGATCAGCAGCGCCGAGGTCACCGCATTTAAAATGGCGATCTTGAACGGCGTGCTTTTCCATAATTCAAGAGGCCGCATCGATCTTGTATCCCGCCCCCCTCACAGTGTGCAGGAGCGGCGTATCGAAGTCTTTGTCGATCTTTGCGCGCAGACGGCTGATATGGGTTTCGACCACACTCGTCTGCGGATCGAAATTGAAATCCCATACCTTTTCCAGCAGCATGGTTCTGGTCATGATCCGCCCGGCATTGCGCATCAGAACCTCAAGCAGAAGGAATTCCTTGTTCTGCAGATCGATCGTGACGCCGTCGCGCACCGCTCTTCTTGACAAAAGATTCAATTCCAGGCCACCGGTGCGCAGGACGGTCTCCTCCTGCCGGGCTGGCGGGCGCCGCATCAGCGCGTCGATGCGCGCCTTCAATTCGGAAAAAGCGAAGGGCTTGGCGAGATAATCGTCAGCGCCCGCTTCGAGGCCCGCGACCCGATCTTCGACCGCGCCGAGGGCGCTCAAAAACAGGACAGGCACCTGATTGCCGCTGGCGCGGATGGCCTTCACGACGGATACGCCATCAAGGCCTGGCAGCATGCGGTCGACGACGGCGACGTCGTAGTCATACTGCAGGGCGGAGGAAACCGCGTCCCTGCCGTTCCCAACCACATCGCACACCGCGCCTGCCTGTTCGAGGCCACGCTTGACGAAGGCCGCGGTCTTTTCATCATCCTCTACGACCAGGATACACATCTAAACCTCCGGATATGATCACTACACCAAAAACCGTCCGTCCTCCAGCCGGCCGGGGGGGGGGAACCGGGGAGGACGGCGGTATTTGCCGGAGGTTGGTCACGCCGTTTGCAGCGGAGGAGGGGGGGGACAAGTGGCAACGGCGTCAGGGGCGCATTCCGGCTCAGAAATCTGGATTTTTTCAGGAAGCGTGGCCCGCCTTTCAGTTTGGTGATGAATGTTTGCGACGGACCTGAGAATGCCCGCAATTCCTGCACCCAGGATTGCCCTTACCTTACATATTTTTCAGGTTTCTGGCGGGACGGCCTCAAACCTTACAAAAAGTTATATTGACAACAAGGCGGGGAAGCTGCTGACGCATTATTCTGAAAGTGTCGCCAAGTGTTTGTCAGGAAAGGCCCGGTCTCCATGTTTTTCGCAGGTATGATGATGGTCGTTCTGGGCGTGGTTGCGATTTTGTTTCCGCTCCTCGCCGGCCTGTCCGCGGAACTGTTTTACGGTAGTCTGCTCATCGCCTTCGCCATCATTCATTTGTCCGGTACGGGCCGTTCCAGTCTCTATGCCTCGTTCGGCCACACGATTCCCGCCGTCATCTTTCTGGCCATGGGGCTTCTTCTGGTTCTGTTTCCCGTGATTGGCCTGTTTTCCATGGCGCTGATTACCGGCGCGGGCTTTTTTGTCCAGGGCATCATCCAGCTTGCTTTTATGGCCTCAACAGCGGCCAGACGAGAGCGCCTGACAGTCGGTGTCAGCGGAGTTGTCGGCATCCTCGCCGGTGGCGCGATTCTCTATGCCTGGCCGTTCGATTCCGCCTGGGTATTTGGCGGGCTGCTGGCGGTCAACCTGATCTTTATGGGCCTCACCGTCCTGAGGCTGAGCTGCGGCGCTGAACGGCCGCGGCAACGGGACATCTCCTGACCGGTTCAAACGTCTTCGAGCAGGCCATGGTCCCGGTGCCAGTCTTCCAGCGATTGGGGCCCGGCCCGTGCCATCTTGTTGATTGCGGCCGATTGGGGTAAAAGACCGCGAGAATTTCTGTGGATGAGACAGGAGGGCGTTGCGCATGGTGGCCCGGATTTACCAGCCGACGAAAAATGCGATGCAATCGGGGCGGGCGAACACGCACCATTGGGTGCTTGAGTTCGAGCCTGAGGAGAAGCGCGATCTCGACCCGCTGATGGGCTGGCCCGGGTCCGGCGATACGCGCTCCCAGCTTCGGATCGAATTCCCGAGCGAGGAAGCGGCGGTTGCCTTCGCCAAGCGCAGCAACATGCCCTACACGGTGATCCGCCCCCACGTGCGCACGCCCAAGGTCAAGTCCTACGCTGAGAATTTTCGTTAAATGGCGAAGGGGGTAGGGGCATTGCCCGCTGGCCTTCCCCTTGTCCTTACCTGTCATTCCCGCGAAGGCGGGAATCCAGGTGAAAGAAGGAAGACAAACTGGATCCGGATCTCACCTGCGTTCGTCCGGGATGACGATCGGGGGGTACGCCCACCCTTGGCGCCTGTAGCTCAACCGGATAGAGCAACGGCCTTCTAAGCCGTAGGTTGCAGGTTCGAGTCCTGCCAGGCGCGCCAATCATCAAGGGGCCCCGAAGGGCGCCCTTTGTGGTTGGCGGGCTTTCGGAGGCTCAACCTCGTTCGACACCGAGCGTCAGCAAATCCTGTGAGAAGCGCCAATCCTTTTAGGAGTCCGTATCGCGCAGCGGCATCAGGACGTTGAGAACCTGGAGGCTCGGCTCGCCTTCCACCTGATAGGCCGCCGCGATGGTGGCCCGGAGCTCCGACTGGCGATAGTCATCGAAGGCTTCCTTTGATTCCCAAATATAAAGCCCGCAAATCTCCCCGGTCGCGGTGTCCTGCGCATAATATTTCTGCTGCAATCCGGGAAGTGCCCGAAACTCGTCCGCCCGGCGGTTGGCAACCTCCATCACCTCGTCGAGCGGCAGGGATGACTTGAACTTGACCAGCAATATCAAAGAGGGATGGGCCACGGGGATGTCTCCTTTTACTTGAGCGAGGGGAGAATAGCATAACTGGGGAAGCGCACCAGTCGCGTGCAGCCGGAAGCAGCAGAAAAAGCAATCGTCTTCATAGATTAGCGATGGTTCCTATGGGGAATGTAGGGCGGAAGGTTCTGTCCGCTAGCCATAGCGGCGGGATGTCACGATAGGCGAATTTTGGTAACTCGTCCTCTGTGCTTCTGTGAACACTGCAACCGATACTATTCTCAACGATAGAATTATGAATTTGCTCTTTCTCGTTACGTACAATCTTCTCTATAGTGGTCTCAAGCGTTTTGGCCCCCCCCTCCCCCCGTTACGAATTATGGGGGAAGGGGGATCATTGCAACCGTCAATACAACAATGATCGCTCGAAAAGGTATCAGCGTCTACTTGAGCTTTGGACTGTGAGCAGTTGGGGAGCGATATGGAAGACATCGCGAGTCAGGGTAACAAGAGAAGAGAGCAAGACCGCGCAGTCTTGAAATTTCTGGAACAAAGCCGACGTCGTCTTGTTGAGCTCGGTACCCGCAACCGTTTAATACATGTCAACCGAGCAAATGTCAGGGCAAATGCCCTGAACATTGTGAACGAGCGGTCCGACGACATATTCACGATCCTTTATCGCAAGCACAGGAAAAATCGCAAGCACAGGAAAATGCGATTTCATGCGCTTCGATCAGAAGTCGAAACCGACAAAGAGAATACCTCCGATACTCCGAAGCTAGGTGCCTGGAGTGGGGCGGGGGATTTCGATGAAAGTCGATACACGGATAACAAACTTGAAACCTATCTAACACCAGACGCACTGCAGAAGCGCCTTCTCCGACTTGCAAAGGACGCACACACTGCCGAGCAGGAGCAGGGCATAAATATCCTGTTTTTGGCGCTCGGTTTTCTGACCTGGTATGAAGACAAGAATTCTGGGGTAAAGAGAGAAGCGCCTCTTATTCTATTACCGGTACAACTAACCCGGAACGCCAGAACTGCGACGTATGAGATCTCAATACGAGACGACGACATCGAAGCTAACCTGCCACTTCAGGAACGCTTAAAGAACGACTTTGGCATCAAGATTCCTGAAATCGATATTGACGACGAATGGTGCCCCAGTTCCTACTTCGATCAAATCGACAAGCGTATCGCTCAAAAGGCAAACTGGTCCATCGATCGGGATGGGATGCAGCTCGGTTTCTTTTCCTTCGCAAAGCTGCTGATGTACAGGGACTTGGACCCGAATAACTGGCCGTCCGGGGCTCTTTTGGGACATCCTTTCACACGGGGATTGCTGGCTGGAGGGATCACCAGTGAGCCGCCGCTTTTTGACAAGGATACGAAACTCGACCAGGTACTTGCACCGGCAGACATTATTCAAGTTGTTGATGCGGATTCATCTCAAACGAAGGTCATCGAGGAGGTGCGCGATCATCGCAGCCTGGTCGTGCAGGGACCGCCCGGGACCGGAAAATCACAGACGATAACAAACATTATTGCCTCGGCCGTCTATGATGGGAAACGAGTTCTCTTCATGGCCGAGAAAATGGCCGCCCTAGAGGTTGTTCACAAGAAACTGGTTGATGCCGGTCTGCGTGACATTTGTCTGGAGCTGCACTCACGGTCCGCGAATAAAAAGGCAATATTAACTGAATTGGCAAGGACCCTTAGATCAGGCGCTGCCGTGCCAAGCATGCCGTCCCCTCCGGATGAGCTGCAAAAAGTCCGGGACAACCTGAATCAGGCCTCCGACATTTTGCATCAACCAATTCTCAAGTCGGGGGAAACGCCGCACACCGTTATCGGGATTTAGGCTAAACTCAAGGGAGAAGGAGCTCCAAGCCCAAGACTTTTTCAAGCTGACCTCACCAAAATTGATCGGGACTTGCTGGACCAATTATTGATTTATGTCGAGGAATACGGTCGCAAGGTTGAGGCGTATAACGGGCTCCGTAATCATCCGCTCCACGGTGTAGGAAATCTGGACTTGCAGCCCACAGACCTTGAACGGTTACAACCGGAAATTGACCGAACTGTCGAAAAGCTCGCGCTGCTGATCCGAGAGGGCAACAGTCTTATCTCTAAGCTTGACGCTAATGTAGATCTGACCTTTTCCGGGTGCGGAACACTCCTTAAATTAGTTAAGCAAATAGAGGGGGCGCCGGATTGTTCAGCGAGGACCCTTAAATCCTTTTTGTCACAAGACATCTCGGGCCGCTTGATAGACGCCCTAAAGACGGGCGAGAACTTTCAAGCTGCAAAAAGCGACGCCGAGACAAATTTTGTAGACCATGCTTGGGTGGCGGAGGTTTCCAGCCTTCGAGCTGACATTGTTGCGGGTCAGAGCTCTTTTTGGAGTAGGTTGGGTGCCTCCTACAGGCAAGCGGGAAAACAGCTCGCAGCGATACTCAAAAGCCCAGTACCCAAAAAGGCCGATGATAGGTTAGTGCTGCTTGATCAACTTCTGCTTGTCCAAAAGTTTGCAAGAGACCTGAAAGAAGAAGAGGACTTTCTCTCGGCTCGCATTGGCGAGGATTGGCGGGGCCAAAGAACCGAGTTTGCGGGTTTGCGGGCAGGGGCTGAATGGGCACGAGCGGTATCTCAGATCTGTAGAGTTACCAATTATGGCAATGCCATTTCCCTGGCGAAGAATCGGGCAGGCAATTCTCGTCTGAAAGACATACTTGGCCAGGAAGCAAGCGATCTCTCAAATTCGTGCGCGGAAATCTCGCAGAAATTGCTATTTGAATTTGATAAGCACGACGGCCCCAGAGACTTGCAAAATATAGTCTTGACCGAGGTGCACGAAACCCTTTCTCGCGTTGCAGGTTCAATTTCGGAGGCTTACGGAGAGTGGACCAAGATCCAGCTCATTGGCAAAAATCTTGAAAAATATGGGTTAGGCGAACTTCGTACGTTGATTGATGTTGGCGAGCTTGGTGCACAAAAGGCAAAGGTCGAGCTCAGGTACGCGCGTGCTGAGGCGCTTTGGAAAGCCGCATTAACGCCTGAGCTAAATCAGTTCCGGACCGAGGATCGGGGTCAGGATGCGCAAGACTTCAAGACATTGGAGAAAGAACGCATCAAGGATACCCGCCGGGAGATCCTTGCACAACACTTGGGCCAGCTGCCCAGTGGCTCGGCCGGGGAAATGGGCGTCATTAGGGGAGAAATTGGAAAGAGGTCACGTCGCTTACCTGTTCGGCAGCTTATGACGCGAGCCGCTAGTGCAATTCAACGTATTAAGCCTGTATTTCTGATAAGTCCTGTCTCGATTGCTCAATTCTTGCCACCCGAGAAATTTGAGTTCGATATTCTTGTAATCGATGAGGCGAGCCAGGTCCGGCCTGAAGACGCACTCGGGGCAATTGCCCGCTGCAAGCAAATCATAGTGGTTGGCGATCAGAAACAAATGCCGCCATCTAATTTCTTCTCTCGGCTAACCGATAACGCTGATACGGATTTAGGGGAGGAAGACGATCCCTTGCAGGGCGCCGCGCGCGCGACCGAAATGGAGAGCATTTTGTCATTGGCCGAGGCACGGGGCGTAGGGGGCAAGCCGAGGATGCTCACTTGGCATTACCGTTCCAAGGACCCGTCTCTGATCAGAGTATCTAATGAAGAATTTTATGACGGTGAGCTAATTCTACCTCCGTCCCCTGTCCAGAATGACGAAAAATTTGGACTGATCTTCACGAAGGTGAATGGAATCTATCACCGGGGCAGGTCAGGTAAAAACATCAACCCGATAGAAGCCCAGGCAATTGTTGACCGTGTTGCTCAACACTCAAGGGAATGCCCTGACCTGTCTTTGGGAATAGCAACATTATCGAAAGTGCAGCAAACTCATATCAATGAACTCCTTGAGTTCACACGACGCAAAGATCCGCGATTGGACAAATTCCTTCGTGAAGGCAAGGCGGAGGACCTGTTCGTAAAAAATCTTGAGAATATCCAGGGCGATGAGAGAGACGTCGTTCTTATCAGTATTTGCTATGGCCCTGCTGAAGCGGGGGGACGTTTGCCCTCAATGGACTTTGGTCCAGTGAACAAAGACGGCGGCGAGAGAAGATTGAATGTTCTCTTTACCAGGGCGCGAGTCCGATGTGAAGTGTTTTGCTCCTTTGAACCAGGCGACATCGACCCGAGGCGAACAAAGAATAGGGGACCCGTCGTCCTCAAGCATTATCTGGATTTTGCCAAAACAGGAATTAGCCGGGAAGAACGAGTTACTGGTCTCGGGCCTGACTCGCCCCTTGAGGAAGATATCGCCAAGGTCATCCGAGATTTGGGCTACGAAGTGGATTACCAAGTCGGCAGTGCAGGCTTTCGGCTTGATCTTGCAGTACGGGATAAGCTTCATTCGGGACAATATATCCTGGCCGTTGAATGTGATGGTGCGACCTATCATTCGGCCTTATGGGCGCGCGAAAGGGATCGGCTTAGGCAAGCCGTTCTCGAAGACCTGGGGTGGCGCTTCCACCGGATTTGGAGCACCGACTGGTTCTATAACCGCAAAATTGAAATCGAGCGCCTCACCAAGGCACTGATCGATGCGGCGGAGAATGCTCGGGAGGGACTTACACCTACTGGCGTTAATGCTGAGCTCCAAGCCGAATTCGACAAACGAGCCGCCGAAGATCTTGACGAAAATACACTGGAAGGAACCTCGCCTCTTGATGATATACCCGTAAAAAAGAGACCATTGTATGAGACCTTTGATATCTCCGAAAAAATCACCGGAGTTGAGCCTCATAATTATCAACTGCCTTTGCTGGCGGATTTAACCTACCGCATTGTCGAATGCGAAGGGCCCGTTCATGAAGTCGAAGTTGCCCGAAGAGTGGCTGAGAAATTTGGAAAAGAGCGAACAGGAAATCGAATTTTAGGTGCCGTGAAACGAGCGCTTTCTTCCATGAGGCTGAGTGGGGCGAACAAGCTGCTCTCCTTTGATCAATTCTGGTACACTCCACAACAGTTGGAAGACCCGCCAGTACGGGATCGATCCAATCTAACTGGCCCCATTTTGAAAACGGAAATGCTTCCGCCCATCGAAATTCAGAAAGCGGCCGAATTGGCGATTGAAGAAAACGGACACGTTGAGGGTGACCAACTCGCAAAAGCCATAGCAACAATGTTCGGATTTAAGCGAATTGGCCCTGACCTCAAGCAGGCTATTTCTGCCGTAATTGATGAGCCTGACGAGAGATGAACCGGGTCTAATCTTCAACAATTGCAGTGCACGGGATTCTCATCCCGGATCTCCCCACCACCCCCCCCACCGTCGGGAAAACTGACAACTTCCGCAATCATGCTGCACTGCACGCTCGGGTAACTCGCGGGAAACCGAATTCATCATTCGACCCGATTTCGGGAACAATCGAGTAATTTCAGCGGCGTCTTCTCCATCTGGGACCGGATGTTTGGCAGCTATGTGGCGGAGCCGGCGGACGGGCATACAGCGGCCTGGCCGAGGATGACCGCGACCCTGCACAGCTCCGCCTTGGCCGGATGCTGAAAGCGCCTTTCATGCACGCCCGACCACCGGCGCGCCCTGTACCTGTCCGTCCGGAGGTGGCAGAATAGCAGCCCCTGCGTTCACGTATCGAGGGACTGCCGCCATGTCTATTCTTCTTATCCAGACCGGATCGCTGTCGTCGGCGCGCGCCCGTGCGGCGGGTGGGGATTTCGACGCGATGTTTCTGCGCGCGCTCGGTCTGCCCGACGGCGACGTCCAGGTGGTCCGGCCATTCCTGGGCGAGGACCTGCCGCCGATTGACGACATCACCGGGGTTCTGATTACTGGCTCGCCGGCCATGGTGACCGACCGGGAAGACTGGAGCGAGCGAACGGCTGATTGGCTCAAGCGGCTGATTACGACCCGGCCCGGTCTGCCCGTTCTGGGCGTGTGCTATGGCCACCAGTTGCTTGCCCAGACACTTGGCGGGCGCGTGGACTGGAATCCGAACGGTCCCGAATATGGCGTGGTAGAGATCGCGGCCGCGGCAGGCGCGGCGCAGGACCCGCTGGTGTCGGTGATCGGCGAGGGCGGGGAGAGTTACGCCGCCCACTACCAGTCGGTCATGGACCTGCCGCCGGGTGCCGTGGCGCTCGCCGCCAACCACCGCGACCCGCATCAGGCGGTGCGCTACCGCACGTCCGTCTGGGGTATCCAGTTCCACCCGGAATTCACCGCCGCGGTGATGCGCGGGATTATCGAGGACAATCAAGCGACTCTGGCGCGTGCAGGGCTCGACGCCGACCGCGCACTCTCTTACGTCAAGGACATTCCGGCGCTGTCCTCTATTCTGAGGCAATTCGGTATGTTGGCGTCGCGGGACAAGGTGACCCCTCCGTAATACACAGGACGGATAAGCCCTGAAGACCGGGCAATTTCGGGCTGTGACGAGAATTCGTTCGTCATCATTCTCTGAAACGGTATACAATTATGAGTTATCCCATAGGATGTATCTGGTTTCGGAGGAATGTATATCTTGCGATTGATCATTTGCGACGAACGCCGTTCTGCAATGAACTTTAAAGGGTTTTTAGGAGACAGGCGCTACCGTGGGGCAGTCCCGCCCGGGCGAAGGGGCGCAGGACGACAACGGTGTGGGCTGAGTTGGACTCAATGACGACCAAAGCGCCGCGTGGTGCCGCAAAGAACCTTCCAGCGGAGAGCGATGTCATGGAGGACAGTCAGGGCTTCCTTGAATTCATGCTGGAATCGGTGCCTGCTATGGTCGGTTATGTGGATCGCGAGGGGTATTATCGGTTTGTAAATCATCGCCTCGCTGCATTCTTCGGAGAAACCCCGGAAAGTCTGACAGGGTGTGAAGCGTTCGTCCTAAAAGGACGCGGGCACGGTGTTCCCCGCTCCGCTTTTGAGCGCGCGCTGGCCGGGGAGAATGTGACCTTCCAGGCCGACGTCACGGATACCGGTGGCCGGGAGCTGACGGTCGAAAACCATTACTACCCCCGGATTGTTGACGGCGCCGTCGCGGGGGTCTGTGTCTTCGCCTATGACGTCAGTGACCGTGTCAGGGCGGCGGGTGCCTTGCGTGAAAGCCGGGAACAGTTCCGCAAACTGATCGAAATCATCCCTCACGGAATTGCCCGAGTTCGATACGGAAGGGCGGGTTACGCTGACCAATCCGGCTCACGCTGAAATCCTTGGCTACGGTTATGGAGAAGTGAAAGGGCAGTTGATCTGGGGTCTATTCGCGCCGGAAGAGTGTGAGAAACAGAAGGAAATCTTTTTCCGGGCCGTCAACGGGCGGCCGGAGCCCACGCCCAATGTTGCGCGGTGTACGCGGCGTGACGGGTCGCTGATCGATGTTATGTTCAACTGGACCTATGAATACGACCAGGACGGCACGCTTAAAGGCTTCATTTCTGTCATGACCGACGTCACCGAGCAGCTCGCGGCACGCCGCGCCCTGGTGGAGGCCAAGGAGGTTGCGGAACGCGCGAACGAGGAAAAGTCGCGCTTCCTGGCGGCGACAAGTCACGATCTGCAACAGCCGCTTCATTCGCTCTCCATCATGCTTGGCCTGTTGCACGCCCAGAAAGACGAGAAGCAGCGCGCTGAAGTGCTCAGCACCATGGAACGGGCCCTCGAAGGCGCCCAGGGCTTGCTGCGCGCGGTGCTTGATCTTTCCAAGCTTGAAGCTGGCGTGGTCACGCCGCGTTTTGAGACGATGAGCGTCAATGAGCTGTTCGAACAGATCGCCGCAGAGTTGGGGCCGCAAACCCAGGCCAAGGATGTTGAACTGCGTGTTGTTCCTTCGTCCCGCGCCATTATCAGCGACCGTGCCCTGTTGAAGAGCATCCTCTATAATCTGGTGTCCAACGCCATCCGTTATACGGCAAAGGGCAAGGTTCTGGTGGGTGCGCGTTTGCGGGACGGCGGGCTGGCGCTGGAGGTCTGGGATACGGGAATAGGAATCCCGAAATCGCGTCAGCGAGACATTTTTAAAGAATTTACCCGTCTTGAATCCGGCCAGCCGGAGACCGGCGCGGTGCATTCTCTGGGATTTGGGCTATCGATCGTCGATCGTTCCTGTATGCTGCTCGGGCACCGCCTGACGCTTGACTCCGAGCTGAGCGTGGCTCCGTTTTCAGGGTATTTGTTCCGCTCGCCCAGCCTGGCCAGCGTGAAGGGGGACGGAATAGAGGTCCCGGGCGCGCGCTTCAATGATGGACAGCGTGGCCTCGTTCTCGTCGTTGAGGATGACCAGGTCACAGCCGAGGGGATGCGAAGCTTACTCGAAGGCTGGGGTTACGATTGCATTCTCGCAGCCGATCGCGCGGCAGCCCTCCAACGATGCGCGGGCGCTGGTGCCCCCGACCTTATGCTTGTGGACTACAATCTTAACCGCGAGGAAAGCGGACTTGATGTGGTCGACGCAGTTCGCGATTTGTTTGGGCAAGAAATCCCGGCGACCCTGATAACTGGCAACGACGACCGTCAGGCACACGACGAAGCGCGAGAGAAAGGCATTCCGCTTCAAACAAAGCCCTTTAGCTCGGCCCGTCTGCGCGCCCTTGTCTCGTTCCACACTCGCCGCAATCCGGATGACGCCGCCACCCCCTAAGATGTCCAGGTTGGTCCTGACCGAAATTGACGCGGGTCCGGAACAAGCCTGGCTGGTCGACGCTATTCCTTCACTAACCCCGAGGCCATCAGGACCGCGTGTGTCCGATTGGATGCATTGAGCGCCTTGAGGATCGCCGCAACGTGGACTTTGACGGTCCCCTCGGACAGGCCGAGCTTGTCTGCAATACCCTTGTTGGACTCGCCTCGGGAAAGATGGCTCATAACGTCCCGTTGCCGGGGCGTCAGAACATTTTCCAGCGCTTCAGCACCATGGCCACCGTGATGGGATTGGCTGGCTTTTGCACTCATCAGTGCCGGTGGGACATAATGGCCGCCCGCAAGAATGAGCTTCAATGCGCTGGAGATGACCGAATTTTTTGCCGATTTCGGGATATAGCCGGCCGCGCCGCCGTCCATAACCCGTTGAGCATAATAAGGATCATCAAACGCCGACACCACGACGAGCGGTGTTGCGGGCGCTAATTCCCGGCTTCGCCTCACGCCATCGATTACGTCCATACCAGGCATTTTCAGGTCAAGAAGAATGAGGTCTAGATCAGGCTTGGATTTCAGAGTTTCCTGAACTTCGTCGAAATTGCTGGCCTCGAATACCTGAACCTTTGGATCGAGCTCCTTCAACAGGAGCTTACACCCTTCACGGAACAGGGAATGATCATCCGCTATAAGGACTTGCATTGGTGACATCCTTGCAATTTAAAAAATATATAACGGACGGTCGCTTCCTCCCGAGCCCCATCCGCCAAATATTAAAATGCAGCTGTTTTTATACTTTAGGCTTATACGAAAGTTGCTCGGAACGCAAGATGAACAGTGTGCTAAATTCCTGTTCTACTGGGATGGCGGTCGGTCTCGTGTAACCTTCAAAACGACAGGGATTTTTTACGGGGCCTGACATTTATTCGGCGTCTTCGGACTATTGTCGCGTGCCCATTTGCGCTTAGGGTCCGGAACTCCGTCCGCAATGGCCGCAGGTCATGACGCCCTATCCCTTTAGGGCGACGAAATGCATTCCGCAATTGCATTCGATTTCAAATTCTCTCGCACTTTCCTGAACCGGTGGTGCGCCGCGATTGAACGGGCCGTCGAACTTGAGGTTGGCGACGGGGGTCATTTGTCGTAGTCTCGGCGCCGGGTGTCAGAGCGGTCCGTCGTTCCAGGGGATTTGCCATGGATGACGGACCGTGTGTTTTGAGTATAAAAAAGGGGGAGGAAGCCATGGCGTTCAAAAGGCTTCTCGTTGTTGATGATGATGCTGAGATTTGCCGCTTAATTCAGGATGCTGCCGAAGAGAGAGGGTTTGACGTCGTCACGACGGACCAATGGGCGGAATTTCAAACCGCCTGTGACGAATTCCAGCCAACTGTCATTATCATCGATGTGGTCATGCCCGACGTTGACGGGATCACGCTGGTGCGCGAACTGGCGGCGCGAAAATCGACGGCCCGGATTGTCGTTATCAGCGGTTTTGGCGAGCGCTACATCCGCAACGCCGTACAGATTGGCAGTGCGCTCGGGCTTGAAGATATTCGCGCCCTGGCGAAACCGTTCAGTCATGACGCGCTATGCGCGGTTCTTGAAGACTGAACAGCTATCAGCTTTTTCCGTAAAGATCCTCGGGGGAAATTATCACCGGATCGGTAACCTCTGGCCCGTTCTCTCCGACCCAGGTGAAGAAGCATCGCCGCCGCCCGGTGTGGCAGGCGACGCCTTTCTGCTCCACCTCAAGAAGCAGGGTGTCGCCGTCGCAGTCATAGCCGAAGCGCTTCAAGGTCTGGGTCTGGCCCGAGGTCTCGCCCTTGCGCCAGAGTGCGTTGCGGGAGCGCGACCAGTAACAGACCCGGCCGGTTTTCAGCGTCTCGCGCACGGCGTCGGCATTCATCCAGGCCATCATCAGCACCTCGCCGGTCCCCTCCTGCTGGGCAATTGCCGGGATCAGGCCGTCGGCGTCAAAGGTCAGGTCGGCGATGGTTTTCTCGATGACCGCTTCGGAATAGCCCGGCATATCAAATGTCCTGCTTGTTTGGCATCTTCGCCCGTGATACCGCATCTTCGGCCTAACCGCCAGTTTTCAGCTTTCGGGAACGGTTGGACTTCTTCTAAGATGCAGACCGACATCGGCCCGCGATTGGGAGGGGCATGAACGATGCCAGGGACAAATGACTGCTCTTCTTCGCCTTGAACATCTGACCAAGACATTCGGCGACCTCACCGTCATTGACGGCGTTGACCTTAAAGTCGAGCGCAGTGAGGTGGTCAGCCTGATCGGTCCCAATGGCGCCGGCAAGTCGACATTGCTGCGCCTCGCGCTCGGGCTTGAGACTGCGGACGCAGGCAAGGTCGTGCGGGCGGACGACCTCGTCATCGGTTATATGCCCCAGCGCATCGTGATCGACCCGCTGTTTCCGCTGAGCGCCGAACGGTTCATCCGGCTCCGGCCCGGCGTGTCGCGGGCGGCGGCGCGCGCTGCGGCAGAGCGGGTGGGGATCAGCCATCGCCTCGACTCTCCGGTGGCTGGCCTTTCGGGCGGGCGAGACGCAGCGCGTGCTTCTGGCCCGCGCGATTGTCCGCAAACCAGACCTTCTGGTCCTTGACGAGCCGGTCCAGGGCGTCGACGTCAACGGCCAGGTCGAGCTTTACAGGCTGATCGGTACCTCCGAAGCAAGAGTTTCGGCTGCGGCGTGCTGATGGTCTCCCACGACCTGCACCTGGTGATGAGCGCCACCGACCGGGTGGTCTGTCTCAATCATCATGTCTGTTGCTCGGGCGCGGCTCACTCCATTGCCGAAGATCCGGCGTACCGGGAACTGTTCGGTGACGGCAGCGCCCAGTTCGCGCTTTATGCCCATGATCATGACCACAGCCACGGCCCCGGCGGTGAAGTCGTGGCGCCGGGTGGCGACAGGGAGAGACAGCGTGGATCTCACTGAACCGTTCCTGCTGCGCGCGCTCGGCGTCGGCGTGGCCATGGCGGTGGTTTGCGGGCCGCTCGGCTGTCTGTTGGTGTGGCGGCGGATGGCCTATTTCGGCGACGCGCTCTCGCACTCGGCGCTGCTCGGCGTGGCGCTTGGCGCGGCCGCCGGGATCAGCGCCAGCCTGCCGGTCATCGTGGTCTGTCTGGTGGCGGCGCTCATGCTGTCGGCGCTCAATCACCAGCACTGGCTGGCGCCCGATACCCTGCTTGGCATCATGGCGCAAGGCGCGCTCGCCATCGGTATGGTGACCCTGAGCTTTGTCCAGGGCGCACGCATCGATCTGATGGCGGCGCTGTTTGGCGATGTGCTCTCGGTGGGACCGCTTGATCTTGTGTTTCTCGTCGGCGCGGCGGCTATCGCTCTCGCCCTTCTGATCGCGCTGTGGTCGCGGTTTCTCTCGGTCGCGGTGGACGAGGGACTGGCGCGCGTCGAAGGTCTGCCGGTGCGCGTCGTGCGCGCCGCGCAGATGCTGCTGATCGCCATCGTGATCGCGGTCGCCATGCGGATCGTGGGCGTGCTCCTCGTGACCGCGCTCCTTCTGATGCCGGCGGCGACGGTGCGCGGGTTTGTGCGCTCGCCAGAGGCGATGGCGATCGCCGCGGCGGCGGTGGGCGCGCTTGCGGTGGCCGGCGGGCTTGCCCTCTCGCTTGCCTTCGACACGCCGGCCGGGCCGTCCATTGTGGTGGCCGCGCTGGTTTATTTCCTGTTCGGGATCAGCGTCAGCGCTCAAAGAGCGGCGCGGTAGCGCGCGAAGGCGGCGTCAAGATCGGCCTTGAGGTCGTCCACATCCTCGAGCCCCACGTGGAGGCGGATCACCGGGCCATCTTTCCAAGTCGTGGCCGTGCGCATCCCCGCGACATTGCGGTAGGCCATGGCGAGGCTTTCGAACCCGCCCCAGGAGAAGCCCATCTTGAAATGGGTCATGCCCTCGAGAAAGGCGGTGATGGCGTCGTCAGTGCTACGCTTGAGCACGATGGAAAACAGCCCGCTTGCGCCATGGAAGTCGCGCTTCCAGAGCGTGTGGCCCGGGCAGTCGGGCAGGCCCGGATGCAGTACCTGAGCCACTTCGCTGCGCTCGGTTAGCCATGCTGCGATTTCGAGCGCCGACTCCTGATGCCGGGCGAGGCGGACGCTGAGCGTGCGCAGCCCTCGCAGACCTAGGTAAATATCGTCTGGTCCGGCGCACTGGCCGATATGGCCGCTGTGGGCGCGGAGTTTGGTGATGGTCTGTTGGGTGGCGGTCGCCGCGCCCAGCATGGCGTCCGAATGGCCGACCACATACTTGGTCAGGGACTGGATCGACACGTCGACGCCGTGGCCGATGGCATCGAAATAAAGCGGCGTCGCCCAGGTATTATCCATTAGCACCGTCGCGCCCCGGTTGTGCGCGGCCGCCGGCAATGGCCGGAATATCCGCCACTTCCATGGTGATGGAGCCCGGCGCTTCGACAAATACGACGCTGGTGTTGTCGCGCATGAGGCGCGCGATATCGCCACCGATCAGCGGATCGAAGTATTCCACCTCGACCCCGAATTTCTTGAGCATGCTATCGCAGAAGACCCGGGTCGGCTCATAGACCGAATCGATCATCAGCAGATGGTCGCCGGCGGAGACGAAAGACAGGATCGATGCGGTCACAGCAGCAAGACCCGACGGGTAGATCACCGTCCCGGTGCCCCCGCCAAGGCTGGTCAGCGCCTCGGCAAGCGCGAAGGTGGTGGGGCTGCCGCGCCGGCCATAGGCCATGGTCTCGTGCGGCGCCTTGTAGGCCTCGCGCAGTTCTTCCATGGTGTCGAACAGAACGGTGGAGACGTGGTAGACGGGCGGGTTGACCGCGCCGCCGGTCCATTCCTTGCGACGGCCGAGGTGAACGAGGTCAGTGTCTTTCTTGTGGGTCATACTTCGTCCTGAATGTTAGACGAACGGAAAACCAAACGTATCGCGCGCTCTAAACGATGCATTTGGGTGTGATACCAATCGCGAGGACAGGACAACCGCCATTGCGGCCAGCATCAAGGCGATATAAGAGTTTTCCCATCCATGTCGTCGACGCTCCGAACTTTCGAAAAACCTCTTCGCTCCCTTCTGTTCCGTCCTTTTTCAGAACTTTTCCCAGGCTCTTGAAGAACTTGTTGTCGAGGGACGAGCCTCGGGTAATGATCACCCCAACATCGATAGCGCCCGCTTCGTAAAAGGCCGAAAAGGCATAAAGATCTCTGTCATAGGTCTGATCTTTGCTGTTCCACTCGAAATCGAGCGCAACCCTTCCGGAAACGAAGTCTATTCTATGTCCGTCGAGGTATCCCTCCCTCGTGTACTCGTTCAAAACGTTATGATGTTTCTTAGCATCCAGGAGCTTGACGTGCAGGTCAGCGGAGATACGCGTTTCTACCCAGTCATCAGAAAAAAGGGTATCGACATATGATGCGATTGGGCCTTTGCTGCCGCCAGGCGTTCTGATCATTTCGCGTGAAATGCTGAAAGAATTCAAAGCCTCGACGATTTCGCCGAATTGCTTAGAAAAGTTGCCTTTCAGAATTGCGCCGGCGTTCCGATAGCTGAATATCTCGAACTTATCCAAAAGATTACTGGGGAAAACCGCTTCCAGAGATTGTGCTGGATCGGCGATCCTTCCGGTCGATACCTGGCGATCTCCGTTCTCCGGCATACTGTGGCCGTCATTCCTGAATCCGGACATAGTTATTCGGCGGCGATGCCGGAATTGTATTTGTAGGTGTCCCACGTCGGCTGGTAATCGTCATCGGCTTGATTCCCCCAAACCGTCCAGTTTTGCCGCCGTCCGCGCCCGAACAGTTCCAGATACGGTCCCCAACTGCAGGATTCGATAATGTCGTATTGCTCGTCCGGTTTACGTGAATGTTCCCTTTTGCGTGTTGCAAAAAGATTTACCGTTCGCCGGCCTGGCTGTAGAGTGCGTGCATTCTTGCCTCTGGTCCCAAAGAGCAGCAGTTCTGTGACATTCCGGAAATAGAAGCCAACGCCCCTTCCGTCTGATCCCCCGTCCTTGCGGACTTTGTGCCAGACCAGGTTTGATTTGTAGTTGAACCCCCAGGACGAAAGAACCTGAAGACCTTCAGGGAGAAGCGCATTGGGTACCCATAGATAGCAATGCGCCGTGTCTTCAAGATGCTCTTCGACCGGCAGGCTGCAAATATCTTCCAGCATCATGGTGGGGTAACGGGCCAGTCGCTTGTGCTCCGGCGCTACCTTTCCTGTCCGATTGGTAAAGCGCCAGGGGGGGTCGGCCATAATCGTGGCGAACTTCCGGCCACCCAGAAAGTCCCGAAGTTCCTCTGATGCACTGGCTTCCATTATCCCTTTTCCCTTCAGAACTTCTTATGACCCCATGAGAACATTAAGTAAACATTTGCATACTTAAAGGGGAAAATCAAGACGCTTAGCCGGTCTCGACCGGGGTCTCGTCGCCCGCGCCCCATTCCGCCCACGACCCGTCATAGACCGCGACCTGTCGCGCGTCCGCCCGATCGAGGGCAAGGGCCATGTTGCAGGCCGAGATGCCGGACCCGCAGGACGTCACGATCGGCTTTGCGAGATCGACCCCGGCTTCGGTGAAGATGTCTTTTAGGCTTTGCGGGGTCCTGTATGTGCCGTCCTTGTTGAACAGTTGGCCATTCGGAACATTAAACGCGCCCGGCATGTGGCCCGAGCGCAGGCCTTCGCCGGAATTCGGGCTCCTCTCCCTTGAACCGGGGGGCAGAGCGCGAATCAATAATTTGCGCACCGCCATTGCCGACGATGCGCATCACGTCCTCGCGGTCGCGCGCCAGCGTGGTATCGATGCGTGCGGTGAAGTGACGCTCCCGCGGCATCTGCGGCATATCGTCGGTGGTTCGGCCTTCGGCGACCCATTTGGCAAGCCCGCCGTCAAGGACCACTACATCACGGTGGCCGAAGTAGCGGAACATCCACCACACCCGCGCCGCACTGTGCACATCGCTGTTGTCATAGATCACGATCCGGTTGCCGTCGCCGAGGCCGAGCTTGCGCACCCGGCTCGAAAATTTCTCCGGCGAGGGCAGCATGTGGGGCAGATCGCTCGTGGTGTCGGCGATCTCGTCGATATCGAAGAACACCGCGCCCGGAATGTGGGTCTCCGCGAACTCAGCCCTGGCGTCGCGGCCCTCTGTGGGCAGGTGCCAGGACGCGTCGACGATCTGCACATCGGGGGCGCCCAGATGCTCGGCAAGCCACTCGGTCGAGACCAGCGGGTTGGCGGTAATCACGGGCATCTTGGACCTCACGCGGTTGCGGGCGTCTCCCTTGCGGCCTGGTCATCGAGCCAGTCGGGCACGGGCAGGCCGTGTTCGCGCAGGAACGCCGGGTTGAACATCTTGCTCTGATACCTCTGACCGGAATCGCACAACACGGTGACGATGGTATGACCGGGGCCGAGCTCCTTTGCCAGCCGGATGGCGCCCGCCACGTTGATGCCGCTCGACCCGCCGAGGCAGAGGCCCTCATGTTTGAGGAGATCGAACACCACGTCAAGGGCTTCGGCGTCCGGAATCTGGTAAGCGTCGTCGATCGGCGCATCGTCGAGGTTGGCGGTGATCCGGCCCTGGCCGATGCCTTCGGTGATGGAGGTCCCTTCGGCCTTGAGCTCACCATGCTTGTAATAGTTAAAAAGCGCCGCGCCCATGGGGTCGGCGAGGGTGATGCGGATGTCCCTGTTGCGGTCCTTGAGCGCCATGGCAACGCCGGCGAGCGTGCCGCCGGTGCCCACCGCGCAGGTAAACGCATCCACCGTACCGTCGGTCTGGTTCCAGATTTCGGGGCCGGTCGTCTCGATATGGCCCTGGCGGTTCGCCACGTTGTCGAACTGGTTGGCCCAGATGGCGCCGGCGGGCTCCTTGGCGTTCAGCTCGTCGGCCAGCCGGCCCGAATATTTCACGTAGTTGTTGGGGTCCTTGTAGGGAACGGCCGGAACCAGGATCAGCTCCGCGCCCGCAAGGCGCAGCATGTCCTTTTTCTCCTGGGACTGGGTTTCGGGCATCACGATCACCGTGCGGTAGCCCCGCGCATTGCCCACAAGGGCGAGCCCGATACCGGTATTGCCTGCGGTGCCTTCCACGATCACGCCGCCGGGCCGGAGGTGGCCTTTTTCTTCGGCGTCCTTGACGATAGCCCAGGCCGCCCGGTCTTTGACCGAGCCGCCGGGGTTGAGGAACTCCGCCTTGCCCAGAATATTGCAGCCCGTCTCTTCCGAGAATTTGCGCAGGCGAATGAGCGGCGTGTTGCCGATGGTGTCTATGAAACCGTCCTTGACGTCCATGATCCGATCGTTGACTTTGTTCAAAATTCTGTGAGTTATACCTTCTTTGTTGTTAACCCGTCGGGACGGCGGGTGCAAGGATGCCGTGGTCATGAGCGATAACAATTACGAGACCCTGGAGCAGCTTGGCGGGGAATCCAGAATTCCCGAAAGTCCGGATGCGGCGCGGCTCGAAGACGGTGGCGAACCTGCACGCCGGCACGACCTATCTGGTGCGCTTCACCTGTCCGGAATTTACCAGCCTGTGCCCGGTCACCGGCCAGCCCGACTTCGCCCATCTGGTGATCGACTATGTGCCGGGCGAGCGGATTGTGGAGAGCAAGTCGCTGAAACTCTACCTCGCGAGCTTCCGCAACCATGCCGCCTTTCATGAAGCCTGCACCGTCGGTATTGCCGAGCGGCTGGTCCGGGAAATGGAGCCCACCTGGCTCAGGATCGGCGGCTACTGGTACCCGCGCGGCGGTATCCCCATCGATGTCTTTTACCAGACCGGCGAGGCACCCGAAGGCCTCTGGCTCCCTGATCAGGGCGTGGCCCCGTACCGGGGCCGGGGGTAGGGGGCGTTTATGAAACCGTCGGTCTCATTCATAACGCTCGGCGTAGAAGACCTTGAGACTGCAGTGACGTTCTATCGCGATGGGCTCGGCCTGCCCACCGAGGGTATTATCGGGACCGAATTCGAGCACGGCGCGGTGGCGTTTTTTGATATGCAGCCGGGGCTTAAACTGGCGCTCTGGGCCCGCGACAATATTGCTCATGAAACAGGGATTGCGAAAAACACGACCTGCCCCACGGCCTTCACCATCGCCCATAATGTAATGGGGAAAGATGAAGTTGACGCCGTTATGGCCGCCGCGCGCCGCGCCGGGGCAACCATTGTCAAGCCGGCGCAGGATACGTTTTACGGGGGGTACGCGGGATATTTTCAGGATCCCGACGGCCATCTCTGGGAGATTGCGTGGAATCCGGACTTCCTGCCCATGGAGTAATGATCTCCCGTCGGTGCCCCCACTTCATTCAGTGGGAAAGCGATCATATATTTCCGGATCGCGATGACGGTCCTCCGCGATACCTGTATCAATTACCCGTCTCAACCCCGCGGCCATTTGCGGGCTTGGTGGAGGACCACGATGATTTCAAGCGTGGCCTTGCGGACGCGGTAGGCGATGAAAAACGGTGTGCCTTGAATCACCAGCTCGCGGGTATGGGGCACGCGGCCGTGCCGTCCGCTTGCGGGATAATCTTGCAGTTTTTCTACCGCTTCGAGGATGCGTGCAACCACGTCTACGGCGGCTTTCGGGTTGTCTTGCGCGATATAGTCGTGAACATGGCGCAGGTGGGCTCGTGCCCGCGGCGACCACCGGATGTCCATGGGTCAGCGCTTGTCCCGCCAACTTTCAACGGTGCGCTTGATGTCTTCGTGCGCTAGGGATTCGCCCCTGTCCATTTCGGCCATGGCATCGGTGATTTCCCCGACCTGCCAGGCCTGGATGTCGAGATAAGTGGACAGCGCCTGCTCCAGATGCCAGGACCGCGGGCGATCCGTCGCTTCCGCAAGCCGTTCCAGCGTACGGGCGGTGTCGGCGTTTACCCGAAAGGACGGGACTGGCTGCTCTGTTTCGTGCGTTCAGGAGCGTTCATGATCATCCGTTCAGTCTGTGTGCGTTGCATACATCGTATGCGAAAAGTATTCGACAACGCAAGAGGGATCAAATCTCGACCTGAAGGCCCAGTTCCACTACCTGCTCGGGCGGGATGTGGTAGTACTGGGTAGCGCGTGCGGCGTTGCGCGACATGAAGGCAAACAGACCGTCGCGCCACAGCATCATGCCGGGATAGGCGTCGGACGGAATGAGCGTCTCGCGGCCGAGATAGAAGGTGGCCTTCTCAAGGTCGATCTCAAACCCCTGCTTGTCGCACAACCGCAAGGCGACAGGGACATTGGGCGTCTGCATGAAACCGTAGCGCGTCAGCACACTGTGAAACCGGGGGCCGTGTTCGGTAATGACCAGCCTGTCCGCGGCGGGGACCCGGGGGACCTCGGAAATCTCCACCTGAAACAGGATGACCTTTTCGTGGAGCGCCTGGTTATGGTCCACATGATGGCGCAGCATGGCCGGGATGGTGTCGAGGTTGCTGGTCATGAAAATGGCGGTACCCGGCGTGCGCCTGATCTTGTCGTGCTCGAGCTTCGACAGAAAGGCGCCGATCGGGACCTGTTCTTCGCGCAACCGGCCGGCCAGCAATATGCGGCCCTTGTGCCAGGTGGCCATGACGGTAAAGACGGCGCCGCCAACCAGCAGCGGATACCAGCCGCCTTCCCAGATTTTGGTGAGGTTCGCCGAAAAGAAGGCGAGGTCCACCACCAGGAAGGCTGCTCCAGTGATCCATAAAAGGGCCGGGTTCCATCCCCAGCGTTTGGCGATGGTGAAGGCGAGGATGGTGGTGATCACCATGTCGGTCGATATGGCCACGCCGTAGGCGGAGGCCAGGTTGCCCGACGACCGGAAGCCAAGCACCAGCCCGATGGTGGCGATCATCAGCGTCCAGTTGATGAACGGGATATAAATCTGGCCGAATTCCTCGCCGTGGGTCTGAACCACCTTCATGCGCGGCATCTGGCCCAGTTGAATGGCCTACCGGGTCAACGAAAAAACACCGGAGATTACCGCCTGGGAGGCAATCACCGTGGCGACGGTGGCCAGAACCACCATGGGATACAAGGTCCAGTGCGGGGCGAGATCATAGAACGGGTGCTGAATTTCCTCGGGGTTGCTCAGTACCAGCGCGCCCTGGCCGAAGTAATTCAACAGCAGGCAGGGCAGCACGAGGACGAACCAGGCGAGCCGAATGGGTTTGACGCCGAAGTGGCCCATGTCGGCGTACAAGGTCTCGCCGCCGGTGACCACCAGAAAGACGGTGCCGAGCACCAGAAACGCGGTCACTCCGTTCGCCAGGAAGAAGGCGACGGCGTAGTGGGGGCTCAGCGCGGCGAGCACCGCCGGCGCCTGGACAATGCTGACAAGGCCCAGAAGGCCAAGCACCAGAAACCACACCATCATGACCGGACCGAAAACGCTGCCGATGGCGTAGGTGCCGTGGCGCTGGACCAGAAACAGGCCAAACAGGATGGCGATGGTAATGGGTATGACAAAGGGATCGAAGGCCTTGGTGGCGATGTGCAGGCCTTCGACGGCGCTGAGCACCGAAATCGCCGGTGTGATGGTCCCGTCGCCATAGAGGAGCGACGCCCCGAAGACCCCCATCATAATCATATAGATCCTGAGCGTCCGCGGCTTCGCCGTGCGCGGGCTGAGGAGCGATACCAGCGCGATGATACCGCCTTCGCCGTTGTTGTCGGCGCGCATCACGATCATCAGGTATTTGAGCGTGATCACAATGATCAGCGACCAGAAAATCAGTGACAGCACCCCCAGCACGTTGCCGGGGGCGGCGGCCAGATTGGCGGTGCCGAGAAAGCTTTCCCGGAAGGCGTACAAGGGGCTGGTGCCAATGTCGCCGTAGACGATGCCAAGTGCGGCAAGGCTCAAGGCGGCAAGCTTGCTGTCCGGCTTTTCATTATTGTTGCTGGCAGTGGTGGTTGGATCAGACGTCGACATGAACCTTGCTTCCAGTCATTGGCCGGTTTGGACGATGGGTATCCTGACGACTACGCCCGCTTTGCGCAAGGCCGAGGTTTACGGCTTACGGAATCCCGATCAGTTTGTGGGTCTGGAGGCTCAAGCGCCATTTCGGGTGCGCGCGGCAGTAGGCAAGCGCGGCTTCGGTGTTGCGCCGGCGGATCTCGTCGGCCTCCTTTCCAAGCCCGTCCATGGGCTGCAGGAAAAGATGATCGAAGGCGAGGTCGGCGTAAAGCTCCGGCATGGCCTCGGGCTGCGGGTAGACGAGCTTGAGTTCGTTGCCCGCTGTCTGGACCAAGGGCGCGCCGGCCTTGGGGCTGATGCAGATCCAGTCGATCCCGGCAGGCGCGGGGAGCGTGCCGTTCGACTCGATCGCCACTTCGAAGCCTGCCCCGTGAAACGCGTCAATCAGCGCTTCGTCCAGTTGCATCAGCGGCTCCCCGCCGGTGCAAACGATATAGGGGGTGCCTCCACCGGGCCAAAGCGCCCTTGCGGCTTCGGCCAGCGCATCCGCGCCCTCAAACTTGCCGCCGCCCGGCCCGCCGGTGCCGACAAAATCGGTGTCGCAGAACCGGCAGATAGCACTGTCACGATCCTCTTCGCGCCCCGACCACAAATTACAGCCCGCGAACCGGCAAAAGATGGCGGCGCGCCCGGTTTGCGCCCCTTCGCCCTGGAGCGTGTAATAAATCTCCTTGACGCTGTAAGTCATGTGCCCGCCATTTGATAGCGGGTCGGGTCCGGAACGCCGGCCTCGCGAAAGCCCTTGGCGCGCAACTGGCAGGAATCGCAGTGCCCGCAGGCGGCCCCGGTTTCGTCCGGGTCATAGCAACTGATGGTCAGACCATAATCGACGCCGAGCGCCGTGCCGCGCGATATAATTTCCGCCTTGGTCAGATCAATCAGCGGCGTGTGTATTTTGAGCCGGGCGTCCCCTGTCACGCCGGCCCTGGTGGCGAGGTTCGCCATTTTCTCATAGGCCGCGATGTATTCCGGGCGGCAATCGGGATAACCGCTGTAATCAAGCGCATTGACGCCAATGAAAATGTCGGTGGCGTCCAGTACCTCAGCCTTGGCGAGCGCAAAGGACAGAAATATCGTATTCCTTGCAGGAACATAGGTTACGGGGATTTCTTCGCTTTTTACCTCAAGATCACGGTCCTTGGGCACCGCCACGTCGCCCGTCAGCGCGGAGCCGCCAAAGGCCCTGAGATCAATGTCCACAACCGTGTGGGACGCCGCGCCAATCGCCTTCGCCACCCGGTCCGCCGCTTGCAATTCCACCGCGTGGCGCTGTCCATAGCGGAAGCTCATGGCGTGGGCCTCGAAGTCTTGCGAGCGGGCGATCGCCAGGCAGGTGGCGGAATCGAGCCCGCCCGACAAGAGTACAACCGCCTTACGCCCTTCCTTTGCCATTCAAGATCTCGCTGTCATTCCCGCGGAAGCGGGAAATCTCGTCCCGCCCCTGTTATCCCCGTTCACACGGGGATAACAGGGATATTGGTCCCATAGCTCAGCCGGAATTAGCGCAAATCGCGGACCCTGTACAGGGGCGCGTGCCCTGTGATGGGCCGGCCGGAACAGGGGGCCCTTGCAGCCAAAGATTGTCTTCGACGGCTTATTTGGGCTATCAGAGGCCGCGACGAGCTGTTTCTGTCCCCGTAGTTCTTCAAGGATAATTACAAATGCCACTGCCTGTCCCCGCCCCCCGCAAGAAATTCCACAACCGCGCGATCAATTGCGAAGGCTTCGCGCGGGAAGACGGGCTCTGGGATATCGAGGCCCGGATCACTGACACCAAGACATACCCCTTCGACAACGAATGGCGCGGCGGAATCGAGCCCGGCGACCCGATTCACGATATGTGGATCCGGCTGACCATGGACGACGACCGGGTCATCACCGGCGTGGAGACGGCGATGGATGGCACGCCGTTTGAAACCTGTCTCGGCGCGGCTCCCAACTTCAAGGCGCTTGTGGGCGTAAAGATTGCGCCGGGCTGGAATCTTGCGGTCCGGAAACGGGTGGGCGGCCCGGCCGGCTGTACCCATATGGTGGAGCTGCTGGCGGTGATGGCGACCGTCGCCTACCAGACCATCGGTCCCGGCAAGGTCCGCCGGGACGAATGGCTGGGGAGGGACGCAAAAGATGATCCCAAGAGCGATCTCACTCAAGGCGCCGGGCTTCTTGACACCTGCTATGCCTGGGCGCGCACCAGCCCGGTGGTCAAGCGCTACCTGCCGGACCGTTACGAGGAACCGGAGGAGTAGGGATTAGGCTTTCGGAGCCTCGGGCAGCACCACGCGGATGTGAAGCTCGCGCAGTTGCTTTGCGTGGACATCGCCGGGTGCGCCCATCATCAGGTCCTGGGCCTGCTGGTTCATCGGGAACATGATGACTTCGCGGATATTGGGCTCGTCCGCCAGCAGCATGACGATACGGTCGACGCCGGGCGCAATGCCGCCGTGGGGCGGCGCGCCGAACTTGAGCGCGCTTAACATGCCGCCGAAGCGGGTTTCCACATCTTCTTTGCTATAGCCCGCAATCTCGAACGCCTTGTACATGATTTCGGGCTTGTGGTTCCGGATCGCGCCGGACGACAGCTCCACGCCGTTGCAGACGATGTCGTACTGGTAGCCGAGCACATCGAGCGGGTCCTGGGACTCGAGCGCCTCGAGGCCGCCCTGCGGCATGGAGAACGGGTTGTGGCTGAAATCGACCGTCTTCTCCACCTCGTCATATTCGTACATCGGGAAGTCGACGATCCAGCAGAACTTGAACTCGCCGCCCTTGATCAGGTCAAGGTCCTGGGCCACCTTGGTGCGCGCCGCGCCGGCGAGTTTGGCCGCGTCCGATGCCTTGCCGGCGGCGAAGAACACGCCGTCATTGTCGCCAAGCCCCAACTGTTCGCGGAGTTCCCTGGTTTTTTCCTCGCCCAGGTTCTTGGCGATAGGCCCGCCCGCCACGCCGTCCTTGATATTGATATAGCCCAAGCCCGCGTAGCCCGCGCCCCGCGCCCAGTCGTTCATCTTGTCGAAGAACGAGCGGGCAAGCGCACCGGCACCCGGCGCCGGGATAGCGCGGACCACCGATCCGCCTTCGATCAGCTTGGCAAACAGGCCGAAGCCGCCGCCCCGGAAAATCTCGGTCACATCCTGGATTTCGATGGGATTGCGCAAATCCGGCTTGTCGGTGCCGTATTTCAGCATCGCGTCCCGGTAGGGAATACGCGGGAATGGCGTCTTGGTTACTGTGCGGCCGTCGGCGAATTCCTCGAACACGCCGGCCAGCACCGGCTCGATGGCGGCGAACACATCGTCCTGAGTAACGAACGACATTTCCACGTCAAGCTGATAGAACTCGCCGGGGCTGCGGTCGGCGCGGGCATCCTCGTCCCTAAAGCACGGCGCAATCTGGAAGTAGCGGTCGAAGCCCGCCATCATGATGAGCTGCTTGAACTGCTGCGGCGCCTGGGGCAGGGCATAGAACCGCCCGGGATGGAGCCGGCTCGGCACCAGGAAATCGCGCGCGCCCTCGGGCGAGCTTGCGGTCAGGATCGGGGTCTGGAATTCGCGGAAGCCCTGGTCCGTCATGCGCCGGCGGATCGAGGAGATAATCTCGGAGCGCAGAACGATGTTGTTGTGCAGCTTTTCCCGGCGCAGATCGAGGAAGCGGTACCTGAGCCGCATGTCCTCCGGATAGTCATGGTCGCCGAACACCGGCATCGGCAGTTCCTGTGCGGCCGACAGCACTTCGAATTCTTCGATCTTGAGCTCGACCCGGCCGGTGGGCAGGTTGTCGTTCACCGTGTCCTCGGTCCGCGCCACCACGGTGCCGGTCACGCAAATCACGCTTTCGGCGCGCACGGCTTCGGCTGCCTTGAAGGTCGCCCGGTCCACGTCGGTCACGCACTGGGTAATGCCGAAATGGTCGCGGAGATCGATGAACAGGAGATTGCCGTGGTCGCGCTTCCTGTGGACCCAGCCCGACAGGCGGACCGTCTCCCCGACATGAGATTCCCGTAACTCGCTGCAATTATGACTTCTGTAACTGTGCATGGATTCCGGTTTCGACTTTTTAACCCCAGGCGATATCGACGCGGAAAAGCGCATGGTTTGCCCCCGTTTGTCAAGAGGCATGCTCGAATTTCGGCGGCGTCAACAAACGCAGTTCCGGGGTGAAATTACCGAGGTAAGCGTGTATAGCATGACGCCATGACAGTCATTACCGATACAGAAGCCCTGAAACGCGCCTGCGACGAATGGGCAACCGAGCCCTACGTCACCGTTGATACAGAGTTCAAGCGGGAGACCACCTACTGGGCGGACCTCGCGCTCATCCAGGTGGGCGGGGCGGACTTCTATGCCGCCATCGACCCGCTGGCCGATGGTATCTCCCTTGATCCGTTCTATGCGTTGATGCGCAACGAGGCGGTGCTCAAGGTCTTCCACGCCGCCCGCCAGGATATCGAAATCTTCGTCCATGAAATGGGCGACGTGCCGCACCCGATTTTCGATACCCAGGTGGCCGCCATGGTCTGCGGGTTTGGCGAGTCCGTCGGTTATGAGACGCTGGTGAATACATTGACCGGGGCGAAGCTTGACAAGGTGGCGCGGTTCACCGACTGGACCAGGCGCCCTTTGACCCGGCGACAGATCGATTATGCGCTGGGCGATGTGACGCATTTGCGCACCGTTTACGAAAAGCTTGCCGCCAGACTGGAGAAGAACGGGCGGGCAGGGTGGCTCGACGAGGAAATGGATATCCTCACCGATCCCGAAACCTATCGCACCGACCCCCATGACTCATGGCTCAGGCTCAAACCGCGCAGCCGCAACCGGCAGTTCCTTGCCGTGGTCCGCGAAGTGGCGGCGTGGCGGGAACAGTATGCCCAGGCCAACAACCTTACCCGAAACCGGGTGGTGCGCGACGACGCCCTTCTTGAGGTGGCGGCCAATGCCCCAAAAAATGCGGACGCGCTTGCCGGCATCCGGGGTTTTCCGAACAAGATCGCCCATGGGCCGGCGGGCAAGGATCTGCTCGCCGCGATCACCCGCGCCGAGGCGCTGCCGGAGAAGGATCTGCCCAGATCCAAGGGCAAACCGGGGCTTGACCGGTCCGCCAGCGCGGCAGCTGACGCCTTAAAGTTACTTCTCAAAATCAAGTCACAAGAACATGGCGTTGCGTCAAAATTGATTGCAACGGGCTCGGACATCGATTGCCTCGCCGAGGAAGACGAACCGGATATCCGCGCGCTTAAAGGCTGGCGCTATGAGATCTTTGGCAAGGATGCGCTCGCGGTGCGCGACGGCCGCCTCGGCTTTGCCGTGCGCGGTGGAAAGCTGATTACGGTCCCGATGGACTAATCTACGATTACCTCGGCGCGCCGGCCCATTGCCTTGGCCAGTGTCTCGAGTCTGCGGCTCACCACCTCGCCGACCACCTTGCGCCAGCGCTCGCGCACATGAAGTTCCACGCTTTCGTCGGTGAGCTTCAGCGACGCCTTGCCGAGCGCCGAGGAGGTGCCTCCTGAAAGGCGCTGTCCCAGCCGCAGCGCAAGCCCGATGCGCCGCGCGAGATCGACATCCGCATCGGACAGGATGGACTGCGCATCCTGGGCCAGAACGCCGCCGTTCAGGGACCCCCCGTAACAGGTAAAGAGCGCTAGCCCGATGAGCGCACAGCTCCTGTGGTCAAGCCCGCCGAACCGGCCGTAGAGCATTTCGATCAGCACCCGCTCGGCCCGGTAATCCGGGTGGCCCTGCCAGGCAACATCGGCCAGCATCGAGGCGGCATGGCGCAAGCGCCGATCATCCGCGCCCTCTTCGGGGAAGAGCGGATCCGCCCACTCGAGAAGCTTGCGGGCATGCTCGGGGAACCGCCCGGTCTGCTCGGCGAGCTCATGGCAGGATTCCAGCAGCGGGTCGCGGTCCTGAACCTCCGCCGGCATCGCCTCATAGACAAGCCCTTCGCGCAGGCCCAGGGCGGAGACCACGAGACCGCTCGATCCGGTGGCCGCGATGACGCGGCGCATGATGGCTGCGGCGAGCGGCAGGCTGTCCACCCGGCGCGACGGAATGTTGGGGATCCGGTTCAAGGATTGCGCGCTCATCACCGAGACCACGTCGCACAGGCTTTCAAGATCCCGGCGGCCGATGGTGTAGTGATGGAGGATATGGAGCGGGTAACCGGTTTGCGCCATGCTGATCCGGGCAAGGGCCCGCCATGCGCCACCCACCGCATAAAACGGCAATTTATTGCCCTGGGCCAGCCAGTTGACATCCCGCAGAATCTCGTCAATGCGCTTGAGGACGGCCTTGCGGTCATTCTGGAAGTCCTCAAGCATCAGAAGCGGACCGAGCGGCAGGGTCGCGGTCTCCCCGACCTTGCCATCTTTCAGGTGGACAAGCTCCAGGCTGCCGCCGCCGAGGTCGCCGGCAATACCCTCGGCGTCCGGAATTCCGGCCACCACACCGAGGCCCGAGAGGCGTGCCTCGTCGCCGCCCGAGAGCAAGCGGACAGGAAATCCGCAACTTTCCTCCACCTGGGCGATAAAGGCTGCGCCGTTGGCGGCGTCGCGCACCGCGGCTGTCGCAACCGCTTCGATGTGCTTGACCCGCATGTCTTTGAGGAGCAGCGCGAAGCGGCCCAGCGTTTGCAGCGCAAGCACAGTCCCTTCCGGGTCCAGGTGGCCGGTCTTGGAGAGCGAGCGCCCAAGCCCGCACAGCACCTTTTCGTTGAAGAACACCCGGGGAAAGCGGCCCGGTCCTTCGAACACCACAAGGCGGACGGAGTTGGATCCGATATCGATGACGCCGATGCGGTGGTCAAACGGTCTTTTTGGTGACAAACCGGCCCTCTTTATCGTGCGGAACACGCGGTTACGATGGCCTTCTTAGCTCCATGGACTGGTTTTGTATAGTTCGAATTCAGGCGTCTTCAGAGGCGAGCGGCGACTTCCTGAGCGTGAGCCGGGTTACAGGCTTGGGACCACGCCCGGTACCTGAAAGACTGGGGTTGGTCATGAAGTAATGGTGCAGATTGAACGCATCTTCGCGCATCGGCCGGCGGGTATAGGTTCCGTCCGGGTTAAGATCCCAGCTCTGGGCTTCGTCCTGCAAATTGGCGATCATCACCTGTTCGAGGATCTGGGCATGAACGGTTTCGTTCTCGATCGGCACCAGCGCCTCAACCCTGCGGTCAAGGTTGCGCGGCATCCAGTCGGCCGAGGAAATAAACACCTTGGATTCGGGCGACGGCAGGACGTGGCCCGCGCCGAAGCAGACGATTCGCGAATGCTCGAGGAACCGTCCGACGATGCTTTTGACGCGGATGTTTTCCGACAGGCCAGGCACGCCGGGGCGCAGGCAGCAGATGCCGCGAACGACGAGGACAATGGAAACGCCGTTCTGGCTCGCATTGTAGAGCGCATCGATGATGCCCGGATCGACGATGGAATTCATTTTCGCCCAGATGGTGGCCGGCCGGCCGGCTTTCGCGTGCCCGATCTCGTCCTCGATCATCGTCATCAGCTTCTGGCGCATCCCGTACGGCGAGATGGCGATCTTTTCCAGCGTCTTCGGCTTCACATAGCCGGTAAGGAAATTAAACAGGTGGGTGGCGTCGCGCCCGAACGCGGGGTCGGCGGTGAAGAACGACAGATCGGTATAAATGCGTGCCGTGATCGCATGATAGTTCCCGGTGCCGTAATGGACATAGGTTCTCAGGTCCCGGCCTTCTCGGCGCACCACCAGCGAGACTTTGGCGTGGGTCTTGAGCTCGATAAAGCCATAGACCACCTGCACGCCGGCGCGTTCCAGATCGCGCGCCCAGCGGATGTTCTGTTCCTCGTCGAAGCGGGCCTTGAGCTCGACGAGCGCGGTCACCGACTTGCCGGACTCCGCCGCTTCGATCAGCGCCTTGACGATGGGAGAATCCTCGCTGGTGCGATAGAGCGTCTGCTTGATCGCCACCACATTTGGGTCCCGCGCCGCCTGGCTGATAAACCGCACCACGACCTCGAAGCTTTCGTAGGGGTGATGGACAACGAAATCCTTCTCCCGGATGGCCGAGAAGCAGTCCCCGCCGTGTTCGCGCACCCGCTCCGGGAACCGCGGGTTGTAGGGTGGAAATTTAAGCTCCGGATGCTCGTCGCCGATGATCTGGTTGGTATCGGCGATCCCGAGCACGCCGTCCACCTGAACCACATCAATTTCGCTCACGCCCAGCTCATGGAAGATCATACGCTTCAGGTCGGCGGGCATTCCCTTGTTCATCTTGAGCCGGATCACGTCGCCGCGCCGCCGCCGCTTGAGCGCGGTCTCGAACGAGCGGACCAGGTCTTCCGCCTCTTCCTCGATCTCGATATCGCTGTCGCGGATCACGCGGAAGAGGCCGCGGCCCTTGGCTGAGTATCCCGGGAACAACTGCCCGAGAAAGAGCGTGATGATGTTCTCGATCGAGATATAACGCGTGGCTTCGCCCGGCAGCCGCACAAACCGGCGGGCCTGACGCGGCAGCGGGATCAGCATGTTGAGGATCGCCCCGTCGCTCTCCCGCGTCAATTTAAGCACCATGGAGAAGCCGAGGTTGGGAATGAACGGGAAGGGGTGCGCCGGGTCGATGGCAAGCGGGGTGAGCACCGGAAACAGGTTTTCGAGGAAATAGTCCTCGAGCCAGTCGTGCTCCCCCGCCGTCACCTCGTCCACGTCGAGGATCGCAATGCCGGCGCCGTGCAATTCGCGGGTGAGCAACACCCAGGTCCGTTCCTGCTCCTCGATCAGCGCCTCGGCCTGGCTATTAACCGCCACCAGTTGTTGCGCCGGGGTCAGGCCGTCATGGCTGACGGCCTCGATACCGGCCTTGACCTGGCCATGGAGGCCGGCCACCCGGACCATGTAGAACTCGTCGAGATTGCTGCCGGATATGGAGAGGAAGCGCAAGCGCTCCAGCAGCGGGTGGCTGTGGTTCAGTGCTTCTTCGAGAACCCGGCCGTTGAACGCAAGCCACGACAGCTCCCGGTTGATGAACCGTTTGGGGCTGTCCATTGTGATCGCCGCCGCCTCTGCTTTTTCAGGCGGTGCGTCCTGCTTAAGGGCGATGTTCTGCGTGTCCGTCATTGTTCCGTTCAAGCTCCAACCCACGATAATAGCGGAAATCCGCCCGCCGGGGCGAAAAGATTTTTGTTATCAGAAGGTGGTGACCGTTTTATGAAGCGGTGAACATGTGGTCTTCGAGAATGCTGCGAACGAGCGGCACCGTAACCGCGCGCTTGGCGGCAAGCGAGGCCCTGTCCGCCTGGTCGACGAACGCGTGAAGGGCTGCGAACGACCGCTCCAGCCGGGCAAGCGCGTAGCGGACGACGTCCGGCGCCACCCTGATCTGGCGGTCGGCGAACAGCTTGACCATCACCGCTTCCAGCAGATCGTCTTCGGGCGCGCCGATCTGCACCAGCGGCGCCGCGGTCAGCCGCGAGGATAGATCAGGCAACGTGAGCGGCCACTCGACGACGGGCCGGCGCACCGTCAGGACGAGCCAGCCGTTCTGCTCCCTGAGCCAGTTGAAAAGGTGCAGGAGCGCTTCCTCGACCGCGCCGCCGTCCTTGCCGCCGAGCGCCCGGTAGACATCTTCCACCACCACGGCTTCCGCGCCCAGGCCGCCGACCAGCCCCTCGGTCAGCAGGTCTGCGACAGTTAACGCCCGCGCGCCGGACAAGGTCCGCCAGACTGCCGCAAGATGGCTCTTGCCGGAGCCTTGCGAGCCCACGATCACCAGGCTATGTTCGGGCCAGTCGGGCCAGCGCTCGATCCAGTGCACGGCCTCGCGGTTCGAATCGGCGACGAAAAAGTCTTCCCCCCGATCGCGGCATCATGAGGCAGGGTGAGGGAGAGTTGTTTAACGGGGGACACTGACATCCTCCGGTGCGGGGGTGTCCTGCATCGCGTCGGGCGGGACGACCGCCATGCCATCCTCGCCGGGGGGAGTGAAATCGAAGTCGGGTTTGATGTTCCGTTCGGCGGCAAGATCGCCCGGAATCACATACACATCGTTGCCATGGCGGCGCAGCACCAGATCGTTCTGGGAGAGCGCAAGGACAAGCTGGTCTGACCGCCCGGCGTACGAGATGTCGATTTGCGCTTCATGCAATGAAAGCGCCTGCAGGGTCACGCTCTGGATCATGTTGACCTGATCCAGGTGGCGTTGCACCCCCGCCCAGTCATTCATATTGCGCAACGGCACGCGAGCGGAAAGCGAGCGGGTCTCGTCAAGGCGAATGAGCGTGCGGTCTTTCCAGATCCGGTCGCGCACCTCGATCACGCCCGCCGCTGCGCGCGTCAGCGTGTCCGCAAGCGATTCGCCGGGCTTGCTGTGAAAGACCTGTTTTCCCGATCCTTTTGCAATGGTCTCCAGCGTCATATCGTCATAAAGCCAGTTCACCGTGACCTTGTATCCGCCGTCGCGGAAGTCGGGGACCACGGTGGCGAGCGGCACGAATGCGCCGCTGACGCCATAGTTGGACGCGAGAATATGGCGTTGCGCCGGATCATGGGCGGTCGCCTGGAACTGGCTCAGCGTCATCTGGTCGCGGCCCGTTCCTTCGGGCAGGATATAGGGCAGCAGCGGATTGATGAGGTCCTGTGCGGCCCACGCCTTGAACCAGAGGTTGTCTTTTTCCCACAACTGGCGGGCGCCCGCATATTCAAGCACCGGAAGCACCAGCAGCGGCGTGCCCATAGTCTGGGTGAACGGGGTTTGGGTCTCTTTCAGCAGTTTACGGATCTTCTCTCCGTTAAAGCGCACCGTCAGATCGGCGATATAGTGCACCTGCGAGGATTTCTCGTTGGCGAACTGAAGCCCCAGAACGAGATCGGTAATCCGCTCCTGGTCCAGGCTTTCAAGCGCGTCCACATGGTCGGGGGCGACGAGGCGCTCGATCAGCATGGAGAAGGCGCGCTTCTCGCCGTTGCGCACGGCGAGCGTGCGGGCAATGGCGGCGTTGCGGGCGGTCACGTCCACCGGCACCTGATGAACGGTGAAGACGTCGTGGGGCGGTGGGGGCGGTGGCGTGCTTTCATCCGCAAACGCGGTGCCAACGGCCCCGATCAGCCCCATGATAACGGCGGTTACCCATATCTTCATTCGATTAAAACACCTTGATCCCGGGTCCAGAAGCGTCGCCATTCCCTGCGCTGAACCATCGACGCAAATTATGGCGAATTTTGGCTCCGCCGCGTGCTTCTCAAAGACAGAGTAATGCATTATGGTGGCGCGCCAATCAATGGTTTATGGCAGGGCCGGTGGGCTGGACCCTGCCCGGGAAAGACAAAGACACTGTGACCGGTTCCAACAAGAAATCCTATACCTACCGAGATGCGGGCGTCGATATCGACGCTGGCGCGAGGCTGGTGGACGCCATCAAACCGCTTGCGAAATCCACCCGGCGCACCGGCTCCGAGGTGGACCTTGGCGGTTTCGGCGCGCTTTTCGACCTCAAGGCGACGGGCTACACCGACCCCATTCTGGTCGCCGGCACCGACGGGGTCGGCACCAAGCTCAAGGTGGCGATCGACGCCGGACTGCACGAAACGGTCGGCGTCGACCTTGTCGCCATGTGCGTCAACGACCTCATTGTCCAGGGGGCCGAGCCGCTGTTTTTCCTTGATTACTTCGCCACCGGCAAACTTTCCGTCGACCATGGTGCATCCGTGGTAGGCGGCATTGCCGAGGGCTGCCGGCAGGCGGGCTGCGCTTTGATCGGAGGGGAGACCGCCGAAATGCCCGGCATGTATGCGGCGGGCGACTATGACCTCGCCGGATTCGCCGTCGGCGCGGTGGAGCGGGGAGGGCTCCTCCCGCTTGCCACCATGGGGCCGGGCGACGTGCTGCTGGGCCTTGCGTCCAGCGGCATTCATTCCAACGGCTATTCGCTGGTCCGCCGGATTGTGGGCGACCTTGGCCTCGACTATGGTGCGCCCGCGCCCTTTGACGCCACCCTGTCGCTCGGGGAAGCGCTGCTGACGCCAACACGGATTTACGTCAAGTCGCTGCTGCCGGTGATCCGCCATGGCCGCATCAAGGCGCTTTCACACATTACCGGGGGCGGCTTCGTGGAGAACATGCCGCGCGTCCTTCCCAGTCATCTGAGTGCCGGGATCGACGCTTCGACCTGGCCGCTGCCGGCGGTTTTCCAATGGCTGATGGAAGCCGGAAACATTGCGCCCGCGGAAATGGCGCGCACCTTCAACTGCGGGATCGGTATGGTTGCCGTGGTTGCCGAAAAGGACGCCGATGGCGTCACGGCTGCGCTACGGGAGGCCGGGGAAGCGGTCTACACCATTGGCGGGCTTGCCGGACACGCAGGCGATAAGCCGGGCATTGTGGTTACCGGGGCGGCGGGCACCTGGAGCGCACCGGAGAATTGGCAGGCGAGCGCGGAGGCGCAGACATGAAGGAGCTCGACATTGCGGTTCTGGTCTCGGGCCGCGGCTCCAATTTGCAGGCACTGATTGACGCTTGCGCCGACCCCGACTTTCCGGCGCGTGTCGCCTGCGTCATTTCCAACCGGCCAGACGCCTACGGGCTCGAGCGGGCGAAAAAGGCCGGCATCCCGACACGGGTCGTCGATCACACCGGCTTCGAGTCCCGCGAGGAATTTGAAGACGCGCTCGACGAGGCAATCAAAGGGTACGATGTGGGGCTGGTGTGCCTTGCCGGGTTCATGCGCATCCTGACTCCCGATTTCGTCAACCGCTGGCGCGACCGCATGATCAACATTCACCCCTCGCTATTGCCGGCATTTCGCGGGCTCCATACTCACGAGCGGGTGATCGAAACCGGTGTCAGGATTTCAGGCTGCACGGTCCATTTCGTCACCCCTGAGATGGACGACGGGCCGATCCTCATTCAGGCCGCCGTGCCGGTCCATGAAGATGACACCGTAGAGGCGCTTGCAGACCGGGTGCTCGCCATGGAACACCGGATCTACCCCGAAGCGGTGCGGCTGGTGGCGACCTCAAAGGTGCGGGTGGTCGGCGCCAGGGTTGTGACCGAAGACGCGCGCTTCCCCGAAGACGGCCTGATCAACCCCGTGCCCGGGGCAGACTGAACATTCGGTCCTAATCCGTTGGTTCGGGATCCATCCGCTTGCGCTCCCATCGCCCGCGGATAATACCTTCGTTTTTCTCGTTCGTCGCGCGCTCGGCCTTGGTGCGGCCGTAACGGACCCGGTTCCGGGCGGCCAGTTTTTCTTTCTCGTCGCGCTGGCGCTGTTTGCGGAACCGGTTAAGGTTGATGATATTGCCCATGAATGTACTCTCAGACTTAAAGCCCTGCTCCCGAACGGGTACGATACACTTCATCTGGTAAGGCAGCAACGGCAGATGCGGAAGATATTGATTATAGTTGGTCTGATGTTCATGGTCGCTGTTTCTGAAACAAGGGGATGCCTTTGACCACGGCCTACAGGATCGAGGGGATGACCAAGGTCTACCGCACCGGCGAGGTGGCGGTGCATGCGCTCAGAGGCGTGGATCTTGAGATCGAAGAAGGGGAGCTGATTGTCCTCCTCGGCCCGTCGGGCAGCGGCAAGTCAACGTTCCTCAATATCATCGGCGGGCTCGACGTGCCGACCGAGGGCCATGTCTGGTTCGAAGAACATGATCTCGCGGACATGGACGAAGGGGAGCGCACGCTTTACCGCCGGGATCATATCGGCTTCGTCTTCCAGTCCTATAATCTGGTGCCAAGCCTGACCGCGCTCGAGAACGTGGCGCTGGTCACCGAGATCGCGCGCGAGCCGATGAAGCCCGAGGACGCGCTCAAGGAAGTGGGTCTGACCGAGCGGCTCAATCATTTCCCGTCCCAGCTTTCCGGCGGCGAGCAGCAGCGCGTCGCCATCGCCCGGGCGATCGCCAAACGGCCGGAGGTGCTGCTGTGTGACGAGCCGACCGGGGCGCTCGATAGCGAGACCGGGGTCATGGTGCTCGAATCGCTCGCCGCCGTGAACCGCAATCTCGGCACCACCACGGTGATCATCACCCATAACGTGGCGATCGGAGGCATGGCGAAGCGGGTGCTGCATTTTGCCGACGGGCGGGTCTCGACCGAGGAGCGCAACGCGACCCCGGTCGACCCCAGCGAAATCAGTTGGTGAAGCGGCGATGATCCGGTTTCCCGTCAGAATTCGCATGCTCGACCGCAAGCTCCTTCGCGATCTGTGGCGGATGCGCGGGCTGGTGCTCGCCATCGTGCTCGTCATGGGCAGCGGCATCGCCACTTACGTGATGACCCGCTCGGCGATCCATTCGCTGACGGAGACCCGCGATGCCTACTACGACCACTACCGCTTTGCCGATATTTTCGCGTCGGCCAAGCGTGCGCCGCTGTCGCTCGCCGACCGCATTGCTGAGATTCCAGGCGTTGCGACCGTCTATCCCCGGGTCGCGTTCGCGGTCACCCTCGACCTGCCCGACATGGCGGAGCCCGCGACGGGGCGCATCCTCTCGCTGCCTGACTTCGGGGAGCCGCCACTGAACGCGCTTTATCTGCGCCGGGGGCGATGGCTCGAGCCGCGCGAGACCGACGCCGTGCTGGTCAGCGAGGCCTTCGCGATTGCCCAGAAGCTCGACCCCGGCGACCGGGTGGCGATGGTCATCAACGGCCATAAGCGCAGCTTCAAGGTGGCGGGCATTGTCTTGTCCCCCGAATACGTGTTCTCCATCGCGCCGGGCGCCTTCATGCCCGACGACAAGCGCTTCGGCGTATTCTGGATGAGCCGCCACACGCTTGAGGCCATGGTCGATATGGACGGCGCGTTCAACGACGTTTCCGTCAAACTGGCCCGCGGCGCCGACCCGGAGCTGGTGATGGACCGCATCGACCGGCTGCTGGCGCCATACGGCGGGCTTCTGTCCTATGACCGGGGCGATCAGATATCCGCCTGGTATCTCGACAACGAGATCACCCAGCTCAACACCATGGCGCTGTTTACCCCGCTCATATTCCTCGGCGTGGCGGCGTTCCTGCTGCATGTGGTGCTGTCCCGCCTGGTGGCGACCCAGCGCGAACAGATCGGCAGCCTGAAGGCGCTCGGCTATTCGAACCTCGACATCAGCTTCCATTTCATCAAATTCTTTGTGGTGGTGGCGGTGGCCGGCGGCATCATCGGCGGTGCGGTGGGCGTGTGGCTGGGTGCGGCGATGACCGAGCTCTATACCCGCTTCTTCCGCTTTCCGGTCCTCAACATCACAGTCTCGCCCTGGATCATCGGGGAGGGCATCTTCTTCTGCGTCGCGGCGGCGCTGAGCGGCGCGCTCGGCGCGGTCCGGGCGGCGGCCAACCTGCCCCCGGCTGAGGCCATGCGCCCGCCGGCCCCGCCACGCTACCGCCAGACCTTGGTCGAGCGGCTCGGCCTCCAGCGGTTCTTTTCACAGCCGGTGCGGATCATCCTCCGCCAGTTCGAACGCCGGCCGTTCCGCTCCCTGATATCATGCCTCGGCGTCGCCATGTCGATCGGCGTGTTTGTCGCCTCGGCTTTCTTTCTCGATGCGCTCGACTACGTCAACGACGTGCAGTTCAACCTGCATCAGCGCCAGGACGTGACCCTGTCCTTTACCGACCCGCGGGATCTCGAGGCGATCTACGATATCCGCCACATGCCGGGCGTGATGCGGGTGGAGCCTTTGCGCTCGGTCCCGGTCAGGATCGAATCGGGCCATCACCGCCATCGCACCTCGATCATGGGGATCACACCGGGCGCCGACCTTTATCGGCTGATCGACGCGGACCTGAAGCCGGTGCCGATACCCGACCATGGACTGGTGATCGACAAGAAGCTTGCCGAAATTCTCAAGGTCCACACCGGCGACCGGGTGACGGTCAACGTGCTCGAAGGCCGCCGGCCGACGCTGCACCTGATGGTTGCTGCCGTGATCGAAAGCTATATCGGCACCAACGCGTTCGTGAACCTCGCCGCGCTCAATGCGGCGATGGATGACCCGACCGTGGTCTCCGGCGCGGCGGTGGAGCTCGATCATCTCGACCAGGCCCGGTTTTTCAAAAAGCTCAAGGCGACGCCGGCCATTGCAAGCTCCATGCTGGCGTCCGCCGCCATGCGCGCGTTTGACGAGACGATGGCGGAAAACCTCCAGATCATGACCTTCTTCAACATCTTTTTTGCCGGCGTGATCACCTACGGCGTGATCTATAATCTGGCGCGGATCGCCTTTTCCGAGCGCGCGCGGGAGCTTGCTGGCCTGCGCGTCCTCGGCTTCAAGCGCCGCGAGGTCACCTTTATCCTGCTGGGCGAGTTGGCGCTTGTGGTCATACTCGGCATTCCCTTGGGCTGCCTGATTGGGTACGCTCTGGCCGCGGCCTGGGCCTCGGCGCTCGATACCGAGCTTTACCGCATACCGGTGGTGATCGACGCCTCCACCTACGGCTATGCCATTGTGGTGGTGCTGGTGGCGTCGGTCATATCGGGTCTGGCGGTGGCGTGGAAGATGCATCGGCTCGACCTGTTGTCGGCGCTGAAAACGGGGGAGTAAGACGTGGAGAAAAAGCGGCACGCGCTCAAGAAACCGCTGGTGTGGGGCGGCGGTGGGCTGTTCCTTGTCCTGGTGCTGGCCTACCTGTTCGTGCCGCGCCCGGCGCCCGCCGATTTCGCCACCGTGGACCGGGGCGACGTGGCGGTCACCGTCGAGGGCGAAGGCAAGACCCGGGTGCGCGAGGCGTACATGGTGTCCGCCCCCATCGCCGGCCAGTTGGAGCGCATCCGGCTCGAGTCCGGCGACAAGGTGACGGCGGAGCAAACGGTGCTCGCCCAAATTGTGCCCGCTGCGCCGCTGTTCCTGGACGCGCGGAGCGCGGCCGAGGCAGAGGCCGCGGTCAAGGCGGCCCAAGCGTCCGTCAGTCTCGCCCGCGCCAAGGTGGAACGGGCCGAGGCGGATTTCGAGTTCACCAAATCGGAGCTGGCGCGCGCCAACGAGCTTTCCGCCAAGGGTAATATTTCGGCGCGCGGGCTGGAACGCTCCGAAATCGATGTGCGCATGAAACGGGCCGAGCTTGATACCGCGCGCTCAGACCTCGGCGTTGCCATGTCGCAGCTGGCGTCGGCCAGGGCGCGGCTCATCCAGCCCAGCGAGAAAAAGCCTGACACGGAGAAAAAGACCGGCAAGGACAAGGTGCCCGTTGACGGCTGCTGCGTGGCCGTGCGCTCCCCGGTCAGTGGCGAGGTGCTCACTGTCACCGACAAAAGCGCGCGGGTGGTGGCGGCCGGCGACCCGCTGGTGGAAGTGGGCGACCCCCGCGATATCGAGGTGGTGATCGACATGCTTTCGACCGACGCGGTCAAGGTCAGGCCCGGCGATGCGGCATTGATCGAGCACTGGGGCGGGGATGAGGACCTGCACGCCACGGTGGACCGGGTGGAGCCCTCGGGCTTCACCAAAATCTCGGCGCTTGGCATCGAGGAGCAGCGGGTCAACGTGATCCTCGAATTTACCGGCGACGAGGCGGCGCGCGCCAGCCTCGGCCACGGCTACCGGGTCGAGGCCCGGATCATCGTCGACGAAGCCAAAAACGCCATCCGCGCGCCGATCAGCGCCTTGTTCCGCCAGGGCGCGGACTGGAACGTTTTCGTGGTCGAAGGCGGCGACGCGGTCCTGCGCCCCGTCACCGTCGGCCGTCGCAACGACCACTACGCCGAAATCACCAAGGGCCTCAACGTCGGCGAAACCGTCATCCTCCACCCCAGCAACTCCATCGAAGACGGGACAAGCGTGAAGAAACGGTGAGGGGGGAGCAGAACCAATCGGATACCATTACTCCCGGGTTTACAAAATCTCTTCGAAATCTGATTCCGCTGTCTAGTGATCGTTGAGTGCCGCACAAACATCCCTCTCATGGCAGGCTGACGCCCCAGAGCGCGGCGCTGCCGGCGATAACTATAAGATCAAGCCCCGGCTGGAAGGACCAGGCGGCTAATAATGTCCGGCGATTAACCAACATCCCGCCCGCAAATACGACCACGACAATCAGGCCGAAGGCAATGTACCAGGGCATATGGAGAAACATCCAGATGGCGAGAACGATCTGACAGGGAAGACCGGCAATGGTTGAGAGCGTGGCGCGCGCCGGATGAACGGACGACAGACTGCCGCCACGCGCCACCATCAGAGTTATCCGGCCGCTGTTGATTGACAACATCAGGAGGATAATTGCGGCAGCCCAGTCCATCAGGCGGAATGGTTTCTGTCGGGGGAAAAAGGATCGAGGTCCGTGCGGACGACATGCCGGCCCCCGGTGCGTTCGGCGGCTTCGTCGATATTATTCATCATTTCCTCATGACCCGTTTAACTTGAAAGTATATCCCGCTTATGCTACTGGTAATGCTTCTAAAGAGCAAGGCGTCAGATCGAGTAAATTCGCGCTTTTAGGGAATGACGGGAAGGGTCTGTATCAGTTCTCCCTCTCCACAAACCGGATAACAGGGCGCATGCCGGTGGCCTTGGCGTAGCCTTCGAGGGTCTTGCGGCTGGGCCAGTGCTTGCCGCTTTCGATGCGCGCGATGGCGCTTTGGGTGGTGCCCATGCGCTTCGCCAGTTCGCCCTGGCTCAGGCCTGCCTTGGCCCGCGCCTCAATGAGAGCGCCGGCGATTTCGAATTCCTGCGCCATCTCGTCATAGGCCTTTTTGACGGCAGGATTCTTGCGCATTTGATCTTTTAATTTCGAAAACGGTATGGTCATTTCTCTAAATCCTTCAGACGGCGACGCGCCAGACTGAGTTCCTTTTGAGGCGTCTTTCGCGTCTTCTTCACAAAGGCGCGCAACAGAACCAGCTTTCGCTCTATCACCGCCGCATAGATGACGCGCGAGATACCGGACTTCCCCGACAGCCGAATTTCCCAAAGTTTGCCTTCCAGATGGCGAGTATAGGGCATGCCAACTTTCATAGGCCCCCAGATTTCCAGCAAGTCGGCAATGCGCCAAAGTTTCGCCTGCATATCATCGGGCAGCGCAAGAATCTCGGCCTCGACCTTGGCATTCAGATAGTCAACGGTACATATAGCATTTTTGCTATGTTTCGGCAATGAAGATTTCCCCGACCCTGAACTGGTTATTTTATCCAAGAGCAAAGACTAAATGTTTTTGCTCTCAATAAAAGCAATTGTTCGGGGGACTGTCCGGAATGACAGGGCAGGGGCGCACCGCGCGCGCACAATACCGCCGCTTTGATCTTCACGTGCCATTCCCCTTTATCGCACCTTCGCCAACAAACCGCTGCCATAGTAAGCGGAGGGTTTCCCGCTTGGCAATCGGGATGAGGTTTAAGCGGACCAAAGACGTGATTGACCCTGTCGGGGGGGGGGGATTGACCCGTTACGACAACATGGCAATTTCAATCAGGATCGGGGTCCTGCCTGGTTGCATATGTCCCGACGTCGATAGCTCAATCTTGAGCCATGGTCTTCCAATTTGAATTGGCCGCGGGTCAAGAGTGGCTCTGCGTTCAGGCAGGCGCCCAGCCCGAGGTCCCTTTGCACAAAGTCACGTCACCTTCGGTGACCGTATTGTTCTTGGTCGCCCACTGGTGGATAGGGCGGCAGGTACGGCCGTTGGTGTCCTGGTACGCATTGGATGTCGGGCTCGCCCACCCACTTGCCGAGGTCTGGAACGTTGCGCCGGTTTTTTTCCAGGTTACACGTTCGCCTGTCGGCACCTCGGCCGCCCGGACTGCGGCATAGGCCGCTGCGTCCTTCTCGTCGCCTTCAAGGTAATTGCCGAGACGGTTGCCAATGACGGCGCCGGCCGCGGCGCCGATCAAGGTGCCGGCCGTGCCGCCCGTGATAAGATACCCGGCGAGAGCGCCGGCCGCGGTGCCGGCGACGGTCCCCGTTGTCTGACCTTTCGACATACCGGCAAAACCCCCGCCCTCGCAGGCGGTCAGGACCAACATGGCGCTGAGAGCGAGGCTGACAATTTTTGTATTTGACATGGCCTTCTCCAATGAACAGACGATGGCCCGACGCATCCTGTCTGGCCGTGTTAACCATTTCTGTTAACCATATTCTCTGCAAATTCCGGGCCAGTTGAATTTTCAGCATGGTATCAAGAGCATACGTATTTCGGATATTTGCATTAGCCCTATAGGTGTAAATTTTTCCGACAGTATGTTCGCTCTCCGCGCGTCCGCACTACTGCCTTGTCGTCGCCATAATGACGCGATAGGGTGCGCCTTGGGCGGTCATTTCTGAGAAACCATAGTTCACCAGGTCCAGCAACAGGACCGGAACGGAGCCCTTTTAATGACCGGCCGCAAAATTCCCCGACGCCCGAAATCCTATGACAAGTCGGTTGCCCTCGTCCTTCAGGGCGGCGGCGCGCTCGGCAGCTATCAGGCCGGCGTTTACGAGGCGCTCGCCGGATCGCCCTATCTGCCCGACTGGGTGGCGGGCATTTCGATCGGCGCGGTCAACGGGGCCATCATCGCCGGCAACGCGCCCAGGGACCGCGTCGCGCGGCTCCAGGATTTCTGGGACGAAATCACCGCCCCCTCGGCGTGGTGGCCGATGGTGCAGGGTAGCCAGCAGATCGGCCTGAAGAACCAGGTCAGCGCGTTTTACGCCATGATGGCGGGCCAGCCCGGTTTCTTTTCCCCGCGCCCGCCCATCGACTTTTTCTCGCGGGAGCAACCCGTCAGTTACTACAGCACCGACGATCTGCGCCGCACGCTGGAGCGGCTGGTGGATTTCGACCGTATCAACTCGGGCGAGGTGCGTTTCAGTGTCGGCGCGGTTAACGTGCAGACCGGGCAATTCGCCTATTTCGACAGCATCGACAGGATTATCGGGCCCGAGCACGTGATGGCGAGCGCCGCTTTGCCGCCCGGCTTCCCGCCCATCGAAATCGACGGGGAGTATTACTGGGACGGCGGGCTTGTCTCCAACACGCCGCTCAAATACGTGCTCGATTATTATCCGCGCATCAGCATGCTTGCGTTCCAGGTGGACGTGTTCCAGGGGTATGGCCCCATTCCTGAAAACCTGTCGGAAGTCTTTGAACGCGAAAAGGATATCCGCTATTCCAGCCGGACCCGGGTCAACACCGACGCCTTTCGTGAGAAACATGAAATGCGCCACGCCATAAACGAATTGCAGAAGGCCTTGCCGCCGGAGATCGCCGCGACCGTTCAGGCGCGCAACCTGTTCCGGTTCGCCTGCGTCACCGAAATGGACATCGTTCAGTTGATTTATCGGCCGTTTTCGTCGCAGGGCGCGGTCAAGGACTACGACTTCAGCCGCAGCACCATGCAGGCGCGATGGAAGGCCGGGCTGGAGAACGCGACCGAGACCTTGCAGGCCTCGCCCTGGCTCGGCCCCAAACCGCCGGAGGTCGGCGTGCGCACGTTCGACGTTATCCATGACAGGCTCATCGCCGAGCTGCAGGCGAGCTAGCTCAAAAGCCCCTGACAATATTTTCGATCATTTGAAGAGGATATGGATATGAAGCGTTTTGAAGGAAAAGTCGCCATCGTCACCGGCGCGGCCAGCGGTATCGGCCGGGAAATCGCGAACAGTTTCGCCCGGGAAGGGGCGACGGTTGTTATCGCCGACCTGAAGAAGGAATCGGCGGACGCGGCGGCCGCCGAAATCGTAGACGCGGGCGGCAAAGCCATGGGTGTCGCCATGGATGTCGGCGACGAAGCGGCGGTTAACGCCGGGGTCGAGGCCGTCCACAAGGCCCATGGCCGGATCGATATCCTGGTCAGCAACGCCGGCATCCAGATCGTCAATCCGATTGAATCCTTTCCGTTTGCCGACTGGAAGAAAATGCTGGCGGTGCACCTCGACGGCGCGTTCCTGACCACCAAGGCCTGCATCAAATACATGTATGAAGCCAATTCCGGGTCCATCATCTACATGGGCTCGGTCCATTCCAAGGAGGCGTCACCGCTTAAGTCCGCCTATGTGACAGCGAAGCACGGTCTTCTGGGCCTTGCCCGCGTGGTGGCCAAGGAAGGCGCGGCCCACAACGTGCGCGCCAACGTGGTCTGTCCGGGTTTCGTGCTGACCCACCTGGCGAAAAAGCAGATTCCGGAACAGGCCAAGGAACTGGGCATCACCGAGGAAGAGGTGGTCAAGAACGTGATGCTCAAGGATACCGTCGACGGCGAATTCACCACCGTCGAGGATGTCGCCGAAGCCGTGCTCTATTTCGCAGGGGCCGAAACCAATGCGCTGACAGGCCAGTCCCTGGTCATCAGCCATGGTTGGCACATGGATTGAGGGCCTCGCCGCGTTCGGCTAGCGTCGGTGCGATCAAGTCGCAATTAAACCAATGGGTTAGGGCTGATGGCAAATGGTGTGGACGAACCGATTTGCTAACAGCCCGCAGGCATGTCGGAAATCCTTACAATTAAGGACTGTTCTGAAACGGCCAGAATCCGCGATATTCCGGGAAACGGAGACGCTGGCGTAGGTTACCGTGTCGGCTTTCTTTACGACATCGTGGCGACTATTGGCGCCCTTCAATATAACCCCATATAACTAAGCCATAAAAAGTAGTGGCATGAAGCTTGCTTTATGGTTAACAGGGCCGGTCGAGACGGTTCGGAAAGCCTTGCATGCGGAGAGCTCCTATGGTTACGAAATCAAAACTTCTGGTGTTTGGTGCGGGCGTTTTGGGGTTGGTTGCACTGTCTGGCGCTTCCAATGCGACGGTCATTATCGTGCATCCCAACGGCGCGCCTTCGTTCACGGGTGACTCCAACATTATCTTCAACGGCTGCGGCGGCGGCGAGGTGCTCGGACCCGCGGCAATCGTGACCGGCTGCCTGAACGACAATCATAGTGCGCTCTTCGACTTCACCGGCAACGAGAATCTAGAGATCCTTGGCGGCGGACAGGCGCGGGTTGATGATGAGGGCGAAGACGGCTTCCAGTTCATGGAGGTCACCGCTCAGGCAGGCGGCTTTGCCAGTTTCATCACCAACATCATGGTCACCAATCATGCGGTCGGGCAGCCTCAGGTCGGGCAGGTCGAAATCACGCCCTATATTGGCGGAATCGCTCAGGCTGCTAGCACCTTCGACGTCACAGAGGCCGGTAATAACTGGTTCGGGATCTACACGGATAACGCCGACGTGTTCTCGTCCATCGAGTTCCAAATTCTGAACTTCGGGGATACTGGGGTCGAATTCGACGACTTCAGGCAGAACCGGGTCGGGCTTGCCGCGGATGATGGAGGTCCCGGCCCGGGCCCTGGTGAAGTTCCGGCACCTGGCATGGCCGGCCTGTTGGGCCTCGGTCTCCTGGGCCTTGGACTGTTTCGGCGTCGCCGGGGGATCTAACGGTGGACGGGGCGGCTTAGTAAAGCTTGTCCCGCACCTCCTGCTCGTAGGCTTGCTGAATTTCGTCCGCCGTCACGTCGGTGATCCTGGCCTGATCCACCATGATCCGGCCCACGTGGAACCGGTCTTCGGACTTGGGCCAGGTTGTGGTGTCCCAGATCTCTGACCGCTTGATCGCTTTCCCGCAATGAAAATAGGCTTCGTTGACCGCCACCCGGATGGCCGTCTTCGGAGTCTTGTTCTCCTCCGTCATGGCGGCAAGCAGATCCGGGTCCCGGGTGACTGTGGCCGGGCCGTTGATCCTCAAGAACAAATCATTCGCCGGCAACAGGAACAGCAGCCCACAACGGCCGGAGGCCAGGATATTGGTCATGGTCTCGAGCTTGTTGTTGCCCGGCCAGTCGGGAATGGCCACATGTTTCCGGTCGATCACATGAACGAAACCCGGCGCGCCGCCGCGCGGCGAGACATCAAGACCCTCTTCCATTTCCGAGCCAATACAGACGATGGGCGCGTTCGCGATAAAGCGGACGATATGATCGTCGAGAAAGTCGAACTTGGTCTTAAGTACCTGGTCCTTCGGCATCTCGTAAAATTCGCGAAGTTCCTCGATCGTCTCAATGCGATAGGGATCCTTTTCATCAGTCATGGCCGTGCTAGCTCCCTGCCTTTACGGTTTGCGCGGGTCAGTATATACGACTTTTCCGGTGGTTTCCCGCGCAGCAATGGGCTGCGGGTGTTATTCCCGGAGCATGTCCCTTGCGGCCGCTCCCAAAAGCCCGCTCACATCGATCGCATTGGTCGGACCGGCGATGGTGTTGGTGGTGACAATGCGGGCGACGCCGGCCTGTTTCAACAATTCCAGCGCGCAGCCCGCGAATACGCCATGGACGGCGACGCAGATGGGCGGAGCCGCGCCAAGGTCGCGATACGTGGCGCACCGCTTCGGCCATGGTGCCGGCAGTGGAGACGATATCGTCCACCAGCACCGGCGTGCGCCCTTCGAGGATCTTTTTATTGGGCAGGGACACATCGACATCGCGGTCGCCGCGCCGGATCTTGTTGAGAACGGTGAAGGGTGCGCCGCCAGCGTCGCGTGCGACCTCGGCCACCCATTGCCGGCTTTCCTCGTCGGGACCGATCAGCACAGCGTCGGTCACGTTGTGTTTTATCCATTCCGCCAGCAATGGCGCGCTCGCCACTGTTGTGGCCGGGATCGAGTATATCTCGGATAATGCCTTGTAGCGGTGGAGGTGCGGGTCCACGGTTACCAGCCAGTCGAACGCACCCGAGACCAGTTTTGCGAAATGGCGGGACGTGACGGACTCGCCCGGCCGGAACCGCCGGTCCTGGCGCATGTAGGCAAGATAGGGCGCGATCAGACCGATTGACCGGGCGCCTTGCTCGCGTGCAGCCATGGCGGCAAAGATCAGGGCAAGCACCTTGTCGTTGGGCCGATCGAGCGTCGCCAGCAAGACAATCGGCCGCCCCTCCACCTCGTTACCGAATCGCACGTAGCTCTCGCCGTCGGGGAAATGGCGCACTTCGATTTCGCCGAGCTCCGACCCAAGGCCTTCAGCGAGGCAGGGCGCCAGCGCCTCGTTTCCCGGAAGGGCAAACAGAATGGGCGCGGTCATTCCGGCTCTACCAAGACGATGTCGCCGTTCTGGCCCAGGTAGTCGAAGGCATACTGGAGCTCGCCCGGCGCGTCGGAATGGACGGTAAAGAGCGGCTCGCCCACAGTGACTTTGTCGCCCCGGTGAACGTGGAGCTCGACACCGGCGGCAAGATCGTCGGGCGCGCCTGCAAGCTTGGCCACCTTGGCGATGCGGCGGTTGTCGATCGCAGTGACGATGCCGGCGTGCGTCGACGCCAGAGGACGGCGGTGGGGGGCCTCCGGCGGCTCTTTAAGTGCACCCTGGGCGGTGCAGATGGCCTGAAACTTTTTCCATGCCGCGCCGCTGTCGAGTACTTTTGTCGCCTTGGCCGCACCCATTCCCGCCGGCGCGTCGTCAAGCAGTTCGAGAAGCGCGCCGGCCAGCGTGAGGGCGCGTTCACGCAGGTCCTGCGGGGCGTCCTTGTCCCGCCGCAGCACGGCGAGCACGTCGCGGGCCTCAAGCGCGGGGCCGATGCCGCGGCCCACCGGTTCGCTGCCGTCGGTGAACAGGATCCGCGTCTTGATTGCAAGCTCACCGGCCACGTGCTCCAGGAGCTCGGCGAGCGAGGCGGCCGCCGCCGCGCCCCGAACCTTGGCGGTAAGCCCAACCGGCAGGTCAAGCACCAGATGGCTCGATCCGGCGGCGGCCTTTTTGGACAGCACCGAGGCCACTAGCTGACCTTCGCTGTCAAGCTCAAGCACCCGCTCCACCCGGATCAGGGTGTCGTCGGCAGGACTGAGCGCGACCGCGCCGCCCCACACCATGCAGCCGCCTTCCTGTTCGACAACGCGGCGCATTTCATCAAGCGAGAGGTTGACCCGGGTCAGCGTCTCCAGCGTGTCGGCGGTTCCGGCGGGCGAGGTGATGGCGCGCGACGACGTCTTGGGCATCTTGTGGCCGAGCGCGGTGATGATGGAGACGACGATGGGCGTGGTGCGGTTGCCCGGCAGCCCACCCACGCAATGCTTGTCGGCGATCGGGCCTTCGCCCCAGTCGATCCGGTCGCCCGCCGCCACCATCGCGTTGGTGAGCCCAACCACTTCGCCCGGGTCGAGCCCACGGGCGGAGCAGGCGGTGATGAACGACGAGAGGTGAATGTCGGAGTACGAGCCGCGGACGATATCGCGAATGATGTCGCCATAGGCGTCGTCAGTGAGGCGATGGCCGAATATCTTGGCGCGGACCTGGCGCAGGGATTCGAGCGTGCGCGGGTGGCTGACTGCGACCGGCGCGCCGTCCTCGACTTTGAGGTGCCGCCACGCCGCGTCGGACAGTCCGACGTCACCCGGCGCCACCAGCTCGGACGCTACCTGGTAGAGCGTGGCGATAATGGAATTGTCGCCGGCGGCAAGGCGAACCCGGGCATGGGCGGAGAAGCCTTCGGACCGGCAGACATGGCAGTCCTTGGACATGAACACCACCAACTCGTGCTGGGTGTCAATGCCGACGCGGCGGGCATAAACGACGTTGGACGGCGCGGCTATGGCGGGATCCGATGTGTTTTGCATGGAAGACTCTGAACTCAATCCAGGGGAATCGTGTCCCTATATTCGGGCACAAGGCAGTCCCAGCCAAGCTCTTCCTTGATGCGAAGGCGCAGCGCGTCGGAGGCTTCCGGCTCGCCGTGGGTGATGAAGGTCATTTTCGGTGGCTTCTCGAAATGGCCAAGCCAGCCCATGATCTCGTCCGCGTCGGCGTGGGCCGAGAGCATGTCGAGGTTATGGACTTCAGCCTTGATCGGCACGTAGTCGCCGAAAATCTTGACCGCCTCCGCGCCGCCGACAATCGCCGCGCCGCGTGTGCCGCCGGCCTGAAACCCGGCGAAGACGATGGTGTTGCGGGGGTCCGGTGCGAACCGTATGAGGTGATGCAGAATGCGCCCGCCGGTGGCCATGCCGCTCGCCGAGATAATGATCTGGGGCACCCGGCTGCGGTCGAGCGCTTTTGACGCTTCCGTGTCGCGGGTAAAGGTTGCCGCGCCGCAGGCCGCCCGCGCTTCGGCGGCCGTCAGCCGGTGACTATTCGGGAAATCGCAGAATATATCGCTGGCGTCGATGGCCATGGGGCTGTCCAGGAACACCGGCAGATCGGGAATCCGGTTCAGCTCCTTGAGATGATGAATATGATACAAGAGCGTCTGGGCACGGCCGACCGCAAACGAGGGGATCACAACCGTGCCACCCCGGGCCGCCGTGCGGGTGATAATGTCCGCCAGCACATCCTCCGGGTCGTCGGTTGGGTGCTTGCGGTTGCCGTAGGTGGACTCGACCACCAGGTAATCGGCCTCCTTGACCGGTGCAGGGTCCGGCATGGTCGGCGTGTTCGGCCGTCCAAGATCGCCCGAGAACAGGATGCTTGTGCTGTTGGCCTCGAGCCGCGCCATGGCCGCGCCAAGGATATGGCCCGCGGTTCTGAACCGGACGGACAGGCCGGAGCCGAGATCGTGGCGCTCGTCAAATCCGAGACCGGTAAACTGGTCAAGCGCCGCCTCCGCGTCCTCCTGGGTGTAAAGCGGCAGCGCTGGCTTGTGCTTCGAATGGCCATGGCGGTTGGCGAACTCGGCGTCGCGTTCCTGCAGGTGGCCGCTGTCGGGCAAGAGGATGCCGCACAGCGCCACAGTCGGCGGGGTCGCGAGCACGCGCCCGGTGAAGCCGTTGCGCACGAGAAGCGGGATGTAGCCCGAATGGTCAATGTGGGCATGGGTCAGCACCACCTTGTCGATGGTCTTGGGATCGACCGGCAGCGGCGCCCAGTTTCTGAGCCGCAATTGCTTGAACCCCTGAAACAGCCCGCAATCCACCAGCACTTTCTGGTCGCGGTGTTCGATCAGGTATTTGGAACCGGTGACCGTGCCCACGGCACCAAGGAATGTCAGCTTCATGAAATGGGATCTCCCGTTGTCGGCCACGGAACCAAGGCGTGCTGTCTGCGCAGGTTAGCAATGTCCAGCGCCGGCTGCAATCAATCGCTTGCATGAAGATATCTGAATAAATATGATACCGGATATAAAAATTTAATGTAGTATGGTCCCTGAGAGGGGGACATGCAGAAAGGGACACCGAACGCTTATGAAATGGCCTGCCAGACGGATCTCGGAAAGTTCGAAGAAAAGCTTCGGCATGTATGAAAAAGCGGTAAAGCTGATGGCCGAGGGGATCGACGTGATCCACCTCGAAGTCGGCATGCCGTCTTTCGACACGCCGGCGCATATCAAGGAAGCGGCCAAGACCGCGCTTGACGAGGGCAAGGTGCACTACAGCGATTTCCGGGGCCTTGCGCATCTTCGCGAAGCGCTGGCCGAGAAGGTGCGGACCTTCAACAGGATCGACGTCACGGCGGACGAAATTCTGGTGACCAACGGCTTGACCCACGCGTCCTATGCGTCCCTGATGGCGGCGCTCGATGAGGGTGACGAGGTCATTCTGCTGGAGCCCTATTACCCGCAACACGTCAACAAGATCGAGATGGCCGGCGGGCGCATTGTCACCGCGCCGCTCGACGCCGACGACAATTACAGAATCCGCCCTGACTGGATCGAGGAAAAGATAACGCCCCGGACCCGGATGATCATTCTGGTCAATCCGTCAAATCCCACTGGCCGGGTGTTCACCCGGGAGGAGCTACAGGGGCTGGCAAACCTTGCCATCAAGCACGACCTCCTCGTGCTCTCGGACGAGGTCTACGAATACATCATCTATGACAAGAAACAGCACATCAGCATCGCCTCGCTGCCCGGCATGAAGGAGCGCACCATCACCATGTGCGCCTTCACCAAGGCCTACGCCATGGATGGCTGGCGGCTGGGGTACGTCGTCGCCGACGAGGCGCTGATGCCGGCGATCCTCAAGGTCACCATGAACGATGTGGCGCACGTGAATACCTTCGCGCAGGAAGGCGCCTATGCGGCCACCACCGGGCCTCAGGACTGCCTTGACGAAATGCTGGCCGAAGACCTGCGCAAACGCGACCTGGTGTGCCAGCGCCTGAACCAGATGCCGGGCGTCGTGTGCCCCGAGCCCGAAGGCACCATCTACGCGTTTCCCGACATATCTGGCACCGGCAAGACCGCCCAGCAACTGGCCGACGAACTGTTACAGGAGGCCCATGTGGTGACCGAGGCCGGCACCTTCTACGGCGCGGCCGGGGAAGGGCACCTGCGCATCTGCTTCGGCGCCGAATCCTATGAACGCATCGAAGAGGCCATGGACCGGATCGGGGCCTATCTGAACCGCTAAACCCCGCACGTCACCCCGGAAGGGCGTAGCCCTATCCGGGGTCCATCCCGCACCCCTTATGATCTCTGGATCCCTGTGTGTTGAGCAGGTGGTATGTTGATTGCGGGAAGGAGGCCGTTGGATCCCTGGTCGTTTGAGACCGTGACCCGGCCTGGCCCCTTCCCGCGTTTTGCGTATCAACCTGAACAGTTGCACGAGGCTGGTTGCAACAGACCTCGCATCACAGGGACAGGCACCATGACTATACACCCTCGATATGTCGGATGCGACATTTCCAAACAGGTTCTCGATATCCACGATCCCCGGACCGGGGCCCGGCGTGTGGCCAATACAGCGACGGCAGCGGCAGCCTTCGCCGCGACACTGGATGCAAACAGCGCCTGCGTCGTCATGGAGGCCACCGGGGCCTACGACCGCACCCTGCGCCATGCTCTGGCGGAGCATGGCGTCGCTTATGTGCGGATCAACCCCACCCGGGCGCGGCGCTTCGCCCAGGCCGCGGGCTTCCTGGCCAAGACCGACGCCGTGGATGCCCGCATGCTCGCCGCCCTCGGTTCCACCCTGCAGCCAAAGGCGGAGACACCCACAGACCCGGCCCGCGCGGCTCTGGCCCAATTGCAGAAACGCCGCGACCAGCTGGTACAGATGCGCGCCGACGAAAAGAAACGCCGCCATGATGCCGATGGCGATCTCGCCCGCTCCATCGACGATCATATCCACTGGCTAAGCCGGCAGGTCGACGCCATCGACGCCAAAATCGAGACACTGGTCGAACAGACCGGTACGCTCGGAGAGGAAACCGAGCGGCTGCGCTCGGCCCCCGGCATCGGGCCCGTCACCGCCACCGTGCTGGTCGCCGAAATGCCCGAACTCGGCCGCCTCAGCCCCAGGAAAATCGCCAGCCTCGCCGGGCTCGCGCCCGTCAACCACGACAGCGGCGCCATGCGCGGCAGCCGACGCATCAAGGGCGGACGGCGAAGGGTCCGCCAGGCCCTCTACATGGCGGCGCTGGCGGCCATCAGGCAGAGCAAACGCTTCGCCGACTTCTACCAACGCATCGTCGAACGCGCCAAAGCCAAAAAAGTCGCCATCATCGCCGTCGCCAGAAAGCTCCTCACCATCCTCAATGCAATGGTCAGAGACAAAACAAACTATGCATAATCAACACAGTTGCCGGGTCTCACATCCGTTCGCCCGGGATGACGAGTCGGGTAAGTCTTGCGGTCAGGTCGCGTCTTCCGTCCCCTTGGCGAACAGGGTCGCGAATTCCATTGGGAAGGGGAAGACGATGACCGAATGGTTCTGCCCGGTGATGGCGTTGAGGGAACTGAGGTATCTGAGCTGCATGGCTTCCGGGCGCTGGCCGATGATCTCGGCGGCCTCGAACAGCTTCTGCGCCGCCTGCTGTTCACCTTCGGCATTGATGACCTTGGCGCGCCGTTCGCGTTCGGCCTCGGCCTGGCGGGCGATGGCGCGGACCATGCTCTCGTCCAGATCCACCCGCTTGATTTCAACGGCAGTGACCTTGATCCCCCAGGCGTCGGTCTGGGAGTTGAGGATTTCCTGGATATCGTGGTTGAGCTTGTCCCGTTCGGCGAGCATTTCGTCAAGTTCGTGCTTGCCGAGCACGGACCGGAGTGTGGTCTGGGCAAGCTGACTGGTGGCCATCAGGTAATCCTCGACCTGGATGATCGAGCGCTCCGGGTCCACCACCCGGAAGTAAACCACGGCATTGACCCTGACCGAGACGTTGTCCTGGGAGATTACGTCCTGCTCCGGAACGTCGAGCACAAGGACCCGCAAGTCAACCCGCACCATCTGCTGGATCACCGGGATCAGGATAATCAGGCCGGGGCCGCGCACACCGGTGAAGCGCCCGAGCGTGAACACCACGGCGCGTTCGTATTCCCGCATCACCTTGATCGAGGCAAACAGGAACAGAACGATAATGACGATTGCCGGAAGGTAGAAGCTTACGCCCTCAAACATCTTGGTTCTCCTTGGCTTGGGAAGCGGGGACGGGCTCAACGGTAAGCGTGAGGCCGTCAATTGCGGTTACGCGAACTTTCTGTTTGGGCGCAAGCGGCGCGTCGCTGACCGCGCGCCAGCGCTCGCTGTGTATGAAGACGTGGCCACCCGAGCCCACCCAGTCCTGCACCTCGCCGACGCTGCCGATCATTTCCTCGCGCCCGGTCACCACGCGCCGTCGGAAGGACGAGATCGCCATCGGCACCACGATCAGCGCAAGCAGCAGGCTTGTGCCGGCCACCGCAGCGATGATCGCCCAGGAAATTTGAAATCCCGGCGCGCCGGTGTCGAACAGAACCATCGCGCCAAGCACGAAGGCCGTGGTGCCGCTAATGCCAAGAATGCCGAAGGACGGCGCAAACGCCTCTGCCACCATCAGAACAAGGCCCAGCAGAATGAGCCCGAGCCCGGCGTAATTCACCGGAAGCATGCCGAGCGCATAAAGCCCCACCAACAGGCAGATGCCGCCGACCGTCCCGGGGTATACGGCGCCCGGATTGATGAACTCGAAGAAAAGGCCATAGACCCCGAGCATCATCAGGATCAGCGCCACATTGGGGTTGGTGATGGCGGCGAGGAACTCGGTCCGCCAGTCAGGTTCCAGCTGTTGGGGGACCAAACCTGCTGTGGCGAGTTTCACCGGCACCCCGTTGATCGTCACCATACGCCCGTCTGCGTCACTCAGAAGCCGGTCGAGATTCGGCACGACCATGTCAATCACGTTCTCTTTAAGCGCGGCGGAAGCGGGCAGGCTCGCCGCTTCGCGCACTGCTTTTTCCGCCCAGTCCGCGTTGCGGCCCCTGAGCTCCGCCAGAGAGCGGATATAGGCCACCGCGTCGTTTCTGATCTTGGCTTTCATCGGGTCGCCTGCCACGTCTTTGGACTTGTCCTTGTTCTCGCCGCCGTCGGCGGGTTTCTCGTCCCCGCCAATGCCGGGGATCAGACCGCCGCCGCCAATTTCCACCGGCGTCGCCGCACCGAGATTGGTCCCCGGCGCCATGGCGGCCACATGGCAGGCGTAGAGGATATAGGTGCCGGCGCTGGCGGCGCGCGCGCCGCTCGGGCTCACGTAGCAAAGAACGGGCAGGGGGGAGGCGAGGATGTTCTGGATAATCTCCCGCATGGCGGTGTCGAGCCCGCCCGGCGTGTCGATGCTCAAGACGATGGCGGCCGCGCCTTTTCCCTCGGCGGTCTTAAGCCCATGCTCCACATAGGCCGCCGTGGCCGGGCCGATGGCGCCATCGATGCGCAATACAAAAGCCGTTCCGGCGGTGGGCTCCGCCGCCGGAGTCATGACGCCCAGAAAGCTCATGCCGAGCAAGAGCGAGCATAGCCATTTGCGAACAGATCGACCCAAATGGCGGCGCTCTTGCCAGTCCCCGCTGCGTCTACTCATGATGGCAGTATAGAGCAATAATCCGCCGCGCACAGCCTTGGTGGCAAGGCGAGGGCCGGAACGGGAAAGAAAGAGCGCGTTATCTCTGCAACCGGCGTCGGAGCCAGTCGGCCACAAGCGGCATGATGATCAGCACCAGCGGCATCTGGACGATCAGGCCGGAGATGATGGCGATGGCGAGCGGCTGCTGCATGGCGGAGCCCTGGCCAATCCCGAGGGCGAGCGGCAATAGCGCCAGAATCGCGGCCAGCGTCGTCATGGCAATGGGTCGGAAGCGGTTGACGCCGGCCTGATAGAGCGCCGTCCGGTTCGACATTCCGCCGGCCAGCAGATCCTCATATTCCGAGAAATAAAAGATCGCGACCTCGGTGACGATGCCGACCACCATGGTCATGCCCATCATAGCGGTGATATTGAGCTCGATCCCGGTAACCCACAGCCCGACAAAGACCGCCGGCATCGCCAGGAGCGGCATCAGGATGATTGCGATGGCGAAGTCAAACCGTTCATAGAGGAAAAGAAGCAGGGTAAACACCAGCAGGAAAGCGGCGACGATCACGGCCATCAGGCCCCTGAAGGCGATCTGCTGCTGCTTGTAGAGCCCGCCGAGTTCGTAGTAGGTATCGCCTGCGATCAGGCCGCTTTTGTCGAGGGTGCGTTTCACGTCCGAGACCGTGCCGCCGAGAGAGCGCCCCTCGATGCGCGCCGTTACCGCAACCATGGTCTTCAGGTTGTCGCGGGTTATCTCGGGCTGGCCGGTCAGAATTTGCAGTTTTGCGATCCGGGAGAGCGCGACCTTGTGCCCATCCGGAGCGGCGATGAGAATGTGATCCAGGTCCGGAATTGACTTGCGCACGCGCGCCGGTACCCAAACCCGCACGCCGATGGTCCGGTCGGCCTTCTGCACTTCGGTTGCAACCGCGCCTGCCAGATAGGTCTCCATCTGCTGGGCAACGTCGGCCGGGGTCAGGCCCTCGAGCCCGGCGCGCACCGGATCCACGTCAATGCCAAGCCCGTCGCCGGCGACCACCACGCCGTCCTTGATTTCGGTCACGCCCGGCACCTTGGCGATAAGCGCCGCGACCTTTGGCGCCAGCTTGCGTAACGCCTGCGGGTCATCGCCGTAAAGCTTGATCTCGATGGGTTGCGGCACAGCGGTCAGATCGCCGATCAGGTCCTCCATCAGCTGCAACGTTTCGATTTGAAGGCCCGGCACCTGTCTTTCGACCTTATGCTGGATTTCCGACATCACGGCTTCGATGTCGCGGCGCGGCAGCGGTTTCAGACGGATAAAGAAATCGCCGGTGTTGGTTTCGGTCAGCCCGCCGCCCAACTGCACGCCGGTGCGCCGGGAGTAAGTCTCGACTTCGGGTGTGGCGCGGATGATTTTCTCAACTTCGTTGAGCATGCCGTCGGTATCCTCAAGCGAGGTTCCGGGCGGTGCCACGTAGTCGAGGATGAACCCGCCTTCGTCCATCACTGGCATAAATCCGGAGCCGACCTGGAAATAGGAAAATATACCGATTGCGAGTACGCCGGCCACCGCGACGATTGCCCATAACGGCTTTGTGCGCGCGCGGGAAAAGGCGAATTCGTATCCGGACAACACCCTTGAAAACAGCGGCCCTGCCTTCTCGATCTCCGCGTCACGCGCTTTGACCAGGTGATCGGCCAGCAGGGGGACCACGAAAAAGGCGGCGATGAAGGAGATAATCAGCGCGCTCGCCATGGTCAGCGACAGGACCTTGAAGAACGAGCCGGTCACCCCTGAAAGAAACGCAAGCGGCAGGAAGATGATGATGGTCGCCGAGGATGATCCGGCCAGCGGCGAGAGGAATTCGGTCACCGCCGCGCGGATGGTGTCGTGCAGCTCGGCGTCGCTTTTCAGGCGGCGCACGATCTGTTCGATCATCACGATGGCGTCGTCGATGATGAGGCCGATGGCCGCCGCCATGCCGCCCAGAGTCATGATGTTGAAGCTCATCCCTGCGACCGACAGAACAAGCACGGTGACCGCCAGCACCGCCGGGACAAACACCAGCACGATGCCGGTGATCCGGACGCTGCGCAGAAACCCGAACAACACCAGCGCCGCAAGAAAGCTGCCGATCAGAATGGCGTCGCGAACACTGGCGGCGGAGGCCAGGATCAGCTCGCTCTGATCGTACCAGTTATGGATCTTCACGCCCTTTGGAAGTTTGGATTTGTAGCCATTCAAGGCGGCCGTCACGCCCTTGGCGATCTGGACCGTGCTGCCGTCAGGCTGCTGGAAGATCTGGACGATAACCGCGCGCTCGCCGTCCGCCGTGACGATGGTGTAATTCGGGCGCGACGCCTCGTAGATGCGGGCGACATCTGACAACAGGACCGTCCCGTTCGGGCTGGAGCGCAGAATGGTGTTGCCGATATCCTCGACCGAGCGCAGGCGCGAGTCGGTCACCGCAAGCAGGAGCTTGTGCCGGGCCTGCATGCGGCCGACCACCTTGAGCACATTCATCCGGGACAGGGCCTTCGAGAGGTCATCCATGGTCATGTTGTAGCTGGCCAGAAGGCCGGGATCGGCGGCGACGCGGTATTCGCGTACCTCGCCGCCCTGGACATTGACGGATGCGACGCCGGGCACGGCGGACAGCAGAGGCACCAGCTGATATTGGGCGATGTCACGCAGCGTCTTCTGGTCAACGGACTTCGACGTCAGGCTGTAGGCTTCGACCGGGAACACCGTCGGGTTCATTTTGCGTGCGCTGAAGGCGGTGCCCGGCGGCAGGGACGGGAGAATGCGCGAGACCGCGGATTCGATTTGCAACTCGGCCTGGTCCATGTTGCGCCCCCAGTCGAATGTGACCGAAAGCTCGGCGCTACCCCGGCTGGTGGTGGAGCGCACATCCTGCACGCCGGGGACCGAGCGCACAGCCTGCTCCACCGGCCGGGTGACCTGGGCCACCATGGTATCGGCCGGCCGGTCACCGGCGTCGAGCGTGACCCGAACGCGGGGAAAGGCGACATTGGGAAAAAGCGCCACCGGAAGACTGAGGGCGTCGAACAGGCCGCCGACGGCTGCAATGACCAGCAGGAACAGAATTGACCGGCGGTGTCGTGATGCCCAGTGCGCAAGCCACATGGTTACTGCACCCGCACGGGACTGCCGTCTTCAACGCCCGCATTGCCGGAGATCACAACCTGATCCCCCTCGGCAACATCGGATTTGATTTCGGCGTCGGCATCGGTCTCAAGCGTCACCGCCACGTTATGACGGGTCGCAACGCCATCCTTGACGACAAAGACATAGGTACCGCGTCGGTCGGTCATCAGGGCGCTGCGCGGGACAACGATGCCGCTCTGCGCCGGCAACTCGACCTCACCTTCCAGAACCATGCCGAGCACGAGCTTGTTGGCGATATCCTGCGGGATGCCCACGACCGCATTCACCAGACGGCTCTTCGGGTCGAGCATAGCGTTGACCGACTGAATGGTGCCGTTAAAGCTGATCCTGTCGCTCTGCGGCGCCCGCATCGAAACCTCGGCGCCCACTGGGACCTGCAGTGCGTCCTCCGGTTCAAGCCCCAGATTGAGCAGAAGCCGGTTGCGCGTTGCGATGGTGGCGATAATGGCATTGGCGGAAATGCGGTCCCCGGGCGTGGCGTTGACCGCCGTTACGATGCCGGCCACATTGGCGCGCAGGACCTCGGTTTTCTGCCCGGCGCCGACCTTGGTCTCGGCGTCCAGTTGCGCCCTGGCGTCGGCGAGCGCCTTTTCCGCACTGGCAAGCTGGCTCTTGGTCGCCAACTTTTGCTCATAGAGCGACCTGGTATGGTCGAGATCCTTTTTGGCAAAGGCGACTTGCGATCGCGCCTGCTGAAATCTTGCCGCGGCCCCGGGCGCCGTTTCTATGGTCACGATTGCGTCCCCGACCTGAACGATTTGCCCGGCGCGCACAGACGTGGCAAGCACGGTGACGTCGCGGGGAATAGTGACGGTCGTCACATAGTCGGGGTCCGCTTCGACGGCGCCATAGGCTTTGACGTCGGGGTGCAGGTCCTTGCTCTCGGCAGTGGCGAGGCTGACAAGAGCCCGGGGTTGCGCCTGTGCGATTGCTGGCCAGACGAGGGCCGCACTCAGGATAATCGCCAGTTTGCGTATCATTTGCGATCTTCCTCCGCTTTGGGTTGGACCAGGGGCATTGCAAGCAGGGTTTTGAGTGCGATGGTATCTGCCCAGAGCGTGCTTTGCAGGTCCAGCAGTTCGCTCTCCCGCGCGCTCAGTGTGGTTTGCAGGAGCGCATAGGTAGCGGGCAACAGATTGCCTGCGTCATAGGCCTGTTGCCCGGTTTTCGCCATGCGCCGCAACGCGGGGAGTTTTGCCGACAGGCGGTCCACCTGCGCCCGCACAAGGGTAAGCGCCCGCCAGATCCGCCAGGCGTCCGCCTCGGTTCTGTCAAGGCGGGCCTGATATTCGGCCATGAGCTCGGCCCGCGTCGCACGCTCTGTTCTAATTTTGGCCTGGGCGCCGCCGAAGATTGGAATATTGACCGAGACGGCGAGCCCGTTTGTCGTGATATCGCTGGTGTCGCGGGCGCGATTGAAGCCGATGTTGATTGCCGGAAACTGTTCCAGGATGGCGGTGCGCACCGCTTCTTCCTGGGCATGGTAGCCTGCCTTTAGCGCCAGAAGATCGGGGCGCGCGCTCGCGACCTTCGCCAGTGCGGCGGTCAGCGCCTCCCGACTGATCGGGGCGGGCCGCGCGAGATCCGAAAGATTGAGTTCAGATGTGGGTGCAAGGTTCAGCAGAGCCTTGAGATCGGCGTCGGCTGAAACGGCGGCGCGCGCGGCCGCGTCCTTCTGGCTGGCGATATCGAGAGCGGCGGACAGATCGGCGCCCGCGACGTCGATCGTGGTGTCATGGGCGTCAAGAGCGGGCAGGGAGCGGTTCGATTGCGCGGTCAGGATGTCAGTGGTTGCGCTCAGCACCTCGACCTTGCGGTCGGCGAACAGTTTCGACGTATAGAGCGTTGCTGCGCTCTGCACCGTTTGCCATTCGGCCCACAACACCTCGAGCTCAGCCTGCTTCGCTTTTGCCTTCGCTGCATTGGCGCGCGTCCCCTGGGTGAGCAGAGCCTGTAGATCCTCTGCCAGGCCGAGCCCATAGGCGTCGGTCAGCCCCGACAGGTTGTTTGTCGGGCGATCGATGCTTGCCGACAATTGCGGGTCGGGCAGGACCCCGCCGGCGTGGGCCTGGGCCTGCGCGACATTGGCCTGGTGGCGCCGGACAATCAGATCCGGGCTGCGCTCCAGCGCCAGTCTCTCCACACTCTCCATATCCATCATTCCGGGAGGCGCGGCCGGCGCCATATCCGCCGTGTCGGGGAGCGGGGCAGGGTGATAGGTCGTGCAGCCCGCCAAAAGCGCGGCAACGGTAAACCCGCATACCAAGTCTCGAAGTCGGTTTAACATGAAGGCCGCCAAATTCCTTGCGCTCCGCCAGTTGCGAGGGCGATACCAGACGGCAATATTGGCTGGTTGTTGGGCGATAATATGACTCTTGTTTTCTTTGACAAACGTTCGGCTTTGAAATCGGCGGGCGTCAGGAGACGGGATTTTACATGGCAGGTCAAGCGCTGGTAAAGCCCCAATTTCATTCGGTGTTTGATTGTCGCAGTCCCGATTTCGGTTCGCGTCTGTGCGCCGGAAAACCAAGGAAAGACAATGCCTGTGCGGCCTCCAGCGTGGATGACATCCGGTCAGTCACCTTCCGCAGCAGCCAATAGTCCATGGGCCGCGCCGTTCGTAGTTGACTGATCGGGATGCCATGCAATCAACAGGCAAAGCCCCGCCGCGGATAATCGCGGCGGGGCTTTTGCGTTTCGCTAGTGATTGTCGATGCGGTCATGGAACTGGTGGGCAGGAAGAAACCCCGTGACCAAACAGGGGGGGTGCGGATGTTTTGGTCACGGGGTTCAAGGCCGTCGACCTTACTGGGGAGGAACGCCGACGCCTGTGTTCTGCCACCTAAAAGGATAGTTGACATCTTGACCTTAGCCGCCTGGTAGTGTCCGTTGAAGACTCGGAAAATACTCAGACCGGCATGATCCATGCTTGTCACGTATGGTCGACGTGAAATACTGTCTGTGCTACGCTACTATATATTTCGTATTATTTTAGCGTCACTTAGCGGTAAATAGTGTGAGTCCGTCCCCGCAACTCTCAAATCTCCCTGCGGAGGGCAGCCCGGGGGGTCGAACTTTGAACCAATCGCGTAACAAAAAGGACGGGTTGTTCGTCGTTGGGATGGGGGCGTCGGCCGGCGGTCTTGACGCGTGCAGGAAATTTCTGGACGCGCTACCCCCCAACAATGGCATGGCCTTTATCCTGGTCCAGCATCTCGACCCGACGCACGAAAGCATGATGGTCGAGCTACTGGCCAGTCATACGGCAATGTCTGTGCGTCAGGCAGCCGAAGGCATGCCGATTGAGCCCGATCATCTCTATATCATTCCGCCAGGCGCCTATCTATCTGTGGGAAGCGGGACCTTGCATCTCTCGGCTCCTAATGCGCGACATGGCGCGCGCCTTCCGTTCGATTTTCTATTGCAATCCCTGGCCTCGGAATATGGGCCGCGCGCTGTTGGGGTGGTCTTTTCGGGGACTGGAAGCGATGGCAGCCTCGGACTGGAGGCCGTGAAGGGCAAGGGTGGATTCGCGATCGTCCAGGACCCTGACGAGGCCGCCCATGACGGTATGCCACAGAGTGCGATCGGCACGGGCATGGTGGACCTCGTACTGCCGGTGGCGGACATTCCCGAGGCTCTTGCCGGTCATAGTATGAGTAAATTCGAAACCCTGCAGGATCATGAACACGCTAACATACAGGATGGAACAGATAAGGCATTGCGGGAGATCATAAAGCTCCTGCGCGCACAAACCGCGCATGATTTTACGCTTTACAAGCCGGGGACCCTGCAGCGCCGGATCGCACGTCGCATGGCCATGGCTGTGATCGGCAACGCCAACATGGATCGCTATCTCGAGGTGCTGCAAAACGACAAAAAGGAATTGGAGGCCCTTTCCAAGGACCTCCTGATCCATGTGACGAGTTTCTTCCGCGACACCAAGGTATTCGACTACCTTGAGGAAACCGCTATTCCCGAGTTGATCAGCAAACACAAGGGCGATCAACCTATACGAATCTGGATCGCGGGATGCAGCACGGGGGAGGAAACCTATTCCCTTATCATGCTGTTCCAGGAGCGGATCAAAGCTTTGCACCGCAACGTCAAGCTTCAGGTGTTCGCATCCGACATTGACCCGGATGCAGTCGCCGCCGCGCGCGACGGCGTTTATCCGGCGACGATCGAAGCGGAGGTATCCGCGGAGCGGCTGGAGCGCTTTTTCATAAAAGAGGAGCAGGGATATCGGATCTCTCCCGACCTGCGCGCCGCGGTTGTCTTTACGGTGCAGGATGTTTTGTCAGACCCGCCGTTTTCGCGCCTGGATATGATATCTTGCCGCAATCTTCTGATCTATCTGGGACCGGAAGCGCAGGCGAAGGTGATTGCGCTTTTCCGCTTCGCCCTGAAAGAAGGCGGTTTTCTTCTGCTTGGAAGCGTTGAGTCTCCTGGCGATATTGATGGCCGGTTCGAATTGATCTCGAAGGCAGCGCACCTTTATAGATCCGTTGGCCGCAGCCGGCCCGGCGAACTGCACTTTCTGGGAAAGGAAGGCGTCAACGTGCGTCTTCCCGAGCGCATCGAACGATTGCGGACGCCCTCCCGCCAGGCGGCCCTTGGCAACCTTTGCCAGCGTCTGGTGCTGGAGGCCTGTGCCCCTCCGGCGGTCCTGATCAACGCCGCGCATGAATGTCTCTATTTTCTCGGCTCTACGGATCGCTTTCTGCAAGTTGCCGAGGGGGCGCCCAGTAATGACCTGTTCGCAATTGCGCGCAAAGGGGTTCGGATCAAGCTTCGGGCGGCCATACAAAAGGCCCGCGAAGAGAACAGGCGTGTTGTTGTCTCGGGCGGTCAGATAACTCGTGACAACAAGGTGGTTTTTTTCAGCGTTTCCGCACAACCTGTCCCCGGTGAAGATGAAGCGTTACTCCTGATCTGTTTCCTGGAAGAGCCACAGCGAAAACGCGGACGGCACAAGTCCGGGTCGGCTGACGAGGAACCGCGTAGCGCCGAGCTTGAAAGGGAACTGGAAGCGACGCGTCTCGAGCTTGAAGGGGCCATCCGTAATCTGGAAATTTCGAGCGAAGAGCAGAAAACAATCAGTGAGGAGGCGCTGTCTGTCAGCGAAGAGTTTCAGTCAACGAACGAAGAATTGCTGACATCAAAGGAAGAGCTTCAGTCGCTTAACGAGGAGTTGACCGCGCTCAACCACCAGTTACAGGAAACGCTGGAGCGGGAACGCACAACGTCGGACGATCTCCAGAATATTCTGTACAGCACTGATATCGCCACCCTGTTTCTTGACCCTGATCTCAATATTCGCTTTTACACACCGGTGACCCGGCAGCTTTTCAGTATTATCCCCACTGATGTTGGCCGCCCACTCGGAGATCTGCGTTCACTGGCGGCGGATGCAATACTTCTGGATGATGCTCACAAGGTTCTCGACGATCACATCCCGATCCAGCGCGAGATCGAAGCACAAACCGGAATCTGGTACAACCGACGCATTTTCCCCTATCGTGCGCGGGATAAATCGGTAAAAGGCGTGGTCATCACGTTCGCCGACATTACCGAGCAAAAACGGATTACCATGGCATTGCAAGCCGCCAAGGCGGACGCCGACCAGGCCAATATTGCAAAGTCCCGCTTTCTGGCAGCCGCCAGCCATGACCTCCGCCAACCGCTGCAAACACTCGCGCTGGTGCAGGGCGTGCTGGAGAAAACCGCGAGGGATGAAGGGGTGCAAAAGCTGGTTGCGCTTCTTGGGCAAAGTATCGCGGCCATGTCAAGTATGCTCAACACGCTTCTTGACATCAACCAGCTTGATACCGGCGCGGTCCAGGTCGTGGCTGTCAATTTTCGTGTCGGTGATCTGTTCGAAGATCTCAGGGAAGAATTCACCTATCAGGCTGAGGCCCACGGTCTTGAATTTCATGTGGTCCCCTGCAGCCTTACCGTGCAAAGCGATCCACATCTGCTTGAGCAGATGATCCGCAACATCCTGTCAAATGCCCTGAAATATACCAGGAAAGGCAAGGTCCTGCTCGGCTGCCGCCGCCATGATCGTGCACTAAGCATAGAAGTCTGGGATACCGGTATCGGGATTGCAAAGGACGAGCTTGAGAAGATTTTTAACGAATATCACCAGATAGATAACCCGGCCCGCGAACGCAGTCGGGGCCTCGGTCTTGGCCTGTCCATTGTAAAACGCATCGGCGAACTGCTGGATCACCGTGTGAACGTCCGCTCTAGCGTAGGCAAGGGATCGGTCTTCAGTATCGAGGTTCAACACAATCCGGAACCGCCAATCTCCCGAAAACTGCATGACCCGGGAGACATCGAAAAAGACACTGGTAAGAGCGTTTCGGCAACGGGTTCGATCCTGATCATCGAGGATGATCCCAATGTCAGGGAACTGCTTGATCTTGCGCTCAGGCAACAGGGCCATCGCACGACGACCGCACCAGACGGCCCCGCAGCGCTAGACCTGCTGACGGGGGCCGATTTCAGCCCTGACCTGATACTTGCCGACTATAACCTTCCCAATGGCATGAACGGGCTCGACGTCGTGGACAAACTGCGTGAAGCGGTCCAGCGCCATATTCCGGCCGTTTTGCTGACCGGTGATATATCAACCGAAGCCTTGACGAGGATTGCAGCGTCGGGCGATCTGCAACTCAACAAACCGGTGAAGGTGGCACGATTGGAACAAGCCATAACGACGCTTCTTGGCAACACCGGCCCAGCGGATCAAAAAGCCACTCCAGGCATTGAGAAAGCCACAACCCCGCAGGATGCTCCGGCCATCTACATTGTTGACGATGATCTGAATATCCGTACGGCGCTGCGCGCCGTCCTCGAGAGTGAAGGCTTTATGGTTGAGGATTATGCCAGTTGCAAAGCTTTCCTCGATGCGTACCGCCCGGGCCGCGATGCGTGCCTTCTGCTGGATGCCTATCTGCCCGGCATGAGCGGACTTGAGCTGCTGGACCGCCTGCATGGCCTCTCCGACAGTCTGCCCACAATTATGATTACCGGCAGCAGTGATGTTTCAATGGCAGTGCGCGCCATGAAAGCGGGTGCCTATGACTTTATCGAGAAGCCCGTTAGTAATGACGCACTCCTTGCTGGCGTAAGCCGCGCATTGGAACTGTCTAGGGACCGGATTAAACTCGCCGAGCGGCGCAATAATGCCGCAAGCACCATATCAAAGCTTACCAGGCGACAGCGCGAGATCATGGATATGGTGCTCGCCGGGCATCCAAGCAAAAATATTGCGGCTGATCTTGGGATCAGCCAGCGCACGGTTGAAAACCACCGCGCAACGATCATGAAGAAAACGGGGACAAAATCGCTCCCGGCGCTGGCCCGGCTGGCGCTCATTGCCGCCAGGTCGGACCAGTCTGTCGATGCCTAGGTAATTTCCGAGTCTGCCAAGCCCTCACTGAGAGCGTTACCCTTGATCATCCGAAATAGATTTCAAGATGAGTGACGCAATGTCCGTAATTAACCTGATTATCACACTGGTCGTCGTCGGCGTTCTGCTGTGGGTCGTTAATACCTACATCCCGATGGACCAGAAGATAAAATCCATTATCAACATCGTCGTCGTAATCGCTGTTGTGCTCTGGCTGCTCAGAGTGTTCGGGGTCCTTGATTCCCTCGGCTCCGTTTAAGCAGGCTGGCGTCAGGCTCTGACGCGCTTCATGGTTTCACAATGTGCGGCGGCGGCTTTTTGACTTTTCATTTTGCGACACCCCATGGAGGTTCTCATGCGCTCTCTTCAATCCGATCATTCATTAACGAACGAGATGCAGGAACGCCATGGTAGAACGCCGGTTGCAATGGAGGCCGTTGATAAGGCCGAACCTGAAACTCAAGCCCGAGGTCCGGGATTTTTGCGCAGAAATCGCAAGATAGAGGCCCGGTTGTTGCGGGAGGGAAGGATAGCCTTCAGCAGTTTTGCCATCAGTGCCTGCGGCGCGCTGCTCGGCGTCGGGGCAGCGCTATATTTTGACACCGCCTGGTCACCGTGGATTTGGGCCGCGGCAGGCTCCCTTGGTGCGTCCGCTATCGGTGGCTTGTTTCTGTTTCATGCCCGGTCTGACGTGATTCGACATTTCATCCACCTGTCTCCCGATCGGGGTTGAGTACTTTCCGAGGCTGACGCTCCCTCCGAAATCCTCCTATGGTAATTCTGTAGAAGATGGCCTCCCGGTCATCTCACTTGCCTCCCCCAGGCCAGTATCAACAGAAAGATCCAGACCATGGAAAAGAAACCCGAAAACATGAGCAAGAGCCAGAAGCCCGAACACCAGGGAAAGACTGGCGCGCAACCGGTGCAACAGGGCAAGGCCCAGCCTTACGGTGCTCCCAAGCAAGCCGCTGCGAAGCCTCAGAGCACCAGCGGCCCCGCAAAGGGCACGCAGAAAGTCTGACGTACCGAGGATATGGCCCGGGTTGCGAACATCTCGCTGCCCGGGCTTATTTTTTATCGTTCGTTTAAAGAAAAATACTATGAAACGTACAATCGCGTTATTGGCAAGTGTGGCCATATTTGCAACTGCCCCGGGTTTGTAGCCGTGGCGCAGGGTGTGCTGCAGACCTTGTCTTTGATGAAGGGGGACGGGCATGAAACGGAAGCACCATCTGCTGTCGGTTACCGAACGTCCAAGGTGGTTTCCTGCTATTCGCCCCATGATCGCCATGCAACCGAAAACCCACATGAACTCCAGGCGGACCATGCAGGCTTCTATTCAGTGATGGTGGTTGGCTGGGGAACCTGGATTCGAACCAGGGCTACCGGAGTCAGAGTTCGGGGTTCTACCGCTAAACTATTCCCCATAAGACGGGCACGGGCTTTTTGCCGGCCGCGCGGCGCCTATATGATCCAACGGCGCTTTAAAGTCAAGGTCCGGACCAAGGGTGCTGACCGCTGTTCGGTTGGCGGAAGACGCCGTAGCGCATGGCGAGAAAGTTGAACACCAGGGCGACGACGGACCCGGCCATGGTTGCCAGCAGCACGCCGATGTGGGTGACCGCGCCCTGGAGCGCAATCAGCGCCGCGTAGGTCGCGTAATTGAGCGCGGTGCCAGCGCCCACCGCCACCAGATAGGCGGCGTAGCGCTGATGCCAGCGCCCGGTGCGCACCCGGAAGGTCCACCGCCGGTTCAGCTCGTAGGTCACCAGCGTGGCCAGCAGAAAGGCGGGAACGCGCGCCGTAAAGGCCGACCAGCCGGCTTCGAAGGTCAGGGTCATGGTCAACCCGGCATCGATGGCGAAGCCAAGCGCACCGACGCAGAGAAACCTGAGAAAGCGGCCAGGAATGAAGCGGTGAGAGATCATGGGGGCGCTCAACGACGTCCGCTGGGCGGCCAGTTGAGATAGGCGAGCAGCTTCATCTCGCGCCGTCCCCGGGTCACCGTGTCGAGGATCAACCCGCTCGCCAGGCTAAGCGAGGCCAGAATTGCAAGGCCGGTGCACAGGATCGCGGTGGGCACGCGGGGCACCAGGCCGGTCTGGACGTAGGTAATCGCCAGTGGGACGGCGAGCCCGAGCGAGACCAGCATCAGAAAGGCCGCGACCAGGCCGAAGAACACCGCCGGGCGTTCCTGCCGGAACAGGGTCAGGATCATGCCCAGGATCCTGAACCCGTCGCGGTAAGTGGAAAGCTTGCTCTCGGAGCCTTCCGGGCGGGCCGCGTACCGGGTCATGACCTCGCCGGCGGGCATCTTCAGCTCAAGTGCATGGATGGTCATTTCGACTTCGATCTCGAAGCCGCTCGACAGCGTCGGAAAGGACTTGACGAAGCGCGGCGAGAACACCCGGTATCCCGACAGGATATCGCTGAACGACCGCCCGAAAATGCGCCCGACGAAGCCGGTCAGCATGGCGTTGCCGAAGCGATGCCCCGCCCGGTAAGCCGCCTCGTCGTCATCCTGCCGGCAGCCGATCACCATGTCGAGGTTCTCGTCCAGCAGCTTGGCAACCATTGCAGGCGCGGCGCTTGCCTCATAGGTCGCGTCGCCATCCACCATGATGTAGACGTCGGCGTCCACGTCGGCAAACATGCGGCGCACCACATTGCCCTTGCCCTGGGCGGTCACGCTCCGCACGATCGCGCCCGCCTCCCGGGCGACCTCGGCCGTGGCGTCTTGCGAATTGTTGTCGAACACATAGATATCGGCGTCCGGCAGGGCACTGCGGAAGGCCTTGACCACAAGCGGCGCGGCGGCTTCTTCGTTATAGCATGGGATCATAACCGCAACGCGCGGTGGCCGGCTTTGCGCGTAGGCTGGCGTTACTTCTGTGGCGACAGGTTTCATAGGTATACCATACGAGGGGTGCGCACGCGGCTCAAGGGATAGGCCGGGGCACCTCTTTGTTTACAAGGTGGAGTGGATTATCGCCAGGTCGCCTGACCAGTTGGTGTGGGCGGACGTAGAGGACCACATCTTTGGCCCCCGGTAGCGGATAGGGGAGATAGCGGTGGGCAACCGCGTAAGCTTCAAGGCCGCGCTCGAGATTGATTTTCCGCCCCATGAACAGGCGTTCGTAGCCGACAATTATGGCGGCGGGCGGGTGCCGTTCAAACAGCCCCTTCAAAGTTCTTGGCGCAACCGTCTTCAACTGATGAAGACGTTGGTCGGAAAGCCGGTCAGCGGTGCGGTAAAAGGTCGGTCCGGGGGCAAACTCACGGTAGAGCGGAAGCCCGGAATCAACCACATAAAGCTCCGACAGGGTGGCAACCGGGCCGGTCAATCCCTGGCCGCGCACGATTGCCGCAATCCGCGACGCATCCCGGTCTACGGCAAGGGCCGTTGGAACCAGGCTCGCGGTCAGGACAGGCGTAAGGGTTACGGTCAGGAATACCAGGCCTGCAATGACGCCAACCCCGAGCAGGGTGGCGGCCACGCGGCGCGACCTGACGGATACCTCATTGCGCAGGGATTCGAGCACCACGCCCAGAAGCAGCGAAAGTGGCACCAGCACGGGCACCAGATATTGTGGCCAGCTCGGGGTCGGCAGGATCGCGGCAACCAGCGCGCCTGCTACGGCGGCGAAAAGCACGAGACGGATATTGCGGCCGATCCGGATGTCACGGCGAAAGCGGATAAAGCCAACTGCGACAATCACCATCGCCGCGAAGGTCGGGCCGTCGAGCGCCCACAGCAGGGTGCGCCTCAGATTGCTGGTCATGGTGGTCAGGTCGCCATGCCCCATCAGCGAATACCACTGGCGCACACCATGGAGATGGTACCCAAGCACGCCCTCATAGAATCCGGGCCAGTCCATGATCGCATAATAGGCCAGGGGCACGAGACCAACCGCGGCGCCCAGAAGTCCGGCGGTGAAGGAGCGCGGCCCGAACGCCGCTTGCGGCCGGGCGAATGCGATCCAGCCGAGCGCGATGACAGGCGGCAGGATGGCGACAAAATAGGACTGCTTCACCAGGCCGGCGATCACCAGCGACAGGCCCGCCGCCGCGGCCAGCAGGGTCCGCTCGCGCGATCTCGACAGGATATGGACCAGCAGAAAAATCGCCGCAGCGAAAAACCATGCCGCCAAAAGATCGTTACGCACCACGCCTGCGGAGAACAGGAACGGCTGGGTGACCAGAATCATGCAGCAGGAGAAGATCGACACGCCGCGGCTGACCATGAGTTGGCGGAGGCCGGCATAGGCCAGCAACAGAATCCCCAGTCCCACCACCGCATTGGCAATCCGTAGGGTAATTAACAGATGTCCGGCGGAGACCGCTTTAAGCCAGCCCATGATAAGAGGAAAGCCCGGCGGTTGGAGAAACAGAAAATCGCGGTACGGATTCAGCGTCCAGCCGTAATAAACCCCCGCAACGTACTGATTTTCATCGTGGTTGATCGGGCTATAGAGCGCCACCGCCAGAAGCGCCGCGAACAGCGCGAGAAACATCCCCGCCACGCGGATCGATGCGCGCCGGTCACCTGTCTCAATCGCCGGAACGCCCGGAAGATCCACTATACTGGCGACGCTGTCCCGCCCGCTCATGGCTGGCAACAGGCGCGTATGGGATCATAATAAAACCGGACAGGCAGACCTAAAATAATAGCTGACACCCCAACTGCGAATTTCCGAACTCCTCCCTGCACGTTACTTCCGTGCTCAGGCTTGGTCTGATGCCAGCTTTTTTACTAATGCCCGGAGTGTACCCGCTGCGATATCTATTTACAATTACGAACCGTAATTTTCCCTAATGCAGCGTCCGCGCGGGGCGCGCCAAATCACCTTTCCTGCGCTGATTGCATAGGCTAGGATGGCCCCGTACCGGGCTCAGTCCCGATTGATTTTTAGTGTGTAGGCGATGACGGTCCAGGAACCGGAACAGACGCGTTCGAATTCGGGAAACCGTCGGCCGAAACGAAACGGCGTGGCCCAGACAGGAGGGGCCCGCAACGGACAGCTTTTTGGCGCCCTCGATCTGGGCACCAACAACTGTCGGCTTCTGGTGGCAAAGCCGGAGGGCCGGTCGTTTCGTGTGGTCGACGCATTCTCACGCATTGTGCGGCTCGGCGAGGGGCTCACGGTCAGTGGAAAGCTGTCTGACGAGGCTGTGGAGCGAACCATAGCCGCGCTTAAAATATGTGCGCGCAAATTAAGCGATCGCGGCGTCACCCATATGCGCAACGTGGCGACCCAGGCCTGCCGCCAGGCCGAGAACTGCGAGGAGTTCGTGGCCCGGGTACGCGACGAGACCGGCCTCGACCTCGATATCATCGCGCCCGCCGAGGAAGCCCGGCTTGCGGTCATGGGCTGCCAGGCGCTGATTGATCCGGGCTGCCGGCGCGCCATCGTTTTCGACATCGGCGGCGGCAGCACGGAGCTGATCTGGACCGCCATCGGACCCAATTGCCGCCCCCGAATTCTGGGCTGGACCTCGGTGCCGTTCGGCGTCGTCAATCTGTCGGAGATCTACGCCTCCAACCGGACCATCACGCCCGAAGTCTACGCCGAAATGGTCGCCACCGTGCGCGACCGGCTGGTGGCGTTCGACAAGCGCTATAACCTGTCGCCTGCCGTGAAAAAAGGCCGGGTGCAGATGCTCGGCACCTCGGGCACGGTCACCACGCTCACCAGTCTGCATCTGGAGTTGCCGCGATACGACCGCTCCCGGGTCGACGGCGCCTGGATGCAAACCGCCGACTTGAGGGACCTGTCGGCGCGCCTGTCGGCCATGGATTGCGAGGCGCGAGCCCATTTCGGCTGCATGGGGGCGGACCGGGCCGAACTGGTGGTGGCCGGCTGCGCCATACTCGACGCCATCTTCGACCTGTGGCCGGTGGAGCGGATCCGGGTTGCTGATCGCGGCATTCGCGAAGGCATGCTGCTTGACTTGATGGGAGCCAATGACCGGCGCGGCCGCTACCCGCGTCGCCGCCGGCGGAACAGCCGGCCCCGGGAAAGCGCCAATGGCCGATCGTAAGCACGGGCGCGCGCGGCGCGACCCCAAGAGCGTGGGCCGGGGGCCCAAGGTCCGGGTCAAATCCGCGCGCGGACGCACGGTGTCTTCGGCGCGTTGGCTTCAGCGCCAGTTGAATGACCCTTACGTGGCGGCGGCCCGGCAGGCCGGATACCGCTCCCGCGCCGCTTACAAGCTGATCGAAATCAACGAGAAGTACAGGGTTCTGGAGGGGGCCCGCCGGATTGTCGATCTTGGCGCCGCGCCTGGCGGCTGGGCCCAGGTCGCAATCGAGACTTGCGGGCCAAAAACCCGGGTGGTGGGCATTGACCTCCTGGAAGTGGAAGCTGTGTCGGGGGCGACCTTCATCACGCTTGATTTTCTGGCGCCCGAGGCAGAGACGCGCTTGCTTGCTGAACTGGACGGGCCGGCCGATGTGGTGCTCTCGGATATGGCGGCGGCAACCACCGGGCACAAGCAGACCGACCATTTGCGCACCATGGCGCTCTGTGAGGCCGCGCTCGATTTTGCGAAAAGGGTGCTCAGGCCCGGCGGCAGTTTCGTCGCCAAGGTGCTGCGCGGCGGCACTGAAAACGAACTTCTTGTGGACCTTAAGCGACATTTTTCTACAGTAAAACATATGAAACCGCCTTCAAGCCGTTCTAAATCAACGGAAATGTATGTAATCGGCCTTGGTTTCAAGGGAGCCGGGCCGGACCCGGACGCCGCCAATAATTCCTGATATCTGCGGTGGCATTCCGGGGCAAGGCATGGCATATTCCGCGCCAATCTCAGAGCTTGGCACCGTTAGCGATCAGGATCAGGAATGCATATCCGCGAAGCCCTTACATTTGACGACGTCCTGCTTGTTCCCAATGCCTCGGATGTGCTGCCGGCACAGGTTGATGTCAGGACCCGGATCGCCGACGATATCGTGCTCAATATTCCCCTCCTATCGGCGGCCATGGATACGGTGACCGAGGCCAATCTGGCTATCGCCATGGCGCAGGCCGGCGGGTTGGGCGTCATTCACCGCAATATGAAGCCGGAAGAACAGGCGCAGGAGGTGGTGCGGGTCAAGAAATTCGAATCGGGGATGGTCGTCAATCCGGTGACAATCGCGCCGAACCAGCCGCTCCGCGACGCGCTTGACCTGATGTCGCGCCACAAGATTTCGGGCATTCCCGTCGTCGAGGGCGCGCACGGGCGGGGTAACGGCAAGCTTGTCGGCATCATCACCAACCGCGATGTACGGTTCGCCGACAAGATGCTACAGCCGGTCAGCGAATTGATGACCAGGGACAATCTGGTCACGGTGCGCGAAGGCGTCAGCCAGGACGAAGCTCAGCGGCTTCTCCATCAACACCGAATCGAAAAGCTTCTGGTGGTGGATGACGATTTCCACTGTATCGGGCTGATCACCGTCAAGGATATCGAAAAGGCTCAGCTCAACCCCAATGCCTGCAAGGATGAAACAGGCCGGTTGCGCGTGGCCGCCGCGACGACGGTGGGCGACGAGGGCTATGCCCGGTCCGAGGCGCTGATGGACGCAGGCGTCGACATTCTGGTGCTCGACACGGCGCACGGCCATTCCGCAAGGGTCATCGACTCGGTGGTGCGGCTCAAGAAACTTTCGAACCGGGTTCGCCTGATCGCCGGCAACGTTGCCACCGCCCGCGGCGCCAAGGCGCTGATTGACGCCGGCGCGGACGGGGTCAAGGTCGGGATCGGCCCGGGCTCCATCTGCACGACCCGCGTGGTTGCGGGCGTCGGCGTCCCCCAGCTCACCGCCATTATGGACGCTATGGAGGCCTGCGAAAAAGTTAACATTCCGGTCATTGCGGACGGCGGTTTGCGCACCTCCGGCGATGTATCCAAGGCGGTCGCCGCCGGGGCGAGCGCGGTCATGGTCGGCTCGCTCCTGGCCGGGACCGAGGAAGCGCCGGGCGAGGTGTTCCTTTATCAGGGCCGGTCCTACAAATCCTATCGCGGCATGGGATCGGTGGGGGCGATGGCGCGGGGCTCCGCCGACCGCTATTTCCAGGAAGACATCAAGGACACGCTGAAACTGGTGCCCGAAGGGGTTGAGGGTCAGGTGCCGTTCAAGGGCCCGGCCTCCGCGGTTATTCATCAGCTTGTCGGCGGGTTGCGCGCCGCCATGGGCTATGTCGGCGGTCGCACGATCCCGGAATTCCACAAGCGCGCCGAGTTCGTCAAGATCTCGAATGCCGGATTGCGTGAAAGCCATGTGCACGACGTCACCATCACCCGGGAATCGCCCAATTACCCGCGCAGCTAGACGGCGCGGGGGGCGGCATTCATGATCCCCGCCGCACGGGTTCAGGCGGCGATCGAGATTATCGAGGCCATCGAGGACGCGCTTAGCCGCAAAGGCGCGCCTGCCGACGGTACCTTAAAAGCCTATTTCGCAAAACGGCGCTATGCCGGGTCCAAGGACCGGGCGGCGGTCACCGACGCGGTCTATCGCATCCTGCGCCACCGCGCGCGGCTGCATGCTGTTCTGGCGGCCGCCGGTGCGATGTCTTCGCCCCGGCTGATGGCGCTTGGCGATCTTGTGGTCCTCGGCCACGCGGCGGACGCAGAGGTGGAGGCCTTGTTCAGCGGCGACAAATTCGCGCCTGAGACCCTGAATGAAGATGAACGCGCACTCCTCCCAAGGCTACGGGATGTGGACCCGGAGCAACTGCCGCGCAGCGCCCGGCTCGAATACCCCGACTGGATGGAGCCCATGCTGGAGGCGCGCTTCGGCGACGCGTTCGAGGGCGAGCTTGCCGCCATGGACGACCGGGCGCCGGTCACCATTCGCGCCAACCGGCTGAAGGCCACGCGGGACGAATTGCGCGACCGCCTTGATGGCGATGGGGTGGTCTCCACCCATTGCCGCTTTGCGCCGGACGGGCTTGGCGTTGAGGACGGCAAGGGGCTCAACCAGACCGCCGCCTTCCGCGATGGCCTTTTTGAGATGCAGGACGAAGGCGCAGAGCTGGCCGCGCTGATCGCCGACGCCCGACCGGGCGCTCAGGTCCTGGACCTTTGTGCCGGGGCGGGGGGCAAGACGCTGGCGCTCGCCGCCGCCATGGGTAAATCCGGTCAGCTATACGCCGCCGACGTCGATCGCCGCCGGCTCGACGAGCTCAAACGCCGGGCCAAGCGCGCCGGGGCGCATAACATTCAGCCGCTTTTGCTGGAGGAGGCGGGCAAGGCTCGGGACCAGAAGCTTGCCGAATTGGCGGGTAAGCTGGACCGCGTGATCCTCGACGTGCCGTGCACCGGGACCGGGACCTGGCGGCGCAATCCGGAGCTTCGTTGGCGCTACGGGCTGGAGGATCTAAATGACATTCTGGTTGTTCAACGCCGTTTGCTCGACGAAGCGGCGGGGCTGGTCAAGCCCGGCGGGCGCATCGTCTATGTCACCTGTTCGCTGTTACCGCCTGAAAACGAGGACCAGATCCGCGGCTTTCTGGACCGCCATCCCGGATTCAAGCTGATGGCATATGAACTGCTGCTTCCCGACGATGTGGGAGGCCTGCCCGCGAGCCGCTCCGGCCTCGACGGCGCACTCGCACTCACCCCGGCGACCCATGGAACCGATGGCTTTTTCATCGCCGTTCTGGTGCGGGGTTAGGGGGCTATTCCGCCGGCACAGTCGCCTTTTTTTCTTTCTCAACCGTGTCGGCGTCCAAATACACCTCGCTGCCTTTTTCGCGGAACTTTTGCGACATTTCCTCCATGCCGGATTTGGCGAACTCGCGCACTTCCTGACTGATTTTCATGGAACAGAATTTCGGCCCGCACATGGAACAGAAGTGCGCCACCTTGGCGCCTTCGGCGGGCAGGGTCTGGTCGTGGAATTGTTCCGCCGTTTCGGGGTCGAGCGATAAATTGAACTGGTCGCGCCATCGGAAATCGAACCGCGCCTTGCTGAGGAAATCATCGCGTTCCTGGGCGCCGGGATGGCCCTTGGCGAGGTCGGCGGCGTGCGCTGCAAGTTTGTAGGTAACGACGCCCACTTTCACGTCATCGCGGTCCGGCAGGCCCAGATGTTCCTTCGGCGTGACGTAGCACAGCATGGCGGTGCCGAACCAGCCGATCATCGCCGCGCCGATCGCCGACGTGATGTGGTCGTATCCCGGCGCAATATCGGTGGTGAGCGGGCCCAAGGTATAGAACGGCGCTTCCTTGCACGCCTCCAGCTGCTTTTCCATGTTTTCTTTAATCAGGTGCATGGGCACATGGCCGGGGCCTTCGATCATCACCTGGACGTCGTGCTTCCAGGCGATATCGGTGAGCTCGCCGAGCGTTTTCAACTCGGCAAACTGGGCTTCGTCGTTGGCGTCGGCGATGGAGCCGGGGCGCAGACCGTCACCAAGCGAGAAACTGACGTCGTAAGCCTTCATCAGCTCGCAGATGTCTTCGAAATGTTCGTAGAGGAAGCTTTCCTTGTGATGGGCGAGGCACCACTTCGCCATGATGGAGCCACCGCGGGAGACGATGCCGGTCACCCGGTCGGCGGTCATCGGGATAAAGGGCAGGCGCACGCCGGCGTGAATGGTGAAATAGTCGACGCCCTGTTCGCATTGCTCAATGAGGGTGTCGCGGTAAATCTCCCAGGTCAGATCCTCGGCGACGCCGCCGACTTTCTCGAGCGCCTGATAAATCGGCACCGTGCCCACCGGCACCGGCGCATTGCGGATGATCCATTCGCGAATGTTGTGGATGTTGTCGCCGGTGGACAGGTCCATGATGGTGTCGGCGCCCCAGCGGATCGCCCACACCATTTTGTCCACTTCCTCGGCCGCGCTGGAGATGATGGCGGAATTACCAATGTTGGCATTGATTTTGACCAGGAAATTACGGCCGATGATCATCGGTTCGGATTCCGGGTGATTGATGTTGGCCGGAATGATTGCGCGGCCGCGCGCCACCTCGTCGCGGACAAACTCCGGGGTGACGAAGTCAGGGATCGCAGCGTCCCACGACCGGCCGCCCTTGCTGTTGGCCTTGGCCGCTTCCTCGCGGCCCATGTTTTCGCGGATGGCGATATATTCCATTTCCGGCGTCACAATGCCGGCCCGGGCATAGGCGAGCTGCGTCGGGGTCTTGCCCGGTTTGGCGCGCAGCGGCTGGCGGCCATTGTCAGGGAACTGGATGAAGGTCTCGCGGTGGCGCGCGTTGAAGCCATTGTCCAGGGGGCTCACGTCGCGGCCCTCATAAGCCTCCACGTCGCCGCGGGCGACGACCCAGTCGCGGCGCAGGGGCGCGAGGCCCTTTTCAATATCGATAGCGACGGCGGGGTCGGAATAGGGGCCGGAGGCGTCGTAGACCCGCACGTTGGGCTCGGTGTCGCCAGTCTGGCGGATGTCGCGCATGGCGACGCGGATGTCCGGGAAGCGCTTGCCGGGGACATAAGTTTTTGTCGAGGCAGGCAGGGGGCCGGTGGTGACCTGGCCCTTGAAGGTGGTGTGCTTGTTCATGAAAATCTCTCCTGCCGTATTTCTGGGTGATCGGGGCAGGGGCCAAAGAGAAGGGGGACTGGTGGCGTTAGCTCCCCGCTCCCTCCGCCGGCATAACCCGGATCAGGTTCATAGGGTCGCCGCGTTGCCGCTTTTCGGCCATCGACATCTCAGCCCCTTAAACGAGGCTCCCCTGGGTACGTCTGGCAAGTGTACGAGCCTTCAGCCTCCGCCGTCAAGCGACGAGCAGGACGACCGAAAAGAGAGGATCGCACGCCGGATCAGGTGCCGGTCTTTGCTCTTGTGATTTTTGTCCAAAAACCGGTTTCCACTTGTGGGAAACCGCACTATTGTCCCGGCCATGCAGGACAAGATTCTCATTATCGACTTCGGGTCGCAGGTCACACAGCTCATCGCGCGCCGCGTGCGCGAAGCGGGTGTCTATTCGGAAATCGTGCCGTTCAATGCGGCGGCCGACATGCTTGAAGCGTTCGCACCCAGGGGCATCATTCTGTCGGGTGGGCCGGCGTCCGTTACCGGTATGGGCGCGCCGCGCACGCCGGAAGCCGTGTTTTCCATGAGCGTGCCGGTGCTTGGAATCTGTTACGGCGAGCAGACGCTCTGCGCGCAATTGGGTGGCAGGGTCGAAAGTTCCGACGAGAGGGAGTTTGGCCGCGCCTATCTTGATATCGTTTCCGAAAGCGCGTTGTTCCGTGGCGTCTGGTCGAAAGGCGAGCGCCACCAGGTGTGGATGAGCCACGGCGACCGGGTGCTCGAAATCCCCGAAGGCTTCAAGGTCATCGGCACCAGCGAGGGCGCGCCTTTTGCCGCCATCGCCGACGAGGACCGGCGGATCTACGGCGTCCAGTTCCACCCGGAGGTGGTGCATACGCCTGACGGTGCCCAGCTCCTCAGTAATTTTGTCCTCAACATCTGCGGCTGCACCGGCGACTGGACCATGGCCGCGTTCCGCGAAACCGAGATCGCCAAGGTGCGCGCGCAAGTGGGCGAGGGCCGGGTGATCTGCGGGCTTTCGGGCGGTGTCGATTCGTCCGTGGTGGCGGTGTTGCTTCACGAAGCCATCGGTGACCAGCTCACCTGTGTGTTTGTGGATCATGGCCTGATGCGGCAAGGGGAAGCGGACCAGGTGGTGACCCTGTTTCGGGAGCATTACCACATCAATCTCGTCCACGTGGACGCGGCCGATCTGTTCCTTGGCAAGCTCGAAGGCGTCGACGATCCCGAGAAAAAGCGCAAGATCATCGGCAACACTTTTATCGAGGTGTTCGAGGCGGAGGCCAACAAGATCGGCGGGGCCGATTTCCTGGCTCAAGGCACACTTTACCCGGACGTGATCGAATCCGTCTCCTTCACCGGCGGGCCGAGCGTGACCATCAAGTCGCACCACAACGTGGGCGGCCTGCCGGAGCGCATGAACATGAAGCTCGTGGAGCCATTGCGCGAGCTCTTTAAGGACGAGGTCCGCGCCCTTGGCCGGGAACTTGGCCTGCCGCAAAGCTTCATCGGCCGCCACCCGTTCCCCGGGCCGGGGCTGGCGATCCGCATTCCGGGCGCGATCACGCGGGAGAAGCTCGATATCCTGCGCAAGGCCGACACCATATACCTCGAAGAAATCCGCGCCGCCGGCCTCTATGACGATATCTGGCAGGCGTTCGCGGTGCTGCTGCCGGTGCGCACTGTCGGCGTGATGGGGGACGAGCGCACCTATGATTTTGTCTGCGCGCTCCGCGCTGTCACCTCCACCGACGGCATGACGGCGGACTATTTCCACTTCGACCATGAATTTCTGGGCCGCACCGCCACCAGGATCATCAACAACGTGCGCGGCATCAACCGCGTCGTCTACGACGTTACCTCCAAACCCCCCGGCACCATCGAGTGGGAATAGGGGGGCTTCAAGGCGCCTCGCCCATCGTCGGTGGTCCATATCGACATCGAATCCGCAGGGAATGCGGCGGCGGCGTCCATGTCGCGCCCAATTAACATATTGACGGGCGGGGAAAAAATGGATTGAATTCTTCCTTGGGTGCTTCCGGAATATAATTTCAACGCTACCCCGGCGAGTTCCGTGATTGCAGGTGCGAACCATTCCTTTTGCCTGATGACCGGCGGCTCGTGGAATAAGATATCCTCGTTTCAACATTAATAATTACAATTATCGTATGTTATTCAGGAGTTTATTCGATGAACGTCTTTTCGCGCTTCCCGTCTTCACCTGTATTTGCGGCCGTGGCGGATCTGACTACCGTCCTCTTGACCGCCTCGGTGCTGGCGGGTCTCTTATCCCTTTCGGCTTGCGGCGACCCGAAAAAATCGTCCCAATCGGCGATTGAAAAGGCGCAGAAAAATCTGAAGGAGGCGGCGCAGGAGCTGGACCCCGGGGATCGGGTGAGCGCCTATGACGATATCATCAAGAATGTCTCGAATATTGCCAAGGATTATCCGGACACGCCCATTGGCCAGGCGATTGCAGCGGGACGCGCGGTGGATGGTATTTCGCTTGCCCAAATCCAGCGCGCACGAGATGAGCTCGCCGCGCGCGCCAAATGCTACGAAGATCCGACGGTAGAGTGTCTGACGCCATTCGGCAGTGGCGCGACGGGGAACGCCGCCGGCTCGCCTCAGAGCGCTTTTGCCGAGGCCGAACAGCTTGTCTGCGACAAGGGCTTTTCCGCGGCCGACAAGACGCTCGATCCCTTCAAGATCAACAGGCAAGTCTATGCGAAGGAACTGATCCAGATCGGCTTCGCGGCAGCCAAATGCGACAAGCCCGACGAAGTGAAAGCGGCGATTGGCGCATATATTTAGGCCGATCCGGCGCAAGGCAGCCAGCACGTTGGCGATCTTCTGAGCATTCTCGCCACCGAGGACCTTAAGGACGGATGGCCCGTGATCACCGCCGAACTGGAACGGGAATTGAAGTCCGGCGCGATCAGCGGGCAGGACGCGGCCAACGCCACGCTATCACTCGCGATCAACTACGCGAATATGGGCGACACCAAGGCGGCGCTCGACAAATACGCGTACTTTACCGACAAGCTCGGCTACAAGGCGGACACCGACTCGGTCGACAAGCTGGCCATCGCCGCGATGCTGGCACGGCGATGTTGACCTTGGCCTGAAAATCGCCTCGGCAGGACGGCAATTCGAACTACGCGCTTAATCAATCGAGGGTAGCGGCCTTGGCGCTCGCCTCGCGCATGTTCGGTCTTTCCATCGACAAATATGGCAGCTTCCCAACGAGATTGTCAATACCAATGATCACAACAAGAAAAGCATTGACGACTATTTCGGCCCCGTCGAAGGCAAGGACAAAGCGCAAGACGAGAAAGCGGCCGATGGGATCGAAGCGGAGCTCGACAAGCTGGCTTCGGCCGCGGCTAATCTGGCAAAGAATCATAGCCGGGGACATCATGTCCGTCACGCAGTTTGACGACGCCTATGGCGGCATCGCGATCGCGCACCAGAAGCTCGGCGAGCCCGACAAGGCCAATGCCACCATCAAGAAAATTTCCGATATGCGAAAGCGCGTGTTCGGGCAGGTCGAATACTCGCGGAACCTAGGAAACTTACGCGGACTTCACCGCCGCCCGATTTCTCGTGGCCCTGGCGCAGAAGGATCTCGACGCCGCGGCGCATTATATGACGATCGGCAATCTCTACAGCGACTCCGCCGGCCAGCTGCTATGCATCACCGTCGGGCGAACCCAAAATGCGGAACAGACGCTCGCGATCGCCAACACGATCAGTCAGCAAAGAGACCTGTGGCACTGCTATCACGATTTTATTCCCGAAATCGCCCAGGCCGGAAAGACGGACGAGGTCGAGAAGCTCCTCGCCGCCTATCCGGGCGATCCTCGAGACAAGGACAATTTCTATTTGACAATCATCGACGGCATGATCGCCAGCGGCGATGTGGACGGCGCCAGGAGCTATGCCGAAGAAGCATGATCTTGTGAAGGACGACAAGGGCAAGCTGAGCCTCGATCAGCGGCTCATGGACTCGGACAAGGTCGCAAAGGACAGCGGCAAGGCCGAGCCGATCATCCGCGAGATCTTCAAAATCGGCCAGACCATGGACGCGGCGGCGAACGCCAAGGGCGAATCCTACTAACGATATACCGGGGGAGCAGCTATATCGCTCAAGCGCGCGGCCGAGCGGACGCCTTCAAGAACGGCTATACCGATCTTGGCATCGAGCTTTATGAGAAGACGACCTACAAGGATCAACGTCCGCTGCTCTATGCCTTTTCCGACAAGATCAGTAAATCCGACATCACCAAGGTGCTGATGCTGGCGCAGGATAACGCGACCTCGCCACAGTATCTGAGCTACGTCGTCGACGCCGCCATTCGTCATCTGCAAAAAACGGGAGGATGAGGCCGGGCGACGAAACCCGCTCCTCTACGCCTCAACCACAACAATATTGACAGGCCCGCAGCCCGCGCCGATCTTGATCGGTGGCGACATTCGTCTCATCATCAGGGGGCGGCGTCCGTCGCCGGGGCAAAAAAAGGAGAGACGAAATGGATACCTATTCGGCTGTGATGCTTCTGTCTGCTGCCATGATCTGGGGGCTGGTGCAAATGATGTGGTCAGCCGCTGCCGCCCGTGCGCAGCAGGGTCTGGCGTGGGCAATTGGTCCGAGGGACGATCCCCGGCCCATTACGGGCGGGGCCGCCCGCCTCGACCGGGCCTACCGCAACTATCTTGAGACCTTTCCCGTATTCGTGGCAGCCATGTTGGCTGCAATTGTGACAGGAAAAGTGGGGGTGCTGACGTTTTGGGGCGGCCATCTTTATATCTGGTCGCGGATCGCTTTTACCCCGCTCTATCTTCTGGGGACGCCCTATGTGCGCACGATTGCGTGGGTCGTGAGCATTGTTGGAATCGCGCTGATTATCGCGGCCCCGCTTGTTTAATCGCGGTGCGGTTTTATAGAACCGCTTTTCAACGACGAGGATAGGCATTAGGGTCCGGGCTGAACTAACAGGCTGGAGCTCAGACCCATGTCCAAGCACACCGCAACTAGACGCATGACCGTACCCGAGTTCGCCGCCCGCAAGGGCGGCGAGCCTCTCGTGACGCTCACCGCCTACACCGCGCCCATGGCGGCGCTGTTGGACCCCTATTGCGACCTGTTGCTGGTGGGCGATAGCCTGGGCAATGTGGTCTACGGATTTGACAACACGTTGGCAGTCACGCTTGACCTGATGATTGCCCATACCGGTGCGGTGATGCGCGGATCGGAGCGCGCCTGCGTCATCACCGACATGCCGTTCGGCAGTTACGAAAAGTCGCCGGAAGTTGCCTACCGCAATGCATCCCGGATTGTCTCAGAAACCGGCGCGGCCGGCGTCAAGCTTGAAGGCGGGGTTACCATGGCGCCGACCATCCGCTTTCTGGTGGAGCGCGGCATCCCGGTGATGGCGCATGTGGGCTTGCGCCCGCAAAACGTCAATGTGATGGGCGGGTTCAAGGCTCAGGGCCGGGAACGTGGCCAGTGGGACGCCATCATTGCCGACGCAAAGGCGGTCGAGGAGGCCGGTGCCTTCTCCGTCGTCATCGAAGGGGTCGCTGAGCCGCTTGCCAAAAAGATCACCGAAGAGGTGGAAATCGTGACCATCGGCATCGGTGCGTCGGCGGCTTGCGACGGCCAGGTCCTGGTTATCGATGACATGCTCGGCATGTTCGATTTCACGCCCAAATTCGTCAAACGCTACGCGGAATTGGGCAAGGCCATTACCGAGGCGGCGAAGGCCTATCGGGAAGACGTGCTGGCGCGGCGGTTTCCTGCCGAAGAACAGACATACAAAATGCGTGATTAGGGCGTTTGCCATCAGGCGGCCTTGCCGCTAAGGTACGCGATCGCTAAACATGAGGGTCGCCCGGACCCGGGCAGGAGTCGGCGTTGGTAGATATTTTCAATGAAGTCGATGAGGATTTGCGGCGGCACCAGCTGCAAGCCCTTTGGAAAAAATATGGCAAGCTTCTGATCGCCTTTATGGTCGGTATCGTCGTTGCGGTCGGCGGTTACCAGTACTGGCAGTATCACACCAAAAAGGTGCAGGCGCGCGAAAGTCTGGCGTTCTCGCACGCGCTTGAGAAGGCGCAGTCCAAGGACCGGGACGCGGGCCTTGCCGCGCTCGACAAGCTGAGCAAGACCGGATCAACCGGGTACCGCGGCCTTGCCGGCCTGCGCGAGGCTGCGCTCATTGCCAAAGGCGGCGATGTCGACAAGGCGCTCGGGATCTATGACGCGATCTCGAAGGATCACAAAGTGGATCAGACGATCCGCGATTACGCCGATCTGGTTTCCGTAAGCTGGCTGATCGACAGCGGCAAGGACCAGGGCGTCTCCGAGCGGCTCGACCGGCTGGCGAAACCCGGTGCGCCATGGGCGCCACTCGCCAGGGAGCTGAACGCGCTGCTGGTTGCCGAGAAGGGGAACAGCGAGGACGCGAAAGAACGCTTTAATGCAATCGCGTCCAATGAGGATTTTCCACCCGGTTTGCGTCAGCGGGCTAAGGAACTCGCAGGCGCGGTTACCAACAAATGAGCCGTCTGAAGGGGAGTGATACGGTCATGAGTTCAGGTCTGTTTGCGAAGCGCCGCCTGGCCCTTGTTATTATGGCGGCGATCGCGGCGTCCCTTGCCCTGACGGCGTGTAGCGGGAGCGGCAAAAAGAAAGGCGAACGGCTGGAGGGGGAGCGCATCCCGGTTCTTGCGTTCGAACGCCAGATCGAACCCGATCCCCGCATTCAGAACGTGGAAGTCGAATTACCGGCCCCTTACGTGAACAAGAGCTGGCCCCAGGCCGGCGGCTTCCCCAGCCATTCCATGGGTCATCTGGCGCTTGGGCCCAATCCGAAAAAGCTGTGGCAGACCAGCATCGGCGACGGAACCGAGGACCGCAAATGGCTGACTGCCACACCGGTGGTTGCCGATGGCAAGGTGTTCGCCATCGATAGCGACGCCAATGTGGTTGCGATTGACGCGGCCACGGGGAAGCATCTGTGGCGCCATGAAATCAGGCGCAAGGGCAAATCGAATGCGGTCTCGTTCGGGGGCGGGGTCGCCTACGACAACGGCCGGGTTTACGCGACCACCGGCTACGGCGTCATCGCGGCGCTCGACGCCGACAGCGGGCGGGAGATCTGGCACCAGTTTCTGACCGTGCCGCTCCGGGGTGCGCCGACGGTGGCGAACGGCCAGGTTTATGCAAATACCTACGACAACGAGCTTTACGCGCTTAATGCGGACACCGGCGAGACACTGTGGAGCCACGTCGGCATATCCGAAGTTGGCCGCCTTTTTGGTGCGGCGAGCCCGGCGGTGTCGGGTGGCGTGGTGGTCGCCGCCTATTCGTCAGGCGAACTTACCGCGCTCACCGTCGAAAACGGCCGGATGACCTGGACTGACAGCCTGACCCGGCGCGGCGCGCTGACCCCGCTCGCCAGCCTCAATGACATTGATGGTGAACCGGTGGTCGATGATGGCAAGGTCTATGCCACCAGTCACGCCGGCCGCATCGTGGCTGAGGATCTGCGCACCGGGGAGCGGCTGTGGGAGCGTAATCTCGGCAGCCTGCAGACCCCCTGGGTTGCCGGCGATTTCATTTATATGATGACGCTCGATAATGATGTGGTCTGCCTCGGGCGTGAAAACGGCCGGGTGCGCTGGGTGCGCCAGCTCCAGCGCTACAAGGACCAGAAGAAACGCAAGGACCCGATCACATGGGCAGGACCGGTGCTTGCCGGCGACCGGCTGGTGGTGACCTCGTCCCACGGCTATGCGCTGTCGATTTCGCCCTACACCGGGGAAATCCTGAGCGGTATGAAGCTGTCGGACAAGTCGTTCCTGCCACCTGTGGTCGCGGACGGCGTGCTCTATATCCTGACCAATGACGGCGACTTGCTCGCCCTTAAATAAGCTGAGTTTCATTACCGGGCGGACGCCATGTCCTTTACCGTCGCCATTATCGGTCGGCCCAACGTGGGCAAATCGACCCTGTTCAATCGCCTGGTCGGCAAGCGGCTGGCGCTGGTCGACGACACGCCGGGCGTCACCCGTGACCGCCGTGAAGGCGAGGGACGGCTGGGTCCGCTTTCCTTCCGGGTGATCGACACCGCCGGGCTCGAGGAAGGCAAGGGGGAGGCGCTGTCGGCCCGGATGCGCCGGCAGACCGATGCCGCGCTCGACGAGGCGGATATTGTGCTCTTCATGATTGACGCCCGCGTCGGTGTCACCCCGCTTGACCGTCATTTCGCTGAGTGGGTGCGCAAGAAACCGGCGCCTGTCGTGCTCCTGGCCAACAAATGCGAAGGCAAGCGGGCCGATCCCGGCCTGTTTGAGGCCTTTGCGCTCGGCCTTGGCGAGCCCATCGCGCTCTCTGCCGAACATGGCGATGGCCTTGGCGAGCTCTATGACGCCATTGAAAAGATCGCCCGCGAAAAAGGGCTGCTCGAGGAGCCTGACGAAGACCAGGCGGAAGAGGCCGAAGAGGCGGAAGACGCCGAGCCCAAGGTCCTCCAGCTCGCCATCGTCGGCAGGCCCAACGCGGGCAAGTCGACGCTGGTCAACCGGCTTTTGGGAGAGGAACGCCAGATCACCGGGCCCGAAGCGGGGCTGACCCGCGATTCGATCGCGCTTGCCTGGACCTGGCAGGACCGTCCGGTGCGGCTGTTCGACACCGCGGGGCTCAGGCGCAAGGCGCGGGTTCACGAAAAGCTCGAAAAGCTCTCGGTCGCCGACGCGCTCAGAGCGGTGCAGTTCGCCCATGTGGTGGTGGTGATGGTTGACGCCACGCTCGGCTTCGAGAAGCAGGACCTGTCGATTGCCGACCTGGTGGTGCGCGAAGGCCGGGCGTTGGTGATCGCGGTCAATAAAATGGACGAGGTGGCTGACCGGAAAGCGGCGCTTAAGGCGGTCTATGATACGCTTGAACGCTCGCTGCCCCAGGTCCGGGGCGTACCCGTTTTGCCGATCTCGGCGCTGACCGGGGCAGGGCTCGACAAGCTGATGCCGGCGGTCACCAGGGTTTACGAAATCTGGAACCGAAGGGTGTCCACCAGCGCGCTCAACCGCTGGCTCGAGGAGGTCATCGCGCATCATCCCCCACCCGCCGACAAGGGGCGGCGCGTGCGCATCCGCTATATGAGCCAGATCAAGACCCGGCCGCCGACCTTTGTGTTTTTCGTCAATCGGCCCGAGGCTCTGCCGACGAGCTATGTGCGCTATCTGGCCAACGAACTCAGGGCGGACTTCAAGCTTGACGGCGTGCCGCTCCGGCTTCTCACCCGGCGCGGCAAGAACCCTTACGCCTGAACTTTCGCCCAGTCCTTGAAATTGAGCCGCGCGCCGTTCTCGGTAAACGACGGCAGCGCCATTTCAAGGAAGAGCCGAGCCACCTCTTCGGGCGGGGGCAATGTCTCCGGGTCTTCGCCCGGCATAGCCTGGGCCCGCATCCGGGTGCGGGTGGCGCCGGGGTTCACCAGATTGACCTTGAGCTCGGTCATGGCGCATTCGGCCGCCCAGGTCCGCGCCATATGCTCAAGCGCCGCCTTGGTCACGCCGTAGGCGCCCCAGTAAGGCCGCGGGGCCTGCGCGACGCCTGTGGTGACGAAAATCGCGCGGCCGGCGGGCGCCGCGCGCAGCAGCGGGTCGAACGAGCGGATAAGCCGCCAGTTGGCGGTCAGGTTGATGGCGACAACATCGTCCCATACTTTGGGCTTGATATGGCTCAAGGGGCTCATCACGCCCAGAATTCCGGCATTTCCAACGAGAATATCGAGCCGTTTCCAGCGCTCGTAAACCGCGCCGCCAAGCCGGTCGACGCCAGCCCCGTCGGTGACGTCGAGGGGCACCAGCGTGGCGCTGCCGCCTTCGGCCTGAATGGCGTCGTCCAGTTCCTCAAGCGCGCCTTGAGTTCGCGCGACCAGGATCACATGCGCGCCTTCGCGGGCGTAAAGACGGGCCACCGCCGCGCCGATGCCGCGCGACGCGCCGGTAATCAGCGCGATCTTGCCTTCGAGCTTACCGGTCAACCTCTCTTTCCCATCATCCTCTGGGCCCCCGGCTCTGAATGCGTTCAGCGAGAAGGGAGAGCTGGACCGGACGGTCGCCGTCTTCCTGGTCGGTGAGGCGGGTCGGATACTCGCCGGTAAAGCAAGCGTCGCAATACTGGGGTTGCAGGTTGTTGCGCCCCGCTTCGCCCACCGCGCGGTAGAGCCCGTCCATGGAAATGAAGGCAAGGCTGTCGACGCCGATGTGGCGGGCCATGGCGTCCACATCCATGGCCGCGGCGAGGAGCTTGGAGCGCTCCGGCGTATCGACGCCGTAGAAACAGGAATTTGTGGTCGGCGGGCTGGCGATGCGCATATGAACCTCGGTCGCGCCCGCGCCGCGCACCATATCGACGATCTTGACCGACGTGGTGCCGCGCACGATCGAATCGTCGACCAGCACCACCCGCTTGCCGGCCAGTTCCCAGCGGTTGGCGTTGTGCTTGAGCTTGACCCCCAGGTGGCGGATCTGGTCGGAAGGTTCGATGAAGGTGCGCCCCACATAATGGTTGCGGATGATGCCGAGCTCGAACGGAATGCCGGCCTCCTGCGCATATCCGATGGCGGCGGGCGTGCCCGAATCCGGAACCGGCACCACAAGGTCGGCGTCGATTCCGCTTTCCCGGGCAAGCTCCACCCCGATCTGCTTGCGCACCTGGTAGACACTGCCCGAGGAGACGTAGGAATCGGGCCGCGAAAAATAGATATGCTCGAAGATGCAGGGCCGCGGCCGGGCCGGCGGGAAGGGCTTCAGGCTCGCGAGCCCGTCCTTGTTGATGGTGACAATCTCGCCGGGCTCCACCGAGCGCAGGAACGCCGCGCCGATAATGTCGAGCGCGCAGGTCTCGGACGCCACGATATAGTTGCCGCCGGTCATCCGGCCGAGCACCAGCGGGCGGACGCCCAAGGGGTCGCGCACCGCGATCAGGCTGTCCTCGCTCAGGATCACCAGGGAATAGGCTCCTTCGACCTGGCGCAACGCGTCGATCAGGCGGTCAAGGATGGTCGTTCCCTGGCTGGTCGCCACGAGATGGATGATGACCTCGGTGTCGGAGGTGGACTGGAAGATCGCGCCGGCGCGCACCAGGTGCTTCCTGAGCGTCCAGGCGTTGGTCAGGTTGCCATTGTGCGCCACCGCGAACCCGCCGGTATCGAGTTCGGCAAACAGCGGCTGGACATTGCGCAGCACGGTCTCTCCGGTGGTGGAGTAGCGCACATGCCCGATTGCCGATTCGCCCAGAAGGGAACTGATGACCCGCTCCGAATTGAAGTTGTCGGCGACCAGGCCCATGGAGCGGTGGCTGTGGAAGCGGCTGCCGTCGAAGCTGACAATGCCGGCCGCTTCCTGGCCGCGGTGCTGGAGCGCGTGGAGGCCGAGCACGGTATGCGCAGCCGCGTCCGTGTGCCCGAAAATGCCGAACACGCCGCATTCTTCACGCAGCTTGTCGTCATCGAAAGGATGTGCGCGCCCTGAATTGTCCAAACTCTCACCCATTCACTTAACCGACGCCGCTTTCCTACTTGGTATCGGCGCTGCCGTCAATCAGACCCTCGAGGCCTTCGCGCTCCTTATCAGTATACCCCTTACCGCTTTCGGCGTCCTTCCCGAACGAAACGTCGGGCATATGGGCCTTGACCTTGCCGATCAGGTCCTTGTCCTGCGCCTTTTTGCTCGCTTCGTTGAATTTTTTGGCAATTTCAGCGGGCGTGAAGCTGGAAAGCGCGCTTGCCGCATATTCCACCATGGGCCGCGTGCGGGCGTTTGTAATCCAGTCAGGTATGTTCTGCTGCGGAATAATCCAGGTTATCAGCAAAAAAGCCACCGCCACGATAAACAGACCGCGCACCAGGCCAAACCCCGCGCCGAGCGCCCGGTCGAGCGCGCCCATATGGCTTTCCCGTACAAAATTGCCAACAGCGCGGGCAATGAGCTTGCACACCACGAGGCTCACCAGCGCCAGCACCACCACCGCGAGGATGTCGGCGAAGCTGTCGGGCTTTACATATTCGCGGACCAGCGGGCGGAAATAGGGCAGGCCGTAGATTGTGGCGAAGCCCGCCCCAACCCATGCGCCGAGGCTCAAGGCCTCGCTGGTAAAGCCCCGCGCCACGCCGTAAAGGCCCGATAGCCCGAGGACGATGAGGACCAGAAAATCAAACGATGTGAGACCGAGACTGTCCATTTATGCTCCGCTCTCCCCAAACTGAAGCCTAAGGGCCGGCAATAAGCTCGACCAGGTCACTGATATGGCGCACCTCGGCCCGTTTGAGCTTGCTGTCCGCACCCCGTACATTACCGGGCATGATGGCCCGGGCAAACCCAAGCTTTTCCGACTCGCGCAGGCGCTGCGCGGCGTGGGAGACCGGTCTTACCTCACCGGACAGGCCGACTTCGCCAAAGACGACCGTTTCCTCCGGCAAGGGCCGGTCGGTAAGCGACGAGACCAGCGCCGCAGCCACCGCGAGGTCGGCCGCCGGCTCGGTCACCTTCAGACCGCCTGCCACATTGAGATAAACATCCTGGGCCCCGAATCCAAGGCCCGAGCGCGCGTCGAGCACCGCGAGGATCATCGCGAGGCGCCCGCTGTCCCAGCCGACCACCGCGCGCCTGGGCGTGCCAAGGGTGGAGGAGGCGACGAGCGCCTGAATCTCGACCAGCATGGGGCGCGAGCCTTCCATCCCGGCAAACACCACGGACCCGCTGACCGATCGCTCCCGGCTGCCGAGAAACAGCGCCGACGGGTTCGCCACTTCCTCCAGCCCGCGGTCGGTCATCTCGAAGACGCCGATCTCGTCAGTGCCGCCGAACCGGTTCTTGACCGCGCGCAGGATGCGGAACTGGTGGCCGCGCTCGCCTTCGAAATAAAGCACGGTGTCAACCATGTGCTCGAGCACGCGGGGTCCCGCAATCTGACCGTCCTTGGTCACGTGGCCGACCAGCATCATCGCGATGCCGCGTTTCTTGGCGAAGCGGATCAGCTCGTGCGCGGTGGCGCGGACCTGGGCCACGGTGCCCGGCGCGGACTCAAGATTGTCGACGAACATGGTCTGGATCGAATCGATCACCACCGCCTGAACGTCCGGCTCGGATTCCAGCGTTGCGAGAATGTCGCGCAGGTTGGTCTCGGTGCCAAGCCGCACCGGCGCCTGATCGAGCCCAAGCCGCCCGGCCCGCATCTGGACCTGCGCCGACGCTTCCTCGCCCGAGATATAGACCGTGTTGACCCCCGAAGCGGCAAGGCGGCTCACCGCCTGCAACAGGATGGTCGATTTGCCGATCCCCGGGTCGCCGCCCACCAGTATGGCGGAACCGGGCACCATGCCGCCGCCGCAGGCGCGGTCAAATTCGCTGATTCCGGTCCTGAGGCGTGGGGCGTCACCCGGCACGCCGCCGAGATCGGTGAGCGGGACGCGCCGCCCGCCCGCGCTGCCGCGCGCCAGCCCCTTCGGCACCTCGGCCGCCACTTCCTCTATGAGCGTGTTCCACTCGGCGCAGGCTTCGCACTGGCCCGACCATTTGGGAAACGAGGCCCCGCAGGACTGGCAGACGTAGCTTTTGCGCGTCTTTGCCATGATCGCTACAATTTCAGGATGTCCATGTGGATCGGTCCTTCGGCGCGGCCGTGAATGAACTGGTCCACATAGTCATTGCCACTGGTATCGACGGTCGATTTCGGGCCGGTCCAGATCAGCTTGCCCTTGTAGAGCATACCCACCTTGTCGGCGATCTTGCGCACGCTCGACATGTCGTGGGTAATGGTGATGGTGGTCGAGCCGAGGTCGCGTACGCAATCGACGATCAGGCTGTTAATCACGTCGGCCATGATCGGGTCGAGGCCGGTGGTGGGCTCGTCGAAGAAAATGATGTCGGGCTTGGAGGCAATGGCGCGGGCAAGCCCGACGCGCTTCTGCATACCGCCCGAAAGCTCCGACGGAGACAGGGTGGCGACATCCGCCTCAAGCCCGACCTGACCGAGAATTTCTACCGCCAGATCGCGGGCTTCTTTGCGGGTGATGCGCTTTTCGGCAAGCAGGCCGAAGCAGACATTTTCCCAGACCTGCAAACTGTCGAACAGCGCCGCGCCCTGAAACAGCATGCCGAATTTTTCGAGAAACTCCTGGCGGTCGCTGCCTTTGAGGCGGGTGACTTCTTCGCCGTCCACCTTGATGCTGCCTTCGTCGGGCCTGAGAATGCCGAGGATGCACTTGATCAGCACCGACTTGCCCGAGCCCGAGCCGCCGATGATCACCATCGACTCGCCTTCGGCCACATCAAGATCGATGCCGTCGAGCACGACCTTGGCGCCGAACCGCTTCTTGACGCCCCGCAGGCTTATTTTCGGCATATCGGTCATTGCGTGAATAACAGTTCGGTGACCACGTAATTGGACATCAGGATGAGGATCGAGGCCGAGACCACCGCATTGGTGGTCGCCACGCCCACGCCCTGCGCGCCGCCCTTGCTGTTGTAGCCATGATAGCAGCCCATCAGCGCGATGATGAAGCCGAACACCCCGGCCTTCACAAGGCTCGACATGACGTCGTCAAATTGCAGGTAATCGGCCGTGGTCTTGAGGTAGGCGCCCGGGTTGAAGCCCAGTTTGTTGGTCGACACAATATAGCCGCCGGCCACGCCAATCGCGTCAGCGACCAGCACCAGGCACGGCAGCATCACGGTGGTGGCAATGAGGCGCGGCGCAACGAGGTACTTATAAGGGTCGGTGGCAAGCGTGGTCAGCGCGTCGATCTGTTCGGTCACGCGCATGGTGCCAAGCTCGGCCGCCATGGAGGCGGCGACCCGTCCGGCGACCATCAGGCCGGCCAGTACCGGTCCCAGTTCGCGCACGAAACCGATCACCACGATCCCGGCCACTGCGCTTTCCGCGTTGAAGCGCGACCCGCCCTCGTAAATCTGGAGCGCCAGCACGGCGCCGGTAAACAGCGCCGTCAACCCCACCACCGGCAGCGAATAGTAACCGATGTTGAGCATCTGCGTGCCGATGATGCGGATGAAGAACGGCGGGCGCACGCAATGGCTGAGCGCATTCAGGGTAAAGATCCCGAGCCGACCCGCCGTCGCCAGGAAGGTCAGCATCACCCGCCCGATCAAACCGAGAAAATTCATGGAACTCCAGATTCACTAACGTTTTTTGTAGACACGGTTATAGCGGCGGCCGAGCAGGGTCAGCAACTCATAACCGCTCAAACCGGTTGCTTTTATGGCGTCGTCGAGCGGAACCGGCCCGCCCAGCAAGTCAACCATGGTCCCGACAGCGCAGGCATCGAGGTCAAGGGCGGTGATGTCGAGAGCGTGACTGTCCATCGATACCCGCCCTACGACCGGGACCGTTTGGCCGTTGATGACGCCGTGTCCGCGCCCCTCGCCGAAGGCGCGCAGATAGCCGTCGCCATAGCCCACGTCCACGGTCGCGATCCGGCTTGGTCCGGTCGCGGCATGGGTCGCGCCATATCCCACGGTGTCGGGCGGCGCGATTTCGCGGATCTGGAGAATCCGGCCCCTGAGCCGGATCACATTGTACATGGGGTTCGGGCCCTCGGCGAACGGATTGCCGCCATAAAGCCCAATGCCGGGGCGCGCGAGATCGAAGTGCAGGCTGTTGTCGGTGAGCACGCCGGCCGAGTTGGAAAGGCTGAGCCGGGGGCGCTCGTCACCGAACCCGGCGTCCTGGCGGGCCGCGATGAAGGCTTCGGCCGCCCCGGCGAAGCGGTCGCGCTGAGCCAAGGTCATCGGGCTTTCCGGCGTGTCGGCTGAGGCCAGGTGGCTCATCACGCAAGGGATTTCAAAGCCGGCGCGGGCCGGTTCCGTGATCAGGGTCTCCACCTCCGCCTGGGAAAGGCCGAGCCGGTTCATGCCGCTGTCGAAATGAAGCGCGGCGGGTGCGGGCGTGCCGCCCATGGCGCGGGCGAAGGTGGCCCAGGCGCTGATGGCGGATAGTGAATTCAGGACGGGGATCAGCCTGTGCTCGGCAAAGCGGTATTCGGACTCCGCCGGCGCGCCGTTGAAGACGTAAATGGTAGCGTCTGGCAGCAGCGTCCGAAGCGCCACCCCTTCGTCCGGCATGGCGACGAAGAAGGTGCGGCAGCCGGCCTGCCACAGCACCGGGGCAACCTCGGCCATTCCGAGCCCGTAGGCGTCGGCCTTGACCGTCGCGCCGCATTCCGCCCCGTCGAGGGCGTCGCAGAATTTGCGGTAATTGCGCTGAACCGCATCAAGATCGATTTCAAGCTCGGCGCCGGGGAAGGGGTTGGTGGCAGACGGGGTCGCAGTCATGCCCGACACGGTCACCCCATGTCATCCGGATGGTAGCCTTCCCGCGCAAGGTCGGAAAAGCGGGTGGTTTCGCGATCGAAGTAGAGCCGCACCGTTCCGGTCGGTCCATGGCGCTGTTTGCCGATGATGAATTCGGCTAACCCGTGAATCTCCTCGCCCTTGACCTGCCAGGTTTCATGCTCCGGCGTGCCCATGGTGGGCTCTTTCATCTGGTGGTAGTACTCCTCCCGGAACACGAAGGTGACCATATCGGCGTCCTGCTCGATACTGCCCGATTCGCGCAGGTCCGAGAGCTGCGGGCGCTTGTCCTCGCGCTGTTCGACCAGCCGGCTGAGCTGGCTGAGCGCTACAACCGGAATGTGAAGTTCCTTCGCCAAGCCCTTGAGGCCACGGGTGATTTCAGAAATTTCCTGCACCCGGTTTTCGGGCGACCGGCCGCTTGATGTGGTGGCGCGCAGAAGCTGGAGATAATCGACGATGACGAGCCCCATATTGTACTGGCGCTTCAACCGCCGGGCCCGGGTTCTGAGCGCCGCAATGGACAGCTGCGGGGTGTCGTCGATAAAGAACGGCAGGCTTTCAAGCTCGGCCGATACCCGTGCGAGCTCGCGGAACTGGTCCCGGTTCAGCTTGCCCCGGCGGAGATCCTCGGACGGGATTCCGGCGCGCTCGGCCAGAATGCGGGTGGCGAGCTGTTCGGCCGACATCTCCAGCGAGAAGAAGCCGACGACCGCGCCTTCGGAATCCTTCGCCTCCACGCCGTCATCGAGAGACCGCTGAAAGGCGAGCGCGGCGTTGAACCCGATATTGGTGGCCAGCGCGGTTTTCCCCATCGCCGGCCGGCCGGCAAGAATGATCAGGTCCGAGGGGTGCATCCCGCCAAGCTTTTCGTTGATGGCGCGAAAGCCCGTGGTCACGCCCGACAGCTTGCCGTCCCGCTTGAACGCCTTTTCGATCACGCCGATCGCGGTCTTGAGGCTTGAGGCGAAGGGCTTGAACCCGCCTTCCTTGCGGCCAAGCTCGGCGAGGTCGAAGAGCTTCTGTTCGGCGTCCTCGATCTGGCCCACGGCAGGCGCGTCCACCGGTAAGTCGTAGGCGGTGAGCACCATGTCCTCGCCGATGTCGATCAGGTCGCGGCGCACCGCAAGGTCGTAAAGGGTGCGTCCGTAATCCTCGGCGCTGATGATGGTTACCGCCGAGCCCGCAGAGTCGCGCCAGATAGCCCGCGCCGCCGACGTCCACCAGCGCCTCGTCGCGCTCGAAATAGGGTTTCAGCGTCACCGGCGTTGCAAGCTGGCCGCGGTCTATGAGTTGCGCGGCGGTCTCGTAAATCCGGGCGTGTACCGGTTCGAAGAAATGGTGTGGCAGGAGGAAATCCTGAACCTTGCCGAGCGCGTCATTGTTGACCAGAATCGCGCCCAGAAGGGCCTGTTCGGCCTCGATATTGTTGGGTAGCATGCGATAGCCGCGCGCATTATCGCTGCTGTCATCGGGGTCCAGAACTACGGTGCGCGGCGTATCGGCCATGGAGGGTATTCGGCTTTCGAATCAATCGTACAGAGACCCGTTGTTGTAGCATAAAAAATTCCGTCAAATACAGACAGGAATCAAAAAAGGGCGGTCCGTTGGGACCGCCCCTTCATAAATCGCAATGGTGACCGGCGTCAGGCCTTGTCTTCGTCCCCGGCGGCTTCGCCGGCAGGCTCTGCCGGAGCCCCGGCGGGTTCGGCTTCCGCTGCCTCATCGGCTGCTTCGGCTTCCTCGATTTCCTCGAGCGCCTGGCGGGCGACCTCTTCCAATTCGAAGAAGGCTTCGGCTTCCACTTCCTTTTCCTCCGGCGCCGCCTGAAGCACTGCTTCCTCGTCGGAGCGCGCGACATTGACCGACACCGTCACGCCCACTTCCGGGTGCAGCATGACGCGCACGTCGTAAAGGCCAAGCGCCTTGATCGGGCGGTCGAGACGGACCTGATGGCGGTCCACCGTGTAGCCCCGATCATTGAGCGCGTCGGCAATATCCCGGACGCTGACCGAGCCATAAAGCTGGCCCGCTTCACCGGCCTGGCGGATCAACGTGCAGGAGAGATCCTGCATCTTGTCCGCCACCCCTTCGGCTTCCTTGCGCTGCTCCAGGTTGCGCGCCTCGATTTCTTTCTCTGGCCTTCGAAGCGGGTCATGTTGGCGTCGGTCGCCCTGAGCGCCTTGTGCTGGGGCAGCAGAAAATTACGGGCGTAACCGTTTTTCACGGTTACCACGTCGCCCATCTGGCCGAGATTCTCAACGCGTTCCAGAAGAATGATTTCCATGTCCGCCCTCCTACTTCACGATGTACGGCAGGAGCGCCAGATTGCGCGCGCGCTTGATCGCCCGGGCAAGCTCGCGCTGCTTCTTGGACGATACCGCGGTGATCCGGCTGGGAACGATTTTGCCGCGTTCCGACACGAAGCGGGACAGCAGCCTGACGTCCTTGTAGTCAATTTTCTGGGCGTCAGGGCCCGAGAACGGGCAGCTCTTGCGGCGGCGGAAAAACGGCCGGCGCGTGGGAACGGATTTTGCTTTCTCGTTCATGTCCGGGCTCCTTCATTGCGCTCGCCCCTGTCGCCACGATCATCCCGGCGCGGGCCGCGATCGTCCCGGCGCGGGCCGCGATCGTCCCGGCGCGGGCCACGATCGTCCCGGCGCGGGCCATGATCGTCCCGGCTGCCCTTGGAACGCACAACGGCCGAGGGTCCTTCCTCGAGCTCGTCGACCTTGATGGTCATAAAGCGGATCACGTCCTCGTTGAGGCGGGTGTTCCGCTCAAGCTCGGCAACGGCTCCGGCCGGAGCATCGAGGTTGAGCAGGACATAATGTCCCTTGCGGTTCTTTTTGATCTTGTAGGCGAGGCTGCGCAGGCCCCAGCTTTCGGTCTTGGCGACCTTGCCGCCATTATCCTCTACAAGTTTCGTGAAGTCGGCGGTCAGGGCGTCAACCTGCTGGTTTGACAGATCCTGCCGCGCAACGAAGACATATTCGTAGAACGACATGTTCCGGTTTCTCCTTGTGGCTTTTTATGGGTCATCGCGCTGGCGTCTCGTCCGGCGGCGGGCTCATCCCGTTGCCTTGGATCCGGCTGCGCTCGTCATAAAAACCGCACGGGCTCAAGCCTCGCGCGGAAAGATGCACGGTTTCGAAGGGGCGGAATATACAGCAATGCACCGTGATGGCAAGCCCCCTGTGGCCATCCCGTGATGCGAGAGCGAGCTTGACAGAAAGGGCCGAGCCGCTATTTCTTGGGCCCGCTTCAGGCGGCCCGGTTGGAGGGCCGCTCCAAAGGGAGACCAGATCAATGGTTTGTGCCTTTACGTTTCCGGGCCAGGGCAGCCAGTTCGTTGGTATGGGAAAGGACCTGGCCGACGCGTTCGCGCCGGCCCGCCACCTGTTCGAAGAGGTCGAGGACGCGCTTGGCCAGAAGCTGACCACCGTCATGTTCGAGGGCCCCGAAGCCGACCTCACGCTGACCGAGAACGCCCAGCCGGCGCTGATGGCGGTGAGCCTCGCGATCATGCGCACGCTGGCGGAAGAATTCGACGTGACGCCCGGCCGCACAGCCGAATTCGTCGCTGGCCATTCGCTTGGCGAATATTCGGCGCTTGCCGCTGCCGGCGCGCTCAGCGTCGGGGATACGGCCCGGCTCCTGAAGCGCCGCGGCCTTGCCATGCAGCGCGCCGTGCCGGTGGGCGAGGGCGCAATGGCAGCACTGCTCGGTCTCAATCTGGAGGATGCCCGCGCCGTTGCGGACGCGGCAGCGGGCGACGAGGTCTGCGCGGCCGCCAACGACAACGCTGACGGCCAGGTGGTAATCAGCGGCCACAAGGCGGCGGTGGAGCGGGCGATCGAACTTGCCAGGGAAAAGGGTGCGCGCCGCGCTGTTCTGCTGCCGGTAAGCGCGCCGTTCCATTGCGCGCTGATGCAGCCCGCCGCCGACGAAATGGCCGAGGCGCTCGCCGAGGTGAGGTTCGAGTGGCCGGTAGTGCCGGTGGTCGCCAACGTGACCGCGACGGCCGAGGATGACCCCGCGCGACTCCGCGAGCTCCTGGTTGATCAGGTCACCGGCCTGGTGCGCTGGCGCGAAAGCGTGCTCTATATGGGGGGGGAAGGCGTCGACACCCTCGTCGAACTTGGCGCGGGCAAGGTGCTGACCGGCCTGGTGCGCCGCATCAACCGCGACATGACGGCGGTGTCGGTTCAGACGCCCGAAGACATGGAAGCGTTCGCCGAGTCACTTTAGGGCGATAAATCAAGGGGACGGATCAATGTTCGAACTTCAAGGCAAAAAGGCGCTGGTGACCGGCGCGTCGGGCGGCATTGGCGGCGCAATCGCCAAAGCGCTCCACGGGCAGGGCGCGACGGTGGCGCTGTCGGGCACGCGGGTCGAGCCGCTCGAGGCGCTCGCCGCCGCGCTTGGCGGGCGGGCCCATGTGGTGCCCTCGAATCTCGGCGACCCGGATGGTGTGGCCGCGTTGTCGAAAAAGGCGGAGGAGCTGCTGGGCGGCTCGATCGACATTCTGGTCAATAACGCCGGCATCACCCGCGACAATATCGCGCTCCGCCTCAAGGATGAAGACTGGGACCAGGTCATGGCGGTTAATCTGAAGGCCGCGTTCAAGCTGTCCCAGGCCGTCCTGCGTGGCATGATGAAGGGCCGTTGGGGACGGATTATCAATATTACCTCAATCGTCGGCGTGACAGGCAATCCGGGCCAGGCCAACTATGCTGCCGCCAAGGCCGGGATGATCGGCATGTCGAAGTCGCTCGCCCAGGAGGTGGCGAGCCGGAACATCACGGTCAACTGCGTCGCGCCCGGTTTTATCGCCACGGCGATGACCGATGAACTGAGTGGGGATCAGAAGGAGCGGCTGATCGGCGGCGTCCCCGCCGGCCGGCTCGGCACGCCCGATGATGTTGCCGCCGGGGTGGTTTATCTCGCCAGCGACGAGGCCGCCTACGTCACCGGACAGACGTTGCACATCAACGGTGGGATGGCGATGATCTAAGGGAATTCAGGCCCCGATGAAGGGTGTCGGAAAACGGCATTGCCATCTCTGGTCAAAGCGGTAAAACTGTGGTACCAAACCGCACCAAATTTGGGGTTTTTTGCAGATTTGTACCGGATTTCGGCCAGTTAGGGCCTTCATCAGTCTGGTGGTTTATTACCAAGAGAGGATTATAAAGGGTATAATCAATGAGCGATATTGCGGATAAGGTTAAGCAGATTGTCGTCGAGCATCTGGGCGTCGATGAGGACAAGGTGACCGAAGATGCCAAGTTCGTCGACGATCTCGGGGCGGATAGCCTGGATACGGTCGAGCTGGTGATGGCGTTCGAGGAAGAGTTCGGCGTTGAGATCCCTGACGACGCGGCCGAAAAGATCAATACCGTCAAAGACGCCATTACGTTCATTCAGGAAAATGCCGGCTAACGGACTCTGAACAGGCTGCGGTGCAGTTGCGCGAAACCAAGGTGATGCCATGAGACGGGTCGTCGTGACCGGATTGGGACTCGTGACGCCGCTGGCTTGCGGCGTCGAGGAGACGTGGAAACGGCTGATCGAAGGCAAGTCGGGGGCCGCAGAAATTGCGCGTTTCGACGCTTCCGACCTGCCCGCCAAGATCGCCTGTGAGGTCAAGCGCGGTGACGGCTCCGACGGCACCTTCAACGCCGACGAGTGGGTCGAACCAAAGCAGCAGCGCCAGGTTGACGACTTTATCGTCTTTGGCATTGCCGCTGCCCAGCAGGCGATCGAGGATTCCGGTTGGACCGCTGACACCGAAGAGAAGATGGAACGCACCGGCGTGCTCATCGGCTCCGGCATTGGCGGCCTGCCGGGGATCCAGGACGCCGCAATCAACATGCATGAAAAGGGCGCACGCCGCGTCAGTCCGTTCTTCGTGCCCGGGCGACTGATTAACCTGGTGTCGGGCTATGTGTCCATCCGTCATCACTTTAAAGGGCCAAACCATGCGGTGGTCACGGCCTGCGCCACGGGCGCGCACGCCATTGGCGATGCGGCGCGCCTCATCGCGCTGGACGACGCCGACCTCATGGTGGCCGGTGGGGCCGAAGCGGCGATTTGCCGGCTCGGCGTCGCGGGTTTTGCCAACGCCAAGGCGCTTTCCACCCACTTCAACGACCGCCCGACCGAGGCCTCGCGGCCGTGGGACGAGGACCGCGACGGCTTCGTCATCGGCGAAGGCGCGGGCGTGGTGATGCTTGAAGAGTACGAGCACGCCAAGAAACGCGGCGCCAAGATTTACGCCGAGATCAAGGGCTACGGCCTGTCGGGCGACGCCTATCACATTACCGCCCCGGCGCCCGATGGCAGCGGCGGTTTCCGGGCCATGAAGGGCGCCTTCAAATGGGCCAAGATGGACCCGTCCGACATTGACTATATCAATGCCCACGGCACCTCGACGCCGCTCGGCGATGAGATCGAGGCGGGCTCGGTGAAAAGGCTGTTCGGCAACGCCATCGAGAAAGTCTCGATGTCGTCGACCAAGTCGGCGATCGGACACTTGCTGGGGGCGGCGGGCAGTACCGAGGCGATCTTCTGTATTCTCGCCATGCGCGATAGTATCGTTCCGCCCACGCTAAACCTCCATAATCCCAGTAACGGATGCGGGGATATCGACCTGGTGCCCTTGAAGGCGAAGGAGCGCAAGGTCAAGGCCATTCTGTCCAATTCATTCGGGTTCGGCGGCACCAATGCGTCGCTGATTCTGACGGCGGTCTGACCAGGGCAGCCGGCCCGGTACGCCAACCCTCCGGTGAGCCCATGGCTCCATGGAAAATAGCTGTTGTTGCGGTCCTCGCGCTCGGTCTGGGAGCGGCGGGCGCGGTCTATTACGCCTATGACCGGTATAACGCGCCCGGTCCCCATGACAGGGACGTGACGGTGATCATCCCCGACGGCGCGAGCCTGACCGCCACCACGGCCAGGCTCAGGCAAGCGGGCGTGGTGTCCTCGGGCTTCCTGTTCAAATGGGGAACCCGGCTCAAAGGGGCCGATCGCGACATCCGCGCCGGCGAGTACGAGATCCCGGCCCGGGCCAGTATGACGGATATCCTGGCTATTCTGCGCTCCGGCAAGGTGGTGCAGTACAAGATCACCATTCCCGAGGGGCTGACCAGCGCCGAGGTGGTGGCGCTGGTGAACGGCGCGGATGCGCTCGCCGGCGAGGTGACGCAGATACCACCCGAAGGCAGCCTGCTGCCCGAGACCTATCAGTATGTCCGGGGCGTTGCGCGCGCCGACCTGATTGCGCGGATGAAAGACGCGCTTGACGAGACGCTGGCGAAGCTGTGGGCGGCGAGGGACGTTGACCATGCACCCGCGACGCCCGAAGCGGCGGTGATTCTCGCCTCGATCGTGGAGAAAGAAACCGGCCTGGCGGAAGAGCGCCCGCGGGTGGCGGCGGTGTTCCTCAACCGGTTGAAAAAGCGCATGCGGCTCCAGTCCGACCCGACGGTGGTCTATGCGCTGACCAAGGGTGCGCCCTTGGGCCGGCGGCTGACCCGCGACGATCTTGAGGTCGCGTCGCCCTACAACACCTATCTTCACTATGGCCTGCCGCCGGGTCCCATCGCGAACCCTGGCGTCCAGTCGCTCAAGGCGGTGCTCAACCCGATCGGGACCGACGAGCTTTATTTTGTCGCCGACGGCACCGGCGGCCACACCTTCGCCAGGACGCTGAAGGAGCACATCCGGAACGTGCGCAAGTGGCGGCGTATCCGCAAGGAGCAGGAGAAGTCAGTTCTTGGTGGGGAGGCGGCTGAGCAACCGGTCGAGCCAGGCGGCGGGCAACAGACCCAGCAGCCGGAGAACCCATAACAGCGGCCACGGAAAAGCGATCCGCCCTTTGTCCCGGGCAAGGCCCCGGGCAATGATCCGGGCGGCGCGGGCCGCCGGCATCATGAACGGCATGGGAAACTTGTTCTGCGCGGTCATGGCGCTTTCGACGAAACCGGGGCAGATCACGTTGACCTCAATCCCTTCGGGCGCCAGCATGCCGCGCAGCGCCTCGCCATAGGCCTTGACCGAGGCCTTGCTCGCCGAATAGGCGGGCGCGCTCGGGAAGCCGAGGAATCCGGCAAGCGAACTCATGATTGCCACCTGTCCCCGGTGGCGGATGCGCATCCGCTCCACCGCCGCATGAACGGTGTGCATTACGCCCCAGACGTTGATGGCGAAAATATCCCGGCCGTGGGCGCCGAGCGGCGCGCCCGGCTTGTAATTGAAAGATACCCCGGCGTTGGCAATGACGAGATCGAGGGGCGTCTTTTCGTCCACGGCGTCGATCCATCGGGTGATGGCGGCCTCGTCGGCGACATCCACCACATTCGCCGTAACTGCCGCGCCCCGGGCGCGGCAGTCCGCCGTCACTGCGTCGAGGCGATCCTGATTGCGTCCATTGAGCGCCAGGGTCACGCCAGGCGCGGCATAATGGAGAGCGAGCGCCCGGCCGATGCCGCTCGACGCGCCGGTGATCAGGATCGACTTGGGGTTTTGCATTCGCGTCTCAAGACCTTATAACCAAGTCTGAAATAGCGTCCTACAGGGCGGGAAGCAAGGACGGACCATATGACATTCGCCAGTATGACGGGCTTTGCCCGCGCCAGTGGACGGGACGAGGGCTTGAGCTGGACCTGGGAAATTCGCAGCGTCAACAGCCGTGGCCTTGAGTTCCGCGCCCGCCTGCCCGGCGGATTCGAAAGCCTGGACGCCGATGTGCGCCGCCGCGCCCAGAAAAAGATCCAGCGCGGCAGCGTCAATGTCTCGTTCCAGTATCTGCGCACCGCGGCAACCGGCGACGTGATCGTTAACCAGCCGGCGCTCGAAACCCTGCAGGCGGTGGTGCACGACGCGGGCGAGGGGTTGGCGCCCACAAGCCTCGGCCAGTTGCTCGCCGTGCCCGGCGTGGTGGTCCCGGCTGAAACCCTGCCGGACGAAGCGGCGGAGGCGGCGCGGCGCGCGGCCATTCTGGCGGACTTCGAGGCGGCCCTCGACGCGCTCGTTGCCATGCGCGGCGAAGAAGGTGCGACGCTTGTGCCCGTGCTCACCGGGCTCCTGGACGAAATCGAACGGCTGGTTGGGGCGGCCGAAGCCTATCAGGCGGCGCAGCCCGAGGCGCTCAAGGCGCGCTTCACGGCCCGTATCGAAGAGTTTGCTGCCAACACCCAGGGCGTAACGCCCGAGCGGCTGGCGCAGGAGGTGGCGCTTCTGGCCTCCAAGGCTGATGTGCGCGAGGAACTTGACCGGCTGGCAAGCCATGTAACTGCCGCCCGTGCGCTCCTCGACGCCGACGAGCCGGTGGGCCGCAAGCTCGACTTTCTGTCGCAGGAATTCAACCGGGAAGCCAACACCGTCTGCTCCAAGTCCGCGGATATGGAGCTGACCCGGATCGGGCTTGAGTTGAAGGCCGTCGTAGGCCAGTTCCGCGAGCAGATCCAGAATATCGAATAGGGAGGGTGGCAGATGACCGTAATTGCCCGGCGTGGGCTGATGCTGGTGCTCTCGTCCCCGTCCGGGGCGGGCAAGTCGACGTTGTCGCGCAGGCTTCTCGAGGTTGAAGACGGCAGGGTGGCGATGTCGGTCTCCACCACCACCCGGCCGCCGCGCCCCGGCGAGGTGGACGGCAAGGACTACAACTTTGTCGATCTCGCCACATTCGAGCGGATGGTGAAGGACGATGCGCTTCTGGAACACGCGCGGGTGTTCGACAATTACTACGGCACACCCGCCGCACCCGTCGAATCCGCGCTCTCTGCCGGGCGCGACGTGCTGTTCGATATCGACTGGCAAGGGACCCAGCAGCTCGCCCAGAAGAATCCGAAGGACCTGGTGCGGGTTTTCATCCTGCCGCCCTCGACGGTGGAGCTTGCCCGGCGGCTCAAGGCCCGGGGGCAGGACAGCGACGAGGTGGTCGCCCGGCGGATGGCCAAGGCGGGCGAGGAAATCAGCCACTGGGCCGAATACGACTACGTGATCATCAACGACGACCTGGAAGAGGCCTTGGGGCGTATCCGCGCCATCCTTGAGGCCGAACGGCTGAAACGCGACCGCCAGACCGGCCTGGTCGATTTCGTCAAGGGGCTGATGGGGTAGCTCTCTTATGCGAATGGATCTTGACAATATTGTTAAATTTGACAACACTTGGAAACGAAGAATACGCGCCGAATTTCCTGGATCAAGGCGGCCCGCAAGAGCTTTGAGGATTTTCCAAACGGCGCGCAACGGGTCATGTTGGAAGCACTGACTATTGCCGCCGACGGGGGATTTCCCGATATCGCCAAGCCGGTCAGGGGCGCTGGGGCAGGTGTTTTTGAGTTGGCGTTGCCTTTCCGCTCGGACGCTTATCGGGTGGTTTATGCGGTGCAGATTGGCGATGATCTCTGGGTCATCCATGCCTTTCAAAAGAAGTCAAAAACGCGGATAAAGACGTCGCGGTCAGATATTGACCTGATTGAGCGGAGATTGAAGCGTTTGAAGGAACTGTTAAGATGACGGATGACATGGAGCTTGTACGCGGCAGCGGAAATGCGTTTCGTGATCTTGGCTTTCCGCAGGCTGATCTCATGCAGGCAAAGGCTCTGCTCGCGTCGGGCATTATCAAGATCCTGGATAAGCGCAGCCTCTCCGTTCGCCAAGCTGAAGAATTGACGGGCACGCCCGCGGCCGATTTCTCCCGCATTCGCCAGGTCAAGCTCGACCGGTTTTCCATCGAACGCCTGATGACCATTCTTGGCCGCTTTGGCCAAGAGGTTGAGTTGAAAATAAAAATACGGCCGCCTCGAAAAAATACCAAGGATCACCACGCGGCCGTTCGTTAGAGCGCCGTCCCCCCATCCTCAATGGCGCGGGCGATGCGGGCGAAATCATTCACGCCAAGCTCTTCGGCGCGCGCTGTGGGGGCGATGCCGAGCCCTTCGAGCAGGCGTTCCGGATCTTTCACCAGTTTCTTAAGGCTGGATCGTAACATCTTGCGGCGCTGACCGAATGCAGCGGCTGTGACCCGCTCCACTATGGCGATTCCGGGGCTGCCCGAGGACTCCGCCACCGGCTCCAGATGCACCACGGCCGAGGTTACCTTGGGCGGCGGCACGAAGGCTTCCCTAGGGACGGTGAAGCGGATCGCCGCGCGGGCGCGCAACTGCGCCAGCACGGAGAGCCGCCCGTAAACCTTGGTGCCGGGCTTCGCCACGATCCGGTCCGCCACTTCACGCTGGAACATCAGGGTGAGGGACGCGTACCACGGCGGCCAGGCGCCCACCGTGAGCCATCGGGTCAGCAGCGCCGTTCCCACATTGTAGGGCAGGTTGGCCACCACCCGGACCGGGCCGGGATGATCCCGAAGCAGTTCCCGTTCGTCGACTTTCAGCGCGTCGCCCTTGATGACGGTCAGCCGCCCGGGATAGGCGCTGGCAATTTCCGCCAGCGCCTCGAGACAGCGCTGGTCGCGTTCGATCGCGACAACATGGCGCGCCCCTTCCATCAGCAACGCCCGGGTCAGCCCGCCCGGGCCGGGCCCCACTTCATAAACCGTGACATCCTCCAAGGGGCCGGCGGCGCGGGCGATGCGCCGGGTGAGATTGAGATCGAGCAAGAAATTCTGGCCGAGCGATTTATTGGCGTGGAGGCCGTGCCTGGCAATCACCTCGCGAAGCGGCGGCAGGGCGTCGGTCATTGCCCGCGCGCCCGTTGCCCTGCGATGCGCGCCGCCATCTGAAGGGCTGCGATCAGGCTCGCCGGGCTGGCGACGCCCTGTCCTGCGATATCGAAGGCGGTGCCGTGATCGGGCGAGGTGCGCACGATCGGCAGACCGAGCGTGATATTGACGCCGCGATCGAAGTCCAGCGTTTTGAGCGGGATCAGCGCCTGGTCATGATACATGCAAAGGACGGCGTCGGTGCGGGCCCGGGCGCGGGCGTGAAACAGGCTGTCAGCGGGCGCCGGGCCGGTCACGTCATGGCCCGCTGTCCGGAGCCGGGCGACGGCGGGCGCAATGATCTCCGTCTCTTCTTTGCCCATGGCCCCGCCTTCGCCGGCGTGCGGGTTAAGCCCGGCCACAGCGAGGCGGGGCTTGTCGATGCCGAAATCCGCTTCAAGGGCCGCCAGCACCGTTGTCGCCGTCTCCACAATCAGGTCTTCCGACAACGCGGCGGCCACGTCCTTGAGCGGGACATGGATGGTGAGCGGCACCACGCGCAGGCCCTCAATGGCGAGCATCATCACCTGTCTGCCGGACGCCCCGGTCAGCTCCGCCAGCAGTTCGGTGTGGCCCGGATGCTTGAAGCCGGCGGCATAGAGGACCGACTTGGCAATGGGATTGGTGACCACGGCCGTCGCTGCGCCGCTTTTTGCGAGTTCCACCGCCGCCCCGATCGAGCGGAGCACCAGTGCGGCCGTCGCCTCGTCGGGTTGTCCGTGGGTGACCGCTGGGCCATCATAGCCGAGACCGGCTTCGAACACCGGCAGCGCACGGGAAAAAATGTCGTTTGCCTGGCGGAGGTCGCCAACCGCCTCAACCGGAACGTCAGGCGCCAGGCTGTCGCGCAAAGCGGTAACCAGCGCCGGCGGGGCGATGAGCGCGAACGGGGGCAGGGCAAGCGCCTCCCTGCCGCGCCAGGCTTCGAACGTGATTTCGGGTCCGATTCCGGCCGGCTCGCCCAGTGTGAGGGCGAGCGCTCTAGCGGTAGTCGACGATGGCATCCCGGCGCAAGTCCCTGAGGTAGCGCCGCGCCATCATGGCCAGGCGCTGCTGGCGAAGCGATTCCTCAACGCTGTCGAAGGTGGGCATTTGCACTTCCGGTTGGTTACGCCCGCACACGACGAGAACCTGCAGCCCCTTGTCGGTCATTACCGGCGGGGATGCCTCTCCGACCCCAAGCGGTTCCACCGCTGCCTGCAACTGGGCCGGCATGTCGCCGATACGCACGTCGCCCACCGGATCCACCGCGCTCGCACCCAGCGTCTTGGCTTTGGCGTCGAGATCGTCGCAGCCGGAAATAGAAGCAACGGCCGAGGCGATTTTATCGCGTTCCGCAGACTTTGCCTTACTGTCCGCATTCTCCGGGAAATCGAAGGTCAACTGGGTCAGCTTCAGTTGCACATCCAGCGGATCGGCCTTCATAATCTTGCGCCGGTCGCGTAACAGAAGGATGTAATAGCCGCCCGGCGTGCGCACCGGGTCCGAAACAGTCCGGGGCCGCATCTTGGCGAGCGTCTTGTCCACTTCGTCGGTCAACTGGCCCTGGGGCACCCAGCCGAGGTCGCCGCCCACCGCGGCGGTGGCCGCTTCGGAAAACTGGCGCGCCATGACGTTGAACGGCGCGCCCTGGCGCAATTGTTCCACCAGCCGTTCGGCCGCCTGATGGACTTTGGCGTCTTTGCTGGGCGTATCAACGAGGAGGAAAATCTCGGATACCAGATACTCGTTCTGGCCGGCATTCTCCTTGAGCCGGTCGAGAACTTTCTGAACCTCCTCGTCGCTGACCGCAACCTGGGGATTGAGCCGGCCGTGCACCAGGCGGCTCCAGGCAATCTCGGCCCGGACCTGATCGCGCAGCGAATCGATGCTGGCGCCGGCGCGTTTCAGATAGTCCTCGAACTGCTCTTGGGTCATCTTGTATTGCGCGGCGATATTGCCGATGGCCTGATTGACTTCGTCGTCCGAGATCACGAGATCGTAATGCTTGGCTTCCTGAAGCTCGAGCTTTTCATCGACCAGATTCTGGAGTGCCTGTTGGCGCAGCATGTTACGCTGATCCGGCGTGACTTCTCTGCCGGCGGCCGCCAGAATCAGGTTGAGGCGTTGATCCACGTCATACTGGGAAATCACCTGATCGTTGACGATGGCGCGGATGCTCTCGACCGTGACTTCCTGCGCGCGTACGGAACCCAGCGCCATAAGTCCGAGACTTACAGCGACAATAGCGTTCAGCAATGTCCTATTCAGTACAAACACCTGCAATACTTTTGGCCCCCTCCGACAGATTTTGGCCACTATAGCCTACCTGGCTCGCATGTCTAACCCAGGTTTTTCAGTGAAATCTTCAAAATTATCGACGTCGATGGTTCGATATCCCGGTCACGTGTAAAAAGCCTGTTATAAGCGATGCCCAGTCGCAGGCATTCGTCTTCATACGTCACGCCAATTCGCGTCGAGATCGGCTTTCCCCGATCAAGATCCCGGACATGATCTCCCGTAAGGGTCCACCGGCCTGTAATCCGGTACACCGCCCCGGCGCGAATTTCCTCGCGCGGGGTAAGCGGCGTGATGTTATCGAAATCATCCGCACCGGCCTTGAGGTCCAGATATCCTGCAGTCACCTTGAAGCGTGGCGGACCCACGATGACATTAGCCTCGTTCCGGCGCACGGCAAACGATTTGTTATCGAGCCGCATCCTGTGGATAACGTCCAAATAGGGCGAAACGTTGACCTCTATCATGGTTACGACGTCCGAGAAATGGCCCTCAAGACCTGAACCGACGGGAATCGCGCTGTTTTTGTCAAAGCGGTAGCTTTCGCCGACAAGGGTTTTCACGCTAAAACCGCGCGCATTGATGTTGTAACGCATGCCGTAATCGATGCGCGTCCCGCCCTCCCAGCGGTCAAGCCCGGTGAACCGGTTGGAGGCGAACAGGTTGGTATCGTCGAAGCCGATAACCCGGCTGTCCTCGTTGGGCAGCCCGCTGGGGTTGCCGCCGTCGAAGGCCGCGACCACGGCGATAATGGGCTCCAGCGTCTGCATGACGGACTGGCCGTATTTCACCATCGGCAGCCGCCAGCCGAGCCTCAACCGGGGCAGAATTCGGTACTCGAAGCCGTTCTGGCCGGCATAGGCCGGATCGTCAGTGACCGCAGCATTGGCCACATCATAGACGTCGCCGCGCAGGCTGACGCTCAATTCGTAAATCGATCCCGAGGGGGCGACAAACGGGACCTCCCACCCCCGGACATGGAAAGCCTGCGGGTATTCGTGCCGTCAACCCGGGTCAGCACGAGCGCATTGCCATCGAATCGGTAGCGCCCGCCGAGCAGACCCGGCGCGCTCAGATAGTGATAGTCGAGCTGCGGCAGCGCCAGCGGCGTGGTGCCGAAATGATCCTCTACCCGAAGGCCCTGAAAGGCGAGGGTGGTCGCCGCCATATAGCTGCGCCGGCCGAAGCGTTCGAGCGTGGCGCGGCTCGTCAGCGTATCGGTTTTGCTGAGATCGTAGCGCCTGAGATAGGTGTCGTCGCTGGTCCAGCCTGCGTCATAATCCCATTGCCAGGTCCCGCCATATTTGTCGAGGCTGGGCAGCGCAAACTTGCCCTTGCTGAAAATATGGCCGCGCAGTTTATGCCCGGCGATGTCGATCCCCTGGTTGTCGACCTTGCTGACATAGGTAATGCTGCCCGACACGTCATACTGGCCGGGCCCGGTATTTTCCCGGTATTCGGCGGCCATAACCGGGTTGACCTTGGTGGTGATGATCGGCTCCACCGTCAGGTCGCGATTTGGCGCGAGCGAAAAATAATAGGGCAGGTGGGCGACCACGCCTAGATCGTTGGAGTTGCCGACACTGGGTGGCAAGAGCCCGCTTGCCGCGTGAACCGTGGGGTCCGGGTGCGACAGGAAGGGCGTGAAGAAGACCGGAAAGCCGAAAAACTCCAGCGTCGCATCGTCATAATAGATGCGCTTCTTGTTCTGGTCGTGAATCACCTTGACGGCGCGGAATCCGCCACACCGGCGTGGGATCGTCCTTGCATACCTTGCAGGGCGAGTAGACAGCGTGGGCAAGCGTGGTCCTGCCGTCCTCCCGGCGCACGGCGGAGCGGGCGGCAAACCGCGAATTGTCCGACAGGATGAGGCCGATATTCTCGATCAGGCCTTCGTCGAAATTATCCTTCAGGTCCATGCTGTCGGCAGTCAGCACATTGCCGTCACTGTCGCGCGCCCACAGATCGCCTTCCACATGAACGATGCCGGTCTTGCGGTTGTAGGTGGCGCGGTCGGCATGGAACACCAGCCCCTTGTGGGTGAGCACGATATTGCCATCGGCAATGACCACGTCGCCGTCGCGATTATAGGTCAGGTGATCGGCGGCGAAATCGACTGGCTTGTGGTCGAGTTTGGCGGACGCGCCTTGGTTCTCGTCGGCAGCCGCAGCGGCGTGCGGCAGGGCCGAAATGCTGGCAAGCAGGCCGAGGACAAAGAGAGAGCGCTTCATGGGCAGCCTTTTTATCGAGAAATCAATCGGCTGCCTATGGTTTTTTACCGCGCTATTTGTTGACCCTTGGATAAGCGCTTGCGATAAAGTGATGCCCCGGCGTTGCTAGACCTCTGAGGAGAATTCAGTCGATGAAAGTCAGTTTTTCGAAGCCGCGCCTACCCAAGACAGGCGCGTACGTGGTGTTCGCCCTTCCCGGGCACAAGCTCGGGACCAGCGCCGACGCGCTTGACAAGGACACCGACGGCGCTATCCGCCGCGCCATGAAGGGCGCCGAATTCAAGGGAGAACAGGGCGATACCCTGGACCTTTACGGCGTGTCCGGTGTGGACGCAGACCGCGTGGTTGTCGCGGGCCTTGGCACGGCGTCAAAAATCGACGTGGCCGCTATGGAGAAAATCGGCGCAGGGCTCGCGAAGTCCCTGCAGACCAGCGGCGTCAAGGCGGTGACCGTGGCGGTTGACGACGTGCCGGGGATGAAGATCGCGCCCGATGAGGCGGCGGCGCATCTCGCCTTCGGGTTCCGGCTCAGAAGCTACCGTTTCGACCGCTACCTGACCAAGGAACCGGCGTCCAAGAAGCCGTCGGTCAAGACGCTCACTGTGACAATGGCGTCGCCGGGCAAGGCCAAGAAAGCTTACGGCGCCATGGAGGCTGTGGCCGATGGTGTGGCGCTGGCCCGCGACATGCTTTACGAGCCCGCCAACGTGATCTACCCGGCGTCCTACGCCAAGGAGATCCAGAAGCTTGAGGATTTCGGCGTCAAGGTCCAGGTGCTCGACGAGAAGGCCATGCGCAAACTCGGCATGCACTCGCTTCTGGGCGTTGGTCAGGGCAGCGCCAACGAATCGAAGCTGGTGGTGATGGAATGGAAGGGCGCCGCCGACCCCAAGGCCACGCCCATTGCTTTTGTCGGTAAGGGGGTGACCTTCGACAGTGGCGGTATTTCGCTCAAGCCCGGCGCGGGCATGGACGAAATGAAATACGACATGGGCGGGTCCGCTGCCGTCGTCGGCCTGATGCGCGCGCTTGCCGGGCGCAAGGCAAAAGCCAACGTGATCGGCGTCGTGGGCCTGGTCGAGAACATGCCGTCCCACAAGGCGCAGCGGCCGGGCGACATCGTCAAATCCATGTCGGGTCAGACCATCGAAATTCTCAACACCGACGCCGAGGGCCGGCTCGTCCTTGCCGACGCCATGTGGTACACGCAAGACCGCTTCAAGCCAAAATTCATGATCGATCTCGCCACATTGACCGGGGCGATTATCATCTCGCTCGGCCACGAGTACGCGGGCGTCTTCTCCAACAACGATACGCTCGCCAAACGCCTGGCCGAGGCCGGCGAAGCCACCGGCGAGCTGGTGTGGCGGATGCCGCTTGCCGACGCCTATGACAAGGCCATCGATTCCAAGATTGCCGACGTGCAGAACATTGGCGGCGGGCGCGACGCCGGCAGCATCACCGCCGCCCAGTTCCTCCAGCGCTTTGTCAACAAGGTGCCGTGGGCGCATATCGATATTGCCGGCACCGCCTGGGGCAAGAAAGACAAGCCGATGTCGGGGCCCGGACCTACCGGCTACGGAGTGCGCCTCTTGGACCGGCTGGTGGCCGACCACTACGAAGACAAATAGGGGGTCATGACAGAGGTCAGCTTCTACCACCTTCAGCGTCAGGCGCTGACCGCCGCCCTGCCCAAATTGCTGGAACGGGTGGACGCGGCCCGGTTGCGCGCGGTTGTAATGGCGGGCTCCCCCGACCGGGTGGAGGCGCTCGACGCGGCGCTCTGGACCTATGACCCGGGCGGCTTCCTCGCCCACGGTACGGCGCACACCGGCTTTGCCGACGAGCAGCCGGTCTACCTCACGACCGAGGAGGAAAACCCCAACGGCGCGACCGTCCTTGTGACCGTTGACGGCGTCGCACCCGGCTTTGTGGGCGCGTTCGAGCGTTGTCTTGATATGTTCGACGGCAATGACGACGCGTCCGTGGCCGCCGCGCGGGAGCGCTGGAAAGCCTACAAGGCCGCCGGCCACGAGGTGACCTACTGGCAGCAGTCCAATGAGGGCCGGTGGGAGAAGAAGGGGTAGCCGGTCAGGCGTCCTGGCCGACGGTGGCGAGCGCCGCCTCGTAGCGGCCTTGGGCGGCGAGCCACTTGGCTTCCGCCTCGTCAATGCGCTGGGCGAGCCGGCCGTCCATCTGGGTCAAGGCGGCAAGCTTCTTTTTCGCGTCGCCCGTATTCTCGTAAAGGATCGGGCTCGATAGCGCCTTTGTCACCCGCGCGCGTTCCGCTTCCAGCGCCTGCACCGCCTTTTCCGCTGCGTCCGCCTCCTGCTTTAGCGGCGCGATACGGGCGCGGGCTTGTGCGTCGCGGCGGCGGCTGTCCGACGGTTGAGCCGCTTTCGCCTTGCCGTTGCCATTGCGGCCTTCGGCAAGCACCAGCTTTTCATAGTCGGCAAGGTCGCCATCGTACGCGGTGACCGTCCCCTCGGCGACGAGCCACAGCCGGTCGACGCAGGCTTCCAGAAAATGGCGGTCGTGGCTGATGATGATAACCGCGCCCTCGAACGCATTGATCGCCTGAATGAGCGCTTCGCGGCTGTCGATATCGAGGTGGTTGGTGGGCTCGTCGAACACGAGAACGGCGGGCCCGGCCGCGGCGATCAACGCCAGCATCAGCCGGGCCTTCTCCCCGCCGGACAGCTTGGCCACCTGGGTCAGCGCCTTGTCGCCCTCGAAGCCGACGGGGCCGAGCCGCGACCGAACAACCGAACTCCCGCGCGTCCGGTATCATGTCCATCATATGGCTCAAAGGCGTGCCGGCTTCGTTCAGCTCGTCCACCTGATGCTGGGCGAAGTAGCCGACCTTCAATTTGCGCGCGCGCACCTGTTTGCCGCTGTCGAGGTGAAGGCGCTTGGTAATCAGCTTGGCGAAGGTGGATTTGCCGTTGCCGTTGCGGCCCAGAAGCGCGATCCGGTCCTCCGGGTCGATGCGGCAGGTAATGTGCGGCGAGCACCGGCTTGCCGGCGTTAGCCCACCGACCCATGGTCGAAGGTAATGAGAGGCGGGGAGAGCTTTCGGGCGCCGGGAAACTGAAAGTCGGCGTGCTTCCTCGGGAGACCGGGCGATCGGTTTCAGTTTGGCGAGCACCTTCACCCGGCTTTGCGCCTGGCGGGCCTTGGTGGCCTTGGCGCTTGAAGCGGTCGACGAAGCCTGCATGTGGGCGCGCCGCGCTTCGCTTCTTGGCGCGCGGCCGCCGCATCCTGCTCCAGGCGCGGGAGCCGGGTCTCCTCGAACGTGTCATAGGGCCCTGAAAATAGGTCAGCTTGCGGTTCTCAGGTGCAGGATGCGCGCCGACCGACCGGTTCAAAAGGTCGCGGTCGTGGCTGATCATGATGACGGTATGGGGATAGCGGCGGAGGAAATTTTCCAGCCACAGCGCGCCTTCGAGGTCGAGGTAGTTGGTCGGCTCGTCCAGCAGCAGCAGGTCCGGCTCGGCGAACAGCACGGCGGCCAGCGCCACCCGCATCCGCCAGCCGCCGGAGAAATCGGCGCAGGGGCGCAGCTGTTCCTCGGTCGGTGAAGCCGAGGCCGCGCAGGATGGCGCGAGGCGCGGGCCTCGGCGCTGACCAGGCGTCGATATCGGCGAGCCGGTCTGGATGTCGGCGATGCGCTGGGGGTCGGTGGCGGTCTCGGCCTCGGCCAGCAGCGCGGCGCGTTCGGTGTCGGCGGCCAGGACGGTGTCGATCAGGCGATGTCGTCGCTGGCCGGCGCCTCCTGTGCGACGCCGCCGATCCGGGCGCGCTCGGGCAGCGCCAGATCGCGCCGCTTTCCAGCGCCAGCTCGCCCCGGATCAGGCGGAAGAGCGTGGTCTTGCCGGCGCCGTTGCGGCCGACCAGGCCGACCTTGTGGCCGGTCGGGAATGGTGAACGAGGCGTCGTCGAACAGCGCGCGCCCGGCAATTCGGTAGGTGAGGTGGGAAGCAGTCAGCATGGCTGGGGCCTGAAACTCGGGTGTTGCGGGGGACCATCGAACTCTCTATAACGCCGCGCAAACGGTTAACTCTCATTATCACAAGGACTATTGAAGACCATGGCTACACAACGGACCTTCTCCATCATCAAGCCGGACGCAACCAAGCGGAACCTGACCGGCGCCATCAACAAGATGCTCGAAGAAGCCGGCCTGCGCATCATCGCGCAGAAGCGCCTGCGCCTGACCCGCGATCAGGCCGAAGGGTTCTACGAGGTACACAAGGAGCGGCCCTTTTTCAACGACCTTTGTGCGTTCATGACGTCGGGTCCGGTCGTGGTCCAGGTGCTCGAAGGCGAAAATGCGGTCAAACGCAACCGCGAAGTGATGGGCGCCACCAACCCGGATGACGCCGACGAGGGCACCATCCGCAAGGCCTTCGCCGAAAGCATCGAAGCGAATTCCGTCCACGGCTCGGATTCGCCCGAAAACGCGGCGATCGAAATCGCCTTCTTCTTCAACGACGACGAAATCGTCGGCTGAGAAATTCCAAGCGTCACCCCGGAAGCGCGGCGGGTTCCCAACGCCCTTTTTTCCCTCTCCCCTCGTGGGAGAGGGTCAGGGTGAGGGGGGTGAAGAGAATTCACACTCATCCGTCCGCCGCCGCAATCACTCGGCCAGCGTCGTTTCTTCCCGGATTTCGCTGTGCAAGGTGCGGTGAACGGGGCATTTTCCGGCAATTTCCAGCAACTTCTGGCGCTCGGCGTCGGTCAGGTCGCCTTCGATCGCGATCATACGGCGGATGAGGTCGATCTTGCCTTCCTTCGTCTCACACTCGGCGCAGTCTTCGGCATGGATCTTGTCGTGGCTGAGCGTCACCGTAACCCGGTCAAGCTTCAGCCCCTTGCGCTCGGCATACATCCTGAGCGTCATCGACGTGCAGGCGCCAAGCCCGGCGAGCAGGAGCTCGTAAGGGCCGGGGCCGGTATTGTCGCCGCCCAGCGCCACCGGCTCATCGGCCCGGAGCGCGTGGCCGTCGGCGTTGATGACCTGGGCGTACCGGCCCGCGCCGCTCTCGCGCACCACCACTTCGCCGGGGCCGGCCTTGGGCAGGCTGACCGGCTGCTCCTTGAGATAGCGGGTCGCCCAGGCGGCCAGCACCTCGGCCACATAGACCGCGTCCTCGCGCCGGGTCAGCAGATGGTCGGCGTCATCGAGTGAGATAAAGCTTTTGGGGTGCCGGGCGGCGGCGAAAATCTCGCCCGCGTTGTCGATGCCCACCAACTCGTCGCGCGGCGCATGGAAAATCAAGAGCGCCTTGCCGAGATCGCGAATCCTGGGGCCTAGCGACTGGCGATTCAGGTCGTCCAGAAACTGGCGGGTGACGGTGAAGGACTTGCCGGCAATTTCCACCTCGATGTCGCCGTTCTCCTTGATCTCCTTTTCGCGGTCCTTAAAGAGGTGGCGCGATGTGCTCGGGGGCGGCGGGCGCGTTGATGGTGGCGACCGCGACCGCTTCGGGAATCTTGCCGGCCGCCGCCAGGACCGCTGCGCCGCCGAGGCTGTGGCCGACCAGGATGGCGCGGGGCTTCGAAATGGTCGCGCAAATGGTCGGCTGCGGCGACGAGGTCGGCCACGTTCGACGAAAAGTTGGTGTTGGCGAACTCGCCTTCGCTGTGGCCAAGACCGGTGAAGTCGAAGCGCAGGACGGCGAACCCGACGCTGGTCAGCGCCTCGGCCATGCGCCGCGCGGCGAAGATATCCTTGGTGCAGGTAAAGCAGTGGGCGAACAGCACGGTGGCGCGCGGTTTGCCCTTGGGGACCTCCAGCCGGCCGGCAAGCGTTTGGCCCTGCAGCCCCTTTGAACGTGACTTTCTCTGCCGGTGCTGCCATGAAACTTGACCTCCGTTCTGAACGCATGATGATGGACGCGATCATAAGGGGTGAATATGGCGCAAGACAATCAGAGCGACGCGAAAGCGGGTCCGCTTGCCGGGTTTCGGATCATCGAATTCGGCAGTCTCGGGCCCGGTCCGTTCACCGCGATGATGCTGGCCGATATGGGGGCCGACGTGATTCGCGTCGATCGGGCCGGCGGCAACGCGCTCAAACTCGGCGATAATCCACGCCTTGATGTGTTGAACCGGGGGCGGCGTTCTATTGAAATTAATCTCAAAAGCGAGGCGGGCGTGGCCCTGGCGCTGCGGCTTATCGGAACCGCCGACGCGCTTGTCGAGGGCTTTCGCCCGGGGGTGATGGAAAAGCTCGGTCTTGGGCCGGACGTCTGCCTGAAGGCAAACCCGAAGCTCGTCTACACCCGGATCACCGGCTGGGGCCAGACCGGGCCGTTGAGCGCGCGGGCCGGCCACGACATCACCTATATCGCCGTTGCCGGGGCGCTCGGGTCCATCCGCGACCGGGACGGGCGTCCGGTGCCGCCGATCAACTATCTCGGCGACTTCGGCGGGGGCGGCATGTTCGCCGCTTTCGGCACGGTGGCTGCAATATTGGAAGCACAGAGGTCAGGCAAGGGCCAGGTGGTGGACGTGGCCATGACCGACGGTATCGCCGTGCTCGGGACCATGATCTATGGGCTCCGGGCGCTTGGCATCTGGCCGGGCGATCCGGGCCAAAACCTGCTCGATGGCGGCGCGCCCTTTTACGGGGTCTATGAATGCGCCGACGGGCGCTGGATCGCCGTCGGCCCCTTGGAGGCTAAATTCTATGCGGGATTTATCCGCGCCATGGACCTCGACGCCGAGTTCGGCGACGCCCAGGGGGACCCCGCGCGCTGGCCCGATCTGCGCCGCGCGCTAGAGGACAAATTCCGGCAAAAGCCGGCCCGGGGGTGGGACGCGCTGTTCGCCGGAGGGGACGCCTGCGTGGTCGAGGTGCTCGACCACTGGGAAGCGCCGGACCATCCGCACAACCGGGCGCGCGGGACCTTTTTTACCGATGGGGAAGGGATCGTCCAGCCGTCGCCCGCGCCCAAATTTGCGCGCACGCCCGGCGCAGTGCGCCGACCGCCGCCGTTGCCGGGCGAGCATAGCCGGGAAATCCTGGAAGATCTGGGTCTGGAGAATGCGGACGTCGACGGGCTGATCGAAAACGGCGCGGTAGTGGCGCGTTAGCAATCAGGCTTTGACGTCGACTCGGTGCCTGTCTTCGCGCCGGTCCTGGCGTGTGCGCTCCTTGCGGGCGCTTTCGGACCGTTCGGCCTCCTTGCGCTCGACATGGGAATCGGCGGCTTTTTTGCGCGCCTCATGCGCCGCCTCATGCGCCGCCTGGGCGCTGTCCGAATGCGCAACCGGGGCGTGGTGCGCGGTCTGAGCCACGGGTCTGATGTCCATATCGACCCTCCTTTCGGTTTGCCGCAGACGTTTCGCGGAGGTTAACTTTGGAGGCCGATAATTAAAATTTCGTTAACATTTGGATGGGCGCTTTTCAGGCCGCACCATTGCCGGTATGCTGCCGTCCCTTAAGTTAGCCGTTCAAAGGGGGGCGCAGAAAGCGGCCATGACCGGACAGTATTTCCCGATTCCAAAGTTCAAGACCGTTGGATGGCTCGCCTGCCTTGTGGCGGCGGCCTTCGCACTCACCGGTTGCGAGACCAACAAAAAGAGCGTTGCCGATCAGGCGCCCTCGGTTTCCGACCTGACCTTCAATTCCAGCGCCATGGTGCGGGTTGGCGACCGGCTTCGAAAGGGCGGCGACTATATGGCTGCGCTTCATATGTATCAGCGGGTCCGCGAGCAGGACCCCAAGAATATTCCCGCCCTTTTAGGTGAAGGCGAAATTCTGCTGACAATGGGCGCCTTTCCGGATGCCGAACAGCGGTTCCGCGCCGCGCGCAGCTTTGGCGACGACAGCGCCCGCTCGGCGGCCGGGCTGGGGCGCGCGCTTCTGCGGGAAAACCAGCCCAGGGAAGCGCTCCAGTTTTTTGAGAAAGCACTTAAAGAACCCAAGGCAAGTGCCGAGACATACAACGGTTATGGGGTGACCCTTGATCTGATAGGGCGGCACCAGGATGCCCAGATCGCCTATAGCAAGGGCCTCGACAAAGACCCCGGAAACGTCATTTTGACCAACAACCTGGCGCTCTCGTTTGCGCTTTCGCAGGACTATGCGGCGGCGCTCAGGATGCTGAGCGATCTGGCAAGCGCGCAGCCGGACGCCAAAAGCGCGCTGGAGAACCTGTCGCTGGTCTATGGCCTGTCGGGCGATATGGAGTCCGCGCGCAAGGTGGCCGCCCTCGATTTCAAAGGCGACGCGCTTGAACAGCGGGTCGCTTACATCAAGCGGATCGCGGCGCTGCCGGCCGATGTCAGGGGCGAGGCAATCATTCTCGGGATCGAACCCGACGTGGCGGTGGCCGCGGACACGCCAGCAACACCTGCCACTGCCAGTAAGCAGCCCAAGCCCGGTCAGCAGAAGCAACCAACGGCGGCCGGGGCCACCACAGGCGCGACGCCGGCTCCCGAAGCGCCGGCGCCGGCACAAGCCGCCGAACCCGCCGCGATGGAGACCACCGCGCCTGCGGCCGGCGCAGAGCCAACCGCCACCGTAGCGGATTCCCAATCCAAACCGGACCCTCTGCTGAGCGCCGAGCCGGCGTATCTGGTGCAGCTCGGCTCCTATCTTGACCAGCGCCATGCCCGGAGAGGCTGGAGCAGGCTCAAAAAGCGGGCGCCCGATGTGCTGGGCAGCCTGGAGCCTGCTTTTGAATCCATTACCCTCGATGGTCACGACGTGGTTCGCCTTGGCATCAGGGTCACGGATGGCTATGCGGCGGCCGATGCGCGCTGCAAGGCGTTCAAAGCGGCGGGTGTCGACTGCCTGGTGCGCCGCGCGGCCCCCGCTTCGGCGGCGGGGTCCGAGAACGGGGGTTCCAGCGCGCCCTGAGCCGCGTTATAACCCGGCGCAAATTCGCGAAAGGATGGAATGCGTGACCGAGCGGGCTGAAAACAGGATTGCCGCAAACGATGAGGGCGGCTATGGCCGCGCCGCGGCGTGCCGAAATATGGCCGATGTGCGCCGCGAGATTGACCGGGTTGACCGGGAGATCGTCGCGCTCATCGCCGAGCGTCAGAACTATATCGAGCAGGCCGGGCGGATCAAGGCGAGCCGCGACACGGTGCGCGACGATGCCCGCGTCGAGGATGTAATCGCCAAGGTCCGCGCCGCGGCCGTCCGCGAAGGAGCGCAGCCGGAGCTTGCCGAGACGGTCTATCGCGCCATGGTGGAATGGTGCATCCGCTATGAGTTTACGGTCTTCGACGCGATCGGCGACGAGCACCGAAATCGCTGAACAGAGGAGGGAGCCGATGTCATATTACAGGGTGACGCTGGAGCTGGCGCGTACCAAAGACTTCCCCGAGGGGAGTGCGGCCCGCGGCTACCATCTGGTGGTGCCGCTCGACGCCGACGGCCATCTCGACGCCGAGGCCTGGCGCGCTGACAAGGAAAAGTGCACGGTTCACCGCTTCTGGGCGGGCGAAGATGACGAACACGGCCAACTCATCCACACCCGTCACCGCACCTGGGCCTTCTCCTACAAACCCGGCGAGGACGACGACGAGCCGCTCTATCACCTGGAAGACCACAGATTACGACCGGGGGAGTATGTCTCCATCCGCGAGCACGACGGCGAGACTTCTGCCGTTCCTGGTCGCCGAGGTGGTGCCTCTATAACGCCGGTCGCGTTATACCGGCCAGGCCAGGCGTGCGCACGATCCGCCGGGATGCCGTTCTGGGCACCGGCGCCATGCCGAGTGCCCTACACCCCAATGATCGCGCGAAACCAATAACGCCCGTAATGGCAGCGGCCCAGATCAGCGGAATCATCGCAAAGCCCAGGGCGTGAATGATGGTGTCCATGAGTTGATCCCCTCAAATGTTCTGTTAATGTTCTCCTGTTAACCGTGCATCAGAATGCGCGGCCCGTCAAGAACAAAAATAGAACATTGCGAACAGGAAGCCGACACGGGACCGGCGTCGCGGTGCGCGTCGGCAACATTCGGGGGCAAATCAACGGGGTATTGACCTGGATCAATGTTCGGCAATGAAAAGTTGCCCAAGAAGGCGGGGACAAAGGGCTTTTTTTTGGAATATTGTGGTAACATTTCGGCGGGCTAATTCAACACCTCCGCACAGAGAAAAAGGGGAGTGGTCTTTTATGATCTCCGCTCAACGATCCGACCTCGCGACCGCAATGGCTGAACTGGCTGCCGCCGCGGCGTTGGTGCTGGCCGTGGTTCTCGGTATCTTTCTCGCCGCCCGGGGCGACGATACGGTCATGCAATTCAATGGATATCTGATTGCGGCGGCGGCCGCGCTCGGCGCGTTCGGCGTATTTAATAAGCGCCTGAATCGCCAGGAAGGCATGACCCGCGACGCGCCGACAGGCTACAGCGACGAGGTTATCCGGGCGGGCGTGATCGCCGCCATATTCTGGGGCCTCGCGGGCTTTGCGGCGGGGCTTTATATCGCGCTCGAGCTGGCGTTCCCTGCGCTCAACTTCGATCTCGCCTGGCTCAATTTCGGGCGGTTGCGCCCGGTGCACACCTCCGCGGTGATCTTCGCCTTTGGCGGCAATGTGCTGATCGCCACATCCTTCTATGTGGTGCAGCGCACCTGCAAGGCGCGCCTTGCCGGCGAGATCGCGCCGTGGTTCGTGTTCTGGGGCTATCAGCTTTTTATTGTGATTGCCGCCACCGGCTACCTCATGGGGGCGACCCAGTCGCGCGAATATGCCGAGCCCGAATGGTACGCCGACATTCTGCTGACGATAGTGTGGGTGGTCTACCTGCTGGTCTTCCTCGGCACGCTCATCCGCCGCCGCGAGCCCCATATCTTTGTCGCCAACTGGTTCTATCTGGCGTTCATCGTCACCATCGCCATGCTGCATATCGTCAACAATCTGGCGGTGCCGGCGTCGTTCCTCGGCGCCAAGAGCTATTCGCTGTTCGCCGGCGTGCAGGACGCCATGGTCCAATGGTGGTACGGCCATAATGCGGTGGGGTTCTTCCTGACCGCCGGGTTCCTGGCGATCATGTACTATTTCGTGCCGAAAAGGGCCAATCGGCCGATCTATTCCTACCGGTTGTCCATCATCCACTTCTGGGCGCTGATTTTCCTTTATATCTGGGCGGGGCCGCACCATCTCGAATACACCGCGCTGCCCGACTGGGCGCAGACGCTGGGCATGACTTTCTCGGTGATGCTGTGGATGCCGTCCTGGGGCGGCATGATCAACGGCCTGATGACGCTCTCAGGCGCCTGGGACAAGCTCAGGACCGACCCCGTGGTGCGGATGCTGGTGGTCTCGGTCGCGTTCTACGGCATGAGCACGTTCGAGGGCCCGGTGATGTCGATCAAATCGGTCAACGCGCTCTCGCATTATACCGACTGGACCATCGGCCATGTGCACTCGGGCGCATTGGGCTGGGTCGGCTTTGTCAGCTTCGGCGCGCTTTATTGCATGGTGCCGTGGCTGTGGAAGCGCAAGGGGCTCTATTCGCTCCGCCTCGTGGGCTGGCATTTCTGGATCTCGACCATGGGTATTCTCCTTTACATTACGTCCATGTGGGTCTCCGGCATCATGCAGGGGCTGATGTGGCGCGCCTATGACAAGTTCGGGTTCCTCGAGTATTCGTTCGTGGAGACGGTGCAGGCCATGCATCCCTTCTATATCGTGCGGGCGTTGGGCGGCGGGCTGTTCGTCGTTGGCGCATTCATCATGACCTACAACCTGTGGCGGACCATTCGCGGCGACGTTCGCGAAAGCGAGATGGTCCCGGCCGCGGCGCCGGCTGAGTAAGGGGGCAAGTGATGAAACACGAAGTCTTTGAGAAGAACTCGATCCTCCTCCTGATCGGAATCCTGATCGTGGTCTCGATCGGCGGCATCGTCGAGGTCGCGCCGCTTTTCTACATGGAGAACACCATCGAGAAGGTGAAGGGGGTGCGGCCCTATTCGCCGCTCGAGCTCGCCGGACGCAACATTTACGTGCGCGAAGGCTGCTACGTCTGCCACAGCCAGATGATCCGTTCGCTCCGCGACGAGGTGGAACGCTATGGCCATTATTCGCTGGCGGCCGAGAGCATGTATGACCATCCGTTCCAGTGGGGGTCCAAGCGCACCGGGCCCGACCTTGCCCGGGTGGGCGGAAAATATTCCGACGACTGGCACCGGGAGCACCTGACCGACCCGCGCAGCGTGGTGCCCGAATCGATCATGCCGGGCTATCCGTTCCTCGCCAAAACCCCGCTCAATTACAAGCACATTGCCAGGGACCTGATTGCCAACCGCGAGGTCGGCGTGCCCTACACCGATGAGGACATCAAGAATGCTGTCGCCGACGTCGAGACCCAGCTCGATCCCAACTCGGACAACTACGACGCCTTTATGAAGCGCTATCCCAAGGCCGTGGTCCGGGACTTTGACGGCAATCCGCAGATGGTCTCGGAACTTGATGCCCTGATCGCCTATCTGCAGATGCTCGGAACGCTTGTGGACTTCGATGTCTACAAGGCCGACCACTTCTACCGGTAGGAGGCTGCCCCATGGATGTCACCTATCATGAAGTAACGCATTTCGCCCATACCTGGGGGCTGGTGCTGCTGGTGATCCTGTTTGTGGGCAGTCTGGCCTATGCGCTCTGGCCGTCGAACCAAAAGCAGTTTGACGAGGCGAGCCGCGTGCCGCTTGACGATGATGACGATTTGCCGAAGGAGAACGACCGTGGCGACTGATGACTCCAACGAGAGAGAGCACGAAGCCGCCGGTACTACGGGGCACGAATGGGACGGCATCCGCGAATATGATACGCCGCTCCCGCGGTGGTGGCTCCTTACCTTTTACGCCTGCATTATCTGGTCGGTGGTCTACTGGGTATTTATGCCGGCCTGGCCTCTTGTTCACAATTACACCCGCGGACTTCTCGGTTATTCCCAACGCAAGGCGGTGACAGAGGAGGAAGCCGCCGCCAAGGCGGCGCGCGCAGAGAAGGGGCAGCCGCTGCTTGCCGCCTCGCTTCCCGAGATCGAAAAGGACCCCAACCTGCTGACCTACGCGCTAGCGTCCGGCAAGGCGGCGTTCGGCGACAACTGCGCGCCCTGCCACGGCTCCGGCGCACAGGGTGGCAAGGGCTACCCGAACCTTAACGACGACGACTGGTTGTGGGGCGGGACGCTTGACGATATCTACACCACCATCCGGGTGGGCATCCGCTCGACGAGCGACAACACCCGCTCCAACGAAATGCTAGCCTTTTTGAAAGACGGTATTTTGACCCGGGATCAGGTCAACGAGGTGGTCGAATATGTTCTTACCCTTTCGGGTCAGGATGCCGACAAGGCGCTTGCCCAAAAGGGGCAGGTGGTTTTCGAGAATAACTGCGTGGCGTGCCATGGCCCTGATGGAAAAGGTGACCAGGCCCAGGGGGCGCCCAATCTTACCGACCATATCTGGCTTTACGGTGGCGACCGGGCGACGATCAGGCAGACCGTCAGCTTTGGCCGCAAGGGCGTCATGCCCACTTGGGAGGGGCGACTTGATCCGCTGACAATCAAGAGCCTTGCAGTCTATGTCCACGCCCTCGGTGGCGGCCAGTAACGAACCGGTCCACACAAGGCGCGGACTAGGCGGTATTATGACAGGGGAAGACGCTCTTTAAGGAGCGAAGTAATGGAGCGTGCGCGCATGAAACCTGCGACGGTATCCCCTGGCGAGAGCGACGTTGGACGGCACGAGGTTGAGCCGGTCAGCAAGGCCGAACACCGGGAGCTCTACAAGAAACGGGAACCCATTTACCCCAAGCGGATGGATGGCGTCTTCCGCCGCGTCAAATGGGCGGCGATGGCGGTTCTGCTCGCCGTCTATTATCTGACTCCCTGGATTCGCTGGGACCGTGGACCCAACGCGCCCGATCAGGCGGTGCTGCTCGACCTGCCGGCTCGCCGCTTCTACTTCTTCTGGATTGAGATCTGGCCGCAGGAAGTGATTTACCTTACCGGCTTGTTGATCCTCGCTGCGCTTGGCCTGTTCCTTGCCACCAGCCTGGCCGGCCGGCTGTGGTGCGGTTATGCCTGCCCGCAGACGGTGTGGACGGATATGTTTATCGCGGTGGAGCGGTTCTTCGAGGGCCGGCGCAACGCGCGGATGCGCCTTGAAAAGCAGCCCTGGGGCGCAAACAAGATTTTGCGCAAGGTCGCCAAGCACGCGACCTGGATCGTGATCGCCATGGCCACCGGCGGCGCCTGGGTGTTCTATTTTGCCGACGCGCCGACGCTGGCGCACGAGTTGCTGACCCTGAGCGCGCCCACGGTGGCCTATATCACCATCGGGATTCTGACCGGCACCACCTACCTCCTGGGCGGGTTTGCGCGCGAGCAGGTGTGTATCTACATGTGCCCGTGGCCGCGCATTCAGGGCGCCATGGTCGACGAAGAGTCGCTCGCCGTGACCTACCGCTGGGACCGTGGTGAGCCGCGCGGGGCCCACAAGAAGGATGAGGGCTGGGAGGGACGCGGCGACTGCGTGTCGTGCCGGCAGTGCGTGGCCGTCTGTCCCATGGGGATCGACATTCGTGATGGCCTGCAGCTTGAATGTATCCAGTGCGCGCTTTGTATCGATGCCTGCAACGACATCATGGACAAGGTGGGTCGGCCGCGCGGCCTGATCGCCTATGACACCGACGCCAATATCGAGCGCCGCCAGAAGGGCGAGAAACCCCGATTTCGATTGGTCAGGCCGCGAACAATCATTTATGCTGGGGTATTCGTTGCGGTGGCCGGCATTATGCTCTGGTCGCTGGCAACCCGCCTGCCGCTTCATGTCAATGTTATCCGGGAGCGCAATCCGCTTTATGTGACATTATCCGACGGCGAGATCCGCAACGGCTATACCATCAAGATCCTGAACAAGGCCCATGTCGCGGGGACATTCGCTATCAGGATTGAGGGACTTGAAAAGCTGAAGGTAAAAATGGTTGGGGTTGAGGACATTCGGGCCATAAAGGTGCCGGCCGACAGCCTGCGCGCGGTCCAGCTTTATGTGACCGCTCCGCGCGCCAGTCTCACCGGGGCCTCGACGCCGGTTCGCTTTACCGTTTCCAATGTGAAGACCGGCCTTAACTACCACGAGGACACCAGTTTCAAGGGGCCCGGAAAATGAAAAGCTGGTTCAACAAGCCGCTGACCGGTCGGCGCTTTCTGGTCTGGATCGTGAGCTTTTTCGCGGTGATATTCGCGGCCAACGGTACGTTTGTCTACTTCGCGGAAAAGACCTTCACGGGGCTTGCCGACAACCATGCCTATCGCGATGGCCTGCATTACAACGATACGCTGGCCGCCGCCGCGGCCCAGCGCGAACTGGGGTGGACGGCGCGCCTCTCGCTCGACAAGGAACATGACGGCGCTTACCGCTTGAGTGCGACCTTTGAGGATAGCGACAAGGCGCCGGTGCTCGGGCTCGAAGTAGAGGCGAAGATCCAGCGCCCGGCCACCGCCGCGCTCGACCAGTCGGTGATGCTCGAATCGATCGGGGAAGGGCGTTATGCGGCGGACGTCGACCTGCCGGCGGTTGGCCAGTGGGATGTCACCATCGAGGCGGATGGCGCCGGCGACCAGCACTTCAAGATCAAGAAGCGGTTTTCCGTGCAATGACGGCAATCGCGGCAGCAGCGGGCTTTGCCCGGGAGGCCGATGGTTGCGAGAACCTCCACATGGTGGTCGACGGCATTCACTGCCCGTCGTGCATCCGCACCATTGAAAGCGGGCTCCGGGAGCTTGATGGCGTTGTCGGCGCGCGGGTCAACCTGAGCACCAGGCGTCTTGCGGTGACGTGGAAAAAAGGCGCGCTTGAGCCCGGCGACGTTGTCGAGCGGGTCGAGGAACTGGGTTTTCACGCCGTCCCCTATAACCCTGATCTGGTGCGCAGTGAGGAGAGCCGGGAAGACAAGCGGCTCCTGCTCGCGATGGGCGTGGCCGGGTTTGCGGCTGCCAATATCATGCTCCTCTCGGTTTCGGTGTGGTCGGGCGACGCCGGCAGCATGGGGGAGGCGACCCGGACCCTGATGCATTGGCTTTCGGCGCTGATTGCGCTGCCGGCCATTGCCTACGCCGGCCAGCCGTTCTTCCAGTCGGCCGCCCGCGCGCTCGCGGCGCGCAGCCTCAATATGGATGTGCCGATTTCGCTCGCCGTCCTTCTGGCGGCGGGGATGAGCGTGCTGCAAACGCTTCAGCACCGCCCGGACGCCTATTTCGATGCGGCGGTCATGTTGCTCTTTTTTCTGCTGATCGGGCGCTATCTCGACCGCCGGATGCGCACGGAGGCGCGATCGGCCGCCCAGAACCTGCTGGCGCTGAGGGCGCGGGCCGCCATGGTGATCGATGAGGATGGTCATCAGCGCGCGCTGCCCGTCGAGGCGGTCGAAGCGGGCATGCGCGTCGCCGTGGCGGCGGGCGAACGGATCCCGGTGGACGGCGTTGTGCTGACCGGCCGGGGGGACATCGATACCAGCCTGGTCACCGGCGAATCCGTCCCCCGCGCCGTCAAACCCGGCGACGAGGTCTACGCCGGCACGCTCAACCTGTCGGGCGCGCTCGAAATTGAGGTCAAGGCGGCGGACGAGGACACGCTGCTTGCCGAAATCGTCCGGCTGATGGAAACGGCGGAGCAGGGCCGGGCGCGCTATGTGCGCCTTGCCGACCGTGCCGCCCGGATTTATGCGCCCACCGTTCACGCCCTTGCCGCCGCGAGCTTTCTGGGCTGGCTGGTGCTTGGCGGCATTGGCTGGGAAGCGGCGCTGATGGTCGCAATCGCGGTCCTCATCATCACCTGCCCGTGCGCGCTGGGCCTTGCCGTGCCCGCCGTCCAGGTGGTGGCAAGCGGGCGGCTTCTCGGCAATGGCGTGCTGGTGAAGGCGGGCGATGCGCTCGAACGGCTTGCCGTCATCGATCACGTGGTGTTCGACAAAACCGGCACGCTCACCGAAGGCGCGCCGATGCTTGTGAGCGAAGAGGGCATGGATGGCGCGGACCTGAAAGAGGCGGCCTCTGTCGCCGCCGCGAGCCGCCATCCGCTGGCCCGGGCGCTTGTCCAGGCGGCGGGCATAACGGCCGCGACTCCCGACGTACGTGAAGAACCGGGACAGGGGCTGGAGCGGGGCACGGTAAGGCTGGGCAGCCGGGCCTGGTGCGGGATTAGCGATGCGCCTGATGGTGGCGACGCGTCGGAGCTGTGGTTTATCCGCCCTGGCAAAGATCCGATCTGTTTCCGCTTCCATGATCGCCCGCGCGCCGACGCGGCCGAGGTGATAGCCGCCCTTAAAGATGCCGGCCTCACGGTCGAGCTGTTGTCCGGCGACCGGGAAGGCGCGGCGCGCGGTGTTGCCGAGACACTTGGTATCAAGGACTGGCGCGCCGGCCAGACGCCCGACATGAAAATCGCCCGGCTCGAGGCGCTGGCCAAAGACGGTCGCCGGGTGCTGATGGTGGGGGACGGCCTGAACGATGCGCCGGCGCTTGCCGCCGCCTTCGTCTCCATGTCGCCGGCGACCGGTGCGGACGTCAGCCAGACCGTCGCCGACTTCATTTTGCAGGGCGGACGTCTTGGGCCCGTGGTCACCACACTCACCGTGGCGCGCAAGGCCCGCCGCTTGATCCTGCAGAACTTCGGCCTGGCGCTTGTCTACAACCTGATCGCGGTGCCGGTTGCGGTTGCCGGGTTCGTGACCCCGCTGATCGCCGCGCTTTCCATGTCGGCCTCGTCGGTGGTGGTGACGATGAATGCGCTCCGGCTCAAATCAGGCAAGGCGCGCGCATGACCGTCCTCGGCATTCTGATACCGGCCGCGCTGTTTCTCGGGCTCCTCGGCCTTGCGGCGTTTTTGTGGGCGGTCAAGTCCGGCCAGTACGAAGATCTCGACGGCGCGTCCTGGCGCGCGCTGTTTGATGATGAAGACGAAGACAACGACAACAAGTAGTCAGGTCTTGCGCACCACCAGATCGCGATAGGCATGCCAGGTCGCGTGTCCCACCAGCGGGAAGGCCACGATCAGGCCGACAAACGCCGTCGCAATACCGAAGGCCATCAGCACGGTAATGATCCAGCCCCAGAGAATCAGCACGGCCGGGTTGCGCATCACCGCCTTGACGCTGACAGCCCCGGCGGTCACCGCATCCACATCATTGACCATGAGGAGGGGAATGGAAACGGCGGATATGGCAAAAACCGTGAACGCGAAGGCCGCGCCCACGATTGTGCCCACGAACAGCATGCCGAGCCCGGCCGGCGTGAACAGGAGCGTATTTATAAAATCGGCAAGCGGTGGATATTGCATGCCGAAAAAGAGCGCGAATATGACCGCGGCCACCTCCATCCACACCAGCAGGACAAACATCAGGATCACGCCGGCGAAGCGCACCTGGTTGGATGATCCCCAAAGCGCGCGGAGCGCCGCGCCGAAGGTCGGCTTCCGGCCGTCCTCAAGGCGGTGGCTCGTTTCATAAAGGCCCATGGCGAGCACCGGGCCAACCAGCATGAAGCCGGCCACCAGCGCCAGCAGGACCGAGCTTGCCTCCAGCGCAAACGCGCCCCAGGCAAGGCCTGCGCTGACCACCGCGAACATCAGGCCATAGCATAGGCTCACGACCGGAGAATGCCAGAGATCCTTCCAGCCGAGAGTGATCCAGCGCCAGGGCGATTCGAGCGATACTTCGCGGACCTCGAACGCCGACGTGGACACGGCCTCCCGTTGGCCGTGGGTTGCGGATTGTGGTGACATGGTTCGCGCCTCCTTGCTCTCTCAAGGGGGCATGTCCTTCTGGATCTATTGCCCCAGCCAAGCGTACCTTAAACTGTGACGCCAGCCTTGACTGAGATCAAGAGGTAACCTTAAGGGCATCCCGAACAACGCCGATATCGTCGATTTTGTCGTGAAGCGGCGTCCAGTCGTCGCGCTCGGCGATGGCGTCCCAGATCGCCTCGATTTCGTCGATCACAAGGGTGCAGGGCCTGGCGCGTTTGAAATAGGGGTGGTTCAGACGCTCAGGTGCGGCGGGCGCATGAGAGGCAAGGAGCGCCTTGAAAGCCTCAAAAGCGGGGCCGGTATATTTGGCGGCCTCGGGGCTCCGCGCCGCGCGGGACTCGCTCGCGATCCCGCCGTACCAGTCAAAGAGGAACTGCTCGAACCCGATATCCGAACTCGGTCATGAATGCGATCATGGCTTTGAGAAGCGCGTCATCTTCCGCTTCGGTCCGCTGCGCGAGATTGAGCCGGCGGAAGTACGCATCCCTCAGCGCGCCATTGAGGTCGTCGGAATAAGTGCGGATCGCCTCGACCAGCGCCTCGCGCGGGGCGAGGGGGAGGAAACATTCGGCGAGGCGGGCAAGGTTCCACGACAGCGCCTCAAGCTGGCGGCCAAAGGCGTAAAGCCCGCTGTGGTCGAAGTAGGCCGCGGTAAACTCCGGGTCGAAATTGGGCACAAACCGATAGGGGCCATAATCGAAGCTCTCCCCCGTGATGTTGATATTGTCGGTGTTCAGCACGCCATGGGCAAAGCCGGAGGCCATGAATCCCGCCCCGAGTTGCGCCACGTTGCGGGCGACCTGGCTAACGAAGGCGACGGGCTTATCACCGGCCGGCGTGTCCGCAAGCTCAGACATGTAGCATTCGATGGCGTAGTCCATGAGGCTGCGGATGCCGTCCACATCATCGAGGAAGGCGAGGCGCTGGAAGCTGCCGATGCGGATGTGGGAATGGCTGAGCCGCACCAGCACGGCAGACCGGGTGGGCGAGGGCTCGTCACTGCGCATGAGCTGTTCCCCGGTCTCGATCACGGAAAAGGTGTCGGAGGTATCGAGCCCGAGCGCGTCCAGCATTTCGGTGGCGAGAATTTCCCGAACCGCGCCTTTAAGCGTCAGCCGCCCATCGCCCTGGCGGGAATAGGGCGTGCGGCCCGATCCCTTGGTGCCGAGATCCAGAAGCCGCCCCCGGTCATCGCGAAGCTGGGCAAACAGGAACCCGCGCCCGTCGCCAATGTCGGGATTGTAGACCCGGAACTGGTGGCCGTGGTAGCGCATGGCCAAGGGCTGGGGCAGGTTATCCGGCAGCGGCCTGAAGCGCGCGAAATGATCGATCCATTCCGCGTCGGTCAGCGCCTCGAGCCCAACGTGACCGGCCGCGCGGTCGTTGCGGAACCGCAGGACGTGCCTGGGGAAGTCTGCGGGCGCCACGGCGTCGGCAAATCCGGGGCCGAGCGTGGCAAAGCGCGGGTCGGGTCGATATTTTGGTCCGACAGGCATATTAACGGTCCGTCGCTTTCGGCGGGCGGACCCGGTGCGTGGCCTCTGCCTTGAACGGGTCGTCGGGCCAGTAGTGCTTGGGGTAGCGGCCCTTGAGTTCCGCCTTCACCTGTTTGTATCCGGTGCGCCAGAATGTAGGCAAATCCTGGGTCACCTGCACCGGGCGGCGCGCCGGGGACAACAGATGGACAAGCACCGCCACACGCCCGTTCATGACTCGCGGAAGTCTCGAGCGCGCCGAACATTTCCTGCAAGCGGACGGCGAGCACCGGCGCGTCACCCGAAGCGTAGTCGAGCCGGACCCGTGACCCGCTGGGGACAGTGAGGTGGGGCGGCGCCAACCGGTCGAGCGTCCGCTGCCGGTTCCAGTCAAGCCGGGCGAGAAGGGCTGCCTTAAGGTCGATGCGGACGAAATCGTCGGCCTTTGTGATGCCGGCGAGATACGGCGCGAGCCAGTCCTCAACGGCGCCAAGCAACGCCTCGTCCGACATATCGGGCCAATTTTCCGGGCTGACGTCATGACGTCGGCAGAACGCGATCCGGGCGCGCAGCACCTCCGTTTCCTTGTCCCATGGCAGCTTTGCGAGACCCATGTCCCGGATGCCGTCAATGACGGCGGCGGTCATTGCGTCCGGATCGGGGCTCGGGAGCGGTGCGGACTGAAGCTCCAGCGCCTCGAAGCGCTTGACCCGGCGTGCCTCCACCGACCCGGTACGGGGGTTCCAGCAGTGGCAC
>CAVVCF010000008.1:112500-443692 GCA_963746725.1 uncultured Alphaproteobacteria bacterium | reverse complement strand
CGCCATCGGCTACTGCTTTGGCGGATCCACCGCCCTGGAAATGGCCCGCGGCGGGGCGGACCTCAGGGGCGTTGTCAGCTTCCACGGTGATCTCAGCACACCCGAGCCGGCCGCGCCCGGCGCGGTCAAGGCAAGCGTGCTTGCCTGCACCGGGGCGGACGATCCCATGGTCGACCTCGCCCAGGTCAATGCCTTCGAAGCGGAAATGACCAACGCGGGCGTCGACTGGCAGGTCCACAAATACGGCGGCGCCGTGCACAGCTTCACCAACCCCGCCGCCGACGGCAGCATCGCGCCCGGTATCCTCTATAACGAGAAGGCCGACAAGCGTTCCTGGGCGGCGATGAAGGCGTTCTTTGAGGAAGTGTTCCGGTAAGTCGTGGATTTGGGAGAGCAAGCATGCCGATTGTCAACAGCGATACAGGCACCACTGTCGATGAAATCGCCGACGGTATTTACCGCCTCAGTACGCCCGTCCCGCCCAATGACGCGTTGCCGGCGGGCTTTACCTTCAATCAGTATCTGATTGTCGGTGACGATCCGCTCCTTTACCACACCGGGCTCCGGCACATGTTTCCGGCGACCCGTGCGGCGATAGAGTCCGTGATCCCGGTCGCGAGTTTGCGCTATATCGCCTTTTCCCACTACGAGGCCGACGAATGCGGCGCGCTCAACGACTTTCTTGAAATTGCGCCCAGGGCCGAGCCGTTGTGCGGCGAGGTTGCCGCCATGGTTTCGGTGGGTGACGTGGCGATCCGCCCGCCCCGCGCGCTGGCCGACGGGGAAACGGTGAGCCTTGGCCGCCATAAGGTCACCTGGGTTGCGACGCCTCATCTGCCGCACGCCTGGGAATGCGGCCATCTGTTCGAGGCCACCACCGGCACGCTGTTTTGCGGCGACCTGTTCACCCGGTTCGGCGCCGATCATCCGGCGATTACCGAAGACGATATTCTGGAGCCGAGCGAGCAGGCCCGCGCGGCCATGGACTATTATGCCCACGCCCGGGATGAGGCGGCGCTGATCGCCAAGCTTGCGGCCTTGAAGCCCACAACGCTTGCCTGCATGCACGGGTCGGCCTGGCGCGGCGACGGGGCGGCGCTTCTTAAGGCGCTAGGCGAGCGGCTGGCGGGGTAGTTGAAGCCGCCTGCCTTTCCGTCTCTCCAATCCAATCAATCCAAAATCCGCTGGGAATCCGCGTAATTGGATAGAATATCGGGATGTCATTCATTCTATAATTGCGGCGACTGTCGGATTTTCTTACAACTTTTGCTTTTACCCCCAGCTATCCATAATCGCTAACTTCCAAGTTATCTTGTAAATATCTGATGTTAATCCGGATTGTCCCCAAATGGCACGGTTTATGCTTTGTCTTTGGTCGTGCTGATAAGTGTATGAATGTGGGGAACTATCATGAATAAACTTCTGACAGGTGCTATTTTCGGACTGGCCATGTCGGTTTCAGGTTCGGCGTTTGCCGGTATTCTGGATGGCGTGGACATTCTGAACATCGACGGTATCTACGAAAGCTCGCTTGCTGCCAGCAATATGACGCAAGCGCGTGCGACGCTCACGGACGAAGGGGCGACGGTCACCGATGTCAATATCGCCAGCTTCTCTGCCTTCATCCGATCTTTCCGGTATCGACATTCTCTATGTCGGGCTCACCAATAACGGGTTTTCGGACGATCAGGTCAACACCATCACCAGTTACGTTGCGGGTGGCGGCGGCCTGGTGTTCGTGGGCACCGAGCGTGCGTGCTGCTTTGGAGCCAGCTGGGAAGAGATCGGCAATGCGCTCGGCCTGTTCGGCCTTGGCGGTGACCGTAACGTAAACGCCAGTCCGACAACGCCCACCAGCCCGATTGTTGACGGGCCGTTCGGTGTGGCCTCAACCTACACGCCGCAGGCCACCGGCGCGTTCGATGAGACCAACCTGCCGGCCGGCACCACAATCGTGTGGGGAGGCGTTGACGGCCACCCGGTGATCGTCACCCTTGACGTGACGGGCCGGGCATTCTCTTTCGGCGATACCAACTTCATGGAGAACGGGTATATCGACAACGGCGACAACCAGATCATCTGGGGCAACGCGTTTGCCTTCACTGGACGCGTGGACCAGCCGCCGCCGGTGCCGGGCGACGTGCCCGCACCGGGCGCACTGGGCCTGTTGGGGCTTGGCCTGTTGTCCATGGTGGCCATGCGGCGCCGCAGGCACTGAGACTTTCAATTTCTACAGCTGAGAAAGGCGGTCCCGAGGGGCCGCCTTTTTCTTTAGGTGTTGGGCCGGCTGGGGCCCGGCCACCAGCGCCCCCCATGCCCGTGACCTTGGAAAAAAGCGGCCGATATGCAAACATCACCGCATCTAACAGCCTCAAAGGGGCTTTCAGCACAGCGGGGATAACATGCTCAAGGTCGCAAGAATATTCGTCTTCATCCCGGCTTTAATCATGATCAGCGCGGCCGCCCGCGCACAGCAGCGCTGGCAGACCTTGCCCGAACCCGCGCCCATGCCGGCGGCCGAGGAGTCCGGCTATGCCCCGGTCAACGGCATCAAGATGTATTACGCCGTTTTCGCAAAAGACAAGGGCGCGCCCATTCTCCTCATTCATGGCGGGCTCGCCCATGCCGACCTCTGGGCGAGCCAGGTGGCGACGCTTTCGAAGACCCACGAGGTGATCGTTGCCGATTCACGCGGCCATGGCCGCTCCACGCGCAATGACCAGCCATATAGCTACGACCTGATGGCCTCCGACTATCTGGCTCTGCTTGACTATCTCGGCATCAGGAAGGTGGCGCTGGTGGGATGGAGCGACGGCGGCATCATCGGCCTCGACATCGCGATCCACCACCCTGAGCGGCTGACCAGGCTCTTTGCCCAGGCCGCCAACGCCAATACGGACGGCGTCAATCCCGCGACGGCGAGCAATCCCACCTTTGCCCGCTTTATCGAGCGCATGCGCCGGGATTACACGAAAATGTCGAAAACGCCGGACCAGTACGACGCCTTTGTCGAACAGATCAGCCACATGTGGGCGACCCAGCCGAACTGGTCGAAGGAAACCCTTGCCGGGATCACCACGCCGACGGCGATCGTCGCGGGCGATCATGACGAGGCGATTTTGCGCTCCCATACCGATTATCTGGCCTCGGCCATCCCCGGCGCGACGGAGATCATCCTTCCCGATGCCAGCCATTTCGCCATGTTGCAAGCGCCTGACGAATACAGCGCGGCGGTCCTCCACTTCATCGACGGAAAATAGGGGGGGATTGGCTTTTTCGTTGTAGCAGGCGTGGTTCTTTCTCACGGTCATGCTGGAAAAACGTTATTATTTTTTTATTCCGAACCGCGTTAAGCTGTTTGAAAAACTTCGCGGTGTTTTCCCGAAGTCTTTGACTTCTATGATTTCTGAGTAAGCTCCGGCGATTCCCGCTTCCGCGGGAATGACGGTCAGAGAAGAGGCGCGGCTACCCCCCGACAATACACACTTTGGAGTTGGCTTTTAATGTCGGCTCTGTTTTTTTCTTAAGAGTTCGTTCGATTACTGTCTTACTGATTAAGGTGGGAAAGCAGATGAACAACATCCGTACCTATTACTGAAAGGCCGCCATATGCCGCTGTTAGAATCACAAGCTTGTTCATGGCCTCCCAAAAATTCTTGCCAAATTTAGTATCTTTTGTGTCATCCCAAGGGGTTGGGTCTAATACAACAGAGCCAATAACCTTGTGAACTTCTCCTTTTATCGCGTCTATGCCCCTTATCTCATATTCTTCGATGGCGTTTCTGATTAAGCGTAGGTGCTCATAAATAAGGACCTTTAGTTTAGGAGGGAATTTCTGGTTATCTAAATCAGATATCAGGTCATTAATCGTTTCTAATATATTGGTCCGGTCATCATTAGAAATAGTCCTCTCCGGTCTTTGGCGGGAAAGAGCATCTGAGCACATTTCGAGACCGTAAATGACAGTGTCATCAAATTTATCAATAAAATCGGCCCATTTGGTCTGCATATTCATATTTGAAAATGCACCCTCAACTTTAGGAAGCCATTTAAGCAAAAGATCGTGAGGTGTGTCGTGCGTCTCTAAAATTTCCTCTCGAATTTCAGATGGGAGCCCCATTACGTATCCGACGCGTCTTAGAACTTTTCCCGCGTCATTATCATTAACTTCAAGTATTTCCGCCCATATTTCGGACGTCCTTTTATCTTTCTTGCGCTTTCGGCCTGTTGCGATAATGCTTTTTAGCCGACCTGCTGGGTCATTAACTTCTGTCATTTATTTTCTCAGCCTTGTTTCTTTTGAGTTTCAAACTGGCGAAGATTAAGGTGCTGAAGGCATTCAGTCGAAGATAGAGGAGAAATCTAGCGCTAGATATTCCCAATCTAATTTTGGGTAGGGTATGGGTCATATTTTTATTCGATTATTTCTCATCATTCTAACTCTTATCCCCGTATGGCGCGCCAAAGATCGTTACATCATTACGTATTCGCTTCCTGTAGATATCTATTATTATAACAATATCATAAGATATTAAACTATTGCCGAGAGCATATAGATCCTCTATATGTAGTACCTTCGCACTAATTGGGGGGAGGTCAACAAGATGCCAAGATATTACGTTAACAAGAATGTTCAAGCCAACGGGGATCACGAGGTGCATCGGGATGACTACTGTCCAACACCGGCAAATCCTGAGAATCGCCTATACCTTGGATATTTTGACAATTGTCATGGCGCCGTTCGCGAAGCAAAAAAGCATTATTCGCAGTCGAACGGCTGCGCAAATTGTTCGTCGGAATGTAACACTGGGTAAGTGGCGTAGTGGTAGCAAAAGTCCCTTCTAGGAAGTCTATCCCCCCATAATCTCCCTCAGTGCCCGATTAATCGCTGCCCTTGTGTCCTCGGGCTGGGCGGTGATGGCGGCTTCGAGAAGCCGGAGCCGGCGGCGCAGGTCGTGGGACTGGTCGAGAACGGAGAGAAACAAATCCAGCGCGTCGTCGGCCACATCGAATTCGTAACGGATTTCGGCGATGAGGCGCACCCGGGCGACGTCGGCCTCCCTGAACGTCGGCGGACCGCTTGTCTCGCCCACATCCGCCGCGGGCACCACCCAGCGGGCGTTGACCCAGGCCTCGAGATCCTCGGGCGTGAGCGCGCGAATTTCCGCCACCACTTCATCAAAGGTCATTGTCGCTTTCATCGGGGTCACCATCACCGGGCTCCCATTGTTTTGCGCGGCGCGTAGTCCCTGGCCGGCTTCCAGTCCTTGACGAATTTTTCAAGGGCGGCGTCGGGCTCGTCGGGCAGCATCACTTTCAGCTTCACATACTGGTTGCCCATGGTGCCGGTGCGCTGGTCCTTGAGCCCCTTGCCCTTGAGCCGGAGCTGCGTGCCGGTATTCGCGCCCTCAGGCACGGGCAGGGTAACGGGGCCGTGGACGGTCGGCACCTCGATCTTGCCGCCGAGCACCGCTTCGGCGAGCGTGACCGGCACTTCCACATGGATGTCGTTGTCCTTGCGCGTGAAGAAGGCGTGGGGCTCGACCCGGATTTCAACGTAGGCGTCGCCCGCCGGCCCGCCGCCGTAGCCGGGCTGGCCTTGACCGGCAAGCCGGAGCATCTGGCCGTCGGCAACGCCTTCAGGGATTTTCACGGTGAGCTTGCGCCCGTCGGGCAACGTGATGGTGGTCTTTGTGCCCTTTGCGGCGTCGAGGAAGGGCACCCGCAGGCTGTAGTTGACGTCGCCGCCGCGCGCTTTGAATTCGCGCCCGCCTCCTCCCATGCCGCCGGCACGTCCACCCATTCCACCGGCGCGCCCGCCGAAAATACCGGACAGCAGGTCCTCCAGGTCCTCCGGGCTGACCCCTTCCTGGCTGTAATATTGTTGGCCGCCGAAACCGTCACCCATATCGCGGTAGAAACCGCCCGCGCCGGGATGCATGGTCTCGTTCCCGGCGGCGTCGATCTCGCCGGCGTCGAAGCGTTTGCGCTTTTCCGGATCGGACAGCAGCGAATAGGCGCCGGAGACTTCCTTGAATTTGGCCTCGATATCCTCCTTGCCGGGATTGAGGTCGGGGTGCAGCTCCTTGGCGAGCTTGCGGTAGGCGGCCTTGATGTCCTTTGCGCTGGCGTCCTTCTTGACGCCGAGGACCTCGTAAGGATCGCGCATCTGCCCTGTACCTCCTTCAACCGTGAACTCATTGAACAATATTGGGGATTGGTGCGCGGGTGCAAGGGGTAGGGCACCCGTGACGCTTTTCCTTTTGCCCGCCGCAGTTTATCCTGAGGCGATCAAAATCGGGAGGATGCCTTGGATCGGCTTGAAATTTTCCGCAACCTTGGGGTGGCCCTCGCGCTCGGCCTGCTGATCGGGCTGGAGCGGGGCTGGAAGCAGCGCGAGGAAGCCGAAGGCGAGCGGTTTGCCGGTATCCGCACCTTCGCCATTACGGCGCTGGTGGGCGGGATGGCGGCGGTGCTGGGCCGGGTCGCCAATATCTGGGTTCTGGCGGCGGTGATCCCGGCGTTCGTGCTGCTGATGATCGGGGGCATGCTGCGCCCGGTGATGAAGGACGAGCCCCATGGCGTGACCACCTATGTGGCCATGTTCCTGACCCTGCTGATTGGCGTGCTGGCGGGCTACGGCTACCTCGCCACCTCGGCGGCGACGGCAGTGGTGGTGACCGTGCTGCTCGGACTCAAGGCGCCGCTTCACGAATGGGTGCGGCGGCTCGAGTGGTCGGAAATTGTCGCCTTTTTCAAGCTCTTGCTGATTTCGGTGGTGGCGCTGCCGCTGCTGCCCAACAAGGCGTACGGCCCGTGGGGAGCGCTCAACCCCTATGAGCTGTGGTGGATGGTGGTGCTGGTGTCCGCTATCACCTTTGCCGGCTTTGTCGCTATCAAATGGGCGGGCGCGCGGCGCGGCATTCTGTTGACCGCAGTGCTGGGCGGGCTCGCGTCCTCGACCGCCATTGCCTTCAGCTTCGCCCGGTTCGGCAAGGACAGCCCCAAACTCGGGCGCTATCTGGCGGCCGGCGCGGCGGCGGCGTCCACCATCATGTTCCTGCGCATGCTGGTAATCGCGTCCGTCGTATCGCCGGCGCTGGCGCTCGCGCTCGCGCCCATTGTCGCGATCATCGTGGTGGCGGCGGGCGCCGGCGTGGCGGTGCTGTGGCGGGACTCGCGTGCGGCGGCGGGCGAGACGCCCACGCTCGAGACATCCTTTCACCTCGGCGTGCCGTTGCGCTTCGGCCTTTTTCTGGTGGCCGTCATGGTGTTCGCCGACGCGGCGACGGCGTGGTTTGGCGCACGCGGGCTTTATCTGGTCGCCGGGTTTGCCGGGCTGACCGATGTGGACGCGATCACGCTGTCGGTGGCGAGTGATGTGAACACCGGTCTTGCCGTCCATGTGGCGGTGACCGCGGCGCTGATTGCCGCCGGGGTCAATACCGTGATCAAGGGCTTGATCGTGGCCGTGATCGGCGGGCGGTCCATGGGCCGCCTGATCGCGTTGCCCATGGGCCTGATGATCGTCGCTGGCGTCGCCGGCTACCTGATTTTCTAAAGTCCGTAGGCATCGGCCAGATCCGGGTCCTTGGCCGCGACCTGGCGGGCGAGATCGACAATGACCTTGGCCTGTTTCCAGGTGGCGTCGTCCTGCATCTTGCCATCGATCATCACCGCGCCAGTGCCGTCGGGCATGGCGTCGAGGATTTTCTTGGCGAATTTGACCTCGTTCACGTCCGGGCTGAACACGCGCTTGGCAATGTCGATCTGGGACGGGTGCAGCGACCAGGCGCCAACGCAGCCTTGCAGGAAGGCGTTGCGGAACTGGGCTTCGCAGGCGTCCGGGTCGGAGAAATCGCCAAACGGCCCGTAGAATGCCTTGATGCCGTTGGACATGCAGGCGTCGACCATGCGCGCCACGGTGTAATGCCAGAGATCCTGTTGGGAGAAAGCACGCTGGCCACCCTCTTCACCCGGATCGGCCAGCACCCCATAGAACGGGTGGCCGCCGCCAACACGGGTGGTTTTCATACCGCGCGACGCGGCCAGGTCCGCAGGCCCAAGGCTCATACCGTGCATGCGCGGACTTGCCGCAGCGATCTCTTCGACATTCTTGACGCCCTCCGCGGTCTCCAGCAGGGCATGGATGAGAATGGGCTTGGTGATCTCGTGCCGGGCTTCGAGTTGGGCCAAAAGCTGGTCGAGGTAATGAATGTCCCACGGGCCTTCGACCTTGGGCAGCATGATAACGTCGAGCGTGCTGCCCACCGCAGGGACGATCTCCATCACGTCGTCGAGGAACCATGGGCTGTTCAGGCAATTGACCCGGGTCCACAGCCCGGTCTCGCCAAAATCGTTTGACGTGGCCACTTCGATGAAGCCCTTGCGTGCGGCTTCCTTGGCGTCGGCCGGGATGGCGTCCTCGAGGTTGCCCAGAAGCACGTCCACCTTGGCCGCCATGTCCGGCACCTTGGCCCGTATTTTCTCATTCTGCGGCGGGAAGAAGTGGATCATCCGCTCCAATTTCACTGGGAGCTCGCGATAGGGGGGTGGTGCGCCGATGGCAAGCGGCTTGAAGAAATTGCGCGGCGTCCTGGTCATGAAGATCCGTCTCCGTCTTTCTACGAGGCTACAAAAGCGGGCGCCATACTAGCCGCGCCAGGGCGCCCGTGCAAAGACAAATGTCCGGACTTTTAGGTCGCCCGAGGTGGCGCCTATTCCGCCGCCTCTTTTTGCAGGTGAACAACGCGTTGCGGAAACGGGATCTCGATCCCTGCAGCGTCGAGCTTTTCCTTGATTGCCTTGGTCAGGTCGAACTTCACGCCCCAATAATTGGCGCCGTCGGTCCACACCCGGACCGTCAGATTGACCGAGCTGTCGCCAAGGTCGGTGACCGCCACCATGGGTGCCGGGTCCGCATGAACGCGGCTGTCGGCGGCGATGGTGTCTTTGACAGCCTGGAACGCGGCGTCGATGTTGTCGCCGTAGGAAATCCCTACCACGATATCGACCCGGCGGGTGGCGTAGCCGCTGAAATTCTTGATTGCAGCGCCCCAGACCTGCGCATTGGGCACGATGATCTTGACATTGTCGGGGGTGCTGAGCTCGGAAATGAACAGGGAAACATCCTTGACCGTGCCGGCGATGCCGCCCGCGTCCACATAGTCCCCTACCTTGAACGGACGGAAAATAAGCAGCATCACCCCGGCTGCCACGTTGGACAGCGTGCCCTGCAGAGCGAGGCCGATGGCGAGGCCGGCAGCACCCAAAACGGCAATCAGGCTGGTGGTCTGGACGCCGAATTTGCCGAGCACCGCGATCAGTGTGAAAGCGACGATGAAGTATTTGACCAGGCTGGAGAGGAAACCCGCCAGCATCCTGTCGAAATTGGCACGCTTGTTCAACTGGCGCTGGACGGTGCGTTTCGACCAGCCGGCGATCCATAGACCAATGATCAGAATGACGATGGCTGCGACCACGTTCAATCCGTAGGTGGTCGTGATCGTAATGATCTGGTCGATTGCAGACCGGAGCGTCTCGTTCATTTCATTCATGGTGGTCTCCCTGAAAATGGCAAGCCCTTGAGTTTAAGAGGAAACATCTCCGAGTGTATACGGTGAATTGAGACAAGCCGATGACTGCCGCCGGGCGGAGGGACGGTTAGGTCCGGATTCTGTCGCCTTTGAACGCGTAGCCGAGGATCTTGTAGGCGAGCTTGGCGGCCAGGAAATCGCAGGCGTGCCAGCCTTTGATCGGGGCAAGCTCCATCACGTCGGCGCCGACGATTTTGTGAGTGCGCGCGGTCTCTCTGACGATGTCGATGACGTCCTGCCAAAACAGGCCGCCGGGCTCCGGCGTGCCAGTGGCGGGCATCAGGCTCGAATCGAAACCGTCGAGATCGACGGTAATGAACACCGGGCGGTCGCCAAGTTCGGCCGCAATGGCCGCCGGATCGTAGGTCGCCCGGTCCTTACCCCAGTGAATACTGACCCGGTTGCGGTTGGCGTCGAGGAACGGGATTTCCTCGGCAGAGATATTGCGGATCCCGACCGACACCAGGTTGATGTTGCTATGGTCGAGCACACGCCGGAGTGCGGCGGCGTGCGAATAACGCTCCCCCTCATAGCCGTTGCGCAAGTCCGCGTGGGCGTCGAAGTGGAGGACAGCCAGCTCGTCATAGCGGCGTGCGAATGGCCGGATCGCGCCCGCCGTGATCGAATGCTCGCCACCCAGAATAAGCGGAAACTTGCCCGCGGCAAGCAGCGCCTCGGTGACCGCCTCGATCTCATCGAGCGCGGCGGCCACGCTGTCCGGGATGGGGAAGGGGGCGAGCGTGGCGATGCCGATGTCGCGGTAGGGTTCGCACCACAGGTCCTCGTCAAACAATTCGACCTGGTGGGACGCCTTGATGATGGCGTCCGGGCCGGCGGCGGTGCCGCCGCCGTAGCTCACCGACGCTTCGAGCCCGAACGGCACGATCACCGCGCGCGCGTCCTCCGGTGTGACGCCAGGCGTGACGGAATCCTCGGGCGCGATCCCGAGGAAGCCGTCAACGCCGTCGAGAAAATCGAGAGACTCGAAAGTTGCCATCAGTCAAAGAGCTTGGCGAACGAGCGGGCCTTGCGGCCCTTCCAGTGACCACGGTGATATGCGTCGCTCGCGAGCAAGGGCAGCACGCTCCCGGCTTCGGCGAACACCATCTGCTCGTAAGTGGTGTCCACCTTGCCCCACGAGCACGCCTCCTTGAGCGTGGACGACGAGCACGCCCCGTCGCGGCTGTCGGCGACGGTGATCTGCACGGCGTATTTGTGCATGTCCACGTCGCGCCCCATGATTTCGGCACAGACAACGGTGTCCTGGACGAAGTTCTTGGGCACGCCGCCGCCGATCATCAGGAGACCGGTGGTGCCGGCTGCGATCTTGATCTCGGTAAGTTCGCGGAAGTCGGCAATGGAATCGAGCGTCATGCGACGGTCCGGATTTTCCATCTGGTGCACCACAAGGCCGAATCCGGCGCTCGAATCGGTGAACGCCGGACAGAAAATCGGCACGTCGTGGTCATAGGCGGTCTCAATGAGCGAGCCTTTCTTCCTGGCGTTCGACTTCAGCCAGCGGCCCATTTCCCGGATGAACTCGCGCGACGAGTAGGGCCGGGGGTCCAGCCCGTCGGCGATTTCCTTGATGGTGCGGTCGCAGGCCTGAAGCTCTTCCTCATCGATGTAGGTGTCGTAGATCCGGTCGATGTAAAGGTCGCGCAGGTCCTTGTCGTCGACGAACTGGGAGCCCTGGTAATGGCGGAAGCCGAGCGCCTCGAAGAAGTCCATATCGACAATGCTGGCGCCGGTGGAGACAACGGCGTCAATCATCCCGTGCTTGATGAGGTCGGCATAAGCCTGCATGCAGCCGCCCGCCGAGGTCGATCCGGCAAGTGTGAGGATGGTCGAGCAGCTCTCATCTTTGAGCATCATGTTGAAGATGTCGGTGGCCCGCGCCAGATCGCGCGAGGTGAACGACATCTTGCGCATGGAATCGATGATCGGGCGCGCGTCGAACGATGTGATGTCCACATGCTCGACCGGCGTGCTGAGGATTTCGGCTTTCGGATTGGTTTCAGGTTTCTGCTTCAGCATGTCAGTTCCTTTCGGTCCGCGCAGCGGCGCGCGGCTTCAAATGTCTGGTGATGGAGATGGCCTGGCCGTTTGCTTCCGCGCCGCGGTAGGTGGAGGCCGGCACGATCGCCACGGTTTCGTCGGAATAAAAACCGTTAAACCGGGTCCGCATCGCGGCGCCATAGGCGCCGAGCTGACCGATTTCGATCCAGTCGCCCTCGGCAATGTCAGCCGGCAGCATGAACGGGCCTTTCATGAAATCGATACTATCACAGGTCGGCCCGTAGAAGCTGAACGGTTCCAGTCGGCCGGCAAGTCTGCCCTCCGGCCGGATCGCGCGCACCGGATAACGCCAGCCGAAATTACCGGCGTCAAAAAGGGTCCCATAGGTGCCGTCATTAATATAAAGCGTGTTTCCGCGTCGAAGCTCCACCTTTACAATGACGGACGCGCCGGACCCGGCAAGCGCACGGCCGGGCTCGCACCAGAGCTCCGCGCCAGGGAACAATTGTCCGGCGGCGCGGCGGATTGCGTTCATGTAGCCGCCGAGCGCCGGCGGCTCCATCCCCGGATACGCCACCGGAAAGCCGCCGCCGACGTCGAGAATGTCGATGGCGACACCCGCCTTGTCCACAAGGGCGCGCATCCGCTCGATCGCGGCGCCGTAAGCGGCCGGGTCCATGCACTGGGACCCCACATGGAAGCAAAGGCCGACCTTGCGGGCCACCCTGCGGGCGGCTTTGAGAAGTGCCACGGCTTCTTCCTTGCCCGCCCCGAATTTGCCCGACAGGTCATAGGCAGCGTTACCCTTCGGCAGGTTCACGCGCACAAACAGGTTGAGGTCGCGGGCGCTCACTGTTTCCTCAACAATTTTCAGAAGCTCGCTGGCGCTGTCGAGAGAGAAGTCGCGCACGCCCAGGCGATAGGCGGCGGCGATGGCGCTCCGGCTTTTGACCGGGTGCATGAACGACAGCCGGGCTTTCGGAAAAAGCGCGCGGGTTGACGCCACTTCCGCAGCCGAGGCCACGTCGAAATGCCGGATGCCCGACGTATGCAGGTAGCGCATCACACGCGGGTCCGGGTTTGACTTGACCGCATAGAGGACGCGGCCCGGAAAACCGGAGAGGAACGCTTCGGCGGCCTCCCGGAGTTTCTCCGGGTAAATGCAGGTCACCGGCGCGTCGGGGCACAAGGTGGCCGCAACGGCGTCCGCCGTGGCGAACACGGGCAGGCGCTCACCTCGGTCATGAATGTTTTTCGATTCGAATACAGCGACATGTGATTTCATCGCTCTTGGTTCCAATAGCTCAAGCTCACCCGCAAGGGTGCGTCAGGTCAAAACAGGGGAATGTGAGGGCGCAAAAAAGCCCCCGGCTTTCAGCGCGCCAGCGCTGCCGGACTGAGCATATTGAGGATGTGGTAGCGGAACCGGATATGCGTGCGCGAGCGGAAGTAGCTCGCTACGCGGCGGATCGATACATGCCCACGATGTCTTAGGTCCTGGAAGGTCATTGCGCCACCTCCTTCAATCAATCAGACAACAAGTCCAACCAACAAAAGGACGCTTACGCCGTTACATAACCTGCCAGGGGCCAGTGGCACGTACGCGTACGTCTGTTGCGAAGAAATGGGGTAAAGTTGCCCCGATTGCAAGAGTTTTTTCGCAAAAAATTTGTTACCGACACAAGGGGGTGCGGACTTGGCAGTCCGCGCCCCATATCTTGTGTAACTGATTGCCGGGCTTGGTAAAAAAAGGGGGCGTCAGGCCGACTGTGCGCGGGCCGCCAAAGGTCGCAAATGCGATTCGTCCGCCAGCTTAAAGTGGCACTTCCAGCTCAAGATTCCATTTGAGCCGGCCGCCCGGGGAATTTCCGGTTATCCCGAACAGGTAACCCGCTTCGTATTTGAGGTTCATGGCGGTTCCGAGATTGAGCTTTCCCAGGATCACGGGGCCGACCACATGCTCCTGGTCCGACCAGCGTTTGAAACCGCGGATCTCGCCGAATTCGCCATAGGCCTCGACCGCGAACTCGAGCGCCTGGCGATAGCGGTACTTGGTGCGCCACGCATAGCCAAGCACAGTCGATTCGTCGGCGTTTTTACCGATTGGCTTCTCGACAATGATATTGGCGGTATGAACGAAGTTGCCGGTCTGCTTTTCCAGCAGAAGTTTGCCTTCGATCGTGTCCGCGCCCGCCTTGCGGGTCGCTGCCGCGTATTCGAAATAAAGGCCGGCGTCGACAAAGCCTGCACCCTGTTCGGTGAGCTGGATAATGTTTTCCCAGGCGACAGCAGTGTTGCGCAGCGTCTCGTTCGGCTCTTTCTCAAACTCGGCGAACAGGCTTGAGAACCAGCGGTTGGTGAAACCGTAGCCTACCTCGTAAATCTGCTTCTGGGCGCCATCCTTGGAGTCATTCTTGTCGATGTCCACGTAGCCCCGGGATTCGAATTCGAGCTCTCCTCCCTCGACAATGGGAGAGTAGACCTTTGTGGTGCCGGCGTGGGCTGTCCCCCCACCCAGAAATAACAGTGCGGACCCCACACCAAGCAACACAAGAACCGAACAGGCCACTTTTTTCGTTATGTCGCTGACGCGCTCAGATACAACAATCATAAGACTTCCAATAACTCCTATTGTGATGATGAAAGCGATAAGCTGGATGCCCATGGGGCGCGCCGTATAGCCGATCATGATATGCAGGAGTTCGCCTGCGATACTCCGATCCGAAATAATTGCGGAGCTATCCCAGAGCGACGCACCGAGGGACGGCAGAATGTCCGCCTGGACTAGAAATTGCGCCGCGGTGGAAGCGAGCCCGCCAGCCAGAAACAAGACGATGATTGCGGTTGTGGTAAAGAGGTATCGCAGCGGAATGGCCAAGAGGCCAAAGTAAAGCCCGACCCCAACGGCCGCGCCACCGACAAAACCAAGCGCGCTGCCGATTGCAAGGTTGGCGATATTGTCTCCGCCGGCCATCAGGCCATAGAGAAACAGGACCACCTCGGAGCCTTCGCGCAGCACCGCAAGCCCGCAGACCACGGCGAGGACCGACAGCGGGCTGACGCCTTCGGCCACATCCGCGCCGGTCTTTTTCATTTGCGCGGCAAGCGAACGGCCGTGGCGGCCCATCCATACGTTGTGCCAGCCCAGCATCAAGACCGCGAGACCGAGAATGGCGGCGTTCAGTACCTCCTGTCCCATGCCCTCGAGCAGGGACGATATGCCGTCGGCGAAGAATGCGACGGCAACGGCGCCCACCAGCCCGGCGCCAACACCCATTGCCACCCAGCGTCGCCGCCTGGCGATTCCCTTGCTGGCGGCAAGGACGATGCCGATGATGATGGCGGCTTCAAGGACCTCACGGAAAATAATGACGGCGGCAGCGATCATGGGAGTTACTCTGCGATAATCCGGCCCTTGGCCGTCTTGGGGTGAAAATCGCCGAAGAATCCGTATGTGCCGGGTTTCAACGGGCCAATGAAAATGATGATTTGCTTGCGCCCGCGGACGACCTTTTCGCGATTGAGGTCGTAACTTTCAAATTCCTCTGGCGTGGCGTCGAGGTTTTTGACGAGGAGCTTCACCTTGGTTCCCGCCGGCACCTTCAGGTCCTCGGGATCAAACCGATGGTCCTTGATCGTGATTTCAAATGTCGGCGTATCGGCCGCCGCCCCGGTTGATGCGACGCCGGCCAGCAATGCCGGAACAAGCAAGGCAGAAGAGATAAAACGCAATTGCATAAACCGTAGTCCCCAGACAACACCCCCGATTTAGTCGGGTGCGGAATTCATTAAAGGCGCTATTGATAATCATTCGCATTTTCGAGTCAAGCGGTTTCTTTTATATCGGACTCCAGGACCGCTGCAATATAATTCAACGCAAGTTTTTAGGATTTGCAGAAAGTGGAGGACAGTCGCCCCATGACCTACACTTACCAGTACCCGCATCCGGCATTGACTGCTGATACGGCGCTGTTTACCAGCCTGAGCGGCCGGCTGTCGATATTGCTGATTCGCCGCGCCCATGCGCCGTTCGAAGGGTGTTGGGCGCTGCCCGGGGGGTTCCTGGACATGGACGAGACGCTGGCGGCGTGCGCACGCCGTGAACTTCGCGAGGAAACCGGGGTGGACGCCATCGGGTTATCGCCGGTCGGTGCATTCGACCGGCCGGACCGCGACCCGAGAGAGCGAGTCATTACGCAGGTATTTGCGGGAGCGATTTGGGCTGACGATGTCACGGTTGAGGCGAGAAGCGACGCCAGTGACGGGCGGTGGTTCGCGCTCGACGCGTTGCCGGGGCTGGCGTTCGATCACGCGGAGATCATTGCTCAAGCGAGGCTTTGGCTTCGCCGCCATGACGATCCTCTCGCCCTGGCGCTCCGGATGCTGCCGCCGGATTTTGCGCCGGCTGACCTGGCAAAGCTTTACCGGGAAATTGCCGGCTAGAAACGATAGAGCAGTCCGACGCCGACTGTTGCCATGTTAGGTGACCCGTAATCCGCCACAATTGGACTTTCGGCGGCGTCGGCGAGCAACCGTGTATAACCGATGGTTGCGCCAAGCCGCCAATGATCGTCAAGCAGGTATTCACCGCCGAGGAACAGGTTGACCTGATAAAGCCCGCTGTCTGCATGGAATGGCCGGAGCCCCACCGGGGCCGCCGCCGCCTCGGCCTCGGTGACGCCAAAATTGGTCTGAAGGCGCTCCCGCGATCCCCATATCGCCGACGCGGCGATGCCGAGGCGCAATTTTTTTGACTTGTAAAGCCCCTGCGCTAAGGTCAGTTGCGCGCTCAGACCCTGATCCCGACTGATGCTGTCGCGCACATCTGCGGTGATAACAAGGTGTTTGACGTCATAGCGGACGAAACCGCCAACCTCGATGGTGTCCTTGACTTTGTCCAGACCGGCAAGAACGGGATTGCTGCTCTGCCTGCGGCCAAAAAGATATTTTGCGACCACCCCCACCCTCAGCCGGTCGAAGCGCAACAGATTGACCGTCAGCTTTGTATTGTGCAGCGCCACCGCGTCCCGGTAGGTCAGGCGCAAGAGCGGGATGGTGAACATGCGATAGCTTTTTGCGCCCTGATATTCGGGAGCGACACCAACGCTGACGCCCACTTCAGCCTTGAGACCGCGAGCAGTATATTCGGCGGGCCAGGCATCCTCGAAGCCCCGTGCGATCAGGCCGTAGATGTTCTCAACCGGGGTGCCGGTACCTGCGTGCGCAACAAGCGGTGTGAGGAGACTGAAACTTAAAAGGGCAAAAAAAGATCTGAATGACACACGTAACACTCCGGATATTCGGCTTCCTCCCCTTTGCCTACCATCCCTCAGTCCGATCGCCGACGCAAGGTGTGTCAGTCGCTTTCACCCGACCGGTCGAGGGCGCCCGGGTCGAGGACCGGGGCGACGTCGAGTTCGTCCGCATCCATCAGCTGCGCCACGCGCTGCAGGGTGGCAATGATCATGCTCCGCTCCCAGTCTTCGAGGAGCTCGAACTGTCTGAGGAAATTCTGTTGCAGGGCCGGCGGCGCGTGCTTGAGAATCTGCTTGCCAGGCTCGGTCAGCATCGCGTGCACCATGCGTTTGTCAGTTTCCGACCGCTGGCGGTAGACCAGGCCGCGCTTTACCAGGCCGTCAATAATTGTGGTAACCGTAGCCTGGGTCAGGTTCACTTCCTTCGCCACCCGGCCGATGGAAACCGCACCCAGGGCGGCGATTGCCTGCAACACCAGGAGCTGCGGGGTGGTCAGGCCGGTGTCCCGCGCCAGCCGCTTGGCATGAAGGTCCGCCCCCCGCAGGATCCGCCGTAACGCCACCAGAACCTTATCGTCGCTCGTCAATCCGGTCTCCAATCCCAGTTCGTCCCCATTAATCCGCATCCAGCCCGCTTTTGGCAAGACCTGCCTTTGCCACGCCGCTAATCACGTGAAATAATGATTCGAATATCGAATGAAAATGATGTTTAAAAATTCCCAATAATAATAGTTACTTATAATATTTATTGGGTTGGTGCGGTTGACATTTACATAGATACACTAAATGTTAAGCGACCCCGAGATAAAGAGGACCTGCGTTGCAAAGATCATGCTTGATGCGAGTAAACAACAGCCGGGACGTGCCTACACGATCCGCCAGCCGACGGCTGAGGATGGTGCGCTTGTCCATGATCTGATCGCGGCCTGCCCGCCGCTGGATGAAAACTCGCTCTACTGCAACCTGCTGCAATGCTCGCATTTCGCTGCGACCTGCGCGCTCGCGGAGTCCGATGGCCGAATCGATGGCTTCGTGTCGGGCTACATACCGCCCGATCAGCCGGATACCCTGTTCATCTGGCAGGTGGCGGTCGCCCAGGCGGGACGGGGGCAGGGGCTCGCCAAGGCGCTGATCCGGGAGATCCTCGGGCGACCGTCCTGCCGAAATGTCCGGTACGTTGAGACCACCATTACCGACGACAACAAGGCGTCGTGGGTCATGTTCGAAGGTCTGGCCCGAGGATTGCGGGCCGAGACCAGACATCGTGTGTTGTTTGACAAAACCATGCACTTCAGAGGCAGGCATGCCTCAGAGAGCCTCTTGCGAATTGGCCCGTTCGATCTGGCCAACACAAATTAATCGAGGAAAAAGCGATGACAAATGAAAACGAACGAGAAACCAAAGACCCCGGCATTACCACCAGGCCCGAGGGGGCCAACGAAGAGGTGGATACCACCGTCTTTGACGAGCTCGAGTCCGAAGTGCAGTCCTACGCGCGTAATTTTCCAGTCATTTTCGAACGGGCCGTGGGTGCCCATCTCTATGATCAGGAAGGCGGGAAGCCATCTCGATTTCCTCGCCGGTGCCGGCAGCCTGAACTATGGCCACAACAACCCTGTGCTCAAGAAAAAGCTGACTCGAGTATATCGAGTATGACGGGATTACCCACAGCCTCGACCTTCATACCACCGCGAAGGAACGGTTCCTCGATGCGCTGAGCGAGGTGATCTTCAAGCCGCGCGACATGAACTACGTGGTTCAGTTCACCGGGCCCACCGGCAGCAATGCGGTGGAAGCGGCGCTCAAGATCGCGCGCAAGGTCAAGGGCCGCCACAATATCATCGCGTTCACCAACGGTTTCCATGGCGTGACCGTCGGCGCGATGGCCACGACCGGCAATTCCCACCACAGGGACGCGTCGGGTGTGCCGCTCATTGGCGCGACCCACATGCCGTTTGACAGTTATTTCGGTCCGGATGTGGACACCACGGAGTACCTCGACAAGATGCTGTCGGATTCTTCGAGCGGGGTTGACCATCCGGCGGCGGCGATTGTGGAGACCGTGCAGGGCGAAGGCGGTCTCAATGTCGCGAGCTTCGAATGGTTGCGCAAGCTGGAGCGGGTCTGCCGCAAGCACGACATGCTGCTGATCGTCGACGATATCCAGGCCGGCTGCGGCCGCACCGGAACATTCTTCAGCTTTGACGACGCGGGCATATCGCCCGACATCATCACCCTGTCCAAGTCGCTGAGCGGATATGGCCTGCCGTTCGCCGTGACCATGATCAAGCCGGAAGTACGACTTGTGGAAACCGGGCGAGCATAACGGCACCTTCCGGGGCAACAACCACGCCTTCGTCACCGCCACCACGGCGCTGCGCCACTTCTGGTCCGATGACAAGTTTGCCGAGGAGGTCCGGCGCAAGGGCAAGCTGATGATGAAGCGGCTCGACGAAATCGCCGGCAAGTACAGTGAGGATCTCGTCCGGTCCAAAGGCCGAGGCATGATGTGCGGGCTGACGTTCGCAACCGGTGAACTGGCCGGGGAGGTCACCCAGGCGGCCTTCGACATGGGGCTGGTGATCGAAACGAGCGGGCCGGAGGACCAGGTCGTCAAGTGCCTGGCGCCGCTTGTCATTTCCGAGGAAGATATGCTCGCCGGCCTCGATATCATCGAGCGCGCAACGGATCAGGTTCTGGTTGCGGCGCGCGAGAAGGCCGATCGGGCTGTTGCCTGATCAGTTGGTTCAAAAAGAGGGAATAGAGGAATGATCGTCAGGACCATGGCTGACGCGGAAAAGACGGACCGGCGCGTGGTGTCTGACAACTGGGAGAGTACGCGCCTTCTGTTGAAAGACGACAACGTGGGGTTTTCCTTCCATATCACCACGTTTTACGCCGGATGCGAGCAGGAGATGTGGTACGCCAACCACTTCGAGGCGGTCTATTGCATTTCCGGCGAAGGATCGATCAGGGACCTGGCGACCGGGGAGGTCCACAAGATCACGCCCGGCACGATCTATCTATTGAACAACCACGACCGGCATGTGCTCGAGGCCGAGACCGAGATGAAGCTCGCCTGCGTGTTCAATCCGCCGATCACCGGCAGGGAAGTCCATGACGAAAGCGGCGCTTATCCTCTCGATGCGGAGGCATCTTGATACTCGCGAGTTTTCTGTTTTTCCTGATCCTGTTTCTGGTCATCGGCATTGCGTCGGTCAAGTTCGCACGCGATAACCGGCGCGACTATTACCTGGCCAGTCGCCAGGTGGCGCCATCGCTTGCCGGGCTGTCCGCTATTGCCACCAATAACAGTGGTTACATGTTCATCGGGGTGATTGGTTACACCTACATGGTGGGCCTCGCCGCCATATGGCTGATGTCCGGCTGGATTCTGGGCGATTTCATCGCCTCGCTATTCATTCACCGCAAACTGCGGGCCGCTGCCGAGCGCACAGACGAGGCCACCTTCGGCGGCATGCTCTCGCGCTGGCACGGCACCGACTTCCGTATTTACCGGAAGGTTGCGGCAATCATCACCGTTCTGTTCCTTGGCGCCTATTCGGCGGCGCAGTTTTCCGCCGGCGGCAAGGCGCTCAACGTGCTGTTCGGATGGAACGTGCATGCGGGTGCGGTTCTGGTCAGTTTCATTGTGGTGGCCTACTGTTTTGCCGGCGGAATCCGCGCTTCTATCTGGACCGACGCTGCCCAGTCCATCGCCATGCTGGCGGCCATGACCATCCTGTTTGTGGTCGGTGTCCAGGCCCTTGGCGGCGTTGAAGCCACCTGGCACACACTCAATCAGGTGCCCGGATACATGGACTTCTTCCCCCGCGACCAGGTGGTGCCGGGTGTGTCCGGTATGGTCCTGTTCGCTGTGGGCTGGATGTTCGCCGGGTTCGGCGTGGTCGGACAGCCCCATATCATGGTCCGGTTTATGGCGCTCGACAAACCCGAAAATCTGGTTCGCGCGCGGATCTATTATTACGGCTTTTTCGTCATCTTCTATGTGTTGGCGACTGGCGTGGGTATGCTGTCGCGGATCTATCTGCCGGACCTTGGAGGGATGGATCAGGAACTCGCGTTGCCGACCATGGCCAAGGAGCTGTTGTCACCGCCGATGGTCGGTCTTGTGCTCGCCGGTATTTTCGCCGCCACCATGTCGACGGCCGATTCCCTGGTGCTCAGCTGTTCTGCCGCCGTGACCCACGACCTCGTACCCCGGCGCATGGAAACCCCGCTTGAGATCAAGGGCGCCACGCTGGTGGTGACCATACTCGCGCTGGTAATCGCCTTGACCGGTTCGGAAAGCGTGTTTTCCCTGGTGATCATGGCATGGTCGGTGCTGGCGTCGGCCTTCGGTCCACTGATGCTGGTCTATGCCCTCGGGCGTAAACCGGGGGAGAAAGTGGCGCTCATGATGATGGTGGCGGGTGTGGCTGCGGCACTCGTATGGAGAGAATTTGGATTCAATGAGGCGATCTATGAAGGTATGCCCGGAATTCTTGCCGGCCTCGCCGTCTATCTCTTCGCGCGTCCGGTACAAGCGGTTATCCCGGCGTGGATGACGACCCGGTCTTAGAGCCCCAAACGCAGATCGGTTAGTCTTGGAAAACATATGTCCCGGGGGCGTCCTCAAGGGGTGGGTAACCGCGGTCGGGCGCGCCCGGCGTGCGCGCCGGGACCTTGGTGCGGCTGCTTCGTTTGACGAGCCAGGCGTGAAACTCCGGCCACCAGCTCCCCTCTTTGCAGGGCGCCATAGCGGTCCAGGTTTCCGGATCGAGGTAGATCTCGTTCTCGTGCCGGGTCATCACCTGATAGCGTGCCGAAGGATGCCCGTTCGGCGGGTTGACGATCGCGCTGTTATGGCCGCCGGCGGCGAGCACGAAGGTCACATCGGTATCGGAAATCAGGCTGATCTTGTAGACGGAGTGCCACGGCGCGATATGGTCACGCGCGGTCCCCAATGCAAAGATTGGCACCTTGATGTCTTTCATCGCCAACGTCTTGCCTTCAATGGCGAAGCGGCCGCGCGACAGGCGATTCTCCAGGAACAGGCTGCGCAGGTATTCCGCGTGCATGCGGTAGGGCATACGTGTGCGGTCCGCGTTCCAGGCCATCAGATCGTTGGTCTTCTGGCGGTCGCCAAGAACGTAATCGCGGATGATCCGCGACCAGACGAGATCGTTTGACCGCAGGATCTGGAACGCGCCGGACATCTGCTTGGTATCGAGGTAGCCCTGGTCCCACATCATGTCTTCGAGCAGCGCCAATTGTCCTTCGTCGATAAACAGCAGCAGCTCACCGGCTTCGGAAAAGTCGGTCTGGCCGGCAAACAGCGTCATGGTGGCCAGCCGGTCGTCATGGTCGAGCGCCATCTTGGCTGCGGCGATCGCAAGAAGCGTGCCGCCCACGCAATAGCCCACGGCGTGGATCTTCTGGTCGGGCACGATGGCCGAGACCGCGTCGATAGCGGCCAACACGCCCTTGGTCCGATAGTCTTCGAGGTCGATATCCCGGTCCGCGGCCGTGGGATTGCGCCATGACGTTATGAATACGGTGTGGCCCTGCTCGGTCAGCCATTTCACAAGGGAGTTCTCAGGCGACAGGTCGAGCACGTAATATTTCATGATCCAGGCCGACACCAGCAGAACGGGCTCGGCATAGACCTTGGTCGTCGCCGGCGCGTACTGGATCAACTCCATCAGGTGATTGCGATAGACAACCTTGCCCGGCGTGACCGCCAGATTTTCGCCGACGTGAAACCCGTCGGTCGTCGCCGGGGGCTGCCCGGTCATGGTCCGGGTGAAATCGTCGATCCAGTTCTTGAAGCCGCGCACCAGATTTTGGCCGCCTTCTTCGAGCGTTCGGCGGCGGATCTCCGGATTGAGCCAGGGATTGTTGGACGGCGCGAACACGTCGAGCGTCTGCTTGACAAGGAACCGGATCTGATCGCCATGTTTCTCCGACATGCCGCGCACACCGGACGCTGCTTCGTACCACCAGTCCTCGGCGAGCAGGAAATGCTGGACCAGCATACTGGCCGCGGGGTTGTCCCAGTCTTCGTCTTCGAAGCGATGGTCGCCCGGCAATGGTTCGATCAGCGGTTCTGGATGGTCGCCCGAAACGGTTTCCAAACAATAGGCCAGCAATCTGGTGGCGTCCTGTAGGGCTTTTTCGGTCAGCGCGAGCCGCTTGCCGGGCGCCTCCTCCAAATGAGTTACCCAGTCCAGCCAGGCCGTGGCGATCGCTGTGGGCGATACGCCGCCGGTAATCCGCGCCGCCAATGCGCGGCTAATCCGGTCCATGGTGTCATGGGCCAGCGGGCCAAAGCTGCCCCGGATTTGTTGGCTCGGTTTTCCGCGCCTTCGGTTTGCCACTGTTAAGGGGAGGGGTGGCATCAGCGCCGGGAGCGCCGAAGAGGATACTTTCTGCTTTCGTTGCGCCATGGCTTTTCAACTTTCAGGTTGTAGTCTCTCAGAATACTCCCTTTTAGCCTAATCACAATTTGTGACCGAAGATATGTCATTCCCGGTAAAAATTCCCGGGCTGCTTGACATAGGCGACGGCGAAAGTTCTGGCCGGATGTCATGGCCCCCAAGCCTACCAACGATTTTGTGACTGGAAACCGACTTTGCCAATAGTAGCTTTCTATCATACCTCATTTCTACTACAGGGGGCTGTTCTGACAAAAGCAAGTGCTGAGTGCAGAGGGGCGGACCGCCAATTTGATGGAAGGTTGGCCCACTCGGGGAATACAAAAAATCAATATTTTTAAATCTTTCAGAGTCACTTAGAGAGTATTGACTAACACGCTGATTTTGTTATATTTTTTTAATGGATGCTACATACAACCTCAACGGCGGGTACAAGCCGACAAAGAAGCGCTTTGCGGATCTTGACGGGCCGGATTTTTTTCCAACGCCTAGGTGGGCGACCCATGCCCTCATCGCTAATGAGACTTTTACAGGTGAGATATGGGAGTGTGCCTGTGGCGATGGGTCTATGTCCGAAGTGCTGAAATTTACCGGCCAAGAAATTGTCAGTTCAGATTTGTATGACCGGGGATATGGCGAGGCAGGTCACGATTTTCTAAAATCTTCTCGCTGTGCATCCAATATTGTTACTAACCCACCATATAATGCTGCTGAGGGTTTCATTCATTCTGGGCTGGATCGCGCAACTAGAAAATTTGCTCTACTTCTGCGATTGGCATTCTTGGAGGGGTCTAATAGGCAGCGCACTATCTTCAGTGAAATGCCTCCGTCTCGTGTTTGGGTATTTAGTGAACGAATTACCTTCTACCCAGCCGGCGCTGTAAAAAAAGGTACTGGCACAACGGCGTACGCTTGGTTCGTCTGGGATAAATTTGCGTCAAACGGAACAGAGCTGAAGTGGCTACAGCCTGGGTATAAGGCAATGTACAGTCAATAACCCCTGTTTCGTAGATAGAGACGGCCCGCATCAGTTATCTGGAGGGTGTCAGGGTTATATGTCAGAAGACCTTCAGCAATAAAATTTCCCTCCGCGTTCCGGTGGCTAACTATATTTCTTACCTGTTGCTCCCACATCCTTTCGTTTGGTCTAGTTTGGGAGTCTCTCATATCGGTTTCAGTCAAGTGAATGAAATCTGGAACGTGTTTCTTGATCTGCGATATTTTGGCCTCGCCACTAGAAATGGTTGCTAAATATTGAAGTACGGCAATAGATATTTCATGCTCAGTAGAACGTTTTGAGTTATTCGGCATTTCAATTCTCCTCTTTTTATGTGACGAGTTTCGCAGAAAGATAATTTATCGCAAGAATTGATTTTGAAACAGAGGGCCTGCTTTTTTCAGCTGTTGCGGCGGAAAGAGCTTTTGTGTCATATTTTAAGCCTAAAATATGAGGGGCGCGCATGCGCAAGACATCCGATTATAAGCCCAATCCGCGCTTTACCGACCTGTTCCCGGAGGTCTCCGGCAACTCCGTCAACGGGCTGGGGGAGGGCGCGGTGCGCCGGGCCTCGCCATTTTTCTGGCATCCGGCGGACAAGCATGATTTCGGCCCGCTCCAGCATGAAGTGATCTCCTATCACCGCAATTCGCCGGAGATCTGCGAGGTCTTCAACCCCAAGGCCCCGCGCGGACCAAAACCGGTGGAGCAGGCGGAAACGCGTGTTGAGAAACCGGCGGAGGACTGGGCGCGGGCGATCAAGGATTTCGCACTCGGCGATGAAGGCGACCTGGTGGGGATTACGCCCATGGACCCGATCTATACCTACGAGGGCTACGACATTGCCGAGCCCTGGATCATCATGATCGGGGTCTCCATGGATTACGGTGAGCTATCGAAGGCCCCGGCGACCTTCGAGGATCCGTCAGCGGGCGTCGAGGTCGGCCGGCAATACAACCGCGCCGCCCGGGTGTGCCGGCGGCTCGCCAACTTTATTCTGGAACAAGGCTATCAGGCCAGGGCCTGGCCCGGTCCCTATGCGTCCGCGCTCAACATGATTCCGGCCGCGATTGCGGCGGGGCTGGGGGAACTCGGCAAGCACGGGTCCATGATCAACCGGACCCACGGATCGTCGTTCCGGCTGTCGGCGGTGACCACCGATATGCCGCTAATTGCGGACAAACCGGACGACATCGGGGTCGACGACTTTTGCACCAACTGCCGGGTGTGCAGCGACGCCTGCCCGCCCCAGGCCATCTATGACGAGAAGCAGATGGTCCGCGGTGTGGCAAAATGGTACGTGGATTTCGACAAATGCATTCCCTATTTCGGCGACACCATGGCGTGCGGCATCTGCATTGCCCGCTGCCCGTGGTCGAAGCCCGGCACCGGCCCGCGTCTTGCCGACAAGCTCGCCAAACGACGGCAACGCAAGGCTGCGGAAGGCAAGTCCTGACGGGCATCACTTTCCGGAGAGTTTCCTGTCGTTATTCCGCTTGACCCGGCGGCGACGCATCCAGTCCATGAACCGTCGGCGGAGCGGCGGAAAATCGAGTGCAATGAGAACAAGGCCGACGGGGATCATCCAGAAGCCCAATATGGGCAGGAAACCAAAGATGCCACCGACCACGAACAACAGTCCCAGGACGCTGCGAAGCCCGGGCCGAATTTTGCGCTGGCCGACCACCACCGCCTTGCGGATCAGGCGGTCGAACCTTTCCCTGTAATCGCGTGCCATTTCCACACTTTTCGCCATTGCTGTGGCGGGAGTGTGGCCGATCTGGACAGAGCACTCAAGCAGCGTCGAACACGATCCCCTGGGCGAGCGGCAGCTCGGTTGAGTAGTTCACGGTAGAGGTCTGTCGGCGCATGTAGGCCTTCCAGGCGTCGGACCCGGATTCGCGCCCGCCGCCGGTTTCCTTCTCGCCGCCAAATGCGCCACCGATTTCCGCCCCTGACGTGCCGATATTGACGTTGGCGATGCCGCAATCGCTACCCACCGCACTGACGAAGGTTTCGGCCTCGCGCATGTCGGTGGTGAAAATTGCTGACGAAAGCCCCTGGGGCACCGCGTTGTGGCGCTGAATAGCGTCGTCGAGATCGCTGTACTTCATGACGTAGAGGATGGGGGCAAACGTCTCCTCCATCACGTTGGCGTCCGGCGCGTCGAACTCGACGATGGCGGGTTTGGCGTAGAAACCATCGAGGCCGTTAAGTGCCGCCCGGCCGCCGCCGTGAATGCGCCCGCCCTTGGTCTTCGCCCGGCCAAGGGCTGCTTCCATGGCGTCGAAGGCGGGCTTGTCAATCAATGGCCCGACCAGCGTGCCATCGGCTAACGGATCGCCAATGGACACCTTGTCATAGGCTGCTTTGAGCCGGGGAATGAGCGCATCATAGACGGTTTCGTGCACAAACAACCGGCGGGTCGAGGTGCAGCGCTGGCCGGCGGTGCCGACAGCGCCGAACAGAATGGCGGTGACCGCCATGTCAAGATCGGCCGATGGCGCCACGACGATGGCGTTGTTGCCGCCGAGCTCCAGAATGGTCCTGCCAAAGCGCCCGGCCACGCGGGGACCGACGGCGCGGCCCATGGCGGTGCTGCCGGTGGCGCTGATTAGCGGCACACGGGCGTCATCGACCAGTTGTTCGCCCACCGCGCGCCCGCCAATCAGAACCTGGGATAGTCCCGCGGGCGCGTCGCCGAAGCGGTCAATGGCCCGGCCAAGGAGCTTCTGGCAGGCAAGCGCGGTCAGCGGCGTCTTCTCCGATGGTTTCCACACCAGGCTGTCGCCACAAACCAGCGCCAGCGCCGCGTTCCATGCCCAGACCGCGACCGGGAAGTTGAACGCCGAAATAATGCCGACGGGACCCAGCGGATGCCAGGTTTCCATCATCCTGTGACCGGGGCGCTCGGACGCAATGGTCAGCCCATAAAGCTGGCGCGACAGGCCGGTTGCAAAGTCACAGATGTCGATCATCTCCTGCACCTCGCCAAGGCCTTCCTGCAGGATCTTGCCGCAATCCAGCGTCACCAGCCGGCCGAGCGCGTCCTTGTTGGCGCGCAGTTCCTGACCCAGAAGCCGGACGAGCTCGCCGCGCTTCGGGCCCGGCACCGTGCGCCAGACCTTGAAGGCTTCCACAGCGCGAGCGATCTTGGCGTCAACGCTCGCCTTGTCATCCTCGACGAGCCGCGCCAGCACCGCACCGTCGATGGGTGAGGTGACGGCGAGCGTGCCGTTTTGCAGGTCCGCTGCCTCGAGGCCGAGATCGGCCAGAATCTGTTCCGCGGTCATGGCTAAGGGTGTCCTTTCGTCAGGCGTTCTGCCGTTTCGGCCTTGGTTCCGAGTCGTGATTAGGATATCATAAGAAAAAAGTCCACTAAAGGAAACAAAATTGTATTTTGGAAAAGCGACCGCTTTATGCTCTCGATTCGGGGCGCCGTCATGAAGCCGGTGAAGAGCGAAACGGTAACCTCGCAGACCGTTGCCGAGCCCCCGGCGGCCTTGAGCGGCATGTTCAAGGCTCTGCGGCGGGATCGCGGCTGGACGCTCGCGGACGCCGCCGCCGCTGCGGGTGTCGCCAAGTCGACGCTGTCCAAGATCGAAAACGGTCAGATGTCGCCGACCTACGACATGCTCCTGAAGCTGGCGCGGGGGTACGGCGTGGACGTGGCGGATTTCTTCGCGCCTGCGCCGACGCGGGATGCGGCAGGCCGGATGGCGGTGACCCGGGGAGGCACCGGCCGGCATCATGACACTCCGCTTTACGATCATGAGGTGCTGGCGGCGGAACTGTCGCGCAAGAAAATCATGCCGTTCCGCAGCCATATCAAATACCGGGACGAGAGCGCGGACCTCGACTGGAGCAGCCACGACGGTGAGGAATTCCTCTATGTGCTCACGGGCACGGTGACGGTCCACACCGAACATTACGAGCCGGTGGTGCTGGAGGCGGGCGACAGTATCTATATCGACAGCGGTATGAGCCACGCCGTCGTCGCCCATGACAAAGCCGGCGCCGACGTGCTCTGGGTCGCTGCGGTCTGAGGGCCGCACTGCTTTCCTGTCACCCAACCTTTCACCTTGGCCAGGGGCGTGCGGTCTTCCTTCACCTCTCCCACCAGGGGAGAGGGAAAAGAAGTGCGGACCCTCTCCCACCTGCTTTCCTAAAAGGGGGGGAGAGGGAAAAGGCGTGAAGAAAACCGCAGCGTGCCTTTAATACGCCACGCTTTTGCCCTTGCGGGCGCGGGTGCCGGCGCGGCCGGCGGAGGATCGACCCCGCGCGCGGGAACCGGGGTGGGCGAGTGGATCGAGCCCGACGTTAAGCTCCCGGTCTTCGAGCCGGCGGATTTCGTCGCGGAGCCGCGCCGCTTCCTCGAACTCGAGGTTGCCGGCGGCTTCCTTCATCTGATTTTCGAGCGCCTCTATATGGGCGCGGAGATTATGGCCCACCAGATGGGCGGCGTCGCCCGTGCCGGTGTCCACGGTAAAGTGGTCGCGCTCGGCAACGCCCTGGAGGATGTCGCCGATGGCCTTCCTGACGGATTCCGGCGTAATCCCGTGTTCCTTGTTAAAGGCGAGCTGTTTGTCGCGCCGCCGTTCGGTCTCGCCCAGGGCCGCCGTGAGGCTCCGGGTCATCCTGTCGGCGTATAGGACCACGCGGCCGTCGACGTTGCGCGCGGCGCGCCCGATGGTCTGCACGAGCGAGGTTTCGGAGCGCAGAAAGCCTTCCTTGTCGGCGTCGAGAATGGCGACGAGCCCGCATTCCGGAATGTCGAGCCCTTCGCGCAACAGATTGATGCCGACGAGCACATCAAAGACGCCGAGGCGCAGGTCGCGGATAATCTCGATCCGCTCCAGGGTCTCGATGTCGGAATGAAGGTAGCGCACCTTGACGCCCGCCTCATAAAGGTATTCGGTCAGGTCTTCGGACATGCGCTTGGTGAGCGTGGTCACCAGCACGCGGTAGCCCTGATCCACGGTCTTGCGGATTTCGGAGAGTAAATCATCGACCTGGGTTTCCACGGGCCGGACTTCGCAGACCGGATCGACAAGGCCGGTGGGGCGGATCACCTGTTCGGTGAAGACACCGCCGGTTTGCTCCAGCTCCCACGGCCCCGGCGTCGCGGACACATAGACTGTCTCCGGCCGCATGACGTTCCATTCCTCGAACTTCAAGGGCCGGTTGTCGATGCACGACGGCAGGCGGAAGCCGAAATCGGCCAGCGTCGATTTGCGGCGGAAGTCGCCCCGCTCCATGCCGCCGATCTGGGGTACGGTCTGGTGGGACTCGTCGACAAACAGGATGGCGTTGTCGGGCAGGTATTCGAACAATGTGGGCGGCGGTTCGCCGGGATTGCGGCCGGTGAGGTAGCGCGAATAGTTCTCGATCCCGTTGCAGCTCCCGGTCGCCGCCATCATCTCGAGGTCCAGAAGCACCCGCTGTTCGAGCCGCTGGGCTTCCAGCAGCTTGCCTTGCCGGTTGAATTCCGCGAGCCGCTCTTTAAGCTCCACCTTGATGCTCTTGGCTGCCTGATCGAGGGTCGGGCGCGGCGTCACATAGTGGCTGTTGGCATAGACCTTGACCGCATCGAGCTTGGCTGTCTTCTCGCCGGTCAAGGGATCGAATTCGGTAATTTCTTCCAGTTCATCGCCAAAGAACGAGAGCCGCCAAGCCCGGTCCTCATAGTGCGACGGGAACAGCTCGATGACGTCGCCCCTGACCCGGAAGGTGCCGCGCTGGAACGCCTGATCGTTCCGTTTGTATTGCATGGCGACGAACTTGCGCAGCAGCTCGCGCTGGTCGATGGTGGCGCCAACCTCCAGCGTCTGGGTCATCGCGGTGTAGGTCTCGACCGAGCCGATACCGTAAATGCACGACACGCTCGCCACGATGATCACGTCGTCGCGCTCGAGAAGGGCGCGGGTCGCGGAATGGCGCATGCGGTCGATCTGGGCGTTGATCGAGGCTTCCTTCTCGATATAGGTGTCGGAGCGGGGCACATAGGCCTCCGGCTGGTAATAGTCGTAGTAGGAGACGAAGTATTCGACCGCGTTGGCGGGGAAGAAGCTTTTCATCTCGCCATAAAGCTGGGCGGCCAGAGTCTTGTTATGGGCGAGCACCAGGGCCGGGCGCTGGGTCGCCTCGATCACCTTGGCCATGGTGAAGGTCTTGCCCGACCCGGTCACGCCCAAGAGGACCTGATCGCGCTCCGCCCCGTTGACGCCGTCGGTCAACTCCGCGATGGCCGCGGGCTGGTCGCCCGACGGTGTGTAATCGGTGACCATACGGATCGGAATGCCGCCCTCGGATTTCTCCGGGCGCGGCGGACGGTGCGGCGCGAACATCGGCGCGTCGGCGGTGGTTGAATTGTCAGCGGTCATGGGTCCTAATATGGTACTTTGACCGCCATCTGCAAAGGGCTTGCGAAGCCCGCCTGAGAAGCGTAGGGTGCCGCCGTTTTTCAAGCCCAGAAACCCAGGCCCGAAGAGGATTGACCCCGTGGCTTTTATCTCCGACGCGCTCGCCCGCATCAAACCGTCCCCAACCGTTGCGCTCACCGGCAAGGTGGCCGAACTCAAAGCCGAGGGCCGCGACATTATCGGGCTCGGCGCCGGCGAGCCGGATTTCGACACCCCTGACAACGTCAAGGACGCGGCGATCAAGGCGATCCGGGCGGGCAAGACCAAATATACCCCCGTCGACGGCACGGCGGCCATGAAGGATGCGGTGATCGAAAAATTCCGCCGCGACAACGGTCTTGAGTATGCGCGCGACCAGATCACCGTCAACTGCGGCGGCAAGCACACCATCTTAACGCCATGATGGCGACCCTGAACCCGGGCGATGAGGTGGTCATCCCGGCGCCCTACTGGGTGTCCTATCCGGATATTGTCCTTTTGGCCGGCGCGACGCCGCGGATCGTCAAGACCTCGGTAGACAGCGGATTCAAGATGAGCGCGCAGGACCTTGAGGCGGCCATCACCGACAAGACCAAGTGGGTGATCCTGAACTCGCCGTCGAACCCGTCAGGTGCCGGCTACAGCCGGGACGAGATGAAGGCGCTGACCGATGTACTGTTGAAGCATCCCCACGTCTGGGTGTTTGCCGACGACATCTACGAGCACATCGTCTATGACGATTTCAAGTTCTGCACCCCGGCTGAGGTCGAGCCCAGGCTTTACGGGCGCACGCTGACCATGAATGGTGTGGCCAAGGCCTATGCCATGACCGGCTGGCGGATCGGCTTCGCCGGCGGGCCCAAAGAACTGATCAAGGCGATGGCCAAGATCCAGTCCCAGTCGCACCTCGAACCCGTGCTCGATCAGCCAGGCGGCGTCCGTCGAGGCGCTGACCGGCACGCAGTCGTTCCTCAAGGAGCGCGCAGCCGCGTTCCAGAAGCGCCGCGACCTTGTGGTCGGTCTGGTGAATGAGGCCGAGGGCGTTGACCTGCCCGACGCCGGAAGGCGCATTCTATGTCTATCCGTCGTGCGCCGGCGTGATCGGCAAAAAGACGCCGGGCGGCAAGGAGATCACCTCCGACCTCGACTTCGTGAACTACCTTCTCGAGGACAAGGGCGTGGCCGTGGTGCACGGCGAGGCGTTCGGCCTCAGCCCCCACTTCAGGATTTCCTACGCCACCTCGGAAGAGGTGCTGACCAAGGCCTGCACCCGGATCCAGGAAGCCTGCGCCGCGCTGACATAGATAAGTGCGATTGCGGGTTAGTTGTTCGTACTATCGTCGCCGGAGTCCTCGTTCTGAGGCGGGCGGCGGTAATGCCGGCTGATGATCGACTCCAGTCCGATTTCTTCAGCGAGACCCTCGATTTCACGGATGTGCATCCACGCAAGCAACGCCGTCAATGGTGGCGGTTCGTTGCTGGCACAGGCGTTAATGATGTTTGTCGGCAAGTGCTCAATGCCGAGGTCTCGGAGAGTTTCGTCCACATCCTTTTCGGGTGGATGGTCGATAAGCGTAACGAGGCAGTCATCAAAGAGTTTCCGCTCGCGATCAAAGATGGTGACGAGCAGTTTGCTACAATCCTTGGCCAGAACCTGGATATCTTCGTCGAAATCAGTGGACGCCGCCAGCTTGTTCACGACTTCAATTAGGCCCCGGCCATCGTCACCGTTCGACAGGCCGCGGACCACGACGGAGATCACATCATGGCTGCGTACCCTATTGCTGGTGAAGATGGAGAGCACTTGGTGCAGGCCGGACAAGGCGGATTTGACGCACTCCGCGATGGAGTTTAGCTGCGGACGCTGGCAAGCGACCTCCAAAAGCGCAGCCGGGTTCGCGCCACACTCAACCGCCCGCGAGATCACCCCGGTGTGACCGGCCGCTCCTGCGAAGCATAGAACGCTCATTGCGGGGTTGGGGGCGCCCGCTTCCCAGAACTCGATCCGGCCGCCAAACGCTAGCAGCAGAAGAGCGCATTTTGCCGCTCCCGTATGCCATTTACCATTATGCTCCGGTTGAAGCAGGTGGTAGATCGCGCAGTGTTGCACCCCGCCCCCTTGCGCGTTGGGAGCCAGAGGCAGCCAATGGTGTTCGTCGGTATAGCAGTCAGGCGAAGCGCCGTGTGACAGCAGTATTGCTGCCGTCTTGAGGCGAGAGACGCGGAGCGAATAAACCAGCGCAATGGTTTTCGTGTGTTGGGGAATGTTGGCGCATCGATCGACGGCCAATTCGATGAACCTGAACGCGCCCATACGGGCCATGTCCGGAATACAATCCGCGAAAGCATCGGCCAGGAAGCCATTGTCAAAAGGTTTAACGCATTTAATTATGTAGTCTAGGTCGCTTGGCCTGTCGCTTCTCGAAGCCATCAAGAAAATAGAGGAAAGAAGGATTGGCGTATCGGCAGAAAGGAGATCCTGGTCCTTCCAATCCTCCTCTGCCAGTGCACTGTTGTCAGGAATCGCGAAGTCAAAGATGTCTGGGCCCGGGTCCGGAGGTTCCGTCAGGTATCCCGCCGGGGGGGTATAGTCAGGGTTTCCAATGCTATCGGCAAGATCCAGAAGCGCCATGGCGTGCCAGTATTTTTTCTTCTTCAAGAGCGTCCGGACGCCGACAAGGACCATTTCGAGGTGGTCCCCCCCGTCCATCTCAAGGATGGCTTTTTGTGTTTGCAAGGCTTCGTGGTGGACGGCGCGGAAGAAAATACCTGCGGAAGGAATGCGGTGAACCATGGGCAGAAGCGTGACTACCGCCAAGTCGCGGCGTTCGCTCAGCGCCCAGTCGATGAAGATAAACCAGGCACGATTGGAAAGCCGGTTCACGAGTTCCTTGCGCGCTGACCCAAGCTCCAGAACCCCGTCGGCGTTTCCGGTTAGCAGATACGCGACAAGGATGGCGCAATCTCTGTCGTACAGCAATAGAGAGGTGAAGGCGATGCAACGATAATCCGCCCACAGGGGCGGGCTAAGAATGAATTTGTTCAACACCTCGGGAGTTGCCTTGCCCCCTGCGATCAGGATATGGAGCGCATATAGGATTCTATTTGTCTGAAGAGCAAACTCGAGGGGCGTGTGGCCGTTGTCGTCCACTGCGTTGATATGTTCAGTGCCGGCCGCGTGCCCTATGATGATCAGGACGCAGTCATGCGCCTCCGCCCGGATCGCGTAGTGGAGCGGCGTCAAGCCGTCTCTTAGCTGCCGGAGAGCAGAGTCTTTGGTCTCGGGGTTGTCCAGAATTGCTTCAAGTTCGCTGGTCGCGTTGCGGTGGATAAGCTCAAAGATGTCGGGTTCGTCCATGGCGTCCTCCTTGCTGAAGAGAAGGACGTTTTTGCGGAACTCGGTGTGACACCGGCGCGGGCCTGCACCCGGATCCAGGAAGCCTGCGCCGCGCTGAAATAAATCGCGGCGCGTGCGCTGCCCTTAACCATCAATCGAGTCGTCTTCTTCCTTCGGTAAGTCGAGTTCTGCGGTTCCGCCGTAGATCGTCCGCAATGCTGTAAGCTGCGGGCAATTTTCCAGCAGTGTCCACATGGCAAGACAGGCGACCGGGTTCGGCAACTGTCCCAACCGCGCCCGCTCCTGCCCGAAGATGACCAACAGATTCAACAACGACTGATCGTCGAGACTGAACTGAGGATCGTCAATCAGGTTATCGGTGAGCGCCTTCAAATTGACGGGGGTGCATTCGTCGAGACCTAACTTGACGATGCAATCGAGCATGATAGTTTCCTGGAGCGTCAGGACACTCGAAATCTTCGAAGTCCTTAAGCAGCGCTTCGAGCTCTGACGCGCATTCCAGCGCAAGGCGGCGAAGCTCCTTAGGGACCGTGGGTTCTTCGGCGAACGCCCTGAGATCGGTTACGGGGTTACCCAGCGCGATCAGGCTGTTGAGGCAGCAGTTAATGATGCCCCGCCATTTGCCGAGGGCTCGCAGCGTGGCCATGAAGTCTTTCAGTCCATTGAATGTGGCTGTGCATGTGGCCACAACGACCTTCGGCGTGATCAGGCCCCCCTCATGCCCTGGATTGTCGATTAAGCGAGGCCTTATCTCCCCTTTACCCATATCCCGAAAAGCAGCAGCCGTGGTGGTGCAAATCCAGGATGGAGAAATGCCGATGGCGTGAATTTGCCGGAAGACGGCGGGGTCGAACTGGTACAGCCGCGCGCGATCGCCGCTTTGGGCCACCCCCAGCGCCATGTGGATCTGCTTCCCGGTGGTTTGCATGAACAAGGCTGCGTCAAGCAACCAGTATATCGGCGACTGTCCGAGATTATTCTTATCCCACAAATCGATGGGGGCATAGGACCACGCGTTGAGTTTACTGGGGTAACTCCGAATGAATGCCGGCCAGAAGGTTTCGATTAACCAGTTTATGCGGTTGCTGTTGGGTGCGTGGAACCAGGCGCGGAGAAGCTTCTGGATGTATCGGAGGGCGGGTTTCCAGCGGTCGGCCAACATCCGGGTAATGTTCGGGTTTTCGAGAAGCCAGCGGTAGCAGGCATTGCTCCTGCTCACTAACCCGAGGAAGTCGGCATTGATCCCGCCCAGTAACCCGAGGAGGTTGGTTTCCTCGAAGGACGGGGTTTCGAACCAGTGGACGATTAGGCCGTCCATCTCCTTTTTGATTGCACTCTCGAAGGGCACTACGAAATAGGTTTCGGAAAGGAAGCTGAAATCTTATTCGTCAAGACCCGTATCAATCTCAATCTCACAATCCATGGGCACGCCCATGTCCACCAGCGCAATGGCGAAACTCCTCGTACCCTTCTTCGATGGCATATAGAAGAAGAGGCCCTCCCCGCAGAACGGATGACGGATCAAGGCCCGTGCCTGATTTGATCAAGGCCGTGACAATCGGCGCGCTATCACTTTTGATCGCCAGCTCCGGAAGATCACCGCTGACAATGTCGAAGGCATCCTCATAAACTTCGTCGCTTGCGGCCGCCTCGATCAGAATCAGGGCGATTTTTTCGCGCTTTTTTCGGACATCAGGGTCGTCGGTCTTGGCGAGCAACCTGATCGCATATTCGATGGGCCGCATGCCCTGCTCGTTGCGGGCAAGAAGGTTCTATTGGTTCCCGTGCGCGAAATGGTTTTCAAGCCCAACGATGTGGTAGTTTAAGATGATTCCAAAAATTACGTAAATTTCGTCTTCCATTACGTCTCTCCCGAGGGTGCGTGCCTTTCAAACGTCTCGGCCCTGCGGTTGTGACGTATGGATCCGTTGCCTGGGCGCATAAGATAAGGGGGGTGGCCGCTTCTGGCTTAACTGTCCTCGACTTCAGCGCTGCCCCCGTAGACCTCGCTAAGCCAGGCGAACTCGTGCTCGAGTTCGAGCAGCGCGACGAAGGCGAAAGCCGCCAGCGGATTGGGCCAGGCGCCCTGGCGCTTATATTCCATGGCGATGAGGGTGATCAGTTTGAGCATCCGTTCCGATAGGGTTGAGAGCTCCGTCTGTCCCCCCGTCAACTGACCGATAATCTCTGGCGTGCAGTTGTTAAGTCCGAGGGTCGAGAATAACGTGATGGCCGACAGATCCTGAAGGCTGGGAACAAGATTTATGTCAGTTACATTCGAGAGCGCGATGACGGCGTCATAGGTATTCTGGATCAGATCGTGCAGGTGTTTGGGCAGATAAGACAATTCAAGGGTTTTGGCGAGGGCTTCGACCAAGAGGGCCAGGTCGCCGAGAGCGTTCAGGCAAAGGCTTTGGATGTAAGGGCAGGGGGCCAGCGCCTTGACATTGTCAAGGAACTGGAGTGTGCCCTCAAAGGCCGCCGAGCAGAGTGTGATGCAGTTGTTCGGCAACTCCTTCTTCTCGACTTCCCCTTTGTCATTTGTGGTAACGGCAACATTCTTGATACACCAGTCGCAGGCGAATGTGGGGCTGACTCCAATACTGCAGAGCGTCTGGATAAATTCCGGCGAGCAGTGGTCATAGTTCTCGATGATGAAGTCGCCGATCAGGATTTGGAAGTCAGGCGCCGGCATCTGAGCGCAGACGGCGCAGTTGAGAAGTAGCGGCGTAACCTTGCGGCAATTGACGGTTTCACCGATCATACGGCTCTTGAAGATAAAGGACTGATCCACAAACGCGAATGCTCTGGTCACCGCAGGCCAGATCTTGATGATCAGTTTGCCTCTGTCCTGACCCCGGTGGAGCATCGTATTTGCTGTTTTCCAGTCAAGGGATAGCTGATCTATAAGATCGGGGCGGTCCATCAGCCAATCGTAGAGCTCCTGGGAGAGTCCCAGATCGGTCATGATATCCGATCCCTGAATATGCCCCTCGGTGAAACAGACTTCGAGAAAGCGGTTCATATCCATAGACAATGCCACAAGGATGGGGGATGTATGGACCTCGTACACGGGCATAAAACCCTGTATTTCCTTGACCCGGCGCGTGGAGAATCCCATGCGGACGAGCGCAATGGCAACGTCCTCTTTGTCTCCTCTGATGGCATAAAGCAGCGGATGTTCGTAGCTGGGGAAGGCAGAGGCGCCCGGGCCGAGCGCTTCAATAATTATGGGCAGATTTGCCTCAATCGCCAAGCGCACCAATGTGGCCTTCGCTGTTGAAGGCAGGTTCAGACCTTCCAGCACGATCGGATCGACGATATCGAGAATAAAGGCGCCAGCTTTTGTTCTCCTGTTCATGCCGAGGTAAATAGCGATTTGCAGGCAATCGACGGCTTGGAGGAGCTGCAGGACTTCCGCCACCGGTTCATCTTTCTCCTTTGGCGGATTTTCAGCGAGCTGCAGCAGTTGCGCGGTCTGGATTTCATCGAGACCGAACAGAGCGGCCGCCATAGTGAGGCCGTGCTTCCAGTCTTTGCTGGAAAGGGCAAGATTAACCGGCGACATGCCGTCTTCATTCAAAGCGTGACGATCAAATCCTATTGCAATGCATTGGCGGATTACCTCTATGGACCCGGTCGCCACCGCAAGATGCAGCAGGGTCTGGCCGCCCGAGCAGGCCAGCGCCTGGTCGGGGGACTGCAGTTTTGCCGGCAGCGTCCAGCAGCATGAGAACAATGCCGATCAGCCGGTTTCGACGGTTGGGTTCCGGCGTCTCGATCAGCCGGCGCAAGGCAAATTCGACGGGGTGTATGCCTTGTTCGTTGATGGCCAAAAGGTCGTGAGCGTTGCTCTTGGCCAGGTGACTTTCGAGCTTCTCTATGTGATAATTCTTGATGATGTCGAAGATGGGATTGATCTGCTCTTCCATGGGGATATGTCCTGGCCTGAATTATGCGATAAGTTTGTATAAAAGACGTGTCCATGCGCCGATACGTGACGCTGACGCCTGGTGGCGCGGCAACGGCAGACGCGGGTCACATCACGCCACGAGGTTGATGAACCGCCTGGATGTTGCGCTGTCTTGTGGGGTAGGACGTTCCCGGTCAGTCTTGAACCATGGGATCGTCCGTATCTTCCTCTCGCCCGGGTGACGGGCGCTGATGACGCTGGATGATGAGCATAAGGTCAATCTCGTCCGCAAAGCCTTCAATAGTAAGGATTTGCATCCACGCTAGTAACGCGGTCAATGAGGGAGGCCGGTCACTGGAGCAGGGGTTGATAAGCCAGATCGGCATGCGCTCAGTATCGAGGTGGCCAAGCATAGCGTCTAAATTGGTCCCGGGCGGATGATCGATCAGGGTCACCAAGCAGTGGTCATAGAGTGTATGCTCGCGATTGAAGAACGCCGAAAGCAAGTCGCTGCAGGTCCGGGCCACCGATTGGATGTCCTTTGTGAAGGCCGGGGAATTCGCCAACGCATTCAGAACCTCAATCAGGCGCCGGCCGCTGGGTCCGGCCGACAGGCCGCGGGTCAGCACAGAGATGACGTCATGACTCTGTGTGCCTTCGAAGATTTTAAGCACATAGTCCAGGCCCTCCAGGGCGGCCACAACGCTGTCCTGCATATGGGGCTGTTGTGGATTGTTGCAGGCCATCTCCAATAGCGCGACCGGATTGGCGCCCACTGCAACCGCCTGCCGGATGACATCGATATGACCGGCAGTTGCGGCGAGGCAGAGTACGCTTAACGCCGGGTCGGGGGAACTCGATGTTCCAGAACTCGATCCGTCCGCCGTAGGCCAACAGCAGAAAAGTGCAATTGCGGGCGGCAGTATGCCAGCTGCCGCTGTCCTTGAGCTGCAACAGGGTATAAATTACGCTGTGCTGCAACTGGCCGCCTTGCTGATGTGGGTCCAAGGGTAGCCAATGGTCTTCCTCCGTGTAACAGTATGGTGACGCGCCGCAAGACAATAACACAGAGGCAGTCCCGATCTGAGAGTGCTCAATGGAAGTAGCGAGCGCGATAGTTTTTGCGCGTTGGGAAACATTTCTTCGCTGACAGGCTAACTCGATAAACCTGTGAGTACCCTCAAACGCCATTTTCGGCAGGCATATATCGAAGGCGGCAGCAAGGGCGTTATCATCAACACCAAGGCAGTTGATGACTTGATCCAGCAGTAGCGGTTGATCGCTTCTGCAAGCCGTCAGGATGACAAACGATAGAAGTTCATCGGTCTGATGGTTGGCGTACAAGTCCTGGTCTTTATTATCTTCCTTGTACAGGGCGGCGTTGATCGGAACAATAAAATCGAAGGGACTCTGGTTTCTGTCAGGATTTTCGCTCAGGAAGCCTTCTGGCGGGGTGAAATCGGCGCCCTCCAGCAGGTCATTGTTGAGGTTCAACAGATCCAGTGCGGCCTGGTAATCACGGTTTTTCATAAGCATCCTGACAACCACCAGAACCATGTCAATGCGGTCAACCCATGATAGCGTCTGGAGGATGGCTTCCATGGTTTCCGATGCTCGATGACGAAAAGCGCGGAAGAAAAGGCCCGATACCGGAATGCGGTGGACCATGGGAAGAAGTTGAACCACAGCCTTGTCGCATCCGTTCCGAAGCGCCCAATCAATGAATATAAACCAGGCGCGATTGGTAAGTCGGTTGACGATCTCCGGGTGGTTCGACCCAATCTGACCGATAAAATCGGCATCCCCTTGCAGTAAGTGCGCGACAAAGATCGCACAGTCTCTGTTATGCGATAATAGGGAGACGAAGGCGATTTGCCTAAAATCAGCCCAGAATGGCGGATGCTTGACGAATTCTGTGAGGACGGCAGGGCGAGCGTGCCCCCCAATGATAAGGATATATAGTGCGAGATTAAACGCGTCCTGGCAGAGGACGAGGTCGAGCGGCGTGTTGCCATCGCCGTCTGTCGCATTGATGTGATCGGTGTTGGCCGCCGCATTGAGGAGCAGGCGGAGAATTTGCAGAACTCGATCATTCTCAGGTTCTAGCGCGACTATCCGGATCGCGTAGTGAATCGGGGTCGATCCGAGTTTTTGCATACCCAGAACTGTGTCTTTGGTGTCCGGGTCTTGCAGGAGATTAGCAATGTTATCGACTGCGCGCCCGTCGATCAGGGTGAAGATATCGGAGTCTTCCATAATGTTCTCCTCTTTGCAGAGAAGGACGTCCGAAGATTGCAGGGCGTGACATTGCGGGCTTCAAGGGGCGTAACCTGCTGGACCAAGGATTGATCGAAGCAGGTTCGCGCTCATTGCTGCAGCCCCCGGCGGCTGTGCCACTGGACAATATATTTGAGTTCGATCTCCTGGGCAAAGTCCGGAATGTGCAGGACTTTGATCCAGGCAAGGAGTGCCGTCAGCGATGGCGGGCGGTCACCTGAGCAAGCGGCGAGCATCCACACCGGCGCATGTTGAATGCCGAGATTGTCAAGTGTCTGGCTTAGATTCGTCTCGGTCGGATGATTGATCAGGGTGATGAGACATCTGTCTAACAGTGTGCGTTCGCGGCTGAAAAATATATTGAGTGTTTCTACACACCATAAAGCCGCATTTTTGACTTCCTCACCGAACGCCCCAATTGTTGCGACGTTGTTCAGCGCCTGGATCAGTCCACGGCCATTTACACCGGCGGAAAGTCCGCGGATAAGCACCGAAATGACTTCGTAGCTATTAACGTTGCTGAATAGATTAAGCACTTCGACAAGGCCTTCCAGCGCGGCCGTGACCGCCTCCTTCATATGTGTCTGGTTGGGATTGTTGCAGGCCATCTCGAACAGTAAAATCGGATTGGCGCCGACGTGCACCGCCCTCCTGATGGTAGTGATATGTCCGGCCGTTGCAGCAAGGCAAAGCACGCTTTTCGTTTGGTCAGGGTTGTGCTCGTCCCAGAACTCAATCCCGCCGCCGAATGTCAAAAGGAGGTAGGTGCACTTGGTAGCGTACTCCACCCATTGGCCGTTTTCTTCAGTCCGGAGCAACTGGTAAATCACACAGTTTTGCAGTTGGCCGCCTTGCTGTTGACCCAAGGATAGCCAGTTGCCCAATCCAATACAACAGTTGGGCGACGCACCGCATAAAAGCAGGGAAACGGCGTTCTTGATGTGCCGCGCATCAAGAGCGTTCACGAGGGCTTCAGTTCTTACATCGCGAGAGATGTTAACACGCCGGCAGACCCACATGATGAATTTATAACTGCCATCAGTGGCCATTTCAGGCAAACAGTTCTCCATTGCGTCCCTCAGCATATCCTCATCAACGCCAAGCTGATCAATGACGGCATCCAGAAGCTCGACTTCATCGCTTGTGCTGGTCATAAGAATCACGGATGAAAGAAGGTTCGCCGCTGTTGCACCGTGGATTGAATTCTGGTCCTCCTCGTCCTCCTGATCGAGTGAGCAATCGGGCGGAATCACAAAGTCAACGCCGCCTTCATTAGGGTCTGTGTCTTCCGTCAGGAAGGCCTGGTGCGGATTAAAGCCGGGATCGTTCGGTACGTTTCGATTGAATTTCAACAGGGCCAGGGCGGCATTATACTCCTCATTTTGCATTAGCCTCCGCGCGACCTCCAGAACGAACACGAGGCGTTCGTCCCATGGCAACATCTGGAGGATGGCCTGCATCGTCTCCTGCCCGCCACGGCGAAAGGCGCGGAAGAATAGGTCGGCGGCAGGAATGCGATGCACCATGGGGAGAAGTGAAACGACTGCCAGATCGCAGCCATTCTCAAGCGCCCAGTCGATGAAGATATACCACGCCCGATTGGTTAGCAGATTGACGAGCCCCGGTTTTAGAGTGCCCACCTGGCGAACGGAAATGTAGTCGCCAAGCAACAGGCAGGCCACCAGCGCCGCACAATCCCTGTTTCGACCAAGAAGAGTGAGAAAGTCGCGATACCGATAGTTGGCCCAGGGCTGCGGCAGATTATTTAAAAGATTATCCAGGAGCGCCTGAGAAACCCTTCCGCCCCTGATCAGGATATGAAGCGCGAGGTCGAACGCGCCCCGGGAGAGGGCGAGGTCGAGTGACGTGTTGCCATTGCCGTCTGTCGCGTTGATATGATCGGTATTTGCGAGCGCATCAAGCAGCAGGGAGAGAGTATTTTTGAGCGCCTCGTTGGGCTGTCCCTCTGTAAACAAATGGATCGCGTAATGGAGCGGCGTCATGCCGTCTTTGCGATTTAAGAGAGCATTGGGCTGGGCTGCAAGCAACGACCTTATGCGCTCACTATCCCGCTGATAGATCAGATCGAAGATATCGAGCTCTTCCACATCGTTCTCCTTTTTGCAGAGAAGGACGCCCGAGATTCTGCGATTTGTGACGCCGAATTATCGCTCGGGGTTAAATGCTATCGCTGCTGTCGCTGCTATCGGTGTAATACTCGCTGTCGGTGCTGTCGGTGCTGTCGGTGCTGTCGTCCGAGGTCTAATCGTTCTCGCTGCTCTCGGCGGGTCTGAAGATCAGCGGCGCGAGGTACTCTATGTCCTGCAATTCCGAAAAGGCGATCAGTGACCAGATCGCGGTTTCATAACCGTCATCGCGGTCCTGCAGGTTCTCCCAGATGGCCGTCGGGTAGATATGATCCAAATAACATCGCAGTTGATTCCAGGTGTTCATGTCCCCCGTCTGCACAATGCTGTCGCGTGCAAGGTTGACCAGAGAGGGCGGGGAAAAGTGGTGCCGCAGTGTCCGGCAGAGCGCATTCACGACGTCGTCGAGCATTTTCTGCAAATGCTCGGGAGCAGGGTGGTCATCGTCTTCAGAGATTGCGCTCAAGAGTTCGATCACTAAAAGATCCGGAGCGTCCTGACCATCCGGAGCAGCCCCGGACCAACCGAGAAGATGTCCAATTAGCGTACGCTGGTCCAGGCTGGTGCTGCCCGGCAGGATCCATTCCAGGGCTTCGCTCTCGAGGGCCTTAACGTTCCAGAGAACTGTCCTGTCGAGAAAATAGATCAGTCCTGACAGGGCCACGCAAAGGCTGTCGGAGAGGGCTTTCTTGGTTGCAATGTCAATCGTGCCGTCGGTCCAGATTTGTTGGAAGTTTTCCAGGAGGCCAATTGGCGGAAATCCATAGCTGCAAAGAAAATAGACCGCCGCGTGATCGCTGACCAAGGCGCGGTCCACGATAAGAAGCTGGCAGAGGTCATCAAGTTTTTTCATGTCGTAGTTCGGGTCGCTTAACAGGACGCGCGCGCAGTCGAATCGTTTGACAGGGGTGGGTACGATGATGTTATCCGTCGCAATGGCCCTTACCAGAAGGAGGTCCTGGATGTTCTGATTATCAATGTCTTTGTCTTTTAGGTCCCAGCACGGATAACAGGGACGGAATGCCAGTACCGCAAGGCAGGCGGCATTCTTATTATCAATGGCAGTGCCCATAAGGCGCAAGTGCGTATCCAAGTCGAAGTCACAACACGACACGAAAAGACCCAGCATCTCCGTATCAATGTGTTGCACCAACGATTCCGCCGTCGCGAATATCAGATCGCCTTCGCTCCGAATGACACGAAGGATAGCCTTGAGCGTATCAGATTTTCGGTGCTCGAGCGCCAATTCCAAAGCATAGCAACGTCTGCGTTGCTGTGCATCGATCTGAACCTTGGGGACCACGCCGGCGTCGAACAGTGCAGCCAGTGCATCGGGCCCGCCGCTCTCGATGATGTCACATAAAAGCGTTTGCGCGAGGTTTTCTTCAGTATCCGGGACAGTCGGAAACTGAAAGCCGGCGTCCATCAGATAGGTTATTGCGGCGCCAGATAAATCCGGGATGGAATGCTCGAGAAACAGGGTGATAACCATGCCGCCGTTCTTGCCTGTCGGCGCGTAGCCCAGACCCTGACAATAGCCCAGCGCCACCGCGCCCGCACCTCGTCCACAGCCACTCTCAAGCAAGACACCCCACAGGCGGAGCGCCTTGGCTTCGTCGAGGCCTAGTTTCATAATGGCCTCTTCGATACTGCCGTCGTGGTACCCACCCTCGAGCGCATGGAACAGCTCGTCCGGCGCGTCGCCAAGCGCATTGTAAAGCAAAACGAGCCAGGCGATTTCGCGGCGTCCTGTCGCCATCATCGACCGGAACGCGCTCTCGCCATCGTCTGCAAACACCTGGGGGTTTGCGCCCCACTGAAGAAGTAGGCGGACGATTTCGAGGCTCCCTTTCAGGACCGCAATTTCTAGAAGGGTCTGGTTGTCGAGGGTGGAGCGTCCGTTAGGGTCTGCGCCCGCGGCGAGGAGCGCTTCTACAAGATCCGGAGCATTGTCGTAAATCGCCTTGGCGAGGGTCTCTTCGAGGCCGAGATTCCGCTTAGGTTCAATGTCGTTGTTTGCTCTTGCCCGGGCGAGTGCATCCAACAGCATGAACAGGATTTTCCGGGCCTGTTTTACCTCTTCAAGGCTCTGCGCCTTACCTATCCTTTCATAGGCACGGAGAATGACACTTCCTTCGCCTTCAACGAGGAAAGGGGTGACCGGATCGTTTGCAAGAAGTGTCGCGACCTGATCCGTGTCGAAATCGTCGATGGCATTGAACAGGTCGTCGTTTGTGTTGTCTTCCATGGATACCTCCTATTCAGAAGGAGACGCAGAAGTTGTGACAATCGTGACGACTTCTGATGCCAAAACGGCCGGCTATTCGGAGGAGCTGTCGTCGGTGCTCGAGGTGTCGAAGTCGATGAAAAAGGGCTCATCGGTAAATACGAGTTCTGCCAGGGGTTCGTACTCTTGTAGCTGATCCATCACTACCAACTGGATGATGTCCAGCGGGGCGTCGTCAAGCCGATCGATGAGTTCTTGCCACATGAATGCCGGGCGTATGGTTGTCAGGATATTTCCGATTTCCTGAAAATGCCGGGCCGTCAACACTTCGAGCGACGCATTCGCCGATAGCTCCAGAAGCGAGGGAGAAGAGGCAAAAGTCCCCATAAGCCTGTCGATGGCCACGACCAGGTCGTCAATGGCCGCCAGGGCCTCATCCGCCCCTGAAATGTCGAGGCTTTTAATGGACCATACTGTCTCCACCAGCGAGGCATCAACAGCCTCCGCCACATCGCCGTTTTCGTCCAAAAAGGTCAGGAGAGCCTTGGCCGACTGTACCCCGCCGCAATTGCCAAAGCCCGGGATCAGGCAGCCCAATGCTTCGCCGGCCATGACCCTGGACTTCCAACCTTGAACGGTGTCAATGAAGTCGATGAGTCCACAACAGGCCCCCATAACGGCATTTGCAAGTTTCAGCTTGCGTTCCGCGTTGTCGGTTTCCGCCGTCCATTCGTCCCTGAAAGCTTCCAGAAGCAGGAGGGGCGGAAAACCAAGACTGCACAGGAAGTAAACTGCGTCAACATCGGCCGCCTCGGCCCGGTCAAGGATGATCAGGTCGCAGAGGTCCGGTAGCTCGTCCATCACGCCGGCAAGCGACAGTACGAGAACGCTCGCACAGTCGAATCGGCTGTCCGTCTCATCGACATCAATGATTTCCTGGCTGCAGGCAGAAGCCAACAGGGATGTCGTGAAATTCTCTTCTGTAATTTCCCTCCAGGCCATCGCGAAGGCGGGGCTGCAACCGCATTTGATCAGGGTAGCGAGGAAGGGCGCATGATTTCGGTCAATAGCGGCCTGCATGAAGGTCCGGGAATAATGTGGGTAGCTGCAAAGGTCCGCTGCATAGACGGTCAGAAGCACCGGGTCGTTTTGATTCAGGAGCTGCACGACCTTTCGTGAACGCAGACCGATGGGCAAAAAGTCATTTTCAAGAATCAGAGCGATGACAGGATACATGCGCTGCTCTTCAGCAAGAGTCAGCGCCTCGCAGATATACCCGGGCTCGGTATCCCGGACCGTCCAGATCAGAGGTTCGACGCCAAGATCTTCAATCAGCGAGATTACTCTTTCCTCGGTCTGATCTTGGATGGACTGGCACAAAGTCCGGTTCTGTTGAGAGGGGGAGAGGCCGCTGACGTCAAATCCCGCCTCCGCCAGGCCATGAATTATATTTCCCAGGGTCAGCGCGGTGTCGTGAGCGCACTTGCCGGTGAAAAGGTCCTGAAGGATCGCTTCTCCCTTGGTGCTCTCCGGATCCACCTGGATGCTCCGGCAGTAGCCGACGGCCACCGCAACGGCGGCGTGCGCGGCTCCTGCCGCCAGCATCGCCCTGAAAAGGTCTCGGGCCTGACGATTTGTCAGGTTTGCATTCTCTACAGCTGCTTCCATACTGCCGTCGGGGTACCCACCCTTGAACGCCTGGAACAGCTTGTCCGAAGCGTCGCCAAGGACAGAGTAAAACAGGACTACCCACGCGATTTCGCTGCATCCTGTCGCCACCAGCGTCCCGAACACGGTCTCGCCTTCGCGTGCTAGCACCTCGGGGTTTGCGCCGTACTGAAGAAGGTGGCGGACGATTTTGAGCTTCCTTCTCCTGACAGCAAATGCCAGAAGCGGCTGGTTGTCAAAGGTCAGGCGCCCGTCGGGGTTTGCGCCCGCTTCCAGGAGCCTTTCCGCCAGTTCCGCATCATCGGAAATGATCGTACCGGCGAGGAAATCCTCGAGACCGAGATCCACGCCTGGCCCAATTTTTCCGTTTTTTCTCGCCTTGCCGACGGCGGCCAGTAGCATGAACAGAATGCGCCGTGCGATATCGTAGTTCTGCGCCGATCGGGCGTCATCCATACTCCGATAGGCAAATTGAATGAGCTCTCCGTCATTCGCCGTGAGAAGGGCGGGTGCGCCGTCTGATTCGAGAAGTGTGGAAACGTTGTCCTCGTCAAGCGCCTGAATGGCGTCGCGAAGTGCGTCGCTATCGTCATGTTCCATCTGGACCTCCTTGATTGCTTAAGAGACGTCTGGAACCGTTTGTTGTGACTGGTGGGGCTGTGGAGATGGTGGCTGAGCTCCAGCCATGCGCTTGAGGAAGGGCTTTAACGGTTGTTGCGGCGCACAATTAATCCTCGCTTTTGGGGAGCGCGCGCACAAAAAAATTCCGGGCCCGTGGGCCCGGAAGTTTAAAATTAGGGAGGCTTCATGTCTGAGAGAGACAATGAAAGTTTACGACCCCGCAAAATGGGGAGGAGGACGAGGCCGTAAACAGGATCGAAATACTTGGGAGGTCATTTCGATCGTCGATGCTGCGTCGCAACATCTGATTACAAGATATGAACAAGGGGCAATGATTTCTACCCCTATTTTCACATTCGAGCCATGCGCTCAGCGCATATCTAGGTTCAGAAACTGGATTCGCTGATTTGCTTGACCAGATAGTCGCGGAAAACATGGATGCGTTTGGCGTGGCGCTGTTCCTCATGATAGACGAAATAGGCCTTGAACGCGGGGCTCGCCACTTCGTCGAGTACGCGCACCAGGTTGGCGGCCCCGCGAACCAGATATTCAGGCAGGGCGGCAAGCCCGATGCCGGCCTTGACCGCTTGCAGCGCGCCGTAAATGTTGTTGATCTTCAGCGCGGCGCGCCGGGGCGGGCCGCTGCGTCCGATCTGGACGATCCAGTCGATGTTGCGCAAGGGCGCGGTGGCCGTGGTGCCGTAGATGATCAGGTTATGATGGTCGAGGTCGTCCACGGTCCGGGGCTCGCCGCGCCGCGCCAGATAGTCGGAGGAGGCATAAATATACTGGCGAACCGACATCAGCGGGCGCTGGATCAGATCCGCATGCTCGGGCGGATGGAACAGAATCGACACGTCGGCCTCGCGCTGCGCCAGATCCAGGTCCGAATCTGACAACAGGAGTTGCACGTCGATTTCCGGGTAAAGCTCCAGAAACTCCCGGATGTGATGGGTCATCCAGGTCGACCCGAAGCTGAGCGTGGTGGCGATCCTGAGCTCGCCACGTGGCGTTTCATGGCCCTCAAGCAGTTGTTGCTCGGTGCGCCGGACCCGGTTGACCACATCCTCGGCGGTCTGGAACAGAAGCTCGCCTTCCTGGGTCAGGGTCAGGCCGCGGGCATGGCGGTGAAACAGCGCAATGTTGAGCTCGTCTTCAAGCCCCCGGATCTGGCGGCTGACCGCCGACTGGCTGAGACCAAGCCGCTCGCCGGCCTTGGTGAAACTGCCGGCTTCCGCGACCATATGAAAAATTCTGAGCTTGTCCCAGTCCACCCTATGATCCCCTGTGGCCGGGCGGATTACTCCGCCGCCTCGGCCTCCTCATTCTCATGTTCGGCGATGAAGCGCTCGGCCTCGAGCGCCGCCATGCAGCCCATACCGGCGGCGGTCACCGCCTGGCGGTAGACCTTGTCCTTGACGTCGCCGGCGGCGAACACGCCCGGAATATTGGTCGCCGTGCTGTCGGGCGCGGTGACGATATAACCCTCGTCATCGGTGTCCAGCTTGCCCTTGAAGATCTTTGTCGCCGGGTCATGACCGATGGCGATAAACACGCCGTCGACCGGAATTTCCTGCGCCTCGCCCGTCTTGACGTTTTTCACCCGGATACCGGTCACGCCCTTGGGGTCTTCCCCTCCCAGCACCTCGTCCAGCACCGAATCCCAGACCACCTCGATCTTGGGATTGTTGAACAGGCGCTCCTGCATGATCTTTTCCGCCCGGAGTTCGTCGCGGCGATGGACCAGCGTGACCTTGCTCGCGAAGTTGGTGAGGAAGATCGCTTCCTCGACCGCGGTATTGCCGCCGCCGATGACCGCCACCGGCTTTTCGCGGTAGAAGAACCCGTCGCAGGTGGCGCAGGCGGAGACGCCGAAGCCCTGGAATTTGGCTTCCGAGTCAAGCCCGAGCCAGCGCGCCTGCGCGCCGGTGGCGACGACGACCGTATCGCCGCTGTACCGGGTGCCGCTGTCGCCGGTGGCGGTGAACGGGCGTCTGGAAAAGTCCACGTCCGTGATCAGGTCATTGATCAGCTCCGCGCCCACATTGCCGGCCTGGGCCGCCATCTGCTCCATCAGCCAGGGGCCCTGGATGGGGTCGGCAAAGCCGGGATAATTTTCCACCTCGGTGGTGATGGTGAGCTGCCCGCCGGGTTCCAGCCCCTGAATTACAACCGGTTTCAGGTTTGCTCTCGCAGCATATATGGCGGCGGTATATCCGGCCGCGCCCGAACCGATGATTAGAATTTTACTGTGTTTGGTCGTCATCGTGATCTCCCGAGAAGACCCCGCCGCTCACTGAACGGCGGGGCCGGATCGCTTTATAGCACAAATTTAAAGGGCTTCAGCATGCTTGGCCAGATAATCGGCCACGTCTTCAGCACTTGCCTTCATGCCGTCCTGGCCCTTGCGCCACCCGGCAGGGCAGACCTCGCCATATTCCTCATGGAATTGCAGGGCTTCGACCATGCGAACCGCTTCGTCGACGTCACGGCCCAAGGGCAGATCATTGATCACGCAATGGCGGACAATGCCTGCCTTATCAATGAGGAACGTACCGCGCAACGCCACCGCCTCGTTCACCAGAACGCCATAGTCGCGGGCAATCTGCTTGGTCAGGTCGGCCACCAGAGGGAAGCGCACCGGGCCGAGCCCGCCTTTCTCGACAGGCGTCTGGCGCCAGGCGAAATGGGTGTGCTGACTGTCAACGCTGATCGCCACCACCTTGGTGTTCAACGCTTCGAACTTGTCCATCCGGTTGTTATGAGCGAGAATTTCAGACGGACAGACAAAGGTGAAGTCGAGCGGGTAGAAGAAAACCAGACCATAGCTGCCCTTGAGGTGCTCTGACAGCGTGAACGATTCGGTGATGCTGTCGTCAGGCATCACGGCGGCGGCGGTGAAATCGGGGGCCTGTTTTCCGATCAGTGAGGACATGTCATTTTACTCCTGTATTGGCTGATGATCCGCAGGTTTTGAATGTGATTTATTGTTATTTAGAATTATTAAAAACTATGTCAAGAGAAAATGGTGGAAAAAAGGGTCAAAAATTTTCGGAGAACGTGGTGGACGTAACACAGCGGGTTTGGTGGAGTCAGCGCCATGCATGAGCAGCGTTCCGCGCAAGACGACGGCGCGGGAAGGGACGCTTCGGCACGGCGCCGTCGCACGTCCCCGCCGGGTGCCCGTTTCGATTGGATGGAGCGGCCGGACGGTGTCCGGGTTCGGGTCGCGTTCTGGCCACCACAATCGGGTGCGGGGCGAGGGACTGTGGTCATTCTGCATGGTTGGCGGGAGTTTATCGAAAAGTACTTTGAAACCATCGCCGACCTTCTCGACCGCGGCTACGGGGTCGCCACCATGGACTGGCGGGGCCAGGGGTTGTCCTCCCGTCCGCTTGCTGATCGGCATAAGGGTCACGCGCAAACCTTCGAGCCAAATATTGAAGACGTGCACGCGCTGATGGCGCACGCGAAAGCGGAGCTTCCCGGCCCCTATTTCCTGATGGCCCACTCGTTCGGCGGGCATTGTGCGCTGCGCTTCCTTCACGAGGCCCCGAACGCGGTTGACCGGGCCGTACTGCTGGCGCCGATGATCGGTATTTACCTTCATTTCCTGCCCGAGCCTGTGGCCCGCGCGCTTGTGAAGGGGGCGCAAGTCATCGGGGCGGAGAGCGGATATGCACCGTTTCAGACGCGCTACAGCGAAGCCGCCCGGCATCGGCAGATGACGGTGTTGACGTCTGACCCTGACCGGTTTGAGGACGAGCTCGCCGCTTGCCGGGCCAATCCGGACCTTGCGCTCGGCGGTGTGACCTACGGCTGGCTTGGGGCGGCGTTCAAATCCATTGCCCGGCTTCGGTCCCCCGGATTTGCCGAGGCTATCACCACACGGACTTTGATCGTGCTGGCCGGGTGTGACCGCGTGGTCGACAATCGCCTGGCCCGGCGCTTTTACGACCGACTGCCCAACGCGCACCTGCTCGAAATCGCAGGCGCACGCCACGAGATCCTCAAGGAACGCGACGACCTGCGCCAGCAGTTCTTTGCCGCCTTCGATCGCTTCATGGCGGAGCCTTAGCGCAGTCATGGCTAAACCAGCGCAGAATGCCCGGCGGCTATTGCTCTTCCGCAACGGCCGGGTAGACCGCGCCCTTGTGCGCGGGGGCAAATCGCTCCGGGTTCGATAGCGCGATGAGCACGGACAGCCCCGACAGGCCCGCCATGAAGGCCGCGGTGTGCAGGGCGGACATCGCATGCAACAGGCCGAGCAGCGCGGTTGCCGCCGACGCCAGCCCCATCCTGATAAAGCCTGACAGCGAGGACGAGGTCCCGGCAATTTCAGGGTAACGGTTGATGCTGCCGGCAACTGAATTGGGAAGGGCTATTCCGCTGCCCAGTGTTACGATCGTGAACGGCCCGATAAGCGACCACACCGACATATCGAGCGTGGTCACGATCACCACCATCAGCACAGCCCCGCAGAACGAAATGATGCTGCCGGTGAGCTGCATGCGGGCTGTCCCGTTGACGTCCCGGGCGCGGGTAACGATGAAATTTCCGGTCATGAAGCCGAATACGCCCGCGGCGGTGTACAAACCGTAGTCCCGCGGCGATATGCCCAGAAGCCTGATCAGCAAAAATGGTGCGCTGGCGTAAAACACCATGTTGGTCGCCAGAAGCAGCCCGCCACTGAAACTGTAAGCCATAAAAGCGCGGGAGCGCGCCAGCTTCACGAACCCGTAGGCCAGGCCGCTGAATCCCGGCGGCGCGGCGTGGGACCGGCTGCGTGTTTCCGGCAGGAGTCTTCCAACTCACCAAAGTCAGGACTGCGCCCACTGCGGCCAGCGCCACGAAGATCGAGCTCCAGCCAAGATAATGTTCGAACTGGCCGCCGAGGAGCGGCCCAACCGCAGGAGACAGGGTTGTCGCCATAGTCACATAGGCGAAGGCGCGCACCGTGCGCTCGGGTCCCATCAGATCGCGAATGATGGCGCGCGCCAGCACGCCGCCGGCGGCCGCCGTGAGCCCTTCGACGAGGCGGCCGAACGTCAGCGCGTCGATAGACGGGGAAAACGCGCCGAGCAGAGATGTGACCGCGAATACCGCGAGCGCTCCCAAAAGCACCGGCCGGCGCCCCCATTGATCGCTTAATGGCCCGTAGATGAGTTGACCCGCTGCGAGGCCGACGATGTAGGCCGTGAAAGTCAGCTGCACCGCCGCCCCGGTGGTCGAGAAATACGTCAACAGGCCCGGCATCGAAGGCGTGTAGAAGCTCGCCGTGATGCGCGGCAAGGCCGCCAGGAAAACCGCAATCAGGATGATGGATTTTGTGGATCGGGCGTGGGGCATGACGCCAGCACTATAGCGCCCGTCTCAAGGGGCGCAACGCCAAACGGCGCAGGGCTGCCATGCGATGGCCGCGGCCCTTGCCCGGAAGATGGGAACAGATATCAGGCCAACAATTGCCCCAGTTGCATGGCGAGCGACATGTCGCCGTCGATCTTGAGCTTGCCGGTCATGAACGCCATCTGCGGGTTGAGGTCGCCGGCGAGCATCTGTTCGAAATTTGCGAGGCTCATGGATAAGGTCACGTCCGCACGAGCGTCCGCATCCCCTGTGCTGAACGCGGTCGGCGACTGGCTGCCGTCCGCCACGATGACGCCATCAGCGCCAAGATCGATCTTGACCACCCTGGTCAGCTTGTCCGCGTTACCGATCTTGTCTTTGAGCGATGCAAGCGCGCTGTCGAGGCTCATGGGACGGGCTCCTTCAATGATGCGAAATCAGATGGAAAAATCGGGTTCGGTGGCCGCCTTGCCAAAGCGGATGCTGGGGCCTTGGGCGCGGATCCGCTCGCGCGCGCTCAAGGGCCGGTTGCGCCCCGCGACCTCGATCTCGTAAAGGCCGAGGACGATGCAATCGCGCTCGAACTGCCGGGCGCCTTCAAGCGCATCGGCGAACTCGCTTTCGCCAAAGGAACTGGCGCGTTTGAGGTCTGACACCCATTCACCGTGCTCGCCGTCTAGGCGGAAGTAGACGATCACCCCGTCATCAAGCCGGTTCGCCGTTATGACCCTGAATTTTTCGCCTTCGTCTTCTGTCAAATTCCTGTTCCTTATTTCGGGAGCCCTTTGATCACGTCGCCGACGCCTTTTTCGATGGTCTCCTTAACGCCTCCGACGCCCCCTTTCAAGGCGTCGCCTTTCAGGACATCCTTGCCCAGGATGTCTTTGAACTGCCCCGGATCTTTGAGGATGCCTTTTACGGCGTCGACACCTTCGGCCCGGGCGAGCTCGGAGACCACCACCGGCATCATCTGGTTGACGATCTGGTCAACGGCGACCTGGACGCTGACCCCGCCCGACCCTTTTCCCGTTCCGATATTCGCCACCCTGGCGTCGGGCAGGACGAGGCTCTTGAGCTTGGCGCCAGGCTTGAGGTTGTAATTCAGCTGGGCGTTCTTGACCAGCAGTTCACGCACCAGCACGGTAACCGGAGACTCGCCGCTCTGCGATTTCGGCACATGGCTGTCGATGGCCTTCTTGAGGATTTCCAGGTTACTGGAGCCTTGCCCCCGCTCAAAGGTAATGGAGGGCTTGTCCAGGAGAATGCGGTTAATGACGATTTCTTTTGAAAACAGCGAATTGCGGTCGACATCGACCCTCACTTGGCCCAGTGACATGGCGTCAGGTGAGGTGAACCCCTTCGGGTTCTGAAGCGTGATCCCGGACAGGCTCAGCGATCCGCCAAACAGTGACAGGTCGACATTCTTGACGCCGACTTTGGTGTCTGTGAACGCGGTTCCTTGCGACTCAACCGCATACTTGATTGTAGGCTCGGTACCGAATTTTATGAACAGCGCCAAGCCGACAAGGACAACCGCAAGAACGACGGCAATGCCGATCAGAATCTTTTTCATTGGGGACCTCCGCGCCAATCGTTAGAGACTGAGGCCGAGCTTACCACGAAAATGGCCGCAACCCCACGTTGTTGGGAGATTCAGATTGAAGCCGTAACCAACCGCTCCTCGGGCAGGCGGAGGATCACCGTTGTGCCCGTGCCGCGCTCGCTTTCGATGGCCACTGAGCCGCCGTGCTGTTCGATCAGCACCTTGACGAGGGGCAGGCCGACGCCGATCCCGGCCTTGGGGTTGGTATAGGTGTCTTCGATCCGGCGATAGGGCAGGAAGGCGCAGCGGAGTTCGTGCTCGGCAATGCCGACACCGGTGTCCGCGACCCGGATTTCGAGCCCGCCGGCAGTGTGTTCCGCGGATACCGTGATGGAGCCCCCGCTTGGCGTGAACTTGATGGCGTTGGAGAGCAGGATCAGCAGGACCTGGCGCAGCCGCGCTTCGTCTGCGCGCAACAGGGGCAGATCATCGGGGACGTCGGCGCCAAGGGATACTCCGGCGGTCTTTGCCTTGGCGGATATGGCCGCGAGGCCGCCTGCAATCCAGCCGGCCACCGGGAAGAGATGGTCGGAGAGCTCCAGTCCCTGCGCCTGGGAGTGGCTGAGATCGAGAAGCCCGTTCACGAGCCGCAGGAGGTCCTGGCCGGCGGTGTGAATATCGCGCGCATAGGCCTCGTAATCATTCCGGTCAAGCCTGCCCAGGAGCCCGCTCATCATGATCTCGGAGAAGCCGAGGATCCCGTTCAAAGGCGTGCGCAAGTCATGGCTGAGGAAGGTCAGCAGGCGATTGGTGATGGTTCGCGCGGCGATTCGTTCCTCTTCGGCTTCCTGCTCCGAGCGCAGGAAACAGACAAATTTGGCGTCGGTTTCCGCGGCGGCGAAGGGCCTGAGTTTAAGCCGAACGGGAATTGCCACGTTTTCCTTGGTGTGGAGCGTCACCGCCACCTGGGCGGCCTTGCGCTCCCGCAGTGCGGATTTGAGTGTCGTGACTTCGGCCGTCTCGTCGCGCTCCGGCAGATGGATCAGGCGAAACAGGCTGCAGCCCTGAACTTCGGTGAGACTGTAGCCGACTTCACGCTCGAACCGGCTGTTAACGTCGATGACAACGGGACGGGCGCAGTCATGGGCCTGGACAATGGCGATGGCCTCGTCCACTTCCTGGAACACGGAGTCGAAGAGGCCGAGCCGCGCTTGCGGCAGGCAGGGCGCTGCCTCGCCGCCGGCCTGACCGCTGTCTGCCGGAAATCCCTCCGTCGCCAGGTTTGTGCCCACGATCGCCCCCCTATGCTTGCTGCTGCGCGCCCGTTGTTAACACTTTGTTAACGAATCATCTCCTAATTCGAATCGGGCGTCAACAGTGAATTTCAGATTCTTTGTTGAATCTCTGTCGGTTACTCGGGACTCATGAAGTTGAATCTCCGCTGGGGCGATTGAAGCCCATGAGAACAAATCAATCCTTAAGAATTGATCTGATATAATGAAAAAATGGGTGTTCGTAGGAGTCGAGAGGTCAGCGGATGAAAACGCGCGGCGAAGTACAAGCGCTATTGCTGATCGCGTATCTGCTGCAAGGTCTGTTTGTGGGATCGGCTTCGGCTGCCACTGCCACGGTCGCTACGGGCAAGACGCCGCTCGAGGTCGGCACGATTGTGGATGTGCTCGAAGACGCCGGCGGCAAGATGACAATCGGGGATGTGACGAAGCCGGCGAATGCCCGCCGGTTCGTCTCTCTTGCCGGTCACGACCCCCATCTGGGCTTCACCCGTTCCGCCTGGTGGGGCCGCTTTACCCTGACCAATCCGTCCGATGTGGCGGTCACGCAGATTATTGAACTCACCCATCCGGTCATTGACCGGATCGAATTCTTTCGCCCGGGCCAGGCGCCAGGCACCTTCCGGGTCAATATTGCCGGGGACAGCGTGGTTGACCGGGATGTGGATATCCGTGGCCCCAACCCCTCTTTTTCAGTCCGCATCCCACCGGAGACAAGCGAGACGTTTTACCTCAGGCTGTCTGGCGAAAGTACGCTTTCGTTTAGAGGCCGGGTGTGGAGTGCGCCTGGCTATATCAATCAGTTGAACAACAATATCAACATCAACTTTATTTTTTTCGGCGTGCTCGTGGCGGCGGCCCTTGCCAGTCTGGCTATCTTCATCGTCGACCGCGAGGAAAGCTACTTCCTGTTTGCGATCGGCGTGATGGCGGTTGGCGTTTACCAGGGGGAATCCCGCGGCTACATCTCGGCCAACCTGTGGCCTCATTCGACGTGGATTTCCAATTTTCTTGTTCTGTTCGCGGCCGCTGTAACGCTTTGCGCGATGCTTCGGTTTACCGCCAAGTTTCTGCGACTTTCTCATAATGCGCCCCGCGCCGATGCCCTGTTCCTTGGATTGCAGGCTATTGGCGTCACTGCCGCCGCCCTGTCGTTCTTCGACTATCAGGCGGCTGCAAGGATGCTTGTTCTGGGATTGGCCCTGGGGAATCTGACAGCGTTCGCGGTGGCAGCCTTTCTTTGGTTTAAAGGTGTAGCCTACGCGCGCATGTTTACAATTTTCTGGGGTGTCCTCTGTGGGATTGTCATCTTGTCCGGGGCCGAGAAACTCGGATTTGTAACCATCGGTGAAGGCGTCGACTTTGGCCTTCGCGTTTTCGTTTCCCTGACCGTTATCATGTTTGCCGTGCTGTTTTCCGACCGCTACAGATTTATCTATCAGATGCGGGAGCAGAAGCATAAAATTGCGCGCGACGAAGCGGTGGCCGCGTCCAAGGCCAAATCCAAATTTCTCGCCACCATGAGCCATGAGCTCCGGACTCCGCTCAATGCCGTGATCGGATTTTCGGATATTCTGTCGCAGGAAACCCCGAAGTCGCTGGGCACCGACAAGTATCGGGAATATGCCCTCGATATCAAGAATTCGGGGTCTCATCTTCTCAAGATTATCAATGACCTTCTTGAACTCTCCCGGATTGAAGCCGACCAGGTGGAGCTCGACGAGCATACCATCGTGCTGCCGGATCTTTTGCGCCGGTGCGTCAAGATTGTCGGCGCGGCCGCAAAGGACAAGGAAATCGCGCTAAAAATGAGGATTACGGAACCGCTGCCGTATCTCCATGGTGACGAAACCAGGCTTCAGCAAGTGGTTATCAACCTTCTCTATAATGCGATCAAATTTACCCCCAAGGGTGGAGAGGTCACGCTTGGCGCGGAGAAGAATACCAGCGGGGAACTCAGGATTACGGTTTCCGATACCGGGATCGGCATAGCCGAGGGCGATCTTGAGAAAGTGCTGGAGCCATTTTCCCAGATTGCCCCCCATCTGACCCGCGAACACGGCGGGCTCGGCCTTGGGCTCGCCATCACCCGGTCCATTGTGGCGTTGCACGGCGGTCATCTCGCCGTGGCGAGCGCGGTCGGCGAGGGGACGACGTTCTCGGTGATATTCCCGAAAGAGCGGACAATAGACGGCTAGAGCCTGCCCGAATCGGGTTGGCAGGACGGCCGCTTGGGTCGATGAGCTGCGAGACTTCGCCGGATCCTACTGCCCGATTCCGGCGTTCAGGAACTGGTCGGACACGCTGCAGGCGGCCGGACCAATCAGCACCACGAACAGGGTGGGCATGATGAACACGATCAGCGGCACCGTCATGATCGCGGGCAGGCGCGCCGCTTTTTCCTCGGCCCGCATCATCCGCTCATTGCGGAATTCGCTGGACAGCACCCTGAGCGACTGGGCAAGCGGGGTGCCGTATTTCTCCGACTGAATCAGAGTGGCCACCACCGCCTTGATTGCCGGCATGGGGACGCGCTGGGCCAGGTTGCTCAGGGCGTCGCGGCGCCGCTGGAGAAAGCCAAGCTCGATCGCGGTGAGCGAAAACTCGTCCGCCAGCTCGGGGCAGGCTCTCTCGTTCTCCCGGGCCACGCGCTGGAGTGCGGAATCGAGCGTGAGGCCGGCCTCGGCGCAGATCACCAGGAGATCGAGCGCATCGGGCAAGCCTTTGCGCATTGCGTGCTGGCGTTTCTGGATGGTGTTCTTGATGTAGAAATCGGGGCCCATCGAGGCAACCAGCATGGATCCCACGGCGGCTATCAGCTTGTAGGTATACGGCCAGTCCATGACCTGGAAGCCGAACAGCGCAACAAAAGCGGCGATCCCGATGATGATGGGCAGCACCAGCTTGAAGAACATGAACACGACAATTGCGTCCCTGGAGCGGATGCCGGCCTCGGCCATTTGCTGGCCAATCTTCTTGTTCTGCTCGTCCTTCATGAGATTGAGGCGGTTTACCACCTGTTTCATGAAGCCCATGCTCTTGGCGTTATTGATCGGCGCGCGCTTTTTGGCCGCCGTGTAGCCGGACTTGAGCGCGGCGCGGCGTGCGCTCAGCGCCTTGAGCCGTCCGCGCATCGGGTCATGCGCCAGCGCCGCGTTCCAAACCGCGATCACGGTCAGGAACGTGGCCAGGCCGGCCATCAGGGTGATGATGTCAACGATGCTTATGCCGTCGGGAAGAAATTGTTCCATGGATCAAATCTCGAACGCAATCATCTTGGATATCATGAACATGCCGATCCCCATCCAAACCAGCGATCCGCCCATGCAGATCTGGGCCCTGGGGTCGGTATAGAGAACCGAGGCGTAGTCCGGATTCATCACCATAATGATGCCGAACATAATAAACGGCAGGGCGCCGATGATCATGGCGCTGGACCGGCCTTCGGAAGACATTGCCCTGATTTTGAGCTTCATCTGCTGGCGTGCACGCAGGATTGTCGACAGGTTGCCAAGCGTTTCGGCCAGGTTACCGCCGGTTTCCTGTTGTACCGACAGGCTGATGACAAAAAACTTGAGCTCCGGCGTGGCGACCCGCTTAGTCGCCTTCCACAACGCGTCCGTCATGGTGGTGCCAAGCTTGATGTCGTCCGCAATCTTGCGAAACTCGAGACCCACGGGATCTTCCATCTCACGGCCCACGGCATTAATCGATTCGGTGACCGGCAAACCGGACTTAAGGCCGCGGACAATGAGGTCGATGGCTTCGGGAAACAGCTTGGTAAAGCTGGCCTCCCGGCTTTTGATCATGCGCGAGACAATAAAATGCGGCGCGCCAACCCCGAGGAACAGGCCAATCAGCACAGACGGCAAGGGGGGCAGTCCGCTGAGTATGATGGCAAGGCCGATGAGCACCAGAACCGAAACCGCGTTGATTGCCGCGTAGCGTCCGAACGGGATTTTGCGGCCGGTGCGGTTGAGCCGTTCGCGCAGCTCTGCCGGATGGGGAACGATCCGTTTGATCAGGTCGTCCCAACTGCTGTTCTGAGCATAGATCATTAGCCGTTTGGTCGCATCGGAGGACTTTCCGCGTCGCCCGGGTTCGTAGCGCGCCTTCATTTTGGCGAGGCGCTGCTGCAGGGCCTTGTTGGCGGGATTGAGCATGCCGATGCCGAACATGACGGAGGCGAACAGCACCAGCAGCATGCCGAACACGCCGACCATCACAATATCTGGATTGACCGTATTCATATGGACCTCATATGGCTTCCAGGAGGGCACGATGGAGGCCGAAATATTCGGCTTTGGGCGTAAAGTGCGGACGAACGCCGGTGGACTTGAAACTTCCCCTGAGCTTGCCGGCGTCATCCTCGCCTTCGAATTCGTAGAGGAACAGGTCCTGCGTTGTGATCACGTCGCCTTCCATGCCGACCACTTCCGAAATGGCCTGCACCCGGCGCACGCCATCGCGCATCCGCGACACCTGGACGATCAGGTCCACCGCCGAAGCGATCTGGGTCCGGATGGCCTTTGACGGCAGGTTCGACGATCCCATGTTGACCATGTTCTCGAGACGGGTCAGCGCCTCGCGCGGGCGGTTGGCGTGGAGCGTACACATCGAGCCGTCGTGGCCGGTGTTCATGGCCTGCAGCACATCGAGCGCTTCCGCGCCACGCACCTCGCCCAGGATGATACGGTCGGGGCGCATACGCAGCGAGTTCTTAACCAGATCACGCATGGTGATCTCGCCCTGGCCCTCGAGGTTGGGCGGCCGGGTCTCGAGCCGGACCACGTGCGGCTGCTGAAGCTGAAGTTCGGCGGCGTCCTCGATGGTGACCACGCGTTCGCCGGGATCAATAAGGCGCGACAGCGCGTTCAGCATGGTGGTCTTACCCGAACCGGTACCGCCTGAAATCAGGATGTTAAGCCGCGCCGCTGACGCGATTTTGAGCACCGTCGCCATTTCGGAGGAAATGTTCTGGGTCTCGATCATGCGGTCGATGGTGATCTTTTTCTTGGAAAATTTCCGGATTGAGATCGAGGCGCCGTCAATCGCCAACGGGGGAATAATGATATTGACGCGGCTGCCGTCCATCAGGCGGGCGTCGCACAGCGGCGTCGACTCGTCGACCCGGCGGCCGATGGCGGTCACGATCCGCGTGCAGACGTTCATCAGGTGGGCCTGGTCGCGGAATTGCACGTCGGTCAGCTCGAGCTTGCCGTGGCGCTCCACATAGACCTGCTTGGCGCCGTTGACCATGATGTCGTTGACGCTTTCGTCGGCCAGGAGCGGCTCCAGGGGGCCGAGGCCCAGCATGTCGTTGAGGAGCATGGAGACAAGCTCACGCTGCTCCTTGAGGTTCAGGTTGATCTTCTCCTGAACCATCAGCTCGCTGACCACGTCGCTGATTTGCTCGGAAAGCTCGCCGCGCTCCATCTCGCTGGCGGCCGAGGCGTCGATATGCTCCATCAGCAGAGGCTGCAGGCGTTCCTTGGCGACCGAGACCGTTTCCTGGCTGGCGCCCTTCTTGGCCCCGCGCGCAGCCTTGTTTTTTTCTGCGGTCTCTTCGGCAGAGGAGCCGGAGAGAAGCTCGTTGAGGAGTATGGTCAAGAGATCTCGGCGCTCGAGCTCGCTCAGTTCGATCCCTGCCTCGTTAACCTGCTCGACGATCAGGGTCTCGATCTGGCTCGCCAGTTCACCACGGCTTTTGACCCGTACCTCATCGCCGGTAAACCGCTTCTTGAGAAGCGGCGCCACGATGTCGTAGACCTGATCGACCGTTGAGCCTTTGGAGGTCTTTGCCGCGGGGGATTCGGCGACGGCCGTGTCCAGGTCTTTAGGGACATCCGGCACCGCCGTCGGTGTCGCGATTGCTGCTGCCTTGCCATTTGGCGGCAGACCGCTGCCACGGCCGAAACCCTGTGGCGGTTTCTTGCGTGGGTCGAGTCCTTGTCCCGGTAAGGGTTTCCGACCAAATGACACGGGCTGCCTCTACTTCTTTCCTGCCGCGACGAGGTTCTTCCAGAACGAGGGTTTCGTGTCCTTGACTTTGGCGCCAACGAGGTCCTCGCTGAAGGATTTAAGGAGCGATACGAGCTTGCTGCTGACGGCCGCCTGAGGCAGCGGCTTGCCCCGCTTCGCCGCGGTCACCACTGTCTTGGGATCGAACGGGAGGATCCAGTCCACTTTGCGCTCGACCGAGGCTTCGAAGTCCTTCTGGTCGACTTCGACCGGGCCGCCGCTTCCCAGCCGGTTGGCCAGAAGTTTGACGTTGCTGCTGGGCGCAATGTCCTTGATGTAATTGAGCATGCGGATGGTATCGCGCGTCGCGGCCAGCGACATATCGGTGACCAGAACAATGTCCGTGGCGTCGGTGAGGATTGCCGGATGCTGAGCCACCAGGTAGCGCGGGGCATCGACCATGACCACCTCGTGGGTGGCGCGCAATTCTTCGATCAGATGGCCAAGCGCCGACGGGTCAGCAATAGCCGGCTCGGTAAGGGACGCTTCGGCGCTCAGCACAGAGAGCCTCTCGCTTTCCTTGATCACCGCGCGTTCAATAAACAGCCCGTCGACACGGCTCGGATTATCGAGGGCGTCCACCAGGCCGCGCCCGGGTTCGAGGTCGAACACCAGGGCGTTGGTGCCAAAATGAATGTCAAGATCGAGGAGCGCTACGGTCCGGCCGAACTCGTTGGCCATGATCCAGGCCGCCGAAGAGGCGACCAGGCTGGCGCCGCTGCCGCCACGCACGCCGATAACCGAGATCACGCGCTTGACTTCTTCAGCGGGCGAACCGCTGGCGCTTTCACTGGCCGCGCGAAGCGCTTCTTCCGCCCTCATCAGGGCCATGCGGACCTCGTCTGTGGTCACCGGTTTGACGAAATACTCGATAATGCCGGCGTCAATAAGGTCGCGGTAGAGCGAGACATCATTGGCGGTTCCCAGCGCGATCACCAGGGTCCCGGGCTGACAGACTTCGGCAAGCGAGTTGAGGTCCGCGCGCGGGTCGGCCAATTCCGACAGGTCCACCAGCAGGAACTTTGGCGAAGGACTGGATCCCAAAGCGCGGATGGCATTTTCGATACCGCCTGTGGCGACGCTATCGAGCGGCCATTCACGTTCGGAAAGGAGCGGCACCAGGACTTCCGTCGTCCCTGAATCGCAGACAAATGCGGCGAATTCGTTGGTGTTGCCTTTGTTGATCATGTCGCTTGCGGTGCTCATTTCCGCCTATCCTTGTTTGTCAATATGTTCAGACTTCTAAGTTTCCAGAACGTTCAGATCAGTTGTCGTCAATCACGCCCTTACTGATATTTGCGCTTTTGTCGCTATCGCCCCATTTGACCTTGTCCTCGCGGTACCGGCGAACGGCAGCGGCCGCGTCTGCGGCGTCAGAGGGCTCGTAATCGCGCCCTTCGATCAGATCCCGGGGGTTGGCGACCATCAGGCCAAGCGATGTCGTGTTCGCACATCCGAAATTGCTCGATGGCGCATTTTCGTAATTCGGCGATGCCGGCTGCCGCCAGTCCGGACAATCGGGCGGCGTGACCACGTAACGTTCGACCACAATGCGGACCGTGTTGGCGGCGGGTGTTTTTCCGTAGGCAAGCGGTTTCGCGTAGACGTCATGGCCAAGCTTGGCGAGCTCGGCAACGACCGCTTCGGCCTGCTTTTCAATGCCGGCCTTGGCGGCGGCATCATCGTTCTCGGGCAGGTCAAGGAACAGGCGGTCGCTATAGTCGAAGCCGGTTTTGCTCAGGAAAGCCTTGAGTCTGGCTTCTTCCTCTTGGGATAGGGCCGCGCTCTTGTCCTCGAACTTCACGTCATGAGCGACCCGAACCAGGTCCACGGTGTTACGCATGGACGTCTCATTGCCAGCCCACTGGGATTGCTGTGGCATGCAACCGGCAAGCGCTGCGAGGCCCATGGCGGCAACAAAAGTGGAGATAAGGCGTTTCATGACAGCAATCTCCTAATTCAACAGAAAGCCGGCGGGAGCCGCGGTGGTCCGCCCCTGGTTGTCGGCGGCCGGTGTCGGACCCGACTGGGGCTCGGCCCGATAGCTCTGGCCATGCAGATAGCGTTCCATGTCGTTGGGCATTTTGAGCCCGTCAACCGGGGTCGGCATACGCTTGCCGCTGACCGGCCGGACCACGTAGGGCGTAACGATAATGATAAGCTCGGTCTCGTTACGCTGGAACTTGTCGGAACGGAACAGGGCGCCCAGGATCGGAATATCGCCAAGCCCTGGGAATTTCGTAAGTTGACGCTCGATGTTGTTCTGCAACAGTCCGGCAATGGCGAAGCTTTGCCCACTGGCGAGTTCAACCGTGGTCGAGGCGCGCCGGGTGGTCAGCGCCGGAACGTTGTACCCATTGAGGGTAATCGCGCCGGCGGACGACAGCTGGCTGACCTCGGGCTGGACCTTGAGGTTGATGGTCTTGTCGCTCAGAACCGTCGGCGTGAAGGTCAGCGCGACGCCGAACTTGCGGTAGTCGATGGTAATGACCCCGCGTTCCTGCGGCACCGGAATGGGAAACTCGCCGCCGGCCAGGAACGACGCCTTCTGACCCGACAGCGCAGTCAGGTTCGGTTCGGCCAGAACGGTAATGAACCCTTCGGTTTCCAGCGCGTCGATGATGTAATTGAGGTCGAGCTTGCCGGTGACGAAGCTGCCGAACAGGCTGCCGACGCTCCGGGTGTTGGTGAAGAATTCCTTGACCGGCAACGGGTTGCCAAGCGCATCTTTAAACACGTTGCTGGGAATGACGTGGTACACGTCGGCGGCATTCTGGATACCGACGAATGACTGGCCGAATCCCAGGCTGCCTTCCCAGTTGAAGCCGAGCTGTTTCGAGACGTCGCGGCTCACTTCGGCGACCCGCACCCGGAGGTTAACCTGGGTGGCGGCCGCAATATGGATGCGGTTGACCACGTCCTGATCCTTGCCGAGGAATTTCTGGGCGATATGCTGCGCGTCGTCGGCCTCGGCCGGGGAGGCGGCGTTGCCGGTGAGCATCAGGACGCCGTTTAACTGATCGACGCCGACATGGGCGTCTGGAATAACCTTTTTGAGGGCGGAGCGGACCTGGTCGAGGTTATGGGTCACAGTCACCGTGCCGCTGTAGAGCACCTCATCGTTCTTCGAGACCGCATAGAGGCTGGTCGTGCCGGTTTTCTTGCCGAACACATAGACCAGCCGGGGCGACTTGACCTGGATATCCGCAACCTCGGGGTCCGCGATGAACACGTTGGCGGCCGGGCGGTCGAGGCGCACCAGCTTGCCGTTGCTGACCTCCACATGGATGCCGACGCCATTGGTCTCGACGACGCGAGCACCGGCGTTGGCGTCGCTGTAAGACGCTTCACCCAAGGACGCCACCGCGAAGACGGCCAGAACCGAGAACGCTGCAGTTGCAAGCTTCGCACAACGCATGGTCATGCCTTTCTTTTGGAGGTTAGAGATCATTTCCCGTTCTCCACATTGACTTGCGTCACCTGGCTTCCGCGGGCGACCGAAATGCTGTTGCCGTTGTTTCCGCTGCCGCCCAGCACCTGACTGACATCGCTATCCCAGGTATAGCTCTTGCCGACCTGGGGCTTTTCGGGTGCGAGCGGGTCGGATGCAACGGCGCCATCGGGATCGCCGAGGCTTCGAAGGCTTAACGACAATTTGCCGAGCGAGCGGGAAACGGCGACGTGCTCCGCCTGCTTCGGCGTGACTTCAAGAGTGACGGTCTTGACCACCGCGGGTGTGTTTTTCTGATCGTCCGTGCGCTGATCGATGGCGAGAACCCGGACATCGGTTAGCACGGTTTCGCTTGCCTCATGCTGGATTCGCGCCTCCTGGTCGGCGATCTTGTGGCTCAGGATCAGGTCAACGCGATCACCCGGGAAGACGAAGCCCGCAATGCCGGACGTCTGGTCCACCTTGACCGAGACCGCGCGCATGCCCGGGGTAAGGACGGCGGCAAGGAACCCGCGCTCACCGGGGGCGGCGATCCTGGAGCGCGATATCGGCTCACCGGCGCGGATACCCGTGCGCACCACTGAACCGGCAAAACCCGGGCTTTCGTTGGCGTTTTGCTTGCGGATGTATTCGTCGGGAACGTCGACATCGGGCCAGGCCTGCCACCTCAGATCGCCCGACTGCAGAATGCGTCCTGCAGGCAGATCGGATTTGGCGACCAGAACCTCGAGCTTTGCTGTGGGCACCGGCGCAGCCACGACCTGTTCAGGGCGCTCCGACGAAAGCCAGCTGCGCGCCAGGAGAGCGGTGACACCGGCAATAACCAGTGCCGCGACGATAAGGACCACGCTCCGGATATTTATGTTCATAGCATTCCTTCCTTATCCGCCAAGGCCCATATGGGCTGCCAATGTGACGGCGACATACAACCCACCAGTTGCTATTCCGACACCGTAAGGAACCTTGGTTTTGTGCATCTTAGGCCCCAGAGGGTTTACAATCGGTGAAGGTGCGGAACTGAATCGCGTTGTTCGCGAAAGAATCAGGATTGCGACTGTCACCAGTCCCCCGGCGACTGCCATGAAAAACACGAAAGGCAGCACGAGGGCAGGGCCTGCCCACAGCGTACACAAGGTGATCAACTTGACGTCGCCGCCTCCCATCAGGCCTTTTGCAAAAAGGACAAGGCAAACCGCAAACACGAGCACTGCCGCGGCGGCCGTCTTTATAATATAGGGGACCGACAGATCTATAATCCGCGTCTCGGCCGGCAACAGGGACTGGGCGAGCAGGAACAATACTGAACTTGCCGCGACCGCCAGGTTCAGCCGATTTGAGATGACATAGGTTCGTACGTCGCTGATCGCTGCTGTAATCAGCAGCAGCGCAAACGCTGCGAGGGCAGAAAACGACAGTCCTGTGGCAAAAGTTGTCATAGTTGCCTTGCCGGCACATCGGCGCCGTGTCTGTCGGGGCAGTCACTTGACTTTATAGTTGTTGTCTTGTTGCAAGCCGCCCCTTTTCCGGGGTCTCAAACTCAAGAGTGGCTCGGAACCGGTGAGGTTCTGAGCCGCTACTGGTCATGTAAACTCTTTCGGTCAATGCCGGATCAACCGCCGGTCGAGGCGGCGGCCTGAGACAGGTCGTCCCCTATCGTTGTGTAGGTATCGGTCAGCTGCGTGCCGACGGCACTCAACGCGCCGACTATGGCGATTGATACCAGGGCCGCTATCAACCCATACTCCACAGCCGTGGCTCCGGCACGAGACTTACGCAATTCCTTGAGCAATTTGATCATCATCACCGATCTCCAATGACGGTTTTTGTGTCGTGTTATGTATCCCAAATATTGATGAACAATGGGTTAATCGAAGTCATTGTGAGTTAATGGTCGGAGCAAAAGTATCGAATACTGTTTTGGTTGTTTTTTTCTTTATCTAAAGTTGTATTTGGACGGACAAAAACGGCTGGTAATGCAACGGCTCCGAACGTAAGCGTTCGGAGCCGTCACAATTACCAGAAACGTATAGAGCTAAGGTGGATTAACCGCCCGTACTTGCGTTGGCGTTGGTCAGATCAGTCTGGACCGTTTCAAAGGTCGTCTTGAGCTGAGTACCGACGCCGGTCAGGGCCGCGATGCAGACCACTGAAACCAGGGCCGCAATCAAGCCGTATTCAATAGCGGTTGCACCCGCCTCGCTCTTACGTAGCTTTTTGAGTAACTTAATCAGCATCACTCGTCTCCAATTGCCAAACATTGGTTTAGCCAATATCACGGAGAATTATGAAGAAGAGGTTAATGTGAATAGAATAAAAGAAAGAAAATGAAAACGGATTAGGAGAACGTCTGATTTTGTATCATCTTTTATTTAATATCGAATTGTTTTTTATTTATCTAAAATTTTATCTAATGATAAACGATGGAAGTGGACTTTGACCATTGATATCAGTCCGTGACAGGGAAGCGGTCATGGGGTGGCAGGCGCAGGGTGAGGGTATGGTGTTCGCCGGACCTGCTTTCGCTGACAGTTGCGCCGATGAGCGTGGCAAGCTCTTCGGCGAGATTGACACGAAACCGGGACAGGGGTGAAAGGCTGCCCAATGCTGACGTCCCCTCCGCATCCGGCTGGAATGGGACGTCGATGTCGACGCTGCCGTCGGCGCAGGTTTTCAGGACGAGGTCTATCTTGCCCGGCGATTCGGACTCCTCAATCGCGGAGCGCAGCAGACGCACGAGGCTGTAATGGACCAGGCGCGGGTCACTATAGATGATCACGCGCAGCCCCTGGGCCGGCGTTTCGATTAAGACCTTGCGGCGGCCTGCCTGATCGCCAACGGCCTCGATCGCCTCGGTGACCGCGGAAGACAGTGAAAATGACTTGGGATAAAGCCCGTCGAACCGGGACCGCAATTTCGCGTTCTCGAGAATATCGCCGATCAACTCGTTGAGCTGTTTGGCCGCCTCGATAATGCTGCGGACCGAGCGGCGGTAGTCGTCATTGATCTTGCCCCAGGTCTCGAGCTCAATCATTTCGGAAAATCCGAGAATGGCATTGAGCGGCGTCCTGATCTCATAGACTCAGGCCCTGGATCGCATCGGCAACCCCGCGATCGAACCCGGATTCGGGCGTCTCCGATTTCGCCCGGCGGCGGGGCGCATTGCTGTTGGCCGGCAATCCGAGCGCCGGCAGGCTGGTCATCGCCTCGGCAACGCCGCGGTAGCCCTGAAACCGCCCGCTGTCGAGATCGAAGACCGGGACAGCCGCCAGTTTCCAGGCGCAGGTCCCATCGAAGCCTTGGGTTGCGATCGCGAGTTCGTCAAAGGCCGAACGGCGATCGAGAGCCTGCCAAATCACAGCGGCTTCCTGACCGGCCGTCCCTTCGGAGGCCTGGATTACCTCCGTCAACGGCCGTTCCAGCAAAGACGAAACGGGCCGGCCGAGCGCGCGCGCGGCGCCATCCGACAGGTAGGTGATCCGGCCCTCGCGGTCGGTTTCCCATTGCCATTCGCTGCTTGTCCGGACGAAATCCCGGAATTCCGTATTGCGCCTGGCCATATCGGCGAGCGTTTCACCAAGCGCAGCAATATCCGGATAATAAGGCGCCTGGATTGCCGGGATATGGCCCAGTTCCTCAAATTCAGGGGGTGCGGCCGAGGCCGGTTTATCCGGTTTTGCGGGCGCCGCCACGGCGGCGGGCTCCTGTTCACGCTGCGCCGCGACGTCCGGTGCGGGCGCCGTTACCGGTTCAGGCTGCGGCTGCACGGTCTCACGCGGGGCCCGAGGCTTTGCGAAGCGATCGTCAATGCGCGCACGAACCCGCGGCGGTAGATCGTGGCGGCGCTTGAGCCGGCTGATGACCTCGATCGGGGCTTCTTCGGTCAGGCGGATCATCGTCTGCTCGGGGATCGCAGCGTAATCCAGGAGCGGACCACTGACCTCGTCGACATCATCGAGCAACAGGTCGAGAAGGCCCTGGGGCGGGTGTTCCATCGAATAGAGATGACCGGAAAGCTCCCGTCGGACCCCGATATCAACCTTCGGCCTCAAGATCCGCAGGATCTCCAGAAGCGTCGCGCGGTCGCCCGACAGATGAGGTACCTTGCCGGCGAGAAACAGGTCGGCGACGTGCCGGAACACAAGATTCCGGCCGCGCTGTGAGCGCTCCTTAAGCATGCTCAGAATCTCGGCAAGATCGACCGCCAACCCGTTTAACTCCTGACCCCTCCGGGCGCCCCTGTTGCGGGGGCCCTGTCTTGATCTCGCTATTTTGGCATAACCGCCATCCGAGGGGAAGCGGGCAAACGGATAACAAGGATCAGGGGGCATCGGTAGCCGCGTTATTTGAATATAGTTTGCGCCAATCGGCAATTTTGTTTCTAGCCAGACAGGAAAATTGTTTTTATCCTGCGCTATAGCAAATCAAACTGCGCGACCTCACGGCGCGCAAGGAAGGCCAAAAGTCATGCATCGCGGTGTCCGATTGGACGATATCGACTTTAAAATTCTGGCCGCTCTGCAGAAAGACGGCCGTATGACAAATGTGGAATTGTCGGAACGGGTCGGCATAACCGCCCCGCCGTGCCTGAGACGGGTGCGTGCGCTTGAGCAGGCCGGCTTTATTACCGGCTATCATGCGGAGATCGCCCAGAGCGCGCTTGGCTTTGGTATTACCGCGTTTGCGCTTGTCGGCCTGCATAGCCAGGCGGAAGGCGACCTCAAGGCGTTCGAGGCCATGGTTAACGGGTGGCCGGCGGTGCGCGAATGTCACATGCTGAGCGGTGAGATTGATTTTATCCTCAAGATTGTTGCGCACGATCTGGCCGAGTTTCAGAGTTTTCTGACCGGCCATCTGACCTCTGCGCCCAACGTCGCGAGCGTCAAGACGGCGCTCACCATCCGGTGCTCCAAGAAGGCCCCGGGCGTTCCGTTCGACGGGGACTGACGCCCCGCGTCAGATAAATTCGATTTTGGTGATCTCGTAATACTTCTCGCCACCCGGCGTGGCGACTTCAACCTCGTCACCGACTGCCCGGCCGATCAGGGCGCGGCCCAGAGGGGAGCTGTAGGAAATACGGCCATCCTTTACGTCCGCTTCGTGCTGACCGACGATCTGGTACCGCGCCGGCTTGTCGTCTTCGTCGGCGACCGTGACGGTGGCTGCAAAGATGACCCGGTCGCCTGAATGCGCCGTCGGGTCAATGACATCCGCGCGCGACAGGACGCTCTCAACCTCGAGGATCCGGGTTTCAATATGACCCTGTTTCTCCTTGGCGGCGTGGTACTCGGCATTTTCCGAAAGGTCGCCGTGGGCGCGCGCTTCCTCAATTGCCGAAATGACGGAGGGCCGCTCCACGTGCTTTAAATTTCTCAGTTCCGTGTGCAGGGCGTCATATCCCGCCCTTGTCATTGGCACCTTTTCTACCATCGACCTGACTATCCTGTTTCTGGGGTGACTGCAAAATCACCTGTTTCCCACTTCCCCGAGAGGAAGTCGGCAACTTGGTTACTCCGGTTGCTTGTCCTTGGAGTGTTCTTTAGGACGACGGAGTAATATAAGATTGAAGGGGGGCAACATCAAGACTGCCGTCTCTAAGCGTACGGATCGCATCCACCGCTGCGCGCGCGCCGGCCACAGTCGTATAATAGGGGATGCGGTGAATAAGGGCTGTCCTGCGCAATTCATATGAATCGGCGATGGACTGGGCCCCTTCGGTGGTGTTGAACACAAGCGCCACCTCGCCGTTCTTCATGGCGTCCACAATATGCGGCCGGCCCTGGAGCACCTTGTTGATTCGCTCCACCTCGAGGCCCTGGTCCTGAAGGAAGCTCGCGGTCCCTCCGGTAGCGATGACCTTGAAGCCCATTTCAAGGAGCGCCCGGACCGCCTCCATCACGGCGGGCTTGTCCTCGTTCTTGACCGAGATGAAGACCGTGCCCTCGAGCGGCAACACGACTCCGGCGGCAAGCTGGCTCTTAGCGAATGAGCGGGAAAAACTGCGGTCGAGCCCCATCACCTCGCCGGTGGAGCGCATCTCCGGGCCGAGCAGAATGTCCACGCCCGGGAACCGCGCGAACGGAAACACCGCTTCCTTGACCGCAACATGGTCGAGCGGCCTGTCCGACAGGTTAAAGTCCGCGAGCCGCGCGCCAGCCATGATGCGGGATGCGATCTTGGCAATGGGCGCGCCGATGGTCTTGGCGACGAAGGGGACGGTCCGGCTGGCGCGCGGGTTGACCTCGATGATGTAGAGTTCTTCATCCTTGACCGCGAACTGGACGTTCATCAGCCCGACAACCTGAAGCGCCAGCGCCAGTTGGCGGGTCTGGGCGCGGATCTCGGCGATGATGGCGTCGGACAGCGAATAGGGCGGGAGCGAGCAGGCAGAGTCGCCCGAATGGATGCCGGCTTCCTCGATATGCTGCATAATGCCGGCGACGTAGACGTCCGTGCCGTCCGAGAGCGCGTCCACGTCCACTTCAGTAGCGCCTGTAAGGTATGAATCGATCAGCACCGGACTGTCGCCCGAAACCCGCACAGCCTCGGTCATGTAGCGTTCAAGTCCGGCGTTGTCATGGACGATTTCCATGGCCCGGCCACCGAGCACATAGGACGGACGGATCAACACCGGGTATCCGATCCGCTCGGCAATCACGCGGGCCTCATCGGTCGAGGTGGCGAGACCGTTCTCGGGCTGCTTGAGGCCGAGCCGGGCGAGAAGCTCCTGGAACCGCTTGCGGTCTTCGGCAAGGTCGATGGCGTCGGGCGACGTGCCGAGGATCGGCACGTTTGCCGCTTCGAGCGCCTTGGCGAGCTTCAAGGGCGTCTGCCCGCCGAACTGAACGATGACGCCAAGAAATTCGCCGTTGGTGCGCTCCACCCGGATCAGCTCGAGCACGTCCTCGGCGGTCAGCGGCTCAAAATACAAGCGATCCGAAGTGTCATAGTCGGTCGATACCGTTTCCGGATTGCAGTTGACCATGATGGTCTCAAAATTCGCGTCCGACAGGGCAAAAGCGGCATGGCAGCAACAATAGTCGAACTCGATACCCTGTCCGATCCGGTTGGGCCCGCCGCCCAGAATCACGATCTTTTTGCTGTCCGTGGGCTGCGATTCGCATTCCGCCGCGCCCATGACATCGGTTTCGTAGCTCGAATACATGTAAGGCGTGCGCGCCTCGAATTCGGCCGCGCAGGTGTCGATCCGCTTGTAGGTCGGGTAGACGCCAAGCGCGTGACGCCGGGCGCGGACCTCCAATTCCTTGCCGCCGGTAAAGGACGCTAACTGCGCGTCCGAGAAGCCCATTTGTTTCAGTTTCAGCAGACCCGCCTTGTCGCCGGGCAGGCCGGTCGCGCGCACGGCTTTCTCTCCGGCGACGATGTCGGCGATCTGGTGCAGGAACCAGGGATCGTATTTCGTCACGGCCTGGATTTCATCGACGCTGAGGCCGAAGCGCATCGCCTGGGCCGCCACCAGCAGCCGGTCCGGCGTGGGCCGGGCCAGCGCGGCGAGGATGGCTTCCTTTTCGGGGGCCGCCGGGTCGACACCGGGAATGTCGACCTCGTCAAGGCCATCAAGGCCGGTTTCCAGCGAACGCAGCGCCTTTTGCAGCGATTCCGGGAAGGACCGGCCGATGGCCATGGCCTCGCCCACCGATTTCATGGCGGTGGTCAACAGGGGCTCGGTGCCCGGGAACTTCTCGAAGGTGAAACGCGGGATCTTGGTGACCACATAATCGATGGTCGGCTCGAACGACGCCGGGGTGACGCCGGTGATATCGTTGGTCAGCTCGTCGAGCGTATAGCCCACCGCAAGCTTGGCCGCCACCTTGGCGATGGGAAAGCCGGTGGCCTTGGAGGCGAGCGCCGAGGACCGCGAGACCCGGGGGTTCATCTCGATAATCACCAGACGGCCGTCGTCCGGGTTGACCGCGAACTGGACGTTCGAGCCGCCGGTCTCGACCCCGATTTCGCGCAGCACCGCGATCGAGGCGTTGCGCATCCGCTGGTATTCCTTGTCGGTCAGGGTCAGCGCCGGGGCCACGGTAATGCTGTCGCCGGTATGGATGCCCATGGGATCGATGTTTTCGATGGAGCAGATGATGATGCAGTTGTCCGCCGTGTCGCGGACCACCTCCATCTCGTATTCCTTCCAGCCAAGCACCAATTCCTCGATCAGAACCTCGGTCACGGGCGAGGCGTCGAGCCCGCGGGCGACGATCTTTTCGAACTCTTCTATATTATAGGCAATGCCGCCACCGGTGCCGCCCAGCGTGAAGCTTGGCCGGATGATGGCCGGCAGGCCGGTTTTCTCGAGCGCGGCGCGGGCCTCGTCGAGCGAGCGCGCCACTGTGCTTCGAGGCGATTCGAGCCCGATCCGGTCCATGGCGTCTCGGAAAAGCTGGCGGTCCTCGGCCTTGGCGATGGCGTCTTCGTTGGCGCCGATCAGCTTGACGCCGTATTTCTTGAGCGCGCCGCTGTCGGAAAGCGCCAGCGCGGTGTTCAGCGCGGTCTGCCCGCCCATGGTCGGCAGGATGGCGTCCGGGCGTTCCTTTTCGATGATTTTTTCCACCATCTCCGGCGTGATCGGCTCCACGTAGGTGGCGTCCGCCAGTTCCGGGTCGGTCATGATGGTGGCCGGGTTGGAATTGACCAGAATGATCCGGTAGCCCTCTTCCCGGAGCGCCTTGCACGCCTGGGTGCCCGAATAGTCGAACTCGCACGCCTGGCCGATGATGATAGGCCCCGCGCCGATGATCAGAATGCTTTTTATGTCGGTGCGTTTAGGCATTTGTTACACAATGCTCGATTGATAAGCTGGTTCGGGAGCCCCTCTCCCCTCCGTGGGAGAGGGGTTGGGGTGAGGGGGTGAATGGTTCCACGTTTAGGCATGGTCGCGAATGAGGTCCATAAATCTCTCAAAAAGGTAATAGCTGTCCTGGGGGCCGGGCGAGGCTTCGGGGTGATGCTGGACGGAAAACACCGGCTTGCCATCGACGGCAAGACCACAGAGCGTCCCGTCAAACAGCGAGATATGGGTGGCCGTCACGCTGTCGGGCAGGCTCGTCTCATCCACCGTGAAGCCATGATTCATGGTGGTAATTTCCACCTTGCCGGTGGTCAGATCCTTGACCGGATGGTTGGCGCCGCGATGGCCCTGATGCATCTTGACGGTGGTCGCGCCAAGCGCCAGCGCCAGCAACTGATGACCAAGACAGATACCAAAGAGCGGCGTGCCCGTCTCCAGAAGATCGCGAATGACCGGCACCGCATAGTCTCCGGTAGCGGCAGGGTCGCCGGGTCCATTGGACAGAAAGATGCCGTCGGGCTTGTGGCCCATAATCTCTTCCGCCGTGGCGGTCGCCGGGACCACGGTGACGCGCGCGCCTGTGCTTGCCAGACAACGCAGGATATTGCGCTTGATGCCATAATCCACCGCGACCACATGAGTGGTCGGGCTGTCCTGCCGGCCGTAGGCGCCGCCATCGCTGTCGAACGACCAGCGGGTCTCGTCCCAGCCGTAGGTCTGAAGGCAGGTCACCTCCCTGGCGAGGTCCATGCCCTTAAGGCCGGGCCAGGCTCGCGCTTCTTCGATCAGCGCCGGAATATCGAATGCACCCTCCGGGCTGTGGGCGATCACCCCGTTCGGCGCGCCGCCCAGGCGAATATGGCGGGTCAGCCGGCGGGTATCCACACCGCTGACGCCAATCAGGTTCTGGCCCTTGAGCCACTCATTGAGGTGGCTAGTGGAGCGGTAGTTCGAGGGATCGGTAATCACGTTCCGGAGCACCAGCCCACGCGCGGCGGCCGTCGTCGTCTCGATATCGAAACTGTTGGTGCCGACATTACCCACATGGGGAAAGGTAAAGGTGATGATCTGGCCGGCGTAGGACGGATCGGTGAGGATTTCCTGGTAGCCGGTCATCGCCGTGTTGAAACAGACTTCACCAACCGTTGACCCCGGCGCCCCCAGTCCGTACCCCCAAAACACTGTACCATCAGCGAGAACGAGAACCGCTGTGATGTCTGAGGTCGGCGGCCGGGCCGCGGATAGGGCGTCGGTCATGGGCTCTCTGAACCAGCTCCGGTTTCGTGGTTGCGCGGCACCGGTTCGCTCGATCGGTTCAAACCGAGACGGAAAGGTCCGAAAGTCCAAGCTTACAAGGAGCCGCTGCGCAAATTGTCCGGAAGATAGGAGAAACGGTGGCTGAGGTCAAGAACGAGCCTGGAAAAAATAGACAAGTTATTTCAATGAGTTATGGGAATTTACGGAGGTTTGCCTTGCCTGTGTCTTTGGGGTAGAGTTGGCGCCAGCATTCGAGCCACTGACCGGGGGTCAGGATTCGGCTGCGTGGGGCAACAAGATAAGGTGGGTTTGCATGGCTGTTGATCAGAACAGCGAATCGCTGAGAGCACGGATCAGCGATGCGCTCAAAGTCGCCATGAAAGCGAAAGAGACGCGCCGCATTGCGACCTTGCGGCTTATCATGGCGGCGATCAAGGATCGCGACATCAGCCTCAGGGGTGAGGGCAAGGATCCGGTCGACGACAGCGGGGTCGTCGACATTCTCGGCCGGATGATCAAACAGCGCAAGGAGAGCATCAAGGCCTATGAGGAAGGCGGGCGGCTCGAGCTTGCCGCTGAGGAGCAGGAAGAAACCGAGATCATACAGGAGTTTCTGCCGCCGCAATTGTCGGATGCCGAACTGGAGGCCATATGCAGGGAAACCGTCACGGCGCTTGAGGCTTCGAGCCTCAAGGATATGGGCCGGGTGATGGGGTACCTGAAAGAGCAATACGCAGGCCGGATGGATCCCTCCAGGGCGGGGGCGATCGTGAGAGGCCTTTTGACGTCGTCATCTTAACCGGAAAACGGGTGCACTTGGCGTCGGGCCGAGCGTCGCACCGAGGACAAGCATGAGCTTTTCGCCTGAGTTTCTCGACGAACTCCGAGGTCGGCTGAGGCTGAGCGAGGTTATCGGGCATAAGGTGCGCCTGACCCGCCGCGGCCGGGAGTTTGTTGGCCTTTGCCCGTTTCATTCGGAAAAGACGCCGTCGTTCACTGTCAACGATGACAAGGCCTTTTACCATTGCTTCGGCTGCGGGGCGCACGGCGACGTAATCCGCTTCGTCAGCGAAACCGAGGGCCTCGGCTTTCCCGAAACGGTGGAGCGGCTGGCTGGCGAAGCAGGCCTCGCCCTGCCGGCCCGCGACCCTGAAGCGGAAGAAAAGGCGCGCCGGCGCGCCGGGCTCAAGGACGTGCAGGCGATGGCGGCCAAATGGTTCGAAAGCCAGCTTTGGTCCGCCGCCGGCAAGGGCGCACTCGACTACCTCGGGAAACGCGGCCTGGATGAAGAGACGATCCGGCGTTTCGCGCTCGGCTTCGCCCCGGCCGGACGCACGGCGCTCCTTGATGCTCTGAAAGCGCGGGGGCTGGATGATGCCCAGCTTGGCGAATTGGGTCTCATTATATATCCGGACGATGGCCGGGCGCCGCTCGATCGGTTCCGCAACCGGGCGATGTTTCCAATCCGCGACGTGCGGGGCGACGTGGTGGCGTTCGGCGGCCGCGCGCTTGACGATGCGGCGGCCAAATATCTGAATTCGCCGGAAACGCCGCTCTTCCACAAGGGCTATATGCTCTATAACCTCGATCAGGCGCGTGGCCCCGCCCGCGATGCCGGGCGCGTTATCGTGGTCGAGGGCTATATGGACGTGATTGCGCTCAGCCGGGCCGGGATCGGCGAAGCGGTGGCGCCGCTTGGCACCGCGCTGACCGAGGACCAGCTCGGCGTCTTGTGGCGTCTGGTTCCGGAACCGGTGCTGTGCTTCGACGGTGACACGGCGGGCCTGAGGGCTGCCGAGCGGGTGGTGGAGCGCGCGGTTCCGCACCTCAAACCCGGCTATTCGCTCAGCTTTGCGCTTTTGCCGGCCGGCGAGGATCCGGACAGCCTGGTGAAGGGCGAGGGCAGGGAGGCCTTTGAGAAGGTGATCCAGAACGCCCGGTCGCTTGCCGATATGCTGTGGCAGATTTCGACCGAGGGCGCGCCCCTGGACACACCCGAACGGCGCGCCGGGCTCGAGCGTGACGTAATGGGCCACCTCAATGATATTCGCGACAGCAAGGTTCAGGCCTTTTATCGTGAAGAATTCCGCCGCCGTCTCGGCGAGCTGTTCGGAACCGCGCGGGCTGCGCCCCCCTGGCAACGACGGGAGCTTCCGGGCAGAACTGGACGGGGCTGGCGCGAGGGCGGCAGACCAAGAGCACAGATGCCCTCGTCGGGACGGCTTCGGACATCGTCTCTTGCCCGCGAAGGCGCCGCTTCCCGGTCCCGCAAACGCGAACAACTCCTGCTGTTGTGTTTGATCAATCACCCGGCGCTGATCGAGGCCCATGCCGAGGACATTGCCGGGCTGGAACTCCTCAATCCGGACCTTGACAAACTAAGGGCCGAAATCATACGTATAGCGGCTTTGCGAGACGGTCTTGACATGGACCATTTGAGACGCCATCTCAAGGCGGAGGGCTGGGAAGGACTGGTGCAATCGCTGGATGCGGCATTCGCGAGTTTGTGGTTTGCGAAACCGGACGCAGCATTAAGAGACGTAGAGAGCGGCTGGCAGCAGGCTAGGGCGCTCCATTATCGTACGCTGACCATGGAACGCGAACTCAAGGCTCTTGAGCGGGAATTGGCAGAGAATATGACGGATGAAACCTTCGCGCGTTTTTCCGCGCTTAAGGCCCAGATCGATCAGAGTGAGGGGCTGGAGGCTAATCTGGAGGGGTTTGGCATAGCGTCGGGACGGCAAAAATCGGTCTGAGGGATCAGCATTATTTAAAGAGTACGCGGATGTGGGCGGCGGATCAAAGGGCAGGCAAAATCGCTCCCGCGGCCATTATGGAGATAAGGCTTAAATGGCATCGAAGGCTTCTGAAGCGTCCGAGCAGGTCGAAGTTACCGAGGAAAGCACGGACAGCCCGCTGATTGATTCCGCGGAGCAATCGGTCAAAAAGATGATCGCCCAGGCCAAGGAGCGGGGCTACATCACCTATGACGAGCTCAACAAGACCTTGCCGCAGGATGAGATGTCCTCCGAGCAGATCGAGGACGTGATGACCATGCTTTCCGAAATGGGCGTCAATGTAGTCGAAAACGACGAGGTCGATGACTCCGGCGACGGTAAGGCCGCGGCCGAAGACGACAGCGCCGAGAACGATAACGACAAGGATAAGGATAAGGAAGAAAGCGAAGAAATCGAATTCTCCGCCCCCGCCAAAGCCGAGGCGGGCGACCGTACCGACGATCCGGTACGCATGTACCTGCGCGAGATGGGCAGCGTGGAGCTGTTGTCCCGCGAGGGCGAGATTGCCATCGCCAAGCGGATCGAGGCCGGCCGGGAGACGATGATCGCCGGGCTTTGCGAAAGCCCGCTGACCTTCAAGGCCCTGATTTCCTGGTCGGAGCATCTGAACGAGGGCGATATCCTGTTGCGCGATATTATCGACCTTGATGCCACCTACGGGGATACGGGTCCGGACGGTAACGGTCACAACGGCGCTAACGCGGGTGAAGCTCCGGCCGCCGCCGAGACTGCGAAGGAGGAAGAGCCTGCCGCCGGCGAGGCAAAGGGCAATGGGGCGGTCCGGGGTGAGGACGACGCCGAAGGTGACGGCCAGACGGACAGCGAAGGTGAGGGCGACGACAGCGACGACGGCGAGGATGATGACGACGCCGAGAACAACATGTCGCTTGCCGCCATGGAAGAGGCGCTGAAGCCCGCGGTTCTTGAAACGCTGGTCAAGATCACCTCCACCTACAAGAAATTTGCCAAGCTGCAGGAGGCGCGCCTTGAGGCGGAGCTCAACAGCGAATCGCTCGCTCCGGCGCAGGAAAAGAGGCTGGAGAAACTGCACCGTGAAGTGATCGACCTTGTCAAAAGCCTGCATTTCAACAATGCGCGCATCGAGGCGATGGTGGAGCAACTCTACAGCCTCAACAAGCAACTCATGAGCCTTGAAGGCAAGCTGCTGCGCGTGGCGGAAAGCCGGCGCGTGGCGCGCAAGGCATTTCTTGAAGCTTATATGGGCCAGGAGCTCGATCCCGATTGGCTCGATCGGGTCAAGACGTTGCCTGGCAAGGGCTGGAAGGACTTTGGCAGTAAGGACGCCGAAGAGGTCGAGGCCATTCGCAGTGAGATCGCCGAGATCAGCCAGGAAGCCGGCCTGCGGATCAGCGCGTTCCGGCGTATCGTCCATCGGGTCCAGAAGGGTGAGAAAGAAGCCCGGATCGCCAAGAAGGAAATGGTCGAGGCCAACCTGCGCCTGGTGATTTCCATTGCCAAGAAATACACTAACCGCGGCCTGCAGTTCCTCGATCTCATCCAGGAAGGTAACATCGGCCTGATGAAGGCGGTGGACAAGTTCGAATACCGCCGCGGCTACAAGTTCTCGACCTACGCCACATGGTGGATCCGGCAGGCGATTACCCGCTCGATCGCGGACCAGGCGCGCACCATCCGCATCCCTGTCCATATGATCGAGACCATCAACAAGCTGCTGCGCACCGGCCGCCAGATGCTGCATGAAATCGGCCGGGAAGCGACGCCCGAGGAGCTCGCCGAACGTCTCGGCATGCCGCTCGAGAAAGTGCGCAAGGTGATGAAGATCGCCAAGGAGCCGATCAGTCTCGAGACCCCGATCGGGGACGAGGAAGACAGCCATCTCGGCGATTTCATCGAGGACAAGAACGCCATTCTGCCGCTCGATTCCGCGATCCAGTCCAACCTGCGCGATACCACCACGCGGGTGCTCGCCTCGCTGACGCCGCGGGAGGAGCGGGTGCTTAGGATGCGCTTCGGCATTGGCATGAACACGGACCACACGCTCGAAGAGGTGGGACAGCAATTCTCGGTGACGCGCGAACGTATCCGCCAGATCGAGGCCAAGGCGCTCCGCAAGCTCAAGCATCCGAGCCGGTCGCGCAAGCTCCGCAGCTTCCTCGAGCAGACCTGAGCGATCAACCGCGTTAGGGCGGCTTGGGCCTCGCGTCCGGCCGCCTTTTCTGATATTGAGAGGCGGAAAATCTGCCACGGAGGGCCTGTAGCTCAGTTGGTTAGAGCGAACCGCTCATAACGGTTTGGTCGCAGGTTCGAGTCCTGCCAGGCCCACCACCCATAAGCCACTGATATAGAATGATTTTTTCTGATTCGGCATATCCCGCGGTTCCGCGGGACTTGGCGTATATGGATTGGATCGGAGACCGTGGAATGAGGTCCGAAATCCGGCCATTTCGGGCCCCGGTCTCTGTTCGGCCTTTGGCGTCCAATCCATTTAAATTCTCGGAGTAGCGGGAACGGATCAAAGAACCATACCCCTTGTTTCGTCTAGTCCCAACAATGTCATTCTGATTTGGTAAAGGTCGGGTCGCTTAGGCGAATCCCAGAACGCGTCTTTGTTCCTGCCAGTCGAGAGGGAGGTCTTTGAGACGCTTGAGTTTCTGGGGCGTGAGATCGATGGGCTGTTCGCCTTTGAGAATGGCGGTGACGATATCCGGGGCCAGGAAAGCAAGGGGCAGGATGCGAACTCACGTCCGCAGGGTACATTTTCTCTCTCTCGGCAATGTCGCGAACCTTTTCGACCTTTCCGGTCTTCAGATCTTCGAACCAGCAGTGGGCTCTTGCCACCAGCTTCACGAGGGTTTCATCCGTGGGTTTTGATTCAGTCTGCTTGCCTGGTACCACGAGTCTCATTTCCGCGCCCCGCCGCTTCAGTTGAACCGGGACTGTCATGTGCGGGAAGTCTGAGGCTGGATCTGTGTCGCCCATTTCTGATTCCTGTGTCGAACTTCCTGAGTCCCAGACATTTCTGAAACTCCATGGGCTCGAATGTGATTCTGATTTCGTAGAGGCTCACGTCGATCCGGTGAAGGAGCGGGCGCAGGAGAAGTTCTGAAAGAGTCCGAGTCGGTCTTTTCTTTGGCTGCGCAGATTTGCCTGGAGATCCTGGCGCAGGCTTTTGTGACCTTATCCAGACGTGTTGACGTCAATGCATCGTTACTGCTCATTCTGACGGCCCGTATCGGATCCTTGAGAAGATCGAGGACGGCGGCAAGGATGATGTCTTCGACCTGTCTTGCAGGCAGCCGCCAGCCCTTGTCGGGGTCGGTCTTCTTGTCGAGCAGAGAGGCCGAGATGTAATAGCGGTATCGCCGTCCGCCCTTTTGGCTATGGCTGGCGACCATGCGCTCCCCATCATCGTCATGCAGGATGCCCGCCGCCCATGACGGAGAGGAAAGGGTCCTGTTCCTATTTTTGCCCGGGCCATTGTCGTCAAGGAGACTTTGGGCCGCCTCCCATGTGTCCTGGTCTATGATGGCGTCGTGTTCTCCGTCGTAGAGCTTTCCCTTGTGTCGGATCTTTCCGATGTAGAGGGGATTGCGAAGAAGATAATAGAGCTGGCCTCTGGAGAAGGAATGTCCGCCCACAGTCTTGCCGCTTTGCTGGGTGTAGCGCTTACTCAAGAACCCCTGGTTCCGGGCGGCGCGAGTCAGCAGTTTGACGTTCCTGAGATCTAGATAGGTCTCGAACAACCATCGGACTGTTTGTGCCTCGTTCTTATTGATATAGAGGGTACTGTCACATTAACTTTGCTCGCTACTACCGGCGAAATCGAGTAAGCATGGGTGGATGCAACATATCTCTTACAAGCGCCACCGCTTTCCCCCTGAGGTTATCCAACATGCGGTCTGGCTCTATGCCCGGTTCACGCTGAGCTATCGTGACGTCGAAGAGCTTATGGCTGAGCGCGGACTCGACATTTCTTACGAAACTGTAAGACGCTGGTTCCGGAAGTTTGGGGCGGAGATTGCGCGCAATTTGAGGCGCGCTCGCCCAACACCCAGCGACTACTGGCACCTGGATGAAATGGCCATAATGATCCGGGGCAAGCGATACTGGCTATGGCGTGCCGTCGATAATGAGGGAGAGGTTTTGGACTTCCTCGTCCAGCGGAGGCGGAATACCAGAGCAGCTTTGAAGCTCATGCGGAAACTGATGAAAAAGCAAGGGTGGATGCCAAAACGGATCGTCACCGACAAGCTCCGATCATATCATGTTGCTTTTCGGACTCTGGGGCTAACCGCGGAGCACATTGACGACAAGCGAGCTAATAACCGGGCCGAGTGTTCTCACCAACCTATCCGTCGTCGAGAACGAAAGATGCAGCGGTTCAAATCGCCTGCATCAGCGCAACGGTTTCTGAACATCCAGGCAGCTACTTACAATACCTTTACTCTTCAACGCCACCTTACCGGCCGCTCCACATTTAAACAGGGGCGTGCTGAAGCTTTCGACCTTTGGGAAAAAGCATCGGCTGCCGACTGAACTGATCGATACATCCCTTCGTTGCGAACAAGCCAAGTTAAATTGACAACGCCTATGCCGGTTACCGGCTTTATTTCTGAAAGCCCTGGATGGGCCTTGTCACTTCAACGATGTTGTGGCCGTGATGGAGGAGCGCATTGATCGGTTCAGGCGATGGCGGCTGCGTACAGTCAAGGTGGACCTGTATCCATCGGTGCAGCGGCTGGGTGCCGCCGATGTGCCGTTCGGTATCGTGGCCAATCAGGGCGATGTCCTTGCGCTTTCATCAAGCCTGTTGAGAAAGAGCCATTTGCCCTCCGCGCTGATCGGCGTTAGGTTAAAACGCGACAAACGCTCTTTCGGTTTGTGATTTTGGGCGAGGCAGGAAAAGAGTGGCTCAGCCCTGGCTTATTCAATCCAAATTGCGGCCTCCCCAGGTGGCTGTCTCGGTTCCGCGCCTCAGTGCGCTCAGCGACCCCAAGCGCTCGGTGCTGGCAGGGCGGGTGACGCTTGTTGTCGGCCCGCCCGGCTACGGCAAGACGACGCTTCTGTCCCAGTGGTACGGTGCGCTGAGCGATAAAAAGCTGGCCGTCGGCTGGCTCTCGCTTGACGAAGATGACCGGGAATTTAATCAGTTTGCCGCGTATCTGACGGCCGCGCTGGTGGAGGCGGGCGTCCGCGATGCGGCACTTTCCGATCTTCTTGACCAGGATGTGCTGGTCGCCGGATTCTCGGCGTTCAAGGTTGCCATTGCGAATGCACTTCATTCCCAGAAATCGGATCTCGTGCTGTTTCTCGACGACTATCATCGTGCAACCTCGCCAGAGAATGACCGCTTTGTCGATTTTCTCCTCGAGGCCGCGCCACCGAATGTTCATCTCGTGATCTCAAGTCGCATTCGTCCGGATCTCCAATTGGCGACTTACCAGATGAAGGGCGCGCTGCGCGAAATCACGGTCGCGGACCTTGCCTTTACCCGGGACGAAATGGCGGTCTTTCTGGATGGCGACGCGGCCGACGATAACCTGGACCTTCTTGAATCGAAGCTCGAAGGATGGCCGGCGGGCCTGCAGCTCGCGCGGATCTGGCTTCAGCGTGGCTCCGGGCGAGTGCTTTCGGCCCAGGCACTGAGCGGGCGCAGCCTGGACCTTGCCCGCTATCTCGCCGAACAGGTTTTCCTGACCCTTGACCGGGATCTCCAGCGGTTTCTCATGCGCACTGCGATCCTGGAGCGGGTGACCGGTGACCTTGCCAATGCGATAACCGGGGACCACGACGGCTGGGAGAAGCTCGATCTGATCGCCCGGCAGAACCTGTTCCTGATGCCGGTCGATACCGATGGCCAGTGGTTTCGCTACCACACCCTGTTCGCCGAATTCCTGCGGGAACGTCTGCGCCGGACGTCGGAGGATGAGAAGGCGGAGTGTCACAGGCGGGCGGCGGAATGGTTTGCCGACAAGGGTCTCTATCGTGAGGCCTTCAGCCAGGCGCGGAAGGCTGGCGACGCCGAATATTTTGCGCGTCTGGTGGAACGCTGCGGCGGCTGGCGCCTCACGCTCAGGATCGGCTCGTCGGTGCTGGACGTCACCAGCCGGCTCGAGCCCTCGGTCCTCCACAAGTACCCCTCTCTCGGCCTCGGCTACGTCTACACCCTCGCGCAATCCGGGCATATCGATGAGGCCGTCGAGGTGTTTGAACAGTTGCGACGCGACACCGACGATTTCCATGTCTATCGCGGCAAGGACTGGGATTCCGGCCTCTACGCCGACAGCCGGGCCATTGAGTTCATCCTCCGGCTTTATCGCGACGATATTCCAACCATCGAGGAAACCGCCAGCGTCGATCAATTGATTCGCGATTTGCCGGACGCCAACCCGATCATCGACGCGATTCTGAAGAACCTGACCTGTTTTGCCTATTTTTTCGAGTCGCGTTTCGATGAGGCCATCGATGCCGGCCGCAAGGGTATCGCCAATTGCAAGGCGCTGAAACTGTCTTATGCGGAAAACTATGTCTACCTGTTCATTGGCCTTTCCTATCTGGCCCAGGGTCGGCTCGACCTGGCAGAAGCGGAAAATCGTGAAGCCAAGGCGCGGGCTGACGAGAACTTTGGCGAAGGTCATTCCCATGCGGCGCTGGCCACGGTGTTCCTCAGCCAGGTCCTGTTCGAAAAGGGCGACGAAGACGCGGCCGGAATGGCGGAGGCCGCGCTGCCGCTCGTGGAGGCACAAGACGCCTGGGTCGAGGCCGTGACGATCGGCTATGTTACCATTGCTGCTGGCAGGCTCCTCAAAGGCGATCTTGGCGCCGCCCTTGACATCCTGGGCCGGGGCCGGGCCCACGCCCGCAAGCGTGATCTCCACCGCCTTGATATCCACATGCGCGCCCTTGAAATCCTCTATCGCCTGAGGGTGGGGCAGGAGCGGGAAGCACTTTCCCTGTTTGCCCATCCCGACAATGCCGACATCAGGCATGGTGTGGTTTTGCCCTTGGGTCCGGCGTGGCGGGTTGCCGAACCGATCGCGGCGACTGCCTGTCTGTGCGCGCTTGAGGACAATGACTGGGCGGCGGCTGCGCGCGCGACCGCGCCGCTCCGGCAATATGCGGAAGAATGCGGCAATACCCATGCCCTGGTGACGGCGCTTGTGCTCGAGGCGCTGACCGGGCATGCCCGCGGCGCAACGGACGAGGCCTTCAAGGCGCTGGCTCAGGCGCTCCGGCTGGGACGGGCATCCGGATTCAGGCGGTTGTTCCTCGACCTCAATCCGCGCTTCGATCGGCTGGCGGCCGAGGCTGCCGGCACGTTGGAGCCGCCCGAGGCCGCGTTCCTCAAGAGTATTGTGGGCACTAAGCATCGGGCGGGCGGTCAGCCGCCTCCGGGCGACCGCGCGGCGCTGAGCGCGCGGGAAAGCGAAATCCTCAAGCTTATTGCCGATGGTTTTTCCAACAAGGAAATCGCCGGACAGATCGGCCTTGCCGAGGGCACCGTGAAGACCTATCGCAAGCGGCTCTATCAGAAACTTGAGGTCGGCAGCCGGGCCCAGGCCATAGCGCGCGCCCGCGAACTGGACCTGATCGGCTAAACTATAACGTCCTGAAACAAAGTGAGTTTTCCCCGTCCTGTCCTCCAAATGGGGGTGGCGCCCCGGCGAACACTCCGGGCGCGTACTCCTTTCGCTGACTTGGCACGCGCGGCGCTGCCTGTTCAAATGCCGCCCGGTTGTAAAAGTCGGATCCAGGGTCCGTTGTTGGCCCGTGATCCCAAGAACGGAGAGGGAAGAAAAATGCATCGGAAAGCCTTGTATTATGCGCGTCCAATGGCGGCGCTTCTTCTGGGTAGTGTCTGTATGGCTGCACTTGCGGTTCCGGCACTTGCGGCGGAGAGCAAGCCTAGTGCCAGCGGACTCGAGGAAATCGTGGTGACCTCCCGCAAGCGCGCAGAGCGGCTTCAGGATATTCCGGACGCCATTACCGCGCTGACCGCCAGGACGATTGAGGACGCCGGGATCAAGGATGTGGCCGGTGTCGCCAACATGGTGCCCAACCTCAGCATTGTGCAGACCCAGCAGCCGGGTGTTGACTTCCTGGTTATTCGCGGCATCGGGCAGGCGCGGAACCAGGAACCGCCGGTGGCCATGGTCATCGACGGAGTTCAGCTCACCAGTTCCTATGCGCTGACCCAGGAGCTCTTCGATGTCGAGCGCATCGAAGTGCTCAAGGGCCCGCAGGGCGCGCTTTATGGGCGGAACGCCATCGGCGGCGCCATTAACATCGTCACCAAGAAGCCGACCAACGATCTCGAAGGCAAAGTGATCGGCGGCTATGGCAACGGCGACTTCTGGGAAGCCAAAGGCGTGATGAGCGGCCCCATCGTCAAGGATAAGCTGTTCTTCCGGGCGGCTGCGTCCTATGAGGATTTTGGTGGCACGATTCACAATATAACTCTTAACCGGGATGTGAACTTTTACGACAACTTCACGTTTCGGGCCCGCATTCTTGCTACGCCCAGCGACCGCCTGACCATCGATGCGCGGGCCTCCATCCAAGACATGAATTCGGGCGCCGCCTATTTCACCCCGGCCACCAACGCCAATGATTTCACCACGCCGGTTCAGGCGGACCATCTGGGGACAGCGAGCCGGAAGCTGCATGAGTATGCGCTCAAGGTTGATTACAATTTCGACGTGGCGACGCTGACCTCGATTACCGCCCATTCCAAGGTAAGCTCGTACCTCGACGAGGATATCGATTACTTTGCAGCACCGATTTTGACGGCCAATCAGGGGCTCGATACCAAATCCTGGAGCGAGGAATTGCGCCTGACTTCCACCAAGGACCAGCGATTCCGGTGGATGTTCGGCGCCTATTACCTCGACAAGAAGCGAGATCTTAAAACCAACGTGAACGCCGACTTCGGCAACTATATCGGCTTCCTGACCAATCAGGCGCTAGGCGTGACGCCGCTCACCACCGGCCTCAACCTCGACGCGGTGCCAGGTCCCCTGTCGTCTGCGTTCGCCCGCGATAAGGACAAGGCCTACGCCGGGTTCGGTCAGGTCAACTACGATGTTCTCCAGGATTTGGAGCTGACAGTTGCGCTCAGGTACGACCGCAACAAGAAGCATCAGCTCGACGCCGTCTCGGGCCTTGTCAACGAGGCGACGTTTGACCTCTGGCAGCCCAAGGTTTCGCTCGCCTATAAGCCGACTGAAGACGCCATGTTTTATGCCACGGTCGGGCGCGGCTTCCGCTCAGGCGGGTTCAACGCTACTGACACGCTGGGCCGGGTTTTCAAGGCTGAGAAGACAACCAATTTTGAAGTCGGCTTCAAGACAAGCTGGTTCAACCGGATGCTTTCTTTCAATGGCGCCGCCTTCTGGACCAACTATGACAACCGGCAGGAGTTCATCCTGATCGCCAACGAAGGCGCGCAGGCTCTCGTCAACATCCCCAAATCAAGGGTCAAAGGACTCGAGTTTGAACTGGCGGCCCGGCCCATGGAAGGGCTTGACCTGCAGGCGTCTCTCGGTCTCCTCGACAGCGAAGTAAGAGAGTTCGACGGCACCAACTACGGCTTCCCGCCGGGAACCAAGTTCGTCGGCAACCAGCTCCCCTTCGCCTATGGCTGGTCCTATGCGCTTGCCGCCCAGTACCGCGTTCCCGTTTATCGCGACTTCGATCTGGTTGCGCGGGTCGACTACTCGGCCAAGGGCGACATGGCATGGCACCTCGACGGGTTCGATACGCAGGATCCGGTGCATCTGGTCAACGCGCGGCTTTCGCTGGAAAACGAGCATTTCAGGTTCACACTGTGGGCCGAGAATTTGTTCAACGAGAAGTACAACGCCGAATTTATCGCAAACCAGTGGTCCGGCGGAATTGCCGACTTCAGGTACCCGGGCAAGCCCCGGCGCTATGGCGTGAACGCGACGTATCGGTTCTAAGACACGGTCTCCGCGAACGCGAAAGAAAGGCATTGGTCATGGTAGCAAACGCGCAATCAACAGCAGGCACGGATCTCAGCAGTCGCTGGACGGAGCTCGCTATCCCAACGGAAGGTGACAACGGTGTGTTCACCCAATCCTGGTTCCCGATCTGTCTGTCGAGCGAAGTGGAAAAAGGCCAGGTCATCGGCCGGGACTTCCTTGACGGCAGGGTGGTTGTTTTCCGGGGTGAAAGTGGCAATGCGCAGGTGATGAGCGCGTACTGCCCGCATGTTGGCGCGGACCTTTCCGTCGGGGACGTGGTGGACAATACGGTGCGCTGTGCGTTCCACCACTGGCAGTACGACGAAAACGGACGCTGCGTTAAGACTGGAATCGGGGATCCTCCACCGCCGACAGCCTGCCTTTATACCTTTCCGACCGTGGAAAAATACGGGATTGTCTGGGCGTTCAATGGCGACAAGCCGCTGTGGGATCTGCCGGACTTTGAAAAGCCCGAAAAAGACTTGGTCTTCCATTCCTTCTACACGGACGAATATAATTGCGACGGCTGGGTGTTTGCCTGCAACACGCCCGACATGCAGCACATCAAGGTGATCCACGGCATCAAGTTCCACCATGACGATCCGCACCAGATGGTCAACTGGGACAAATGGGGCTTCAACTACCGGATCACCGCCGAACATGGGCAGGGTCCGGAGATCGATTGGGTGGTCGGCATCAAGGGGTCCAGCACGTTCCTGCAGCAGGGTCTGGTGAACGGCTGGTGGCTCGGCGTTTATGCCGGGTTCTCGCTGCCCCGCCCGGGCAAACACCGCGCTTTTGCCTGCATCGCGGTTGAGCGTGGCGACGGTAGCCCTGAGGCCGAGGCGAAGCAGAAGGAATTGCTCGAGTTCGGGACCGCTCTGTTGAAGAACACGGCGGAGGAAGACCGCCCAGTGCTCGACACCATTCGCTACCGACCCCGCACGTTGACCAAGGGCGACAAGTCACTGGCGCGCTACTTGGACATGCTGCGCGATTATCCGCGGGCGCATCCGTCAGCAGAGTTCATCCGGTAACCGATTATTGAGAAAAATCTAGGGGCAGATCAATGACTGACGACAACAAGGGCGCAATCCTGGGGGTCATCCGCCAGCTTTATGAGGCGCTCAACTGGAACGACACAAAGGCGCCGGCGTGGGACGCATTCAAGTCCTGTTTTCACGAGACGGCGCGGCTTTACCCGTCGGCGCGGCCTCTCGATGCGCTTTCCGTGGACAGCTTCGTGGACCGCATGGACGCGCAACGCAAGAACGGCAACCTCGCCGTTTTCTCGGAGGCCATGCTGGGCGAGGATGTCCTTGTTTTCGGCAATATCGCGGTGGCCTTCAGTGCTTACGAGACGACGATGAACGGTGGCGACCGCAGCCGCGGGCTCAACGCCTTTCATCTTGCCCGGGACGGCGAAGCGTGGAAGGTTCTTTCGCTCGCCTGGGACAACGAGACGGCTGACCAGCCGCTGCCCGACCTTCCGCGATCCGGGACCTGAGGCGCATAGGCCGGACCTTTATGGCCGAGAGGAGACCTGCTCATGGAGCATCTGGAATACGCCCGGCGCATCGAGGCACCGGCGGATACGGTCTGGAAGCATGTCGGTGACTTCGGCAATCCGGCGATTGCGGAAGGTTTTGTCGACCGTGTCGAGATCGTGGGCGAAGGCATTGGCATGGAGCGGATCTTTCACCTGCCCGACTATCTCGGTGGAGGAAGCGTGCGCGAGCGGCTTGAAGATCACGACGACCAACTGCGTACCTGCGCCTACCGTCTGACCGACAATGGCCCGCTGCCATGGACGGGATACTACGGTCGCATCACGGTGACGCCATGCGGCCCCGAAGCCTGCGCAATTCTGGCGCAAATCCAGTTTGTTCCGGTCACCGCGCGCCCCGAGGAATGTGTCGCCATATCCATGAACAACATGAAATTGTTTTTCGAAAATATCGAAAAGCTCGTTCACCAGTAACACAACAGGAGTTTCACCATGACCGATCATGCGCTTGACGACGTTAAGAAGGAAATTCGCCGCCGCAGCGACAACTTCGAGGAATTCTTCCGGAACGGTGACGCTGCCGGTTTGGTCAACGATTACTATGTGAACGAGCCGATGATGTCGGCCCCGGACGTACCTCTGCTGCGCTCCCGCGGCGATATTCAGGGCCTGTTCACCGAATTGATGAAAACCACCGCCGAATGCCGGTTGGTTCAGGAGGAAGTACGCACCTCGGGCGACTTGGCCTACGAGCTGGGCCGGGGGTTGATCGCCTCGAAAGATGGGGAAGAAAGCGAGGCCCGCTACACCATCATCTGGCGCAAGGTGCCTGACGGCTGGCGGGTCGAGCTCGACTTTTTCGCCTTCGGCAACCTTCTCTAATCCCAACTGACGAGAGTGATTCATGTCAGAGACTGAACGCGTTCTTTTCGTTCTTACCTCCCACAACGACCTTGATGGCACCGGCACGCCCACTGGCACCTGGCTTGAGGAACTGGCGGCGTCCTATTACCCGTTTGAGGAAGCGGGGTGGGAGATCACCATTGCGTCCCCCAAAGGCGGCAACGCGCCCATAGATCCGGCGAGCTTGGAAGAGCCTTGGCTCACCGACACCGGCAAGCGCTTTCAGGCCGATGAGGCTGCCATGGCGCGGGTCGGCGCAACCCACATTCTTGCTGATGTGGTGACTGACGACTTCGATGCCGTCTATATGGTGGGCGGGGCGGGCACCGCCTGGGACTTCCCCGACAACCCAACGCTTGGCGGCCTTCTTGCCAAGACTGCGGGCAGCGGCGTCATCGGTGGGGTGTGCCACGGGGTCTGCGGGCTTCTGAACGCTGTGGATGGCCAACCGATTGCAGTGGGTAAAAAGCTGACCTGCATCAGTGACAAGGAAGAGGAGATGACCGGCTTCGACAAGCTGGTGCCGTTTTTGCCGGAGACCACGCTGAACAAGGCCGGGGCCACGGTCACTGTTGCCGATCCGTTCGAAGCCCATGTGGTCGAAGACGGCAACATCGTCACCGGCCAAAATCCGGCTTCAGCGAGCGGCGTTGCCAAAACGATGATTAAATATTTCCGATAGGTCTTAAATTCAATTCGAAGGGCAATGGTGTAAGCTTGCTTTATCGAACGTATACGTCTGCTTCAGTGATTGATTTGTGTCTGTTGTAGTTGTCTGAGTGTGAGCAAATAAAGTTGGTTGTCGGGGTCCAGGACTTGAACCTTGTTCACACCGAAGCGGCAACGCCGCGAAGGTGCAGCGAAGGGCCAAAGGCCCAAAGCAAAATCCTGCCCCGCAACCAATTAAAAGACCTTAACTCAAAGAGTTAGGGGCTTTTTGCTGTCTAGTTGTGATCTTTCAACAGGTTGTTCATTCGAGCCTGACCGAGGAGACTGGAGTTACCAGACTTCAGCAATCCTCGGAAGGAGACCCGAATGAACATGCATAAGAATGCCCGTTTAACGCCGCTCGGTCGAGAGCGATCGGTTCGCATGATGCTGAGCGGACAAACGCCGGAGGCCAGCGGGGACGCCACAGGCGTTTGTCCGCGAACCGCGCACAAATGGTTGGCCAGATACAAGGCTGAGGGATCCGCCGGATTACAGGACCGCTCTTCGCGGCCGCGCAAGCTTCGCAACCCCATAGACGTCGGGACCGTTCGGCGGATCATCGCCCTGCGGCGCCAGCGTCTCACCGGCAAGCATATCGCGCGCGAGACCGGGGTCTCGCCTGCCACCGTCAGCCGCGTTCTGAAAAGGGCCGGCCTGTCCCGGCTCAAGGACCTGGAACCGGCCGAACCGGTGCGGCGCTATGAACGCGAGATGCCCGGTGAGCTCATCCATCTCGACATCAAAAAGCTTGGCCGCTTTGACCGACCCGGTCACCGCATCACCGGGGATCGCAGAGGCCAGTCGAACCCGCGCGCGCGAAAGCGGGGAGGATATGGATGGAAGTATGTTCATGTCTGTATCGACGACCATTCGCGCCTCTCCTTCTCGCAGGTCCATACCGACGAGAAAGCCGTGAGCGCGGTCGCGCATCTCAAGGCCGCTTACCGCTGGTACAGAAGCCTTGGCATCAAGGTCGAACGCGTAATGACCGATAATGGCGCCTGTTACAGGTCAAAAGCCTTCGCCAAAGCCTGCAAGAAGCTGAAGATCAATCACATCCGTACCAAGCCCTATACGCTCAAAACCAACGGCAAGGCGGAAAGGTTCATTCAAACCGCGCTCAGGGAATGGGCCTATGCACGCGCCTACTAAACATCAGACCAGCGCGCCAACGCCCTGCCCATATGGGCACATATGTATAACTGGCATCGACCCCATGGCGGCATAAATGACAAAACACCCATCAGTCGACTCGGCCTAGACCGGGACAACCTGTTGAAAGATCACACCTAAACGTGGATGGACGTAAGAGGGGGCATTAGTGTGCGGAGGTGTATTAGGCAGCGGGTTGGGAGCCTAGAAATCGCTCAGCAGGATCTTGTGATCTGAATTGCTGCATCTTTGGTTCTCGTCTTCGCGTGGTTGCTATGCCTCATTCCCAGACCTCGAGGGGGAGACCAATAACATACCAAAAGTTCCGTCGACTTCTCGAGTGCGACAAAAAACCCTCAAGAAACAAGTATCCGCCCCTCAACAAACAAGCGTGTCAGAAATGGACGCTAACCCGAATTCCCTAAGTTCCCTGTTCCTGGCCTTAACAGGGAATTTTGATTCCCTGTTAATGGCGCAGGGAATTCGTCTGTAAGAGACTGATTTCTATGGTGTTTTTGCCGATTTCCTTCAGTCAATATGCTAAAAATCGCAAAATTTCCCTGTAAATCGGAGGATAACAGGGAAATTGTTCCCTGTTATGGGTCAGAGATCGGTTGGGAGTGGACTGCATCCGCCACCACCCAGTCTCTTCAGACTAGAACATTTCACGATATGGCCTCTATTTCCCGCAGTTCTGCGGGATGTGGGGGTAATGGTTTGGACGGGAGACCGCCGAATATGGCCCCAAATCGACCATTTCGAGCCCCGGTCTCTGCTTGGCTTTTGGCAGCCAAACCATTGATTTTGGCGGCTTCAGATAAAGCTCAGCAATCCTGGCTCAATGTGCCCAAATGTATCTGGGCCGTTCAAAGATTTAATTCCAGATAATGATAAAGAAGAAGAGTGGCGAGTTCAGACGAATCCAAGGACCCGTCTTTGTTCTTGCCATTCGTGGGGCAGGTTCTTGAGGCGCTTGAGTTTTTGCGCTGTGAGATCGACAGGGTGTTCGCCCTTAAGAATATCGGCGACAATGTCAGGTGCCAGGAAGGCGAGTGGGAGTGTCCGACTTACTTCACTGAGGGGGAGGTCTTCCGACTTTGCAATGGCGCTGACGGAGTCGGTTTTCCCTGCTTTCAGGTCCTCAAACCAGCAATGCGCTCGGGCAACCAGTTTCTGTAGGTCCTGATCTGCTGCTTTCATGTCCTGTGTCTTGCCCGGAACGACCATCCGCATTTCCACACCCCTTCGTTTCAATTGAACCGGGACGGTAATTTGGTTAGGCGCTGCCCTACTATGCTCCGAGCCCTCCGTTTCAGGTGTCGTCGCCACAGTTATGATACCGCCCAGACTTTCATTGAGCTTGACCGAATCCAGTGTAATCCTCACCTCATAGAGGCTGACATCGACGCGCCGGATCAACGGACGGAGAATGGACTTCAGTGTTCCGAGTGCCTTTCCCTCGCTTGCCCCTGAAATCGCCCTAACCAATCTGCCGCACCCTTTGGACAGCATATTCATGACCTGTGCCGTCATCCGGTCGACGTTCAGGACCTGACCGACCCGGACCGGGTCTTTGAGAAGCTCGGTGATGCTACCGCAAACGATTCCCTCGATTTCTTTTGCAGGTAACCTCCACCCTTTCCCGGGGTCAGGCTTTTTGGCCATCAGCGAGGCCGAGATGTAATAGCGATAAATCCGTCCGGCTTTGGTTGCATGGCTTGCCACCATGCGCTCGCCAGTATCGTCATGAATAAGGCCGGTGAGCCAGGATGGGGAGGGTGTGTTGGTCTCAGTGTTGCGGATGCCACCATTCGAAGCCAGTTGCACCTGAACCCTGTCCCAGGTGTCCTGGTCTATGATGGCCTCATGTTCCCCGTCATAGACTTTGTCCTTATGCCGGATCATTCCGGCATAAAGCGGGTTCTTGACCAGGCAGTAAAGCTGCCCCCGTGAGAACGGATGGCCACCGACCATCCTGCCGGTTCTCTGGATGTAGCACTTGCTCCTGAGGCCGTGCGCGTCAGCGGCCTGTTTGAGTTCTCTGACATTCCCGAGTTTGAGATAGTTGCCATAGAGCCATCGTACGGTTCGTGCTTCTTGCTCATTGACATAGAGCTTCCTATCCCTGAGGTCATAGCCGAGTGGTACCGGCCCGCCCATCCAGATGCCTTTCTTCTTTGAAGCGGCAATCTTGTCCCGGATGCGCTCGCCCGTGACTTCCCGCTCGAACTGGGCAAAGGAGAGAAGAACATTCAGGGTTAACCGTCCCATGGAACTGGTGGTGTTGAAGGACTGGGTCACTGAAACAAAAGACACACCCTTGTCCTCCAGTCTCTGGACAATATGGGCGAAGTCCAACAGGGATCGTGTCAACCGGTCCACCTTGTAGACCACCACCACATCGATGCGCCCCGCATCGATATCGCCCAAGAGCTTCTGAAGTCCGGGCCGCTTCATGGACCCGCCTGAGAAGCCGCCGTCGTCATAGCGGTCAGACAGACAGGTCCATCCCTCATGGGCCTGGGACTTCACATAGGCCTCACAGGCCTCCCTCTGGGCGTCCAGACTATTGAACTCCTGCTCCAGTCCATCCTCCGTGGACTTCCGGGTGTATATAGCGCAGCGGCGTTTGGTCATAGGTTGGGGGCCGGTTCGAGATGAAGTCGCAAGCCCGGCTCAGCAACTTCTTTGAAGTCCTTCGTGTCTGCGGCTTGAGGGCCGTCACGGCTTGCGTATCTTGATTGTGCTGACCTAAGAGTAGCTGCCGCATCGGACCGCTTGCGAAGCCCGAAGAACCGCTGCCCGCTCCAGCGGGTGCCGGTGATGGTTCGGGCGATGGCGGAGAGCGATGAGTAAGCCCGTCCGTTCCACACCAGCCCGTCTTCCGTCACATCTACCACATGGACCGTGCCGCGCCATTCCCGCATTAGCCGGGTGCCGGGGGTGAGGCGGAGCGAACTGGCGGATGACAGCGAAGATTGTGACGCTTCAGGGGCGGTAATCCTACGCAGCTCCTGACGCACCGACGGTCTCAATCGTCCCATCTGCTGAGCCTGTAACTCATAGGCGAGAGCATGAACCATAAGACGGCGGCTCAGTCCTTTGGGAGGAACTGTGCCAAATGCGTCAGTCCATTGAGATTTGAGTTCTGCGTGAGACAGGGAAGGCAGGGCGGTAGGGTCGAGTGCTGCCTTGGTGACTTTCTCGTTCGTCTCCCTGTTTCGGCTGGGGGCGCCAGAATGTCGAGCACTTTGGGTGGTGCGAACGTCCATGACTTATCTTCGCTCCAGCCGGTAAGTCGGGGCGCCATTTTCCTTCCGCATCGTGATCGCATAGCCCCTTGCCCTGAGCCGGCTAAGTGCGCTGTGCACTGTGGCCCGCTGCCAGCCGGTGAGCGTTATCAGGTCATGAAGGGAAGCAGCTTCTGATGCTTCCAGGCACCGAATGATCGTTCCCAGTTTGCCACCCGGAGGCTTGTTCCTTTTAACTGACCTGGACATCCATCCCCTGAATGGCGGACGCCGCCGGATCATGGCCTTTACCTTGGTAAGCAGGGCGGGCTCTTCTTTTGGGAGCATCGTCTTCGTTCCTCGCGGTTGGTGAGTCGTTATCCAACATGCACGCTCGTTCGTGCTCCGAAGTCCAGTGCTTTCATCCGGATGACTCAAATTCTTCGGATCTTTGAGTTGTACTCGACTTTGCAATGGCCTTGGCCGCTTCAGATACAGTGGCGATCTCTCGGGCCAGTGCAGCGAGGCGGTGGCCGTAGTGCCCCAACTCACGGACGGATCGCCTTGGCGCCTGGCCTGCAATACTCATGTCTATGGCGTCCTCGAGCATGGCTGTCGCGGTGGCAAAGAGCCGGTTCAGGAATTCCCGGCGATCTTCTTCTGGCGTGGGCTCTGTCGACATGCCTCCCAGCAACGCTCATTGCGGCTGTTAAGTTCAGAGACGTTCAGAAGCGGTCGCCACTTTTGTTGCTTGGTGTCTCTAGTGGGAGACAGATTTGCGACCGAAGGTTCGTTTTTTGCTTTTAGCCGCTACCTACTGGTGGTGTATGATGCGCTATAGGTCAGCTAAAGGTAGCATGCTATGCCGAGCCTGCATGATATCGGACAAATTCTAGAGCGTGCAAAAGGCGCTGCTGTTGACTACTATCAACTTACTGGCAAGCCTCTTGGGATTACCGGCGAGGTGGGTGAGTACCTAGCGGCCCAACACCTTGGCCTAGAACTCGCCGATGCCCGCACCCCAGGCTACGACGCCATTGACCCCCGAGGGCGGCGCATACAAGTGAAAGCTCGCTCCATCCCTAAAGGCAAACGCCTAACCGGCCAGCGCCTAGGCTCGATTCGCTTAGAACATGATTGGGATGCGGTATTTCTGGTTCTAATGGACGAGCTTTTCGAACCGAAGGGAATCTATGAAGCCGATCGCTCAGCTATTGAGGCAGCCCTGACTAGACCCGGCAGTAAGTCGAGAAATGAGCGTGGCGCTCTTGCCATCACAAAATTCATCAGTATCGGCCATCAAGTCTGGCCTGCGCCCGACGCTTAACGCCATGTCATGAATACGAACTCTCGCAATATAGTCTTCATCAGCAAAGGCACGCCAGAGGACGATGACTTTGTTACCTGGCTTGCGCCCCGGCTTGAGGCGCGGGGGTATAAGGTCTTTGCAGACATTCTGTCGTTAGATGCCGGTAGTCGTTGGCGTAAAGAGATAACGGACACGCTCCAGAATAGAGCGGTTAAAATGCTGCTTTGTTGCAGCGATATCACCCTCGGCAAGCGTGGAGTGCAGGAAGAAATTGGAATCGCTGAAGATCTTTCCATAGAGCTTGGCGATTCTGAAATTCATCATTCCGCTCCGTCTGGAAAAATTCAGAAAGTTCTTCGGTATCGGAGAACTTCAGTATCTCAATTTTGAAGGACGCTGGGCCGACGAACTCACCGAACTTCTAGATGCCTTGGACACGGCGGGCGTCCCGCAAATCAGCGATAAGATAGAAATCAACGCTAACTGGGAAAACTATAGACGTCGCAATGCAATAGCCATTGAAGATGCGCCGGAGCGCCTGACCTCAAATTGGCTCAGAGTCACCAACCTGCCGGATTCCATTCGCTATTTTCAACCGACGGGTGCCGTGGACCACGGCGCTATGCAGCGACAGTGCAGGACTGGCTTTGAGTTTCCGGCCGAACCGTATCTTCGAGGGTTCTTCTCCTTCTGTAGCGTGGAGGAAGTTAATCGAGGGTTCGATAGCATCGCTGAACCTCTTTAAAGGGCGTCCATACATGACAGGGCATTGTCAGAGGAAAATGAGTTGAGCCGATGACGCGCCTTCCGTAGCGTTTGCAGATGAAGAATCCTTTCCGTTATTTCAAGACCTCTCCTGAAGTCATCCGCCTAGCGGTGATGATGTATATTCGCTTTCCACTGTCGCTACGACAGGTCGAGGATTTGCTGCATGAACGCGGTATTGATGTCAGCTATGAGACCGTGCGCGCCTGGTGGAACCGGTTTGGCCCGCTATTCGCTGCAGAGATTAGGAAACGGCGCGGCCCTCCGCGGGAGATCATAACCGATCGCCTTCGTTGATAACGGGCCGCCATGAAAGAGATTGGAAACCATAGTCGGCAAAAAACCGGGCGCTGGCTCAACAATCGGGCCGAGAATTGCCCTCCGGCTTCGCCTCCGTTCCGCTTCGCGAACACATCAGCCGTTCCGACGACGAGAACGGGCAATAGCGAAATTTCGAAGGGCCGCGACATTACAGAAATTCACTTCAATCCACTCTTCAGTCCATAATCACTTCAATCAGGAACGTCATCTTTATAGCCGCTAGGATTTCAAGCTCAATCGTTCCGCTGCTCTGGATGAATGGCGGCAGCTAGCTGTTTGAGTACAGGTACGTCACCGTTTTCTTGTGTCAACAAAATTTCCCCTGACAATGCCGGCCAGACACATGATCGCAACCCGCAACGATCAAAATCGATCAAATCAACCCTTGCATAATTGGCGCCGTCCGTACATGACAAGATCAGTGTCAGGTCGCCGGCTTCAGTTGAGCGAGCGCTCTTCTGGCATAGAGGAAAAGCGCAAGACTTATCGTGCACACTACGATTGCAACGATTTGGAGCGCATGGCCGAGCGGGTTTGACACATGAAGGTTGCTTGATAGGTACGCAACGATGACCGGGCCGCTGCCGAGGCCGATCAGGTTCAGGCATAAGAGGTTCAGCGCCATCAACCTGGCTCGCATGTTGACAGGTGTGTAAAGCTGAATAATGATTGCCGGCATAACGGTCGCAGCAGCCAAGGCGAACATTCCGAGTGCAAACCCTGCCAACACTAGTGACAGTTCTGGCAGGACGACGGTTGTGGCTATACCTAATGCGGCGATAATTGCCGCGCCCGACAGGACAATGGCAATTGCATCTGTCCGCCCCGATCGAAGCAGAAGTTGAGCAAAATACGGCCCGAGTATGGTTCCCATCACCGCCATCGGCGCGCCCACAAGGCCAAACTGTACGCCGGCTTCGGATATACTGAGACCATGACTACGCACCAAAACTGTCGGCAGCCAGACAATCAGTCCCATGGACAACACGGTGATGATGCCTACGCCTGTAAAGATTGATACGTAGGCGCGTGCGTGACTTTGCAGATACCGTGCGACTGCACTTATGGAACTGTTGCTGCGCGTGGGAATGCCGCCAGAAACAGGCCGTCGTATAAGCATCGTTGCAAGTGGCGCCAGGATCAGACCGGGCATTCCGACAATTACGAAAGTAAGGCGCCAACTTTCGATGCTGTAATGCGCTGTAAGGGTCTCTGCAAGTTTTATAGCAGCCCCACCGATGACAAAAGCGCCCGACCCCATCAGGATTCCGGTACCCATGTACAGGCTTGTCGCCAACCCGCGCCGTTTCCATGAAAACATGTCGGCAATGAGTGTAATGGCGACCGGGGTTAAGGCGGCTTCACCAATGGCAACCCCGGAGCGCGCTATAAAGAGCGCCGGATAGCTCGCGACGAAGCCTGAAGCAATGGTCGCGATGCTCCATAATATGACGCCAAAGAACAGAACAATACGCCTGTAACCGGCATCCACAATATGTGCAATTGGTAAACCGATCAGGACGTATAGAGCAGCGAATCCTATGCCGACAAGAACACCAATTTGGGTGTCACTGATATTCAGACTGCCCGTTACTGAATCGGCCAGGAGTGCAAGAATAAAGCGGTCTACAAACGAGGCCGTATAGAGCAAACAAAGGAGCGCGACGACGGACCAGGCGCGAGCAAAGCTATAGCCTGTCGCCGGGGGGCTTGCCCCGTCCATCTATTGGCCCTGCTCCTTTTTCCATTTATTGTAGACATCGTCAATGTTCAGGTACCAGCCTATCGGGTTTTCAGTAAAAGGAGGATCCATTTGGGGGATCGAGGCAATGGCTTCAGCATAGGACGGATAACTTTCAGACCATAACTCAATCAGGTTGAGGTCAGGGTCCCGAATGTAGATACCATGTCCGATGCGGTGATCTATCGCCTTTTCGAATGATGTCCCCATTTCCATGGCGCGTTCGTAGATCCGCATCGAGTTGTCGAATGATCCCGTATCAATTGAGATATGATAAAGCCCTGCCTTTTTCACCTCCGGCGGCCCGAAATCATCAGGGGCCTGGATGAGTGCCAGGTCGTGGTGTCTCTCTCCGAAAGTTATCGCGGCAAAACGCCCGGGAGAAGACGCGGTGACTTTCATCCCAAAGACGTGTTCGTACCAATCGATCGACTTTTGCAGGTCCTGGCAATACAGGGCGACGTGGGTGACAAATTTCATCGTGCTCTCTCCATAATTTGGCCTTACCGTAACCTGAACATTTCAATATTGCATGCTTTTTTCTGATATTGCACGCAGTAGGGGTTGTCAATGACGCTAAATGCCGATATTTTGACTGAAATGAATGCAAAGGTATGGAGGTCAAGGGGTGGTTACCCGGGTTGAGACAGTTACCCTCGCGTTGCGCGAGTTGATCCTGAAGAATGAATTTGAGCCCGGCACGCGAATTTCGGAGGTCGCAGTAGCGAAACGCTTGGGCGTTTCGCGCACGCCCGTGAGGCTTGCTTTAGGGGTGCTGGAAAATGAAGGTCTGGTCACTGGTGAACCCAACAGGGGTTTTTCGGTCCGGTCTTTTACAGTGGACGAAATTCTGGCGGGCTTTGATGTCCGGGGCGCGCTTGAAGGGCTGGCCTGTCGCCTGGTCGCGGAAGCTGGTCTGAAGCGATCCACGGAATCGGCATTGGACGGTTGCTTGCAGGAAGGTCGCGCGCTTTTGTCTGAGGGTCACTTCGATGGGTTCTCCGCCAAGCAATGGAGTGAGATGAACAACCGTTTTCACCACACCCTTATCGAGGCTGCGGACAACCTCCCTCTTAAAGCGACCTATGAGCAGAACGCACGATTGCCGCTTGTCGGGGCAGGCTCCATTGCATTCTCCGCAGGGGAAATGCTCACGGCGTTTCGGTATATGCAGACGGCGCACGATGAACACGAACGAATTGTTGGGGCCTTGCGGAAAGGAGAGGCTGTTAGGTCCGAGAGCCTCATGCGCGAACACGCATTCCAAAGTCGGGACAATCTACAAAAGCTTCTTGAAGGGAAGGGTTCCATTGAACGCATTCAGGTGCTCAGAGTGATAGCTAGCTAACGGGAACGGTGGTGCGCCGTTAGCGCTCGGGTGCAGACCGTGAGTTTGGCTTTTTAGCTGTCTGGAAATTCGCAAGTGTAAACGCGGTGTGTCTTGACGCGCGCCAACGGTGTTCTTTTGTCTACAGCGTTAACGGGGACCAAGTTGAATATGGATGAGATTGAACGTGCCCACATCGAGGCTGCCTGTCAGCGCCTCTCCTTCGCCTTCTCGGTCCTTGTGGATCGAAACGATGCCGAGGGCGTTTCAAGTTTGTTTCTGCCGGATGGAAGCTTCAATCGAAGCGATATGTCTCTCGATGGTGCTGATCAGATCAGGGCGTTTTTGAAAAACCGCTCCGGCACACGGATCACGCGCCATGTTTGCGCCAACATCCTGATTGACGTGGAGGACGAGAGCAACGCGAGCGGGATTACCTATTTCACGCTTTATGAGGGAGAACGTGCAGGGGCTGATGAAGATGGGCCTCTGGCGGTCCGGCTACCCCTGACGGTCGGAGAATATCACGACCGCTACAAGAAAACCGAAGATGGATGGCGGATCGCCGAACGGCGATCGGTTGCCGTGTTCCGCCGTCTTTAACGACTTGGAGAGTTTGTATGAGATTAGTGAAGTTTGAATACCAGGGGCGGTCAGGGCAAGGCGTCGTGCTGGATGAGGAGATCGTCCCGCTTGGAGCCTGGTCGGATGCTCCCGCGTCCCAGGCTCCGTTCCCTCTGCCGTCTCTTGGGCCAGAAGAGCTTGAAAGACTGACAGGCAAGGTAAGCGATCGAATTCCGTTGGCGTCCGTTCAGCTTTCCGCTCCCGTTGCGCCGACCAGTAAGATCATTTTGCTCGGCTTTAATTATAAGGCTCATATTGAAGAGACCACGGGAGTAGAGAATGAATTTCCACCGTTGTTCGCCCGCTGGTCGGATTCTCTGGTTGGGCACGAAGGGCGGCTTGTTCGGCCGCTTGCTTCCGAAACCTATGATTTCGAGGGTGAGTTTGCGCTTGTAATCGGTAAGGGGGGGCGTCGCATACCACGGGATTCTGCTCTTGATCATGTCTTGGGCTACACCTGCTTTTTTGATGGCAGTGTTCGGTCCTACCAGAAACATTCGGTGACGGCAGGAAAGAATTTCCCTGATTCCGGAGCTATGGGGCCGTGGATCGTCACAGGCGCCGAGAACGACGCAGATCCCAGCGCTTTTAGCCTGGAAACTCGCGTTAATGGCAACACCGTACAGTCGGCAACCGGTGATTTGCTGATTTTCGATATTCCTCGGATCATCTCATATGTCTCCGAGTTTACATGCCTGTCCCCCGGCGATGTCATTGCGACCGGTACTCCTGGTGGCGTCGGTGCTAGACGCAACCCGCCTCTATGGCTGAAGCCTGGGGATACGGTTGAAGTGGAGATCTCCGGCATAGGTGTTCTCAGGAACACCGTCAGTGCTGAAAAGGCCTGATATGCCGGATGTCTGTGACACAGACCTTCTGATCGTTGGGGCCGGCCCGGTTGGTCTGACGGCTTCAATCATAGCATCCAAACTGGGAATTGAGCATCTGGTGATCGAGCGCCGAGACGGCCTGCACCAGTTGCCCCAGGCTCACGTAATAAAGACCCGGAGCATGGAAATATTCCGTCGTCTCGGAATAGAACAGGAAATCCATAAAAAGGGGACGCCTCATGCGGAGCAGCAATATACCTGCTGGTGCGATTCCTTGGCGGGGCGGGAATATGGCCGCCTTGATCTGAGTACTAAAAAAGGTCCAAGTCCGCGTTTCCTCTCCGTCAGTCCTACCTACCCGGCGAACCTCTCGCAGAACCTTCTTGAGCCCATCATCTTTGCAAAGGCCAAGGAACTGGCGGGCGACAGGATCAGGTTCAGGACCGACGTTGGCCGTCTTGTGCAGGACTCTTCAGGCGTAACAGCCTATGTCACGGACCAAGGGGGAACCGACAAAGCTCTGCGTGCGCAGTTTGTAATTGCTGCCGACGGCGCGACCAGCGGCGTTAGGCGTGGTCTCGACATCCCCTTTGATGGGCCGCCCATGCTTGCGCAGTTCTGCTCAATTCATCTCAAGTCGGATTTCAGCCCCTTGGTGGCGCACCGTCCTGGCGTGTTGTACTGGATCCTGAATCCGGACGTACAGGGTGTCTTCATTGTTCATAATATGCGCGAGCGCCAGGTTTTCATGGTTCCCTATGACCCAGAGGTGATGAAAGCGTCTGACTTCGATGAGGATTACTGTCGCACATTGGTTGAAAGCGCTTTAGGCACCTCTCATCCTTTCGAAATCACCTGTATCGACCACTGGACCATGTCTGCCCAAGTGGCCAAACACTTTCGCAAACACAGAGTGTTTTTGGTCGGGGATGCGGCCCATCGTTTTCCGCCCACGGGCGGGTTGGGCATGAACACGGGCATTCAGGATGTGAATAATTTGCTTTGGAAGCTGGACGCAGTATTAAAGCGGCGTGCTTTGGAGGGCTTGCTCGACAGTTATGAAGAAGAATGTCGGCCCATTGCCTGTTACAATCGGGACCGGTCTGCGCAAAACCACCATTCCATGGCCCAAGTCCAGAAACTGATCGGAGTCAGTTCTGATAAGAAGGCATTTCGGGATTCGCTTGACGTCCTGTTCTCGCTTGGGAACGAAGACCGGATTGCGGCGATACAGGATGCCATAAACAAGCAGGTCAAGCATTTTGCGTATATGGACGTTGAAATGGCGCCTGTATATGCAACTGGAGCATTCGGGGCATCCGTTCCCCATATCGATAATCACATTCCACCTTTTGAAGGCTATGCGCCGAGCGTCAATCCAGGCAGCGGTCTGCCGCACATTTATCTTGATGAGGGGCGGTCCACTCTTGACGCGATCTCATATGACGCGCTGACATTGTTTGTGCTTGCTGAACACGCTCAGCATTGGCGCGTAGCGATGGCAGATATCTCCGATAAGAATATGATGTCTGTGAATATTGTTGAAATCACCTCAAGCGCTGCTGATCAATGGCGCAAATTCTGCGGCAATCGTGATCTCGCGGTGATGGTGCGCCCCGACGGCCATGTGGGCTGGGTGTGCGATGCCAGGGCAGGGGAACCGCTGCTGGAACTTGAGAAGGGGATTGAGAGAATTCTCGGCGTACCGGGCCCGATTCAAGTTGATACGGGCACCGCACAAACAGGGGCGCGCAATGCGTGACGTTATCCTGACATGTGCGGTAACCGGGAGTTTGACGCGGCCGGAACAGACGCCACACTTGCCCATTACACCGGAACAGATTGCTGATTCCGCACTGGAGGCGGCGGAAGCAGGAGCTTCCATTGCGCATATCCATGTCCGGAACAGTGATGGTTCGCCGTCTATGGCGTTAGAGCATTACCGGGAGGTCATTCAGAGAATACGGTCGGAAAACAGCGATTTGATTTTGAACATAACAACCGGGCCGGGGCAGCGCTATCGCCCTGATCCGAAGGATCCAAAAATTGCGGCGCCGGGGACAACGCTTGTGCCGCCGCTTGCCCGTGTAGAACACATTCAGGATATCAAACCCGCAGTCTGCACGCTTGATCTGCATACCATGAATGCGGGTGACGAAGTCGTCATGAACACTCCGACGACGACGCGCGTCATGGCTGAAAGCATCCTTGACGTGGGCACAAAGCCGGAGTTTGAAATTTTCAATGCCGGTGATCTGGTTATGGCAAACGAACTCATTTCGTCGCTTCCGTTCCCTCAGCCTTACATGTTTTCGTTTGTGCTGGGCGTGAAATACGGCTGGCCCGCAAGCGTGGAGTCCGTGCAGCTTGGGCTCAGCCTCCTGCCGGAGGGGGCGGTATGGACAGGTTTCGGGATTGGCCGCTGGGCATTTCCGACATTGGCCCAGTCAATCCTGCTGGGTGGGCACGCCCGTATCGGTTTCGAGGATACAACCTATCTGGAACGGGGCGTGCAGGCCGTTAGCAATGCCGAACTCTGTGCCAAAGCCAGCCGAATAATCAAAGATCTGGGGTTCAATGTGGCGTCTGCAGCAAGTACGCGCGCGCAGCTTGGGCTGTAGCAATGGAATGGAATGCGCCGCCCTCGAGAGGGCGCGGCGTTAACGAGAAAGTGGCGCCAACGTGAACGAAACAATGAAAGCGATAGAAATAAGCGAATCGGGTGGTCCGGAGGTCTTGAAGGAAGCGACCTACCCGCGTCCTGCTCCGGCAGCGGGCGAAGTTCTGATCCGGGTCCATGCTGCGGGTGTTAATGGTCATGACCTGCATCACCGGCATCGCGGGTCTCATCCTGTTCAACCCGGTGAAACCGAACTGCCCGGGCTTGAGGTTTCCGGCGAAGTCGCAGAAATCGGCGAGGGAGTCTCCCAGTGGAAGGTTGGGGACAGAGTCTGCGCTTTGCTCCGTGGTGGCGGTTACGCTGAATACGCAGTCGCGCCTGAAGGGCAATGCTTACCCGTACCCGATGGTTATAGCTGGGTGGAGGCGGCGGCGCTTCCTGAAACCTCTTTCACGGTCTGGAGCAATGTATTCGAGGAGGCCAAACTCCAGCCTGGTGAGAGTTTCCTCATGAACGGCGGGACCAGTGGCATCGGGGTGGCGGCAATTCAAATTATTTCAGCGTTGGGGCACGATGTATACGCAACCGCCGGGGGACGCGACAAGTGCCAGGTCGTAAAAGAGCTGGGCGCCATATGCGCTATTGATTACCAGACCGAGGAATTCGATCAGGTCATCGCTCGGGAAACAGGTGGAAAGGGTGTCAATGTCATTCTGGATATCGTGGCCGGTGACTACATTCAGAAAGACTTTGAATGTCTGGCCCGTGGTGGGCGACTCATCATCATCGGGGCGGCCCGGGGCCTTGAAGAGAAGCTCGATCTCCGACCGGTTGTCATGAAACATCTGACTCTGGTCGGGACCCTGCTCAGACCGAGAAGTAATGACTACAAGAAGCGTGTCGCAACGGCATTGCTTGAGAAAGTGTGGCCCTTGTATGCGACGCGTAGAATTTTTCCGGTCATCGACAGTGTTTTTCCTTTGCGCGATGCAGCAGATGCGCATCGGAGACTGGAGAGCAGAAAGCATATCGGCAAAGTTATTCTGGAAGGGCCCTGGTAGAATGATAGATAAAACTTAGTGCTAGATTTTATCAGGATGAAGGAAAGGTAATAAAAGCAATAAGTCAATACGATCAAGGCAGAATCTATAAATATCTATAGGACTATTTAAATTAGGGAGACTTGAAGATGAATAAGAATCTGGCAATTATTGGCGCTGCTCTTCCCCTTCTGTTGGGGAGCGTTTCCGGTATTGCTCTGGCACAGGGAACAGCATCCTCGGGCGTTATCGAGGAAGTAATCGTGACGGCACAGAAGAGGGCTGAATCCCTTCAGAACGTGCCGATTTCCATGGCTGTGTTCAGCGCGAATATGATTGAAAAGAAAAATATCAGTACAATTTCCAACCTGGCGGAATTTACGCCATCCCTGAATATTGCGCAAACCATTCCGAGCCGGGTACGCATCCGGATACGGGGCGTTGGAAGCCGGAAGTTCGATGTGGGCGCCGAGGGTTCGATCGGCGTGTTTGTCGACGAAATCTATATGCCGCGTTTCAGCGGCCTTTCCGCCGCGTTGCTCGATGTTGAGCGAATTGAAGTTCTGAAGGGGCCCCAGGGTACACTGTTCGGGCGGAATACTCCTGGCGGGGCCATCAGCATTATTACCCAGAAGCCGAAGGAAAATTTTGAAGGATTTCTGGAAGCCGGTTATGGGAACAAGGATTCGTTCCTTGTGCGAGGAAGTGCGACTGGCGCTGTGGTGCCCGACAAACTCCGGTTAAGGCTCTCGGCCGGCTACGAGGATAAAGGCGGCTTTGCATCAAATGCGACCACAGGGCATAGCGAGGATCGGAAGTCCACGGCGGCGCGGCTTCAGGTGGCTGTATTGCCGACCGACCGGCTGACAATTAACGCCAGCGTGGAATTTACGAAGGTCAAGCAGGACACTGTATTTGCCAAGGCCACGCACTTCCCGCTCCTGCTTCAAAGCCCTATTATTCATACCGACCCAAGGTCTCTGGACCCCCGTTCGGATCGGCTCAACCTCGATGGTGTTGTTGACCAGAAAGCCGTCCGGACCAAACTCAGGATGGACTGGACCGGTGACGCCGTCGCCTTGACGTCCCTGACCGGCTACCAGCACACTAAGCTGTATCAGAGTTTGGACTTCGATTACACAAGCCTCAATGTCGGCAATACGGTGACCAATGAAAAATCCGATACGTTCTCACAGGAGCTCCGGATTTCGTCTGTGGATGGCGGTTCGGCAACTCTTAACAATCGATTACAGTGGCTGGGCGGGGTCTACTATTACCATGATATTGCCCATCGGACGGATAGTTTTATATGGGGAGCGGATTCGCTCTCGGTGTTTCTTGCCCATGGCCCAACATCCGTAACAAATACCCCCGGGGTCGACATTACAACTGAAAGCATTGCGGCTTTCGGCCAGTTAACCTATGCGCTTGCCAGTAAACTGGATCTTACGGTTGGCGGTCGGTACACACAGGATAAAAAGACGTTCACGCTGACCGGTGTTACAACGGCTCCCGGGGTGCCTCCCTTGAAAGCTGACTATGTATTTTCCGATGACAGGACGTGGAAATCCTTTGATCCTAAAGTGACCCTTACACTGCATTTGTCAGACAAGGTTATGACCTATGCGACCTATTCCAGGGGGTTCAAGAGTGGTGGCGTTCAGTTTGCCGGTCTGGTCGAGTCAGTGGCGCGGCAGGTTTACAACCCCGAACACCTCAATGCCTATGAGATAGGACTGAAGTCAGATCTTCTTGATGGCAGCTTGCGGATGAACGTGGCGGCGTTTCTGTACGATTACAAGGATCTGCAGCAGCAGAAGGTCTTAATCATCGATGGTTCGCCATCGCCGCTTACGACGAATGCCGCTTCCAGTAAAATTAAGGGAATTGACCTTGATGTGTTGTGGATTCCGGTTAAGCCTTTGACGCTGAGACTGGCTTACAGCTACCTGGATGCCAAATTTAACAGCTTCCTGTTCGATCCCATAAACAATATAGACTATTCCGGGAACACGATGCCATCAAGTCCGAAACATTCACTATCGGTTGGCGGTTCCTATGATGTCGCGTTGCATAACGGCTGGGGCGTGACTCTGAGTACGGACTGGTTCTGGACTGATCAGTTCAACTTTGATCCGGACATGAATGACGTCCTTACGCGTCAAGACGCCTATCTAACGGGCTCTGCCCAAGTCGAGTTGGCATCACCCGATGATCGCTATAGCATTACTGGCTACGTCACAAACATAACCGACAAGCTATATGCGAGTAGTGTGACGCGACAAGGACCTGCTGTCCTCAGAACCTATGCGGACGGGAGACGTTTTGGCGTGAGGGCAAGGGTCCGCTTCTAGACGAAGACATGGCTGGGTACAGCCGGTGTTCGGGAATATACCGGGCAATGCAGGTCAGTGAATTTTCCTGGCCTGCATTGCGGCCATTGGCGAGACGCCCCGAGAATTGGTTTTTTTTGGGAGACTTAAAATGGGATCTTCTGACCGAAAATCTGGAATGGAAATGACCAGGAAGCAATTTTTGGCGGGGGCCGCGGCTACTTCGGCGGCGATCGCCGGCTGGCCTGTCGGGGGGAAGGCTTTTGCCAAAGCCACGCCGGCCCGCAAGAAACGTCCCAATATTCTGTTGATCATGACCGATCAGGAGCGTGGAAGGAAATCTCTGCCTGACAGTCTGTCGTTGCCAGCACACAATAAACTTATGGAACGCGGCGTCAGCTTCCGCAATTTCGTTGTGACGACGACGCCGTGTTCGCCTTCAAGATCTGTCATCTATACTGGCCAGCATACCAAATTTACCAAGGTCGTGACCAATCCCGGGTCCCCGTCGTTTAAGCGTTTGCCCGAGGATTTTCCGACAATCGGGGATATGCTTAGGGAACTTGGCTACTATACGGCCTATAAAGGGAAATGGCACCTGAGCGAAATTGTTGTGCCGGCAACCACAAAATTTGCCTCTTACCCTTCGTCGGCTGACGCATTGCAGCCCTACGGCTTTGCTGATTACACTCTGACCGGCGATCTGCCGGGCGAGCCATGGAGCGGGTTTCGCGATGACCGGGTTACGGCGAGCGAGGCTGTCCACTGGTTGCGCCAGGCAAAAGACACTTTTGACGCCGACCAGCCCTGGTTTCTTGCTGTCAATTTCGTCAACCCCCATGACATCATGTTTTTTGATTCCGGCGGCCGTCAAAACAAAACGCGCCTCGTAAAGGATCTGTTGCGCCCGCTACGCCCCGCACCCGTAGGCGGGCCTTATGACGATAATCTTGGCTATGCATTGCCGGAAAGCTATTACAAAAGCGATCCGGCGACTAAGCCCTGGGCGCACAGGGCGTTTGCCCTACGAAACAATTATATTTTTGGCAAGATGGTGCAGGGTGAGGAAGATGATGCCTGGCGCCGCTTCCAGAATTACTATTTCAACTGTATTCGCGACGTGGACCGGTATGTAGACAGGGTCCTGACTGCGCTTGCTGAAAATAATCAGCTTGACGACACGGTCATCATCTTCTCCTCCGATCATGGTGAGATGGCGGGCGCGCAAGGCCTGACCCAGAAAGGCCCCGTGACATACAAGGAAAACGTGAATGTACCGTTCATCATTTGTCACCCGGACGGTGGTTCCGGTGTCGAGACGGACGGCCTTGGCACTGCGCTGGATTTGGCCCCAACTATTCTGAATATTGCAGGGCTACCTGCAAGTGAAGTCAGTGACCGCTTTCCGCATTTGCATGGGATTAGCCTGGCGCCTCTGGCCTTTGACAAAACGGCAAAGACGGAGCGTGACAAGCGGGGGGCTCTGCTCTATTTCGGCGTGACCAACTGGTTTGATCCCGATTTCATGCGCCGCAGGCTTATGAATAAGGAAAATGGTGAAAACGATCATCCGTCTTTGAATAACCCGGCTCTTTTCCGGGCGATTATCGACGAGAAATACAAATTTGCCCGTTACTTCAAGCCATCCGAGCACCACACGCCGCGGGACTGGGAAACGCTGCTCCAGCATAACGAACTCGAGCTCTATGATATGGAGCGCGACCCAAACGAATTGACTAATCTTGGTCGGCAGGCTGAGAAATACAAAAAGCTCATTCTTGCTCTCAATGATCGTCTGAATGCAGCAATCGCGGCGGAGATCGGGGTGGATGACGGTAGTGAGTTCCCGGGGCCACCGGAACGATACCGATTATAGCCAGTGGACGCTTTAACTACGCCGGGCATCAGATACGGGCCTTTCCAAGTTGATAGGATAACATATGCCGTATATCCGGAACGCTTGGTATTGTTGTGCCTTCAGTGATGAAGTCAGCCGACAACCATTGGGGCGTACATTCCTTGACCAGCCTGTTGTTCTCTTTCGAAAGGATGATGGACGCATCGCTGCGATGAGCGATGTTTGCTCCCATGCACCAGGGTAGACCTGTTGGTGATGTCTTGAGCTGTCCTTTATAGCCGAACAAGGTCCGGTCTATCGAAGCAGGGAGGAAGAGTCTTCAGTGTGGACAATGCGAATAGTTTTCTATCGTTTACAACCTAACCTGAGGCAAGGATTGTGACCATCCGTCCGTCCGTATCGCTTGATGACAAATACACGGCCGAGGAAGGCAGTATTTTCATTACCGGGACCCAGGCCCTTGTGCGGTTGTGCCTGGAACAACAGGCGCGCGACAAGGCAGCGGGCCTGAACACCGCAGGCTTTATTTCAGGGTACCGGGGCTCGCCACTCGGTAACTTCGATACGGCGCTTTGGAGTGCCGGGGATCATCTTGCCAACCATAACATCCTGTTCCGCCCCGGCGTGAACGAAGACATTGCCGCCACCTCCTGCTGGGGCGCGCAACAGGTGGGGTTTTTCCCTGGCCCCAAGTATGACGGGGTGTTTGCCGTCTGGTATGGCAAGGGGCCGGGGGTGGACCGCAGCGGCGATGCGCTCAAACACGGCAACCTTGCTGGAACATCACAACATGGCGGGGTTCTGGTCCTGGCGGGTGATGACCACGGTGCCAAATCCTCGAGCACCGCGCACCAGTCGGAACAGGCTCTGATTGCTGCGATGATTCCAGTCTTTTATCCGGCAACGGTGCAGGATTATCTGGACTTCGGGGCGTATGCCTTTGCGCTATCGCGGTTTGCGGGGGTTTGGAGCGCCTTCAAATGTGCCACCGAGGTTGTCGAGACAAGCGCGACGGCAACCGTTCATGGTATGAGCGATATCATATTGCCCGAGGTCGACCGGCCAGATCGCGGGCTCAATTTGCGCATGGGCTTCGCGCCACTTGAAGATGAGGCCCATCTGATTCGCTACCGCCTGCCGGCTGCCCAGGCCTTTGTCAGGGCCAATGGCCTGGACCGGGTTGATCTGGATGCGGAACGAAGAACGCTCGGTATCGTGACGGCTGGGAAGGCCTATACCGATACCCTTCAGGCACTTGAAGACCTGGCTCTGGATGAGCGGCGCACCCGGCAGCTGGGTATCCGGCTTTATAAGCTTGCCATGACCTGGCCGGTGGAGCCCACGGGGCTCCACCGGTTTGCCGCGGATCACCAGGAACTGCTGGTGGTTGAAGAGAAGCGCCCGGTGATTGAGGGTCAGGTGGCAAGTCTCCTTTATAACGAACCGGCGTCCGCCCGTCCGCAACTGGTGGGCAAGCGTGATCAGGCGGGGGCGCCGCTATTGCCTTCGGATGGGGAACTATCGCCCCGCATCATCGCCGAGGTTATTGCCAAGCGTCTTGAGGCGTTGGGGGTGGCGGACGATGAATTGCGTTCCCGGCTTGTTGAACTCCGCCAGGCAGGCCCGCTCGGGACCACCGTGCCGGGTGTCCAGCGCACGCCGGCCTTTTGTTCCGGCTGCCCGCACAATACCAGCACCAAATTACCCGAAGGCAGCATGGCGCTGGCCGGGATCGGCTGCCATACCATGGCCTTGTTTTTGCCGGATCGACCGACCATGCCGCCGACCCAGATGGGGGCGGAAGGGGCGAACTGGATCGGGGCCGCGCCCTTTACGTCTACGCCCCATGTATTCCAGAACCTGGGTGATGGTACGTATTTTCATTCCGGGCTGATCGCAATCAGGGCAGCGGTCGCTTCGGGCGTCAACATCACTTACAAGATCCTTTATAATGATGCCGTGGCCATGACCGGCGGACAGGCGGTGGACGGTAGCCTGTCTGTGCCGGATATCGCGGCGCAAGTCCGGGCCGAAGGCGTTAACGAGATTGTCATCGTCACCGATGAGCCCGAGAAATATAAAGGGGTTCAGGGACTGCCCCCCGGCGTCGCGGTCCGCCACCGTGATGATCTGATCAGCATCGAAAGGCATCTGCGCACTGTCCCCGGTGTCAGCGCACTTATCTACGATCAGACCTGCGCGGCGGAGAAGCGCCGGCGGCGCAAACGCCATCAGTTCCCGGATCCGCCAAAGCACTACTTCATCAATGATCTGGTCTGCGAGGGCTGCGGCGATTGCAGCGTGCAGTCCAACTGTGTGAGCATCCAGCCGCAGGAGACCGAGTTCGGCCGCAAGCGCCGGATTGACCAGTCGAGCTGTAACAAGGACTATTCCTGCGTCAAAGGCTTCTGTCCGTCCTTCGTGACGGTGCTGGGCGGGCGCTTGCGCCGTCAGGGCGGGGGGATTGACGATGCGGCCCTGTCATCAGCCATCGACGGTCTCAAAACTCCGCAAGGGCTCACCCTCGACGAGCCCTATGCGATTCTGGTCGCCGGGGTCGGCGGAACCGGGGTGGTGACCATCGGCGCAGTTCTGGGTATGGCGGCCAAGCTTCAGGGTCTTGGCTGTTCCGTCCTTGATATCACCGGGCTCAGCCAGAAAAACGGTGCGGTGCTTAGCCATTTAAAGCTGACACGGCCATCGGCGCGGCCCAATTCGGCGCGGATCGGCTTTGCCCAGACGGATCTTCTTCTGGGCTGCGATCTGGTGGTGGCCGGGGCATCCGAAACGCTGAGCACTCTTAAGGCTGGCAGCAGCACGGCTGTGGTCAATAGCCATCTGGTGCCTACCGCGGCCTTCCAGCGGGCGCCCGACATGGATTTTGAACTGGAGGCGTTTAAAGAGGGCCTTGAGAGTCAAGCTGGGTGGTGTGGACAAAAGCCGGTTCATGGATGCGACCGGCATTGCCGAGCGGGTCTTCGGCAACAGCATTGCAGCCAACATGTTCCTGACCGGCTATGCGTTCCAATGTGGCCATATTCCGATTTCCGCTGAATCCATCCTGAAGGCGATCGGGATCAATGGCGTTGCCGTGGAGATGAATCGCCAGGCCTTCCAGTTGGGCCGGCTGGCTGCTGCGGACGAGGAGCAGTTTAGCGCGCTGGCAGGACTTAAGGCGAAAGACGGCGGGGACGCGGAAGATCTGTCTCTCGACACTCTGATTGACCGTCGCGCGGCATTCCTTTCCGACTATCAGGATGCAGCTTATGCCCGGAACTACCGTGCGTTCGTGGACGAGGTGCGGAAGGCAGAGGGTGCCCATGTGCCCGGCCAGTCCAGATTGACCGAGGCGGTTGCCCGCTATCTGTTCAAGCTGATGGCGTATAAGGACGAATATGAAGTGGCGCGGCTGTATTCCCAAAGCATGTTCTGGCATAAACTCGCGGCCGAGTTCGAAGGTGATTACCGGGTCGAGTTCAACTTCGCGCCACCGCTCGTTGCGCGGCGTGATCCTGAAACGGGACACCTCAAAAAGCGATCTTTCGGCCAGCGAACACGATATCTGCTCAAGCTTTTGAGCAAGGGCCGGAAGCTACGCGGCACCGCCTTCGACATCTTTGGCTATACGACAGAACGCAAGCAGGAACGCCAGCTTGTCGAAGACTACCGGGCAATCATCCGCACCCTAGTTTCTCGCCTTACACCTGAAAACCACGACCTCGCCCTCGAAATCGCATCTCTACCCGAACACATCCGGGGCTACGGCCATGTTAAGGAGGACAACATTGAAATTGCTGAAAAGCGTAGGGCGGACTTGATGGAGCAATTTAGCGCCGCATGCTGACGCTTTATCATTTCAACGATGCCACCTGCGGGATAAAAGCCCGGCTTGTGCTCGAGGAAAAAGGCATCGCCTTTACCGAACGCGAGCTAACGCGCGAACAATTAAAATCCCCGGAATACCGGGCTCTCAATCCGGACGGCGTCGTCCCAACGCTCGTCGTGCAGGCGAACGGCGCAACGACTGTGCTGCGGGAGTCGACCGTTATCATGGTTTTTCTCGACGAGGTCGCGTCCGAACCGGCGCTTCGACCAACCGACCCGATTGAGCGCGCCCTCGTTCATTGGTGGCTGAAGCGCATCGATGACACCTACTTTCCGGCACTCGGCGCAGTGACCTACGCGACGGTTGTCCGTTCAATGAAAATGCCGTTCGATGAAGAAAAACTCGAGGAAGAACTCGCAGCCATACCGAATTTCGAAAAGAGAAAACGCCGCCGCGATATCATCGTGAATGGCCTTATGGTGACCCGCGCGACTTATCTTTGAATGTGACAACGCATTAGGCCAGCCTATGACATTTGAACTTTGGACTGCCGCAACGCCGAACGGATGGAAAATCTCCATTATGTTGGAAGAATTAAGAGAGGCCGGCGTCGCCCTCCCTGACGTAACTGTGCGCACAATCCGATTACTCGACGGCGAACAATTTTCGGAAGAGTTTACAGCGACAAATCCAAATCAGAAAATTCCGGTGCTCGTTCACAATGGCCGAAAGATCATGGAAAGCGGCGCCATTCTTCAGTATTTGGGTGAAACGTTTCCGTCGCCTCTCCTTCCTCTTGATGCGCGCAAGTGGGACGTCCTGCCATGGGTTTTTTGGCAAGTGGCAAATTTGGGGCCGGTATTCGGCAACAAGCTCAGCTACACCCGTTACATGGAAGATGTCGAGGATATTTTAAAATCACACCCCCTTGAAAGGTTTAATAAGGAAGCACTTCGGCTCTTGAGTGTCTTATCCAATCAGCTTGCGGCGAAACCTTTCATTTGTGGTGAGGTCTTCACCATCGCGGGTATTGCGTCCTACCCGTGGGTGCGTGGGTGCGTGGGTGGAAGTGGAGCAAAATCGACATAACCGGTTTTCCGAATATTGTGAAATGGCTAGGCCGCGTCAGAGACCGTCCCGGCGTTGATCGCGGTTTGAAATATGGAATTGCGGAAGACGAAGTGGACGGATGGAGTAAGGACACGAAAGCACGATACGCAAAAGTGGGTGCCTCGATGGCTTCAAACAAGAAGCTACGCTCCAGTCAACGAACAGAAACACGAATAAGTCGCTTCACTGAAAGCACTTAAGGAGACTTCCAATAATTCCGAGAAGAAAGGAAAAGACGTTTCATGTTGGATGTGAAAAGCGATCACGGCGTTTTGGTTCTCATGCTTAATCGACCCGAGGCGAAGAACGCGTTGTGTCCCCCTCTTGTAGAATCGATAATTACGACGCTGAAAAAGGCTGCAATCGACAATGAAACACGCGTTATCGTTCTCACCGGGGCCCCGCCGGCCTTCACGTCAGGCATGGATGTCAATGTCTTCAAAAACCGACACGAACCAGACAATAGGAAGTTACTGAATTATCAAGTGCGGGAGATGTTCGATACGTTTATCGACTTTCCCAAGCCAATTATTGGCGCTGTTAACGGCGTCGGCGTTGGCTTCGGCGCAACAATCCTTGGGCTTTGCGATATCGTTATCATGGCTGAAAGCGCAAAGCTATCGGCTCCCTTCGCGTCGCTCGGCATTGGTCCGGAGGCCTGCTCTTCTTATACGCTGCCACGATTGATGGGTTGGCAAGCGGCGAGTTGGTTTCTTTATTCTTCGGAATGGATGGATTCGGCCGAATGCAAGGCCCTGGGTCTTGCGTTGGAGACGACCCCTGATAGCGAGTTGATGGAGCAGGCTATGAAGCGCGCCCATGCGCTCTCGGCCAAATCCATGATGTCATTGATCGCGACAAAAGAAGTGCTCATGGCGACGAAGCGAGATGCACTCCACGAAGCCAATCGCCTGGAAATGAAGCGGATTTTAGAGCTCGTTGAAGGACCGGCATGTGAAGAAGGAATGCGCGCCTTTTTTGAAAAGCGCCCACCCGATTTTGTAAAGGCGGGTCTCTAGCCGGGAAGATTCAGTTTACGCACGATTCCATCTATAGGATAAAACGAGTACGAGCATCACATTAGATTTTTCCGATCAGACAGTTGTCGTTATTGGCGGTTCATCCCATTAGGTCAGGGGCCTTTGCTATCGCTACGGCGTCGGCCCCCTTCCTCGTGCCCCTAATGCCATCAAAAATGAGTTAAAGCATTTTCCGGCCCTACGGGATCACTCTGACGGGATGACTTTGCCCGGATAGGAGCCCGAGATCTAGTTAGAAGTCGACATTATCGCCGCCTTTCAACGCGAGCATCGAACGCGCCTCCGCAGGCGTAGCAATTTCAAAGCTAAGTTCTTCGATGATCCGTCTGATTTTGCTGACCTGTTCTGCGTTCGACGTAGCGAGCTTCCCCTTTCCGGCGTATAGACTGTCTTCCAGCCCGACACGGACATTGCCGCCGAGGATAGCGCTCAGCGTCGTAAACGCCATCTGGTGACGGCCTGCGGCAAGCACGGAAAGGTAATAGTCATTGCCAAAAAGACGATCAGCGGTGGCTTTCATATGCATCAGGTTTTCCGGATCCGCGCCAACGCCGCCAAGGATCCCGAAGATGCACTGCACAAATAACGGCGGTGTGACCAGTTCGCGATCAAGAAAATGAGCCAGATTATACAAGTGGCCAACATCGTAACACTCGAACTCGAAACGCGTACCATGCTCCCCCATTTCCGCCAAACCGCGCTCGATCTGGGCAAAGGTATTCGAGAGGATAAAGTCCTTGGTCATTTCCAGATATGGCTTTTCCCATTCGAACTTGAAATCTGATATTTTATTGGCCGCCCCTGAAATATTGAAATTCATCGATCCCATGTTTAAGGACGCCACCTCTGGCTTCATCCGTAGCGCGGGCGCCAAACGCGTATCCAATGTCATGCCTAATCCACCACCGGTGGTAATATTGATGATTGCGTCAGACTGCTGCTTGATCCGCGGCAGGAATTGCGCGAACAGGTCAGGATTCTGGTCCGGCTTACCGGTTTTAGGGTCTCGGGCGTGCAGATGCACCATGGCCGCGCCGGCCTCCGTAGCGGCGACCGCCTCCGACGCAATCTCGTCGGGCGTGATGGGCAGATGGGGTGACATCGTAGGCGTGTGAATCGACCCCGTTACGGCGCATGTGATGATGACTTTGTCAGATTTTCGCATTTTCTATCACCCGTAATTAGTGTTAAACATCAAATTCCCGGAAGCATTCAACCGCTTCCAATTAGTTTCCTGTCGCGCCACCAGTCGAGGTGTCCTCGTCAGGGCCAATCGACATTCAGGTTTCGGTCATGGCGCATGCCCTCTTTTCGCCCTGAATATCGACTGGTCCTAACCTGCGCCAAGACATGAGCATGGAATGCAGCTGATTAAATCTCCGTCCGGGATATGGGTTCCTGCTATTTCGTGGAAAAATTCCAAATGCGCCTATCTCTTTCCAGATGTATTGCACATAACTATCCATTTTAGGTATTTCTCAGATAGTACAATAGGTTAGAGATAATGCTCAGAGCATGAAATGAATAAATATTTATTGTTTCATTCATCGCGTATAGATGCCAAAACTTGTTTTTTGCTAACTTAGGCTGATAAGAATGTCAAATTCTTTGCCTCTGACTTAAAGACAATCAGCAGTGAAAATAATGATTGATGATGATGTATCCATGAAAAACAAGAACACGGTCCTCGACCCCAATATTCCCATGCACCATCAGATATACATCCAGCTCAGAATGGAGATCCTGGACGGGCTTTGGGTGGGCCGGTCCGATTTTTTTGGCGAGGAAGAGCTTGCGGCGAAATTCAACGTCAGCAAAATTACGTCTCGCCGGGCGCTTGAGCGGTTGGATGCGGAACGGCTGATTCGTCGCGAACGCGGCCGCCGCACTGTTGTGATCTATGATCCGCGGAATGCAAAACCACTGGTCTCCGCGCCAGCGATGTTCCCGCTGGGCCCTCTGCATTTTGAATATAAGGTCCTGTCGATCGGCGTCGCGATTGTTCCGGCGGAAGCATGCGCCGCATTCGATCTTCCTCCGGGGTCGCATTTGTGGAGTTGTAGCCGATTACGCTCATTCGAAGGCCGTCCACACAGCATCACATTGAATGTTCAAACGCCAGAGTTTGGCGCGCATCACGCCATTCAGGATCTGGAAGCCATGCCCATGCCCCTGTTGCTGGCACGCGCCGGGAAAGCCCCGGTCAGACTATATCGCAGGCTCGGGGTGGCTTTGCCCAGTATGGAAGTTGCTCGTTACCTTGGTATCTCCTTGCAGGATTCGACGCTTGTCTACACCTATACTCTTTTTGATGAAAATGAAGAGATCGTTGAATGGGTGCGTATTCATGTTCACCCGCGGGAGCCTGTCCCGCTGGAAAAGATGAATCTGATCCAGGGCACATGGGAAATGCTGGACGTTATCTAGGGTCGGGACCATACGTCCAAATGGAACAACCTGGCCAAAGCCCGCTATAGCGAGAGCATGTTCTTGCAAGGGGTATCGTAGAAGCCCGTCAAATATTACGCAGAACTGGCGGCGACCGTGGCCCGTAGCCTGAAATTCTTTGACATTAAATATCATATATGTATAGGATTATAAGATTAAGAATTTCGGTCGTGCGATGATCTTCTGGGATAACAATGCGATGTTCAGTCGCAATGGCAATATGGAGGATTCGAGGATGGGAAAGATTTTGCGATCTGGCGGATATGCTTGCGTTACAGGCGTTCTGGTAGCGTTAAGTTCGGTGGCGGTTGACGCACAGGCTACAGAACAGAAAGGCGTTCTGGAGGAAATCATAGTCACCGCCCAGAAACGTAGTGAAAATATCAATGATGTCGGTATGTCAATTTCGGCAATCACAGGCGACAATCTATTGAGGCGCGGGGTTTCTGACCCGGCGGATCTTGTCAAGATTGTTGCTGGTTTTTCATATGCAAAAAGTAATTACGGAACGCCAGTCTATACGCTACGCGGCATCGGATATTTTGATACGAGCCTGGGGGCCTCCCCAACCGTTAGCGTTTATGTGGACGAAGTGCCGCTCCCCTTTTCAATCATGACACGAGGCGCATCGCTTGATCTGGAACGTGTCGAGGTTCTGAAAGGGCCGCAGGGCACACTGTTTGGCCAGAATTCCACGGGCGGGGCGATCAACTATATTGCCGCAAAACCGACAAATGACCTACACGCGGGCTTCGATATCGACTATGGACGTTTCAACAAGGTCCAGGCTCAGGGTTTTGTCAGCGGCCCATTGAGTGACACCTTGAAAGCGAGACTTTCGATCCGTAAGGATTTTGGCGGCGCGTGGCAGCAAAGTACGACGCGCCCCGGTGACACGCTTGGGGATAGCGATCTGACAATCGGGCGGTTGCTGCTTGACTGGGACCCTTCCGAGCGCCTCTCCGTCAATATCAATGTCAATGGGTGGCGGGATAAGTCTGATACCCAGTCGAGTCAGCTTATCAAAATACTGGGCGATCTTGGGGCCGTGCCGCCTGAACTTGCGGCATCTCCCCTGGCGGCGCCGAATGACAGGAGCACGGATTGGGATGCCGATACGGTATTCAAACGGGATGATAAATTTTATCAAACCGCGGTAAGGATCAATTATAAACTCAATGATGAACTTAATCTGACGTCAATCAGCAGCTATGCGGATCTAAGTGTTGATTCCGTGGGGAACCCTGATGGTTCGGCAGTGCAGAACTATACGTCGGTAAACCCCGGTAAGCTGAAAACCTTCTTCCAGGAAGTACGGCTTTCCGGCGAACAATCGGCAGGTCGCATTCAGTGGGTGCTTGGTGCCAATTATCAGAACGACAAAACAGACGATCATCTGCTTGGTCTGACCCGGGACTTCACCTTTCCTTTTGACTCCAGCCGTATCGATGCCCGGCAGCGCATCAATACCTACGCCGGTTTCGCAAATATTGACTGGGATCTGGTCGACAACATTACCGTGCAAGGGGGTATTCGCTACACGGATCAAAAAAATCGTTTTGAGGGGTGTGTTTATGACACCGGCGCTGGCGATCTGTCTGCTGCCTTTAGTCATCTATCTTCACTGCTTAGCGGGACGTCGGTTACCATTCCGCCCGGCGGGTGCGTGACCCTTGGCCCGGATTTTCTTCCCGGTGTCGTCCGGAATACCCTGAGCGAGGATAATGTTTCCTGGCGGGTGGGTGTAAACTGGAAACTTGACCCCGAAAAGCTGCTTTATGCCAATGTAAGCCGTGGCTACAAAAGCGGGGGCTTCTCAACCGCCGGAGCTTCAAGGTCGCTTCAGTACCAGCCGGCTACCCAGGAATCTGTTTTAGCCTATGAAGCCGGGTTTAAGCTTGGCCTTGCGGACAGAACGTTCCACCTGAACGGGGCATTATATTATTATGATTATTCGGACAAACAAATTCGAGGGAAAGTCCTGGATGCGTTCTTTGGCCCGCTGAACACACTTCTCAATATTCCAAAATCGCGTGTTATAGGGGCTGAATTACAGATTGCCTGGGTTCCCGTGGAAAACCTGCAGATTTCCGCTGCCGGCTCCTACAATGATACAAAAATCACTGAGCATTACGTAAACTATACAACCTATGGCGATCTTGTCGATTTCTATGGTGAAAATTTCCCATTAACGCCAAAATGGCAGGCGAACGGGGATGCTGAATATCAATATCCTGTTGGCGGCGGGCTAATGGGGTTTGTCGGTGGCAGCGCCCTGTATCATAGCAAAACCAATGCCGCTCTTGGCGAGATACCTGAACTCTACATCAAGGCTTCCGCGATATTTGATGCGCGAATCGGGGTTCGGGACGCCGACAACTCATGGTCGGTGACTGCTTATGTCAGAAATATCGGAGACACATATTACTGGAATAATGTTGTGACTGTTCGCGATACGACAACACGCTATGCAGGGATGCCTCGCACATGGGGGTTGATCATGCGGTACCGCTATTGAATATCGCCCGACTGATGCAGCTGTAGCCGCGACAGATGATGGCCCCTGTTTTACCTTGACCTCAATCTGGAGAGATCATGTCAGAAAAATTTACGCCCCTTGATCCCACTGCCAGCGCCGATTTGCCGGCCCCGCGCATAAGCGAGATCGTGCTGAAAACCTCACAATATGAGGTTATGCGTGACTGGCATCAGTTGGTCTTAAGTGCAACCCTGGCCTACGAATATGAAGTGCCCGGAGGTGGCCCGTTAGGCGAGAACCGGATAGAGAATGTTCACAGGCTTTGCTTTTTGCGCCTTTACGTCGATTATCCCTATACTGAAGTACTTGCCTTGTTTGAAGTCCCCGGCCTGGTGCCCGCGGAATCCGGTACAGGGCTTCATCACATGCAATTCCGCGTCGCATCCCTCGACTTGCTGGCGGATCGTTTTGAGCGCCTTGCCGGTTTCGACATACACCCCTATAAAAGTTTCAACCACGGGCCGGCGACCAGCTTTTACTATGAAGATCCGGACGGTAACCTGGTCGAACTGTCCGGCCCCAATTTCCCCGATGAGGCGGATTATAAAGCATTCTTCGCCTCCCCTGCATTCGCCAAAAACCCCGGCGGCGTGGAAATCGACCCCGACAAGTTTGTTTCTGATTTGCGAGCGGGCCTTGACCGGCAAGAGCTTATAAAGCTGCCGGAATAGCCGCGATGAATGTAAAAGTGGGGACAAGAGAGAAGAGCCCGAGCGTTGTTGCAGTTGTTGGCGCCGGCCCGGTTGGCCTCGCTATGGCCAATGAATTAGGCTGGCGCGGTATCCCACACATGCTGATCGAGCGGCGGACGGAGCCTCTCGATTTTCCGACAAGCGAATCCGTGCAAACCCGCACACTGGAAATTTTCCGACGCTGGGGCCTGTCAGACGCTGTTCGTTTTGCAGGCTTCCCTCCCGACCTCCACAGAAATGTCAACTTTGTAACAACTCTTGCAGGCCACGAGATATTACGTGTGGACCGTCCATCCAATCGCGAGCAGCATGACCTTAATGCGCACATCAGCCCTGAAGGAGCACTCTGGTGTCCGAAATTCCTGCTTGATAATACATTGCTGGAAGGTGCCCGCAAAACAGGATTTACCGAACTTCTGACCGGCCACGAATTTCTGGGGTTCGAGCAGGATAAAGACGGAGTGCATATCGAACTGGAATGTATTGCCACCAAACAGCGGCAACAGCGGAGTGTCCGTTTTCTGGCGGCATGTGATGGGGCCTCCAGCCCGATCCGCAAAGCGCTTGGCATTGAAATGGAAGGGACTTTTTCCGAAGGCCGCAATCTAGGCATATATTTTTCGTCTGAAGAATTACAGAAAATCATGGAACAGCGCGAGGGCGTGATGGCGGAGATCATCAACCCTCGATTTAGTGCTAACCTGAGCACGGTAGATGGCAAGTCCCGTTGGAGGTTGGTGTTTTTTGAACGTGACCGGGACCCGCATTCCCTTGACCCGGTTGATTGCATTAGTCGCGCCGTTGGCCGGCCGATTAAGGCGGACATAATCGACGCACGCGTCTGGGCAGGGCATTCAGCGGTTGCAGCCAGCTTTCAGAAGGGCAATGTTTTCCTCCTCGGAGATGCCGCGAACCTGAGATGGCCACGCGGTGGCTTCGGAATGAATACCGGCGTTGCGGATGCCGGCAACCTGGGTTGGAAGCTGGAGGCCGTGATACGGGGATGGGGAGGTGAGCGTCTTCTCGATAGTTACGAGCCGGAACGACGCCCCGCCGCTATAGCGACCGTCAAGGAAGCATCCACCAACTATCGTTCCGAAGAAGAACTTAACGTATCTCCATTTCTGGAAGATGACAGTCCGGAAGGCAGAGTCGCCCGGGAGGTTCTGGGTAGGGAAATTCTGGCAACCCGCCTTCGGGAATGGAATACAATGGGGGTCCAGCTTGGCCTGATATATGAAAACTCTCCGATCTGTATAGGGGATGGAACGCCGCCGCCTGCATTCGATCCGGGAACCTATGAACCAACGACCCGCCCTGGCGCGCGCGCGCCTCACATATGGCTGGACAAAGACAAATCGATTCTGGACTGCTTTGGCGGGAGCTATTGTATCGTTCACAGCGCTCCGGACAAAGATATCGGACCGTTCTTTTCCTGTGCAAAAGAGCTTGGCATTCATCTAACCGCGGTCCGCCTTGAAAGGTCTGAGGATATTGCGCTTTATGAACGGCGCTTTGTTCTTGTGCGCCCGGATGGCCACGTAAGCTGGCGGAGCGATGAAATCCCGGAGAATATTACTGAATTACTGAACCATGTTCGCGGAGGCGTACCCGCTGTTACATAAATAAGTGGAAGTTCTTGAAATCGGCATTCTATCCAATTCTATTATTGCAGAAGAGGAACAGATGCCATGAACTGGGAAATTCAGTTCGAAAGGCACAACTGATGCGGGCCGCTCTGCTAGTAGCGATTGTCTCCGGCCTTCTTTTCAGTGTGAACCCGATTCTGGGGGCAATCGCGGGTATTCTGTTCCCGCCAATCGGTGCTGAATACGGGTGGAGCCGTACAGCACTGTCGGTCGGCGTTTCCGCCTGTACTCTGGCTATCGCCATGGCAACCCCGGTGATGGGCAATATAATAGAACGCACATCTCCAAGACTGGTTGTCCTTACGTCAGTCACAATGTTCTCGTGCTTGCTTGCCGCGTTTTCCCTTATGCCAGGCAACTATCTTCTGTTTATTGGCTTTTTACTAATACTTGGCTTTGTCGGAGCTGGCGTTACCCCGTTTGCATATCTCAGCATTTTGCCCCGATGGTTTGATCGACGCCTCGGGATGAGCCTGGGTATTGGTATGACCGGGGTCGGTTTTGGCCAAACTCTTTTGCCGATAGTGACTGATACCATGAATAGTGCGGTCGGTTGGCGTACTACTCTTGTCTATCTGGGCGTTCTTAATGTCCTGTTGGTTCTGCCGCTGGGATTTCTGTTTTATCGCAACCCGCCAGCCCGCAAGATTACGACTGACGTTACGTCAGATCAGCAACGCGAAGGGCTGAGTTTACGGGACGCGCGTTCAACCCTGAAATTCTGGCGGATGGCCATTGCTTTCTTCCTGGTGTCGACTATTGGCGCCGGTTGTATCGTTCATGTTGCCCCAATGATCGTTGATCGAGGTTATTCAAGTGGAGATGGAGCCAAAGTTCTTAGCGCTATTGGCGTTGCTGTACTGCTCTCACGCCTCTTCGCAGGTATATTGCTAGATAAAATTAATGCAACACTGGTTGGTATTGTAACTTTTCTGGCCGCCGCAATTGGAGCTCTTATCCTGATATTCGCGCCCAACCTGACCTTTCTGGGGATAGGGGCCTTTATGGTGGGCAGCGGGCTCGGGACAGAAGGCGATCTCATGGCATTCATGTTGCGCCGGTGTTTTGGGCCGCGACACTACCCCACAATTTACGGCATTTTTGGAGGAATTTACGGGGCCGGTTCGCTGGCCGGCCCCCTCGTTCTGGGCGTTTCCTATGACTATCTGGGTGGTTATGAAACCGGACTTTATCTTTTCTCTGTGGCGGCATTGATCAGCGCTCTGTTGCTGGTCGGGATAAATGTTCCCAAGGCGCATTTACCGGAAGCGTCAATTGCCGATCGGTAATCTACAGGGATTGCAGATTACCGATATGGATTCCCGGCGCAGCCTACAAGGTCCAGTCGACGTACTCGGCATTGTCAGGCATAGGATCTATAGTCCCATCAATAAAAAATCGCATGCGCGCCATGGCTGGCCAGGCGGGTGACTTAAGCTCCTTATCATGATTACGAAGGAGCTCTTGCAGTTCAGCCACTTTTTTAGGCATTTTACCTGCGATATTAAGGTGCTCAACGGGGTCTTGCTTGAGATCGAACAGCCAGATCTTTTCAGGATACTTGCTAACCTGCAACTTGTAGCGTCCCACCCGGACGGCTTTGTAATCGGCGGTTCTCCAGAACAGTACACGATCCGTCGGAAGCTGTTTTCCAGAATTTAGATATTGAAAAAGATTGACGCCATCGAGGGGTTTGTTTTTGCGGAGATCAGCCCCGGCAGCGGCAGCAACAGTCGGAAAGATGTCGAGTAAACTGACTGGGGTTCTCACCGCCTGGTTTTTAGCCAGTTTTGCGGGCCAGCGTATCATCAGGGGTACCCGCACGCCGCCTTCAAAAAAGGTCGCCTTCCAGCCACGGTAAGGAAGATTGAGGTAGGGAATGTGGACATATGACGCTCCGCCATTATCGCTGGCGAAAATGACAATCGTGTTATCGCTCAAGCCCGTTGCTTTCAGTATTGCAAGAACGCGCCCGACGGCATCATCCAACGTTTCAACCATGGCCGTATACACACGTTGCTCTTTGTCGGGTATGTTTGACAGGCTGTCGTATTTGTCTTTTTTTGCCTGCAGCGGGTTATGAGGAGCGTTGAAGGCAAGATAAAGGAAGAAGGGCTTTTTCTGGTTGCGCTTGATAAAGGCCGAGGCTTCATCGGCGAGGAAATCCGTCATATAATAAGGCGCCTTTTCAGGCTTGCCGTTTCGATAAACAACGGTATCCAGTATACGCCAGACCATATGGTCGAACTTGCTCCAACTCAATCTGTAATTTACAATATCGGGAGCGTCGGGCGGTGCATAAAGCGCTGCGCCAGCAGGGAAAATTACTGAATAGTCGAACCCCTTCCTTTTCGGTCCCTTGGATATGTCGTAGCCTAAATGCCATTTGCCGAACGCAGCGGTTCGATACCCGGCGCTCTGAAGGCGTTGGGCCAAAGTGGTTTCCGTATCAGGTATTCCTATGGTGCTCACATCGGGTAACGGCTCTCCGGCCTTATAGAGAGCCGTTGTCTCTTCGTTGGTTACAGGGGGCCTGGCGTGCGGAATCAGGGGATTGAATTCAAAGCCAAACCGTTGTTGGTAGCGCCCGGTCAGCAGTGCGGCCCTGGATGGCGCGCAAACGGCATTCGCTGCATAGCTGGTTGTAAACTTTACGCCATCATGCGCGATTGAATCGATATTCGGTGTCTGGGCATACGATCCGCCGTTAAGTGAAAGATCATTATAGCCCAGGTCATCAGCCAGAATAATAATGACGTTTGGTTTCTTTCCGGCAGCGTTTTGGGACGTGGTTTCACCAGCTATGCCTGCCGTTGCCAGTATTGTGGTAATTAATACTGCAATGCTCAGCGCCGCTACCAACCTCGTAAGTGATATTATCTTGCATTCCATTTCCGTTCTCCAGAATGTGGGGGTAGCCTATGCGGCGGTTCTTTCTCCGGCGGCTTTCTTTGCCCAGATGGCAAGCAAATTATCCCGGGCCTGTTCCGTATCGGCCGCCTTGGCCTGCTTTACATGGCCAAACCCTTTTATATTGTCTGGATAGGAGGCAAGCCTGAGTGCGAGGTCTCTGTTGACCGGTGTTAACTCGGCAGCCAGCATGTCGACAATCTTTTCATAGTCCGAGAGCAGGCGGCGTTCAAACCGCCGTTCATCAGTCATGCCAAATATATCAAGCCAACTGCCACGTAGTCCGCGCAAACCGGCCATCACACGGAGTACAGGAAACAGCCAGCTACCAAGCACAATCTTTCCGGGAAGGCCAGTTGCCTTGTCTTTTGGCGCCAGAAAAGGCGGCGCCATGTGAAAACGGATCGAGCCCACATTATCGAACTGTTGAGCAACACTTTTTAAAAACTCACCATCCGTATAAAGTCTCGCAACTTCATATTCATCTTTTATGGCCATAAGCCTGAAGAGCTGAATTGCCACGGTGCGCGTAATGTCGAGGTTTTTGCCGATTGCTTCTTCTGCAGCTTTGATGGTTGCAACCCTGCGGGAATATCGCAGGGCATATTTTGTGTTCTGATACGCCACCAGTTCATCATGAAGATATGAAACCAGGCTATCTGTTGGCATGTCGGCTTTATTCGGGAGTGCTGACACCGCCGGGTTTCTTTTACAGAACCTGGTCCCATGTGAGCAATACGGCGGCCAAGTTCAAGCGCAACAAGGTTCGTTTGAACTGCGGCCCCGTTAAGCCGGATAGCGCTTTTCAGGCTTGTCAGAGAAACAGGAACCGTGCCTTTTTGCCACGCAAATCCCAGCATCATCATGTTGGAGAAGACCTGATCTCCGAGCAGGCTCTGGCTGGTGGAAGATGCCGCCAGCTCCGATATTTCCTCACCTGAGGTTTCGGTAATACGGCTCCGGAGCAGGGACAGATTCATCTGTTCCTGGTCGCTAAAACTTACGCCCGCAGTAACCGTAACATCGCTGTTAAGAACAACGGATGTCTGCCCCTTCTTCAGCATGGCCAAACATTCAGACGACGCTGCTGTCACCATATCGCAAGCCAGCAGGAGATCGGCGCTTTCGCGACTGATCTTGACCGCATCAATGGAAGCCGGATTTTCCGCAATTGTGACATGGCTGGTAACCGCACCATTCTTTTGGGCGAGTCCCGTAATGTCGAGGACGGCGCTTCCATGGCCATCCAGATGCGCGGCCATCCCGAGGACGGAACCAATGGTGACAACTCCCGTGCCGCCGATACCGGTTACCAGAAGGCGTTTTGGCGTATCGAGCGATGGTAATAATGGCTCGGGAAGTTGTTGTCTTGTAACAATATCCATTATTGCAGATGTGTCAGACTTGTGCGGTACTGCACCTGAAATTTCAACAAAGCTGGGGCAGAAGCCTTCCGCACAGGAAAAATCCTTGTTACAGGCCGACTGGTCAATACGCCGCTTTGTGCCAACAATGGTCTCAACAGGGGGAACTGCGATACAGCTCGATTTGGTGACGCAGTCTCCACAGCCTTCACACACCCGCTCGTTGATAAACAGGCGCTTTGGCGGATCGGGCATTTTGCCGCGCTTTCTCCGGCGTCTTTTTTCTGCTGCACAGACCTGTTCATATATAATGACGCTAACGCCCTGCTGTTCGCGAAGCTGGCGTTGCACATCATCCATCTCGGTGCGCGGATAGATCGGAACATTTTCCAATCCTTTGCGCGGCTGCACGGAATTTTCGGTAACGATAACAACCTGGCGCGCGCCTTCCGCGATCAACTCGCGGCAGATCTGTTCAACGCTCAGGGCGCCGTCAACGGGCTGGCCGCCGGTCATGGCGACCGCGTCATTGTAAAGCAGCTTGTAGGTTACATTCACGTTTGCCGCGATGGCCGCGCGAATAGCAAGAAACCCTGAGTGAAAATAGGTTCCGTCGCCAATATTCTGGAACACATGTTGCCGTTCCACAAAGGGCGCCTGTCCGATCCAGGTGGCACCTTCGCCTCCCATCTGGCAGACCGTTACAGTATTGCGATCCGGCATACGGGACGCCATGGTATGGCACCCTATTCCGGCCAGGGCAATCGATCCTTCGGGCACCCGCGTGGAGCGATTGTGCGGGCATCCGGCACAAAAGAACTCCTTGCGGGTTTGCAGCAGGGGAAGCGCCGGCAAATCATCCCTGGTTACCTGAACCTGCGGGCTGCGTCCTAGCAGATAATTGACCGCATGCTCGACAAGCTGCGGGGAAAGTTCACCGTGAGCGGGTAATAAAATATCTCCTGTCCTGGTACGCTTGCCGATAAGGACAGGAGGGGCGGGGACCCTTGCCTTGTAAAGTAATTCCGCAATCTGGGATTCAACAAATGCCCGTTTCTCTTCAATGACCAGAATCATCTCTAGCCCATCCAGGGCTTCAAGAGTTGTTTTCGGATCGATCGGCCAACTCATGCCTATTTTATGAACACGAATTCCCCGGCCTTTCAGGTCATCTTCGGAATGGCCGATTTTATTAATGGCCGTCAGAAAATCCCTGTGGGCCTTGCCAACGGTGACGATGCCTAACGTCGCGTTCGGCGATTCCACAACAGTCCGGTCAATTCCGCGGCTTCTGGCAAACGCTTGCGCAGCGGCAAGTTTCTCATCCACCAGCCGTTCTTCCATGGCGTTCTTGTTCTCCGGCCAGCGAATACCCAGTTCATGAGGTTTGCCAACAGCGCCGCCATGCCCGGTATAGCCATCTGTATCAATTGTTTCACTGGCGTCGGCAATCTGGGCTGTTACCTTGACGCCTACCCAGCATCCGCTGGCTCGCGACATTTCCCACCCAAGCAGGCAGTAATCATGTACTTCCTGGACGCTGGCGGGGGCAAGAAGCGGTATCATTGCCGCCGCAAATGCCTGCTCGCTTTGGTGGGCGATGGTTGAGGATTTGGCTGAATGGTCGTCACCGGCCAGAGCGACGACGCCACCAAGTGCGGATGTCCCTGCCATGTTGGCATGTTTGAATACATCACCGCTACGGTCAACGCCCGGCCCCTTGCCATACCAGAGGCCGAATACGCCATCGACCCTGGCTTTTCCAAGAAGCCCGACCTGCTGTGTTCCCCAGACCGCTGTAGCGGCCAGTTCCTCATTCACACCAGGTTGGAAATGGATTTGATGGGTGTCCAGATGCGTTTGCGCGGCCCAGAATTCTGTATCGATCCGGCCAAGTGGAGACCCCCGGTATCCGGAAACAAAACCCGCCGTCTTGTGCCCTACCCCCGCATCCAGATACTGCCGGACTATCATTGCCCGGACAACTGCCTGAACACCACTGAGAAATACCCGGTTGCAAGCTGGATTATATTTGTCTTCTAACGTTATAGTCATCGAACGCCTTACATTGCATGCATCTTGCCAAGGTACGAGAGAAGGTAGGTGTGTTCAAGCGATTTCCGGCGCTTCCGGGGGGTGCCGAGCCAATTCATTCCGGGCATTCGGTATGGCGCAACTGATCAATTATCAACAGGCGGGTTTTTAAAAAAGGGGCTGACATAGGTAGCAGATAAAGGCTATTGATGTTAGATGGTTACGTCGAGGCGGCGGAGCAGGCTCAGCGGCAGTATTCAGATTGAGCTGATCAAGTATTTCTGTGCTGGAGTGACGGCCCGTTCCGCGGCGGAGTTAACAGGGGTAAATCGCAATACCGCGATCCTGTTTTATCACAAGCTGCGCGAGGTGATATTCGCCCGCCTGGCGGAAGAAACGCCTGAGGTTCTCAGTGGCGAAATCGAGGTCGACGAGAGCTATTTTGGCGGCCATCGAAAAGGCAAGAGGGGGCGCGGAGCAGCAGGCAAGGTTGCGGTGTTCGGGCTTCTCAAACGCAAGGGCCGTGTTCACGTGGTCATCATCCCAAACGCTTCCACACAAACGCTTGTTCCGATCATCAGGCAGAAGGTCCGACCGGATTCCATCGTCTATACCGATTGCTTTCGGGCCTATGATGTTCTCGACGTTTCCGAGTTTCATCACCTGCGAATCAACCATTCGAAGCTGTTTGCCGAGCAGGCCAATCACATCAACGGCATCGAGAATTTCTGGAACCAGGCCAAACGTCATTTGCGCGCCTATAACGGCATCTCCAAACAGCGCTTTCACCTGTTCATCAAAGAGTGTGAATGGCGCTTCAATTACCGACCGGTTGCCAATCTCAACAAAACACTTCACAAGTGGTGGTTCAAGTAATCAGAAAATCCTTATCTATGTCAGCCCCTAAAAAAATTATGTAGTGGTGAGTGTAAATCACGAATATTGTGTTTAGATAAAGTGGGTTAATCGGGTGTATCGATACAGGCAGAAACCGTTATGGTCCGAACACGTGGTCTTCCATCACGGATCAGGTTGCATGCATTTTATGGTTGGTTTGTGGAGGCTTCGCAATGCTGCTTTATCATTTTCCGGAAGCGACCTGTGGCTGCAAGGTCCGGCTGACCCTTTTTGAAAAGGGCCTGGATTTTGACGAGCGTGTACTCACACGGGATGAACTTGCCGGACCTGAATATCGGAAACTCAACAAGAAGGGCGTGGTTCCAACGCTTGCTGATAATGGCGAGATCATTACAGAATCCTCTGTGATCATGTCCTATCTGGACGACCAGTATCCAGAGGTTTCGCTGACGCCTGACACAGTCCGGGGGCGCTTGGATATGCGTCGCTGGATGAAATTTGTCGATGATGACTGTCTGTATGCGCTGGGCGCCATCACATACACGACTTATATGCGCCCGAAATTCCTTGCAATGACTGATAACGAGCGACAAGCGGCGCTTTCAGCAATGCCCAACCCTATAGACCGTTATCGCCGGAAGATGTGGATAGACCATGGGGTCGAGGCGCCGGAGGTTGCCTATTCGATGACAATTCTGGCCGATCTTCTGGCGCGTGTTAATACAGCACTTTCGCGCAATGACTGGCTGGCTGGAGATTCCTACAGCCTGGCGGACGCCGCCATTTCACCTTTTTATCGCCGCCTTGACTTGCTTGGCTTGCTGGAGCCTATGCATGCTGCGTATCCGGACGGGGACGCCTGGTGGCGCCGTATTCAGGAACGCCCAAGTTTTTCCAAGGTTTTTCTGGAAAACATGGCTCCTGACTACAAACAGAAACTGCGAGCGGCGGCAAAACCTTATCTGAGCAAGCTACTCTCCTTGGCAACGGCCTGAACCTCTCCAGCGCTACCTTGATTATCGGGAGTGGGCCTTAGCTTCAGAAGCAACCAATTTTTCCAGAATTGCCCACGCGTGCCCGGCCGCCGCGTCCCGTTTAAAATCGTCACTGAAATTAGCTTTGCCCATCTTGGCCGCCTTGCTTCAAAATTAGCGAAAAAGCCGTCCAAGAATCTAGAGCGGTTTCAAATTATTGTGAATCGCTGAAGGGGATTCCCAAGAGGCGTGATTCATGATTCTGTGTCTCCAGATTTACGGGGAGACAGATATGGGGCGTTATTACGGATTGGATCTTCGCCGCCGCGTTGTTGATGCGATTGATGGCGGGATGTCTGCGCGTGCAGCGGCTGGCCGGTTTTCGGTTGGGATATCGACGGCGATCAACTGGCATCGGCGGTGGCGGGAAGAGGGTACGCTTGAACCCCGGCCTCAGGGCCAGCCGACGGGGTCCAAGCTTGACGCCCACGAGACGTTCATTCTTGGCCTTGTCGATGATAACAAGGACATTGCACTTCGTGAGATTGCTGATCGGCTTGAGGTCGAGCGGGGTGTGCGGACCTGTCCGGCCACGGTGTGGTATTTCTTCTCCCGGCGCGGGTGGACGCATAAAAAAAGACAGCGCATGCCGCCGAGCAGCAGCGCCCGGACATCCTCGCCCGGCGCCAAGACTGGTTCGAAGGCCAAACGGACCTCAACCCGGAACAGCTGATCTTCATCGACGAGACGGGAGCCAATACCAAGATGGGCCGGCTGCGGGGCTTGGCCCCCATGGGCGAGCGGTGCCGGGCTGCACTCCCGCACGGGCACTGGAAGACGACTACGTTCACTGCCGGACTGCGTCTGGGCGGGATTTCCGCGCCCATGCTTCTCGACGGCCCGATGAGTGGCCCTGCATTCCTGGCTTATGTCGAGCAGGTGCTGGTCCCCGAACTCAGCCTTGGCGACATCGTGGTGATGGATAACCTGCCCGCCCACAAAGTCTCTGGGGTGCGTGAAGCCATCGAGGCCGCAGGGGCAAGCCTGATGTATCTTCCGCCCTACAGCCCGGACTTCAACCCGATTGAGATGGCATTCTCAAAACTCAAGGCCTTCCTCAGAAAGGCTGCCGCCAGAACCATCACTGATCTCTGGGACGCTATTGCCCAAGCGATCGAAACCTTCACGCCACAAGAATGCATCAACTACTTCGCCGCCGCAGGATACGATCTCGATTAAATTGAAACCGCTCTAGGGGCTATTCAGTAGGAAATAATCATCTATTCCTCTTGGTTACCTGTATCACAGCAGTTGAGCTGTTTTTGAACTATCCGATGGCCTGTCGTTTGTCTTAAGAGCGGGGCTTATAAGTGACCCACAATTCTGTTTGCCGCGGAAAAACGAATGCAAAGCAGCATACGGAAGGACGTTCAGGCATTGCTGACTGAGCAATCGTCCTTCCCCGGCATCCACACGCAGGCGCAGTGAATAAGACCTTGCCCTTAGTCAGGGCTGGAAACGCGGAAAGTCTTAATATCCGGCGCCGTCACCGGCTTTTCGCTACGAGGCGTCCCATCGGGAACCCAATCGTAGGGGACGGGTTGTGCGCGATATGTCAAATTGGTCAAAACCGGCGCGCCCCCTGGGAATTCTCAATAAAATTCGGGTTGATGTATTCCCAAACAATCTCGCCTTTCGGCGTGATCTGGAAGAAACGCCCGTTCATGCCCTCGCAAATCAGGGTATTGCCGTTCGGCAGACGACGAGCACTGCTGACGAACGATGAAAAGAATGTCCAGACATCTCTATTGGAATTGGTCCCGGTATATTGCCAGACGATCTCCATCGTGACCGGGTTGATCTCAAGAACTCTGGACCCGGGAAATGTGCCGAGATATGCTGGCGGAAAGCCGGCCGATCCCTGGTTGTCGAACACCAGAATATCCCCCGCGCCCGGCAATCCTTTCGGTATCATATGAACGTCATGCTGCCCGCTGATCTGGTCCACCGGCCGGGGAACTTTACTGTTAAAAATGCGACCGTATGGCGATTTCTCATTACCCGGATAGTAAGGTCCCGAGCGCCATACAAAGTGACCCGTCTTCTTATCAATAATTGCGATAACATTGCCGTCACGAGAATCGATCATGATGTTGTCGGGATTGAACCGTTTATCCCCATTGTCATACCAATGATTGGGCCCCAGAGGCTGCATGTTGTTGATCGTCAGGAAGCCGGCGCTGCCCCCCGTGGTGGTGTAGCCTGCATAAATCATTTTGAGGCCTGCCTTGGAAAAGCCGAATTCCTTCAAGTGTTCGGAAACAACCCACTTCCAGACGATCTTGCCCTTAGGCGTGACCTCGTAGATAACCTGATCATCCACCTTCTTTGCTTTAAAATGAGGAACCGAGTGAACGAGAGTCGTCACCACCAGAGTGTTGCCATTAGGCAGCCTGTTCCAGTCATGGTTCTGGTTGGCTGCGCCGCCCGGTGCATCTCTACCCCAGCGCCACACGATATTCCCGTCCCAGTCAAGCTCCCCTATTTCCTTGTTATTGAAAAAATTTCCGAAAGCTTTTGGGCCGTGGGTATTTTTGCCGGACAATTGAACTAGGATATGACCGCGTTTTCCTCCTGTAATGGCAGGATCCAGAATTTCACTCGGAAAACCGGCATAGTTCCATACATGAACCTCCTCACCATCCATATTGATGAGGTGGGACTTGCTGTCAGGGCCACCGAAAATAATAAAGCTGTTATAAGCGCGAGCAGGGTCATATTTCGTAACGCCTGTCGGAAAAACGCTAGGTTGCGCAAACGCGCCGCCCCCGATGAGGGCGACGACCGCCAAAGTAACAAAAACAATAGAAATTACCCTATCTATGGCGCTTAGGTATAGACGATTGCATTTTATTTTCATTTTTCATCGCTCCGTGTGTTATATAATTGCCAGAGTTTTATATTTTCTTCTTTTCACTTTAAACACAACACCACCTGCCGTGCGGCCTCTGTCTCCAGCGCACACCCCGCACCGGGTATTATCCACGGACCGGGTTGTCAGGAATTCACCATTCATATTGATGGACTGTCTTGAATAAGTGGGGCAAGGTTTACGTTAGTGCAAGATGTTATCTGATGCCAGCCTGAATGTGATGCGAAGTGCAGCGGAGCCGAGCCGAGCGGCTAGGCTGACAATCCAGCCAGCCTAAGTAGTGTGTGGATCCGGCGGTAGCCATAACGGCCATAATCCCTGGCCAGGGTAATCACGTCCTCAACCATCTGATCTTCTTCGGATCGGCCTTTCCAGGTCGAGGTCCGTTCGGCCTTCGAACCAGGCCAGGCGCCGGGCCGGGATGTCCGGCCGTTGCTGCTCTGCCGCGTGACCCGTCCAAGCCACGCCGGAAGAAGAAATACCGCCCCCGCCGCTTGCTGGTGCGCCGGACGATGGAGTTGTCTATCATCTGCAGGGATTGTGGCGATTGCGCAGCCACGGCCCGGATGCTCGCCAAGCGCGGCGCACGGCTTGCGATCCTGGACACCGACGACGAGCAAGGGCAGAAACTCGGGCAGGAGCTGGGCGCGCTGTTTTGCACTGTGGACGTTACCAGGGACAATGATATAGAGGCCGCCGTCGCCGGGGTCGTCGCTGAATACGGGCCTCCCCAAATTCTGGTCAATGCCGCCGGGCTTGCGGCACCCTATCGCCGGACAGTGGGCCGCCGGGGTGCGTACCCGATGGATGTCTTCCGCAAGATCGTGGATGTCAATCTGAACGGGACATTTCTCTGCGCTAGCCGTTTCGGGGCCGCCATGGCGGAAAATGAACCCATGGCGCCGGGGGAGCGGGGCGTCATTATCAATGTCGCCTCCATCACCGCCTTTGACGGGCCCATCGGCACCGTGGCCTACGCGGCGGCCAAGGCCGGTGTCTTGGGCATGACCATCACCATGGCGCGCGATCTGGCTCATCTCGGGATCCGGGTCTGCACCATCGCACCTGGATCGTTCGATACGCCGATGATGCGCAACCAGTCCGAGGCGCAGGCCCAGGTAGACTTCGCCCGCTTCGTCGTCGCGTTCGCCGATGAACCGGGCACTAATCGGATCGTCTGGTTGTTCAGCCTGGTGCTCGGCCACTCCCGCTTCCTGTTCGCCCGCTATGTGCTGCATCAGGACCTGCAGAACTCTGCTGCGCTGCCATATGCAGGCTTTCGACGCGCTGGGGGGTGTGCCGCTGAGATCCTTTATGACCGCATGAAAACCGCGGTAACCGGCGAGGATGGTCTGGGGCACATCGTCTACAACCGCGCCCTTCTGGCGCTGGCCGCCCATTACCGCTTCCAGCCCCGGGCCTGCCGGCCCTACCGGGCAAAGACGAAGGGCAAGGTCGAGCGGCCGTTCAGCTACATCCGCCAGGACTTCTTCCTGGCCCGCAGCTTCCAAAACCTCGAGGACATGAATGATCAATTGATCGATTGGCTCGACACGGTGGCCAATGCCCGGCTGCATGGCACCACACACCGGATCGTCGCCGAGGCCTTCGCCGCCGAACAGAACGAACTCCAGACCCTGCCCGAACACCCCTATGGGGCCGTTCTTAAACTGGAGCGGCGGGTCAGTCATGACGGGCTCGTCTCGATCGGGGGCAACTACTACAGCGTTCCGGACCGGACCCGGCGGGTGGTCGAGATCCAGCAGATGCCCGATCGCATTCGCATCCTCGATCACGGCAAGGTGGTTGCTGAACATCGGGTGCTCGAGGGCCGCAAGCAGTATCTCATCGACCCCGGTCACCGAACCGGCGGCAGCACAAAAAGCAAGATGAGTTCTGCCGCCGACATCACACTTGGCCGCATCGGTGAGCATGTTCCGGCCAGATCGCTTGCAGTCTATCAGGCAATCGGGGCGCAACTGGCCCACGGAGATCGGCCATGACGCTTTCCACATCTTCCGCGCGCGTCGACAATATCCGCCATAGTCTGGTGAGCCTGAAGATGCCCCGGGCCCTGGAAATGCTCGACGCCACTCTGCGTCAGATCGAGCAGGGCCAGATCGATGGCATCGAGGCCATCGACGTTCTGCTCGCCGAGGAGCTCACCCTGCGAGAGAACCGACGGATCAAGGCTGCTCTGCGCATGGCCCGGCTGCCGGTGGTCAAGACCATTGCCGGATTCGACTTCTCCTTCCAGCCATCACTCGACCGCAACCGCATCATGGCGCTTGCCGGCCTCGACTTCATCGATCGCGCCGAAGTGGTTCATCTGCTCGGTCCCCCGGGCACCGGCAAAAGCCACTTGGCCACGGCACTTGCGGTCGAGGCCGTTCGCGCCGGCAAGAGCGTCTACTTCATACCCCTGGCCGATCTGGTCGCCATCCTCGCCAAGGCCGAGCGCGAAGGCACCTTACGGGAAAAGATCCGCTTCCTGTGTCGCTGCGCACTGCTCGTCGTCGATGAAATCGGATACCTCCCGGTCATACCCGGCGGCGGCAATCTCTTCTTCCAGCTGGTCAATGCCCGCTATGAAAAGGGCGCCATGATCCTCACCTCCAATCGCGGATTCGCCGAATGGGGCGAAGTCTTCGGTGACCCGGTCGTGGCCACCGCGCTCCTCGACCGGCTGCTCCATCACGCCGTCGTGGTCCAGATCGAAGGGTCGAGCTACCGCATGCGCCAGCACGCCAGCCTTCTACCTGACACCGTGAGGACCACCTCCCACATCACCCCATCGACCCCGCCGAAACGCCGCGGTCGGCCAAAAGCGAAAGACCAATCCGATCAAAATCAGGGCTGATCACCCTATCCCGCTCACCGCTGCAAACCAGGGATTTTTAAACGCCCGCTTTTGCGGAAACTTCGGTGCCCATTGACACTCCCCTTTAAGTCCCTGTTTATAAGTTAGCTCTGTTCAGGTTTTGGTCCTTTTCTGACCGGTTACGATATTCCCGCGGCGTCATGTCGTCGAGGCTCGAATGCGGGCGGTGATGATTATAGTCGTCGCGCCATGCCGCGATTATATGGCGGGCATGGCGCAGACTGTCGAACAGATGCTCGTTGAGGCATTCGTCGCGCAGGCGGCCATTAAAGCTCTCTACCAGGCCATTCTGCATGGGCTTGCCGGGCGCGATGTAATGCCATTCGACCTGCCGCTCCTGTTGCCATTTGTAGAATAGCCTGTCCCCGCGAAGGCGGGGATCGCATCACTGACGCCATGCTTGCGGCACAAATCAGCCGCCGTCGCCCCGGCCTGATGCTCCTTCAGGATGCCAATGATCTGCTCTTCGCTGAAACGGGATCTCTTCCTCGTCTGTCTCCTCAGGTGAAGAACAGACTAACCTTAAATCAGGGACTTTCCAGGGGAGCAGGTCACCTGGTATAAATTTGTGATCGGCCTTGCGCAATTGCTACTCTGAGGCTCTCGGATGAAAAGAACCGGCGTATTCAGAGTGGACGGAGTTACGTAGGTACACTCAATGTAAGCGCAGGATTCTTCATCCGCCAACGCTACGAAAGGCGAGGCCCAGGCTCAAGCCATTTCCTTCCGGCAACGGCTTTCAAACTCAATCGTTCCACTGTGGATTATTAGCGGCAGCTAGCCGTTTGAGTACAGGTACGTCACCGTTTTCTCGCGTCGACCATATTTTCTCTGACAATGCCATGCGCATCGTCGACGCGCGAAGCACGACGCAGCTCCAGATAGAGAGCGCTGTGGTCGAGCCCGCCCATATCATGGTCGCACATGGCCTCGTACTCTGCGCGGCACAATTCCAGAAATGGTAGGTTGCGGTCCAAATTGCGGGCGAGGTTTGACGCGGTGGCCAAGTCCTTTAGCTGTGTTGTGGCATGAGCGCCAGCCACGAAATTCTGTGTGATCATGCGTTCGCCGTGCTGGCGCAGGATAGTGGAATCGGCAAATCCGCCAAGGATCGCATCGCGCACGGCCCCAGGGTCCGCCCCGCCTGACTCCGCCAGTATCAGGGCCTCGGATACGGCGGCAATGGTGACGCCGACAATCAGCTGATTGGCAAGCTTTGCAAGTTGCCCGCTGCCGGCGGGACCCACATGAACCGACCGTCCCAGCGGTTCGAAAAATTCGCCCGCGCGTGCAAAGTCCTCTGCCGTGCCGCCCCCCATGATGGTAAGCGTGCCTTCCTTGGCGCCTTTTTCACCGCCAGAGACCGGGGCATCAAGATAATGCACGTCCCGTGCCGCCAGCCGTTCGCCCTGTGCCCGGGCCGTCTCAACCGGGATGGAGCTCATAACAATCACCAATGCGCCCGGTCGTAGCACGTCGGCGGGGACGCGGCCGATCTCATCCGCCGTGAACAGCACCTGATCGGTTACCGGACCGGTGCTGAGCATGACGATAGCCACATCCGCCCCGTCCATCGCGGCGGATGGTGTAGCCGCTCCCCGGGCGTTCGCATGTTTCAGTTTGGCCGTCCTGACGGGGCTACGGTTCCAGGCCCTGATCGGGAATCCGGCTTCCGCCAGACGCGAGGCCATGGGCAGGCCCATAATCCCCAATCCCAGGAATGCGATGTTCGGGAATTTTGAATCTGACATGCCTGTCCCTCCTACTTGAACACATGGGTATAGGTCCCTGCTGGAGTCGCACATGTAGTCCTTTCAGTGCTGACGACCCTTGTTGAAAGGCTATTGATTTTCGCCTTCTCCAGGACTTTTTGTCATTGATCACCCTCTTCACCGCGACAATAGAAACTGAAGGACCGGGACCCCATATAATCTTGAAAGCACATTTGATATTCCTTACCACCAAATCGCCTAAGGCGTTGTCAGCGCGCGCGTGATTACCTTAGGCCGTAGACTCATAAACGCTCGCGAGCCGCGTTTGTCCCGGCGCGCTCGCCCGGCAGGAGCAAAGCCGCAGGCGATGCGGGGCCATCTTCGAGGCTTCGCGACGCCCCCCATAGCTTAAGAAGGGGCGGCGCGTCCGGGCCAAACCCCTCCTTTGATTATTTTGGGGAACGCGGCCCTTTTTCCGGCAGGGTTCGTCCTCGTCGCTCACAATGTCCCGCATTTCCTCGCTCCTCGATCCTGCCCGGCCGGGAAAATGCCCAGCGTCGCGGCCACGACCGTTTATGAGTTTACGGCCTAGTCACATAATTGAAACTTTCCGGATCGCAGTCATCTATGTTCTTGGCCGCCGCACTCGCCACGTGTCAGTTGGATTTTGTTGCGAGCCGGATAACCATAACGGTACATTGAATTCATTTTAAAAATATATAGCAATGACGATTATATCGGCGTAATCGAGAGACTATTTTCTAAGCTTGATAGGCAGCATGGAATGCATCAATGAGAGCCGGGCTAGAAATGTAATTAATAGTCTCATTGACTTTGAGTCTAATAAAATCTTCCTCGCTCTTTTTGTCTCTAAGATAAATTTTGCTTTTCTCAGACAGGGATTTTACAAAGCGGGCATATCTTGCGTGTGCGAGAGAAAGTTTATAAACATTGCTGCCGTTCATAATGGCGGTTACTGAAATACCGTCAATTCTATTTAGGTCGTGAAATATTTTGGTAGCCTTATTCATTGCTTCTTGATACCGTTCCTCGAATCCGTTCATGAAATGAAGTGCAACGGCCGCGGTTGTCCAATTAGAGGCCATATTTCCTCCGCATATCTTGATCAAATGTGGCATCCGATCGATCACTTTCTCCGGGCCGCAAATAATTGCTCCAGCAGTTGCCCCAAAATACTTGTATAGAGATATTTGAACGGTATCAAAGTATGATGCATATTCCCTGACGCTGATATTTGAATATGCTGACGCTATATGAAGCCGTGCGCCATCGAGATGAAGTCCAAACCCGTTTTCTCTCGCAAATGCGGATATCCTGCGCAAATTTTCAATGTCAAAAACTTCTTCGTACGTTCTCTTGACCGGGTTTTCGATTGAAATAGCTCCAATCTCTGTACGAAAAATCTCTTTGTTTCGAAATGCCTGAATATCTTCTTGTAAATCGCTCAGAGTGAATGTCGCTTTGCCAGGTGCGAGAGGCATCAGTCTTTTTTGATGAATTTGTTGTGCCGCATCGCCTTCGTCGTTCATAAGATGGCTTGTTTCCTGTGTATATACCTTCGACTTCCCTTCAGCCAGTATACGTATGGCGAGTTGATTCGCCATGGTCCCAGAAGGCATATAAATTGCCCGTTCTTTACCCGTCATCCGCGCAAATTTTTGTTCAAGTTCTGTTAGAATACCGCCTTCGCCTTCTTTGTCCGGTGTAAAGGCCGGGTTATCCGTCAACATCTGCAGCAGGTGAGAATATTGGTAAGGTGTTAACACAACACCATCTGTTGCAAACTGAATTTGAGGCTGAATATCGCCCAAAAAAGTATTTTTCATCACTTTATGTCCGCCTTCTGCGGCCGACGCATGCCGGAGTTTCGGTGGAATTATGCTTATACAGGCTGCGCCACCAGCGACCTTCAGGAATGCTCGTCTGCTGGATTGTGACATACGCAGCTTTCCCCGATAGTTTACTTCTTTAGAAAGTGTATCGCGTCGGACGAAGAGAAAACGGCTGATGTTATGCGTTTTATGCATAATTCATGCGTTTGGCCTTGCATGCTGGCCGAATATAGTACTGAGCTTCTGATAAATTTCTGAAGTACTCTTTTAAAATTTGGTAATGAAACCGATGGCCCTCCACCTCACTAATTTTTACCGCGAGATGCGGACCTGGCGCCACGACATCCATAAACATCCCGAACTCGGTTTTAATGAAACCAGAACTGCGGCCAAGATCGATCAGCTACTGCGAAGTTTAGGCATTGAATCTATAAAAGGTGTTGGTGGAACAGGTGTTGTAGGCCTTATAAAAAAGGGACGGTCTAGCCGCAGCGTTGGCCTCCGAGCGGATATGGATGCCCTGCCTATTCAGGAAGGCGGTGATCGCAGTTACAAGTCCATCCACGACGGCGTCTTTCATGGTTGCGGTCACGATGGCCATACTGCGATGTTGTTGGGCGCCGCGAAAGCGCTGGTCGAAAATGATGAGTTTTCCGGGACAGTATATCTAGTTTTTCAACCGAGCGAAGAAAATGGAAAAGGCGCTCTCGCAATGATCGACGATGGGCTTTTTGACAAATTCCCGATGGACGCAATATATGGAATGCACAATATGCCCGGTATTCCTATTGGGCATTTCGCTGTTCGTTCCGGCCAAATGATGACTTTTGAGGATAACTTCGAAATTACAGTCGAGGGGAAGGGCGGGCATGCCTCAATGCCGCATAGAGTGACTGATCCGCTGGTAGTTGGAGCTGAAATCGTCATGGCGCTCCAGACGATTGTTTCGCGCTCAGTCGGTCCTGATGAATGGGCGGTGGTTTCAGTCACCGAGTTTATAACTGATGGCGCGCGCAATGTTATACCCTCTTCTGTGACGATAAGAGGAGATGCACGTGGGCTATCTGGATCGGTCCAACAGAAAATAGAAAAACGGATGACTAGTATTGTTGACGGGGTTTGTGCGTCATACGATGTGTTTGGGACAGTTGATTACTCTCACCAGTTTGTCGTGTTGGTGAATACCGAAGAGGAAACAGCTGCTGCGGTTGACGCGGCGATTGCGACAGTGGGTGCAGACAGCGTGGAAGCCGACTGCACTACCTGTACGTGCTCAGAAGACTTTGCCCAGTTCCTAAAATATGTACCGGGATGCTTTATGCTGATCGGCAACGGCGATGACGAAGCCGATTACCCGTTACACAATCCTTTTTACGACTTCAAAGAGGAAATTCTGGAGATTGGCTCGAGTTATTGGGTCAACCTTGTGCGGCAACAATTGAGTTGTAAATAGCCGGGTCTGTAGCGCCTTCTGTGCCGATGAGCAGAATTCGGCTTTGCTGATCTATTTTCAAGATATTAGAAATTTCGGGGTCATTTCGGGCAGCAATTAAGCCGGCCAGACCAGCAACGGCAGAATTCCCCAGCTACAATTTTCGGATCAGTTTTGCTGCCCTTTGCCAGTAGACGCATTATGGTCGGAACTGGTTCATCGGAGATGGACAGGAAATCGTCTGCGCCTCGTCTTAGGATTGCCCACGACAGCATCGAAACCTCACCGCACGAAAGCCCCGCCATAATTGTTTCTTGTTTAATTTCAACAGAGGTAGCTTTACCCGCAATTGCACTTGCCATCAAACAGGGTGCGAGGGTTGGTTCAACGACTACAATCTTTGGGCGCATCGATCCCAGCTTCTCCCAGAAATAGGCGCACACCGCACTGGCCAATCCTCCGACACCACCTTGCAAGAAGACATGGCTGGGCAATGCGTTCGTGTCGATTTGTGATAGAATTTCCTCCGCCATAATAGAATATCCTGCCATTATATAACGTGGAATTTCCATATAACCCTCGTAAGAAGTGTCAGAAATAATATGCCAGTTGTTTTGCGCTGCTTCCGTCGCGGCCAAATGGACAGACTCATCGTAATTTCCATTAATGCGTATTACGGTTGCACCCAGTTGCTCCATTGCTTTCCGGCGCCCTTTACTTACGCCTGCGTGAATATAAATGCGGCAGGCGCAGCCAAATGACTTCGCCCCCCAAGCGACAGACCTACCATGATTACCGTCTGTTGCTGTAACGACAGTGATATTTGAGGTTTGATCACGAAAGCAGCCCCTACGAATACTCTCAAGAGTAACGTTGTGGCCGGTCGTGCGAGATACATGTTGCTGCAGGAGTTTTAAAACGCCATAGGCACCTCCCAACGCTTTAAAGCTTCCAAGTCCTAAGCGCGTACTTTCATCCTTATAGTATATTTCTGCGATTTCCAGGTTCTGTGCAAGGCTCCTAAGTGAATACAAGCTTGTAGGCTGATAGTCAGACCATTGCGTAATTTCCGCAAAGGCGTGTGCGCTATCGGCCAAGCTGAAAATCGCTTTCAAATCATCTGGATAATGGCATTCACTTTTGTTTGGATTGTGGAAATGTCTCACCTCGCCAACCGCTAAAGGTGGTAAATTTTTCATTCAATTGGTCCCGTCGGCTAGTTCAGAAAGTGGAAGGCTGCCTTGCTAAATATTGAGGAGTTAATCCAGTAATTCACTCCTGCAGGATAATGATATACCGACCGACATATTGTGCATATTCTTCTTAATTATGGGGAAATTCTGCTATTATTGATGATAAGATACAGAATATAGGTATGGGGTTCGCGTAAATGGACCAGTTTGATATCGAACTTCTAAGATTAGTGCAAGTTGACAATAAATTGACAGCTGAACGGTTGAGCGAGAAGGTTGGCCTGTCTCCGTCAGCTTGCCAGCGGCGCCTGAAGCAATTGCGCAATAAAGGGGTCATCGAAAGAGACATTTCCGTCATTGCGCCTGAGGCTGTCGGGCAGCGTGTCACGATAATCGTTGAAGTGACACTGGAACGAGAACAACCTGACCTGATTGACAATTTCAAGCGTTCGATGTGTAAGATGCCTGAAGTTATGCAGTGTTATTATGTCACCGGGGAAGCAGACTTTATCCTGATAATCACTGCCAGGGATATATCCCACTACCAAGAATTTTCACGTCAATTCTTTCAGGAAAACCCAAACATCAGACATTTCAACACCCATGTTGTTATGGATAGAGTCAAGTCGACTTTAATGGTGCCAATTTGAACCTTGATGACATATGATCGACAAATACATAACCTGATGTCCGTTCATTTTTACTAGCGTTTTGTGTTAACGAAGAGTTCGATGAAACTTGTTGATTTTGGTGAGTGGTATATTCTCTGAGTTGCTACCTTATAGGCACTTTCTGGTGCATATGCTATATTATCAACATATGTTTGCGGATTCCGGTCATAAAGTGGAAATAGACTGCTTTGTATTTGGACTGCAATGCGGTGTCCCGGCAAATATGTGTGATTGGCGGGCGGCAAAGAGATAGAGTATGGCAAAATGGCATTGGGCTTTATTGGCGCTGGTTTTTCCTGGCTTTTTCGATAGCGGCCGCGGACAATATCCATAGATATCATCAGCTGATACCCTCCGAGCTCGGGGTTCCAGGGCATTTCGTCTGGATATACATCGATTAACTTAACGACCCAATCCGAGTCTGTTCCGGAGGTCGAAGCCGATAGCACAGCTTTTATGGGACCACTAATGGTTACAGCTTCCTTTAGTGGTGTTGTGTAAAACGTAAGAACATCGGTTCGAGTCGAAAATTGACGTTGATCATCCGCCAGCCACTCTCTCCAGGTAGAGTTATTGGCATAGAGCGGCCGAATAGGTAGAACTCTGTATGGTACAGGGGTTGCAGGATCAGACACATACTCGGAGTAGCTTTTTTCTTGGCGGTTATCTGTCTTCGTAAAAGAAAGTTTGCCGTCAGCATGAAGATATAGTCTTTCTTTCTTGACCTTTTGTACGGGCGGCCAAGAGGCGTAATCTTTCCAGTGGTTTGTGCCGGTTTCAAATGCCACTACAGGAGAAAGTGGTTTTCGAGGACTTTTACCCTTTAAGTGTTCGTCCCAAAAAGGTTTCAAATACAGGTTCCGGAAATCTCGGGCTGTATCACTATCCCATGGAATGGCGCCGAGGTGTGAACCATTTCTTACATATTGACCGTGATGCCATGGTCCGATGACGAGATAGTTCATATTATTATGCAGGTCACGTGTCTCCAATGCATTGTAGCTCGCTATGGGGCCAAATATGTCTTCCTGGTCGAACAAACTGTGCACAGTCAATACAGGAATTTCCAGTTTGATTTTTTTAAGGATGTCCTGTACCGCTTGTCTCTGCCAGATAGCCGTATAGGCAGGATTATCAATTATTCTGTTCCATGCCGGCAATTGATCGAGCCCGTATTTCTTGCCAAAATTACCTGCCGAAACCGCTTTGAGAAATACCTGGTAGGTATCATAGCTGCCAAAGGCAAGTGTTTGGCTCGAGTCCTTTGTCGCCGTTTGCATATAGAGATATTCCGCCATAACCTCGCGGAGGGCGCCGTTATGGTACCAATCATCACCAATCCAACAGTCGACCATGGCGTTTACTGGAACCGCGGCTTTTAGCGCGGGATGCGGATTTATCAGGGCCATAAGGGTTAAAAAGCCATCATAGGAAATACCTGTAATTCCTACACGGCCGTTATTATTTGGGACATTTTTTACCAACCAATCAATTGTATCCCAAGTGTCGGTTGAATGATCAACTTGGCTTGAGTTCAAGGGGCCTCGCAGCGGTAGATTAAGTATATACCTGCCTTCGGAGTCATGCTTTCCGCGTGAATCCTGAAACACAAGTACATATCCGTCATTTACCAATGTTCCGTCCCAGGGGCGAAGAGTGATTTTTGCATGAGGACTTGCTAATTGTCCCGTTCTCTTCTTCGCGCTGTACGGAGTACGTGTCAGAATGATCGGCATCTTACCATTTACATCTTTGGGCGAGATGATAACGGTGAAAAGCTTCTTCCCATCTCGCATGGGAATCATGACTTCAGTTCGAACGAAGTCAAAAGATTCAACCGGCTGGACAAAATGGTCGGGGATATCACTTTGACCGCGTCCAAGATCAATATTTTGAGCGTGAATCGAAGATGTGTACCCAATAGAGAGAAACACGATGAAATAGAACAAAACCCTGAAAATCGCAAACTCACGAAGCTTGAGCCAAAAAATCATAACATTTCTCACTTTCGGATCGCTGCTTGAAATAATATATTTGTTTTTGGAACATCCACACAGAAGCTAACGAAACGTCACTGGACATTCACGCCTAATACCGGAGGATTACTCCAAATGAAGGATGCTTCTGAGGGGCAGACCTGAAAAGTGTCTAGTATTCTGGTGCCTAAAGATTATTTGCACTTGCATCAGAAACGAGCACAATTTTCCCAGACCTTTCAACGGCGGCGAGTCCAAATAGCTTTTCAATAGCGGAGATTATCGCATCCGTTCTACCCATTTTGAACACACCGGTTACTAGATTGTTCTCCAAATTGCTATCTCCAAGAACTACTTCCGTCTTAGAATATCTGTTTATCTCACTAACTACGTCGGCAAGTCGCTCTGAGTTGAACACCAATTTTCCCTCGCGCCACCCATATATTCGGCTAAACTTAAGATTGCTGGTTTTTGTATGATATCCTTTGCGATCATATGTTAGCTGGTCTCCAACAGTTAATTTGGTTGGCTTTGACTTCTGAATTGCGATTTTTCGTATATTTTGTTCGACGAGAACTTTCCCTCCTAAAACCGCAACTGTGGTTTTGCCACCTTCACTACTGTACACATCGAAAAGAGTTCCAACGGCAAGAACCGAAGTATTTCCTGCCAAAACTTCGAAAGGCCGAGCTTCATTAGGTGACACATCAAAAAGCGCCTCTCCTTGGTGCAGGATTATTTTTCTTAGTTTTTCATTATATTCAACTGATATCCTGGTTCTTGTATTGAGATGCACAACTGAACCATCGGGCAGGACAGTTGTCATTTGTTGACCTGGGCCTGTAGCAAAATCCGAGGTATGTGCGTAAATTGACCATGTTAACCATGCGGTGGAAAATATCAAAGCGAGAGTAACTACGACTCCTAGACGTCCGATGCGGCTGAGCGATAGAATTTTATTAAAAATTGCCTCTATGAATACGCTTGTGAATTGAGACGTTCGCGGCCCAATGAAGTCTGTCTGGGTGGCCGCAGCTCTCATCAAACTCAGTATCTTTCTATATTCGTCCGAGTGTTCAACAAAGCCAGAATTCTGCTCGCAAGCATACCGGTTTGGAGTTACCGAAGACCCAAAATCCTCATTAAATTCCTGCTCGAGAAAGCGTTTCACGTTCTCACGGTCATTTGTTCTCTGCTTCATTCGTCGCCAAGTAAAAGTTGTCATTTTGCCTTCTCCAAGCTCACTTGACATAGAAACACCGCATCGACCAAATCTCTCTCTACAGTTCTTATAGATATGTTGAGTTTCCTGGATATTTCACGATTTGAAAGTCCCTCAACACTCTTCAGATAGACAGCCCGTCTATGACGTTCGCTAAGTCGATTCAAAGCCTTCTCAACAATTTCAAGCTCTTGTTTATCCTGCATAAGCCGCTCTTGGCTCGGGTCGTTGCTACGAAGATCAGCTTCTTCGACAGAAATGGAGCTGTTTAGGCGCCGTACGCGTGAATGCCGAAGGCGATCTATTACAAGATTGTTTGCCGTTCGATAGACGAAGGCGCGAAGATAGCCTTCCAGTTTCAAAGGGTTTTTATGCGATAGAATTCGAACGAAAACATCCTGAACGATATCAGCAGCGTCATTCCTGTTTCCAATTTTCCTAGTTAAATACTGATAGAGCTCGGCGCTGAGGGAGCCTTGCACTTTTTGAGCAATTCTGTAGTTGTTTGTCAGATCCACATATGGGGTTTCAACCGCTTCAGCAGACTCAGGCTCTTCGTCCGATTGACCTAACGCCATCGCGTCGGCTCCATTCTGTATGGCTACAAGCTTAACGAGTCAGGCTTTACTCAAATCAACAGCCAATCATTCAATGGGTGTTCCCCGGATTATGACAAAAATTACGACGCTAACAGCCTCTCAAGCCCCCCACATCACGATTCAGGCAAAAATGTCACTGCAAAAGACGCCTCGGCAGCACCGCATCGGAGTATCATCTGAATACAACGTATGAGGCGTCAAAGCGCGACAAATTAATCTGACACGCACGAAACGTAGGGAAACATTACCATTGATTCCGACGTTGCGTACATAAAATGACTGTCTTGAGGGGGTGGAGCATATTTATGACGCAATTTTCCGTGCAGCCCGTTTAATGAGTGTGGGTCTACGTGATCTTATTGGATATTTGAGGTCTAGAATATTTGCCGAATCAGGATTTACACACCAATTTAGACCGGCTTTTGGGCAATATAGAGCGCCTCAGCGAAATAGGAAAAACTACTTCAGGCGTAACGCGCTTGGCATTGTCTGACGAAGACCGGCGCGCCAGAGACTTGATTGTCTCATGGATGGAGCCGCTCGGGCTTACTGTCAAAATTGATAAGATAGGCAATATCTTAGGCATACGTGAGGGGCTTCAGGATCTCTCTCCGATCATGACTGGTTCTCATATTGACTCTGTTGTGGGAGCCGGAAAGCTCGACGGATGCTATGGGGTTTTGGCTGCGCTGGAAGCGATTGAAATACTGAACAATCACAATATCACAACGAAAAGACCATTGGTTGTTGCAGTCTTTTCAAACGAGGAGGGTGTAAGATTTCAGCCAGATATGATGGGTTCGCTCGTATATGCCGGTGGGCTTGGTTTGAAGGAAGCGTACGAAAGTGCAGATAGAGACGGCTTAACGGTAAAAGAAGAGTTAGAGCGGATAGGATATCTGGGCGACATGGAGTGTGGCGCCATTATCCCATATGCGTTTGTGGAGCTTCATATTGAACAGGGGCCTATTCTGCATGATGAGCGGCTTGATATAGGTGTAGTGAACCGGCTTCAAGGCATTGCTTGGAAAGAAATCAAAATTCTTGGTCAGGCCAATCATGCAGGCACCACGCCAATGGCGCGGCGAAGAGACGCGGGCCATGTTGGTGCCGAAGTTATTCGCTTTGTTCGCAGTCTTTGCAGGACGATGGGGGGCAATCAGCTTTCTACCGTTGGATCATTCGACATGTTCCCAAATGTCATCAATGTTGTACCAAAGAGTGTGGAGATGACGGTGGATATGAGAAATACTGATGAATCCCAACTGGAGAAATCAGAATTGGAACTAGATAAATTTCTGACGGAACTGAGGGTGCGGGAGAATGTCGAAATTTTCTCCAGGACGCTTGCCAGGTTCAAGCCTGTATTATTTGATCCGGGTATTTGTAAAGCTATTGCCAAAGCGGCTGATGACCTGGGCCTTCATTACAAATATATGACTTCTGGCGCAGGGCATGACGCCCAAATGATATCCAGAATATCTCCTGCAGCGATGATTTTCGTGCCGTCCAGAGATGGAATTAGTCACAACGCCGCAGAATGGACAGATCCGGAGCAGCTCGGATACGGCTCAAATGCACTTCTTAATACAATCGTATCTTTGGCAATGAATTAGGTTGGCGTCCAGCGGTGCCGTCGGAGGCAATTGGAGATGGAGGCGAAGGCAATTCTGGCCCTGGTGCTGTATGCGCTTGTTATGTCGATTTCGCCTGGTCCTAACAACGTGATGCTGGTTTCCTCGGGGCTGATTTTTGGTATGCGCCGGACTTGGCCCCACATTATCGGCATTATTTTGGGTGTAATAATTCAGCTCGTCGTGGTTGGTCTTGGGCTTGGCGTTGTATTTGACGTCGAACCCCGTCTGCATATCGTCTTGAAAATTTTTGGTAGCCTGTATCTTGCCTTTCTTGCGGCAAAGATTTGGGGCTCGAAAGTTGTGAAAGACACAGAGATTGGTCGCCCAGTAAGGTTTTATCAGGCTGTAATATTTCAGTTTGTCAATCCCAAGTCGTGGTTAATTTCTGTTACCTTAGTTGCCGTCTTTGCCGAACGCGATCACAACTACACAGGGAGCTTGGCAACGGTGTCCCTTGTTTTTGTATTTGTGGGATTTATTAGCATGGTATTTTGGACGGCCTGTGGTTTCATTTTGCGGAAAATATTGTGCAACCAACATCATGTGCGGCTTGTCAATCGATCGATGGCGGTGCTGGTCGCATTAACCGTTACCATGTTCTGGCTATAGGGGTTCCCGATTTCATTGCCTGTGGTCGAATGACTCGTCCGATTTTGTCGCTTTTTTCACCTAAGTACGTTGATCCAGTAATGAACGAACTATCACTGGTCATTACATCTGCTTGCGCCAACGCTAGAGCCAAGAATTGAAGACGTCGATATCGCTACAGCAGGCAACAGAAAAAGAGGGAGAGAAGATTATGGCAAAACCGAAGAAAGAAAAGGGCACACATTCTGGTACGTCAGGTAGATATAGGGCTGCGTTACTGGCAGGTATAAGTCTGGCGACGGTCTTCAGTTGCAATCTTGCAAATGCCGCAAGCGCAGACACAAAGGTCGAATTTAACATTCCAGCCCAGAGCCTCAGGACGGCACTAGCGGAGTATGCCGCGCAATCCGACATCCAGATGATGTTTTCCCAAAGTGACGTCGCACGGACGACATCTCAAAGTGTAGCAGGTGAGATGACTCTTGAGCAGGCGTTGAAAGCGATTCTTCGCAACAGTGGCTTGGAATATGTTTTTACCGATTCCGATACGGTGGTTATCCGCAAAAAATTTAAGAAGATGACATCTAACGCTTACCAAAAAAACGATGCGGTATATGTGGATGCTGTGCGGTCCGGGCCGTCAAATAATTCACAAAATCAACAGCAAGCCCAGATGATGGGAGCAAAGGATTCAGGCCACTCTTCTTTGGAGGGGGACATTATACATTTGGAAGAGATCCTGGTAACTGCTCAAAAGCGAGAGCAGTCGTTGCAGCATATTCCGATGAGCATGAGTGCATTGACGTCCGGCCAATTGTCAGCAGTTGGTGCGACTGCTTTTGAAGACTACGCTCGTCTCGTTCCCGGTTTATCCTTTATTGGATCAGGCGAAGGTCAAAGAAAAATTGTGCTTCGGGGCGTGAGTAACAGTAACGAACTCAATCAGACGCCAAGTCGATTACAGCAGTCAGTCGGAATTTATTTGGACGAAATTGCCATCACGAATGGTGCTCTGAGTGTAGATCTGAAACTGTTTGATCTTGAGCGGGTTGAGGTGCTGCGAGGCCCCCAGGGAACGCTATACGGGGCGGGGTCACAAAGTGGCGCTGTAAGGTTGATCACAAAAAAACCCAACCTTCAAGACGTAGAAGCATTATTCAAATCATCGCTTTCCCAGACCCGGTATGGCGGCACCAATTATAATTTTAATATCGCGGCTAACTTCCCAATAATTAAAGACAAACTGGCAATAAGAGTCTCTACCTATTATTACAAGGAATCCGGGTTTGTAGATAATATGGCGGGCGTTCTTACAGACAATAGGTTGAGTACCTATGAACCCTTCAATGGGATGTTCGACATAAATTATAACCTTCCCAAAAATTACAACCCGGAAAATCAAAATTCGGAAAGAACCTGGGGGGGGCGTTTTAGCGCACTTTTGGTTCCCACCGATGAACTGACGATTGCTGCCAGCGTAGTCGTTCAACACTCGGATTTTGCGGGCTATGCCGGCGCTGAGTACAGACTTGGAAACAAGAATTTAAAGAATGAACGATTTGCACCAGAGCCATGGACAGATGATTTCGTGCTGGTCAGCTTGAATATGGACTATGATCTGGGCTGGTCGAACTTTACCTCGGTTACGGGCTATTCTGACTGGCGGGGAACCCGCGTTGAGGATTTGGCGGCTGAGCTCGCTGGACCATTGAGTGAAGTTATCGGATTAAACCAGGCATTTGCCTCACCTCAGGAAAGTAGTGCCAAAATCAAGACCTTCAGCCAGGAAGTCCGTCTTGCCTCCAAAGATGACGGGCGATTTACATGGCTGGTTGGCGCTTTCTATTCTGCTAATGATGTTTTTCAGGATCAGCTTTCTCGTTCGATTGGTCTTACCGACGCCTTTGTCGATGAGCTTGGTCTAACAAGGGCAGAGGTGAACGATATATTCCAGTTCGGGATTGCCGGCGAAGATGTTCTATTACGTGATACCGATGAACCAGAGCGCAAGCAGATTGCCTTTTTCGGTCAGCTTGGATACCAGATTACGGATCGTCTCAATATCTCGGGAGGTCTTCGCTGGTTCAAAATCAATTCCAGTACTCGGGAAAGTAACCTCGGGTTTGTGTTTGATGATCTGATTTCCGAAGACGATCCAAATTATCCATATACAATTCGTACCGGTAAGGCGAGTGATTCCGCCACAACCCCAATGGTTCGAGTTTCTTATCAGGCGACGAATGATCATCTGATTTATGCTCAAGCAGCTCAGGGGAGGCGGGCAGGTGGTGTGAATTCAAGGGTTCCTTTCGCCGGAGGATCGGTGCCTCCAGGTTTTAGCGCCGACAGCCTTTGGAATTATGAAATGGGCGTCCGGACAGCCTGGCTGAACAACCGTCTAATTTTGAATGTCGCGGCATTTTATATTGATTGGACCGATATTCAGGTTCCGCTGCAGACGCCGGGAGGCTTTGGGTACATTGGCAATGCCGGTAAAGCCAAAATCAAGGGCGTCGAATATGAAGCTGTTGCCCGTCCTATGGAGGGGCTGGAGCTGTCACTTTCGGGAATGGCGATCGACGCTAAAATTAAAGGTGAAACGGCTAGCGATCCAGATCTTCGCATTCCCGGGACCCCGGAGTTTACAATCAGCGGCGCAATTCAATACCAATTTCCGGTCTTTGCGGGAGGCTATAATGCCGTCATCCGCGCAGATGTTCAACATGTCGGATCTATCTATTCGGTCTTGAGTGTCGATCAGTCAGCGGAAGGGGCGCCGTCCGGGTATGATCTGAGCTACGGCAATTACGAATTAGCAAATCTAAGAGTTGGAATCCAAAATGATAAAATGGATCTGACGCTATTTGTGAAAAATCTTCTCGACGCGAGGGCCAAAGTGAACGCTGTTGCGTTCGCGCCAGCATCCTATCTCTCTTACTTTTCCAGACCACGCACCATTGGGGTAGAGCTTAGCTTTCAGTATTAGCGATTGATGTGATTTGCGGACGATCGTGGGATCGTCCGCGAATCGGCAGCGATCCGCATACGCCAAATGGCCGCAGAATTTTCTTGAGAAGCGCAATTAGCGGCCAAAAGAAATGGAAATTCATTCACGCAGGGAAGACGCATGTATTTTGAGAAAATGATACTAAGAATGGTGGCCATAACCGCAATTGCCTTTTTGGGAGCCTGTAGTTCTCAAAACGCTAAAATGTCTGAGCAAGCCGTTCCGGCAATGGATATGATGAGCAATTATGACTACAAAACCATTGTTAAGACCCTAGCAGGCGATGATTTTGGTGGCAGAGGAGGCGGATATCCCGGTGAAGAAAAGGCGGCTAGGTACCTAGCGAACGAATTCAGGAAATTGGGGCTAAAGCCTATTGGCGATGATGGGAGCTATCTTCAGCACTTCTCATTTTATCCGCGACATCCGCCAAAGCCCTGGCTTGTTCTGCATTCGCAAAATATCCTTGGATTTCTTGAAGGTTCGGACCCAGTCCTGAAACGGGAAATCATTGTGATCGGGGCGCATTATGATGGCCAGGGTCAGAGTGGAGAAGCCGATCCATTCAGAGAATCCTCGGATGCTGTTAAGGGCGACAATATCTGGAATAGCGCTAATGATGATGCAACGGGCGCTTCGGCAGTCCTTGCAATCGCCAGGGCAATAGTTCAAGGAAAGTTTAAGACCGACAGGTCAATCGTTTTTGCTCTCTTTGGCGCGGAAGAATTTGAACTAATTGGGTCCAACTACTATGTCAGCCATCCTCCGCTGGCGTGGTCCCGCCATGTCGCCATGATGCAAATGGAGAAATTGGGACGGAATCCAGAGGATCCTCTCATTACATTGGCGGACGGAACAAGCGCCGACTGGTCAGCAATCAAAAAGATAGCAACAGAACTCTCGGGTACAAAGGCTGATATGTTGTTTCCCGAGCTTACACAGGATAGTGACCATTATGGTTTTGCTATTCGCGGTGTGCCGGCGATAGCGCTCGGCGTTGCATGCGACTGTGAATCCCATTTGGCATCCGATACATGGGACAAAATTGATTACGGTGCTTTGGCGACAAGGTCAAAATATGCACTCGCGATGACGATGGCCCTCGCCAATCGGCCGGGTAAAATGAAATATACGGTCCCTCCGGGAGAACTCGTAGGCTTGGGGACGGTAACGCCTACTGCTGAAGAACTCCATCTATCGGGAATCGACAATACACACGGCGGTATAAAAGTAGTTAGTGTGGTTAAGGGCGGACCCGCCTATTCGGCAGGCCTTCGTGCCGGGGACCTTATCGTTTCGGTAAATAATATGCCTTTGGACAAGGATGCGGATAGAGAGAAGTTGCATCAAGTATATGCCGAAAATCCCGACAGCCAGATTTCTGTGGGAGTCATACGTGATTTCAAGGCGGTTGAACTGATGTTCAAGGGAAGAGGAAAGTGAGACCTTGCCTTCTCATGTTTATCTCCCCTCTCTCCCTATTATTCAAAATCTCAGGGAAATAATATGATGAGAAATTATATATTATCCTTTAAATCTCTTGATCAATTTGGCCGTCTGATGCTGGATGGGATAATAGCATTCCTATTGTTGGCGATGCTTGCCGGGAGTGCCCAGGCAGTGGCGGGGACCAGCAATGAGCATGACGATAGCGTAACAGGATACTGGACAGGATCTATGAGCTTCTTGGGAGCCACCCAGGATTTTTCCATCACTGTCTCTTCGCATGACGGCGTCTACAAGGTTACAACGGCGGTGCCGGAATTGGGCCTTGAAATTGTGGATGTGGCCAATTTCTCATTCAAGGACAATGAGGTGCGGTTTGATCTACCAGCTGGTAGAGGCACATTCGTCGGGCAAATGAATGGTGACAAGATACGCGGGATTGCAGGTGACCCTGATGATGAGTATTACTATGAATTTAAGGTTCCGGTGGTTCTGACGAGATCGACGCCACCAAAAACCTTACCACGACACCGGGTTACTTTCTCCAATGGGGACGTGGACTTGGTGGGTGAGCTAATACTACCCGAGACCAAAGGTCCATACCCGGCCATCATCATTATGAAAGGCTCCAGCCCCAGAAACAAAGAGCACTTTCTTTATCGTCATTTTGGAGAAGATTTTGCCAGACGGGGGATCGCTGTCTTAATCCATGATCCGCGGGGCATTGGTGAATCCACGGGTAGCAATGAAACCTCCAGCTATGGAGATTTTGCCCGGGATGCGTTGGCGGGGCTTAAAATGCTTCAAAGCCGGTCCGACATCCGAGGCGATGCAATCGGAGTTTGGGGGATAAGTCAAGGCGGCTGGACTGCTCCATATGCGGCCAGTATGTCGAAGGACGTCGCCTTTGTGATCCTAACGAATGGCAGTGCCAGAACGCCTGCAGTTCAAATGGACTATTCCACTGCGCAGGGCATGAAGTATGTTGGTTTTGGAAAAGCGGCCATTGTCGAGGCGATAGAGCTTCGCCATAAAATTAACGACTACTTCCTTGGGAAAATAGATCGGAAGACCCTGCAATCGGCGATGGATAAAAGCAAAAACAAGGAATGGTTTCCCTATGCCAAACTTCCCATTGGCGACGAGATTCCTCAAGATCCTCAATCCACCAAATGGTTTCGCGAATTTACCTTTGATCCAATTCCGGTATTGGAAAAAGTTAAGGCGCCTATGTTGATTCTTAATGGTAGTGCCGACCGGATTATAGATCCTTATGCAAGCCGTCCCTTGTTTGAGCAAGCATTGCACAAGGCAGGCAACAAGGATGTCACTTTTCATGTATTCCCAAATGCGTGGCATGCAATGTGGGAAGTACCCGCTCCTGGAGAACCATTCCATTGGCAGAGGTTTCCAAGCAATTATATCAGCATGATGGGGGACTGGATTTTGGAGAAAACGTCTCAACATTGACGAATACCGGTTGCAGGACTCCGAATGGGATATTTGGTGTGCTCAGGCGCTATAGGTTTAGATGGTGGAGCTTTTCCGAATTGGGGAGATGACCTGCCCCCCGAAGAGTCCCTGTTTATAAGGTGGGCCTGTTCAGGTTTTGGTCCTCTGTTGACCGGTTAAGATATTCCCGCGGTGTCATGTCGTCGAGGCTCGAGTACAGGCGGCCGATAAAGCTCTCTACCAGGCCATTCTGCATGGGCTTGCCGGGCGCGATGCAATGCCATTCGACCTGGCTTTCCTGCTGCCATTTGGCCGGCCTTTGTCGGAATAGGGCGCAGCATAGAATATATATCGACTGAGGTTACGCAGTCTTGTTTCGGGAGCCGACTTTCTGCAAGGGCGTACAATACGCGGCAGCGCAGATGCATGTGCTTTTTTGTCGGCATCGGCATCGCCGAACGTTGTAGTTAACTGACAACAAAGTTCTTTCTGAAGATGAATTTTTTGACTCGTTTCAGTGGGAACGCTCGAGTTTCTATCGGCTGTCTTCCGACAATAGTGAGGGTATTAACTTGAAGCGATTACGCCGTAAAATAGATTGCACTCTCGTCATATTGTCCCTCATCGCATGGGGATTTGCTGGTTGTAATTTTGCAGCTCTTGCTACAGAGGGACTTTCCCTCCAAACAACCCGCCAGATAGAATTTACTACAGACCAGGGTACATATATGTCTCTGGACGTATCCCCGACTGGACAATCGCTGATATTTGACTTGTTGGGCGATCTATACACTTTGCCAATCGAAGGTGGTAAGGCAACCCAGATTACCAGTGGCCCCGCCTATGATTGGAGGCCGAGAATATCTCCGGATGGTAAACAGATAGCATTCCTGAGTGATCGAAGCGGGTCTTTAAATGTTTGGGCTGCCGATATTGATGGCAGCCATCTACGGCAAATTACCGACGAACCTGTGGATAGCAAGGTCATATTCGAGACTCCGGCTTGGCTCCCTGACTCAAAAGCTATTGCGGTATCCAGCTCGAAGTTCAGAGTGGAGCCCTTGAATTTAAGAATATTTTCTATTGATGGCAAAAAGGTCAGATTGATTGAAAATTCTCGATCTGAAGAAGTGTTTGGTATGGGGCCGGCATTTGGACCTGATCAAAACGCCATGTATTTTGCCGAACCGACAGGTAATTTCTATGAGGTCAGGATCAAAAACGAGCCAATTTTTCCAAATTGGCAAATATCAAAAATAGATCTGGATACGAAGGAAGTCTATCCATTGACTTCAAGGGAGGAAGGAGCTTTTTCGCCTGCTGTATCGCCTGATGGTAGATGGTTGGTGTATGCCACTCGGCAAGGCGCGGACACCGGATATAGAATAAGAGACCTCGTGGAAGGAAAAGACAGGTGGTTTCTTTTTCCTGTTGATCGCGATCAACAGGAAGGCCAAATTTCGGACGGTCTTATGCAGGGAGCTGCGTTTACTCCGGACTCCAGGGGTTTTGTCTTGTCGATGGGAGGGAAGATATGGCGGGCCGATGTTCCCTCTGGCAAACTACATGAGATTCCGTTTGAAGTGAATGTTCGTCGCGATCTTTCACCACTTTTGAAGTTCAAATACAGATTGAAGAAGGGACCCGTAGAGGTCCGTCATATGCGTTCGATTAGGCTTTCCCCGGACGGCCATAAGATAGCCCTGTCTGCACTGCAAAAGATATGGGTTGTCAACCTGGATAACGGAAAAGCAACACGTATTAATGGTGCCGATTTAGGCGCTGAGCAATATCCAACCTGGTCCCCTGATGGACGATCAATAGTATTTGCAGCCTGGGATCCAATGAAGGGTGGGGGCTTGTATCGCGTTCCATTGGATGGAAAAAGCGCCCCGATCAAATTGACAGAATCTGACGGAATTTACTCCTCGCCCGTTTATTCTCCCGAGGGGTCCAAGATCGTTGTTGTCCGCGGATTGGACAACGAAGGGATCGCTGTTCGGGGGGAGGCTCCGGAGGCCCCCGCAATTTACTCGTTACCGGTCAATGGCGGGCCGCTTACACATATAATCGATATACACCAGACTATGGCTGTCAGACCGCATTTTGCCGCGGATCCTGAGAGAGTCTTCTATTTTCAGGAAAATGAAGGGCTGATGTCGGTTAAGCTAGACGGCTCCGATTTGCACAATCATATACGCGTTACAGGCATAGAAAATCCGGTAGGAACTCTTGCCGGCCCAACAGGTTATCTTGATGCTACCGATATCTTGCTAAACCCGAAAGGCACCGCAGCGCTAGCTTTGGTCGGTGCTCAAGTTTACCTGATCAACTTGCCTGGAAATAATATACTTTCTCTTTCAAACCGCAATATTTCTGTCGGCAAAAGTTCTTCAAATTCGGTACGAAAAATATCCTCGGCGGGTGGTCTCTATATGGATTGGTCGTCTGATGGGTCTGAAGCAATCTACTCGCTTGGTAGCACCGTATTTCGCCTTCATTTGCCCGAGACGGCATCAGGAAAACTGAAGCAAATTCAAAACAAACTGCATATGACTGTGCCTCGCGATACACCGAAAAGTACCTTTGCAATGCGAGGAGCCAAAATCATTACAATGGCAGGAGATACTGTTTTAGAAAATGGGACAATTCTCGTCCGGAATGACCGCATTGCTGCGGTGGGACCGGATAATAAGGTAAAGATACCTTCAGGTGTCAAAGTGATCGATGTACAGGGGAAAACAATTGTTCCGGGTTTTATTGACAGCCACTGTCATATTGAACATGGGCATCCTGTTTTTCATCCGGCAACGCCGGAAGTGCGGGACGAGTGGCAATACAGATTTTATCTTGCGTACGGGATCACATCTTGCTTCGACCCCTATGCAAGTCCCGAACAGATCACGAGATCTGATATGGTTGAGGCGGGGATGATTCAAGGCCCTCGGATCCTAACTACCGGCCTTCCGATGGAGTGGTATGACATCATCAATGATGAAAAAGATGCACAGAACCTTGTGCAGCGACAAAGCCGCTACTTTGGCCTTACACACATTAAGCAATATGTGGTTGGCAGTAGACGGCAGCGCCAATTGTTGGCTCAGGCTGCCAAAGAAGAGAATATCTCGCTAATCGTTGAAACCATAGATCTGCCATATAATCTTTCAAATCTTGTCGATGGGTATACGATGCTTGCGCATACCTTCCCGACTTCCAACGTGTACAAAGACGTCATTGAATTACTGCGTCGTTCGGGCACAAGCGTTGAATTCCAGTTTGGGACCCTTCGTGCGGAAGGCGGACCTTCGGCAATGTATTATTATCTCGACAAGGAAGACCCCCTAAGTGATCTAAAAGTCAGACGTTTTGTGCCTGTCGGCCGGTTGGACGAGCGATTGCTTCGTCGGCTCAAAATACACGAAAACGAACAGGTCTTTCCGCAATATGCCGCTTTGGCCAATCGCTTCATAAAGGCAGGAATTCCCATCGGTATTGGCGATCATGGGGAATGGATGGGGATTGGGTATCACTGGGAACTTCAGTCGCTAAAGAGCGGCAATATGTCCAACCACGATGTATTGCGTGTTGCGACCGCATTGAATGCGCAGATTATTGGCTTCCAGCAAGACCTTGGATCCATCGAACCGGGCAAAAAGGCAGACTTTGTCATATTGAATCATGACCCCCTTAAAGACATCCGATTTACGCGCGATATAGCGATGGTGGTCAAGAATGGCGAAGTGTTTGATGGCAATACCCTGGACGCCATTTACCCAGTAAAATCCAAATCTGAAAATCCGTGGTGGCAAAAATATCGCCCTATTTTTCGGGAGGGAACAGTCCCATCCGGTGGGCGGATCAATAAAACAGAGCCTTAAGAAAACTGACGAAAGCCCGGAATGGCTCAGGGCTTCCAGTTTCGCCAGGTTAGCAACCTGCTACGCGCATGGTTTTCAGTTCAACAGATAAAGGATAACTCCATGATTAAGGCAAAAAAGAGGATCATAACATGCGCGATTACAGGTGGTATTCATACTCCGACAATGTCGGAATATTTACCGATAACGCCTGATGAAATTGCATCCGAAGCAATAGCGGCTGCAGAAGCCGGGGCCGCAATTATTCATTTACACGCGCGTGATCCCAAGACAGGCAAGCCAACGCCAGACCCAGAAGTCTACAAGGAATTCTTGCCGCGAATAAAGCAGAACACAGATGCAATCGTGAATATTACGACTGGCGGTGGTCCTGGCTTCTCGTTTGAAGACAGACTTGCGGGCCCGCTGATGGCCCAGCCTGAGGTTTGTTCTTTTAATATGGGCCCTCTAAATTTTGGCCTTTTCCCAATTCTAGAGAAGATCAAGGAATTCAAGTTCGATTGGGAAAGGCAACTGCTTGAAAGCACGAAGAATTTCAATATTACCAATACGTTCTCGAATATGGAATATATTTGCAAGAAACTTGGGGATGAGTGCGGCACTCGGTTTGAGTTCGAGTGCTTTGATGTAGGGCACCTCCATGTATTGGCGTTTCTTTTGGAAAATGGATGGGTCAAGCCTCCATTGTTTATTCAATGTTGTTTCGGTGTTCTCGGCGGAATTGCAGCCGACCCGGAACACGTCATTCATATGAAGCAAACAGCCGACCGGCTGTTCGGCGATCAATATTATATGTCTAATCTTGCTGCTGGAAAATGGCAGATGGGAGTTATCACGATGGGCGCAATCATGGGGTCTCATGTGCGTGTTGGTCTGGAAGACAGCCTTTATTATGGCAAGGGAGAACTTGCCAAGTCCAATGCCGATCAGGTTCGGAGAATTCGCCGGATTTTGGAAGAACTTTCGCTGGAAATTGCGTCTCCTGCTGAGGCACGGGCGATGCTGGGCACGAAGGGTGGGGATCGTGTCAATTTCTAGCGGGTGATCATTGTGTATGACGTGTCGTTGACGGTTGGAGAAGGTAATATGTTTCCAGATAAGAAAACAAAATCCAGTGAGTTGTTCGAAAGGTCAAAGCGGATATTTCCCGGTGGGAATACCAGACATCCGATCGTATTTCATCCCTACTTAATTTATGCAAGTCATGGGGATGGAGCTCGCATAATTGATATAGAGGGGATTTCAAGAATTGATTTTGTAAATAATTTTTCGGCGCAAATTCATGGGCACAGTCACCCGAAAATTGTGGAGGCAATAATAGAGCAAGCCAAAAAAATGACCTCTGGAGTATTGCCGACGGAAGTAGAGTTAGATCTGGCAGAGTTATTGGTAGAGAGGCTGCCGTCACTGGAAAAAATAAGATTTTGTAACTCGGGTACGGAAGCTGTCATGTACACAATTAAAGCGGCCCGCGCTTTCACGGGTCGCTCCATTATCGCGAAGATCGAGGGCGCATATCACGGCCAGTACGATCTTGTAGAAACAAGCTTCCAGCCAACTGTTGAAAATTGGGGCCCTGATGAAGAACCGGCACGGACGGCGACAGCCAGGAACACGCCAGAATCCATATTGAACGAGGTTGTAACCCTTCAGTTCAATGAAGTTGAACAAACCAGAAGACTGATTGAAAAATATGCGGATAAGTTGGCTGCGGTCCTTATAGACCCCATACCCGCGCGTATGGGCTTTGTGCGCGGTACTTCAGAGTACCTGAACATGATCCGGGACGTAACGAAAAAGCACGGGATCGTCCTGATTTTCGACGAAGTGTTTAGCCTGCGGCTTGGATACAATGGCTCCCAAGGCGTTGTTGGTGTTACACCTGACTTATGCGCCATGGGGAAGATTATCGGCGGTGGACTTCCTGTGGGGGCGTTTGGCGGAAACAATGAGATAATGTCTCTATATGACAATCTTGACGGGGGCGCGAAAGTATCACATGGGGGAACCTTTACCGCCAACCCGATGACAATGTCTGCCGGACTCGCGGCGATGAATTTACTGACAGAAAACGCGTTTTTTGAGCTTGATCGACAGGGTAAAAGGCTTCGAAAGGGCTTGGAGGAGGCAAAGGCGGTCAGTGGTGTGAGAGCAATCATAACAGGCGAAGGTTCGATGACGTCCATCGTCTGGGGTAACAAGCCATTTAGGAATTATCGGGAATTTTGTATGAGTGCAGGGCCACATAATTCAGAGTTGGCGGCACATTTTCATAGGCACATGCTTAACAATGGCGTTCTGATCGCCCCTCAGGGGCCATTTCTCGGTTCGACTGCAATGTCTGATGATGACATTGATTTCGCATGTGAAAAAGCACTTCTTGGATTTAGAAGGATTGTGCAGGAGCAGGCGCGGATATTTGAATCCGAGAACTGAATGCTGACCACCTTTCTTACCCGAGTTGATCTCGGGTTTACCAGCAGGATGAGTTGGCGATAGGGAAATCTTCAATGGAATTTTCTGCAAGTCTTGCAACCCTGTTTCAGGATGTGGACATACGGCACCGATTTCAAGAATGCCAGGACGCCGGGTTTAGTGGGGCCGAACTACAAATGTCCGGGATTGATAAAAATGTGGAAACACTCGTAGAGATTGCAAAAAAGTCTGGACTGGAAATCGTCCTTCTCAATCAGTCGACCGGTGATCTCGAACACGGAATGTATGGACTCTCAGGAGTGCCGGGTAGGGAAGATCAGTTTCGCGATGAGGCGAGAAGAGCTTTTGCTACAGCCGTTCGCTTTGAGTGCCGCAATGTAAATATTGGCCCTAGCCGCATACCCGCCGGAGCCAGCAGAGCCGAGTGTGAACGGGTGCTTCAAGAAAACGTCAACTGGGCAGCTGACCTTTTTAAGGAGATGGACGTGCGAGTTCTTTTGGAGCCTATAAATAGTTGTGACCATCCTGACATGCTGGTCACAAATACAGCTCAGGCGCTAGAGATTATCAGCTCCTCAAACAGGCAAAATGTTGGCTTGCAATTTGATGTTTATCACGCTTGGAAATCTAACGAGAATATCGAACATGTAATAGGCACGAATGGCCATTCTCTAATGCACATTCAGCTTGCGGATTTTCCCGACAGGCATGAGCCGGGAACAGGAATACTGGATTTTAAAAAGATATTACGAGACCTCTGTCAGGCAGAATATTCTGGATATGTTGGGATGGAGTATTATCCGTCACGTTCAACTAGGGAATCCCTTGGCTGGATGAGTGATTTCAAGAACATTTGCCAATAGCGCTGATGAAAAACGTTGCAGAGAATCTGCATAGGACATCAGGGGGTAATTTTGAATAAGGACTTTTTGAAAGCGGAGGAAATGGCGTGGGCACTGTGTGAGTGGGCCAGAGATCCATTTTCGACAGTCCTGATGATTTTCGTATTCTCAAGCTTTTTTGTCGAGAATATGATGTCAGATCCTATTCACGCTCAAATAATTTGGGGCTATTCACTTTCTTTGATGTCCGGCTTGGTTGCAGTTCTAAGTCCCCTATTTGGTGCAGTTGCAAGCCAACTTCGAACTCGCAAGCCGATAATGGCTGTACTCGTCACAATTTCCTTTTTTTGTTGTATTTCACTTCAGTTTATTACGGCGGGTGAGTTTTGGCATGTATTTCCGTTTCTACTTGCATTTGTCGTCGGCGGTGTATGCGTTCATTTGGTGCAGTTGCTTACAGATGCCATGCTTAGTTCGGTTGCGAGCCCGGATCGTATAGGATGGTTGAGTGGGGTATCAACAGCCCTTGGGCAATTTGGCGGCTTGGCAGCCCTTTTTTTGCTTTGGTTAATTTCTCAATTGGATATAGCGCATGCCTTTGGCTTTAATGAATCACATTTGGTGGAAAGGCTTAGCGCTCCGATCGTCGGAGTCTGGCTAGCGGCATTTTACATTCCTTTCTTTCTGTTTACGCGAGAGCAGCCAAAGGAGAATGTCAGTGGGAACGGTGCAATATCGCATGGTTTTCAAGAACTTCTTTCAACCTTTAGAAATTTGCGCAGGTACAAGAATGTAGTCATGTTTTTGTTGGCCAGAGTTGCATATTGGGATGGCATAATAGCATTCTATAGTTTCGTCGCAATTTACGGCACGGGCCTGTTCTCCTGGACGGGGTCAGAGTTGATTATCCTAGCCTTGTGCTTTCAGTTCAGCGCAATCGTCGGCGGCATGGCGGCGGCCTATCTAGATCAGAAACTTGGTGCAAAGGGTGTCGTTCTAACAACCATTGCAGGTATGATATTTTCAGCGGTTTCAATGGCCCTGATAACGCCGACCGGCGTTCTTGGTCTTAAGCTTTCCGGTTCGATTCCATATCTTAATTTGTCCCTCGAAATCCCCGAAGTTATTTTTATAGGCGTTTGCGCGATTAGTGGAATTTGTCTTGGTGCAAATCTTGGTGCGAGCCGTTCTCTAATGGCAATTCTTGCGCCTGAAGATCTAAAAGAGGAATTTTTTGGGTTTTATTCGATGGTGGGCCGCGCAACTACATTTCTGGGACCTCTCTTGATCGGCGTTGTTTCAGAAATATCGGGAGATCGGCGAATTGGGATATTTGGTGTTGTGGTTGTTCTTATGGGCGTGGGGTTTATCACAATGAGTTTGGTGCGGGGCGACCGATGCGACGAAGAACACGTGCTTGCGCATTCAGAATGTACGTAAGGCATATATTACGAAAAAGGGGACCGGTTAGGTGACCGAAAGTAAAATCATCTGTGATCTCGATCGAGTTTGTAGGCAAATGACTTCCAATGGAGCCATCGGTGTGTCTGTTGCCATTGAGACAAATGAGCACGGACAAGTGTATCGGAGCGCAGGATATTCCGATAGACTTGCGTGCAAGGAAATGAGCCCTCATGCCTTGTTTCAAATCGGTAGCCAGACCAAGATGTTTACCGCTGCATGTATTATCAAGCTCGCCAAATCCGGTCTCCTTTCCCTCGATGATGAAGCATCAAAATATCTACCTGAGGTAGAGGAGTTGAGTGGAGGCGCTCCGTTCAGTATCCGACAGTTGTTGACCCACACTAGCGGCATTGGTGATTTTACGACCTTTATGGAGGGATTGCCGCCCGCCTCGTCGTTGGCGTGGCCATATCTTAGCTATTCGTATGAGGAGTTGGTATTTCTTGCAAAGGTTCATGGTAAGCAGTCTGATCCGGGAAAGTATTTTGCATATAACAATGCGGGATACGTATTACTTGGACAAATTGTGGAAGTCGTCAGCCAACGGCCGTTTTATCGTTTTGTTCAGGAGCATCTCTTGGAACCATTGGGGATGGTTGATACGTTTTGTGGTTCATTCGGAGACTGGCCACGGGATCGGGCTGCTCAGGGTTTTCACTGTCCCGCAGCAGGTTACAATGGCCCCCCCATCAGCACAAACGATATGAAAGATTTATCCTGGGCTTCATCGGCTGGGGATATGATTTCGTGTTTGGATGATATGTTGAAATGGATATCCGCCCTTTGTATTTCCGACAATGCCATCAACCTTAACCTGGACGATTTTATTGCAACGAAAGTTCAGTGCGGTTCCATGGGTGATTGTGCAGGGAATGTTCCCAAATGGCTCTTGCCTGATATTTGGGCCTTGGGCATTGAAAATCCAACATTTTCCGGCCATTCATTATGGGGGCACCGCGGCGGTACGTTTGGTTTCAGTTCTGCGACATTTATTGAGCCAGTGTCTGGCATGCGAATGGCCGCCTTTATGTCCTTTGAGCATGATGTAAATAAAGTGTTTCACAGAGAACGGCCAATATATTGGGTTCAGTTTCTTACTGCAGTTGTCCAAATTGGCATGTGTTTGACGAAAGACAATCGAGCCGGTGCTGCCAGAGGAAGTTTTTGACGTCAGACCCTGGTCTCATTAGCCTCTCAGGATGAGCAGTCATTTTCGCTATTTTAAGTCATCTCCTGAGGTTATCCGACCTGGCTCGTGATGATGTATGTCCGTTTTCCTTTGTCGCTTCGCAACGTTGAAGACCCTATGCACGAGCGGGGTATAGATATCTGCCATGAGACGGTGAGATATTGGTGGAACCGCTTTGGTCCTTCCTTTGCCAGCGAGGTTAGAAAGCGCAGAATAGGCGATCGTCGGTTTTCAAACTGGCGATGGCATCTGGACTAGGTTTTCGTGTGTCCCCGCTCAGGGCTTATGGAACCAAATTTGGGAATTGCATAAGCGAGGATTTTGATCCTATCTGAGAGACGTAAGGACTGAAAATAAAAGCTAAATCCAACACATCAAGAAGCGGCCAGTCGGCCGCAGAGCAAACAGTCAAGAATATTCGTCGGGCGAGCCGGGAGATCTATTCGGCGGAGGAGATGAGCGTTCGACGATGATGGGAGAGGGTTTCGGACCTGCTTCGGGTCCGGGCTATGCAACGTCACCTGGTGACATTGGCGCATCGCTGATGGTTACAGGCAAGAAGGTTGCCTCGGTCTGGGGTGAGGGTGCCGCGAACTTCTGCTTCCAGGGGACTATCAGTAATTTCGTGTATGGGCGGGCGGTTGAACATTTACGCCGCCATAGCTTTGATGAACCTCTCGCCGAAGATGACGGCGAACTGAGCCTTTGCCATTGACCACTCACGCGGTGGCATTTTCCACTCTTTTTCCGATCTGTTCAAGATCAGATAAAGCAGTTTGGTTGCGGCATCATCACTCGGAAAGTGACCCCTGGCCCTGACGGCCCTCCTGAGCTTGGAGTTGAGCGCTTCGATGGCATTCGTGGTGTAGAGGATTTTGCGGACTTCACCGGGGAAAGCATAGAAGGGGATGACCTCGCTCCACGCGCGTCGCCAGCTCTGGCCGATGGCGGGATAACGCAGACCCCAGGGGCCTTGTTCGAAGGCAGTCAGCGCCTTTTCGGCGGTGTCGGCATCGGCGGCGCGGTAAATGTCCTTGAGCGCCGTTGCCAGCCCTTTACGGTCTTTCCATGACACGAAGTCCATGCTGTTGCGCAGGAGATGAACGATGCAGGTTTGCACCACAGTCTCGGGGAATACAGCGGTGATGGCATCCGGGAAGCCTTTAAGGCCGTCAACGACGGCGAGCAGGATATCGTCGACACCGCGATTTTTGAGCGGGACTATCAGTAATTTCGTGTATGGGCGGGCGGTTGAACATTTACGCCGCCATAGCTTTGATGAACCTCTCGCCGAAGATGACGGCGAACTGAGCCTTTGCCATTGACCACTCACGCGGTGGCATTTTCCACTCTTTTTCCGATCTGTTCAAGATCAGATAAAGCAGTTTGGTTGCGGCATCATCACTCGGAAAGTGACCCCTGGCCCTGACGGCCCTCCTGAGCTTGGAGTTGAGCGCTTCGATGGCATTCGTGGTGTAGAGGATTTTGCGGACTTCACCGGGGAAAGCATAGAAGGGGATGACCTCGCTCCACGCGCGTCGCCAGCTCTGGCCGATGGCGGGATAACGCAGACCCCAGGGGCCTTGTTCGAAGGCAGTCAGCGCCTTTTCGGCGGTGTCGGCATCGGCGGCGCGGTAAATGTCCTTGAGCGCCGTTGCCAGCCCTTTACGGTCTTTCCATGACACGAAGTCCATGCTGTTGCGCAGGAGATGAACGATGCAGGTTTGCACCACAGTCTCGGGGAATACAGCGGTGATGGCATCCGGGAAGCCTTTAAGGCCGTCAACGACGGCGAGCAGGATATCGTCGACACCGCGATTTTTGAGCTCGTTCATGACGCGAAGCCAGAACTTGGCCCCTTCGTTTTGCTCGATCCAAAGGCCCAGAACCTCTTTGCGGCCATCCGCGCGGGCGCCAAGCGCTATATGGATGGCCTTGTTGCGCACCATGCCTTCGTCTCTGATTTTGACCCGGATGGCGTCAAAGAAAACAAGCGGATAAACCGGATCAAGCGGGCGTTGTTGCCAGGTGGCCACCTCGTCCAGAACTGCATCGGTCACCGTGCTGATCAGGTCAGGCGATACGTCAACGCCATAAAGATCGTGCAGATGCCCCACGATCTCGCGTGTGCTCATCCCCCGTGCATACATCGAGATAATCTTGTCATCAAAGCCGGGGAACCGACGCTGATACTTGGCGATCAACTGCGGATCAAAGCTTGCCTGGCGGTCGCGCGGGATGTCGATATCGAGCGTACCCGTATCAGTCATCACCGTCTTGCGGCCATAGCCATTACGGTTGTTGCCCGCTTGTCCTTCATCGCCCAGATGGTGATCCATCTCAGCATTAAGCGCCCGTTCAGTGAGCGCCTTCTTCAGGGAATCCAGCAATCCACCCTGATCAAAAGCGGCACTGGCAGAGCTGCCAGCCAACAACTGGTCAAGAAGATCATTCGATATCGCAGGTTCTTTACGTCGTGACATAGAGAGCCTCCTTCTTACTCATTATGCCCGCCCATACACGAAATTACTGATAGTCCCCTCCCCTTCGGCAAGTATTGGCGTAACAATCCATTAGTGTTCTCATTGCTGCCGCGCTGCCATGGACTTTGCGGATCACAAAAATAAACCTTGGCGTCTGTCGCCACGGTGCATTTGCGGTGACAGGCCAGTTCGGTACCCCGGTCCCACGTCAGCGAGGCCACCAGTCCTTGTGGCAACTGGCGCACCTGTCGGATAAGGGCGCTAACCACGCTGTCACTGTCTTTGCCATCAACCTGGACCAGCATGACAAACCGTGAGGTTCGTTCAACCAGAGTGGCAATGTGTGAATTTCGGGCCCCACTAAGCAGGTCATCCTCCCAATGGCCGGGAACCGCCCGGTCCTTAACCTCGGCAGGACGATCACGGATTGAGATGGCATCTATAATCTGCCCCCGGGTCTGGCCGGCCGTGCTGGCGGTTTTGCCCCGCCGCATGATCCTGCGGCTCCTTAGATTGGCCATTAACTCCTTCTTGAGAACGCCTCGCGCCTGAATAAACAGGCTTTTGTAGATCGTTTCATGCGATATTTGCATCGTGGCATCCTCAGGGTATTCCACCTTTAACCACCCAGCGATCTGTTGGGGCGACCATTGGCTCGACAGTTTCCGGGCGACCAGCTGCTGCAACGCTGGCGTGCGGGCCAACAGACAGGACTTGGGGCGGCGCGCGCAGTCTGAAGCGCGGTCCTCAGCCCGTGTGGCGCGGTATTTTTTGCGTCCGCCATTGCGCTCAACCTCTCGGCTGATCGTTGACCCCGCACGGCCAAGTTGCCTGCTAATACACCGGAAGGAAAGCCCATCAACAAGACCCCGCGAGATTTCTTCCCGCTCAGAAGCATTCAGCGATCCTGGCCTACGGCAACGAGCAGACGGCGCGATCCCACCCCTCGCGGCTAAGACACCAAATACCGATCCTGCATGCTTGCCTAACGCCCGGCCAATCTCGCTAAGCGTTTCGCCCGCTTGCCAGCGACGCCATAGTTCGTTCTTCTGTTCGGTAGAGATGCCGGGACGACCAGTTCTTGCCATGCGTGGATCCTTTCAGAACACCATAATTCAATCATGTTGTCCTGACCCCTTGAACCCACCATCACCAAGTTTGGCCCCATAGGTCCTGACGGGGGAGAAAGGGCCACAAATTTAATATTGAATGATATTTGTTTTTGAGTTAGCATTTAGATATTGATGAGCAATAAAAGGCATCGATCGGCCTGATTCTTAGGGGGGAATTCATGAGCAATCAGATTGTAAAAGTTTCTCGAAATGGTGAGCAAAGAATAAGCCGCTCTATCTTTGCGCATCCGTTAGGTTTCTGTGCGGCGATATCTGTTTCTCTCGTCATGTGGGGTTCGCCGGGTGCAGACGCATTGGCGCAATCGGCGCCTAAGGCAGGCCAACCGCAACATGATGGCTTCGTAATGGAGCAAATTGTTGTAACGGCGCAGAAGCGGGAACAAAATCTACAGGACGTTGGTATATCGGTCACCGCGCAAACTGGTGAGGACCTGAGGCGTCAGGCCGTATTTTCCAGCACCGAGGTCGCCGCGCAAACACCGGGATTAAATATCGGCACGCCGGTTGGCGAAGGAAACAACCCATCCATCGTTTTACGTGGTGTCGGTCTGAATGATTTTGGTGACAACAATGAGAGCCCGGTCGGCGTTTATATCGATAACGTCTACTATGGTTCCCTGGCTGGCCAGACATTTCAGTTGTTCGATCTCCAGCGCGTGGAGGTTTTGCGCGGCCCCCAGGGAACACTGTATGGCCGCAACACAACCGGCGGCCTGATCCATTATATATCCAAGCGCCCGAGCTCGGATCCGGAAGGATATATTGATCTTTCTTACGGCTCTTATAACAGCCTAAGGGTTGAGTCCGCCGTAAATACGCCGCTTGGCAAGAAATTTGCTGCCCGTCTGTCGGGGGAATACAGTCGACATGATGGAATTATCGAAAACCTGAACCCGAATAACTCAACTAACCCCAACAATGGGCTGAATTATGCGGGACGTCTGCAGCTTCAATATTCCGGCGATGCGACCAAAGTATTGCTAAATATCCACGGCGCTCGCAATCATTCGCGTGCCGCGGCATTCAAGCATGCTTCGTCCTTCAATAATGCCGACGGCCTCGCAGAAATACTTCCCTCAAATGTCGACTTCTATGGCACCTGCCCTGGCTGCGATGCTCTGGGATATATTGACGATACCGGCAAGCGGTTTGCCGGGCGGTATGATCAGATTGGCGCAAACCATATCAAGACATATGGCGGTTCGGTGACTCTGGATATCGATTTGGGTTCGTCTCAACTGACGTCTATTACAGCAGGCGAATGGCTCAAAAAAACCTATATTGAAGACTCCGAAATGAGCCCGTTTCCGTATGCGGACCTGATCAATACGGCTGACAATTCGCAATTCAGTCAGGAGGTGAGGTTATCCGGGCAGCGTGACAAGTTGCATTGGCTATTCGGGGCCTACTATTTTGAACTGACAGCCAATCTGACAAATCGGCTGGACTTGAGCGGCCTCGATTACGTCGACCTGCGGGCAACGACTGAGCAGCATACTCATTCCTGGGCCCTTTTCGGGCAATTGGAATATGCGTTCTCTGAGTATGTGAAACTGATCACGGGCCTCCGATATACCCATGACCGGAAAAACTATTCCTACATTTCCAAGGATCTTGCAGGAATAATTCCCGGAAATGCCTTTGAGTTTACGAGCGCAACAGTGGGCGATCTGTCAAGGCAATCAGCCGGTGACGTAGATTTTCGTGCTGAGTTGGATGTAACACCGATAGAAGACGTGATGCTTTATGCTTCTATCTCCCGCGGACACAAAGGCGGCGGCTTTAATCAGGGCTTCTTTGATTCGTCAGGCATCTTTGGCAATGACGTCGTCTCGGTTATTCCATTCAAGGGTGAACAGCTCACGAGTTATGAGGTCGGCTTTAAGTCCATGCTGGGACAGCGGACACGCCTGAACGCCGACGTATACTATTATGACTATCAAGATTATCAGGCCCTCTCATTCCGGCAACTCTCGCAAGTGATCTCGAATGCCGATTCAAGAATATACGGGGCCGAAATAGAGCTGGAAACGCATCCGATTGACGGTCTGCTTCTATCCATCGGCGCCAGTTTACTGGATGCCAAGGCAAAAGGAATTCCTGACCCGCTAACAATGACGCCACGCGATCGCAAGATGGTCCTGGCGCCTAACGTTACCCTCAATGGCAAGGTACAATATGAGTGGAATTTTGATGCCGGTCACGTCATTGCAAGCGTGGACGGCTCATATCAAGGAGCTCATTATTTCGATATCCAAAATCACCCCGCCACCAGGGAAGACGGGTATTTTGTGGGCAATGCCACTTTGACTTATCTGATGAGCAACGAGAATCTCGAGTTCAGATTATTTGTCAAGAATTTTACCGGGACCGATTACCGGACCTATGTCTTCAATCTGACGGATTTCTTCGGTTCGGTTCAGCAAGCGTTGGGGTGGCCCCGCTGGTATGGTGGAGGAATACGGTATTCCTTCTAGAAGGGGCTACACCCATTGAGGAGGCCCAGCCTCCTCCCCCCTTTTTCGGGCAAACGGAGAATATTCCAGTGACCGACCTTTCAGTAGATTCAAATTCCAGGGCCATCGATTATGTGGGCTCAGACGTACGCTCTTTTCTTGAACAAGATCATAAAAATTTCATAGCCGGGGAATGGGCTCGCTCTGACGGAGGGACAATTCCTGTCTTTGACCCTTCCAGCGGTGAAGAAATTTCTGCTATCCCGGACTCGACGGATGCCGATGTTGACAGGGCAGTACGGGCAGCAAGAGCAGCGTTCGAGAACCCTGTCTGGCGCGATATGATACCGGCGCGCCGGGAGAAGCTGCTGCTCGACCTTGCGGACCTAATCGAGAAGAACGGGGAGGAGCTTGCACAGCTGGAATCCCTGGATAACGGTAAAATCCTGCATTTTGCAAAGGCGATCGATGTCGACGCGGGCTCAGTTGCATTTGCAAGATACGTTGCCGGATGGGCGACCAAGGTCGAAGGGACGACCTTTGGCGTATCCATGCCGGAATTTCAAAGCAACAAGTTCCAGACATATACCCGGCGGGAGCCCGTGGGCGTGGTCGCTGGAATCATCCCGTGGAACTTTCCCCTGGCAATGGCGGTTTGGAAGATAACGCCAGCGCTTGCGACCGGCTGTACTATTGTTCTCAAACCAGCCGAAGACACCTCCCTTACGGCAATTCGGTTGGCTCAGCTTATCAAGCAGGCAGGGGTTCCGGATGGCGTTGTCAACATCGTTACTGGCCGGGGCCGTACCGCAGGGCAAGCCCTCGTATCGCACCCTCTGATTGACAAGATTGCGTTTACCGGATCGACGGATACGGGGCGCGCCATAGGAAAGGTGGCGGCCGACAGCATCAAGAGAATATCGCTGGAACTTGGCGGCAAGTCGCCGGCAATCATGTTCAACGACGCGAACATTGAAGACGCCATTACCGGCGCTGCGAATGCGATCTTCTTCAACCAGGGTCAGGTGTGCTGCGCCGGTTCTAGACTATTGGTCGAAAGAGGGGCCTATGACCGGATTGTAGAGGGCGTCGCCCGCAGAGCAAAACAGATGAAGCTCGGGCCCGGTCTTGCCCCGGACACAGAGATGGGGCCGCTGGTGTCGTTAAACCAGATGAACCGGGTTTCGGGGTATGTCGATCTCGGCAAGCAGGAAGGTGTCGAAGTTCTTGCCGGTGGCGAGAGAGAGGACCGCCCCGGCTATTTCATGCAGCCTACCGTTCTGGCCGGTGTCAAACCGGACTCAAGGGTCATGCGTGAGGAAATTTTCGGTCCCGTCGTTTGTTGTACGCCCTTTGATGACATTGATGAAGCCGTTTCACTGGCTAATGACACCGAATTCGGCCTGGCAGCCAGTGTCTGGACGCAGAACCTCAAGACAGCGCATCAGATGATCGAAAGGGTCAACGCGGGTACGGTTTGGGTCAACTGCCATAATTTGCTGGATCCGAACATGCCATGGGGCGGAATGAAGAAATCGGGTATCGGGCGGGAACTCGGCCGTACGGTTATTGACCTTTATACGGAGCTGAAATCCGTATGCATCAAATACAAATGAGGCAGTTTCCGTGAGCCAAGCCGAGATTCCATATGGCGCCTACTGGTGCACGCCGTTCTGCAAGTGGCAGACCAGTTTCGCCCATCTGCACAGCCTGAAATTTGCAGCCCATACGGCCAAGGATAGCCTCGACGCGAGAAATATCAACATGGGGTTGATTGATCACGCTGTTCTGGGCCTTACCGTTCCACAACACAGCAGCTTCTGGGGTATGCCCTGGGTTGCTAGCATGATGGGTATTGCTCCATTGGGCGGGCCCACTGTGGCTGAGGCTTGTGCGACAGGCGCGAGAGCGATTTGGTTATCCGCAGAATCAAGTCACCCTGGGCGGAGCAAAATTGTCTCTTGTTGTGGCGGGCGACAGGCTATCCAACAGTCCACATCTCTATTATCCGGCACCGCATGCCGCTGGCGGTGTCGGTGAGCATGAGGACTGCACCGTAGACAATTTCATGATCGGAGATCCAAATACCGGTCAAAGTATGCTGCAGACGGCTGAGAATGTTGCCGAACGGTGGCGCATAGACACTATGGCGCAACACGATCTGATGCTGATGCGTTACGATCAATACCAAAACGCGCTGGCGAACCAACATGCCTTCCAGGCTCGTTATATGAAATTACCCTTCGATGTGCCGGATGACAGATTTGGGAAGGTGGTCGATACCATAGAAGGCGATACCGGAATATATCCTGTGACCCCCGAAGGATTAGCGAAGCTGAAACCAGTAATCAAAGGGGGGACGGTTACATACGCTGGACAAACGCATCCAGCCGATGCAGCTGGGGGGATATTGGTTTCGAATACTGAGATGGCCACCGAGGTTTCACAGGACCGAAGCGTTAAAGTGACCATTGAAGGATGTAGCCATGCGCGAGTTGAGCCCGGTTATATGCCTTCTGCACCCGTACCGGCGACGGAAAAGCTTTTGCGCCAATGCAATATAAAGATATCCGATGTGGACATGATCAAAACCCACAATCCATTTGCGGTGAATGATATCGTTTTTCATAAGGAAACAGGATATCCGCTTGAAAAGATGAACGATTATGGTTGTTCACTGATATTCGGCCACCCGCATTCGGTAACGCCCATTCGACAAATTATCGAGTTGATTGAAATACTTGTCGAGCGAGGCGGCGGCTTGGGAGTCTATAATGGATGTGCCGCCGGGGATGTTGGCATCGCCGTTCTTATAAAAGTTGACAACAGATGATCAGCGTCATCCCATACGAAAATGGCGCTGAAGAACTCGCACAAGTTATCGATATTCTCCAGGCAAGATCTTCCGGTGATATCCCGCTTGCCGCGCGGCGCGCCGCTATTGACAAGATTGGAGAAAACCTCGCAGAGAAGGCCGATACCACCGAGGGCCGCCGGAGCGCCATATCCGGTGTGGAGTGTAGCGTCTTTTCCGATGATGAATCTGCGCGGGACCCGATCATTTATTTTCATGGCGGCGCCTTCTGCATTGGTTCTGTTCGTTCGTACGGGCATTTAGCCTCCAGACTGTCGACGATTACCAGACGGCCGGTTTATTTTGTCGAATATCGTTTGGCCCCGGAACACAAATATCCTGCCGCTATTGATGACGGCATTGATGTGTATCGAACTTTGATCGAAGGCGGGGCGTCTCCTGATTCCATAGCATTCGTGGGGGATTCTGCCGGCGCTGCGCTCGCATTATGTGTTTGTAAGAAGGCCATGGATCAGGGGATCGAAGCGCCAGGTGGTATCGTTTGTATTTCTCCTTGGGTGGATCTGGCGCTATCCGGTGCAACTCTCAGCGAGCTGTCATCAAGAGATCATTTCCTGAAGGAGGCAACACTGCGCTGGTGTGCAGCCCAGTATTTGGGGGACGCGAGCGCGTATAGTCCGGATGTGTCTCCAATTTATGATGATTTGAAAGGTTATCCTCCTGTCCTCATTCTGGTCGGTACAGAAGAAATATTGTTTGATGACGCTCGCAGATTGTACGATCTGCTTGAGCAATCCGGGGTAGATGTTGAGTTACAGATCTGGGAAAAGATGTGTCACGTGTGGCCATTTTTCTACCCGATTCTTTCTGCAGGTGAAGCAACCCTGAACAAAATAGCAGGATTTCTGTCCACGCGGAGAGCGAACAGGTGTTGTTAGTGACTATGACCATCCACCGACCTTGGGAGGATCAAATGATTAAATACATAAAATTTTTGCTAATCACCGCCTTCGCGATGATCGTGATGCTGGGATCCGCCCAATGTGACAACAGGGACAACTCCTCACAAAACGGGTCCTCACAAAACGGGTCCTCACAAAACGGGTCCTCACAAAACGGGTCATCACAAAACGCGCAGGAGGATAATTTTGATTATTACGAGCAAACCTCGGTTCAAACGCTTCCAATTCCAGCAAACCCTCACTGGATATTCGTGCGCGATGTCAATTTCTTGAATCTGGTCTCCGGTTCAGTGGAAGTGCTGGACGCTGATACAGGCAAGTACCTCGGCATGATTACGACTGGCAGCGCTGCGGGTTTCAGCTTGTCACCCGACAACACAATGATGTTTGTGGGAGAAGGGTACTATTCGCGTTATGTCCGCGGAGATTATGAGGATGTGGTCACATTTTATGACATAAAAAATCTCTCGCCCATTGCGGAAGTTAAAATTCCACCGAAGAGAACACAGAGTCTATTACATCACAATGAGTTGGTAACAACAGACGATGGCAAATTTGTACTGGTATTTAATGTTACACCCGCAAGTTCCGTTTCGGTTGTTGATGTTGAAAAGCGCAAATTTGTCGGCGAGATCAGCACCGCAGGCTGCGCCCAGATTTTTCCTTCCTCGAACAGGAAATTTTCGATGATTTGTGGCGACGGTACGGCTCTTACAGTGTCTCTGTCAGCAGATGGCAACGTCCTGTCAAAAACAAGCACAAAGCCGTTCTTTGACCCGGATAAGGATCCACTTATGACGCGAGGGGCCCGGTATCACGATACCTGGTATTACCCAACTTACAGCGGCATGATTATTTCCATTGATTTTAGTAAAGGCACAAAGCCAACGGTTCATCAAGCTTGGCGGCTCCAGTCGGATAGCGAATATAGTCAGGGTTGGCGACCGGGTGGTTTGCAACCCCTCGCGATCAGTGAGAAGCAAGGGTTACTCTACGTCTTGATGAATAAGAACAGAGAGAATGCGCACAAAGACGCCGGTGTCGCTGTCTGGGTTTACGATCTGTCTTCGCAGAAACGAGTTAGGACTATCGAACTCACGGAAAAGGCTTATTCGATACAGGTGAGCGCTGACAAACAGACGTTGTTATATTCCTTAAACGTCAGTACCGGGCGTTTGCATGTCTATGATGGAATTACCGGGAAGCACCTTCGAGTAATTGAAGATTTTTCAATGACACCCACAGTTATGCACAGGGCAAGGTAAGGATCAACGTCATGATGCGGAGAATAGACAGGCTTGTCGAAGCTCAAACCAGAAAAGCTGCAGCCCTTGTAACGCGCCGCAGTACACTGGCGAGGTTGGCATCACTCATTTTTGTTAGTGCGGCTGGGGTCCCACTCTTACCAATTGCCAGAGGCAGGGCCAGTCAAACGCCGTCTGACGCTGACCTCAGCCACGGAAAGCCACCTGAAAGTGGCGATCCAAAATCGTGCGATTACTGGCGCTACTGCGCCATTGACGGATTTTTGAGTTCATGCTGCGGCGGAACACATACATCATGTCCTCCAGGAACTGAACCATCTCAGATAACCTGGATCGGAACATGCAAAAACCCTGTGGACGGACATTACTATATCATTTCATATAATGACTGCTGTGGGAAAAGTGCGTGCGGTAGATGTGAGTGTTTTCGAAATGAGGGTGATATGCCATTGTACGACCCGGCCAAAAGCAATGATATCAATTGGTGTGTCGGCACTAAAAGTAAGGCATATAATTCAACTGTAGCCTTGGTTATCGGACGTCAATAGGCTGATGCCGCTGCGTATAAGAAACTGTCTGTTCGCCCTCCTGTGGGCCACATTGATGTCAAGCGCGCCGACCGGTGATGTCTGGTCCGCCGGTGACTTGGGCAGTGGTGCCAGAAAAACGGGACCTGTCTGGACTAAATCCTTTTTGCGGAAAGTTAAGTTTAATTACACAATCAGGTGCCAAGGGTGCCATACAAAAGAGGGGGTGGGCCTTTCCACGCCACAAGAATATATACCCCCTCTCAGAAATTATATCGGCTATTTTCTCCAAGTGCCCGGAGGGCGCGACTATCTGGTTCGTGTGCCCGGTGTAAGCCAATCACACTTTAATGATCAGCAAACAGCAGATCTTCTGAACTACGTGATTTATCGCTTTGCTGATGACAGTTTAAATGGCGATTTCGCGCCATATACATCTCAGGAAGTAAAAAAAGACCGTGAAAAAGGCCCTCTCCGATCCGTCAGCGAAAGGCGGGGAAAGCTTGTCGCCGAAATCAATTCGATGCTCGAGAAAAAATGATTCCGCCTTTGTCAGCAGCGGACCATCATGGTTAATAAATTTCAATACGTATCAATTTTTATCTTGTTATTAATATTGCGAGAGATCTAATCGCTTCATTTTCTTCTTCTGTAAAATCTTTAAGTGTCGAGTTTATTGAAAATCCATCAAACGTCATGAGCAGTAACGACATCAAAGATCTTATTTTTGAAGCACTCAAACTCGTATTCGTTTTCGTGAGCGCCAGCGCGTTATAAAGCTTGTCCTCGATCAGCTTTTTGCTCTTGTCAGAGTAATCTGACCTATCGTCAAGAAGTGTAAGGGCCTGAATGAAATTATGGCTCATTAAGCCGTTTGATCTGGTGCAGTCTAGCCAAAAGCGCTGCAAGACATATATTACCCGTTCTTGCGCATCTTGAATCTGAGCCGCATCATGTTCAATCCTGTCCAATTGCTCCAGAAGAATTGGTATGTAGATCTGGCTGATGAGATCAAATTTCGAGCTGAAGTATGTATAAATCGTTGCCGGTGATACGTGGGCTCGCTTAGCAATTTTACTGATCAGAATGCGGTGATAGCTGTCGCGGGAAAACAGATATTCCGCGGCTTCTATAATTCGAGCCCTTACATGTTCTTTTTTAACCTGAACCATTTAAAACCGAACATTATTCGTTATTGACAATGCCATTCTAACGCACGTAAACTTGATCCAGCAAGAAGCAATCCTGTTCAAGTCCGGTAATGCATTGATACTACAGAGTTTCCGGATGCAGACAAATAATAAGGTGAGCTATGCCAAGAATACTCACAGCAAAGTCTGTTTTGCATATGCTTTTGGATAATTCAAGAGATATTCCGGGAATATGTGCCCTGAAGCAAGAGGACCGAAGCGTCAGCTACGGCGAATTCGCTGACGCGGTACTCGGCATAGCTCAGCGGCTCATCGGACTAAAATTGCGGGGTGAGAGAATTGCAATTATCAGCGGCAATTCTATTGAATTTATCTTCGGTACATTTGCCATATATGCGGCGGGCGCACAGGCGGTCCCCCTGAATCCATCATATACAGCACGAGAGATACGCGAAATATTGATAGATAGTGATCCGCGTGCTGTTCTGGTTGAGGGGCAGCTATTAGAGAAGTTCGAGGCCCTGTTTAATGACTTGGGTATAAATATCGTATTGGCCTGTGAAGAAATTGGCAATCTGAGTGACGAGGTGAGCGGAAGCACCGCTGAGTATGATTTCGCCATGCTGCCTCAACCGGAGGATCTGGCGTGCTTGTTATATACCGGGGGCACCACAGGTCGACCAAAGGGAGTTATCGTCACGCACTCTCAAATGGCGACCAACCTCTATCAGCGGAACCATCTGGTGCCCCTACTGACGTCCAGGGAACGTATTCTGTGTTTCATGCCGATGTTCCACAGCTTTGCGTCGCACCTTTGTATGCATGGAAGCGTTCTCACGGGTAACACCCTTGTTATTATGAGCAGATACAATCCGATACAGGTTCTCGAGAAAATTGAACAAGAGAAGATTACCTGCCTGACCGCTGGCCCTACGGCGCTGGTTGGTTTGCTCGAAGTTTTAAAATCAGGGACGTGGAATGTCTCTACGTTAGAGTTGACTATTTCTGGATCGGCACCGCTTTCGCCGAAAACCCTGGTTGACTGGGAGCAGATTACATCAGGCGTTGTTTGTGAAGGATACGGCCAGACCGAAGCCGGGCCGGTTTTGACGTTTAACCCAAGAACGGGTCGGCGAAAAATTGGTACGGTCGGTGTCCCTGTTCCTGACACCGAGATTAGGATTCTGGATATAGAAACTGGCAAGCCAATTCGGGGAGCTGGTCAAGCGGGCGAAATCTGCGCAAGAGGCCCACAGATTATGAAGGGGTACCGGAACCGTCCCGAAGAGAATGCTCAAACATTAATCGATAATTGGCTCCATACCGGCGATATAGGTTTTGTTGACGAAGATGGCTATTTGACGATCTGTGATCGCAAGAAGGACATGGTTATTGTCAGTGGCTATAATGTTTATCCAAGAGAAATCGACAATGTTGTCGCCGGCTACAGCAAAGTCTTGGAAGTTGCATCAGTAGGCGTTTCTGACGACTATCGCGGCGAGGTCATTCATTGCTTCGTACGCCTTGCTGAACCAACGGAGGATCTGCAGGGCTTGAAGCAATATTGCGAGCAGAATCTCGCTCATTACAAGGTTCCGTCAATGTTTCATGTCGTTGAGGAACTGCCTAAAACGACGATCGGAAAAATTGACAGAAAGAGACTTCGCGCTGGCTTGGAGCGTTCCGGCAGGGGCTCGGGGAAGGATAAACGTGCAGACAAATCGAAGGTTGGCTGACTGGAATCAATGATGTTGACTGGTATTACATATAGCGCTGTTGCAACGTCCTTCCTTTTGGCGGTTTTCATTGGATCGGCATCACACAAGTTTATTGACTTGGCGAGATTTCGCGCGTCGCTGGCTGCCTATGCCCTGCTGCCGAAATGGGCTGTCCCCGTATTCACAATTGTTTTTCCGGGGGCCGAGCTTCTTGGTGCATTGATGTTGCTTGACGGCGCCACAAGAACTATCGGGCTTGCAAGCCTGTTCGGCCTTTCTGTGGTTTACTTCGGGGCAATATGCATAAACCTCATTCAGGGGCATACCGGGATTAATTGCGGGTGCCATTTCTACGATGTAGCGGAAGAATTTTCATCGCTGTCATTTTGGCATGCACTTCGGCCTGCATTTCTTGCGGCGACAGCCTTGTCGGCCTTACCATTGGCGGACTTTGATCTTTCCCTGGGGAAATGGGCAATAGCGGTTTGCTCAATTCTACCGTTCTATATTCTATATATCGGGGTGGACGTTTTGATGATGAATTCCGCATTTCTTCGGACAATAAAAAACAAGGGTCAATAACCAATGGAATTTTTTTTGATTCTTCTGTGGGCTCTATTTCTCCTCCTGTGTATTTTCTTCGTTCTTTTGGCGAGGCAGGTCGGAATCCTGCATCAGAGAATCCATCCGGTTGGGGCGCTCTTGACCAACGAAAAACTGGAAACGGGCGATGCGTCCCCGTCCTTGGTACTTCGAGCCTTAAATGGTCGTAGTGTCAGCATTGGAAACAATGAAGAAAGCGAATCTGCAAAATCTACATTGATCTTTTTCATGTCTCCAGGGTGCGTAGTCTGCAAGTCGCTCTTACCAGCGATCCGATCGTCTTCCCGATCTGAAAAGGGCTGGTTGGATGTCATTTATGCAACAGACGGCGCCGAATATAATCACAACGCGTACGCTGTTGAGAACAAGCTGCCCTTGGGTGATTATGTTGTGTCGGAGGACCTGGGCAGAGCCTTTGGTGTCGCCAAGCTGCCCTATGCAGTATTAATAGACGAAAAGAACCAGATAGCGTCAATGGGATTGATAAATACTCAAGAACAATTGGAAAGTCTTTACAATGCTAAGGACCTAAATACGTTCTCAATTCAAGACTACCTTCGTTCAAATGATGCAAGTAAAGTTTAGAAATCTCGCACCGCATATTTCTGCTTCCAGCGGAACAGCATTCGGGTATCGAGTCCATAGCGGCGGGCGACACTTAACACGGAGCTTCCCGGTCGGCAGGCTTCCTCGACAATGCGCTTCTTGTCGGCCTCGCTGAAGGTGCGGCGTGCTTCGGGAACCGCGGTTCGGCCCGAGGGAATATAACCCGGCGAGACCTGGCCAGATTCCCTATCGGCCACATGGCTGGACATGTGTGGATGCCTCTCGTTTGGCAAGGAAATTCTGGGCTCAAACGGGAAAGATCGAGTGCGGTCATGTGTCAGGCCTTTGGTTGCGGCTTCTGGTTGGTGCCGCTGGCCGGTATGGTGATCCGCGGGTCAGGTCCAAAACATATGAGCGAGCTCTGCACTCCTGGCCAGCCTCTGGTTTCCCTGCCCCTGATCTGGTCGATCATTTGCCCATTCGGAGCCCTGCCTTCCTTACCTTGCCGACGTACCCGGATGGGTGCACTGCTGGCAGATCATGCCGCACCCATAGCGGGATTCCTGTAATCCTCCTGTCTCGTCATCATGGCCCATATGCCCCGCGCCATTTTGTTGGCGAGCGCAATGGCTACGACCATGCGCGGCTTTCTCGCCATCATGCGTGCAAGCCATGATCCTTCGGGCGGGCCCTTTCGGGATGCCCACCTTATGACAGCCATAGCCCCTATGATCAGCAGGCGTCGTATATCCCTCTGTCCCATCTTGGAGGTTCTGCCAAGCCGGGGCTTGCCGCCAGTCGTCTTCTGTCGTGGCACCAGCCCAAGCCAGGCGGCAAAGTCGCGGCCGCTCTTGAAGCTCTCCAGTGGCGGTGCAAAAGTTTCAATGGCCAGGGCGGAGATCGCACCGACCCCGGGCATGGTCTGCAGTCGTCTGGATGTTTCTGCCTGTCTGGACAGCGCGCCGATCTTTATCTTTAACGCATTGATCCGCTCGGTGAGCTGTCCGATCTGTTCAAGAAGGTCACGCCCCAGTTCCCGAACAATATCGGGTAGTTCTGTGTTCTCGTCTTCGATGATGTCCTCGAGCCCACCCAGTTTGCCGATCCCCTTGGGTGCGATATAGCCGAACTCGTACATGTGGGCCCGCAGGGCGTTGACCAGTTCCGTGCGCTGATTGACGAACTTCTCGCGGGTTCGGAATATGGTCGCCCGGGCTTGCTGCTCTGCTGTCTTGGCCTCAACGAATCTCATGTTCGGGCGCTGCGCGGCCTCGACAATTGCCTCGGCATCGGCTGCATCGTTCTTTTGGCGCTTGATGAACGGCTTTACATAGCAGGGAGCGATCAGCTTTGGCGTATGGCCAAGGCGTGCCATTTCGCGGGCCCAGTAGTGGGCGCCGGCGCAGGCCTCCATCACCACAACACAAGATGGCTGCGCCGCCATAAACTGCGGGAGCTGCGAACGCGACAGCTTCTTGCGAAAAACGACAGCGCCGCTGTCGCTGCCGGCAAAGAGATGGTTTTTCCGGCCGAGAGCCACGGGCCGGATGGCGCGCTCGACGGAGTTGGTATCCAGCTCGATGCGGCCATCATCCAGGAACCGGCAGAGGGCGTCCCAACGGACAAGGGTATAGCGGATGGCCTCGGCGAGGGTGCTCTTGCGGGAGACCCGATGGAGTTCTTTCTCGAGCCACGGCTTCATCGCCTCGACGATGGGGCGGGACTGGATCTGGCGGTTCTGGCGGCGCACCTCGGGCGGCTGGCCGCGCAACCGGCGCTCCACGTCATAAAGCCTGGCGATCCGGGCCAGCGCCGCGGCGGCCGGGGCGTCAACCTGGTCAACGATACGATCGGCGGGCCTTTTGTCGACAGCTATATCGAAGCGATTGCCGAACGGGCGAATATTTATATTCATGGCGGCCTGTCCGGCACCAACCTGGTAAGCTTTCAGATTGTACCGCTGGTGCGCAAGAAAGGCGCCGTGCACGGCTATTCCCTGATTAATGAAATGCGCGATCCGGTGGCCCGGGAGCGCGCCAGGACTTTCCTGACGGACGCACTGTCCAGCGGCAAACTGCCGGCCGCCACCATTGACCGCATCTTTCCGTTCGACCAGGCCATTGCCGCCTATGACTACATGCGCTCAGGCGAGCAGAAAGGCAAAATCGTTGTTGAGGTGGCCTCGCCGCATTAAGGCCCGGAGCGACGCGTTCAGGGATGCAAAATCTTCCGAACTCACCACAAATTTCAGGGCGGGCTCCAGATATTTCCGCCGGTCCTCCAGGAACTCAAGATAATGCTCCCGCCCTTTTTCCGTGGCCTGGTCGAAGCAGTTCCTGGAAGCTGGCAACATGCGGGGTGGGCTATTCGAGGCGCGCGAAAACCGATTTCGTTTCAGTATAGGCATCGAGCGAATAACGCCCCAGCTCCCGGCCGATCCCGGACTGCTTATAGCCGCCAAATGGGGAAACCTGATCCACATGACCGTAGGTGTTGATCCAGACTGTACCCGCGTTCAGCGCCCGTGCGACCTTGTGGGCGCGGCCCAGTTCCTTCGTCCAGACCGCCGCCTGACGATCGTGGCCGTGGCGCCGCTCGCGGGCGATCGGCGATGGCCGTCTGTAGGCTTGCCGGCGATCGGCAGGGAAATTCGCCTTGTTGACGAGTTTGGCTGCGACGTGCAGCAGGACGAGATCGGCGAACTTTGGGTGCGCGGAGACCCAGGGCGGACCATCATGAAGGGATACTATCGCAATCGCGCCGCGACGGCAGAAGCGCTGAACGGCGAGTGGTTGCGCACCGGCGATTATTTCCGGGCGGATACAGACGGATACCTGTATTTCTTTGATCGCCGCAAGGATGTGATCAAGCGCGGCGGCGAAAATATTTCGGCAAGCGAAGTTGAAGCCGTGTTGCTGGGCCATCCCGACGTGCTTGAGGCGGCCGTTATTGGCGTTCCCGATCCTGTCAAAGACGAGACGGTCAAAGCCTTCATCGTTGCCGGACCAGGCGCCTCGGTAACCGAGGAGGATTTGATCGCCTACTGCGCGGACCGTCTTGGCAAATTCAAGGTGCCGCAAGCGATCGAATTTCGTGCCGAACTACCCAAGACAGCGATCGGCAAGATCGAAAAAAAGAGGTTGCGTTGAATGTTGACCGTTGTCTCAAATTTCCTCAACGACGCGCGCAATACGCTGAAGGGTGCCGTATTGATTCTCGGTGCCACCCTGGCTTTGTTCGCGCCTCGTACAGCGAACGCAGGCGGTACCCAAGATGCCGTGACGTCGACCATTGCCACCTGCGCCGCATGCCATGGAGGGGAGATGCAGGGCTTGCAAAGCTTCGGGGCACCGCGTCTGGCCGGCCAAATTCCTGAATATATCGAGCGGCAACTCGTCAAGTTCAGGGAGGGCGCTCGGGGTACCGCGCCAAGCGACCTCAATGGACAGATGATGCGGGGCGTCGCCCTGTCGCTGCCAAAGGATCTTTCGCTTGCCGACCTCAGCCGGATGGTGACGGCGTTTCGACCGAAGGTTTCGCCATCCACGGTCGCTGGTGATCCGGTGGCTGGCAGGCGCGGGTTTCAAAAATGCGCACAATGCCACGGACCTCAAGGTGAAGGGCGAAATGACGTGCATGCGCCAAGACTTGCCGGAATGAGCGACTGGTATCTACTTGCGCAAATTAAGGCATTTCGAATGAAGCAACGGGGAGGCGATCCTGCCGATGCCGATGGGACGGTCATGAGCGCGGCTCTTCTCAACGCGGGCGATGATATTGATATTCGAAATATCCTCGCCTATCTCTCGACACTCCCGAAATAGCATATTTTTCGCTGCAAAATTGCATCTGACTTTGACTGAGTTAGAACAATGTACTAATATCGACTTCATTATGGCAAGGCCGGACATTAGGGCTTTGCCGATCTCGGTGGTCAGATGAATCATGACCTCTATCGAAGGACCTGGGAGGATCTCGCGTGCCGCATACGACCTTAGTTGAACCAGATCCCGCGCTTACGCCGATGCTGGCGCTGTTCAAGCAGCAGAAGACCGCGTTCATGGCCGAGGGCGCGCCAACGCGCGCGCAAAGGACAAAATGGCTTGTCAAACTCGGTGAGATGGTCGCCCATTACGAAGCCGAGATTGTGGCTGCGTGCAACGAGGACTACAGCGGGCGGTGCCCCCAGGAGACCCGGCTGACGGAATCTCTGATGCCACGACTTGCGGCGCGCCATGCGCGACGGCATGTTGGGCGGTGGATGCGCCGCAGGGGCGTACCAACATCAATCCTCTATATGCCGGGATATTCGCGGATTATTCCGCAGCCGAAGGGCGTCGTCGGCATTGTTTCGGCGTGGAATTATCCGTTTCATCAATGTTTCATGCCCGCGGCCGGAGCCCTTGCAGCCGGAAACCGCATCATGCTCAAGCCAAGCGAGGTGGCGCCAGCCTGTGCTGAATTAATCCAAAAAATGGTGGCGGAATACTTCCCGCCGGATGTCATGACCGTCGTCGTCGGTGACGGAGAGGTGAGCAGCGAATTCGCCGCCCTTCCTTTCGACCATTTGCTGTTCACCGGCTCGCCGCGGGTAGGCAGGATGATTGCGAGCGCTGCGGCGCAAAACCTCACGCCTGTGACACTCGAACTTGGGGGAAAGTCACCGAGCATCATCGACGAGAGTGCGGATTTCGCGATGGCGGTCGACAAGATCGTATACGGCAAGCTGTTCAATGGCGGGCAGACTTGCATCGCGCCGGACTATGTGCTCGTGCCGCATGCCTTGCGCGACGAGTTTGTTCGCGTCGCCGTTTCCGCAGCCCGGCGCATGTATCCGAAACTGCTCGGCGATCCGCGCTATACCGCTATTATCAACGAAAGGCATGTACAGCGGCTGCACGATCTGTTGGCAGAGGCCAAAGCTGAAGGCGCCGAAATCGTCAAATCGCACCCGGGAGAAAACCCGGCGCCAAATTCCCGGCAGATGCAATTGTCGCTCGTGCTTGATCCGCCGGAATCACTGCGACTGATGAAAGAGGAGATTTTTGGGCCAATTCTGCCGGTTGTCGGCTATAGCGACCTTGATGAAGCCATCGCGTATGTGAACGCGCGCCCACGCCCGTTGTCGCTCTATTGGTACGGCCGCAATACGCGGCGGCGCAACGAGATTCTCCAGCGCACATGGGCCGGCGGCGTCACGATCAATGATGTGCTTTTGCACGGGGCGCTCGATGATCTGCCGTTCGGAGGTGTTGGCGGGTCCGGCTATGGCGCGTATCATGGCGCCGCCGGTTTCGACACTTTCTCTCACCTGAAACCGGTATTTTACCAATCCAGGGTGAACGCGACAAACCTCATCCGCCCGCCATACGGGCGTATGTTCGACACAATGTACCGGCTGATCGCGCGGATGATGGCGTAAAGACCAGGGCTCTTTCAAGGCACGCCGGCATCGGAAGCGTTACCAGAAGATGAAGTTATTTCCCATCTCGCGGGAATTTGAATCCTTGAGTCTTACGTCATCTCTTTTATTGTCCCTGACTGGACAATGAGACGCGAAAAGGGAATGTTCTATGGCTAAGCGTAAGAAGGCTCCTGATGTCACGCCGGCCAGCGCCGTGCGCCATGGCCGCCACGGCGTGCGTGCCCTGGGCGTCAGCACGCGCGACAAGATCGTCGATACGGCGACTGAGTTCCTCAAAGAAGAAGGGTACGACGACTTCGGCGTGCGGGAAATCGCCCGGCGCGCCGGCATTGCTCCAGGCAATCTCGGTTACTACTTTCCCAATAAATACACCTTGCTCCGCGAGGTTTTCCGGAGGCAGGTCGGATCGCTTTCCGACGATATGCAGGCACTCCTGGACCAAGCAGCCGGTCAATCGGAGCTGACCCTGGTGGTCATAGACCTCCTGATGAGTTTGTTTTACGAGAGCAATGAAGTCTTTCCGCTGTGGTGGACAATTTGGGCCCTGTCACCCTATGACGAAGAACTCAAACGCATCCTCGATGAGGTCTATGTCACGTTTACCGCGGCCCTCGTTGCCGCCATTGGCAAGACACACCCGAATCTCGACAAGCGGCGTACCAAGCGCATGGCCCGCGTGATCACGGCGTTGCTGGATGGTGCCAGCGTGCAGGCCCACGTCGGACAAACCAGCAGCCGCCGGCGTGCAGAACTCAAGCGGGATATCCGTGTCTGGATTGCAGCGATTTTGGAGATCGCACAGGCAGGATGACCTAGGGATTTAAGGGTATTGTCCGAGTCTTTGTTGAATGACGATCCTAGAGCGCCTTCAAGGTAGTGTGAATCACTGAAGGGGATTCCCAAGAGGGGTGATTTATGATTCTGTGTCTCCGGGTTTTACGGGGAGACGGATATGGGGCGTTACTACGGATTGGATCTTCGCCGCCGCGTTGTTGAAGCGGTTGATGGGGGCATGTCTGCGCGGGCGGCGGCGCGGTTTTCGGTTGGGATATCGACGGCGATCAACTGGCACCGGCGCTGGTGGGAAGAGGGCACGCTTGAACCTCGGCCTCGGGGCCAACCGAAGGGGTCCAAACTTGACGCCCACGAGGCATTCATTCTTGGCCTTGTGGATGAGAACAAGGCCATTGCGCTTCATGAGATTGCTGAGCGCCTCGATGCCGAGCGGGATGTGCGGACCTGCCCGGCCACGGTATGGTATTTCTTCTCCAGGCGCGGGTGGACGCATAAAAAAGACGGCGCATGCCGCCGAGCAGCACCGCCCGTATGTCCTCACCCGTCGCCGGGACTGGTTCGAAGGCCAGACGGACCTCAACCCGGAACGGCTGATCTTCGTCGATGACCCGAAGGGCAGCACGAAGCAGCAAAACGGGAGCCAATACGAAGATGGGCCGGCTGCGGGGCTGGGCGCCCAAGGGCGAGCGGTGCCGGGCTGCGCGCCGGTGAACCTGAGGCCGAGCTAAAGAAGCGCCCCAATATCGGCCCGTGCGACCTCGACGATGTCAACATGGGCTGACGGTGTCGATGATCAACAGGCATTGTCACTTAGCGTCGTCCGCGGACGCAGGGACTTCCAGCCGCGAATTTTCGCGCAGCAGAGAAAAAGTAAACAACGAGACGGGTTATTTTGAAGCGAGATGAAGATGCGCATTGAGGAAATTTCGGACCATTTTTTTGCGGCAATCGAAAATGGCGACTCCGTGACGCTCAATCAGATCTACGCTGATGATGTAACAGTTTGGCATAATTTTAGTGGATATGCTCAAGCAAAGGCCGAGGGCATCGCGACCCTGGTTCGTTTTGCCGAAGTGGCACAGTCAAAATATGACGTCATCGAACGCCATATTGCCGGAGACAAGGTCGCTCAACGTCGCACAATTGAAATCACACCTCATGATGGCAGTGATAAACGGACGATTACTGTGGCTATGTTCTTGACCTTCAAGGACGGTCAGATCACCTATATCTACGAGTATCTGGATAGCGCAGATGTCGTGGAAGCGGCGATTGGTACGCCTGTCGAGGCAATTTGAACCAATCGGTTTGATTGTCGGAACGCAATAGCTTGGCGCTTCTGGACAGGACTGCGGTCCTCTTGAAGACGGACATAGGGAAGCGCCGAGCCTTATTCGGAGATGACCTTTTCTTCGAGAATCCGCCGTATCTCGGCAAGCTTTGGTTTGAGCATCGGCGTGCGCGGCAGTTCGCTCGTAAACTCGATTCGAACCGGAATCTGGTAGGGAAGCAGGCGCTCTTTCAGGAAAGCTTTTAATTCGTCCTGAGGAGGCTCGCTTTCCCCGGGCTGGAGGGTGGCCAGAGCGGCGGGGACCTCTCCCAACCGTCGATCGGCGATACCAACGACGGCCGCTTCCCGGACCTTCGGGTGATGCTGGAGAGCGGCAATAATCTCATCCGGGTGGATCTTGAAGCCGCCGCGAATGATGGCGTGATCGGCCCTGCCTAGAATAAAAAGAAAACCATCGGAATCGATCTTTGCGCGGTCGGTCGTGCGAACCCATTCGTTATTTGGTCCGACCTGAGGTCCCCGCAGCTCCAGCACGCCCGGCGAGCCAACGGCTTCCGGTTCTCCCATCTCGGGGTCGACGATGCGGCCTTCGACATTGGGTTGAAAGCACCCCACGCTGCCGCGTTTTTCCGGGTAAAAGGAACGGAACTGATCGATGGTCCATCCTGCCACGCTGCCGGCAAATTCAGTGGCGCCATATTGTCCGAGAATCGGCACGTCATAGCGTTCCAGAAATTCATCGATAATCTTGGGATCGAGAGGGGCCGTTCCCGATCGCAATGCGACAAGCGAGGCCATGTCTTCGCGTGGAATATCGGCATCCAGCAGCATCCTCAACGCCGTGGGCGGCGCGTTGAAGACCTTCACCTTGTGCCGTTTGATCGCGTCAACGACCGCGTTGATTTCGAATTTCTCCATCAGGCAGATCTTGCGCCCGCCCGCCAAGCTCATGAGGGCGGCAGATATGCCGCTGATGTGCGTCAGCGGAGCGGTAACGATCCTGACTCCGGAACGCAGCGTCGGCTTGGTCTTATCCTGCCGCTTGCGCTCATAGGCATTGGCGCCGTTCAGGCTCGCTTCGAAAACGGCGATGCTCAGCGATATCCGTTTGGGCGCACCGGTGGTTCCACTGGTCAGTATCTCCATAAGAAGATCCGGCCTTTGCCACTCCAGGGATTCCGCAGGGGATTGATGCCGGTTATCAACCCAGGATGCTGCCGCGCCCGAGTCGTTGCGATAGCGGACGAGCGGGAGCTTCAGATCACCGGCAACCTCACGGACTTCCTGCCGGGCTATATCCTCGTCTTCGCCGAGCAGCATGGCGATTCCCGACTGGCCTATATCGTCCCTGAGACGATCAGCGGGTAAGAGAGGATTGAACGCCACGGCGCATCGACGGCCAAGGGCGCAGGCGAGTAAGGCCGCGATGGATGTAGGTCTGTTTCTCAGAAGGATTCCGATGCGATTCCCTGGAAGCGTTCCGGCCTCTTCAAAGTGGTACCCAATCGACTGCTGAAGCTGATCGAGGTCGCACCAGCGCCACCATCTCTTCTCATGTTCCACGGCGTTGGCCGCGGGTTTCAGGCTGATAGTGGCAGCAAGTAATTCTAGAAAAGAGGTCATTTCAGCGCTCGATTAATGTGGATAATTTCGCAAGGCAGTGACATCACAGTATTGCCATAAACATATAAATGGTCTATAGGATTATGCAAGCTTCATCTTGAGAGGATAGGCAGCCGTAAAACGCTTCAATGAATGTCGATGCCCTTGATGGCCGGGGAAGTCTGTCGTTAGATGAGTATCTTGTGATCTCCGGGAATGGGGGATGGCTGCGCCGGGAAAATCCCGGTTCGGCGCATGATCAGACGTCAATGAAAAGGTGAGGGTGAGCGAATTATGGATCCGGCCGGCAAACGATATGACGATATTATTTTTGAACAGGGCGAGGACCACGTGGCGACCATTACGCTTAATCGCCCGCAGGCTCTGAATGCTCTGACCGTGGCCATGCGGCGCGACATCAAGGAGATCTGGGGACAGATCCAGAAGGACGATGATATCCACGCGGTTGTTCTTCGGGCCGCGCCTGGCAGAGCCTTCACCACAGGCGTGGATCAGCTTGAGGAGCGCGATCCGATAACCAACCCGTGGAATCAGGAGGATCCCGGAACGTCACTTTGCCCAAAGTTGAACGGCTGCTGGAAACCGGTTGTTACGGCGGTGCACGGTATGGCGGCGGGCGGTGCGTTCTACTTCATCAACGAAAGCGACATCGTCCTCTGTTCTGAAGACGCTACTTTTTTCGACCCTCATGTGACTTACGGCATGACCTCGGCGCTGGAGCCGATCGGCATGACTTACCGCATGATGCTGGGCGATGTGTTGAGGATGGTCCTGTTGGGAAATGATGAGCGGATAAGCGCCTATACCGCATTGCGCACAGGCATTGTCAGTGAAGTAGTCGCGACGCACGAAGAGTTGTGGGCGCGCGCCCATGCGCTTGCCGCGAAAATAGCGGCAAAGCCCAGCGCCGCCACCCAGGGAAGCCTCAAGGCGATCTGGGAATCGCTCGATATGGGACGTCGTGCGGCGCTTGATACCGGTCTCAAATATTGTCAGGTCGGAAATGCCGTTGGGGTCGGCCAGGTTGATCGCAAGGCGGTAATGGCGGCAGCCAAGAAATTCGAAACACGATAACTTTTGCAAAGAAGACGTGAAGAAAGGAATGGTCGTGTCTGAGCAACGGCAAGGCGACTGGGGAGGCGTTGGGTATATCCCGGATCACGTTCCGGCTCATTTGGTTCAGCCCGTGGACTTTACCGGGCCGGAAATGAGCCAGTGTCCGTTCGCGGCCAAGGCCAGGCTCCATGGAACAAAAAGGATTTTCTGGAATCCGCACAACCCGCAGTTTGGCGGGTCCTGGGTGCCGACCGAGGCCGAGGATTACCGCTTTATTCTGAACAACCCACAACTGTTTTCCAACAAAGGGGAAACAGGCTTTTCCGCAATGCTCGGGGAAAGTTGGGACATGGTCCCGCTGGAGCTTGACCCGCCGGAGCACACCAAATTCCGCAAGCTGCTCAGTCCGTTGCTTTCGCCGTCCCGCGTGGCGGCGATGACCCCCGGGATGACGGAGCGCGCCGTCAGTTTGATCGAGGCGGTTCGCGAGAACGGGGAGTGTGAATTTATTTCGGCGTTCGGACGGCCGTTCCCGGTGGGTATCTTCATGCAGCTGATGGGGTTGCCGCTGGAAGACATGCCGACATTCCTCAAGTGGGAGTTCGAACTGCTCCATGCGCCGGAAGTTGAACGCAAGTTGGCAGCGGCGGCGGAGATCCGCGATTTCCTGAAAGATCTGGCGGCCAAGCGACGCACGGCGCCTCGCGACGATCTGACAAGCTTTGTTGTGACGGCAAAAGTCGATGGTCGGCTTTTCACCGATGATGAGGTCCTCGGCACGCTCTATTTGTTGTTTGTGGGCGGTCTCGATACCGTGGCGTCCTCCCTGGGGTTCTATTTTCGCTACCTCGCCGAACACCCTGAACTCCAGAACAGGCTGCGTGCGGATCCGAAACTGATCAGCCGCTCCATCGATGAATTCCTGAGACGTTTTTCCGTCGTCGCTCTGCATCGCCAATGCCGGCAGGATGTGGAGGTGGCGGGGGTGAAAATGAAGAAGGGCGATTGGGTCACCATCGATTGCGCGCTTGCGAGTTCTCGACCCCAAAGAATTCGAAAATCCGCTGGTCGTCGATATTGACCGCAAGAACATTCGCCACTTCGGTTTCTCATACGGACCGCACTTCTGCTTGGGGTCTCATCTCGGCCGCCGGGAATTGACCATCGCGCTTACGGAATGGCTGGCGCGTATTCCCGAATGGCGATTGAAGCCCGGCGCTCCGGTGGAAGTCCATGGTGGCGTCGTTTCAGGTGTCGAGCATCTCGAAATCAAATGGGCCACGAACTGAATATCGCGATATCTCAAGGGAAGTATCAAAATGCTGACAACACCAAGCGAGAACGCATTATATATTAATAGCCAATGGGTCCCGGCCGATGGGGTCGAGCCGGTGCTCAATCCGGCGACCGAAGAGGTGCTGGCCGAAGCGCCGGTAGGGAATATCTCACATGCCGAGGCCGCCATCGCTGCCGCCCGCGAAGCGTTTGACAGGGGGCCATGGCCGAATTTGCCGGTCGCCGAAAGGCAAGCGGTGCTGACGCGATTTGTTGATGTCATCGAACGGCGGGCGCAGGAGATCATTGGCCTTATCGTGGCCGAAACCGGTGCCACCCAGATGCTGGCCCAATTCGGGCATTTTGGGGTGCCGGTACAGCATGCGCGCCACATGATCGAACTTTCCGCGCGCCCGGCGATGCGGCCGTTGCCGGTCGAGACGACGCCGAACATGCAAGGTACGACCACTTTGGGTGCGGGTGTTGTTGTTCATGACCCCGCCGGGGTGGTCGCGGCAATCACAGCCTATAACTTCCCCTTCCTGCTTAACCTCGGCAAGATTATTCCGGCCATGGCGGTGGGATGCACCGTGCTGCTGAAACCGTCTCCTTACACGCCGTTTGAGGCGCTTATTCTGGGCGAGATTGCCGAAGAAGTGGGGTTGCCCAAGGGTGTCCTCAACATCGTCACGGGCGGGAAGGAGGTCGGGGAAGCGCTAACGACCGACAAACGGGTCGATCTCGTCACCTTTACCGGTTCGGATGTCGTAGGCGCCGCGATACAGGCGCAGGCGGCGCCCTCGCTCAAGCGCGTCCTCCTGGAGCTCGGTGGCAAATCGGCCATGATTGTGCGGCCCGATGCGGATATCGCTCTGGCTGCGGCCTCCGGCCTGATGGGTTATACCTTCCAATGCGGTCAGGGCTGCGCGTTGCTGACCCGGCATGTCGTCCATAATTCGATCCGCGCAAAATATGTGGAAACGCTCCGCGAGATGACCGCAATGGTCAAGGTCGGCAATCCGGCTGACCCGAATGTGACCATGGGCCCGCTAATACGGGAGGTCGCCCGTGCCCGAACCGAGCAATATGTCGAGATTGCGCTTGAGCAGGGCGCAAAGCTGGTCATCGGCGGCAAGCGCCCTGGCGATCTTGAGAAAGGTTATTTCTTCGAACCGACCCTGTTCGACGATGTCGGCAACAGCGATCGGATCGCGCGCGAAGAGGTGTTCGGTCCCGTCGGCGTGGTTATCGGCTATGACAGTGACGAAGAAGCCATCGCGATCGCGAATGATAGCGATTTCGGTCTTGCCGGCGCTGTTTTCTCCGCTGACGTTGGCCACGCCTTTGAAATGGCTCTTCGGATTCGCACCGGCGGCGTCGAAATAAATGGCGGTCCGGGAAGGATGTCCAGTTACGCGCCGTTTGGCGGCATCAAACGCTCCGGCTATGGCCGCGAATACGGCCTTGAAGGCCTGAACGAATTTACCACGCTAAAGACGATCGGGTTCAAGGGCGGCTGATCAAAGTCGCACCGCAACCAACAAAGGAGAGGTTATGCGTTTTTCAGGGAAGGTAGCGATTGTCACCGGCTCCGGCCAGGGGATTGGGGAAACCTACGCCAAACGGCTGGCGGCGGAGGGCGCATCGGTTGTCGTCGCCGAGATCAACGAAGAGCAAGGACAGCGTGTCGCCGGCGAAATCGCGGCGTCGGGCGGCAGGGCGATGTTCGTTCGGGTCGACGTCGCGGATGAAGAGTCCTGCCAGGCAATGGCGCAGTCCGTTAAGGATTCGTTCGGCGGCGCAGATCTGCTGATCAACAATGCCGCGATCTTTGCGGGTATGCGGTTCGAGCCGCTACTCTCCATCGACCATGATTATTATATGCGGTTTATGGCGGTAAATCTGCATGGCGCCCTGTTTGTCACCCGGGCCATTGCGCCCTTGATGATCGAGCGTGGTGGCGGGGCGATTGTCAACCAGTCATCGGCCGCCGCCCATCTTTATGGACCCGTCGCAAACTATTATGGAATCTCCAAGCTCGGGCTCAACGGATTGACCGTAGCCCTGGCGACCGAATTGGGGTCTCAGGGCATCAGGGTGAACGGCGTGGCGCCGGGCCCGACCATGACGGAAGCGATGAAAACGGTGGACCCGAAATTGCTTGAGGGCAGCATTGCCATGGCGCCTTTGGGCCGTGCGGGCACGCCTGACGAGCAGGCTGACGCCGTGCTTTTTCTGCTTTCGGATGCCGCCGCCTATATTACCGGCCAGGTTCTCGCTGTGGACGGCGGTATGATCCGGCGGCCATGAACACAGTTCGATGACAGGGCGCACGAAGATGCAGTCACCCGATTCCGATGACCTGCCGGTTGTGCCGACGGCACCTCTGCCGATGATCACACCCGAGAGCGAAGCTTTCTGGCGGGGAGGGGAAAAAGGTAGGCTGCTGATCGCAAGGTGCCGCTCCTGCGGATTTTATATTCATCCGCCGGCCCCGATCTGTCCGGTTTGCCTGTCGTTCGAAATCGGACGCGAACCGGTCTCCGGCCGTGCCAGTCTGGTCAGTTTCACCGTCAACTATCAGGCCTGGGCCCCGGGGATGGAAACACCCTATGTGATCGCGATCGTCGAATTGGCGGAGCAGCAGGATTTGCGGCTGGTCACCAATATTGTCGAGACGCCGATCTCGCACATCACGATCGGCATGCCGTTGAAAGTCGGGTTCATCAAGCGGGCGGATGTCTGGCTGCCGGTCTTTCATGAGGCGGCGAATTCATGATCGAGTATCTCGAAAAGACGACCGCGATTACCGGCGTCGGACAATCGGAAATCGCGCGGCCCGCCAACCGCTCTGCCTTGACGATGACGTTATCGGCTTGTCTCGCTGCCATAGAGGATGCCGGCCTTGACCGCAGTCAGATCGATGGTATCGCCACCTGGCCGGGGCGGACCGACGCCGATCCGGGGCTTGGTCCGGTCAGCGTCGACGACGTGAAGGATGCCCTGCGCCTTTCGACATCATGGCAGCTCGGGGCGGCTGAAACACCGCAATTCGGCCCGTTGATTTCGGGGGTTGCGGCGCTCGCTAGCGGAATGGCGAAGCATGTTCTGGTGTTTCGTACGGTAGCCGAAGCGACGAGCCGCGCCCAAAGCGCCAGAACAAGTCCTTTCGCGCGCGAGCGGGTCTCCGATGCCCGTTTCCAATGGCTTTTGCCTTTTGGCGCCATGTCTGCCGCGAACTGGGCGGCCTTTGGGGCACAGCGCCATTTTCATGATTACGGCACGACCGAAGAGCAGCTGGGGCAGATCGCCGTAAACGCGCGCCGGAATGCCATGCTCAATCCCAAGGCGATTTATCGCACCCCGCTGACGATCGATGATTATCTCGGCTCCCGGTACATTACCACGCCGCTACGTCTTTACGATTGCGATGTGCCGGTCGACGCTTCGACCGCGTTCGTGCTGTCGCGGATGGATGAGACACAGGGCCTGCGCAATCCGCCGCTTCGGATCGAGGCTGTGGGCTCGGCCAACCATGACCGGCCCCATTGGGATCAGCGGTCCGATCTGACGACGATGATGGGACATGACGCTGCCCGGATGATGTGGGGTCGTACGGACCTGAAGCCGCAAGATGTTCAATGTGCGCAACTCTATGACGGCTTTAGCATTTTGACGTTGATGTGGCTCGAGGCGCTCGGCTTCTGTCCGCAGGGTGAGGCGGGCCGCTACGTGGAGGGTGGACGCCGCATCGCGCGCGATGGCGAGCTGCCCATCAATACCCATGGTGCGCAACTGTCCGAGGGGCGCACGCACGGCTTTGGCTTACTGCACGAAGCCGCGTTGCAGATGTGGGGGCGGGCCGGCGAGCGCCAGCTCAAGAGCGTCCCCGAAGTGACCGCCGTTGCCAGCGGCGGCGGAAATATCTGCTCATCCCTGTTGCTCACACGATCCTGATATTTGGCCGTTTTTTGCGGTATCCGGCCTCCTTTTGGGCGACCTGAAGGGACAGAGGATCGTGCTGCGCCATCCGCCAAAGCCTGGTTGACTTTATATCTTAATTAGTTATATGATATAGAGCTTTATTCTTGACATGATCTAGAATGGGCTTTAGGGTGCAGGTCTTAAGTAAAGAATAAATAGAAATAGAATTATCTCATGAATAAAATATGTCGTTTTTCATATTTTATTTTATAAAGAACGTGTCGTCCAAATAACATTAGAATATAGCGTGAATAGTATCAAAGTATTTATGGATTGCCTTAAGCGCGAAGGGGAGAGAAAATGAAGCGCATCTATAATTTGTCTCGTACCACGGCTGCAATGATGATTGGAGTTGCGGCATTGTCTGTATCTGCGTATGCGCAGGATACGTCAGGGAAGGATGCCGCTCGGTCTGACAAGGATTCGAGTAAGGCTAACGACGTGCAGATCGAAGATATTATCGTAACTGCGCAGCGGCGTTCGCAGGCAATCAGCCAGGTTCCGATCTCGGTCCTTGCCATTGGATCGCAGCAGCTTGAGCGTTCAGGGCCGGTCGATACGACCATGATGCTCACCCGGTTAAGTCCCTCCCTCTCTTTTGCTCAGGGCCCAACTGTAAACGGTGTGGCATTCAGTATGCGCGGCGTCTCTTCCAAGTCACTTGAGGGAGGCATTCAGCCGAGCATAGCAGTGATACGCGACGGCGTGCCGCTTTACCGTCAGGGCGAGCTTGTCGGTGATCTCATCGATGTTGAAAGCATTGAAATTTTGCGCGGGCCGCAAGGCACATTGTTCGGCAAGAACAGCTCCGCCGGCGTGATCAATATCACCACTCGGAGACCGGATGACAACCTTGGCGGCTATGTTCAGGGCGGGGCCACCAACGACGAAGAGTATTTTGTCAATGGCGCGCTCAATATCCCCGTTACGGATGCTATTCGGACCCGCTGGGTCGGCTTCTACCGCGACCAGAATCCGATCGGCAAAAACTACGGGCCGAGCGGCGACATCCTGGGCGCCAAAAGTTACGGGTTCTCCGGCAAGATTGACGCGGATATATCTGACTCCGTCAATCTTCTGGTCAGCGGCGGATTTGCCTACCGCAGGGCCTCCTATGGTCAGCAGATCACCATTGCGCCGCCGGCAGGGTTTGACACTCCGGGCGGGAACCTGATGGCGCTTGCCACCGGCCTGACCTTCGGTTACGGCAACGATAAGGTCAACATCGACGCGCCGAACTTGCAGATCTCCGATTCGCGCTATATCCAGGCTGAATTCAACTGGGAGGCCAGCGATGCCGTCACGCTGACGTCGATCACCTCTTACCGCGAGTTCAGGTCCAGTTATGCCGTCGATACCGATAGTACGCCGTTTGGTTTCGTGATGGGCAGCGGCTTCCGGCCCAATCCTTTCTATCCGTTCGTTGCGATCACGCCACTGAAACCGGTTTCGCCCGATAATACGAAATACGGGTCGCAGGAAATACGGCTGCACTACAAGGGCGGACGAGCTGATATTGTCACCGGCGCGTACTTCCAGACGGCGACGACGCGATCGCACACGCTGAACCCCAATTTCTTCAACGGGGCTTTGATTGGTGCGGATCCCAATCAGTTTTACGTGATCGAACCACGCTACCGCTACAAGCTCGATAACGATACGGCCGCCCTGTTCGGCGACATCACGTACGATCTTAGCGATCAGTTCACGACCTTCGCAGGGTTGCGCTACACGCACGAAACGATTAGCGAATATTACCACAGCGACATCTACAACTTCGTGCCTGCAAGTACGCTCGATCCGGTGACGATGCTCTATTCGATCCCGCCCAGCGCGGTAACCGACTTCACCGCGACCGGTAAGATCAATAACCTTTCGGGACGTGCAGGTATCCAGTGGCGCCCGACCGACGGGCAGAACTATTACGCCTCGTTCAATCGTGGCTATAAGGGTCCTGCCGCCAACACCGGCCGCGCGGCTATAAATACCGATGTCTCACCCGCAATCGTCAAGCCCGAGATTGCGACATCCTACGAGATTGGCACCAAGCAGCGTCTGTTCGACAATCGCCTGTCGCTCGGATTGTCGCTTTACTGGATGAAGATCAAGAATCTCCAGCAGGCGGGAACCGTCCCGGGGTCAACGACGCAAAATCTCCAAAGTGTGGGCGACCTGAAGAGCAAGGGAGCCGAGTTCCAGGCGCAGTGGCAGGTGACGAACGATCTGCGATTGGGTGGATCGGTTGACTATACCGACGCCAACTACTCCGGTGATAATGCGATTGTTGCCTGTCCCACGATTTTTGTCTGCCCTGGTAATGGCGCCGATATTCCAGCCGGGTCCGAAAGCCTTGCAGGCATGCCCGCCATTGACACTCCCAAGTGGGCCTTTGGCGTCACGGCTGATTACAGTCACGAGGTCGGGTCGGCGGGCACAGTCCTGTTGGCTGCCGACTATAGTTGGCGCAGCAAGATACTCTATGGTCTGAATCAGGATCCACGCACGATTGAGCGCAGCCACGGCTTCCTTAACGCCTCGATCAGCTTTATCTCCAATCAGGGATGGGAAGTGCAGATCTACGGCCGGAATCTGACCAACGAGTTCTACTACACCAAGATCGATTTCGGCGTTTCCCGTCGGCGATGCCATTGGTTACCTGAACCGGGATTACAAGCGGTATGGGGGCATTACCGTCAAATATAAATACTAAACCGGGGGTAGGGCGACGGCGGGGCACCCGCCGTCGCTTTTTTGGTCGTTGGTATAAGTGGTTTCTGTCACACCGGGCGTCTCGACAGGTGTAAGACGCCATCCTTGGAATCTTTGTACGCATCGGACTAGATCAGGTCATCAGGCAGGAATGTTACTGCCGCCACGGTTGGCATGATGAGCGCTGACATTCATCAAGATGTGGTGCGAAAGGATCAGGAGGACCTGGGCATGAGCCGGGTTGAAGCAACGTTTTGCCGGCTCTGCACCGCATATTGTCCAATCCAGGTCGAGATAAAGGATGGCAGGCCAGTGCGGGTTACCGGGGATCGCGAAGCGCCCCTCTATGGTGGATATACATGTGTAAAGGGGCGGGCGCTGCCGCAAATTCATTCCGATCCGGACCGGCTTCTGTACAGCCTGAGGCGCAATACAGCCGGGGAATTCGAACCGTTAGGGTCTGATGAGGCGATAACGGAGATCGCTTCGAAGCTAGAAGAGCTGAAAAACAGATACGGCCCGCGCTCAGTTGCCCTTTATATGAGCACGCCATCCTTGATGTACCCGGCGACCGCCCGCATGGGCGCCGCATTTATGGGGGCCTTCGGCTCGCCGCTGATTTTTTCGTCTGTTACCATCGATCAGCCCGGACTTAATGTGGCCAATGCCTTGCACGGGGAATGGGGCGGAGGGCGCATTTCTCATGACACGGCGGATCTGATTTTGTTCGCGGGTGGCAACCCGGTGATTTCCAAGCAATACCTATCCCAGAATCCGGCCAGGAAGCTTAAAGATCGCGTGAACGCGGGGGCGAAGCTGATCGTCATCGATCCCCGAAAGACCGAGACGGCGCGCCGAGCTCACCTGCATCTTAAAGTTCGTCCCGGACAGGATGCCGCGGTACTGGCCGGGCTGGTGCATCTTCTGTTTGAGAACGATGCTCTCGATCATGATTTTCTGAAGCAAAATGCCTCAAGGGTCCAGGCGTTGCACGAAGCGGTCCGCCCCTTCAACCCCAAAGCGGTCGCAGCACGTGCGGGCATATCGGAAGAGGATCTGACAGAAGCGGCGTCATTGATTGCAGCATCCCAGCGCGGATATTTTGGAGGTGGCACCGGCCTCGGTATGAGCGGGTTTGGCAACCTGACGTTCTATCTTCTTCTTTGTCTGCAAACTCTGCGGGGTTTCTGGGCGAGGGACGGCGAGCCGTTTTCGGGTTCAAGCGTCCTCACGCCCCCCAGGGAGCGCAAGGCCCAGGCTTATTCGCCAATTCCCGCCATCCTCGCTGAAAAGCTCAGTGTTACCGGACTACCGATGTCGGTGGCGGGACTGCCGACGAGCGCGCTGCCCGATGAGATCCTGTCTTCCGGCGAGTTCCGGATCAGGGCGCTTATCTGTTTGGGGAACCCAATTGCCTGTTGGCCGGATTCGGCGAAAGCGGAACAGGCGATGCGGGCTCTTGACCTCCTTGTCGTGCCCAACGTTGAGATGTCGGGCGTGACCAGGCTGGCCGATTATGTGATTGCGACCAAAAATATTATGGAAACGCCGGCGACAACGCAATTTATGGAATCGGTCAGGCCGACACACCCGGGGTATGGGTGGGAGGCGCCATATGCCTACCACACGCCGGCGCTTTTACCGCCTCCTCCAGACTCGGACCTCATTGAAGAATGGCAATTCTTTTATCGGCTGGCCCGGAATCTGGGCCTTCAAATCGACTTTCTTGATGGCACCGGTCTGTCGATGGGGGAATCTTCTCAAGCCTCCAGCGGGCTTGATATGGGGAGCGAGCCCACCACGGAGGAGGTTTTCGATTTCCTCTGCCAAGGCTCGGCCGTTCCGCTCGAGGACGTGCGAAAGGCGCGCCGTCCTCGCCTGTACCCCGAAGCCCAGCAATTCGTCCGGCCGCGCGACGAGGGGTGGTCCGACCGCCTCCAACTGGCTGACCGTCAGATGCTTGATGATCTCGCCGCCGTACGTCATGACAAAGCGAGTGAACAGAGCCGGTACCCGTTCCTGCTGATACCGCGGCGCGCGGACCATGTGCTGAACTCGGCCTACCGCAGGCTCAATCACAAGCGAAAGTACAATCCGGCCTTTATGCATTCCGATGATATCGAATCGATCGGAAGCGCGCCTGGCGACCGTGTGACCATCAGTTCGGTCCATGGCTCTATCGAGGCGATAATCGACAGCGACGATGACCTTCGAAGGGGCGTTGTCTCTATCACCCATGCCTTTGGCGCCGATCCCGGCTCGCCTGACAACCCGGCTGAATACGGCTCTAACGTCAACTTTTTGCTGAGCATGGTGGACGGCCGCGACGCCATAACGGGTATGCCTCGGATGGCCGCGGTTCCGGTGGCTGTTTCCGCGACGCAGTCTTGAGAGTGGCCCTGAATCCGGGAGCGGGTAACGGCATGGATTTACTGACCGGAAAGGTTGCGATCGTGACAGGCGGCTCCAAAGGCATGGGGCGGCATTTTGTGGAATCGCTTGCATCGGCCGGAGCAGGGGTCGCCTGCCTGGCACGCCCATCTGCCGAGCTCGATGACGTCCCAAAGATTTCGCCCGGTGTTATGGCTCTGGCTTGCGATGTTTCCAAGCCTGAGGACGTGAATGACGCCGTTGCGGAGGTCGGGAAGCGGCTGGGGCGGATTGATATCGTGGTCAATAATGCGGCCAGCTATCAGCCTTTCGTGCTGGAAACTGCCGACGACGAACAGATCCGCCGCCCCCTCGACCTTAACATTCTTGGCGTACTCTGGATGGTGCGGGCAACAATTCCATACCTTCGAGAGACGGCCGGACAAATCGTCACCATTTCAAGCGAATCGGTCCGTCATCCCTTTCCGATGCAATCCGTCTATGCCGCCTCAAAAGCAGCCATAGAAACGCTGAATGCGGCTTTGCGGGACGAACTGCAACCGCAAGGCATCCGCGTTTCGGTTCTTCGGTCCGGGACGGTGGCGGGAACAGCGGGCATCTCCACATGGCCGGAAGGCGTTGCGGAAAGCTTCTTCCGGAAAATCGCCGAAACCGGGCATGCCGCAATCGCGGGGCAGCCCGCTACACCGGAATCCATGGCGAAGGCGCTGTTGGCGATGGTCACCCTGCCCAAGGATGTGAACGTAGACTTCATGGAGGTTCGCTCGGCCTGTTCAGGGGTGCCCGACGGCGTCAGCCGGGCAACTGATTGAAGGCAACGCCCCGATCGACGCGAATATCCTGGGGCAGGCCCAGCACGCGTTCGGCAATGATATTTTTCAATATCTCATCGGTTCCCCCGGCGATGCGCGCCCCGGCACCGAAAAACCAGCCCTCCTGAATTTCGCCGAGAAGGGGGTCCTTGTCCCTGTCGATAATGGCACCTGCCAGGTCCTGGAATTCCATTCCGAGTTTCGACATTTCCTGGACGGCGGATGCCAGCACAACCTTGCCCAAAGATGCCTCCGGCCCGGGCAGGACATTTCCAGAAAGCCGGCTGAGCATGCGGTAACGGCTGTAACGAACGCCGCTGACGCGGCTGTAGATCGACGCGAGTTTGGCGCGGAAAGCCGGATTGTCTATCGGTCGTGTTCCATCCGCACCTCTGCGGCATGCCAGCGTGATCACATCATCGATCGTGATGTTGCCGAATTCGGCTTCGTTCACCGACATGCGTTCCATCATCAAGGTGGAGATGGAAACGGCCCATCCTTCGCCGACCCCGCCCAGCCGCTGACTGTCGGATACGCGGACATCGGTCAGAAAGACCTCGTTGAATTCTGCGCCCCCGGACATCTGACGGATCTGGCGAACCTCCACACCGGGTGAGCGCATGTCGAGATAGAACGACGTCAGGCCCGCGTACTTGTCGACCGTCGGATCGGTGCGGACCAGAATTGTTCCATAGTCCGCCAGGTGGGCGCCGGTCGTCCAAACCTTTTGCCCGTTGACGATCCAGTGGTCACCGTTGCGCACCGCGCGCGTGCGCACGTTGCCAAGATCCGATCCCGCGGACGGTTCCGAGAAAAGCTGGCACCACAGCGTGTCACCGCGCAACGCCGGATGGACATAACGTTCCTGCGCAGCCGCATCGGCCCAACGCATGATGGTGGGAATGCACATGCCCAAACTGATCCGGAAGGGATCGGGCGGCATGGGGTAACGGCGCTGTTCCTCTTCGAAGATAATGTCAAACATCGGCGAGGCGTCTCGCCCGCCAAATTTTTCAGGCCAGGACATTCTGGCGAAACGGGCGTCGCACTTGGCCGCCTGCCACCGTCTGGCCAAAGGCATCAGGTCAAGCCCCCCGGCATCACTGCGATCGGCGGGAGGCGCATGTTTCGGCGCATTTTCAGCAAGCCATAGCTTGGCTTCGGCACGAAAGGCTGCTTCTTCCGGGGTATCGTCGAAGTCCATCTTCGCCTCCGTCAGATCTGTTGACCGTTATCGAGCGCGGCGGCGAGCCGGCTTTCCCACTCCGAGCGAGGGCCCAGGGCAAGGGAAAGCAGACCGGCCCTGCGATAATGAAGCTGGCAATCGGCCTCCCATGTGTAGCCGATGCCGCCATGCACCTGGATGTTCTCGGCTGAAGCAAACTCGTAGGAGTCGGTCGCCGAAAGCCGTGCGGTGGCGGCGGCAAGGTTAAGCTCAGGCGCGTCATTGGCCAGCGCCCAGGCGCCGAAATAGGCGTTGGACCGGGCGAGCTCCTTCTTGATGTAAATATCCGCGAGCTTGTGTTTTATGGCTTGGTAGCTGCCGATGATCTTGCCGAAGCTCCGGCGCTCCTTGGCATAGGCGACCGCCATATCGAGGCAGGCTTCCGAGCCGCCCACCTGCTCGAAGGCGATCAGGATTGCTGCTCGCGCCTTCAGCCTGTTGAGAACGCTTTTGGCCTCGCCAGGGTCACCCAGCCGATCGCAGGCGGCATCCGCCAGGGTCAGGTCCGCATGCGGGTGGCTGTCGTCGATCGTCCGCAGTGCCGCGCGCGCAGCGCCTTCCTGCGCAAGATCGACAATGAACAGGCTCGACCGACCGTTACCTCCAGTTGCCGCCACCACCACAAGGTCCGCCGACATGCCGTAAGGAACCGGTGCGGCGGAGCCCTCGATCCGGCAATCGGTTTCGGTAAAATTCCCGCCTAAGGCGACCGTTCCGATGATTTTTCCGGACGCAAGGCCGGGCAGCCACCGTTGTTTTTGCGTCTCGGTTCCCGCCAGCAGCAATGCCTCGGCCGCGAGATAGATTGACGACGTCATCGGCAGCGGCGCTGCGGCCCGGCCAACCTCCTCGGCGATTGCGCACAAGGCGACATATCCGAAGCCATGCCCGCCGTAGGATTCAGGAATCGCGGCCCCTGGCAATCCCAGTTCTGAAGCCTCGGCCCATAACTGCGTCGCTTCCGCCTCACCCCTGCCATCGAGCAAGCTGCGATCAAGCTCCAATGTCCGTTTGCTTTCAAGGAAACGGCGCACTTGGTCCTTCAGAGCGAGCTCTTCCTCGGAAAAATCAAAGTTCATTTAGGGGCTCCTGATGAAGGGGCGGCCATCATGTCTCAACGTCGCCTGCCGGCGAGGTCCGTTTTCTCAATGTCCCAAGTGGTGGGCGTGCAGCCCTCGTCGCGAAGCTGGTATTTCAGGACGCGCCCCACCGGATTCTTGGGAAGACTATCGCGAAATTCGATATAGCGCGGTACCGCGAAGCCCGGCACCTTATCGAGCGACCATTTGCACAATTCTTCTTCGGTGAGGGTCGCGCCTGCTCTGAGGACGGCCGTGACCTTGATGTCGTCTTCCGACAGATCCGAGAGTACCGCGTGAACCGCCACATCCTGAACGTCCGGATGCTTGCTGAACGTCGCCTCCATCTCGAAGCTGGAGACATTCTCGCCCCGCCGGCGCAGATAATCCTTCTTGCGGTCCACGAAATAAAAATAGCCTTCCTCGTCGAACATACCGATGTCGCCCATGTGCAGCCACAGATTACTTATGATCGCCAGCGTCTCCTTGGGCCTGCGCCAATACCCTTCGAACATGATATGCGGATGCCGTGGACGGCAGATGACTTCTCCCGCCACACCGGGGGGAAGCTCGTTGTCATCGTCGTCTACAATACGGACATCGAAGTATTTCGAACGCCGCCCGGAACTGCCGGGCGGGACGTTCGTGAACACCGAATCCTGGAGCACCATGGCGGCTTCGGTGATGCCGAACAGGCGTGCGGCGAGTTCGGTCTGTATGCCGAAGCGCTCTTTCCACGTCGCGGCCACGTCGGGCGGCCAGGGCGCCCCCTGCACGGCGCGAAGCTGGCCATAGGCTGCCCGCGAGGCTTCATTATCGGGATGTTTCGCGATCAGGGTGGCCATGGTGCCGAGCACGCTGGCGATGGTGGCGTGTGATCGGTGCACCTCCGGCCAGAAATTTCTAACCGAAAAACGTGGCACGACGGCGACCCGTGCATGGACCAGAATGGATGACAGGATCGAAATGCCAATGGCGTTGAAGTGGAACAGCGGCAGGCAGGTCCAGAAAATATCGCTCTGCTGAGACTCATACATTTCATTATTTTGCCGGGCGAGATTGCAGGCGTAGTTGTGGCTGATCATGCATCCTTTTGCCGGGCCGGTGGTGCCCGAGGTGTAGATCAGGCAAGCGAGATCAGCAGGCTTGATCGCGACATCGACGGCTGTGTCGTCGTCGCCACGGTTGTCCTCAAAGGAGGCGATCTCAAAAGGAAGATCTTGTTGTTCGGGCATTTCGCCGCGATAGAGCACTAGCTTCAGTTCACTGAGCGAGTCCGCAATATCCGCGATGCGATCAGCGAATTCGCTTTCAGCGATCATGATGGCGGCGCCGGAATCACTCAACTGATGCCTCAGAAACTCCCCGCGATAGGCCGTGTTGATGGGGACGTAAATCCCGCCCATGCGGGCGATTGCAAGCAGGACGACAATGGCGTCCGGGCTGTTTTCCAAGAGCGCGACCACCGTGTCGCCCTTTTTCACGCCGAGAGCGGTCAGCTTGTTGGCGAAGCGGGTGGCGAGCCCGTCAATCTCATCATAGGTGTAATTCCGCCCCAGAAAATCGAGCCAGACTTGCGGCCCGCAGGCCTCTACCGCGCGATTGAACGCGGCGGGAATCGTGTCCTGCTCTCCCGTTGACCATGCGTTTTCGATGCTGTTCATTCCTCTAACCCGCTCCTCCCGACCGGACGAAATCTTTGATGGCCGGCTTTTCCCCATGAGATCCCATTTGCATAAATCAATGAATTATCCGTACAAAAAAAGTGTGCCGGGCCCTTGATATTCTTCTGTCACCTGTGAATCGAAAGCCATTCCGACAGGTTGGCGCGGCTCGATCGGAACGCATTGACCGGCTGCGCCTCGTCTTCATAGCCGATCGACATGCCGCAAAAGAGGATCTGGTCCGCAGGCAGCGAGAGAAACGACCTGACGGTACGGGGATAAACCGCCCAACATTCCTGCGCGCAGGTCGCCAGACCAGCTTCGTGCGCCAGCAGCATTACCGATTGAAGGAACATGCCCAGATCCGACCACTGAGGCGGCCCCATGCAGCGTTCGACCGTGCAAAAGAGCCCCGCCGGCGCGCCGTAGAAATCGTAATTCCCTTCGAACCAGAGGCGGCGCGCGGCCTTATCCTGGCGCGTTATGCCCATGACGGCGAACATGCCCTCGCCGCGCTCAAAGCGGCGCGTCCTGTAAATATCGGGCAGCTCATCAGGGTAAATGGAGTACTCCGGAGGATCTCGGTCGGGTTGCTTCAGCCTCTCCTGCATGATTGCCTTCAGGCGGGCCATGGACGCGCCGGCGACGATGTGGATGTGCCATGGCTGCAGGTTGCCGCCCGATGGGGCGCGTGCAGCGTCGGCCACGATCCGCTCCACGAGATGGATATCGACCTGCCGGTTCAGGAAGGCGCGAACCGATTTACGGGTGGTTATGGCTTCGCGAACGTTCATGCTGGTCTGTTGCCCTTCATGCATTCGCTCAGATCGCAAGATCTTGCGCGACTTGCTCGCGGTGGCTGGCATTGGAGCCCCACAGCAATTCGTTGGCTTTTGCGCGCTTGTAGAAGATGTGAAGATCATGCTCCCAGGTCATTCCGATCGCTCCGTGAAGCTGAAGCGCCTGACTTGCCACGAACGAGGCCGCTTCAGTGGCGTGAAACTTGGCGATTGACGTTGCCTGGGCCACGTCATCCCGGCCATCGCGCAGCGCGACCGCAGCGTACCATGTCGCGACGCGCGCATTTTCCAGCTGAATCAGTATGTCCGCGCAGCGATGTTTGACGGCTTGAAAGGCTGCGATCGGCTTGCCAAATGCGATGCGGTCCCTGGTGTAAGCGACGGTCATATCAAGCAAACGCTCCGCGATGCCGACGCTGTCGGCAGAGGTCAGGACCGCGAGGATGCGGTTCTGAAGCATCATCATATTCTTGGCTTGGCCATTTGGGCTGATCAGGGCCGATTGCGGAACTTCAAGGCGGTCCAGGGTCACATCACAAAAACGGCGGCTGACGTCCAAACCCGTCACCTCGCGCATGGCCATATGATCCGGCCGGACCGGAACGAGGAACTGTAGCCAACCCTCGTCAGTGAGAGCGTCGATCAGGACCATATCGGCAATGTCGGCATCCTGCACCAGGTGGGCGGTCCCGTTGATCCGCCATCCCCCGGAGCAAGGGGTGGCCGTAATCGCCGGCCCATTCTTTCCATGGGTCTGCGGATTGCCGGCCGCCAGCCATGCAATGCAAATTTCACCACGGGCGACGCTTGAGAGCAACGGCTCCCTTTCCTCGTGCTCAAACCGGGATACCGCCAGCGCCGCGGCGTTTCGCGCGCCAAAGGCGCTGCTGTTTCCCGCCCGGCCTAACTGCTCAGCGATTACCATGGCTTCCACAATGGTGAACCCGGTTCCGCCCAGGCTTTCGTCAATCATGACGTCGGCCCAGCCCTGTTCGGCCTCTATCTGTAATTGGGCGCGGCGCGCCGCATGGTCGAGCATCGGGTCCGCGCGGATCAACGCCAGCGGATCATGACGCTTCATGACGCCGCGAACCGCGTCGCGCAGCATTTCGTGCTCTTCCAGAAAATCAAAATACATTGGACAATCCGGTCATCTGTCGCTTAGTCGGAACGGGGCATGCCGAGAACACGCTCGGCAAGCACATTACGGATAATCTCGGAACTTCCGCCCGCGATCATATACGCCCGCGCGTAAAGGAAGAGGTCGACCCAGCGCCCGCCTTCCACAGCCTCTGCGTCACCTTCGGCATAAAGGCCGGCCTCACCCAGCATATCGAGCGCAAGCGTGGCTATCGCCATATTGGTTTCACTGAAGCTTGCCTTGGCGATCAACGGATCGGCGGTGCGGGGCTTTCCCGCCTGTTCCCGTGTGGCAATGACCAGGCCGAGAAGGTTGGATATCTGGCATGCGGCATGAAGGTTGACGATCCTGTGACGATATCCGTCGGGCAGGTCATGACCATCGCGTTGACGTTTTTGCGCCATGGTTATCAGGTCGTTCATGGCATTGCGGGTCTTGGCGCCATAGGACGCTGCGTTGATGCGTTCCTTCGCCAGGGTCGAATTTGCGACCTTCCAGCCTTCGTTCTCGGCTCCGATCCGATTACCGACGGGGACGACGGCATCGTTGAAGAACACTTCATTGAAATCTTCACTGCCGGTGATTTCGCGGATGGGCCTGACGTCTACCCCCGGCTGGTGCATATCAATCAGGAGTGCCGTGATCCCTGCGTGTTTCCGTCCTTCACTTCGAGGTCCTTGCGAGCAGAAATCCGTAGTCCGCCTTCTGCGCTTGCGTTGTCCAGACCTTCTGACCGTTTATGATGTAATTGTCGCCATCCCGAACCGCCGTGGTGCGTAGCGACGCCAGGTCGCTGCCAGCGTCCGGCTCGCTGAAAAGCTGGCACCAGACAATCTCGCTTGAACGGGTCTTGGGCAGAAATTCCTTTTTTTGCTCCTCGGTGCCGAAGCTGATGATCGCATGTGCGGCATAGGTTGCAAAATAGAGGGGAGGGGGAGCCTGCGCAGCGGCTAGCTCCATTGCCACCGTATAGTCATCAAGCGGGCTGGGATCGGCGACTCCGCCGTATTCAACCGGCCAGTTCCGGCCGACGAACTGTTCTTCGTAAAGCCGTGCCGACCATTTCTTCCATGCTTCCCATTCGTCCGGATCCTCCACCACACGCGTGCCGTTGCGCAGATGGATCGATGGCGCTTCCTTGGCGATCATCTCACGGAGGCGCCGCCTCAGGTCCTCGGTATGTTCGGAGCTGTTCAAATCCATCGCGATCTCGTCTCACTTGGCCCGAGGGCGTCGTCTTCGGCCGGTGTCACTCCATGGTCAGGATCGTGCGCACGCCCTTGCCGCTGCGCAAGTCTTCCAGGCCCTGGTTGACCTCTTCCAGCGGCCGCTGCGCCGTCGCCATCGATTTCGAGGTCGAGCATTCCGCTCTTCCAGAAGTCGATAATGCGCGGGACGTCGCGCGCTGCGTTGCACGAACCCAGCATTGACCCAAGTAGCCGCTTTTCCTGGGCGATCAGCATGCCCTGATGCACCTTGCCCAACGTATCGTCGCCCATCGGCGAGCCGACCATGACGACCGCTCCACCCGGCTTGATCGCGCGCGCCGCTGTGGCGACGAGGTCCGGTGAACCGACAACATCGAAGGCGTAATCGACGCCACCCTTGACCATATCCTTGACCGCCTTGACGACGTCGCCGGCATTGGGGTCGATGGCCGCGGTGGCGCCCAGGGTCATCGCGACTTTCCGCCGTTCTTCGACCGGATCGCTGACGATAATCTTCGTTGCGCCGGCAATCCGCGCGCCCTGAACCGCCGACTGGCCAACACCGCCGAGCCCCATGATCAGAACCGTTGAGCCGGGTTCCACGTGGGCCGTGTTGAGCACCGCGCCGACCCCGGTCTGGACGCCGCAGCCAATCAGGCAGGCAAGTTCGAGGGGGACATCGTCGGGGATTTTGATCGCGGCGATAGCATCCATCACGATCGCCTCGCTCCATGCGCCGACGCCATTCCCGCGATAGACCGGCTGCCCGCCGCGCTGGAAGGGAACGGCGCCATTTTGCAGCAGGCCTTTCATCCAGCCGCGCCCCTTGAAACAGAGCGAAGGGTGGTCATGCAGGCAGGGATCGCATCGGCCGCAGGAAGGGGACGGGCTGATGACGACACGGTCGCCCGGCTTCAGGTCGACGACGCCCTCTCCGACCTCCTCGATGATGCCGGCTGCTTCATGTCCGGCGATCAGGGGCAAGGGGGTAAGTCCACCCCCCATATGCAGATCGGAGTGGCATATGCCGCAATATTTCACCTGAATTTTCACCTGGCCCGGCCCCGTGGGTGTGAGCGTGACATCGTCCACTATCTCCAGTGGCTGGCCATATTCGTGCAAGAGAGCTGCGCGCATTATTGGAAACCTTTCATCAATTCCGAAATCCAGACATTCAAAGCTGCGCCGTCAAAGCGACAGCCAGACATTCTTTTGGTGCATGAAACTTTCAACGCCGACGCGCCCGCCGATCCGGCCGTAGCCGCTCGCCCCGCAGCCTCCGAAAGGCGCCCCGGCAGGATGCGCGCGCAGGCCGCCGTTTATGTAGACCATCCCCACCTTCAACGCCGCCGCCGCTTTGTGCGCGCGCTTTAGGGAAGCGGTTTGGACATAGCCGGCAAGTCCATAGGGTGTGTCATTGGCCAGCGCGATAGCTTCTGCATCATCCTTGAAGGGGGTGACGATCAGGACCGGTCCGAATACTTCCGTACGGCTGATTTCGGCGTCGGGCGGCACGTCGATGAGGACCGTTGGTTCGACGAAAAAACCATCCGCATAGGCGCCGTCAACGCGCTTGCCGCCGGTCGCCAGCTTTGCACCGTCCTTTACCGCCTGGTCGACTGTTGCCAGTATCCGATTGAGGGACTCCTCGCTTATAACGGGGCCCATACCCACGCCCTTCTCTCGCGGGTCGCCGACAACCACCCCTTCGGCCATTGCCGTCAGTTTCGCAACGAAGGCCTTATAAATGCTCTCTTGAACCAGAAGGCGCGCTCCCGCCGTGCAGGACTGGCCGCTCAGCCCCAGCGCGGCGGCGAGCGCCACCTTGGCGGAAAAATCGAGATCCGCGTCTTCGAAAATGAGATTTGCCGACCGGCCGCCAAGTTCCATGGCGACCGGCGTTAAATTATCGGCGGCAAGCCGGGCTACCTCCCGTCCGGTCGCGGTACTGCCGGTAAAGTGGACGAAGTCGATGCCGGGATCGCCCACCAGCGCCACGCCGGCCTCCCTGCCGCCGGGGATGACGTTCACAACACCCGCAGGCAGGCCCGCTTCAAGGCATAGCTCGGCCCAACGGATGCAACTGAACGGCGCCATTTCCGACGGCTTTACGATGCAGGCGTTGCCCGCGACCAGGGCCGGAGCGACCACATTGATCATGGCGATGAGCGGTGCGTTCCAGGGTATGAGAACGGCAACGACGCCATAGGGCTCAAGCAAGGTATAATCAAAGCCGTGGCCAATGCCGCCGGTGACCACTTCGCCGCCCATCTTTTCCGCCCAGCCCGCGTTGTAGCGCAGTGTTTCGGCGCATATTTCTCCATATTTCCGCGCGCCGACGCCGGTTTCTATGGCTGCGAGAGCGGACAACTCCTTGCAATTGGCCGCCGTGACCTCGGCGAGCTTCAGCACCATATTCCGCCGCCCCTCGGGGCCAAGCGCCTGCCACGCCGCGAAGCCTTCGCGCGCAGCCTTGACCGCGGCTTTGACTTCTGTGGCGCCGGCGAGCGGAATCGTGGCCGATGGCGTTCCGGTAACCGGGAAGATATGCGCCCACTCGCCGCCGGAACTCGAAGAAATCCTTTCCCCCCCGACGATCAAATCAGTATGTGTCAAAACATCAAGTCCGTTGGTCACTGGAGACACTCCGTTCTTAAATTCGGCAAAGATCGACTTTGAGCCCCGGCACCTTCGCCGGCAGCCTGTATATTCGTGCGTTTCCGGAGCCTTCGGGTTCGGAATCCGTCACCACGAACAGCGAGGTACGGTCATGGCCCCCGAAACACAGGCTGAGTGTGTTTTTGACCGGAAACTTGATCCGGCTCAGCTCCCGTCCGTCCGGGCTGTATTCGGCAATGTAACCGCCATAATGAAAGGCGATCCATATATGATCGGCCTCGTCTATGGCCAGGCCATCGGGGTGGCCGGGGGTGGCGGACGTGGAAAATTCGCCCAGGTAACGCGGAACGCTATTCTCTACCTTCGAGACGATGATCCGGTCGCGATAGGTGTCCGCATGGTAAAGGCGGGTTCCATCGCGTGACAAAGCGATGCCATTGGTGAGGGATACGTCGCCGTAGACAATCGTGCCTTTGTGCATGCCTGTGACATGCACAAGCTCGCCGGGCACCATCTCGCCGTCGATAAAACGTGTGCTTCCAACGTATATCGATCCGTCCCGCCCGACATGGGCGTCGTTGAAACCGCCGTTGGGCTTCCCGGTCAATTCGGCAAGATCGGCGGGGGTGAAGATAATCCGGGTCTCTCCGTCGCGTACATGGCAGACGTCGCGTCCGGTGATGATATAACCGCCCTCGGCATGGGCGCATATGCCGCCCGACCAGCGCCGTTTGGGAACGATGGTGGTAATTTCGCCCTCTGAATCCAAATGGTATATGCCGCCTCCCGCCACGTCGGCGAACACCAGCCCGCCGGCCCCGTCGTCAACCGGGCCTTCCAGCGTTTTGAAGCCGCTCGAAAGGATTTCCTCTATAACCGGCTCATTCATTTGAAATCCGCCAAAACCGTGCGTGCCGCTGACCAGGCGGGGGCTGTGCGAAGCGTACCGAGGTAGGCTGCTGCGTGAATGAAGACCTCGACGATTTCGGCCTTGCTGATACCCATTCTCAACGCCCCCGAAACATGAGCGCGCAACTCGGTTTCCGCGCCGCCCACAGCGATTATCATGCCGATAGTGATGAGCTCCTTTGTCTTCGGATCGATGAGTTTGCGGGACCATGAATCGGCAAAGGCGTTCATTACGAGCTGCCGGTTGAGATCTTCGGCTTCCGCCGGCTCGCCGTCCCGTGGCGCGACCTTCCAGTCTACGCCAAACAGTTCTTTCATGGTTTGCTCTGCCAGCGTTTGACGGTCCATGAGTCTCCCCTCGTTCAAATCAGAAATCGTCGCCGTGCCACTGATGGCAATTCGAATGCGTATGTTTCGCATCAGCCAGCATCTCACGGACAGGTGGTCCGCACAATGTCCGAGAGCCGCCGTCGACAATGTCTAATCATATAACTTAGTTATATCTTAATGGCTTCCGCAGCCTTGTCAACGGAATCCGAAGCGAGGCTGATGCCGGCCGCTGTTGGCGGAGGCAGTTGGCCTCGCCCGTGCTTGAGGTTCAGGCCTTCTCCATCATGCGCAAGACTTCTCCGGTGGTAATGGGGCGCTGCCGTGCTCCCGGCTCTTGTTCCGCTTCGGCGTTCAGGCCTCCCAAACCTGATCGGGGTGTCGTGTCAACATCCGTTGCCTGGGCGCGGAGTGCGCCAACGTCACAGTTCTGCCGGCCGCCGAGCAGCGAGAACGGATCAAAATTATATTCGCGCATGACGTTCTCATGGGTGATCTTGTCGATCGTCGAAGGCGGCAGCATTTTAACGCAGGCCCAAAGATATTCCGGGCAGTTCGGCCACACAGAGTCCGAGTGCGGGTAATCGCATTCCCAGGACACCATGTTCTCGTTCATGAATTCAAGATTTGCGACGCCGAACCTGTCATCGATGAAACAGGCCATGACGTGCTGCTTGAACCGATCGCTTGGACGCTTGCCGCCGAAATCGGTGTGGGTCCATTGGTGATGGTGTTCATAGGTGAAGTCGGCACGCTCAAGGAAATAGGGTATCCATCCGATGCCGCCTTCCGACAGTGCCATTCTGAGATCCGGATAGCGATCCCAGAACTCGGCGAAGGTCCAGTCCGCGGCGCTGTTCGCGATTGAAATGGGCATTGTCGCGATCCATGCGTCATGCGGTGTATCATCCGACGCATGCGGGGGAACGTAGCCGCTGCCGATATGGCAGTTGATGACCATCTGATGGTCGCTTAGCCCTTTCCAAAGCGGCTCCCAATATTCGCTGTGAATGCTTGGCAGTCCGGCCGGTACGGGATTATCGGGGAAGCTTATTGCATGAACATCCAGTTCCGACATCCGTTTGATTTCGTCAAGGGTGGCGGACATGTCCCAAAGCGGAAGGATGATCATCGGAATAAAACGCCCCGGCGCCTTCCCGCACCAATCCTGGAGATGCCAGTCGTTATAGGCGCGCACCGCTATGAGGGCCGCTTCCTTATCGACATGGCGCAGGAAGGTGTTGCCGGCGAACGCGGGGAAGGTGGGGAAGTTGACTGAAGCCAACACGCCGTTGACGTTCATGTCGTCGACACGCGCGAGCGGATCGTAGCAGCCTTTACGCATCTGATCGTAGGCGGTCGGCTCCACGCCATATTCCTCGCGTGGACGACCCGCAACGGCGTTGAGGCCCAGGGAGGGAAAGCGCCCGCCTTCCCAGATCCACACATCCTGGCCGTTCGATTGCTCGATTCGGGGCGCTCTGTGCTTCGCATGGGCGGGATAGTGATCGATGAACGCATTCGGCGGCTCGATCACATGATCATCGATGCTTATCAGCACCAGCTCGTTCATATCCATCCTGTCACTCCTGTTGACAAATGGCCTCAGCGGCTTATCGGACGCTGAGCCTTATTGTATCCTGAGTCTCTAAGTTCGTCGCGCCCGTCGATCCGCTGCCCATGGTCGTCAGAATTCGCGTGCGCAATACCGTGGCCAAGCTTCCCCATGGTCGGATTTGCCATTGCATTCTGCTAATAGCTATATATAAGTTAGATGATTAAATCAATTGTGAAATTTCCCGTTTATCGAACTCGAGGGAGAGAACGATGACTGACGTTGCAAACAAAGTCGCGATTATTACCGGTGCGGGTAGCGGGATCGGAAGGGGCATTGCTCTCGCCTACGGTGGTGGCGGCGCTAAAGTCGTCGTCGCGTCCCTGGTGCCTGAATCGGTCGATGCCGTCGCCGGTGAAATTAGAGATCATGGGGGAACCGCACTTGGGGTTGTGTGCGATGTCGGCCAGCGCGACCAGGTTTTCGCACTCATTGACCAGACGGTCGCGGAGTTTGGCGCTCTCGACGTCCTCATAAACAACGCGCAATCCTTTTCCGGGCCGAACACGCCCTCTATCGGTGACGGCCAGCAGCCGCTGGAGACGTTCAACGAGGAGGATTGGGAAGTCATCTATCGCACCGGCGTCATGGGGACGTTATGGGGAATGAAGGCCGCCTTTCCACATATGAAGGGCCGCGGCGGCAAGATCATCAATTTCGGATCGATGGCGGGCCAGGTCGGCCAGGAAGGATTCGCCGCCTACAATGCGTGTAAAGAGGGCATCCGCGCGCTCACCCGCACGGCGGCGCGGGAATGGGGCCGCCACAAGATCAACGTCAATGTGATTAATCCGATCATGAATACGGCGATCCTGTCGCAGATGGGGCAGGGACATCCTGGTTTCCTCGAGCAATTGATCGCCGGAATTCCTTTGGGCCGGCTCGGTGATCCCGAAAAAGACGCGGGCGCACTGGCGACATTTCTGGGCTCCAGCGACTCCGACTACCTGACCGGTATGACATTCATGCTCGATGGCGGGTGCTTTATTTCGCCGTGATCCCGAGCTGTACCGGCAGCGGGAACGGCGCGATTGGACGAAATGTGGGAGCGCGGAGCATCAAGTCTCCGATTTTAGCCCTCGAGTATGTCGATGATGGACGTCTGGGCAAAGCGGTCCAGATAAAATGTCTTGGTGTGCTCCATATGCAGAAGCCAATGCTGTTTAGCCCCTTCGCCGTCGCCTTGCTCAATCAGTTCAACCAGCTTTTCGTGTGATTTCACACCCAGGCGGGACCGTTTCTTGCTCGCTTCCTGGGGCTCGGCATGCCGGTTCCGGTGGGCCAACATCTGATGAGTTCGCACGAGATTGTGTAGCGCCAGTGCAATTAAGGCAAGGGTCTGATTTCCTGACTGCTGAACCAGCAAGCTGTGAAACTCGGCTGTCAGATGGGGAATGACCGTCTCCGTCTTTAGCGCCTCATATTCCTGTTCAATATGTGCCCGCAGGACCTCGGCGGCTTCCCTGGGTCTTGTTTCGGCGGCAATCCTGGCAGCGGCGGGTTCAATGATTGTGCGCGCCTCATACACATCGCTGACCGTCACGCCGCGCGCCTGAAGTGCAATTCCCATTGCGCGCGATATGAATTCGGAATCGGGTTCCCGAACCTTTGCGCCGCCGCGCGCCCCGCGGGAAACGCTGATAAGGCCTTCGAATTCGAGAATTCTGAGCGCCTCGCGAATTGTTGGGCGCGACACTTCAAACCGCTCTATAAGCTTTGCTTCGGCAGGCAGATTCTCTCCAGGTGGGGTTTCACCACGAATGATCGCCCGCCGGATGTTCGCAGCGACAAGCTCAGCCGTTTTCTTTACGCGAATGCCGGTGCCATTGTTAAAGTCCGACAAATTCAAATCTCCATTCGGTGCGGATCTTCGACATTACCGCCCGGTGAAATTGGGCGCCCGCTTTTCCTTAAAATGCGCCAACCCCTCTTTAAAGTCGTCTGTTGTCATTGACAACTTGTATTCCTCAATAGCGTCCTCGGCCGCCTTTGCAAAAGTCTGGCTGCGCGCATGCCAAAGCTGCCGTTTGATACGCCGGGTCGAGCGCGGTGAAACATTTTCGGCGAGATCCCGTGCATAAGCAAAAACTTCGTCCAAAAGATCGCCCGGCCGGCACAGCCGGTCGATCAAACCCATCCGGAACGCCTCGTCGGCAGCAACCTTACGTCCCGAAAGTAACATATCTGCCGCCCGCGCAAAGCCTACAATGGCAGAGAGGCTGGACGCTATACCGGTTTCGGCCGTCAGCCCCCGCCGCGCAAAAGGCGCGACGAACACTGCATCATCACTGCCGAAGCGAAGATCGCACATCAGAGCAATGGCAAGCCCGACACCGGCGCAAGGACCGTTTACCGCTGCGATCACCGGCTGTGGCAGCGCCTGAGGGCAATTATAACGTGTCAGTAATTCCACCGGCACTTTTTCGGCGAGTGGCTTGAACGCATTATGAATTCCTCCCTCGGGAGCCAAGCGCTCGACGGCTTTTTTATTCGCGACCAATCCACTGATCCGTTCCATGTCGGCGCCGGCGCAGAAGCCCCGGCCGGCCCCGGTCAGGATCACAACGCGAACACTCTCGTCTTGTGCAAGAGCAACCATCGTCTGATCGAATTGCCGCCCCATCTCGTTGCCGATCGCATTCAGACGATCGGGGCGATTAAGCGTCACCGTCGCTATCCGGTCTACAATCTCGCACTTGACAAATTCGGACATTTAATCCCCGCCAAAAAACGTGGGCGCGGTCGAAAAAACGCCCCCGCCAACATCTTTATTGATATTACTTGTTTATAGGATTATTACAAGTCGGAACACGTAAACAGGTAACAGGGAGAGTCAAATGACAGCCCCTTCACCAACCAAAGCGCCTGCTCCCGCCGGATCCTATGGCGTTCTGACCGAAAGCGGCATTGAGCAGCTGAGGCAGCGAATTGGCATCCAGTACAATCAGCCCCGTCCCACCCATAATTGGGAGGTGACCTGGGACGGGTGTCGGCAATACGCTTATGGCTACGGCGATGATAACCCGTTGTGGTGTGATCCCGATTACGCCGAATCCACGCGGTGGGGAGGGCTGATCGCGCCGCCGACCTTTCTCTACACGACCGGCGAACTCGACTCCCGGCCTACGCCCGAGCAAAAAGCGCTTTTGAAAGGCGATCCGCTGGCGGGTCTGGGCGTTTACCAGTCGGCAATGACCTTCGAATGGTGGCGTCCCATGCGCAGAGGGGATCGCATCCGCAAGCGCGCCGCCCTGGTCGGCGTAAAGATCAATGATAAAAGCAGCTTCAGCGGCCGCACTGTTGGCGAACACACGACCTTCTTCTTCCGGAACCAGAATGACGAGATCAATTGTGTTCAGCGCGGTGTCTGGACGCGGGCGGAACGCCATGCTTCAGCCGAGCGGAAAAAGAAATATGAATTGCCCGAGCCTTACAGCGCCGAGCAGTTGGCGGAAATCGATACGGCCTATGAAGCGGAGGTGATTCGCGGAGGCGAACCGCAATATTGGGAAGATGTGACCGTGGGTGAGACGCTTCCCACCATCGTGCGGGGGCCATTGCGGGTCAGCGATCTCATTGCTTTCCATATTGGGTGGGGCATGCAGCTCACACCGCCGGGTGGCTTCCGAATGTCCTATAAGGTGCGAAAAAAGGCGCCTGGTCTTTATACGCCCAATCCACTGAACATTCCCGATACCGTCCAGAGGCTTCACTGGGAAAAGGAATGGGCTAACCAGCTTGGCATCCCGCTCAGCTACGATTACGCCGGGCTGCGGGAAGCTTTTTTGACCAACATTGTCACCAACTGGATGGGCGACGAGGGATGGCTGTGGAAACTGAGCTGTCAGCATCGCAAGTTCGTCTACATCGGGGACACTTACTGGATCAAAGGCAAGGTGATCGACAAGCAGCAGACCGATGCCGGCAACGAGGTGCATCTTGAGATTTGGGTGGAGAACCAATGGGGCACCACGGTTTCGCCGGGCAATGCCGTGGTGCTCCTGCCAACTCGCAAGCAATCCGTCACGCTTCCCCTCCCGCCCGAGGAGAATGTCGACGACCTGGTCAGGCATGAGGTGCGCGTAAGCGCAAATATCTAGGGTCAGGTGCGTAGCATCCGGGTGAGGCGCTGCGTGATGATTTCTTCCGCTTCGCCAACGATTCGGGTGATCAGTTCGCCGCAGGTGGGGATGTCGTGGATCAGTCCCTGGACCATGCCCACCGTCCACACGCCATATTCCGGGTCGCCCGTTTCGAAGACGCGGCGGCCCCGCGCCCCGGCGACAAGATCCCGGATATCCTCGAACGTTGCGCCGCCTTCCTGATGCTCGATTGATACCACTTCACTGCTGACGCTGTTTTTGGCGACGCGTGCGCTGTTGCGCAAGGTGCGCATGATCAGTTCCGTGGCCCGCTCGTCCCGTTCAACAATCTGCTCCTTGATGCTGTGATGGATTGGGCTTTCCACGGTGCACATGAACCGCGTCCCCATGTTGATTCCATCTGCCCCAAGCGCCAGAGCGGCGGCCAGTCCGCGGCCATCGGCAAATCCGCCGGAGGCGATGATCGGGATCTTCAGCCGGTCAGCGGCTGCGGGAATCAGCACCAGTCCGGGAATATCGTCTTCGCCGGGATGGCCAGCGCATTCGAAACCGTCGATGGAAACGGCGTCGACCCCCATTCGTTCGGCCGACAGCGCGTGGCGCACCGCCGTGCATTTGTGAATGACCTTGATGCCGTGGGATTTGAAATCATCCACATGTTCCCGGGGCGCGTAGCCGGCTGTTTCAACGATGCCGATCCCGCTGTTCTTGATCGCCTGGCGATAGGCGGCATAGGGGGGAGGGTTTATGGTCGGCAGAATGGTCAGATTGACGCCGAAAGGGCGGTCAGTCAGGGCGCGGCAGCGATCGATTTCCTCGCGCAAGGCGTCCGGTGTGGGCTGGGTCAAGGCGGTTAGGAAGCCCAAACCGCCGGCATTCGCCACCGCGGCGACAAGCTCCGCTTTGCCGACCCACTGCATGCCGCCCTGGACAATCGGGTGTTCAATGCCGAATGTCCTTGTAAAGCGCGTATCTATTGCCATTTCCCTAGATTTCTCCCGGTAAGCGACTGCCCATAAAAGCGGATATCGCGTGTAAGGCACGCCGTCGAGGCGCGCAAGATTATCCTGGTTGACTTGCCGCATCTTTAATGTATTACCATTTATCATATAACTAGGTTAACGGATAAAGGCAACTGCAATGGCCGCCTAGATCGAAGCGCGGGCAGAGCGCGGCGAGTGATCGTCCAGTCTTCTCAGGCCATGTACCGAAGGACAGCAGAGATGAGCGCACCCGACTGGTTCCGCAGTGCGATCGCAGAGCGCCCCGAAGCGCATTGCGTGGTCGTCGAAGGTGCGGGGATCAATTGGTTCGCCTGGGGGAAGGTCGGCCGGCCGGGCCTTCTGTTTCTGCCCGGAAGTGCAGGGCATGCCGGATGGTGGAGCTTCGTTGCGCCGTTTTTCGCGCGCGACTTTCGGGTGGCGACGCTCTCATGGTCAGGGATGGGCGCATCGGACTGGCGGCCGACTTATTCGGTAAGCCAGTTTTCCAGAGAAGCGATGGCCGTGGCGGAGGCGGCACAACTACTGAAATGTGATGGCCAGACGACAATTGTTGCTCACTCTTTCGGTGCTGTTCCGGCATTGGTTGCGGCGCGCAACCACGGGGCACAGATTCGCGCCGCGGTCATGGTGGACTCGCGGCTTTATGCGGGCGACAAATGGTATACCAACGAGCCCTCGAAGCGGGGACACCGGATTCACCCAACCCGAGAACAGGCGATGGCCCGCTTTCGGCTCTCGCCGACGCAGAGAGTGGAAAACAGCTATATTTTGCAATACCTTGCAGAAGATGCCATAGGCCCTGCGCCGGGTGGCAAGGGATGGTGCCTCCGCTTTGACAGGGATCTGCGATCCAGAACTTCGGTCGGCGATACAACACGTCTGATTGAGGATGTCGGATGCCCGCTGGCGTTCATCCGGGGCGGACGATCGACCATCGTGGTTGACGAAATCTGGAACGACCATCAGGCGAGGGTTCGGCCGGGAACGCCTTTTATAGAAATACCGGAGGCCGGCCATCATGTCATGATCGACCGGCCGTTGGCGCTAGTTACCGCACTGCGGACCCTTATGGCATCCTCCTGGCTACATTCTTGACGATGCCTGACTGGTTAAACTGAAAGAGCGTGAGGTCTATGTCATGCCATCTTACTTCGACTTCACGCCTCCGGTTTTCGTATGCACCCGCCAAATAGCACTGCCGTCTTGGTCGTCATTTGAAAGACGGCCTTCCGTCACATACAGATAGTCGCCGATAAACGTCAGATTGGTAGGTGAGAAATCTGCGTCGCCCTTCGGCCTTATGGCGCCGTAATAGGATCCGTCCGGTGCGAAGACGGCAATTTCGCCGCCGCCACCCTGGTGCGCGACATACAGATTGCCGGCCGCATCCACGGTCATTCCGTCAGGTCCCTTGCCGCCGTTCAAATAGGCAAAAACCGATGCCATCCCAATCGCGAGCCTGCCAGGTTCGATGATCGGCACCGCGAATATCCTGTTCCCCAGCCATTCGTTGAAATAGAGAATCCGCCCATCGGGGGATAACGCGATACCATCAGGCAAGGCGAGACCGTCGGGCACAACCACGTGGATATTTCCATCCGGCGATCTGTATACGACCCGTCCATGGGGCTGGAGGGCGCTGGAGCCGCGCATATCGGTAATGTAGGCCCCGCCGGACTTGTCGAAAGCGAGGTCGTTGAACCCGAAAATGCCCTGTTCGATACCATCACCCTGGGGGCGATGGTCGCCGCGATCCGCCAGCGTCCATTGATTATCGACAAAGATCAGCTTTTTTGCATCGGGATCGAATTGGAACAGGATTTCCTGTGTCTTCCGTGACGCCATAGAGTTTCCCACCGAAGAACTTGGCTCCCCTTGGCTGAAATCCGGCCTTATCCAGCACCGTGTCGCATTTGCCGTCCCTGGCAACGCGATAGAGCCGGCCTTTGATTGGCGCCGTTACCCACAAGGCTCCGTCCGGCGCGGCAGCCGGTCCTTCAAGAAGGCCGTCGCAGCGCGCGTAGGCTTTGAGTTGGCATTCGTCGCAGATCTTTGCCAGTCCAAGGACGCGTCCGCCCGGCGCGGCCCTCGTCGATGCAGCACTGGAAATGGATGAAACGCTGATCGCGATACCGCAAACCAGCACGCCGAGCAATAACCCGTGCTTACGGCGACTGTTGGTCCACATGTCTGACTCCCGTTTTCAAGGTGATGGAACGGGGGCCGGCCTAGCGACCGGCCCATTGCGGCCGGCGTTTTTCTAAAAAGGCTCGCGCGCCCTCCTTCGCATCTTCGCTGGCCATCACGGTTTCCACTTCAGCCATGGAAATATCGCGTAACTCCATGTCGCTATGGTCAACCGCCTGGCGAGCCACGGCCAGACTATGCCGTACGGCCAGCGGCGCGTTTTCGGCGATGCTGCGCGCGAGATCGATGGCGGCGTCCCGCGCGGTACCCGGGGGGACGACACGGTTCAACAGGCCGAACGCGGCGGCGCGCTCCGCACTCATCGGCGCGCCTGTGGCAATCATCTCGAGAGCGATTGACCGGGGCAGGGCCCGGGGAAGCCGAAAGAGCCCGCCTGCGCCAGCCAGCAAGCCGCGCTTGACCTCGGGCAAGCCGAATTGCGCATTTTGCGCGGCCACGATCATGTCGCATGCCAATGCCAGTTCGCATCCGCCGCCAATGGCAAGTCCCTCAACTGCAGCGATCCAGGGTTTGTGTCTCGGCGCGTGCACGAAACCCCCGAAGCCGCCCTCCGGGGTTTTCAACAGATCGCCTCGGCCGGCCGCGATTTCCGACAGATCGGCGCCGGCGCAAAAGGCGCGACCATCAGAAGACGTCAAAATCGCCACGCGAATCCGGTCATCGGTTTCAACCCCGCGCACCAGTTGTTCGAGCAGCGCCGTCATGGCGCCGTTGACCGCATTGCGCACGCGCGGGCGGTTCAATGTCAGAACGGCAATATGATTGTCTATGATTTCATACAAAACCTCAGGACCCGGGTTGGCTGTATCACTCATGACTTCCCTCCAAATGCTGATCGCTTTGTGTCGGCGCTCCATTCCGTCAACCGTGCGGCTGCGCCCGCCCTCATTGCAGACTGCCGCAAACTATAATACATAAAAGATATAGATAATATATAGGATTTTTCTTGAAACACGGAACGGCTTGCTCTATCGGTGAAGATGATCTCATGACGTCCATGCAAGGGAGGGCCGGGAAATATGAAATTAGGTGACTCTGTCGCGGCCGTCGTGACCGGTGGCGCATCCGGCCTTGGGCGCGCCACCGCGGCCGCGTTGGCGGGCGCTGGTGCAAGGGTGACCGTATTCGACCTTGATGTTGACGCGGGCGAAGCCGTCGCGCGGAAAATAGACGGATTTTTCTGTAAGGTCGATATTACCTCGAACGAAGATGTCGGCGAGGGTTTTGCGGCCGCCCGACAGCGGTATGGCAACGAACGGATCTTGTCAATTGCGCCGGGGCCGGCAAGAGCATCAAGACTGTTTCGCGAAGCCGGAAAACGGGGGAAATAAGAACGCATCCCATCTCGGATTTCGAATGGATGGTGAATTTGAACCTCGTTGGCACCTTCCGCTGCATCACCGCGGCGGCAGCGGGAATGCTGACGCTCGATCCGCTTGATGATGGCGAGCGTGGTGTCATCATCAATACCTCCTCCGCCGCGGCCCGGGAGGGGCAGATCGGTCAAGCGGGTACTCGGCGTCCAAGGCCGGAATTGCCGGGATGACGTTGACGATCGCGCGGGACCTTTCGTCGGAAGGCATTCGGGTGAACACCATCCTGCCCGGCATCTTTGAAACCCCGCCGGTCCTTCGTGCGCCTGAGGAGCTGCGCGCGGCGCTGGCGGCATCCGTGCCGTTCCCCAAACGCCTGGGGCACCCTTCCGAGTTTGGGTCGCTGGTGCTCGAACTGGTTCGCAACACTTATTTCAATGGGGAGACGGTCCGCCTTGACGGGGCGGTCCGTATGCCTCCGCGATAAATTGATGGTAACGATCTTCGCAAAGGACCGGACATATGGCTGAAGCCTATATCGTGGCGGCGACGCGGGTTGCCGGTGGCCGTAAGGGTGGCAAGTTGAAAGATTGGCATCCTGTCGACCTGGGTGCCGCCGTTATCGACGGTGTTCTGGACCGCTCAGGCATCGATCCGGCCGCCGTCGATGACGTGGTGTTTGGATGCGTGTCCTCAGTGGGAGAGCAGGCGTTCAACATCGCCCGCAACAGCGCTCTCGCCTCCCGTCTGCCCGAAGCCGTTCCAGGCGTCACGGTGGATCGTCAGTGCGGCTCTTCGCAGCAGGCCATTCATTTTGCCGCTCAGGCCGTGATGTCGGGGGCCCAGGACGTCGTGATTGCTGCCGGGGTCGAAAGCATGACGCGTGTGCCCATGGGCAGCCCATTACGGTTGGCGCAAGAAAAGGGAATGGGCGGTCCGGTAAGCCCCGGCCTTTTGGCCAGATATCCCGGCTTCATATCGGACCAGTTCGCGGGCGCCGAGGAAATGGCGCAGAAATATGGCCTGACCCGGGACGATGCCGATCGCTTTGCTCTCAAGAGCCATGAGTGCGCCATTGCTGCCACGCGGGAAGAGCGTTTCGTCTCCGAAATCCTGCCGCTGGAAATCACCACAGAGACCGGCGATTCCGAACGGCATTCGGTGGACGAAGGCATTCGCTTTGATGCGAACCTCGAAGCAATCCAGGGCGTAAAGCCGGTGCGCGACGGCGGTTTGCTGACCGCCGCGACGTCCAGCCAGATCTGCGACGGGGCGGCGGCGCTACTGATCACCAGCGAAGCCGGACTGAAAATTCATGGTCTAGAGCCGCTCGCACGGATCCATCAGATGACGGTGCTCGGCGGCGATCCGATTCTGATGCTGGAAACGCCGATCCCCGCGACACACCGCGCCCTTGTTCGGGCAGGCTTAAAGATCGGCGACATCGATCTCTATGAGGTCAACGAGGCGTTCTCTACGGTGCCGCTTGCCTGGCTCAGGGCTGTCGGCGCAGATCCGGCCAAACTCAACGTCAATGGCGGAGCAATTGCCCTGGGCCACCCGTTGGGGGCTTCCGGTGTTAAGCTCGCCACCACGCTCGTCCATGCGCTGCTTGATCGCGGTCTGCGCTATGGCCTGCAAACGATGTGCGAAGCGGGCGGACTTGCCAATGTGACAATCTTTGAGGCGCTCTAGGGTCGACACAACCAGGTGATCTATGGGGAACGAGAAGAAAATCGTCGCCGTTACCGGAGCCGCCGGCGTGCTGGGGCAGCCGTCGCCAACAGGCTTTCCCGGTCCGGCTTTGGCGTCGCGGCGCTCGATATCGCTGAACATATCCCGGGCGATTTCGCGCTTTCGATTGGCGCCGTTGACCTTGGCGATCCAGAGAGCGCGTCGAACGCGTTTTCCCAAATATCCGAACGGCTTGGCCGGCTCGACGGTCTCGTCAATATCGCCGGGGGGTTCCGCTGGGAGACGATCGAACAAGGCAGCATAGAAACCTGGGACCTGCTTTATAAGCTCAACCTGCGGACCGCAGTCGTCGCCACAATGGCCGCCCTGCCTTTATTGTCCGTGAGAGGGGGCTCCATCGTAAATATCAGTGCCGCGGCGTCAGCGAAGGCCGATGAGGGAATGGGCGCCTACGCGGCTTCGAAATCCGGCGTGTCCCGCTTTACGGAAGCGCTGGCTGCGGAATTCAAGGGGCGCAATATCCGCGCCAATGCCATCTTGCCCCGCATCATCGATACTCCGAAAAACCGGGCGGATATACCGGACGCGGACTTTACGACATGGGTAACGCCCGATGAGTTGGCAAGGATCGTTCAATTTTTCCTGATGGACGAACTCGGTTCCTATAAATGGTGCTCTTATAGCGGTTGAAGGGTGACTTTAGGAACAGGGGACCTGGGAAGGCTGCCAACCCGCGATCTTTCCAAGCCAGTGATTACGGGATCCGGCATCTGGCATTTCAGGTTGGCGACGTGGATCTGGCGCTGCAAAAACAGGCCGCATGAGGTCAAAAAACTGAGGTGCCCCTAGATTTGTAGACACCTTCTTGGCTAATTTTGAGGCAAGGAGGTCATGATGGGCAAAGCCAATTTCAGTGACGATTTCAAACGGGATGCAGTGCGCTAGATCACCGAGCGGGGCTATGCTGTATCGGAGGTTTCGAAGCGTCTGGGTGTGAGCACGCATTCACTTTACGCCTGGAAGAGGGCGTTCTCACAGGTGTCCGGTCCTTGCGACAACAAGGACGCCGAGATCAGGCGACTTAAACAGGAACTGGCGCGGGTCACCGAGGAGCGTGACATCCTAAAAAAAGCCACCGCGTATTTCGCTCCAAACAGTATGGCGGATGCAAAATGAAGTACGCGTTCGTTGCCGAGCATCGCTCCCGGTTTTCGGTGCGGACGATGTGTCGTTGCCTGCGCATCCATCCCAGCGGCTTTTATGCCTGGCTGAAGAACCCGCTGAGCAGACGGACGAAGGAAGACGCCCGCCAGACCGCACTGATCAGACAGGCCTGGCAAGACAGCGGCAAAGTCTATGGCTATCGCAAGCTGCACGACGATCTGCGGATCAGGGAGAGTGTTGCTGTCCAAACCGCGTTGCACGGCTGGCCAAACTGGCAGGCATCAAGGCCCAGGTCGGCTACAAGCGGCGTCCGGGCGCTATGGCGGCAGAGCCTGCGATTGGTCGTCGAGAACAAGGTGGCGCAGAAGTTCGAAGCCGGGGCCCCGGATCAGACCTGGGTCACGGACATCACCTATATCCGCACGCTGAAGGGCTGCGCTTATCTGGCCGTGGTCATCGATCTCTATTCCCGCCGCGTCGTCGGTTGGTCGATGCAGTCACGGCAGACGACGGACGTGGTCCTGCAGGCATTGCTGATGGCGGTGTGGCGGCGGAAGCCGAAGAGCAGGGTACTGATCCATTCGGATCAGGGTAGCCAGGGCGTCGTTTTAGTGTCGTCATTGCAACCTCCATTCAGGAACCGTTGCGACGATCACTTGAATCCGCCCAGTTCACCAGCCGGGACTGGGAATCATTCCTTCACCAGCACAATCTGGAAGCCAGCATGAGCCGTCGCGGCAACTGTCACGACAATGCGGTTGCCGAAAGCTTCTTCCAACTGCTCAAACGCGAACGTATACGGCGAAAAATCTATGCCACGCGACGAGGCTCAAGGGCGGATGTGTTCGACTACATCGAGATGTTCTATAATTCCCAGCGCAAGCATGCCAGTAACGGGATGCTGTCACCCGTCGAGTTCGAACGGCAGCAAAAAGTGAAAGCGCAAGGTGTCTAACAAACTAGGGGCACCTCAAAGAGTTCCAAAAGTTGGCGCAATATATGGCTGATTTTGGGATCACGCCTCTTGAACCACCGCCATTCTCCTTCGATTGAGGGCGTTGCGCGCATCTTATCAGTGTACTTCTTTTGACGAGCTTTGATTTCGATGAATGCGACTAAGGGGCAGAAAGGCATGGCGTCGGAAGCTGAATGCAGGCGCGATCTGGCAGCGCTATATCGGCTTATCGACGAGCATTTTCCGTCCACTGATGGCATTTACAACCATATTTCTATGCGCCTTCCGGATCGGCCTAATTGCTTCCTGATCAAGCATCATGAGCTGCTTTACGAAGAAGTGACAGCGTCAAACCTTGTGGTTGCCGATATGGACCAGGAATGCGATGAAGCGCAGGGCATTAACCGGCCCGGCTTCATCCTCCATGGCACGATCCTGAGGGCGCGTAGCGACATCAATTGTGTCGTGCATATCCATTCCAATGCAGGCATTGCCTTTTCCGCCCGCCGCGGTGAATTGAAGATGCTCAGTCAAAATGCCATACGGTTTTACAAGCGTTTGGGCCGTCACCCCTACGAGGGGATCACCGATCGCCCGGAGGAAGGGCCACGCATCGCGGCGGCGCTCGGGACCGAGAATATTGCTCTCATTCTTGAAAACCACGGGCTGGCGGTTGCGGGCGGTTCGGCCCGCGATGCCTTTGAACGGACGCGGGATCTGCTGATTGCAATCGAGTCTCAGTTGAAGCTCGAAGCGACCGGGGCGCCGCAGATCGAAATTCCGGCTGAGACCTGTGAACGGGTTTCCGCCCAATTTGCCGCCCACGACGCGGGGCGAGGGACCGCTGACTGGCCGGCGTTGGACCGCGTATCGCCGGACTATCGCGATTAACAAGCGCCCCCTGGCCCAGGGATGAGCGACTTACTGAGACGTTCGCGGCTACCGGCATTGCCAGGTCCCGACAATGAGGTGTTTGAACGATGATATCACTGATTCCTGTCCGATGCCGGCCCTATCGCCCTGACCGGCGCTCCGGTCGATATCGCGACCGATGCGGGCTCTATCCCGTGCCTGTTCTATGAAGGCGGTGGACCGCAATCGCCTGCAATCGTGATCTGTCCGGGCGGAACGCAGACCGGCATGTTCGAGGTCATGGAATGGGTTGGCGCCAATCTGGCCGCTTATGGGATCAACGGTATCAGCTTAAGTTGGCGTTCCGGGTCACCCGAAGACGACGTCAAGGACATCACGGCAGCGGTCGACTGGCTTATTGGCAAGAGCAAGGCGGACGCCAGTCGCATAGCGGTGATGGGCATATCGCGTGGCGGCAACGCGGCATTACGGGCAGCTGCGCTTGAACCCCGTTTCAGCGCCGCCATTACATTGGGCGCTGCGACCGATTTTCTCCAGCAGGTTCACGGCGCGGCAGCCTATTACCCCCGCCGTGCGGATCTGTTCAAGGCGTGGCTCGGCGATCCCGTCACGGATCGCGCGTTTTACGAGCGGGTACAGGCGATCACCTATGCCGATCGGATCAAGATCCCGACGCTGTTGATCCATGGCCAGCACGACATGCTGTGTCCGCCCGAACAATCGATCATGATGAAAGACGCAGTCGAACGCGCCGGCAATGACCAAGTCCGATTGGAGCTGATGCCGTTCATGGGACATTACGGCGATGTCGTTCCCAATGGCTACGCGTTCGAATATCTCTCGAAAATGATGTTCGATTTTCTCGAAGATGCCTGGCCGGGCGTCAGCGCGGGGAATTGACATGCAGCTTCATGAGTTTCCGCAATCTGCCTGGTGCCGGCGCGTCACGATATATCTTGCAGAAAAGGGCGTCGACGTCCCGCGTATTCCGGTGAACATCCACGAGGGTGAACAAAAATCGGCCGCGTTCCTCAAGATGAACCCTGCCGGGCGGGTCCCGGTGCTGGAGCCTGACAACGGGACGTACCTCACGGAGTCCGGGGCAATCGTCGAATATCTTGAAGAGCTCTATCCCGATCCACCGATGATAGGCACCGACCCTGAAACCCGGGCGCGTATTCGTGCGCTGGACTGCCTATCTACCGAGGCCTTCTGGCACATGACGACTTATGCCGTGCATACCCACCCCTATTTTAAGACACGCCCTGGCCGGCCGGTCATGCAGAAGGCGGACGTGGCCCGTTACAGTCTCGATGTGCTCGCCTCGATTCTACCGGCGCTTAATGCCTCGCTTCACCACGCACCATTTCTGGGCAGTGAAACACCCATGATCGCAGACTGCACCTTGTTCGCCGGCGCGTTCACGGCACTGCGTTTCGGCTACCAATTTCCGGAAAACATGCCAAGCCTGTCGAACTGGTATAAGCAGTTCTCAGCGCGGCCTTAAGCAGCGTTGCAATGATCACTGTCCTTGCGGGGCACAGCGGCAGGATCATATTGTCCCGCGTCGAGTTTAACCCAATGAGTTCCCTGGCCCATGCAATTCTTGAAAACGGCCTACCTTGACCCGTTCCTCGTCGGGCTGCTGCTTGTCGTTCTGACGGCAACCCTGTTTCCCGCCACCGGCGGGTTTATGATCTGGGTCAAGTACCTGTCGAAGGCGGCGATCTTTCTTCTGTTCTTCCTGCACGGGGCAAAGCTTTCGCGCAGCGCGATCCTGGCAGGCATTACAAATTGGCGCCTGCACCTGCTCGTTTTGCTGACGACATTCGGGCTATTTCCGATCCTTGGCCTGGCCGCATATCATGTCGCCCAGATATGGGCGCCGATTACGGCGCTGGGGCTGTTGTATCTCACGCTGCTGCCCTCGACCGTTCAGTCGTCAATCGCCTTCACCTCAATCGCAGGCGGTAACGTTGCCGCCGCCGTCTGCAGTGCATCCATATCCAATCTCGCCGGAACGGTTATCACGCCGCTGCTAGTCAGCCTGGCGATGGGCGTTGTCGGCGGCAATCTCGATCTTTCAGCGGCGATGGAACAAATAGCGTTGCAGTTGCTGCTTCCGTTTTTCGCCGGCCACCTTTCCCGGCCGTGGACAGCAGATTTTTTCAAACGCCATGGTTCAATCATTTCGAAGGTGGATCGCGGTTCGGTCATGCTGGTGGTCTACGGCGCGTTTTCAAGCGCCGTTGTTCAGGGGCTCTGGAACAAGATGTCCACGGACGCGCTTTTGTTCATCCTGGTTGTGTCGGCGGTTATTCTGGCGATCGTTTTGCTCGCCACATGGGGCATGGCTAATGTCGCCCGGTTCAATCGGCCGGATTCGATTGTCCTGTTGTTTTGCGGATCCAAGAAGAGTTCTTGTGACCGGTGTTCCCATGGCGGCGATCTTCTTCCCGGCTGCCAAGGTCGGCATGATTGTGCTGCCGCTGATGATCTTCCACCAACTCCAGCTGATCGCTTGCGCAGTCATCGCAAGACGACTGGCTGGAAAACATTATCTTTACAGATAGAGCTGGCTCTTTGCCGTTGTCTTCGGCGAAGGGGCTATCGCAAGGGCGGTCACATTAACCCAGGTTTCGCCGCCGTTCGCAGGGTCTTGTCAGACTAGGCCGTTTCTGATGCTCCGGCATGATTTCGAATTCAGGCCACAAGGATTTCCTGCCATCGCTTTGGCACCAAAGCCAGTCGAATGTGGAAGACGGGGCAGCTTTTCCGGAAGCTGTCTCCAATCGGAGACAGCTATCGTCAGATGATTGGGGGTGCGCCTCTCAAGAGGACGTTAAAGGGCCATCCATACATGATGACGCCATCCGGGTTGTTTCGGCAACTCCCTTAGGCCACCGGTCTTGGGCGGGATAACCGGCTGTTAACGGATTGGGCGCAGCATAATGGCCCGTGAAGGAGTCGGTACGATGGCTATCACGCTCAAACATCAGGGGACGGGCGAGGTCAAAGTCCTTAACGAGGGCTGGAGCTGGTCGCTCTTTCTTGGCGCCGGCTTTCTCGGCATTCCCTTGTTCTTTCGCGGTCTCATATTCTGGGGCGTCGTTATGATGGGGGTGTGGAGCTTCAGACTGGCTTTACCCGTTCTGGACTTGCCGCCGGCAACTGCCGGTTCGCTGGCGACGCTGCTCACCATCGTGGTGACGGCGATGTGCTTCTTTCTGGGGCTCAAGGGTAATGCCCTTTCGATCGGCCACTATAAGGCATGCGGTTACAAGCCGGTTGACGAGGGGGGCATGGACGACCGCATCGCCGCCCAATTATGGGCGAAGTCCGACAGGGTTCGCCCCCGCCTCGAATGACCACGGCTACAGTCAGGTCCGATGGCCGGCCGCAATACCCGAAGGCGGCGACCAGGGGGTTTTGTCAGACGAAAATTTGCCCCGAGATGTCCGCCCTTTTAGCTTGCCTTGATGACCAGCCATTTCCATAATTTCAAGTCATCGCCTGTGGTTATAGCGTTATCACATTAACTTTGCTCTCTGCCATGTTTGAAGCTGAGTTAACCTCTGTGGATGCAGAAAATCTCATACAAGCGCCATCGCTTCCCGCCTGAACCGATCAACCAGGACATTCATCGTGGCTGCATAGGAGTTAACGTGACGGCGCCTCCGGGACGACTCTCACTACAATTTTCCCGAACTGGCCGCCTTCTTCCATGTAACCGTATGCGTCAATCGTCTCGCGGAAGTCGAAAGTGCGGTCCACGACGGGTTTTATCCTGCCGCGTTCCAATTCCTTGCTGATAAACGCTTTCGCCCGTTCGAATTTCCCCGGATCGCTGTGATAGTTATAGATGGACATGCCAACAATCGATGCGCCGCTGCGGACGAGGGGGAGAATAGAAAAGCTAACGTCCAATTTGCCGCTTAGCGCGCCGACCAGGTAAACCAGTGCGTCCTTTGCAAGTCCTTCGGCGTAGCAAGCGACGAAATCCCCGGCGATCGGATCGAATACCACGCGCACCCCTTTTCCGCCGGTAATCTCCAGCAATTTGTCGCCAATCGGCTCGCCTCCGGTCTGCAGGACGTGGTCGGCGCCAAGATCCTTCAGGCGCGCTGCTTTCGAAGCGGTCCTTGTGGTTGCAATGACCTTTGCGCCAAGGCACTTGGCGACCTGGATCGCGCCGGTTCCGACAGTGCTGGACCCGGCCGTCACCAGCACCCAGTCGTCCGGCTTGACGTGGGCCAGTTCCACAAAGGGATAATAGGCAGTGATCGCGGCCGACCAGACGGCGCAGGCTTCGATCGCGTTGTATCCTTTCGGCCACGGCGCAAGAAAACGCTCCGGCGTGACCGCGAACTCTCCGTTAACGCAGTAGCGGCCTTCTTCCTGGACGATTGATGAAACGTGGTCCCCGGCGCGAAACTGTGTGACGCCTGGCCCCACTGCGGTAACGATGCCGGCGGCCTCCTGTCCTACCCGCGCGGGAAAAACCGGAGAGTTGTAATAGGTATCCGCGACGTAAAGCAGGTCTCCGCGGTTAAGGGCGAAGGCGAGCACCTTGTAGAGCACTTCCCCCGGGCCCGGCGTGGGTTCGGGAATGTCGCGAAATTTCAGTTCTGTGCGCGGTCCCGGGCGGTCAAACTGGAGAACAATTGGCATGGAAGCTATTGATACCTCGCTTTTTAATCCGTTTTCGCAGCAAATATTGCACTTGGTTTATCGTCCCGCCCGGCAGCATTCCGTCTTTGGTCCTGAGCGGTCCTTCCAAAGCCGAGCCGCGAATTGCCCGATGTCCATACATGACACCCCTAGGCGCCTTGAACGTCGCCTAAAACGTTGTGGCTTGTGCATTGCCATCGGCCATCAATCTTTCGCCACCCCGATGCATAGGCCAAGGTCTTGTTCTGGACCACGGCATTCATCTCTGCGGCGCTTGGCATTCCTGGCCCCAAATCGCCACGAACTTCTTCGAAAACGGTGGCGAACACGAGGGTTACAACAAGATCACCCATCTTCCGCGCCGTTAAACTGACGAATTTGATGTCAGAATTATAGATATGCCGGTCTTGCTCGATAAACTGCGCCTTGTTTCTATGCCCGCCCTGCAGCATTCCGTTTTTGGTTCTGAGCGGGGCATAGGAAAACGCAAAATCGGGTGCGAGGTGCTGTTCAAGATATTCGAAATTCCTATTCTTAAGGGCGACAATCCAGCCCTTCAAGGCGGCTACCGCGCCCTCGCATCCGGGCTGAATATCCTCGTTTGCGGCGCCACTCGCTTTATCGGTCGCGCCAAAGGCTTTGCCCGATGCCCCCACCAACAATGCCGCCGCGGCGGCGGCTCCAAAGGTGCGTCTGTCCATATTGACCTCCTTATGCTTTAGTATCACCATCGAGGTTGGTTCATGATGACCCGTGGTTCTTTCAGAACCGGTATGACAATTCGACGCCATATCTTGACAGGTCGCCCAAATTGCCAAAGTCGAAGCCACCGGGCGCACCAACGAAGGTATTGTCGAAATAGAGGGCGTAGTATCTTTTGCCGAATATGTTGGTGCCGTAGAAGTTAAGCTCCCAACTGTCGTTGCGAATACCCGCTTTCACATTCACCAAATTGAATGGCGGGCGACTGACCCTGTTGTCGGCGTACCAGTACAGCCGGCCTTTTCGGACCAGATCACCGCGAACGAACCCGTCAACGCCGTTGAAGACCTCGTGGGTATATTGAACCGATGCGCTCAACGTGTATTTCGATTGCAGGGGTACATTCTTTCCGATGTAGGCGTCCGGCGAGAATGCACCGCCAGACAGAGAGTTCCCCGAATTCCTTGATCTTGCCGTCTTGCAAACCGGCGCTCAGTCCAAGTTCCAATCCGGCGATCGGCCGGGCCTCTGCTTGAAGCTCCAGGCCCTTGATCCGGTCACTCTTGACGGTAAAGATGCTTTGGGTTGCGCCGCCGGCAGTAACCTGGACCAAAGTCAACTGCTGATTTTTGTACTCGGTGGTGTAAGCCGCAAGACTCAGGCTGACCATGTCGTTGAGCAAGCGGAATTTTGCCCCGATCTCAAATGTCGACGTTTCTTCCGGGTCAAACACTGGCGTCACGGCGGGATTGTTGCCGGGGTTAAAGCCGCCTGGCCGGAAGCCTTTGGCATAGGTGACATAATAGGTCTGATTGTCAGTGGGCTTGTATGCAAGCGACGCCTTGGGCTGGAACTTGTTAAAGGTCCGCTTCAACGTAACCCCTAAATCGACCTGCTTTCGGGGATCATGGTCATAACGCCCGGCAACCGTCAGCTCCAAAGTCGGCAGGATATCATAGTTAAGCTGGATCGATGCGGCATAGGAATTCAGATGCTGATCGGCGTCATCGAACGCAAATGGCACATAAACGGCATTGGCAGGATCTGTGTCGCCGGTAAACAAAAGAGTGAGGTTACCGTCAATCGAAAAGGGGATTTTTCGGTGAACCTTTGACATAAAGCCGATAACGCTCCAGCGGAGCCTTTGATCGCTCGGCGAGTTAATGCGGACCTCTTGAGAAAAGGCGCGGATGTTGACCGGCTGGTCGACAAGCTGAACGAAGGGGATATGCGAAACGTCGAGATCCTGATGGTTGTTCTCATGAAGGATCGTCCCCGCGGTCACGGAGGTGATATCCGCAAAGTCGGACCTCCAATTCAATTTCAGGGAGGCATTGAACGCATCACGCCGTGTGTGGGTGTGATAATCCTGATTGGGCAGGCCCAGCACCAACTGATCGTTTAACTGCATTGTCGAAACATTGGGAATGCCAGAGGCCGGACTATAGGTTGCCGGCACAAGGGGCTCGGCCCCGCTGAATGTCGTGCCATAATCGACCGTAAGGTCCGCGGTAAAATTATCCGCTGGCAAAAACTTCAAGGTGAGGCGGCCGAAATTGTCCTCCAGATAGTTTTCGAGGTCCTTAGGCGCATAGGCATAACGCACATCGCCATCAAAACTGTGACGCAGGCCGGAAATCCGAAAGAGCAGCTTGTCAGGAACGATTGGACCGCTGAGCACGCCCGTCAACCTGTATTCATTTCCCTTGCCGTAGCTTGCGATAATATGTCCGCGATAATCGTTTGTCGGCTGTTGTGTCGTGATAACCACGGCGCCGCCAATCGCGTTTTGCCCATAGAGAGCGCCCTGCGGCCCTTTCAACACCTGGATGCTCTGGATATCGACCAGAGGCATTGTAAAGCTGTTCGGATAGGGAAGGGTGACCCCGTCGACAACCATAACAACCGGCGCATCGCCACCGTTGCCGCCGGCCTGGCTAATGCCCCGGATGCTCATCTGGAAATTGCCGGGCGATGCCGACGGGAAAAATTCAAAGTTCGGCGTCATCGCTGCGAAATCGGCGAATTTCTGAATCTGGGCGTCTTCTATTTTCTTGGCCTGGAAGACGGTGATGGCGTCCGGCACGCTCTGCAAGTTTTCAGCGCGGCGGCGGGCGGTGACGACCACCTCTTCAATGAATGCCGATTTTTCAGGCGCTTTCGTTTGAGCCGCCGCGTAACTGGCATCGAAGGCGAAACCCGTAAGGCACGCGGAAAAACAAAGAATAGATGTGGATGTCAAATGACGCAGTCTTGTTTTGGTGGTGGTCATTCCATTCCTCCATATTTTTCTTGAAGGCATCAGGCTAAAGACTGCGAGGGTAGGCGACAATTGTCCTAAAAGGGTGGGGCCGAAGGGGTGAAAGGGTGATTTCAGCGGATCTTTCGTCTGATCGGTGTGGAGATCAGAAACAGCCCTGGTGGCCGGGCCCGCCGCAGTGCCGGTCTGCGTTGGGGTCGTCTTTCGTCATGCCGGCAGCGCTTTCAATAACGTTTCCACCGGCTGATAGGTTTCATTGATTCCGAGTTTATCCGGCCCGAACACCGCGAGAGCCTCAGGCGTGCGCATCATTTCCGCCACGCTGGCGACGACCACCTTGACGCGCTGCCCGTACCGCACGCTGTCGGTGGTGATCGGGTCCGCGGTTTCGCGGTCGAGAATGCACACAAGGTCGGGCGCTACGGCCCGGAGTACGTCATTCTCCCGGGCGACCAGAAATTCATTCTGAAAATCGATTTTAAGCTTGCGATCGGGGTCGTCGAGGGCGGTAACAACGCAATATCCAACCGCGAACCCCGAGGTCGTCTGACGCCACAGATCGGTGATCCGGCCATCGAAGATAGCCCCGCAATGGTTATAATAAGGCGTGGTTCTCAGGTATGTCAGCAACGCTTCGATGGGATCGCCCTGCCGGCGTCCGTCGATAATGGCGGCTCCGATCCCAAGGGCGATCGAAAGGGTGCCCGGAATGGCTGTGCGCTTGGCATCCTTGCCAGTCATGGGATAGAGCGCAACCACGGCACTGAGGCCGAGGCGGGTGGCGGCATCCCGGCCGATATCTTCGGCCAGTTTGCTGTCACCGGTTTCAATCAAAACGCAGTCGAGATGTTCGTTGGAGATGACCAACGGGGTCGGGGAAACACCATAGGCGTTAAACGTCACCATCTGCATTTCGGGAAAGGCGCGGCCCATACCGTCCGCGTCGATCACCGGCAGCCCCAGTTTGGCGCCCAGCGCCAGCGGAATGGTTGAATTGAGGCCGCCCATTTCGGCCGGCATGATGGCGGAGGGCTGGCATCCCAGATATCGACCGAGCTTTTCGAACGCCTGTTCGGCGGCCCCCAGGTTTATCAGTTTTTCGATCAGAACGGTTGTCGCCCCAAGACCTGCAATGGAAAAAGCCCAGGCATCGTCCGCTAGGTCGTCAACGTCGATGACCTGCGGCAGGCCATATTTCTCAATCGCCCGATGGGCGACCAGGCCGCCGATATAGGGATTGCCGCCACCGCCGCTTCCCAGGAAAGCGGCGCCTTTGGTCAGCATGGCAATTTGATCCGCCGCAATGACGCGTTTGGCGGAACCGGGGCTCGGGCTTTTTTTCTGCTGTGCCATCAATTCAGTCCCTGCAAATCGCCGACCGTCCGGATACGAAGGCGCACGGCTCCGGCGGGCATGTAATCAAGGGGAATTTCCTCGATCTCCGTCACCGTTACGCTGGCTGCGGCGGCCCCGGCCTGAAGGGCGCGGTCGCGGGCCTCGCTCGTGGTATCGGCAAGCGCCTTGTCGCGCCCGGCTTGGTCATAGAACAGAATGCGGTCAACCTCGCCACTGACTTGTCCGATGGCGGCGCCGATGGCATTTGCCACCGCGCCGTGATCGGGGAACAGAGTCTCCGAAATTCCGGCAAGCTCCCGGGTGATGACAATCCTGCCCCCGCCCACCATGATGAGCGGGACCGGTGCAGCGCTGATCTTCATGGACGTGATTCCGTCTTCCACAATACGATGCACGGCGTCAAGCGCATCCTGCACCAGGGTCTTGTCGAGCGTGGCCACGGGCTCAGGCGCACCGACGTCGGCGTGGCCCGCTGCAACGGCGATATCCGTGGTCGTCAACGTCGCGCCGCCAAAGACCAGTGCTTCCTTGGTCAGGCGGTGGCCAACGGACTGCGGCCCCACTGTTACCGGCGGGCCTTTTTTCACGATGCTGCCGCCGCCGAGCCCCAAGGAAATGATATCGGGCATGCGGAAATTGGTGCGCACGCCGCCAACCTCCGCCGCGATCGACGATTCGCGCGGAAATCCGTTCGTCAGCATGCCAATATCCGTCGTGGTGCCACCGACATCGGCGACCAGCGCATCGCTGACGCCGGTCAGATAGGCTGCTCCGCGCATGCTGTTGGTGGGCCCGGACGCGAAGGTCAGCACGGGGTATTTGGCGGCAAAATCGGGTGCCATCAGGGTGCCGTCGTTCTGACTTACAAAAAATGGCGCGTCGATGCCGAGAGTTTTCAATGCGCTGCCAAAAGCGCTGACCACATGGTGCGATATGTCCGCAAGGCTGGCGTTGATAATGGCGGCATTTTCCCGCTCTAGAATGCCAATCCGGCCAATGCTGGATGACAGCGTAATGGCGGCGTCGGGAAGTTCTTGCAGAACAATTTCGGCCGCGCGCTTTTCCATGGCGTCGTTGAGAGGAGAGAAAACGCCGGAGATCGCCACGGATCTCAGGCCCTGGCGCTTGATCTCGCGGGCGGCCTGCATAATCTCCTGCTCGTTAAGCGGGGACAGGATGCGCCCGTCGAACTCATAGCCACCGCCCACCATATAGGTATGGTTGCCGATAATCGCGCGCAAATCTTTCGGCCAGTCGGTCATTGGCGGCAGGTCACGGGTGGTCGGCAGGCCGATACGAATAACGCCCACCGGCAGCAGGTCACGGCGCTCGACAAAGGCGTTGGTGAACTGGGTGGTGCCGATCATCACGAATTCGATGGGCTCTCCGCTTCCGGCGGTTTTTCCAGAAGCGACTTCATTGCCGCCACGATACCGCTGCTGATATCCGCCGTGGTTGGCGTTTTCGACCCAGGCCAATACTTTGTTGGCCTTCATTGCCACGGCGTCGGTATTGGTCCCGCCAACATCTATGCCAATTCGCATTATGCTCTCTTTTGTCTGTTATCCTGGGGACGGGTGAGGTGTTCAAAGCCCGGGCGCGCCTTGGCGGCCGGCAGGGCATAAGCCTTGCGGCTGTGAGTGAGGTGCGATTTGACGACCGTGGCCGCGAATTGAACCGCGACCGGCATCGGATCGATAACCGGCACGCCGCCATGTCCCAGGGTGGCAAGGCGAGCGGTCACGTCTTTGCCGAGCCCCAGTAAACCTGTGCAGCCCAGCACAATCACGTCTGCGTCATCCTCTTCAATTGCCAGCCGAGCAGCCTCGGCAAGGTCCTCGGGCAGCCGCTTCATGTTCTTTTCAAGGTCAAGGACGGGGGTGTCAATGGGTCGGATGGATGCGAGACTGGGTTCCAGTCCATAGCCGCGTACCAGGTGGCGAAACAACCCCGCCGCCTGTTTCAGGACCGGCAGGATGGAAAATCTCGGACCCAACATTGCGGCCGGTGAAAGCCGACCTGACCGGCGCCGAAACCCGGAATTGAAACCGCCTGCCGAAGTGCCGCCAACCCCGGGTCCGCCATGCAATTGATGACGAGCGCATCGACCCCGTCGGCTTCCGCTTCCTGCGCGATCCGGATAAGGTCGGGTACCGCGAGTGCGCTATCGAAATAATCTTCCACGCTGTCCGGTCCGCGCTCCAAAATCGCCCATGTTACTGTTGTCGAGGAATTGTTCATTGGCGCAATAAAGGCCTCATGGGGCAGCGCTGTAGAGGTAACGGGAGCAATCGCCCGGATCTGAATTGTCATGGCCGCTGTCCCTAAAATTATTCACCTTGGGAAACGCTAGCGGTCCTGTTCACCGACCTCAATTGACCGAAAAGGGTAGGAGGGGCGAAATCGATCGATGGAACCCGTGAATCAGGGTCGTTTCGGCGGCACCGTCTGGCGCGCTGCGGCGACCACCTGCGACCGGCTGGAAACCCCGAGCTTGCTGTGAATTTTTTTACGGTAATATTTGATGGTGTTTTCCGAAAGCTTGAGCTCGTAAGCAATTTCCTTGGTGGCGTAGCCGGCGGCGACGAGTCCCGAGGACTTCTAACTCGCGGTCGGTCAGGTTTTCCGCCGGGTTTGCGTCCGCAGTGGAATCCAGATTTAGAAGGTCGGTGGTGAAGGTGATGACGTCTTGATTTAGGCAGCCATTTCTTTTGACCGTGTCGCGGATCAGGGACGCGGTCGCCGGCCAGTCATATTCCAGAAAGGACCGCACGGCACCTATTTCTGCGGCAAGGACCAAAGCTTCCGACATTAGCGCTCTTGCACGGCGCTCATTGCCCTGGCCAAGGGCGGAATGGGCAAGAAGCATGGCGGTCCGCAGGCGCTGGCCGCGCAAGTCTTTCTGTCCCGCTTCCTCGTAGAACGGCTCAAGCAGCCCGTCAGCAGATTTATAATTGCGAAGGCGCAGAAAATAGCAACTTTCGGCAAAGGTGATGATCTCTGCCAATCGCCAGGTCTTTTCCCATCCCGGGAACGTCTTCTGCTTCCCGGTCAGGTCGCGGAGTTGATCGAAGTAGGGCGTCGCTGCTTCCGCGCCGCCGTCGAGTGAGACAAGTAAAAGCCGCATTGCCGCGGCAATTCCCTTGAGGCGAAAAAGATCGCGTAAGGTGGCGACGGCATCGGCTCTGTCCAGAACATCGAGCGCCGGGCGCAATTCCCCCGCCATCATAGGCAATCCGGGCGGCGGTCGCGAATCCCGCCGCCAGAATATCGAACCAGCCGTCAATATCGGTCGCATAGGGGAAGGACTGTCCCAGAAGCTTTTCCGCCAATACCATATCGTTTCGCTCGACAGCGACCTCGGCGGCATAGATAGAGATAAATACCGTGGCGTTGTTGTCGAACTGCCATTCCTGATCATGGTCACCGACCACCAAGGTCTGATAATGGTCGACGCGGCTGAAATCCCCGCGGGCAATGCCGATCTGCGCCAATTGGCAGTAAAGATAACCAAAGGCATCTTCCATGCCGGCCTTTCCGAGCTGATCAATGGTGATGAGCGCTTGCTGTTCGGCAAGATCGAAATCTCGGTGATCGAGGTGAAACAGGCACAGGCAATTAGAAAGCGACGCGCGGGCAACTTCATCCGTGGTTTCGATATCGTGCGAAATATTCAAGACATGCGGGCGTTGCGAGGCCTTGAGGTAGTCGTCCGAATAGCCGCCTAGAAGCAGTAATACAATTTGATTCTCAATGGTTTCCGGGTCATGGCCTGCAACCTCGGAAACCGGTATCTCCGGCTTGCTGGTATAGGTCAGCGCTTCTTTTACCTGCCCGTGCTTGGCAAGTAGAAAGGCCTTCGCCAGGCTAAGCCGAGGCCGACGGCGGACCAGATTGTCGGGCATATGCTGGAGCGCCTCTTCAACCACCGATATCGATGACGTTGGCACAAGCTTCCAGCCGCCCGCCATTTCAATGATATCGGCCGCACGCTCATAATCTTCGGACGCCACTGCATGGCGCACGGCCAGCCCCCACTGCCGGGTCGAAACAAACCATTCCGATGCCCGGGCATGGAGTTTGCCTACATCAATATGGTGACGAAGGCGCAGGCGATTGCGCAGAAAGGTGACAAAAAGCGGGTGATAACGATACCACTGGCCTTCGCTGTCAAGCGGGATGATGAAACAGTTGGCTTTCATCAATTGCTCAATCAGTGTCCAACCGTCAGACCTGAGACAGACAGCGTTGGCCACATCGCCGGTAAAGCGGTCCAGAATGGAGGTCATGGCCAAAAAATTTTGCAGAACGGGCGAGAGGTCGGCATAAATCTGTTCGGCCAGATAATTGGCGATATCCATCAGGTTTATAGGGATGTCACGGGCGCTGTGGATACGCGACGGGTGCTCCTGAAGCCACAGTTTCACCATTTGCAGGGCAAGTGGCCAGCCTTCGGTCTGGATGACAAAATCCAGCGGGAACCCGTCCGGCAAGACGTCCGCGAGAAAGGTGGAAATCTCGCGATCATTGAAGCGGAGATCCATCGCCGTAATCTGGCAAAGCCGGTTTGTGGCCCGGTATTCCGCCGTTTTAAGCGGCAAAACCCCTCGGCTTGCAATCGCAAAGGTCAGATTCGACGGGGCCTTTTGAATGAAGTAGGACAGCGCCTGAATGGTCTTGCTTTGCTTCAGGTGATCGCCTTCATCGAAAAATATGAGGATAGGCGCATCCTGCTGCGCCAGTTGGCCCAGGATCAAATCCATCTTTGACCTGAGGTTGAGCGAGACCTGGGTGCCCCGTGGAATCTCGCTATCAGCGTCGGGGGCAAAGGTCAGGTCGACAGCGGCCTTCAGGTTCGCAACAAAACCGGCGGGGGTTTCGTCGGTCTCGTCAAGGGTTACCCAGATTGTTGTGATCTGTTCGCGGACGGCATTCTGATAGGCTTGCGACAAAAAGGTGGTTTTTCCATACCCCGCCGGCGCATTAACAAGGGCTAATTTCAAATCCCGGCCGTTCCCCAGTTTTCTCAAAGCGTCTTCGCGCAGCACGTGCCACTGGTTTGAGGGCGGTGGCGAGGTTTTGAGCTTAAGCAACCAATGGCCCGAATTTTCCGGGTCGCTATCCGACATAAGACGAGCACCCTGTTTCGCGTGGGAGACCAATAACCGCGCATCTACCCGATAGGGGTAGTTGTCCTTTGAGTCTGATACGTCGAAAATCAAACCATCCTAAAGTGATTGTGTCTAGGATTAAAAAAGCAGCCAGAGACGCCCTGAGTTCAGGAACCATCGAAAAGGCCCACAAGGAAACCCTTTATTAGAAATTGGATAAGGACGGCGTGCCGCCGTCGCGTACATAGATAGGACGTGATCGAGATGAAATTATATGACCTTGCCTGGGGGCCCTGGACGCGCCGGGTCACAATATATCTGAAGGAAAAAGGCATTACCGATATCGAGATCGTAAGTCTTAAATACGGTGATGAAAAATCGCCGGAGTTGTTGGAAAAGAACCCGCTCGGTTTTCTGCCTTTTCTGGAGCTTGACGACGGTACGGTTCTGGTCGATTCCATTGCCATCATGGAATATCTGGAAGAACTTTATCCAGACCCCGTTTTCGTTGGCCAGAATGCGTGTGAGCGTAACCGCTTTCGCAGTTATCTCAATCTGGTGAACGAATTCTTTCTCCGCGCCCTGCCCATTTACGTCAACCGGATTCCGCAGTTTTCGCAGGTTCTGACCCAAAGCCCCGAGACTGCGGATTGGCTTCAACCGTTCTTCGACAAGACCATAGAATGTATGGAGTTTTTGGCCGACGACGAAGGCCCCTTCCTGATGGGCAAGCAGATATCGATTGTCGATTGTGCGCTTTATCCGATGGTGCACCATAACGCCGAAAATTTCGATATCGAAACCTTTCCAGCCAAATATCCCAAACTTCATCGGTGGGCTGAAATGTTTGCCAAGCGACCGAGTGCGCCATGCCCCCTGCGCGACGATGGCCTGCGCGAAAAGGACGGGCCGCCACCCCCGCCCGCAGGCAAGGACTATTGGTGGAAAGACCGTTTCTCCAAACAGACATCGTCGTCGGGCTGAGCCATATATTTTTCCCACCCTTTTTGGACAATTGCTCTGGCATGTGGTCATGGTGCAACATCTGGTTATCGATTTCCGTTGCCGCCCGACCTAAGCCGCGCCATCGGCTTTTCCGGTGGCTTGGAAACCATCGGCAAAGGAGGTCGCCATGACAGACAAAAGCGAAAGTGCCGACTGGGCCACCATCGGCCGGCCCGGACGAGACTTTTACCGCACCGATGGCGTCACTTGTGATCTGACTCGAGCCCCGTCCGATGTCGCGCCGCTCAAGATCGACGCCCAGCCGAAAAAGCTCATCCTAGATTTGAAGCGGACGGCCATGATTATCGTCGACATGCAGAATGATTTCTGTACTCCCGGTGGTTTTCTCGACTCCCTCGGCGTTGATATTTCGCCCCTGGCGCAGATTTATCCCGCGATCGGGCAAACGGTAAAGGGGCTCAGGACCGCGGGCGTTCCCATCATCTGGCTCAACTGGGGGGTGAGGGAGGACGTCGCCAATCTGTCGCCGGGCACGCTCATAAGCTTCAATCCGACTGGGCAGGGCAGCGGTCTCGGGGATGAAATGACCGGCCCTGCGAGCGGCAAACGGCCCGGTCCCAGCCGGGTTCTGACCAAAGACAGCTGGGGCGCCACTATTGTTGATGAGCTTAAGCCCGACGGTGCCGATATTTTTATCGATAAGCACCGGATCAGCGGATTTCTTGATACCCCGCTCAATTCGACGCTGCGCAACTTGAATATCCGCACTCTTTTATTTGCCGGTGTAAACGCCGATGAGTGCGTGCTGGCAACCCTGATGGACGCCAATTTCCATGGCTACGACACCATTCTCATTGAAGATGCCGTGGCCACCACATCGCCGCAATTCTGCATGGATGCCACCCTTTACAATGTGCGTTTCTGCTTTGGTTTTACCACCACTAGCGAAGCCATAGCTGCCGGCTTGAACTAGCCCCACTGCGTTCGAAAAGGATTTAGAGGAATGGAAGATATTGAGGCCGGGTGCGAAGGCGCCGTTGCCGCCATGAAAGGCTGGATCGACGCCCTGGCAACAGGCGATTTCGAGTATCTTGAAAAAGTTCTTGCGGACGATTTTCTGTTTACCTGCGATCCGAAATTCAATGGCGGGCAAATCAGAAAGTCCGAATTCATTGAAATGGATAAAAATATAAAAAGTGCGGACATTCGCTTTGTCGGTCTCACGGCGCGCCGGATGGGGAAAATGGTGATTACCCAGGTCTTTGCCAATGTCCGCGAAGAATTTAAGGGAGAGTTAGGGCCCAACATGCCGTCGGCCGCAGAAATGAAATCTTTCATGGAAAACAAGACCATGGCCTATGCCTCCGCATGGCGTGAGGCCGACGGCCAGTGGCAATGTTTCGACCATCATTTTTTCGGGCCCGTCGAATAAGGGCCATAATGCCTTGATAACAGCGGTTATCTGCAAATTGTTCAGATCCGGAATTCAGTGCGCTGGCGGAGGGTGATGATGAAAAGTTCGGAGAAAAGCATTGTTGTGGTGGAGCGGGCCTTCGAGTGGTTTTCCCGGGTGGGCTTGCGCGAAATTCCATTGCAGCAAAGCGACGTCGAAAAATATTTCGCCCCCGATTGCCGCTTGTACATTGATAATGTTCTCAAATGCGAAGGATCGGCGGCCATGATGGGCCGCTTCCAGGAAATGCTTGAAAAATTCAAATCCTGGAACGTCGCCGTGCCGTTTGAATACGGTCTCAGCGAAGGCGACAAAGCGGCCGCTGCCTTTCAATACCACTTCATCGACAACGCAGGCGAAGAAGGTCTCATCCACATCATCGCCATCTGGACGGTTCGCGATGGCCGGGTATACGAAACCCGCGAAATGTCCTGTTTTGAAGGCGAAGTGGTGCCTTTTAAAAGTTATACGTCTGCTGCCTGACATTTGAAGACGCCAAACAAAATTCAAAACCGGGATCAAGGAATGCGAAAAATTCTTCTGTTCGATCAGGTAGGCGACGACCTTGGGTTGGTGTTCCGAGATGTCGAACCCGACCAGCCGGGCCCCCATGACGTTCGCTTTGCGGTGCATGCCTACGCCCTGAATCAGGCTGATATTCTGCTGATGCAGGGCCGCCATTATGTGGTGGGCGATCTGCCGTTCCGGGTGGGATACGAAGCCTGCGGCATTGTCGAGGCGATTGGCGAAAAGGTTACGAAATTCAAAGTCGACGACAAAGTCACCTGCATTCCCAATATCGATGGGCCTTATTCGGTCGCCGGCGAATTTGCTCTTGCCCATGAGGATTTTCTGATGGCCTGGCCCGAGAGCTTTTCGGCAGCCGAGGCCTGTTCATACCTGATGCAATACCTGACGGCCTACTTTCCGTTGGTTGAGTTGTTTCCCGTTGGTCCCGGCGATTGGGTGATGATTACCGCGGCGTCGTCAAGCGCCGGGCAGGGCGCCACAAAAATAGCCAAGCTTTTGGGGGCCAATGTGATCGGCACCACCCGGACGTCGGCAAAGAAGGATTTCATCTTGTCTCAGGGCGCGGATGCAGCAATCGCCACCGGGGAAGAAAACCTGGTCGACCGGGTCATGGAGATCACCGACGGCCAGGGCGTCAACCTGGTCAACGATACAATCGGCGGGCCTTTTGTCGACAGCTATATCGAAGCGATTGCCGAACGGGCGAATATTTACGTTCACGGTGGCCTGTCCGGCACCAACCTGGTAAGCTTTCAGATTGTACCGCTGGTGCGCAAGAAAGGCGCCGTGCACGGCTATTCCCTGATTAATGAAATGCGCGATCCGGTGGCCCGGGAGCGCGCCAGGACCTTCCTGACGGACGCACTGTCCAGCGGCAAACTGCCGGCCGCCACCATTGACCGCATCTTTCCGTTCGACCAGGCCATTGCCGCCTATGACTACATGCGCTCAGGCGAGCAGAAAGGCAAAATCGTTGTTGAGGTGGCCTCGCCGCATTAAGTCCCGAAGGGGCCTGGCATCCATATTGGCGAAGCTCTCCGGACGCAGGCGATATTTCTACGCGCCATCTCCGACCACCAGAAATTGACAAGGCCACCCGATGTCCACATATGACAACGCCATAAGGGGTGTCATCGCACTTTGTGCGTCTTATACTCGGACGGAACTGTAACCGGCACGGAAGCAAAATGCCCAAAACTGATAACAGACTGATTATCAGGGTATTTAAAGAATACGAGGATGAGCTGCGGCTTTATCTGATTAAGAAAGCAGGCTCGGTTGAAGAGGCAGAAGATATTACGCAAGAAGCTTTCCTGAAATTGCATCTCGCAAAAGCCCCTGAAGACATCAGGCATCCCAAGGCGTTTTTGTTTCGGGTGGCAACGAACATACTCATTGACCATATTCGTCGCCGGCGGTCCAGAGTGAAAGAAGTGTTCGATGATGGCCTTGTTAACAATATACCCGATGACGGATTTTCTCCTGAAACATCGCTGCATTCGAGAGACTTCAGGAGGGCTTTGGAGAAGGCAATTAGTGAATTGTCGCCGCGACGAAGACAGGTCGTGGTGATGCATAAGATCCTGGAAAAAAGCTATGGTGAAATTGCCGAGGAACTTGGTATCACCAGGAGCATGGTTGAACAGCACATGACACGGGCCCTGCGTCATTGTCGTAAGCGGTTGCAGCATTTGAGATAACAGACCAATTATGACCCGACAACGCGATAACACATATGACGAGGCAATTAACTGGACCGTGCGTCTGGATGCTGATGATGTCACTTTTGAAGAGCAACAACTTTTCCTGCAGTGGCTCGAAGCTGATCCTCGGAATCGACTAGCATTCGAAGAGGCCGAAGATCTGTGGTCCGGCCTTTCCGAGCTGCCGGCCGAAAGCGCTCAAAGACTGCGTAGTTATGCCTATTTGCCGGTTTCCCGTTTGGATTGGGGAAAAATTACCGGCGGAATCCGGAGATTTTTCTCGGGTTTGTCCGGGTTTTCGGCGTGGGCGGTTGCCACCACGGCAGTGGCGGTCACGGTTCTGGCGGTCGGTTTGTTTTATTATCTGTCGCCGCCTGAACCAGTAGAATATCAAACCGCAACCGGCGAGCAAAAAACGGTAACCCTTGAGGACGGGACGGAAATTCACCTTAATACAAAAACCAAAATCGCGGTCAGGATGACAAAAGACATGCGATCTGTTTCCTTTATCTCGGGGGAGGCGTTCTTTAGTGTTGCGCGAGGTCCGGACTGGCCGTTTGTCATCGATACCGGGAACGGTGAAATCCGGGTGGTTGGAACCCAGTTCGATGTTTACAAGAATTCGTCAAATGACGTGACGGTGAGCGTGATAAAGGGAATCGTCAAAGTCACGGATGATGATAGATCTGATGGGGCTGGACCCAAGTGGAATAAAGTCTTGTCGCAGGACAACAGATATCCTTCCGGGCTGATGGCATTACGAAAGAGATGGAGCCAAAAAATATAAGACGTGCTACCGGCTGGCGGCGAGGTATTATTACATTTGAAGATACATCCCTCATCGATGTGATTGCGGAATTCAACCGCTACACCGATAAAAAAATTGTGCTGCTGGCTCCTTCTTTGAGTGACCGGCGGGTGGGCGGTGTTTTCAAGATTTCGAATATTCCGATGTCGATAAAATTTCTGGAAGCAACTCTTCCCATCAAGGTGGAGGATGAGGGAAAGTATATTGCGGTGGTGTCCGCCAAGTAGCGGCCTCTCCAGAATATAAGAAAAGTTAAGGGGTATTTAATCGCATATCCGTCTCCCAATACATAGCAGTCTTGTTACGCAATAAGTCTGCTCAAAAATTCCAATCAGGGGGTGAAATATGCGAAACAAATATATCATTACAATCGCTTCCATCATTGCGTTGCACGCTGGGATGGCTGCAGCGCAATCACCAAAGAATACTGTCGAATATCATCTCGCTGCACAGCCAATGAATTTGGCTTTAAATGCGCTGGCGGAACGAGCCGGCATTCAAATTATCTATAACACAGATGCAGTTGAGAACATTCAAACGTCGCCGCTGGATGGCAGATACACCATCGAAGATGCGCTCCAGCGCGTTCTCGCAAATCATGGCCTTGTCTATAAGTTTCAGGACGACAAAACCGTTGTCATTCGAAAAGCATCTTCAACCGACAGCGGTAAGGAAGGCCTTCTGCAGGACGGTCAGGGAGACGCAAAGGGCCGGATGAGACGGAGTGGGCTGGAAGAAATTGTGGTCACAGCCCAGAAACGGGAGCAATCGCTAAAAGATGTTCCTATATCGGTCAGCGCCGTCACGTCAGAGGGGCTAAAGGCGCGTGGAATCGACGGGATTACGCAGTTGGCCGATACTGTGCCTGGACTTGCTTTTACAAACAGTACCCAGGGCGGCGGCAATGCCAGTTTTTATATTCGGGGCATAGGCCAAAGCGACTTCATCTCGACGAATGATCCGGGCGTCGGCATATATGTGGATGGTGTTTACATTGCGCGTACAGCGGGCGGCTCGCTCGATCTTCTGGATATTGAGCGTGTTGAGGTCCTGCGAGGGCCTCAGGGTACATTGTTTGGCAAGAACACCATTGGTGGCGCGATAAGTGTAATCACCAAAAAGCCGACCTTCGAATTTGGTGGACGTGTCAGGGCAAAGATCGGTTCACGAAATCGCCTGAATTTGGGGTTCTCTGTCAATGCTCCAATTGTTGATAACGTCTTTGCTGTCCGGGTAAGTGGCGAGAGCATAAAGCAGGATGGGTTCGGTCACAGTCTGTTTGACGGAAAACTATCCGGAGGGGAGGATAATTCCGTTGGCCGTATCCTGGCCCTTTTCCTGCCTTCAGACGATTTGGAGATCACCCTGAGCGCGGATGTTACTCGCATGCGTGGCGAAAACGCACAATCTACGATGGTGGCGGTTAATCCGAATACATTTGTTACAATTCCGCAGAATCAATGGGCCGTCGCGAACGGTATCGAGCCGTTTGACGAGCGTTGGATATCTCCCGATCCCGACCACAATTATGCGGCGTATCATCCCGGTAACAACACGGATATCTGGGGTGTAAGTATGAATGTCGTGTGGACGCACGATAACTGGAACATCAAGTCGATTACAGCCTATCGTGATCTCAAGACCGATACCGGCATCGATTACGATGCAACGCCCTTTGCCTTCGATCAGGGCGTAAAAGTAACGCAAAACCAGTTCTCACAAGAGGTTCTGGCGTCAGGCAACAGCTTTGGCGGTGTTCTGGATTGGGTCGGCGGGCTCTATTACCTGAAAGAAAATGGCTTTAGTGACATTAACTTACGGCTGTCATACGCTGCCAACCCCGACGGCTATGACACGGATACCACCAATGACTTTTCAAATGAAAGCTATGCGGCGTATGGCCAGGCGAATATCAATATAACCGATCAGTTGGGTCTGGTTTTTGGTGGCCGTTATTCCTATGAAAAGAAGGAAAATGCCATCCAGACCTATGCGATAAAGTATGGCATCGATTTTCTGCCGCTGACCAAAGCCGAAAAAAGCTGGAAATCATTTACCTATCGCGTTGGTGCGCAATACAAATTTGACGACAGCATGGTTTATGCGTCCATTGCATCCGGTTTTAAATCCGGTGGCTTCAACGGCCGTGCGCAAAGCGCGAGTTTCCTGTCCTTTGATCCGGAAAAGGCGATTACCAAAGAAGTTGGTGTCAAAGGCGAACTGTTTGACCATCACTTTGACTACTCTGCGGCTGTTTTTGAAACCAAGTACAAGGACATTCAAACAACCCTGAATGTCGTTGATCCCGTTACACAGGTGACAACGAATATTGTCGGAAATCCGGCCGATGCCCGTTTGCGCGGGTTCGAGCTTGAAGGCAGCATGGCGCCTATCGACTATGTTACGTTGAATTATGGCGTCACCTATCTGGATGCCAAATATACAAAGCTTGCGCCCGGGGCCGACGTAACATTGCAGTCGAAACTGGCGGAGACACCAAAATGGACGCTGAATTTTGGCGCCCAGCTTGACCTGCCCGCATCAACGGGTCTTGCTGACAACGGCGTTTTCTCCGCGCGCGTCGATTATACCTACAAGGACGGCTTTTATTATGGCGCCCAGAACAGCTCCTTTAACTATGAGAAAGCTCGTAGCCTGGTGAATGCCCGTATAGCCTATGGGCCAGACGACGGCGCATGGAACATTGCCGGGTATGCAAGAAACCTTTTTAACAAAAGGTACAATAACTACCGGGAAGATTTGCTGGCGTTCATTTACGCCATAAATATGCCCGCCGCTCCACGCGAGCTTGGCCTGGAACTGAATTTCACCTGGTAAAACATCGAGGCGTGCAGTTTTGTGTCCCGGTTTAGGGCACAAAACTGCCGTTCTCATGGGGTCGCGTACAGGTTCGGAAAAGGCAGAATTCGGCTTTTGGCCCCCCAAAGATGCTCGTGAAGGAAAACGTCATGGCGTTATCGCCGTCTCTTGATGCGACACATTTGCCGCGCCGGTTTGAAGACCAGGTCGCGGTCATAACGGGAGGCGCTTCCGGTATCGGATTTGCGACCGCGGAGCGCCTGTCACTTGAAGGGGCAAAGATATGGATATTGGATCGTACTCCCGGGACGCATGATTTCGAAAACGATAATATCAGGTCCGTCCAGGTCGATGTTACGGATGAAAAAAGCGTTGAAAAGGTCATCACCGAAATAGCAGAGGCTTGCGGCCGGATAGACGTTCTTGTGAATGCGGCGGGCATTGCCGCAGCGGGCTCTGTTCAGGAGACCTCGGTTGAAACCTGGAACAACATCCAGGACGTCAATCTGAAAGGCGTCTTTCTGGTTTCGCGGTTTGTGCTTCCGTATATGATTCAGCAAAACACCGGTAATATCGTCAATGTCAGCTCGGATGCAGGGCTGACCGGCATGCCGGGCCAGGCGGCATATTGCGCCAGCAAGGGGGGAGTCGTCAGCTTGACCCGGGCTGCGTCGCTGGATGTCGCGCCGCACAATGTACGCGTCAATTGCGTTTGCCCCTGCTTTATAGATACGCCGTTGTACCGTGCATGGCTGAACGATCAGGAAAACCCCCGGGAAGCCGAAACCGCCTTGGCGCAGGAACAACCCATAGGCCGTATTGGCCAGCCTGGCGAAATCGCCGCGGCGATCGCTTTTTTGGCGTCGGAAGAAGCGCGTTTCATTACCGGTATCGCGCTCCCCGTTGACGGAGGAGTAACGGCGCAATGAGGGATGCTTTCAGAGGGGAGTGCTCGTGGCGATAGGATCACGTATGCAGGGAAAAACGGCCCTGGTAACGGGCGCCGGCCGGGGCCTGGGCGCGGCAATCGCCAGCAGGCTTGCCGGGGAAGGGGGATGGATCGCCTGTATAGATATTGACGGGGACTCCGCCAGGAAAACGGCTCAGTCACTGCCGGGGGCGGGAAAGGGATATGAGCTGGATGTCCGCGATGAAACGGCGGTAAAACAGGTCGTCGATGCGGTTCTCGATGAACGCGGTTCTTTGGATGTCCTGATCAACAATGCCGGTATTGCCGGGCCCCAGACGACGGTGACCGAGACCCCGTTGAATGAATGGCAGGCCACCATCGACATAAATCTGACCGGTACTTTTTTGGTGTCCAAACACGCCATACCGGCGTTGTGTGAAACGCGTGGCAATATTGTCAATATTGCCTCCGCCCTCGCTCTGATTGGCTGGCGCCGGGAAGCGGCTTATGGGCCGTCAAAAGCCGGTGTGGTTCAGCTGACGAAAAGCATGGCCCTCGATTATGCGGAATTCATTCGCGTGAACTGCGTATGCCCGGGGGCAATCAGAACGCCAATGATCGAGGGTGTGCTGCCGGATGACGAGAACAAAGAAGCGCTCCTGGAAAGCTACGGTCATATCCATCCTCTTTATAGGAGGCTGGCTCTTCCCGAGGAAATTGCGGAAGCCGTATTATTCCTGGCTTCCGATGACGCGTCTCTCGTCACGGGCGTTGCCATGCCTGTCGACGGCGGATTTACGGCCGATTAGAAAGGCGGGACACAGGAAATGATGACGTCCGGAAGCATAGAGCTGAGTGACGGTTTGACTGTCCATTACGAAGAATGCGGTCACGGTCAGCCCATTGTTTTCATTCACGGTATGTGGGCGAGTTCACAATTCTTTAGCAGGCAAATGGAAGCCCTCGGCAAGAATTATCATTGTATTGCGTTCGACATTCGTGGCCATGGACGATCGACGAAGACCCTGTCACGCCTGACTGTTCCCTGTTTTGCAAAGGATTTGAAAAACTTTCTGGATGGAAAGGCCATATCCTCTCCCGTTCTTGTCGGCTGGTCCATGGGGGCGTTCATCATATGGGAGCTCTATAAGCAGTTTGGCCGGATGGATATTCGCGGAGCCGTGATTGTCGATCAGGCGCCCACAGATTTGCGGTCGGACAGCTATCCCGAAGGCATGCTGTCGTTTGAAGATATTTGTAATTGGCATGAACAGGTGCTGGTTGACCAGAAGGGGCTGATGGATTCAGTGCTGCCAATGATGTTCCACAACGTTCCGGGCCAACAAGACGTGAAATGGATGTGTCGGGAAATGTGCCAGCCTCCGGCTTCCATTGCGGCCAATGTTTTCTTCGACCAGAGCGTGCGGGATTACAGGGACATCGCGCCCGAATATCCGGTCCCGACCTTGGTCTGTTCCGGAAAATACAGTCCACAATCGATTGCCGGCGCTAGGCTGATTGCAAACTCTCGCGAGGACAGGCAGTTGGAAGTGTTCGCTGACAGCGGTCACTGCCTTTTCTGGGAAGAATCCGATCGCTTTAACAGTCTGGTCGATCTGTTTGTAAAAAACCTCGGATGAGTGATGGAGTTCACCTCATGAAAAAGGGGCGATGTATCCGTGAGTGATAGTCCCGACCGTCGCGCGCTTTTCGCGATCGTGTTTGCCTCCCTTTTGAGCGAATACAGCCTGCTGGTCATGCCATTCATTGTTGGCGCGATGATCGATATCTACCATCTGGACGAAAGCCTTGCCGGGCAAATCGTTTCTGTCCAGCTTGCCGGAATGGCTTTGGGCGCAATCGGGGTTTCGAACCGGATCACAAAGATCGATCGGCGTAAGTGCATCTTGTATGCCGCCATATTCATTGTTACCGCGAATTTCGTATGCGCATTCGGGAGCTCTGTGTCTCTGCTTGTCCTCGCCCGGTTTACAACGGGCGTGAGCGAAGGCGTCATGATGGGTGTTGCCGGCGCAATCGCCGCCGGAACGCCGCGCCCGGAAAAAACATTTTCCCTGGTCGGGTTGGCCGTGGCGATAGCGGCCTCGATCGCTCTGCTTCTCACGCCTTTCATTGTGGAGGTTTATGGTCGACAGGGAACTTTTGTATTCATCGCGGTTTTCGCCGCGCTCATCCTGCCGGTCGTTCGCTGGATTCCTGAGGCCGCAATCGCCACCACCATAAAATTCAATGAAGCGATTCTGAAGCCCATCCCGCTGCTCGCTCTTTTTTCATTCGCAATCTTTTGGTCTGGATGTGCGGGGCTTTGGGTGTTTGCGGAAAGGATCGGGCTTTATCAGGGGTATTCATTGCCCCAGATCGGGCTTTATCTGGCTATAGGCCAGATCGCCGGCATTGCAGGGCCAATATTTGTGCCTTTTGCCACACGGCATCTGCGCATTGTCCATATTTTTCTGGTCGCCATCTGCGTCAATATTTTAGCGGTTGTGATGTTCGTTTATGCGCCGGCCGGCTGGGTCTATTCTCTTGGCGCCGCTTTGCTCTCATTCTGGGCGATGTTCCTCACGCCGTGTTATCGGATCCTGCTGACTCTGATTGACCGGACGGGAATTGTGGTCGCGGCCTCGGTTGCGTTTTACACGCTTGGCTTCGGGTTCGCCCCGTTGCTTATAAGCGAGTTTCTTGGTGAAGACGGCGGCTACGGCATCATAGCAATCATGTGCGTCGCCTTTTTCCTGGTGTCGATTATTGCGGTCTGGCTGCCGGCGAGACGCCATTGTCTGAAAAGCAATGCCCACCAGTAAAGGCGAAAAGCATTTTTCGATTGAGGGGAGGTGTAGGAACATATGTCGATCGATATGACGCTTACGCGCGGTACATTTGCCGGGCTCGATCAGTCCGATCCCCTTGCCGGGTTTCGGGATGAATTCCTCATCGAGGATGGCGCCATATACCTGGATGGAAATTCGCTGGGCCCATGTCCCGCCGGGGCGATGGCGCGGGCGAAGCGGCTGATCGAAAAGGAATGGGCCGTCGGTCTGATCCGGAGCTGGAATACCGCCGGATGGTTTGATCTGTCCATACGCCTTGGCGACAAGATTGCGTCGCTGATTGGTGCCGATCAGGGGGAGGCCGTTGTTACCGATTCAACGAGCCTGAATCTTTTCAAGCTTGTCTCCGTCGCGCTGGCGATGCGTCCGGACCGAAAAGTCATTCTGATGGAAGGCAGTAATTTTCCGACCGACAATTACATGGTCCAGGGGCTGATCGAATTCATTGACCGTGGGCACGAAATACGGTTCTGCGAGAAAGACGAGCTGCTGGACGGTCTTAAGGATGATGTCGCCGTCGTCTGTCTGACCCAGGTGCACTACAAGACCGGCCATCTTCTTGACATGGGAAAGCTGACCGAAAAGGCGCATGAGGTGGGCGCACTGACCATCTGGGATCTGTGCCACAGCGCAGGCGCTCTGCCGGTGGATCTTAACGGTGCACAGGCTGACTTTGCTGTCGGCTGCACATACAAATATTTGAACGGCGGTCCGGGTAGCCCGGCTTTCCTGTTCGTTGCCAAACGTCACCAGAACAAGGTCCGGCAACCGTTGACCGGCTGGTTGGGCCACGAAAGCCCCTTCCGGTTTGACCGCGATTATGTCCCGGCCACGGGCATCCGGCAGTTCCTCACCAGCACCCAGCCTGTCCTGAGCCTCGCCATGACCGAGGTCGGGCTTGATATTTTCCTCCGGGCCGATATCCGGCAGATCAGGGAAAAATCAGAAGCCCTGACCGGACTGTTCATCCGGTTGATGCAAGAGAAGTGCGGACGCTTCGGCTTCACCCTCGCCAGCCCCGAAGACCCGAATGAACGCGGCAGCCAGGTGTCGTTTCGTCATGACCATGGTTATCCCATTATGAAAGCCCTGATTGAGCGGGGCGTTATCGGCGATTTCCGGGCGCCGGATATCGTTCGTTTCGGCTTTACCCCTCTTTATACGCGCCACCTGGATGTCTGGGACGCGGTTGAAACCCTGGAAGACATCATGGAACGGGGCGAATGGAAAAAGCCCGAATATCAGAAACTGGATGCGGTGACCTGAAAAAACGGGAAATACTCTAGACGGAGTCCGAGATTTCAGCTTCGATTTCCTTGGCCACTTCACGCAGGATCTCCATGAACTGCGATGTCGCCGCCGACATTTCCACGCCGGCCCGGGTCGTCGCTCCAACCTCGCCAACAGTGGTCTCGAGCGTTATCGGCAAGCGGACAAGACCGGAATAAACGTTCGCCACCTCATAGGGCATGGCGGCAATCATGTCGGTTTCCATCAGCAGCGTATGATTGGTCATGATCGAAACCGATTCCACGCGGTCGACCGGCGGCTCAAGGCCGGCATTCTGGAACGCCTTGACAATCTGGCGGCGCAGCGATGTTTGTGGCGGCGGCAAGATCCAGTCCGCTTTCGCCAGACCCTTCAATGTCAGCCTGGGCTTCAGCGCCAGGGGATGACCCCGTCGCGCCACCACGGCCACCGGTTCGCCGTAAAGAACTTCCTGGACCAGCCCTTCGCGTTCGCGATATTCCGGCAGCCGCCCCAGAACAATGTCAAGGTCACCGGCCCTCAGGGCCGGCATCAGCTTGTCATTGGTGCCTTCCATGATGGTTACTGCAATGCCTGGGCGTTCCCTGCGCAACTGGGCCACGCTGCGTGGAAGAAGCGCCGGCGATGCGGCCAGCAGCGTGCCAACAAAGATATGGCCTGCCGTCCCTTCCTTAAGCGAGGTTAACTCGTCCCCGGCATGGCGTAACTGGGTGAGGACAAGTTTGGCATGCTTGATCACTACCTCGCCATAAGGGGTCGGCGTTACTCCCCGCGATGACCGGTCGAACAGGCGAACCCCCAAGGCCTCTTCCAGGTCCCGTATGGTCTTGGTCGCGGCCGGTTGCGCAATATTGAGGATTTGCGATCCGCGCAGAATGTTGCCCTCCTCGGCCACAACGGTCAGCAACTTGAGCTGTTTCAGCTTCAGCCGGGAAAGAAGAAAGTTTTCGTGGATTTTTGACATGGCGACAATCTCGCGGTTCCGGGGCCTCTAGCAGGGCGTTATGCATATTCTAATATAACAGAGCCATAAAGAATTATTATTTCTTATATCCCGGACAGCTTAAGCTCCACCTGAACCGAAGCTGCCTGAGGAAAAGGATTGGACTCGGACCATGCACGTCACGAGTGAGCGAGATCCGGAAAACGAACAACAGGCGTCTGTTGACAGGGTGCTGCCGAATTATGTGAACGGCCGCTTTGTCACAACGTCGAAAACCTATGACAACATCGACCCGGTGACCGGCAAGACCATTTGTCAGGTTAGCGAGGCCGACGCCGAAACCGTCGATCAGGCGGTCAAGGCGGCCCGCGCCGCTTTTGAAGGCCCGTGGGGCGAAATGGGCGCGCGCGAACGCTGCGCTTTGCTGCACAAGGTCGCCGACGGCATCGAGGCGCGGTTTGACGATTTTGTCGAAGCGGAAATCCGGGATACCGGGAAATCCCTCAGCCAGGCCAGAAATATTGATATCCCACGCGGCGCAGCCAATTTCCGGACATTTGCCGATATGGCCAAGCTGCGCGGCGGGGATTGCTTTGAAACAGAAACGCCGGATGGCCAAGGCGCCCTGAACTACAGCATCGCCAAGCCCCATGGCGTTGTCGCCGTCATTGCGCCGTGGAATCTGCCGCTTTTGCTGCTGACGTGGAAAGTGGCGCCGGCCCTCGCCGTGGGAAACACGGTGGTTGCCAAACCTTCAGAGGAAACGCCTTCGACGGCTACCTTGCTGGCCGAAGTGATGCACGACGCCGGCCTGCCTGCTGGCGTGTTTAATCTTGTTCATGGCTTCGGGCCGGACTCTGCCGGGCAGTTTCTGGTGGCCCATGACGGTATCGATGCCATCACCTTTACCGGATCGTCCGCCACCGGCACCGCCATCATGAAGGATGCGGCGAAGGGTGTGAAGGCCTTGTCATTTGAACTTGGCGGCAAAAATGCAGCGCTTGTGTTTGCCGACGCGGACTTTGATGCGGCGATTGACGGCACCATGCGTTCGGTTTTTTCCAATTGCGGGCAGGTCTGCCTGTGCTCCGAGCGCGTTTATGTCGAGCGCCCCATATATGAGCGCTTCACCACGGCCCTTGCCGAGCGGGCGCGGGCGCTCAAAATCGGCCGGCCGGAAGACGGCGCAGATATGGGGCCACTGATCTCGCAGGGCCATCGCGAAAAGGTCCTGTCCTATTACGCACTGGCGCGGCAAGAAGGGGCCGAGGTCGTCACCGGCGGCGGGGTACCCAAATTCGGCGACGAGCGCGATAATGGCGCATTCGTGGAGCCCACCATAGTCCGGGGCCTGCCCCAGTCCGCGCGCTGTGTAAGGGAGGAGATTTTCGGGCCGGTTTGCCACATCGCCCCCTTCGATACCGAAGAAGAAGCGGTGCGACTGGCAAATGACACGGACTATGGCCTGGCCGCCGCCGTTTGGACCCAGAATATAAAAAGCGGACACCGGGTCGCCCGCCGGATGAATGTTGGCATTGTCTGGGTCAATGACTGGTTCCTGCGCGATTTACGCACGCCGTTTGGCGGGATGGGCCTTTCGGGCATTGGCCGCGAAGGCGGCGCCCACTCGCTGTCTTTTTACGCGGAACCGACAAACATCTGCATCAAGCTTTAGTATTTTCTGTGGAATGAAGAGCGTACTGATGAACAATCTGGCAAAAATCGCCGAAAAACTCGATGAGGCCGCCGCCAATGTTCGTGCGATAGAGCAACTGTCAACCAGCGGCGTTCCCCTGACGCTTGATGAGGCCTACCGGGTCCAGGACCTCTCCATCCGCCGCCGTATCGGGCGTGGCGAGAAACTGGCCGGCGTCAAGATGGGCTTTACCAGCGAAGCCAAGATGAAGCAGATGGGGGTCAGCGACATGATCTGGGGCCGCCTGACCGACGCCATGCATATCCGGAATGGCGGCACGCTTGACTTCCAACAGCATATTCATCCTCGCGTCGAACCCGAGATTGCCTTCCGCCTGGCCAAGCGGCTGCGGGGCCGGGTTTCCTTGCAAGAAGCCAGGGAGGCCGTTGACGCCATCGCCCCGGCGCTGGAAATCATCGACTCCCGTTACCGAAATTTCAAATTCTCGCTCGAAGACGTTGTCGCCGATAATTGCTCGTCCTCGGCCTTTGTTGTGGGCGACTGGCAGCCGCCGCTTGATGACCTCAGTGCCCTTGAGATGGAACTGCGATTTGATGGCGAAACGGTCGATGCGGGATCGTCCGCGGCCATCCTGGGCAATCCCTACCGTTCGCTGGTCGCCGCCGCCCGTCTTGCCGCCACTGCCAACCTTGCGCTGGAGCCGGGATTCATCGTGCTGGCCGGCTCCGCCACGGCGGCCCATGCCTTGACACCGAACATCAATGTCTCGCTGAATGTTCAGAATGTCGGCGACGTGACCATGTCTACAAGCAGAGATGGCGCATGACCAGGAGCATGACCGGGGGCCGCGTGATTGAAGGACGCGCAGTGCCGCGCGGGCGCTTCCCCCATTATCGCCGGGCCGGGGATTTCATATTTGTCTCGGGCTCAAGCTCACGGCGACCGGATAACAGTTTTGAAGGGGTAACCGTGGATGCCATGGGCACCACCGACCTCGATATTCGTGCCCAGACAAAAGCCGTGATCGAAAACATTGCCGCCATCCTGGACGATGCAGGCGCCGGCCTGGCTGACGTGGTCGATGTCACGACCTTTCTGGTCAATATGAATGACTTCAAGGGATACAACGAAATCTACGGCCAGTTTTTTGATGAAACCGGCCCCGCCAGAACCACGGTCGCAGTCCATCAGCTGCCACATCCCCATTTGCTGATCGAAATGAAAGTGACCGCTTATCGCCCGCAAGATGACAAAAGCCAGGAGAGCCGAGATGAGCCTTTTTGAGAAGCCCTATACACGGCCCTTCGATCTGCACCGGTTCATCCGCGAAAACGAGGACATGCTGCGGACCCCGCCCACCAATGTGAAGGCGCTGTGGCGGGACACGGACTTCATCGTGTTTCTGGTCGGCGGGCCAAATCGGCGCAACGACTATCACGAAGACCCGTATGAGGAATTCTTCTACCAGATCCGCGGCGATATTCACCTGAACATCATGACGGAGAACGGGCCGGACCGGATCGACATTCCGGAAGGCCATGTCTATCTGCTGCCGCCCATGCTGCTGCATTCGCCCCAGCGGCCCGACCCGAACAGCATCGGCATCGTTGTCGAGCGGGTGCGGCCGACCGAGGCCTATCACTGGTTCTGCCCCAAATGCCACAACCATCTGCATCGCATCGAGCGGACGGTTGTCGATATCGAGAAGGACCTTCCTCCGATTTACGAGGAATTTCACCAGCGCACCGATCTGCGCACCTGTTCCAAGTGCGGCACGCTTCATCCGGGAAAGGATTGAGGTCGTGACGGTTATCGACATGCACAGCCACTTCTTCCCGGAAATGGATGAAAAGCGATCGGAAAAAGCGCGCCACGCCGGCCTGCCCTGGCTGCTGAAGGAGAGCGCCGGGCAAGGCTTTATCATGGTTGGCGACAAAAAATTCCGCCCCATTACAAGCGCCTGCTGGAGCCCTGAAAAACGTCTGGAGGACATGGACCGCGACGGCATAGATATCCAGGTCATGAGCGCCACGCCCGTCATGTTTGGCTATTCGCGGCCCGCCGACGAAGCGCTGGAAATTGCAAAGGTTTATAACGACATCGCGGTTGACCTGTGCGCCGCCAACCCGTCGCGCCTGAAGGCCATGTGCCAGGTCCCTCTGCAGGATATTGATGCCGCTTGCAAGGAAGCAAGCCGGGCGCTTGAAGCGGGTCATGTCGGGGTCCACATCGGCAATCATCTGAACGAGCGCAATCTGGATGACGAGGGCCTACTGACCTTTCTGTCGCATTGCGCCGATATCGGGCTTCCGGTACTGGTCCACCCCTGGGACATGATGGCGCGCGAGCGCATGCCGAAATACATGCTGCCGTGGCTGGTCGCCATGCCGGCGGAAACGCATTTGTCCATCCTGTCCCTTATCCTGTCAGGCGCTTTCGAACGGCTGCCGGAAACACTGAAGCTTTGTTTTGCCCATGGCGGCGGCAGTTTCGCCTTCCTCCTGGGCCGGGCTGACAATGCCTGGCGGCACCGCGATATCGTGCGGCAGGACTGCCCAAGCCCGCCTTCAGGTTATGTAGACAGATTTTATGTGGACTCTGCTGTCTTCAGCCCTGGCGCCCTCAACATGCTGGTCGATGTGATGGGCGAGGACAGGGTCCTCTTGGGGTCTGACTATCCCTTCCCGCTGGGGGAACAGCAAATTGGCGATCTGATCCGCAATCACAAGGACCTCACTCCGACTGTCAAATCGAATCTGTTGGGCGGCAATGCGAGGGCCTTTTTCGGGTTTTAGGCAAAATGGGGCTACGTGACCGCGTGGCGATACTGGAGAGAGGGAATTATGACGTTTATCCGCAATGACTGGTATGTCGCAGCCTGGCCTCACGAGGTAACCGAAAAGCCGATGGCCCGGCGATTGGGCAACGAGCCTGTGGTTCTCTATAGGGACAAGAGCGGCGAGGCAATCGCGTTGTTGGACCGCTGTTCGCACAGAGGCGCTGCACTATCGATGGGCGAGGTCACAGAGCTTGGACTACAGTGTAATTATCACGGGGTCACATTCGGCGCGAAAGGGAATGCGGTAAAGATTCCGGGGCAGAAACACATTCCGCGGCAGGCTTGTGTGAAGAGATTCCCTGTGGTTGAGAAGGATGGGTTTGTTTGGATCTGGCTGGGCGACGCCGACAAGGCCGACCCTTCCCGGATCATCGACTATCCATACCAGAACGACGGGAAGAACTGGCCGAGCAAGAAGGGCTACATGCATATCAAGGCCCATTACATGTATCTCGTGGACAACCTGATGGACCTCACCCATCTGGGTTACATGCACAAAAAGACCATTGGGAGCGGGCCCTCCGACGCCTATGCAAATCCCATACTCAACATTGAGCGTACCAAAACCGGCGTGAAATTTGTGCGATGGATGCTCGAACACATTCCTCCTGAAACCTACGTCAAGGCGGTGGGATTCAAGGGGCTGGTCGACCGGTGGATGGAGTTCGAATTTGTCGGGCCGGGCAACGTGCTCCAGTTCACCGGCGCTCTCGACGCGGGGACCGGTGCTTACGATCAGGGCAAACGGGAGGGCGGCTTCGCGCTGCGTATATTCCATGGACTGACGCCGGAAACCGACGAAAGCTGCCATTATTTCTTCGGCCCCATGAACGGGTACCGTCCGCAGGATCCGGTGGCGACGGAACAGCTATTCGATACCATCGAAGCGACGTTCCTTGAGGACAAAACCTTCTGCGAAATGCAACAGGAGCGTTTGGCCGAGATTGAGGAACCACAGGTCAATTACAAACTGGACAAAGTAAGGGTTATGGGCCGACGCTATTACGAGCGGCGGATGGCCGAGAGATGAATCCTTGAGGGAAAAGCTAAAATAACAACGCAAGCTGTCCTACGAGCAAGCGTCTATTACAACCAGATAGAACAAAACTCCGCCGGCAATTTCAATGAGCGCGTGTAATCCCTTAAGGATCACGCTGACGCGGAATAGCTTATGGATGCGGTGTTCGCTGACAGCCATGGCAGTCATTGCTTCCGCTCAGTGACGAGCCGGCAATCGATGCCGAGACGACCCTCCAGGTTGTTTGATGCTCTAGAACGTCACCAGCGCAAAGGCGCCAATGCCGGCGATTATGCAGTAGATCGCCAGCGGCGTCAGGGTTTTCGTTTCAAAGTATTTCACCAGGAAGCGGACAGAAAAATATGCGGTGACGGCGGCGCAAATCCCGCCAACCGCAGCGGGTCCCAGCCCCGCGCCGCCATGCGTAAAGAGGACGGGGATCTTCAGGACAGCGGCTGCCGAGATAATGGGCGTCGCCAGCAGGAAGGAATAGCGCACCGAGTTTTCGTGCGAGAGGCCGGCCATCAGCCCGCCTGTCATGGTAAGGCCGGTGCGCGAAAATCCCGGGATTAGCGCGAAACACTGCGCGAGGCCCACGACGATTGCCTCGGTCCAGGTCAGGGCCGCGATCTTGGTATCATCATGCGGGCCTTCTTCTACCCGGCGATTGCGAACCAGTTCGACTCCATAGAGAACCACACCATTGATAACCAGAACGATCGCAACGAGGGACGCGTCTCCGAACAGGCCTTCGACACGGTGCTGGAGTGCGAGGCCGATCAATCCTGCCGGCACCGTGCTAACGACGAGAAGCCAACCTAGCCGACCGTAGGTATCCCCCGGCGGAATTCGTCGCGCACGCAGGGTCCGAAAGATGCCGGAGACGATCGCCACCCAGTCGCGCCAGAAGAACCCGAGGAGCACCAGGGCCGTAGCGAAGTGGGTCAGCACGACAAAGGCGAGGAAGGCATCGGTGGACCGGTCGAAATGCCAGCCCAGTATAGCGGGCAGCAGCGCCGTATGACCAAGGCTCGACACCGGAAAGAGTTCCGAAAATCCTTGCAACAGCCCGAGGACGATTGCCTGAACGTAGGTGATCATTGCGGGTGTTTCCCCCTTTTTCTATCGGAGGATGGTTAGAACGTTGGTAGTAAAGATGTCAATTGGGAAATCGCCAAGGACTGTTCACGACCTCAGTCGGCTGGAGCCGCGGGTGGCGATGGCTGTTTACAGCCCTACTCGAGGCCAAGGATCGAGACCATGGCGGTCGTGATTTCGGTCGGCCAAAGAATTTCGGTGATTCCGGTCGCAACGGCCACGCGCTGACCGTCGCCGGCGTCGTAGGTAATCACGCCACCACCGACCGCGCCGCCGATCTTCTTACCCCAAAGCTTCTCACCCGTGTTGGCATTGAGCGCGTAGAAATTGCCGCCCATATCCCCAAAGAACATGACGCCGCCGGCCGTCGGGGTCATGCCGCTCTGTACCGGATAGTTGGACTTTACGCGCCACTTCCACTGGCCTGTGTCAGCATTGACCGCGTAAACCCAGCCGGCCCAATCGAACGAATCGGATCCGACTTGCCCCATGTCTTGAACGGATTGATCGAGTCATTTCCGCCCCGACCGTCGTCCCGTTCTTCTGCTTAAGCAGATATTTTGCGGCGTTCACGGGTGACCGTTGTGCACCATTGCACTTCGCCGACCTATGATGAGGTTGTTCTTCATGTCGTAGGCCGGTCCGTTCCATTCCGCGCCGCCGGTCGAGCCCGGGCAGAAATGGACAGCCTTGCCGGTTTCGAAACCAACGTCTGTGTCGAGCATCCTGGTTACCGGTAGGCGGTACATCTGATCCTGACTGGCGAGATCAAACCCATAGAGATGACCATCCTTTGGCGCCAGGGCCATGATCTTCTTGCCGGCGGCCGTCTTGATGATCGCCGGTGCGGAGGACACGTCCCAATCGTGCCAGTCCCTCGGTACGATCTTGTAATGGGTCTTGTACTCACCGGTCTTGCATCGAGCACGACGACCGATCCTGAGTAGAGATTGCTCCCCTTGCGCAAGTCGCGCGAAATCGGGTGCGGGATTGCCGCCGGGCACGTAAAGCAGGCCTGTCTCGGGATCCATTGTGTATGACGTCCAGGTAGCGCCGCCGGTGATCGGCGAACCTTCCGGCACGTTTTCCAATTTCGCCGGTCAGCGGAGACTTCGCTTCAGGCCCATAGCGACGCATCGCCGGGGGACTTCGGAACCAGGTAGAATTCCCACTTGACCTTGCCGGTCTTAGCGTCGATCCCGTAAATGCGGCCTTTCACGCCCTTGATGTCGCCGCCGGCATTGCCGGCAAACACCATGCCGTTCCAGGCGATCGGCGCTGCAGGGACGCTTTCGCCCTTCTTCGGGTCGGCAATGGTGGTCTGCCAAAGCTTCTTTCCGGTCTTGAAGTCGTAGGCCAAGAACGCGGCCATCCTGGGTGCCGCGGAAGATCTGGCCATCCATGTAGGCCGGCCCGCGGTTGACACCCTGTGGCGTCGCCGGCGTGTAGTTTTCGTGCGCCTTCCAGTTGAGTTTGCAGGTTTCCGGATCTATGGAATAAAATTCGTATTCGGTTGCAAACGAGCAGGGTGCCGTCGACCTCGAGGATACCCGGATTGAAACCGGTATACTCGCCCGTATCGTAAGTGCATTTGACCTTCAGCCTGTCCGCATTTTGCGGCGTTATCTCGTTGAGCGGCGAATACCGATCCGACGTCAGCGTCCGGTTGTAGCTCGGCCAGTCTTTGCCGTTGCCGGCGTCCGGTGTCGAAGTGGCGGCGTGATCGCTCTCAGGGGCCTTGTAGTCTGGCGACGTCTCCGTCGTCAGCGTGCCGGCTGGCGCCGACATGTACCTCACGTAGTTAATCGCCATGCTTCCGTATTTGACCGCCGAGTCCCAATAAAAATGCTTCACGGCATAACCGGCCACTACCACCACCACTAAACCGAAGATTACTTTCGCCGTGATTTTCACTCGAAGCGCTTCCTGGGCCAGACACCCAATATATAAACGGGGGTTGAATTGTATGTCGCGTCAACCTTACATCATGTTGACGTTAAACTTACATAACGTTGAAGGGAAGTGTCGCGTTAACTTTGCGTGCCGCAGCCTGCGAAGCTAAGGTAGCGCGACGTTGAGGGCCTTATAGCTGAACAAAGCTTGGCCGTTTCCGACGAGCCGATGGGGTGCTGGTTCCCGAATTCTGGGAGCCAGGCCGCCCGCAATGTCAACGGATCAGGATGGCCCTTCGTCGCGACAAAAGATACTTTACTGTGACGGCGGAACCTTGGGATGCTCCGAATCGTAAAGCTTCCAGGCCTCGCTGGTCAGATAGGCTTGCAGATCATCCACGTCCTTCGAGGTCAGGATATCGTCAAACCGCCCCATCCCCATCGGCGCCCGCGAGCCTTTCAGGAGGATATTGCGGAAGTCGTCCCGCACCCCGGCGGTCATCCGGCGCAGATCAGGCATCAGGCCACGGCCCATCACGTGGCAGCGTGAACAATGGGCAACAAAAAGCTGCGATCCTTTCAGGATTTCAGCCGGTGTCGCGGTCAGAGCCGGTGGTTTGTCAATCGGGTCCAGCTCCCAGACCGGCGGCAGCGGCACCGGCTTGCCCCCCAGCTTGAAGGCGATAATCCGGCCCTCGTTACCGTATTTGTAAGCTGCCGAATTTTCCGGGAAAGCAAAGCCGCCGCCTCCGCCGAAGCCCGCCATCACCGCCACATATTGCACCCCGTTCACTTCGTAAGTCATAGGCGCGGCCATGATGCTGCTGCCGGTATTGATATTGGCCAGCACCTTGCCGGTATCGGCGGCATAAACCACAAGCTCACCCGAAGCCCGGCCCTGGAACACCAGATTACCCGCCGTCGTCATGGCACCGCCGTCCCAGAAACTTGAGACCTCATGCTGCCACACGGTCTTGTGGGTGATCGGGTTGTACGCGCGAATGAAACCTCGCGGCGTAAGGTCTTTACGAACCTTCTGCAAGTCATCGTACGTCGGCAACTTGCCAAAAACCGCATAGTCCTTGGGATTATAAGATGGATCTGGCACAACAGTGCCAACATCCATCTGTCCGTCAACCCACGTAACTTGGACGTCGTTGCGCACCAGATCGATAAAGATCATGCCCATGTCGATGACCGGGATATAAACCAGCCCGGTATTGGGGTTATAGGCCATGGGCTGCCAGTTATGCCCCCCGGCCTGACTCGGATAAATCAGTTTCGGGCTCGCGTTATAGTCGGCTTCCCGGGTTCGCGTCGGCCGCCCGGTCCTGGGGTCCACGCCGCTCGCCCAGTTGACATAAGTATAAGGGTTGGCCGAAAGCAGCTTGCCGGTCTCGCGGTCCAGCACATAAAAGAAACCGTCCTTCGGCGCCTGCATGATCACTTTGTGCATTTTGCCGTCGATCTTGAGATCGGCAAAAATCATCTTCTGGGTGGCGGTATAGTCAAAATCCTCACCCGGCACTTCCTGATAGTACCATTTCAGCCGCCCGGTATCCGGATTGATCGCCAGAATGGACGCCAGAAACAGATTGTCGCCGCCCCGCGGGCTGCGCCGGTCATGGTTATAGGGGGAGGCATTGCCGGTGCCGATATAGAGGAGGTTCAGATCCGGGTCATACGCCATGCCGTCCCAGACCGTTCCGCCGCCACCCAGCGACCAGTCGCCATTGGGGTCCCAGGTCCTGGCGGCCATCGCCATTTCCGGCTGCTTGAATCCCTTGCGCGGGTCGCCCGGCACGGTAAAGAAGCGCCAGGCCAGCTTGCCGGTCTTCAGGTCATACGCCGAAACATAACCCCGCACGCCAAAATCGGCGCCGCCATTGCCAATCACGACAACATTCCCGGCCACCTGTGGCGCCCCTGAAATCCGGTAAGCGCGGGTATGATCGATCACCGTATCCACCGACCACATGACCTTGCCGGTCTTGGCGTTCAAGCTAAAAAGCCGGCCATCTGTCGAGCCCACATAAATCCGGCCCTGCCACACCGTCACCCCCCGGTTCACCACGTCGCAGCAAACGTCGCGGCCCGATTGTCCATCGGGCTCCGGGTCAAAGGTCCAGATCTCCTCGCCCGTCGCCGCATTCAGCGCATAAACCCGGCCCCAGTTGCCCGAGGTATACAGTACCCCGTCAATCACCACCGGCGTAGCCTCCAGCCCGCGCTGGGTGCCGGTATCATAATCCCAGGCAAAGCCCAGCTTCCCCACGTTCTTGTCGTTGATCTGCTTCAGCGGCGAATAATAAGTGCCCGAAAGGTCACGACCCGACGTGAACCAGTTCTGCGGTTCCTTGTCGGCCCGCTTGAGCCGGGCATAATCCACCGCCCCGGCTCCGCCAAAAGCCGGACCGCAAACCAAAGATACAAGGAGCCCAAGAACCCAGGCCTTTCCGCCAACCATTTTAAACATACGCCTCTCGATTGTTACGAAGTTGGCTTCTGAAGCGCCGCCTCGATATCCGTCAGAATTTCTGCCGCCCCTGCATCAGGATGAAAACTTTTCAGAAGCTTTCCGTCCGGGCCGAAAAAGTAGATGAACAGACCGTGCGAAATTGTTCCATTGGGCCCCGGTTTTACCGGCACATGAAACCGGGCGGCGGTGGCGGCAATATCGTCGCGCGTTCCGGTAAGGCCCGTAATATAGGGGCTGAAGTGAGACAAATACTCACGCATGACCTCCGGCGTGTCACGCAATGGGTCGACCGTGACAAAAAACGCTTTCAGATTGGTGCGCCTGGAGCCCAGTTTTTGCAAGACGTCGCTCATCAGGTTCAGCGTCGTCGGGCACACATCGGGGCAATGGGTATAGCCGAAATATATCAGCAGATAATGGCCCGACAAAGCCGCGCTGGTCACCGGCTGGCCGTTCTGATCGACCAGCACGCCCGGCCGATGCTGCGGGGCCGCCAGGGCCCCACCGGCAAAAGCCAAAATCATCGCGACCATCACCAAAATCTTGCGCAAATCCGCTCTCTCAAACCGCTGAAAACCAGCCCATCGCGCCTTTTTGCGCCATATGGATCTGATGGGGATGAAACATGTACCGTCCGCGACGCGGTAGCCTGAATTCCAGGATCGCCCGCTCGGTCTGCCCCATCAACACCACGTCGGTATGATCCTGCGGGGTCAGCGACGTCCCAGAGCGATAAACATCAAAAGTCTGCCCATGCAGATGGAAAGAGCCCACGCCCTCGTATTCCACAAAATTGGTCACATAAACCCGCACCAGCTCGCCCACCGGCACCTTCAGCGGGTAACGATCATAAAAACCGGCGATCCCGTTCCAGGCATAAACATCATTCTTGCCGTCACCGTCCACGTCAAAGCCCGAAAGCGTCAGCACAAATTCATGAGCCGGAGGGCGGCCTTCCGGCGGGTCGACGATCAGCACCCCGTACATGCCCTTGACCATATGCCAGGCATAGGGCGAGGTATGGCAATGATAGGGATGCAGGCCCACGGGCCCGGCATCAATTCGATAGGTCCGCTGCGTCCCCGGCGGCACCGATTGCCAGCCATCCTGCGAAATATCATGGCTGCCGTGAAAATGCAGGCTATGGCGGCGGCTGGTCTTGTTGATCAGGGTAATATTCAACCGATCCCCCACCGTTGCCCGTATGGTGGTGCCAGGCGCGGTCCCGTTATAGGTCCAAAGCTCCGCGTTGGCGCCCTGTCCCACCTCGCGGGTCAGTTCAACAATATTCATCTCGATATTCTGCGGGGCACTCGCCGCGCCGTAAGCCGGCGGCGTATGCAGCCCGTCCAGCGCATCCGGCCCCAGGTAAGCCGGCGGCAGGCTGGTCTTGTCATAATTACCGCTGCCGTCCGACGTCGCCCCACAGTCCGGGATGGCAGGGATCGGTGGCGGCTCGGCGCCCTCAGCCTTCAGACGCCCCGCGCCAAAACCAAGCCCGGCCCCGATAGCGCCGGCAAGACCCCCAAGGCCGCCCAATCGAAAAAGATCGCGGCGACCCAGTTTCATGGTTAAACGATGCCGCCGGCTAAATGGCCGACAACCAGCACTACCACCAGCAACGCAATGCCACCGAGCACCGCCGTCATTTTGACATTGGGCTGGATCTCACCGCCACCGGCCAGAACGTAAGCCAACGCGCCAAGCCCCGGCAGCAGGTAAATAGCCGCGCACCAGCCCCAAAGCCCGCCGGTCCCCAGCTCCTTGCGCCGCGAGATATCCCAAAGCGCCAGCGTGGTCCACAGCACATACAAAAGCAAAGGCAACAGATATCCATAAAGCCCCAACACCATCTGCAGAAGGCCGGGCAGGGCATACGCGTGACTGCTCATTATCTCTCTCCTTCAAAGGGCTTTGGGGCCAAGCGGTCCCCAGATTTTCGGAAGGCCATAAGCGAGCGCTATCGCCCAAACGGCGAGGCCGGTAACCACCAGCGCAAATCTGGCGCGCGACTTGGCTTCCTCGCCGCGAGTCAGCAAATAAACAGCCGCGCCAAAAATCGGCACCACCAGCACCCCCAACCCCCAGATAAAGGGCCGCGCCGGTTTACGTTCGGCCATATCGATAAAGGCAAGCGCCGGCCAGGATAGAAAGAGCTGCAAAGCGAGCGCATAGGTGAAAATGCTGTAGAGAATGTTATAGGCCTCAACCGGATGGCCTAGGGTGAAAATGGATGGATACATCATTCCCTCCTTTCCTGGGCAATTTCCCCGGCAAGATCCGGCCTGGGTGTCTTGATGGCCTTCAGATCAAGGTCATAATCCTCAAAGGGGTGAAGTGCCGGCACCACGGCTGCCCCGGCCCCGCCGGGCATATTCTCCTGCGGTGGGGCTACCGGCTGCTCCTGATAGGGCTTGGTCGTGAACTTGCCCTCGCGCACCTTGGCAATCCCCGCCCAGAAGTTCATGAAGCCGGAAAGCTCGGACCCCAAAGGCAGCAGCCGTGGCCGGTCACAATTGTTGAGGATCTGCAACCCCCAGGGCATCGAGGTGCGATAAACATTTCCGGCGAAACAGTTGCCGACGCTGCCAAGCCCCGTCACCGCCAGATCGGCCACACCTGAGTTGAGCACAATATTGTCGCGCACAATGTTGTTAGTGGCCGGCCAGTAATGACGATCGTTAATCGGCAGGTTCACGATGCCGTAATGGCTGTTATTGACCACATAATTGCGCTCGATGATATTGGCGTTGGTGCCGGCCTGAACAATGCCTATCCCGGCAAGGCTGGCGGTCGCATAAAAAGCAGCCGCATCATCAAATCCGTTATCGGTGACGATATTGCCAACGATCGTCGTCGCATGCCCCGGCGGATGGAGCTCGATATCAAATGTCGAGGTGCTGACCCCCGACTTGTTATAGCGGAAGATCGAATTGATGACATACATGTCGCCGCTGGAGTTGGTGCCCGAATAACCAAGGCCGCTATATTCACCCACCACCTTGTCCAGCACCACCTTGCAGGGATTGCACTGGCCAACATAGAAGGCCAAGTCTGGCGACCCGCTGGCGTAATCATGGTCAAACACCCCGTCCGTCGACCCAAAGGCATAAATGCCATAGTCGCCGGTGCGGTATGTGCTCAGGTAGGACCCGCGAAAGCCCTTCACCCCGGTCCAGTAAAAACCATTCAGGGTATAGTTGCGGGCCGTCATGTTTTCGATGGCGACACCGTCAGCCCCGACCATGATCCCGTTCGAATATTCAAAGCCGCCGTCGAGAATAACCTCGTTGCGGTCGACCCCGCGAATGGTGATGCCCGGTGTGGTGACAAAAACCTGTTCATCGTAAACGCCCTTGTCGACCAGAACCAGATCACCCGGATCGGCACTATCCACGGCGCTCTGAATGCTGGGGTAATCCTGGGGCACATGGCGAATAACGCCGCTTGGCGTTGCCACCGGCTTCAATCCGGCGCGCCCGGCAGATTCAGGGGTGTATTGCACATCGCCGACGATCACCACGCCGACCATGCCGGACTTTCCGTCAGGCGTGCCGTGATAACTGCAATAATAAGGAAAGACGCCCTGCTTGGGGAACACCACTTCCGTCATGGTGTCGGGTCCCATCGCCAGATTGCCGAACGTCGCCTCGGTCGACCAGCTGTTGTCAACGGCTATGGCATTGTGAGGATTGCGGCCGGCATTATGAAACAGAATGGACCCGCCAACCGGCACCCGCGAAATGGCGGGAGAAAACGTATTGTCGGCCATGGCAACAAGCACGGTGCCCGAAACCCTGGGCTCGTCTTTTTTACAGGCGGACAACGGCGCAACAAGCAAAAGCGCCGCGAGACAGGCCTGCCATCCGGCGCGCCGTACAAAGTCAAGCACCCACAACATGTAGCCCCTCCATGTTATCTGCCGCATTGTAAAAAAGGGGGAGCCGGTTGGCTCCCCCTCATCGTCACTTCCTATTCAAGGTGTACGCGGAACTCGATGCCGAAGGTCCGCGGCTGATTTGTCGCCACCCTGGGCAGGCCAGGGGTCTCGGCGGCAATCGACCGGTTATCGGCAAAGTTCGCATGTTCGTCAGTCAGGTTCTTACCGAAGACCGTCACTTCATAATTGCCCCTGGTCACACCGATCCGGGCGTCCAACAGTGTGTAGGACGGTCGGAGACGGGGTGTGGCGGGATCGTTATTGGCGCTGACGCTGTCACCAATATATGAATAGGTGGCATTGGTCACGAGGTCATAATCGCCGGTAAGCGGCACGGTGTAGTTGAAGGAACCGGAAATTGTCCACTTTGGCGTATTGTAGACCCGGGAGCCAACAAGCAACGGTGAACCGGCAATGGGGTTTTCAGTAATCTTGGCGTCCTGATACCCCACGTTGAGATTGAGGTCGAGGCCCTCTGCGGGACGCGCCCTGATCTCGAGTTCCGCACCCTTGCTTTCGGCAGCGCCGGCGTTGGCGCGGAACTGGAAGCCGCAGGGAAGCAGGATCTGCTGCTGAATGTTCGACCACTTGATGTAGAAACCGGCAGCATTGATGCTGAGGCGATTATCCAACCAGCTGGTTTTTGCACCAACCTCATAGTTCCACAGGCTGTCGGACTTGAAGTGGCGCGTATCTTCCTGGGTAACCCCCAAAGCGGCCAACTGAACGTCGCATCCAAGCGATGTGTTGGCAGGAATACCGGGAACGATACCGCCCGGGCGGAAGCCCTTGGCGACCGAGGCATAGATCATGTCGTCCGGCGTTGCCTGATACTGAATGTTGAACTTGGGCGTCACGCCGCTTTCACTTATTGATTCAGGGGGCGGATCAAACAGGAAACCTTCCGCAAAACCGTTGGCAAAGGACCGTTCATTCTTATCCTTGACCCGGTACCAGCGTGCCCCGACCGTGGCCGTGAGCTTAGCGAGTCAGGTCATAGCTGACTTCGCCATAAACCGCAGGTTCGTCGACTTTATCGGTGGTATCGAACTCATAGATAAGATCGGCGTCGGGGATGCCGGTCGCGGCTTCAAGTCCCGGTACAATAGCCGGCGGATCATAAATGACCGACCGCTTCGTCGAGGCATAATATAAACCGGTTGTCAGCTGGAGCGGGCCGTCAAATGACGAAACGAAGCGGAATTCCTGCACAAAGCGCTTAAACGGCTTATCCTCATAGATCGGCGAATAAGGAGCGACAAAATCCGGCGCGCCGAGAACATTCTGCGCCAGCCAGGTAATAAAATTACCCTCGCTTTCAACTTCATGCGAGAAACGGTCGAAGTAAGACGACGACGAACTGAATGTACCGAAAGACGCGTCGTACTTTACGTCAAGGCTATAGAGGGCCCAGCGGTCATACCCGCCCTCAGGGTCATTATGGACCTGTTGATGGGTATAGCTTGCGTCGGTCAGAGGCGCGAAAGCGCCGTTGGCCATAATCACGCCGTCGGCCAGCGGCAGACCGTTATAGGTGCTTTTCTGATACATGACCCGTGGGGTGATGGTCAGATCCTCGCTCGCCTGGATCTTGGCCTCCAGACTGCCGCCATAGGTCCTGTTATGGGCCTGATGATCGGCAATGGCGGTTTTAGAAGGGTCAACCGGATCGGGATAAGCCCGCTTGAACCAGCCCTGATCGAAGCTGTAATGGCCAACAGCGCGGACCGCCACCTTGTCGGGGACCACGACCAGGTTGGCAGCAGCGTCGCCAAAATAATTCCAGCCGCCGAGATGGGTGTTAGACACACCGCCATGGACATCGCCGAAATTGGCGCTGGGATCCGGCTGCTTGGTTATGATACGCACCGTACCGCCCATCGAGCGGGCGCCGTAAAGGGTGCCCTGCGGACCGCGCAGAACCTCGATATGATCGATGCCGATGATCTTCGGATCGATCGAGTCGATGACCGGCGTTTCATCGATATAAAATCCGGTCGTGCCATCGCCGGAAATGCCACGGATCGAGATCGTCCGCGATGCGGCAATACCGTCGCCCGTAGCGGCAAATGCCAGGTTCGGCACGAGCGTTCCGTAATCGACGAAATTGGTAATGCCCTTCGCAGTCAGATCCTTCGAAGACATTGACGTAATGCTCAAAGGCACGCTTTGCAGATTTTCGGACCGCTTGTTTGCCGTCACGACAATCTCTTCAAGGCCGCCGTAGTTGGCCTTAGCCGGCTCGGCCGGCTGTGCGGCGGCATAAGCCCCGCTTGCCGACGAGGCAAGCAGGAAAACTGCCGCCGATGCCAGAATTTCGGTTTTCTTCATTTCTCTCCCTTTCAATTATTTGAAAAAGCTTATGGATTTTTTGACGGACTTCTTGAAGAGTTCATATTAGCGGGTGCTCGCGCACTATTCTCGTCCCACCGCGCCGCAAATATTGACTGGGAAGGACATACACCCGTGAACCTCGTGAGTATGAGAGCAAATCTTTCGGTTGGCAAGATAGGTAAAATTAATTCAATTTCAGGATCTTATCGTAAAAATTCAGCTCCTTGTCGAGCGCATCGACGATATCGGTACTGACACGGAAGCCATGCCCCTCGCCGGGGTAGGTGTAAAATTCAACCTCCAGCCCCTTGTTCTTGAGCGCCTTGTATATCGCTTTCGATTGTTCCGGCGGCACGACTTTGTCATCCAGCCCCTGGAACAGGATCAGCGGCACCTTGAACCCGTCCAGATGATCGATCGGTGAGCGCGCGGTATAGAGATCCTTGCGCGCCGGATAGGGCCCCACAAGCGTCTCCATATAATGCGCCTCGAATTTGTGGGTATGCCGGGCCAGCACCGACAGGTCGCTGATGCCGTAATAGCTCGCCCCCACGGCAAAAACGTTGTGAAAGGCAAGCGAGGCCAACACCACATAGCCACCGGCGCTGCCGCCGCGGACAATCAGGCGATGAGGATCGGCCAGACCCTCGGCTGCCACATAGCGCGCACCCTTGACCACATCGTCAATATCGGCCACGCCCCACTGCCCCTTCAGGCTGTCGCGATAGGCCCGCCCAAAGCCCGAACTTCCACGGTAATTGACGTCCAGAAAGGCAAAGCCGCGGCTGGTCCAGAATTGCACCGCCATGGAAAGCGCCGGCGAGGTCATGCCCGTCGGCCCGCCATGAGCCATCACGATCAACGGTGGCCGTGCCCCCTCCGGTCCCTTGAACTCAGGATTTTGCGGCGCATAATAGAACGCATGGGAGGTCACGCCGGGTTCGGGGTGAAAGGTCAGATCCCGGGCTTTCGAAATGTAGTCCGCCGGAACCGGCAGCGCACCGCCACCGGCGAGCGTCGCGACCTTCCCGCTCGCCAGATCCAGGCTCGCCAGCCGCGAAGACTGCCCGGCCTCATCCCCCACAAAAACCACCGTGTGGTCATTCAACCGTCGCAGATAATGAAACGCAACAAAGGGCGTCTCGATCGGTGTGGCCTTGCCCGTATCCAGGTCGATTTTTATCAGCGTGGCGCGGGCATTGTTAATCACCGAAGCGACAATCAGGTGATCGTTCAGGATCGCATAGCTCGAAAAATTCAACAGCCAGGCCGGTTCCGAAAACTCGGCCGCCATCGGATGAACATTTTCGATATCACCACCATTGAAAGCATAAATATTCCACCAGCCGGTCTTGTCCGAGACGAAATAAAGCTTGCCGCCCGGCGACCATTGCGGCTCACCGATCGCCGCCCCGCTGGCCACCGCCTTCTTGTGCAAAAGCTTGCCGTCCTGGCCGATATCGGCCAGCCACAAGGTGGTATGGTCCCAGGGCATGTCGGGGTCGTTCCAGCTGATCCAGGCAATCTTGTCACCCGTGGGGTTGAGCCGTGGCGCCGCGACAAAATCAGTGCCCTCAAACAGCTCCGTCGGCGCGCCACTGCCGCCCGCAGGAATCGCCACCAGACTCGTCTTGGCCAGACCGGTGCCGCGATGATCCTCCTCTATGCAAATCAGCCTGGAGCGCGCATGGTCCAGCGCACAATCGGCAAACCGCAACGCCCGCGGAGTTGCCGGTGTCGCCGGCGTAATCGCCACCGGCGCCATGCCGGGATTTTGACGGTAAAGCCGCTGGTCGGCAAAATTGGGGAAGTACAGCGTGCCGCCGCTCGCCACCAGGTTGCCCCCGCCATATTCCTGCACCTCGGTGCGCGCATCGAATGTCCCGGGGATCGCCTCATGGGCCTTGTTGCCGTCCAGCGCCATAATCGCATTGCGCCCGCCTTCCGAAGGTTGCTCCTTGACCCAGTAAACAGCCTTGCCGTCCACCTTCACATCGCTGCGATTGCCGCCGGTCGTCGCCACCATCGCCGGCGTCACCGGCGAGGTCCAGGTGCCGAAAGGCGCCACCTTGGCCGGCGTTCCCGCAAAAGCCGCGGTTGCCGACATGGCGAAAAACAACAAAGCGGCGCAAATATTCTGGCGCTTCATGACAATCCCCTGAATTGTATGACCCCTTAAATTGTATGATTACTGGCATTCTGAAACGAATTGCCGCCATCCGCAACGGCGTTGTCCTGTGTGGCGTATATGGCCCCATCCTGTTTGTACCCCAAATGCCGGGAAAAGGCCGTCTGTTGACCGCCTGCCCCTTGGCTTTTAGGCGAGGGGTGGCATAATTCGTTTCACAACACCGGCAAGAACCAGACGTGGTTCGGGTTACGCGCGAACGCTGGCGGTTTCCGGAATGACCGGGATCGTTTTGAAAACGAGCGGGGGCAATCGCCTGTAAGGGAGGTGGATTTGTTGCGCAAAGAACTTTGGTTCCATGAAGACGATTATGCGCGAAGCCAGTTTCTCCCGTTGAGTTGCTGGAACTATTGCTGCGATGAGCTTGACAGGCTCAGGGCGCATGACCTTGATTATCGCTCGCCCGAGGGCATCGGCTGGACGAAAATGTACAGCCTGCCGCCAGCGCCGCAACGGGTCGCCGATCTTGCAATCCGTACCGGGGATCTGGCGGCGGCGATGACATGGAAAATGTGGCGGGTCAATCGTGTCTTCTCCGGCGGCTGGAGCGGAAAAGGCGGACGCCTGCCCCGAACGGCCGCCTATCGAACGGGAGGGAGCGCCATTGTCTTCAGCTGGAATGAGGATCGGGTCATCACCAGTCTCTGGTTTCTGGAGGGCCGCGCGTCGTGGTGGAATCGCCGCGCCTTGCTGGGAGCATTTTTCCGTATTGGTGTTCTGGCACCCCTGCTGCTGGTCGACTGGCGGGGCGCGCTCGTTGATTTGCGGGACCGCAAGGCCATCGGAAACTACCTGAGGAATTTCTAGGGCCGATGGCACATATCCGATGACAGGAAGTGACGGGGAAACATGAAAGCTTCGCATCCCGGGACAGGGAAGTCCCAATCTTCCGAGGGATCTGACAGTCTGTATTGTTTCGAGGTGCCCGTATCCGCTGTTCAGGTCACGAAGAAGGGTCCGGGTGGCCCGACGCAGGCCATTCTGGATGGCTCCGATGGACAAAGCTGGATGATTGCCATCGAAAACGACGTGCTGGCCGCGGGTCGGCCGATTACGCCAGCGCCAATAAAACCGGGTGACGACACCTCTGCAATCGACTGGGCCGGTCTTGTGGACAATATGGCCCTGGTCTGGCGTGACGAGGGGGCTCGGGAAAGGCTTGATCTGCGCAATATCGGGGATGGTGCAATCCTTTACAGCACGTACGATGCCACCACCGCCGCACTATCGCCGGATGGACTGTATTTGCTGCTTTTCAGGGATGAAGGCATCGCGGTGGCTGATCTGCGTGAGCCCGAAATCCCGCTTCGTTCGACCGGCCTTTTCCCGATCGGGCAGGAAAGGCCGGATGAAAAACCGGATCGTCGGGACGTGTCGCTCGACAATCCGTCCTCTGTTATGATGGTTGCCGCAACGGGCGCCGGCAATTTCACTCTTGCCATTGGTGATTACGGGTTTGTTGTGGTGGCGGATATCCACATTGGCAGCACCAGCGAAACCCCGCTGATTGTCACAAGAGCCGTCCACATATTGTCTGAAGGACTGGTTTATGATCCGGTCGATATTATCGACATTGTCCCAGGCAAATCTTTATTCGTGCGGCACGGTTATGGTAGCGGGATCGTGCGCTTCGATCTTCGCACCGGGGCTGCCGTGCAGTGCCCGCTGCCGCCCGGAGACGGCGAGAGGCGCTACGGCGCTTTTCAAAGCGCTGTGGCATCCACCGGTTCCCCGGGGATCTGGGTAAAAACCGATAGCGGCCCCTATTTCTGGGACGGAGCGGGCCCCCTGAAACGGGTTGCGCAGGAGGCATGCATGGTTCTGGCAACGGATGGCGATCACTACGTCGGCGTATCGTCTGATGGCCGGGGCCTTGTTCGTGGACGGCTTGAAGATCCTTCAAAAACTTCCCTGGGCGAGGAAGTCAATTCTTGAAGCAACGTGATACGGATATAAGCAAGTATTTAAGCCTCATCCTGCGGCATCGCCCCGATGAGATTGGCATTCAACTTGACCAGGCGGGCTGGACGGATGTGGAAGCCCTGCTTGGCGCTCTGGCGCGCGCCGGCCGGCCCCTGTCCCTGCGCCGGCTTGAGGAAATTGTTGAGGCAAGTGACAAGCGCCGGTTTGCCTTCAATACCGATCACACGCGGATCCGGGCCAACCAGGGTCATTCGGTTGCGGTTGAATTGGGGCTGGAACCTGAGGTTCCGCCCGACGTTCTGTTCCATGGCACCGCGCAACGGTCGCTGGCCGGTATCCTGCGCGAGGGTCTGAGGAAACAACGCCGCCACCATGTTCACCTGCATGCTGACCGCGACACAGCCCTCGCCGTCGGGGCGCGGTGGGGGCAGGCGGTGCTGCTATCGATCGATGCGGCGGCAATGTGCGATGGCGGGCATGTGTTTTTCGTTACGGCGAATGATGTCTGGCTGACGGATCATGTGCCGCCGGCGTTTATCACGCCCGTCTGACCGGCAGGTTGGAGTTGCATATGTTGCCTCGACAAACCTGACCTATTGGGGGATACTTGTCCCGTCGACATTTTTTTGGTGGTCTACGCCGTTATTGGAGTGACCTGAAAAATGCTTGATTTTGGGGTGCGCAGGCGTTCAGCCAAATTCACGAACCGTTTCCGCAAGATACTGATTGTCGGTGGCGCGCTTCTGTGTGCCTCCATTACAGCCTCGTTTGCACAAGCGCCGAATACGGCTGAGGCCGCCAAACCGAAGGACAGCATTTGCGCAAAGGCCGCGCCGTGGAACCGGCACGACCGTATTGATCATCGTGCCGACAATATTCGAAAAGCCGCCGACTGGGCGCCGCCACCGCCTTATTCCATGCATCCCGCTAGTAAACTGGCAGGCGAATGGGCGTTTAAACTGAAAGGCATCCCGAAAGACAAGGGCATTGCCACCGCCGGGCGCCTGATATTTTACCAGGAAGGACAGCATTCAGATTGCAAAGACATTTGCAGCCGCGCGCCGGCCAAAGCGGATGACAAATGGTTGGCATATGGCCAGCGCTGGGGGCACGTCAATTATGGCCTGCATACGCCTGAACGGCCGGAAGACATTCCGCCCGGCTATATAACCGTCACGAAAGGCGGCGGTTTTACAATACCGCAACCTCAATATTACCCGTTCCCGAAAATCGTCGGCCACCTTGATCCGGCTTCGGGCAACAAGTTTGATGGCAGCTGGACGGTTGTCATCGATGGAAAGGAGAAAACCGGCAAGGCCATATTCACGCGGGCACGCCCGAAAATCAAAACCATCAAATTCATCTCCACCATCAAAGACAGTGTCGGCCCTGAAGAAAAGGGCTGTGTGGCGCTGAATTACAGTGCGAACGACTATGGGCCGGGCAACGACATGCGGGGCAACCGGCCCGGATTTGATGTCGAATTCTATGGTGATTTCTCGCGGTTTGCATCTGGTCACTACAGTATGTGGCTCGATCCGGCGACAAGGCTGGAAATCAATAGCTATCCCGATCCCATTTTTGCAACCGACAAGGATGGCAAGCAGACAACCAAGCTGATCGGCTTGCGCCTTCATGTCAATGTCTGGCCGGGAAGTGTTTGGGGCCCCAAAACATTGTATTTTGCGGGTCAGCCAATCACCTTCGACTATTATGTGAAGCCGGCTTACGCCTATTCAGTGTCGCCGAACAGGTTCAAGCTGATTGAAGGCCATTATCCGGAAAAGCCATATCCGGGTAGGTTGACCCATGTCGGCTTCCGGCTGGTCAACCTGCCCGACTATGCGGCCAAGGATACGGTGCTGGATCTGACCTTTGTGGACGCAAAGAAATTCACGACCGTCTCCACCATCAAGCCGGTTGATAAAAACTGTGGCCTCGCTGGCCCCGGCAAGGTGCAATGCAAGTTTGACAAGATGCGAGAGGCCGGTATCGGCGAGGTCGAAATGCTGGTCGACATGCCGTCGGGCGGATTGCGCTGGATAGCGACCTGGTCGACGGACGGCAATGCCGATGCATCATTGCGCACCGGCAAGATTGCCGCCGACACGGCGCCCAAGATCGTCGAGACCTTTTCGCTCAGCGATCAGACAGGGTCTTTCCGGCCGCAAACCACAGATTTTCTCTTCCCCTATCCCGATAAAGGCAAGGTATCCCAAAAGCGTGAAGTTGTGCTGTTCGGCCGCAACCTGTCGCCCGAAGTACTAGGCGGCGTGCCGCATATCGAATCGCTCGATCCGGCGATTTCCTACCAGCCACGCACCGGCAACGTGTACAGCGACCGCTATGACGCCGCCTGGCAGGATCTGGCCAAACGCTTCCGTGTGCCGGTCGAGGCGCTGAAAGACAAGTTTGAGATTCTGCTGCTTGAAGCAAAGGTCAGTGGCAAAGTCCTGCCGGGCAAAAAATCGCTGAAACTGAATGGCGCTCTGGCAAGCTGGAAGCTGAAATTTGGCGGGTTGAAGGCCGAGATTGAATTTGTCCGCGAGAACGACCCTTATGAAGACAATGTCGACGATGCGGATGATGACGTCCTGACCAACGCCTTTGCGCCGGAGCGGATTTATGTGCGGGTAAAAACCTCGTCCCAACTGCCCGTTGATGCCCTGCCGATGATCCTTTACCTGAAGCAATCGGTCCGTGATCCGGCGATGGCGGCGGCCGGTGCCAAACCGGCGACCAGCCGCAAAATCAGTTTCACCGCGACCAAAACCAGTCAGGGTTATTATTATTCGCCGCCGATCCGGCTGGTGGATAAGGGCAATCCGAGCCTCAGCCCGCCGCCGCAAGCGGGTGACATCCCGGTGAATGTTTCGGTGAGCAGAGGGGTGGATCAGCTTGCAGCGGGCATTGATTCTGATTTTGCCAAGAAATCTTTCTCAATGCCGATTTTGCCGGCGGGCGCTGTGGTAACGATTTCGCAGTCACCGGCGCATTATCGGTCAGCGCAAGATCCCATTCAGGAAAGCGATTATCTGTTCAAGAGCGCATTGGCCGAAGCGGCGCAATGCTATAGCGACATTAAGGTCGATGATTGGGACAAGCTCTCAAACTCGGAAGCCAAGCGATATTACAGCTACGTCGTGATGACGTTCGACGACGAGCATGTCCGCACCACCACGGTGACCTTCGGCCATCATGCGGCCATGCTGCTGATGCGCAAGATGCTGGTCGAAATGCTGAACGAACAGCTCGGCAGCAACAATGAAATCCTGCAAAGCGAGTTGACGCTGAAGGGCTTCCTAAAGGCCATGCGTCTTGAGTTCGACAATGATCGCCTGCCGATCAACCGGATCAAGGTGACGGCGCCGGATGGCTCCCAGGTTGAATATGGTTCTTCCGCCCTGTCGGAAAATATTGACGAACTGGCGCGCCGCTTCCATTCAACGCCCGAAAAAATAGCACACTGGCGCCTGACGGCCACGGCCGAAGCGGTCTCGCGCATTGGGTCGGCGGCCAGCGGCGCGGCGGAAAAGGCCCGTCAGGTCGACAAATGCGACGTCAAGGGGTTGCTGAAACTGACGGGCAGGGGCTTTGGCCCCGTCGTCAGGCGGTTGGAGCCCAGGCTGATGCATCTGGTTGAAAGCCCCGATGACAAGGGGAAAATGCATCTTTTCTGGCAGCCGGACGAGATGGCGCGGGCGTGGGTCGAAAATGTCGGGGAGACGGCGAAACGCTACCAGTCGCAACGCGCCGCGGCGGAAGAAGACAATATCCGCCTGACCGTTGCCTTTGGACTCGCCAGCCTGCCGGGTGTGATGTATGGCTCAACCTCTCTGGCGCTCAGTCTTGTGGCGGCTGACCTCACGGTTTTGGGGGCGGACGCGGCAACGGCCTGGGAAAAATCATATCAAAGCTATGCCGAGATCGACTTCTCGCGCGATGCGGCGGTGGTGATCGGACTGGAGCGCAATGACGCTGCCGTCCGAACCGCCTATGAGTGGATTGACGCCTACGGCAGAACCATCTTTGACGCGTTGGGCGCGGTCGGCGCCGTAGCCGGCGCCAGCGAGCGTCTTGCCGAAGGCTTGATGCGCAGCGAAGGCGTGGTGGTCAGGGGGCGCGCCGCCGCGCAGGAACTGGCCGAGCAGGGCGGCCTGCGTGCCCTTTCCGAGACCGAACAGCGTGATCTGCAGATCTTCGTGATGCGGGCCAAGGTGCGGGGGCTGACAAGCGGGGCCGAAGCCCTTGACGACCTGGAACGCCAGGCCGTTCAGGCCATAGAGACAGACTTTCGCGCCCGGCAGACCGAGCTTCTGGCTGAGTTGGAAACCAAACCTCTCGGTGCCGGCGAAACCGCAACGCTGCCGCCGCCTTTCGATCAGAAAACCGCAAAGGTCGTGTTCGAACCGGTTGAACTTGCACCGGCCCCGTCGCCCGGCCGAGCAGCCACGCCTGAGGCTCTTGATGAAACCATAGACATGGTGCGGGTGGCGGACGACCTGGCTGACGAGGCCACTGCGTCTGCCGCGCATGTGCCCAAGAAAGCGGACTTGCCGGATACCGTTACCTATTCCCAGCCGGGTGCTGCGGGGGCCGTGGATGAAGGCACGATCTCAGCCCCGCACGTGCCGATCAAGACAGGTGACCTGTCGGATACGGTTGACTTTCCGCCGCCCGGCGCCCCGGCGGCAGCCGGCGACGGAACGGCGGCCGTCCAGTCGCTTGAGACCAAACTTGCCAATGCGGAGTTGAAAGGCCAGCGCATTCTGGCGTTGCGCGGCGAAATGCTTTTCGTCCCGGCCGGTGAAAATAATGCCGTTATCGCGATCCAGCTGACAGGGGAACGTGGCGCCGGCTCGTTCACGGTGGCCATGGAAACGTCAACCCCTTTCAGCCCCGACTTCGATGTCTTGGTAAAGGTTGGCTTTGGCGGTCATGACGCCGCGGAAGAGGTCGGGAAGGCGTTGGTTGAAAGTGTCAAGTCGCCACGCATCATTTTGCCGCGCGAGGTTCTGCATTATGAGATCCCCGAGACGGCAACGGGCTATCTGAAATATATCAAATCCATATCGGTGGTGGAGGATATCGGGCCGACAGCGCAGGTTATATATGAAAGCGGTCAGGCGACAGACCTGCACCGCGCCGCCCTTCGCGCCGCAATTGATGATCTGAATGACGGCGGCATTGTGATGATGGACTTCAAATGGAACAATTTCTCCTTTGTCGAACGAAACGGGCGGATCAAGGTCGGCTTTTTTGATTTTGGCGGTTTTGTCCGGGTCCGGGGCGGGGATCCGGCCCTGGCGCGCGAGATACAGAATGTGCTTTCCGGCCCGTGGGAAGAGGTGCGCGAGGCGATGCGAACCGTGGGTCTCCCGTACTCGCCGAGAATAGGGAGGAACGCTTACCGCGCTTTGCTGATTCAGGAAAAATATGCGGACGCCTTTGAAAACCTCGAAAAAATTGTCGGGTCCGACTCGGTGCAGCTTTTAAAATATAATCCCAGCGGCGCCCAGACGCTGGATGCGGAGACCGTGGCCCTGTTTTCATCCAAAGTGCGGTGAACGGCAAACTCGATTTATCGCCCGCCGGTGATGTCTACGAGCGCGCCATGCATATAGGACGACCCGTCTTCCAGCAGAAACATGACCACTTCGGCAACTTCGTCGACCGTGCCGGCCCGCCCCAGCGGGATGGACGGCGCGATGGCGGAAACGGCGGCTTCGCCGCCATGGATCTCGTGAAGGGTTGTATCGATGACGCCGGGCCGCACCGCGTTGATGCGGATGCCGTGCGCGGGCAATGCCTTGGCAAGCGCCACCGTCAGGCTGTCGACGGCGCCTTTGCTCGATGCGTAATGGGCTTCGCCCACCATGCCGCCGTGACGCGCAGCGGCCGAGGACATGTTGACGATCGAACCGCCCCTGGCGCCGCGTTGGGTCGACATGTGGCGCACCGCCTCGGCGACTGCATAAAAGGTGCCGAAAACATTGGCGCTGAACACATGGGACAGAAGCGCTTCGTCCACGTCAAGGATGGGGCGTGGTTCGCCGACGACGCCTGCATTGTTGACGACGCAATCAATGTGACCGAACCGGTCCATGGCGGCTTCGAACGCCGCCTTCATATCGCTTTGCGACGACACGTCTGCGCGGATTGCGAGCGCTTCACCACCTGACGCTTCCGCCTCGGCGACGGCGGACGACGCGGCATCCTGATCCGAACGGTAGGTAAAGGCGACCTTGTAGCCTTTTGCTGTTGCCAGCTCCACAATCGAGCGGCCTATTCCTCGGCTGCCGCCGGTCACAAAGATCACGGGCGCCAAGGGCGCTGGCGACTTGGTCATCAAATTGTTTCCTCAATACTGTGTGGGCGAGCCGAAATGCTCTGGCCCTTCCTTCAACGTAGCGAAAAACCGGGTTTTTTAGTGTCAGGGACAATAGAAAAAAAGATAGGTTTTGGAGCTATAATTGTCAATATATAAAATTATGTCATATTGTGATACTTAAAAAACGGAAATAAATAGGGGTAGGACTGGCAACACCATTGCCGTCGGTGCCGGATCGATGAAGGGGGTACGGCCCTGGGGGAAACGCTCTAGCGGGATTGCCCCGACAGATCCGAGGCGATGCGGCGCACGGTCTTGAGGTATTCGTCGAAGTGCTGCTTGAAGCGTTCGGTGGGAGCCGAAAGCGTGAGGGCGAACGGCGATATGCCGCCGTCCAGGGGCACGGCCACGCAACGCAGACCCAGGCTGTACTCTTCCCTGTCGAGCGCATAGCCGTGCTCACGAATCCATTCAAACTCCTCATAAAGCTGAGGAAGTTTCGTGATGGTGTGGCTGGTCCTGGCGGTCAGCGGATGCTCGGAGAGGTAATGAGAGCGCGTTTCCTCATCCGCATAGGCCAGCAGAACCTTGCCCGACGCACGGGCGTGGGCATCCGTGTAGGAACCATGGGTAATCTCGGAAGCCTGGACCGGATTGGACCCGCGCCATGTGGTCAAGAGGACGATCTCCCCACCCCACCAGCCGGTGGCGTAAGCGGTCTCCCCGGTTTCGGCGGCGATTTTGCGCACGATCGGCGTCAGATGCTGCGGCGGCGATAGGTGCCGCTTGAACGCTTCCGCCAGCGTGCCGACCCGGAGCCCGAGGACATAGCGGCCATGTTCATTATGGGTCAGCATGCCCGTGGTTACCAGAGTGTGGACCAGATGATAGGTCGCCTGCTTCGGCAGATTGGCGGTTCTCGAAATGTCGATGGTCTTGAGCCCATTCTCGCTTTGTGCGACGGCCATCAGAATCTTGACAGCGCGAGCAACCGACTGAACGCGGGGTTCCTTGCTTTTCCCCTTGGCGGCGAGCGTGTCTCCACCCCCTGCTGTCTTTTCGGTTTCGAGATTCAGGCTGCTGTTCGCAGGCATAGGATTTCACCACTGGTTACCGACTCGAGCCCATATATGGCGGACTGCGCGTAATAGTACAAGATAGCTCTATCACCATACGATAGAAAGTTCGCCCTCACATATATGGCCCGTTCCGGGTTTTGGCTTCTCACGCCTTCACCAGATCGCGGGCGGCGGTCGCGACGCTTTTTGCGTTTGGCAGGAGAGAGGCCTGCAGGACCGGTGAAGACGGCATGCGGACGTCGGGGGTGCCAACGCGCGTGAGTTTGGCGTTCGGGTGACGCTCAAAAATGCGCGCGGCAATCTCCGCGCCGACGCCGCCGGTGATGTTCGCTTCATGGAGCACCACCACCCTCCCGCCGCAGCGTTTCACTGTCCGGTCAACGGCCTGATCGTCCAGGGGCGACAGCCAGCGCAGGTCGAGAACTTCCGCCGAGATACCGTCAGCGGCAAGGTCCGCCGCCGCATCAAGGGCTTTCTGTACCCCGGTCGCCCAGGTGACGATGGCAACGTCGGAGCCTTCGTTGCGGACCACGGCGCCGCCCACCGGCGGGACGTCGTCGCCATAATGAACAGGACCGGATGTCTGGTAAAGCGACCGCGATTCGATGAGTACCACCGGGTCGGGGTCCGCGGTGGCGGCGCGCAGCATATCATAGGCGTCCTGCGGCGTTGCCGGCAGGCCGAGCTTGATCCCGGGAATATGGAACAAAAGCGCCTCGAGCGATTGCGAGTGCTGCGCACAGGACCCCGGCGTTACCCCCTGCTGGGTGCGCACGACCATTGGCGCACTGCACCGGCCCTCGGTCAGGTACCGGACATTTGCGGCCTGGTTGATCAGTTGATCGAGGGCAACCAGCAGGAAATCCGCCCACATGATTTCCACGATCGGTTTCATGCCCTTGATGGCCGCGCCCAGGGCCGAGCCCAGAATGGCGCTCTCAGCAATCGGCGTGTCGAACACCCGGTCGGCGCCGAAATCACGCTGCAGATAGCGGGCCGCCGCAAAGATGCCGCCCGACTTTCCCACATCCTCGCCATAGACGAGGACTTCCGGCCGCGTCGTCAGTTCCCGGCGCAGCGCTTCGTTGACCGCTTCGATGTAGCGGACCTGTTTGGGTTCCCCCGGGGGCAGGGGCGCGGCCGTCTTTAAGGGTGACGGAGGCGCGACGATATGGTCGCGCGCGGTTTTCTCGTCAGGGACGGGGGCGTTCAGAACTTGCGCCTGCAGGGCCTCAAGCTCGCTGTCGACTTCGGCGCGGATCTGTTCGAGCGTCGCGGCGTCGGTCATGTCCGCCGCCACCAGGCGGGTCGCCATGGCTTCGATCGGATCGGCGGCGACGGCGCTGGCCTTGTCGTCCTTGGGCCGGTAATGTTCGATGTCGCGGTTGTAATGGCCCCACAGGCGCGGCGCGACGCATTCGATCAGGGATGGGCCCTGGCCCTGGCGTGCGCGCTCGGCCGCAAGCGCGATGGTGTCGCGCACCGCCACCGGATCCGTGCCGTCTATTGTCGCGCCAGCGATCCCGTATCCAGCGGCCCGTTTGGCAAGACGGTCGACCTTGATGATCGCCGAGGTCGCGGTCATTTCGGCCCAGCCGTTGTTTTCGCAAATAAAAATGACCGGCAGATTGCGATAGGCGGCAAAGACCATACCTTCATGCAACGCGCCCTGGCTCATGGCGCCGTCGCCGAAGGTGACCGCCGTTACCCCGCCGTCATTGTGAAACAGGGAGGCAAGCGCAGTCCCGCAAGCGATCGGCACCCCGGCCCCAACGATGGAATTCTCGCCAATAAACCCGCGCCACGGCGCGGTGATCATGGCGGACCCGGCGCGCCCGCCGTTGACGCCGGTCCCGCGCTGGCAGATTTCGGCGAGCACCTCGCCGGTCGGAATGCCCGACGCAACGGCCCAGCCATGTCCCCGATAGGTTGCGACGATGTTGTCACCAGGTTGCAGCGCCGCCAGGGTGCCGACCGGGGCCGCCTCCTGGCCCGCACACAGATGCACGGATCCGGCGATCGGAGACGGCTTCTGGTGGCTGAGATCGAAGGTGCGCTGCTCGAGCGCCCTGATCAGGTACATCTTCCTGTAAAATTCCAATGCGGTTGCAGAGGTGTCGTTGGGCAGGCTCTCGGCGGCTTGCTGCGACTCGGAGCGTTTGGCGCGCATGGCTTTATCCTTTGGCTGAAAATTTTTCTGTGATTGCGTCGAAAATAAATCTCGGATATATTAGTGTCAAGTTATTACATAAACATCATATTATGATAATTTATAGATTTTCCATATTTTAAAGCTCTCGAACCTCCCGGAAACATGGGATAGAGTAAGGGAGAACAATTTTATCTCGGTTCGTTTACTATCATAATATGATATTACAATATAATATTGACAATATTTTCTCAAAGCGATAGATTTGTGTTTATGAGATGGCGGGTGGTTGGCGAAGCGTCGCCCAGTCGCAAAAGTTCCTTCTTACCGACGGGCCGCCTTGTCCTGCCGTTTTTCGAATGCGGTGTTGCCCGATGGAACGGCGTCAAACTTGGAGAGACGTTTGATGAATGATCCCAATCCCGAAAAGGCGCGTCATATCCATATCCCCGCAGAAGGGGAGGACGGCCTCTTCAGGCAAAGCTGGTATCCGATCTGTCTTTCGTCCGAGGTCGCGTCAGGCGAAGTCATCGGCCGGGGGTTCCTGGACGGCCGGGTGGTGGTTTTTCGCGGTGACGACGGCGTTGCTCGCACAATGAGTGCTTTTTGTCCGCATGTGGGCGCCGACCTGTCGGTTGGCACTGTCACAGGCAAGCATCTGCAATGCGCGTTCCACCACTGGGAATATGATGGCGAAGGCGCTTGCGTAAAAACAGGCATTGGCGATCCGGCGCCGAAGAATGCGCGCCTGTTTAAATTTCCGACCTTTGAGCGCTGGGGGATCGTCTGGGTCTTTAACGGCGAGACCCCGTTATTCGACTTGCCGGACCTGCCCTACAGCGAAGACGAATTGCTGATCGGCACCTACAAATATCACAAGATTTTCAACAGTGATCCCTGGGTGTTTGCTGCAAACACGCCCGATATGCAGCACCTTAAGGTGGTGCATAAGGTGAAATTCTCGGTCCCGGATCCCCATGATCTTGTGGAATGGGACCAGTGGGGTCTCAAATATACCGTCAAGGGTATCCATCAGGGCGGCGTCGAAATTGAGTGGGAGGCCGGCCTCCGGGGAACGGGTTTCTTCTGGCGCTCGGGAACCACGGCCGGGCAATGGTCCGGTGCGATCACCGGGTTCGGATTGCACACGCCGGGAACCAATCAGGTCTATGGCGCGTACATGGTCCGACGAGGTCCGGATGCCGAAGCCCAGCTTGAGAGCATGCGCCTCCTCACCGAGCGCACAATCGATGAAGACAGTGATCTTCTAAACACCATCCATTACCGCCAGGGTCTGCTGACAAAAGCAGACCGGACGCTGGCCAAATATCTGGCGTTGGTGCGCGACTTCCCGCGCGCACATCCCGCCGCCCCATACATCCGTTAGCAAAAGAGAGGACAACACATGAAAAAAGTTTACAACCCGAACGGCGGCGCGCCCACCTATAGCGAGGGCATTGAAGTGGCTGCCGGAGGAAGGATGCTCTTTACCGCCGGTACGGTTGCATTCAGGGAAGACAAGTCGGTGCCGGAAGGCATTGTAGAGCAGACGCAAGCAGACGTTCGCCAATATTGAATCCGTTCTGAAGGCAGGAGGGATGGGCTTGGAGGATATCGTCAAATTGACGATTTTCATGACCAATCCCGATGACTTTGCCGAATTCTCGAAAACCCGTATCGGGATCATGGGCGACAACAAGCCGGCCTCGACATTGGTTTTCATCAGTCAATTGGTGATGCCCGAGCTGCTGGTTGAAATCGAAGCCGTTGCGATCGCTCCGTGACGGCATAAATCGGGGTTTTCACCATGTGGCTCCGCAGGACTCAACGACAGGCGCGGTCTGCCCGCAGTGGGACAGGCAAAAAATAGCGATAGAGAACAGGAGGAATTGGACAATGACGGCAACAAAGAAAAAACTGATCACCAAAGATATTCGGCATGCAAGCGGCAAAGCACACGCCGAGGCAACACAGTCCCGCATGGCCGGGCGGTACCGCTCCAGTGTATGTCTCGCGGCGCTCCTGCTCGGCGGGGCAGGCTGTCTCGCGTTCACGAGTACAGGCGCCAGGGCCCAGGAAGCGAAGACCCACAAGGAGGCGGTTCTTGAAGAAGTGGTGGTGACCGCCCGTCTTCGCAAGGAAAATCTCCAGGACATTCCCGAGACAATTCAGACCTTCTCAGCGAACGACATCCGCACCGCCAACATTAAATCGATCGATGACGTGAGTGTCATGGTGCCCAACTTTTCCATTACGGATTCCCAGGATGCGGGGCTGGTCGCCGTTAACATCCGGGGTATTGGCCAGGTTCGGAACGGCGAACCGCCGCTCGCCATTGTCATCGACGGTGTGCAGCTTTCTCATCCGGACCAGATCCGGCAACCGTTGTTCGACATTGCCAGCATCGAGGTGCTCAAAGGGCCGCAAGGCGCGCTTTACGGGCGAAACGCCATTGGTGGCGCGGTAATCATTCATACGCAGAAACCAACCAACGAATTGAAAGGCGCGCTGGAAGTCGGTTACGGCAATGGAGACAACAAAACAGCCCAGGGCGTCGCGTCCGGGCCGATTGTGGAGGACAAGCTGTTCTTCCGGGTCTCTGGTGACTGGCAGGATTTTAACGGCCTGATTCCGAACATTACGACAAACAAGAAGTCTGATCCCCGCAATGCATACGGCGTACGCGGACGTCTGGACTTTCAACCGACCGAGAAGCTCCGGTTCGATTTGCGGGTTTCCCACAGCCGTCTCAAAATGGGTGGGGCGTTCATTCCGTTTCCTCCAGACGCTGATCCGAACGATACCTCGATTCCGGTCCAGGCCCGCATTAACACCACAAGCACGCGGCGGCTGACGGACGTCTCGCTCAAGGCCGATTACGATACTTCCGCGGGCACCATCAGTTCGGTGACCGCATGGTCAAAAGTCTTTGTCACATTGTGGGAGGAGTTGGGCCACGGCATTCCAAACCCCACTGCGGGCGCCAACCAGGACCGCTCGTCAAAGGCAATCAGCGAAGACCTGCGGATCACGTCGCCGTCGGACCAGCGGTTCCGTTATGTTTTCGGCGCTTACTATCTCAACGACAAGCCCGTTATTAAGACCGATCTATACCTGCTTGATGCGGCGTTCAACCCGACGGTGCAAATTCCGATCGCGCTGACCCACAATACAAATAACGCTTACGCGGGCTACGGCCAGGTCAACTACGATATTGTTGGCGATCTGGAGCTGACCCTCGCGCTGCGCTACGATAAGCAGGATGTCAAGCAGGTCGATCTGTTGAGAGACTCGACGGTGACGAAAGTTTCTTACGACGCATTTCAGCCCAAGGTATCGCTGGCCTATAAGGCGACGCCCGATGTGCTCTTTTACGCCACCTATTCGCAGGGCTTCCGGTCCGGCGGCATCAACGCGCCTCAGCCCCTTGTCCCTCTGATCTACAAGGCGGAAAAGACGAAGAATGTCGAGGCGGGCGTCAAGTCGACCCTGCTTGACGGTAAAATGCGGTTCAATGCCGCGGGCTTCTATACCGACGATACCGACCAACCGGTGTTCATCTATGACAACGGTCTTCAGGGGATTACAACAATTCCCTCGGCCGAGTTCTACGGCGTTGAGATCGATACCGCCGTCGATGTCACGGACACGCTGTTGCTCACCGGCGGGTTCGGGTGGAACCATGGCCGCATAAAGGACTTCAACGGCACCAGTCTCTATGTAGGAAACACGGCACCGCTGACGTACGAGTATTCCTTTAACGCCTCGGTTCAGCACACCCTGCCGCTGGGCAATTTCAATGTGGTCACCCGCATCGACTTCTCCCACAAGGAGGGCCTCTACTGGCATGCCGACAACGTCGACAAACAGTCGCCGGTCAATCTTGTAAATGCCCGCGTGGCGGCGACCTTCGAGAATCTGGAGGTCGCGGTTTATGCCAAGAACCTGTTCAATAAAAAATATGTCGAGGAGTTCTGTTCGATTGAATTCTGCGGGGGCACGACGGACCTCGCCTGGCCAAGCCGGCCAAGAGAGTATGGAGTAACCGCGCGATACTCATTCTAGGGTCAGGACCCTAGGTCCCGAAAGGAGGGCGCAATGGCCAATCGAAACCAGGTACCGAACGGGAAGGGGGGCACCACGCCGCCCTTCCCCAAGCAAGGAGAGGGCGGATACGACCAAAGCTGGTATCCGATTATGCTCTCCAGTCAGTTGGATAAGGGTCAGGTCGTATCACGGGAGTTTTTGAGCGGCCGGATCATCGTCTACCGCGGCGAAAATGGAAAGGCGACCGTTCAAAGCGCTTACTGCGCCCATTTCGGCGCCGATCTGGCGGCGGGCACGGTGGTCGGGAACGATATTCAGTGTCCGTTTCACCATTGGCAATATGGCCTGGACGGGGTTTGCACAAAAATTCCAACCGGCGACCCTATTCCCAAGGCGGCCCGGCAATTCGTCTTTCCGACGGAGGAAAAGCTTGGCGTGATCTGGGCTTTCAACGGCGAAGAGCCGCTTTACGAGTTGCCAACCCTTGGTATGAGTGAGGACACCCATACCATTCGTATCAACCAGTTGCGCAACCAGCCCCATGACCCGTCTGTATTCATGTGCAATACGCTCGACGTGCAGCACATCCGGGCCGTCCATGGAATTCGCTTCGAGGGCGACAAGGACCCCGAGGCTACCTTCAACGACTTCGAGGTCTTTTATGAAGCCAAAGGGAGTGCGCCGCAGGGCTATTCCATTGCATACCGGTTCGCGATTTATGGCAGCAGTATTCTGGGGTATCAGGGCTACTTCGACGACCGGGAAGTGAAAGCGATTTACACCGGCGCCCCCCTGCCCAACGGTCACTCGACCAGCATTATGATTACGGCAACGCCGAAGCAGGAGGGCGACGAGATCGACGGCAGGGTTGATCAATTTCTCGATCGGGTGACGGCGGTGCGTGAGAATGTGATTTCGGAAGACTGGCCCATTCTCAGCCGGATCGGCCACCCGAGAAACAGGCTGTTCACCAGGTCGGACCGCCTTCTGGCGAAATTTATCGATTACCTGAACAACTATCCGCGCGCGCATCCGTCCGGCCCCTACATAACCTGAATGGCCAAGGAATGCGTCGTTAAGAGGGAAGTAGCATGGAAAGACAGACAGCGAATTTGTGGCCGGACCTCGAAGCGGACCTTGGATTTACCCAGGCCATAAGGCACGGCGACACCATTTATGTTTCCGGTGCCGTCGGGATCGACGAGAACGGAAAAATCGTCAGCGACGTCAACGTCGCCACTCAGATCAGGCAGGCTTACCGCAACATTAGCCGCTCGCTCGAAGCGCTCGGGGCATCGCTGAAAGATGTCGTTGCCGAGACCGTCTATGTCACCGATCTCGAGGATGCCCGGGCATCGGGCGAGATCAAGAAAGCCTATGACGGCCTGCAACCGCCAACCCGAACCGTCGTGGAGGTCAGCCGGTTGGCGTTGCCTGAACTTATGGTGGAAGTTACCTGCATAGCGCGGATCTGACCGGCACTTTCCAACGTGGAGAACATGATCGCCATGACCGACCAGCAAAAAGCGACGACCGCGGACGACGATGACGGGCGACGATGGTTCATGCTGGCCATCATCGGCTTCGGATATTTTGCGGTTCTGCTCAACCTGGTGGGCATTGCAGCAGCCTTCCCGCGGATCGCGGCTGAACTTGGTGTCAGTTATCAGGAGATCGCCCTGCTGGTCACGGTGTTCCTGGCCGGCCTTGCGGTCGGTCATATCCCGAGCGGCCTCTTGTCCACACGCATCGGCATGAAACGGGTTCTTGTTATGGGTTTGGCATTGCAGGCAGTCGCCGTCTTCGTGTCGGGGTTTGCTGACACTTATGGTGAACTGATCATCTGCCGCTTTGTGACCGGCCTTGGCGCCTCGGCTTTCGCAAGTGTGGCCGTGGGCGCGATTTCGGTATGGTTCGAAAAACGCGAGATTACCCTGGCGCTTGGCATCGGCATGGCGGCCAACAGTACGGGCACGGCCGTCGGGCTCTTTGCCTGGGTCTATGTTGTCCAGGCGCTCGGTTGGCGAGAGGCTTTGATGTTCGGCGGCATCGTTGGCGGTATTGCCGCTGTGGTTACGCTCATCGGCTTTTCCACGCCGCGGCATATTTCCAAGCTTGGGGGCACCAAGATCACCTTTGCGGCGTTGGCCGAGGTGCTGGGCAGCCGCCAGGTCTGGATCTATGGCTTGGCCTTCATCGGCGCCTATGGCGGCTATATGGCGACCATGCATCTGATGCCCGGTTACGCCAGCTCCACCGGTCAATTCTCGGCCGGCCAGGCGGGACTGGTGGCCGCCTTTATCGGCCTCGCCGGTATTCCTGGCAGCCTTGTCGGCGGTTGGCTGGCGGACCGGAGCGAGCGCTGCCGGCGATATTTGATCGGCCCGGTGATGGTTATGGGCGCGTTGCTCGCGGCGATTCCGTTTGTGCCTCCGGTCTTGCTGTGGCCGATCAGCATCGGCATCGGGTTTTTCATGCAGTTCATCTCGGCGGTCTGGTCCTCGGTCCCCCGCCGGTTCGCCAAAATTCCCCACGAGCATGTCAGCACCGCCATGGGCCTGCTGCTGACCATTGGCGCGTTCGGCGGGTTCGTTATTCCGGCGGTGTTCGGCCATCTGGTGGAAATCAGCAGCTATACGCCGGGCTGGCTGTTCCTGGGCGCCGCGGCGGCGGCGTTCGGCCTGATCGGGTTTCTGGGCAAGGATGTCGTCCCCGGGGAACCGGAAGACAGCGACTTCGAACAACCGGCCTCGGCGATCGAAGTCAACATCTGATCGGACGCCGTTTCCTGATAACTTGAATAACGGGAGAGATTGCGCATATGGCCGCACCCAAAAAAGCGATCATCAGCTGTGCCGTGACGGGCGCAATACACACCCCGTCCATGTCGCCCCATTTGCCGGTGACGCCTTCGGAGGTTGCCCGGCAGGCAGTGGAGGCGGCCGAGGCCGGCGCCGCCATCCTGCACTTGCATGCCCGTGATCCGAAAACCGGTCAGCCGACGCCCGATCCGGACGTCTTCATGGAGTTCCTGCCCATCATCAAACAGCAGACCGACGCCGTCGTGAACATTACCACCGGCGGCGGGCTGGGCATGAGCCTGGAGGACCGCATCGCAGCGGCGAAGCGCGTTGGCCCCGAGCTGGCGTCGCTGAATATGGGATCGGTCAATTTTGCTATTTTTCGGGCCGCCGAAAAGGTCGCGGATTTTCAGTTCGACTGGGAGCGGCCCTATCTGGAAATGACCAGGGATTTCATTCTCAGCAACACCTTTGCTCAGATTGAGAAAATCATTCGCACGCTTGCCGGGGAACATGGCACGCGATTTGAGTACGAAATGTACGACATCGGTCATCTTTATAACCTGGCCTATTTTGCCGACGAGAAGCTGGTGGAGCCGCCTTTTCTCGTTCAGGGCGTGTTCGGTGTGATGGGCGGTATTACGGCAACCTCTGAAAACCTCATGTTCATGAAGCAGACTGCCGATCGCCTGTTCGGCAAGGATTATATATTTTCCGCGTTAGGGGCGGGCCGTCATCAGATGCAAATGGTGACGCAAAGCGCCCTGCTCGGCGGGTCGGTCCGCGTCGGCCTTGAAGACAGTCTCTATCTGGGCAAGGGTGTGATGGCTACCTCCAACGCCGAACAGGTCAAGCTTATCCGCCGGATACTGGAAGCCTTGTCGATCGACGTCGCCACCCCGGCTGAAGCCCGCGAGATGCTGGCGCTCAAGGGCGCGGACCGCGTGTCCTTTTAGGCCAAAGAGTGGTCGTTATATCCCTGTGCTATTGTCGGGGGCACTGATGTGGTGCCAACTGGCGCGTTCCAGGCCGCCCTCCGGATGGACCTGAAAATCCAGGCCTTGCCTTTCTCGACACGACCGGCAAGGGGCGCAATAGCCATCAACTTGAGGGCTTGCCGACGCGCCGTATCAGTGCCGTCTATCCGGGCGGCCATTTGATAATCTCGGCGACGATGAAGTCAGCGGCGTCCTCGGCCGACATTTTGGTGGTGTCGATACGGATTTCCGGGTTCTCCGGCGCTTCATAGGGACTGTCGATGCCGGTAAAGTTCTTGAGCTCGCCGGCCCGCGCCTTCTTGTAAAGGCCCTTGACGTCGCGCCGTTCGGCCTCCTCAAGCGGCGTGTCGATGTGAATCTCGAAAAACTCGCCGTCGGCGATCATCGCGCGCACCATCCGCCGCTCGGCCCTGAACGGCGAGATGAAAGCGGTAATCACGATCAGCCCCGCGTCGGTCATCAGCTTGGCGACCTCGCCGACCCGGCGGATATTCTCCATCCGGTCGGCATCGGTAAAGCCGAGATCCTTGTTGAGGCCGTGGCGCACATTGTCGCCGTCGAGCAGGAAGGTGTGGCGGTTCATCCGCGCCAGCTTCTTCTCCACCAGGTTGGCGATGGTCGACTTGCCGGCCCCGCAGAGGCCGGTGAACCACAGCACCGCCGGTTTCTGGTTCTTGAGATTGGCGTGATGCTCGCGCCCGATGTCGATCGCCTGCCAATGGACGTTCTGGGCCCGGCGCAGCGAGAAATGAATCATGCCCGCCGCCACGGTCGCATTGGTCATCTTGTCGATGAGGATGAAACCGCCGAGATCACGGCTGTCCTCATAAGCTTCGAACACGATAGCGCGGTCGGTCGAGAGGTTGGCCACGCCGATGGCATTGAGGTCCAGCGTCTTGGCCGCCATATGCTCGGTGGAATTGACGTTGACCTCGTATTTGGGCGGCTGCATCTGGGCCGTCACCGTCTGGGTGCCGATTTTCATCCAATAGGCGCGACCGGGCAGCATTTCGGCGTCGCTCATCCACACCAGCGTCGCTTCGAACTGGTCGGCCGCTTCGGGCGGGTTGTCGGCCGCGGCGATCACGTCGCCGCGGGAGCAATCGATTTCGTCGGCGAGCGTTACCGTGACCGACTGTCCGGCGACCGCCTCATCGAGGTCGCCATCGAACGTGACGATCCGTGCGACTGTCGAAGTCTTGCCCGAGGGCAGCACCCGCACCGCGTCGCCGGGCCTGAGCGCGCCCGAGGCGATCAGGCCGGAGAATCCCCGGAAATCCAGGTTAGGGCGATTGACCCACTGCACCGCCATGCGGAAGGGCTTGGCCTGGTCGGTGGCGGCATCCACCTCGACGTCTTCCAGGTAGTTGATCAGGGTCGGACCGTCGTACCAGGGCGTGTTGGACGACCGCGCCGTAATATTGTCGCCCTTGAAGCCCGAAATCGGGATCGGCGGTAAATTCCGCGATACCGATGCTGTCGGCGAAGGCGCGATAGTCGGTAACGATCTCATCGAAGGTCGCCTGATCATAGTCGACCAGATCCATCTTGTTCACCGCCAGCACGATGTTGCGGATGCCGATCAGATGGGCGAGATAGCTGTGGCGCCGGGTCTGGGTCAGCACGCCCTTGCGCGCGTCGATCAGGATCACCGCAAGGTCGGCGGTCGAGGCGCCGGTCACCATGTTGCGGGTATATTGCTCGTGGCCCGGCGTGTCGGCGACGATGAACTTGCGCTTCTCGGTCGCGAAAAAACGATAGGCGACGTCGATGGTGATGCCCTGTTCGCGCTCGGCGGCAAGGCCGTCGACCAGCAGCGCGAAATCGATGTCCTGGCCCTGCGTACCGACGCTTCTTGGAATCGGCTCTCAAGCGCGGCGAGCTGATCCTCGAAGATCATCTTCGAATCGTAGAGAAGCCGTCCGATCAGGGTCGACTTGCCGTCATCCACCGACCCGCAGGTGATGAAGCGCAGCATGGTCTTGTGCTGGTGAGCTTCGAGATAGGCGTCGATATCCTCGGCGATCAGCGCATCGGTCTTGTAACGGTCTTCGCGGGAGTCGGCTTTCATCAGAAATACCCCTCCTGCTTCTTCTTCTCCATGCTGGCGCGCCTGGTCCTTGTCGATGGCGCGGCCCTGGCGCTCCGACGTGGTGGTCAGCAGCATTTCCTGGATCACCTCGGGCAGGGTCGTCGCGTTGCTTTCGACCGCGCCGGTGAGCGGATAGCAGCCCAGCGTGCGGAAGCGGATTGAGCGTTCGACCGGCGTTTCGCCCTTGTTGAGCGGGAACCGGTCATCGTCGACCATCAGAATAAGGCCGTCGCGTTCCACCGTCGGCCGCGGCGCCGCGAAGTAGAGCGGCACGATCTCGATCCCTTCGAGATGGATGTATTGCCAGATATCGAGCTCGGTCCAGTTCGACAGCGGAAAGACGCGGATGCTTTCGCCCTTGGCCTTGCGGGCGTTGTAGAGCCGCCACAATTCGGGCCGCTGGTTCTTCGGGTCCCAGCGATGGTTGGCCGAGCGGAACGAGAAGACCCGCTCCTTGGCGCGGCTTTTTTCCTCGTCGCGGCGCGCGCCGCCGAACGCGGCATCGAACCCGTATTTGTCGAGCGCCTGCTTGAGCCCCTCGGTCTTCCACATGTCGGTATGCAACGAGCCGTGGTCGAACGGGTTGATGCCCTTCTCCATCGCCTCGGGGTTTTGGTAGACCAGCAGGTCCATGCCCGCGGCCCTGGCCGCCTTGTCGCGCAGCTCGTACATCGCCTGGAATTTCCAGGTGGTGTCCACATGCAGCAGCGGAAAGGGCGGCGGCGAGGGGATAGAAGGCCTTGCTCGCCAGATGCAGCATCACCGCGCTATCCTTGCCGACCGAATAGAGCATGACCGGGTGCGCGGTCTCGGCCACCACTTCGCGCATGATGTGGATGCTTTCCGATTCCAGTCGTTGAAGATGCGTCAGGGTCGTCATTACTTTATACGTCTCTTTTTATCCAGGCTTGCTATAGGCACCCGGGCCGCCGCCTCCGTGTTCAGGGCTCAGCCCAGCCGAGTACCTTATCTACCACGGTTTCCACCTCTTCCCGAGGGGCTTCCTTGCCCGACCAGGACAGAGCATCGGGGCCCGCGCCCGATTGTCTGTACGTAATATGGACGTCTTCGTAAAGCCATTCCGTCGGTATCGGGTCCAACCTTGTCGGCAGATGCTTTCAGAATATCCGGTTTATGGACAACGCCGCTCTCTTGTAAACAACGACTCTTCACGCAGCAGGTCAATACGGTTAACACAAGGCCTTCAGTATGAGACCATGCATTCGGCCCTTCGGTAGCGAGAGTGAAGATGGACGGCCCTGCTTTCATCATAGACGCGGAAAAAGGCCTTCGCGCCCTGATCGATCAGCTGCAACGTGCGGGCTATCGGATCGTAGGACCGACGCTTCGCGACAACGCCATCGTCTACGACCAGATTGACGGACCCGAAGACTTGCCCGCCGGCTGGACGGACAGCCAGGACGGCGGCCACTACCGTATTGAAAAGCGGGACGACGATGCCGTCTTCGGCTATGCCGTCGGCCCGCATCCCTTCAAGCAGTTTCTTCATGTCCCCGATCAGGAGCTGTGGCAGGTTGACCGGGAGGACGGTACGCTGGCGATCACGCCGGTGATGCCCGACGCGCCCAGATATGCGTTCATCGGTATCCGCTCCTGCGAGATCCACGCCATCCATATCCAGGACCGGGTGATTGACATGCTCAGCGGCGAGCAACTGCCGCGCATTTGCTGAATAGCGGGACTGGTCAGTCAGTTTCTGTTTTGCGCCTGGATCTTGTCGTCTCATTCCGCCACCTGGCAATCCGGTTGCCCCGATTTGTCGCGATCCGCCTACTTTGACCTGAAATGACAAGACGGCATCTTGTCGCTCCTGCTACTTCGGATATCAGCCTGGGCCGCAAACCCATTAAGGATCGCGGCCCTGACGAAAAGAAGATGGAGGAAACCGGGATGAAGAGTGGCGACACAGCAAACACATATCTAAAGCGGATTTCAAGGCCGGCGGCCCTGTTGGCCTCGACGGCCCTTTGTGCCGGGATGTTGGTCCAGGCACTTCCGGCGCGGGCCGAGACGGCCCTTGAGGAAATTGTCGTAACCGCGCAGAAGCGCAGCGAAAACATCAACAAAGTCGGCATCACGATGCAGGCTTTTACCGGGGATATGCTTGCCAAAAAGGGTATCCAGTCCGCGGTTGATCTGGAAGCGGTCACGCCGGGATTGACCGTTACGGAAGCCGCGCCAACCGGCGTGCCGGTGTACAGCATCCGCGGCGTCGGTTTTGCCGATTTCGCCACCGCCTCGTCGAGTACGGTCGGGATTTATTACAATGAAGTGGCCATTCCCTATTCCGTGATGAGCACCGGCATCCTTTTTGATCTGGAGCGGGTCGAGGTGCTGAAAGGTCCGCAGGGCGACCTATACGGACGCAATACCACCGCAGGGCAGATCAATTTCGTCCCGCGCAAGCCGACTAAGGAATTTGAGGCCGGCGTGACATTGGGCTTCAGCCGCTTTAACGTCCTGGATGCTGAAGGATACGTGAGCGGCCCTCTGAGCGAGAAAGCACAGGTGAGGGTCGCCGGGAAAGTCGTTGAATCCAGCAAGGGCTGGCAGAGAAGCATTAGTCGGGGCGACATGCTTGGTAAGAAAGACAAGGTCGCCGTTCGGGCCCTCGTCAATCTTGATATAAACGAAAATGCATCCCTGCTGCTTGACTTTCACCTGACCAAGGACAATTCCGATAACCAGGCGCCGACGGCTTATGACGGCACGCTGATCGGGCATCCCGATCCCCAGGTGCTGCCGCTGGGTCAGGATCCGACCCCCTCTTTCTCGGTTGGCGACAATCGGGCAGCCGATTGGGTGTTGGCCTTCCGTCCCAAACGCAACAATACGCTGAAGGGCACGTCGGCGCGGCTGAATTGGGATATCACGGACGGTATCAACCTCGTCTCCATCACCGCTTATGACCAGTTTACCCGTGACGACAAATATGAAACCGACGGTGTGCCCTTCGTCAGCGGCAACGCAAGCAACACCACGGACATCAAGATCTTCTCTCAGGAAGCGCGTCTGTCGTCCAATAACAGCTCCGATCTGTCATGGATTCTCGGTGGGTATTACTCCCACGATACCATGAGCGAGAGTTACAAGTTCTTCATGGATGAATCCTACGGCTACATCCTGGGGATCAACCAGATTGACACCCGGTACAAGCAGACCACCAAATCGGCTGCCGGATTTGCCCATGCGGAGTATCAGTTCACCGACCAGTTGAAGCTGGTCGCGGGCGTGCGGTACACGCATGAGCGGCGGACCTGGACGAGTTGCACCTATGACTCCGGTGACGGGACTTACGCCTGGTCATGGAACAACATCCTAGTGCCGTTCCTGGTGGTGCCCAACGGCTTGCCTGATCCGGGCCTTGATACGCCCGGCGCGTGCTCCATTTATAACGATGTTCCGGGATCAGTGGGCTATGGAACGCTCTCGCCATTTAACGACAAAATCTCGGCCAACAAATGGATGTGGAAGGCCGGTCTGAACTACTCGCCCACCGACGACGTTCTGCTTTATGCCACCGTTTCCAAAGGGTTCAAGTCTGGCGGGTTCAACGGTGCGTCGGCGCAAACCCACAGCCAGTTGTTGCCGTACAAGCCGGAAGAATTGCTGGCTGTCGAAGGTGGCGTGAAATCAAGCTGGTTTAACCGCCGGCTGCAACTGAATGCCGCTGCTTTCTATTACGATTACAAGGACAAGCAGGAACCGACTTTCGCGGTGACGTTCGTCGGCAATATCGCCGGCCTGACCAACATTCCGAAGTCCAGGGTCATCGGGGCGGAAATTCAGGTGCTGGCGCGTCCCATCGACGGGCTGACGATTGACCTGAATGCGACCCATACGCGGTCTAAAATTCTGAGATATGAAGCGATCAGCGGTGACAGCGTGTGGCCGAATGTCATCACCTATGACGCGTCGGGCTTTGACCTCAGCAATGCGCCCAGGTGGCATGCGGCCGGTACGGTGACATACGAATGGGCGCTCACCAGCAATCTCGACATGGTCCTCGGCAGCGACATTTCTTATAAGTCCAGCACCGCGCACAGCACCCAGGATATCATCAGCGACTATGTCCTGGTGAACGCCCGTGTGGGCATCCGCGATATGGCGGGCAACTGGTCGGCTACCTTGTGGGGACGGAATATTTTCAACAAGTATTACTGGGTCTCGGCCTATGCCGGTAATGGCACCTATGTCAGAATGAACGGCATGCCGGTCACTTACGGGATTACTCTCTCCCACAAGTTCTGATGCTTGCTGGGCCGCGACTTCGGTTGCGGCCCTCGCCTTTATGCGTAACTGGAAGGGGTCGAGATGAAAAAATGGCTGTCTTTGATCGTCGCTCTGGCCGTACTCCAGGCTATTCCCGGCACGGCTACAGCACACAGTCCGGAAAAGGCCAGCGGCGACAACTGGCTGATGATGGTGAAAACCCGGAATACCGATCCGGCGCGGGACGCTGAGTTCAACCACTGGTACAACACCGTCGATATTCCCGACGTTCTGGAAGTGCCGGGCTATATGCGCGCGCGCCGGGCCAGGGGGCAAAGCGTTGACGAAGCGCCCGCCACGGCGTTTCAGCCGGATGAAGGCCATTACGTCGCCCTCTACAGCATCAAGACCGACGATATGGACAAGACCATCATCGACATGTTGATGGCAAGCTGGGGCATGGAAAAAAAGCACCGCTCCACCGACCTCCTGAAAGTGACCGAGCGGGTTTATTATTATCAGTACGCGCCTGCCTATCACGCGGGCGGGGCTGCGCCCACAGGCAAGAACACCTATCTTTATGTCGCCAAGATCAAGTGCTGCAAGGACAAGGCCGACCAAAAGACGTTCGATGAGTGGTACAACACGTCCTATCTGCCGGCGCTGAAAAAAGTGCCGGGGCTCGTTACCGCAACACGCTACAAACTCTATCGCGTGTTGATGGTGAAACCGCCCTATATTCCGGGCTTTCTCAATGTCTATGAAATCAGGGCGGACAGCGCCAATGAGGCCATGGCCAACCTCAAACAAGCGGAAAAGTCCGTGGCGGGGTCCAAGGGCATGAGCCCGCTTTATGTGGAAGACGGGTCCCGGCTTTACCAGCAAATCAAGGATGCCCGGCGCAAGTAACGCTCTGAAGGAGACGAACATGTCCAAACGCGCTCTCATCATTGTCGACATCCAGAACGATTATTTTCCCGGCGGGAAATGGACGCTGGAGAATATGGACGCCGCGGCCGCAAACGCCAGGCGGGTTCTGGAGGCGTCACGCGCGGCGAGCGATGTTGTCGTGCATGTGCGCCATGAAAACCCCACAGCGGAGGCTCCGTTTTTCGTCAAAGGCACCGAGGGTGCCGAGATCAACGAACAGGTCCGGCCCCAGGATGGCGAGCCGGTTGTGGTCAAACATTTCCCCAACAGCTACCGCGAGACCAATTTGAAGCAAATCCTGGATCAGCATGGCGTTGATTCCCTGGTCATCTGCGGGGCCATGAGCAACATGTGCATCGATGCCGCGACACGGGCGTCGGCGGATTTCGGCTATACCTGCACCCTGATCCATGATGCCTGCGCCGCCCGCGATATGGAATTCAACGGCATTGCCATTCCGGCGAGCCATGTTCACGCCGCCTTTATGGCGTCGCTTGGGATGGCCTACGCCAATCTCGTCTCGACGGATGACTATATCAGTGCGCTTGCACAAGCGGCCTAGCGCAAGACGCCCCAGGCTTGACGTGAGGTTGGCGCGAAAATCCGCACAGGCGCTTTGTGGCCTCGCCATGGTCTTGTGCCTTGCCTCCTGTTCGGACAAGGACCAGACCAAGACGGGCGAGGCGGCGGGACCGGATCGCACCGTTCTGAAGGCGTCCGAGGCGCGGGACTGGCCGACCTATGGCGGTCAGCCGACCTCGACCCAGTATTCCTCGCTCACCCGGATCAATCGGTCCAATGTCAGCCGCCTGAAGGTCGCCTGGACCTATCACACCGGCGAACTTTCCAAGGGAACCAAGACGGTGGACGCCACCGTTTATGAGACGACCCCAATTTTCGTCAATAACCGGCTCTATCTCTGCACGCCGTTTAATCACATCGTGGCGCTGGACCCCGGGACGGGGAAGGAGCTGTGGCGGTTCGACCCGAAAAAACCGCTGACCGGCAATATCTATCACTCTCAAAACTGCCGGGGTGTTTCTTACTGGGCGGCTGAAAGGCGGGGAGACCAGAAAGAGTTCTGCGGCAAGCGCATTTTCGAGACAATGAGCAATGGTGTATTGCTCGCCGTGGACGCCGACACCGGCAAGCCTTGCACGGATTTTGGGGCGAATGGCCGGATTAATCTCAACAGGTTCGATTACAAGGGGGAGGGCCGTGTCGCGTCCTCCTCCCCGCCGGCGATCTACAAGAATGTGGTGATTGTCGGCGGCAGTGTTGAAGACAACAGATGGGCGAATACGTTCGACGGAATCGTCCGCGGCTTCGATGCCCGGACCGGCAAGCAACTGTGGAGCTGGAACCCCATTCCCGCGGCCATGAGCGCCCGGACGGGGGCCGCCAATACATGGGCCCCGATGTCGGTCGATAAGGCTCACGGCTGGGTGTTCCTGCCAACCGGCAGCCCGAGCCTCGACGCCTACGGCGGCAACCGGAAGGACCCGATCCCTTATGGCAATGCGGTGGTGGCGCTGGACGCCTTGACCGGCAAGGTGGTGTGGTCGTTTCAGGCGGTGCATCATGACCTTTGGGACTATGACATGCCGTCAGCGCCGACGCTGGTCACCGTGAATCATGACGGCAAGGACGTTGAGGCGGTCATGCAGGCGACCAAGATGGGCTATGTGTTTCTGCTCGACCGGGTGACGGGTAAGCCGTTGTTCCCGGTCAGGGAACAGCCGGCGCCGCAATCGGACGTGCCGGGTGAGCGCTCAGCGCCGACCCAGCCCGTGCCCGCGCTGCCCGCGCCGGTCACGTCCCAGAGCGTGACCCCGGACGACGCCTGGGGCGCATTGATCTTCGACAAGATGAAATGCCGGGACAAGATCGCCAAATTGCGCAACGACGGCCTGTTTACGCCGCCCAGCTTGCAAGGCTCCATCCTGCACCCGAGTTTTCTGGGCGGGACGGACTGGGGTGGCGTTGCCTACGACGAAGCCTCAGGCATTGCGGTTCTGAACTCGTCCAACGTGGTATCTTCCGTGACCCTTATCCCGCGCGACAAATTTGACCCCAGGAAATACGACGATCCGGAGGCGCAGGTGTTCGACATGAAGGGTTCGCCCTATATTGCGGTCCGCCAGGTCCTGCTGTCGCCACTCGGCGCGCCCTGCAATGCGCCGCCCTGGGGGAATCTCACCGCGATCGACATGAATACCGGCAAGACCTTGTGGCATGTTCCGTTCGGCCGGGTTGAATTCTGGGGCCTCGTCAAGACCTTGCCGTCGTGGGGCGCGCCAAATCAGGGCGGGCCCATTATCACTGCGGGCGGGCTCGTGTTCATCGGCGCGAGCCCGGACAATGTCATCCGCGCCTATGACCTGAAAACCGGCAGGCGAGTTTGGAGCGGGCCGCTTCCCGCCCCCGCCATGGCGACGCCGATGACCTACGAGTATGGCAAGCGCCAGTACGTCGTGATCAGCGCCGGCGGTTACGAGGGGTTCAAGACCGATACCAGCGATTCATTCGTGGCGTTCGCCTTGCCTGAATAGGGGCCAGACCCGTTAATCGTGCGCGTTCTGCTTGCGAAACTGGGATGGCGTTTCCCCGCCCGACCATCGAATGAAGGCCCGGGTAAAGGATGCGGACTCGGCAAAGCCAATCAGGTGGGCAATCTGGGTGATTGGCAAGCTCAACTCCGTCAGATAGCTTCGTGCCAGTTCGAAATTCCGGTCGTCGACAATATGGCTGAAGGACGTGTTTTCCGATTTCAGGCGCCGGTAGAAGGTGGCCTGCGACAGGCCCAGCCGGTGGGCGACCTTGGCGGCGGTAATCGGCGGGGTTACACCGCCTTCCATCAACAGGCGGCTGACTTCGTCGGTAAAAGTCTGCATTTTGCGGCGGCGGTTGACTTCGCCATCCAGAAAGTCCTGCAGGATCGGCGCCAGGCTGCAATCGAGTACCTTGCTGCGGATCTGGCCGAAGGCGGCCGGGAAGGACAGGCTGTTTGCGTCCTGCTCGAAAAAGACGGGGGCTTTCAGGAGTCTTTCATAGTCGATTTTTGGGGCAGCGGGCGAGTGGCGGAAATTGACGCTGCTGATCCTGACATTGTAACCGCTGTAAATGCGGATCAGCCGGCAGGTCAGCGCCAGACTGAATTCCACATCCTGACGGCGCGCCATATCGCTCGCCTGATACAACTGGTAGCTGAAGGAAATTTCGTCCTCGTTCTGGACAAGCTGGACGTGGGTCCTTCCCTGAAGCAGGCTGATATAATGCTGGAGGTTACCCATGGCTTCCCCCAGTGTTCGGGACGACAGAAACAGAAAGCCGATGGCGCCCAGCGTCTCCGGCCCCGCGAGCCGGGCGAGGCGAATGCCGACAAGAGGGTCATTTGTTTCCTTCGCAGCGGATTCAAGGAATTTAAGGTATTTTTTGAGCGGAATCTCGCTCTGGGGTTTCTGGATGTCATCGACAGTAAGATCGCTTGCCGCAAGGATCTTCGCGGTGTTGACATTCTGTTCAGCCAGCACCGACAGCAGCCCCAGAACCACGGACGACCAGATTCGCGGCTCCGCGCTATGGCTTCGGCGGACCATATTTGTCATCGATCTGCCGTCGCCAAGGTGAATGACCGGTCCATTGTCTTCAGCCCCTTATTGTCTCCGTCCCGTTGCCGGGAACGGCAGACTGCAATCTTAGGCTAGCCGGTGGGCTGTAGCTTGGCATGTTCGGACAAAATGCGGGAGGCGGGGGGCCTGAGCTTATCTCGCCATAGGACTCCGCATGTTTATCAGGAGGTGCTAGGATATGACAAATATGTGAGGGTAAAGATCAAGAACTGAATGCGGCGAACGCGTTAGTCTTTCCGAAAATATGCCGGGAGGGTATGTCATGGCTGTTGCCCGCGTAAGTGCGTCCGGATTGGCCGATTGGCGAGAGATACTGGGAGATCTTGGCATGGATGCCGCCAAGATTGCGCCGGTGCTGGCCGACATTCAGGAGGCGTCCACGATTGTCCATCAGACCACTCTGGATCTGTCGGCATTTGTCGGGATCCTGGAAGTGGCCCGTCGGAACAGCGGCCAGCCGGGTCTTGCGTGGGCCGTGGGCCGATCGGCCAAATATGCCATCGGCGGCGATATTGGCGAGGCGGTCCTGGGCTCCAGGACGCTTGGCGCCGCGCTGCGCCGCCTGACCGATTTCGTCCCCATCATCCAGGACGCGTCGTTCCTGACCGTCGATATTGAGCAAGACTGGACGTCGTTCGGCTACCGGATCCTCGATCCCGATATCTGGCCCCGGCACGAAGAAGCCATGTTCAGCCTTGGCATCTACGCCACGCTGATCAAACGGGCTGCGCCGGACGTCTGGGATGATGTGGAAATTACCGTGGAAGCGGAGCAGGAAGCGGTCAAAAGCGACCTCAGTCAGGTCGTCAACACCAATGTCATCTATGGCGGTGATTTGAATATTATCCGCTTTCCAACGCGCACTCTGGATTGTCCGCTTAACTTTAGGTCCTCAGGCGAGGCGTGTCGGCATATGGAGTTGTTGCATGACCTGACCCGGAAACGCCGGTCAACCTCTGTCTCAGAGCGCGTCCGGCACCTGATATACCGGGAACTGAGTTACGGAAGCGTCTCGCAAGACCGTCTGGCGCGGGAATTGGGGATGTCGAGCCGGACGCTGAGGCGCAAGCTGGAGGCGGAAGGCGTATCCTTCCAGTCGTTGCTCGACGATTGCCGGATGCGTTTTGCCGCCCTTGAATTCAAGGCCCGCAAGAATGTTTCGCTTTCGGAAATGGCATTGAAGCTCGGTTATTCCGAACACAGCAATTTTTCCCGCGCGTTTTCGCGCTGGGCCGGCATGGCGCCCCAGGATTACCGGCGCGCCGCCCGCTCGGTATGGGAATGATCAAACGCCGATCGGTTTCCTCGTGACATTTGATGAAAACGGTCAGATCCTTGCGGTTTGACCTGAATTGACAAGATCTCCCAACGCTTATTGTCCATGCTAGCCATTCAAGGTTCGGAATTGCTCATGTCTTGTGAAGGCATGGTGGTTCCGGCCTGCTGGCTTTACCAAGCGGATGGACGTCATGAAACAAACTGCCCCGAAACAGCGAAATCGTACCACTGGTGCCCTGATGGCGTTTCTGGTTGCCGCCGGGCTGGCAACAACTCCTGCGTTGGCCGCAGATGCGCTTCAGGGCGCGGATGGCGCTACGCTGTTGCTGGAGGGAGGGCGCGTTCATACGCCCAACGGCATTGTCGAGGCCATGGCGGTCGACGCCAGAGGCGTGATTATCGCGGTCGGCTCCACATCGGACATTGAAAAATTCAAGGGCCCTTCAACCAAGGTCATCGAGCTCAACGGGCAGACCGTTTTGCCGGGCCTTCATGACCTGCACGTTCACCCCATTTATGCCGGCGTCCGTGAGCACGAATGCAAAATCCCGCAAGGGTCAACGCTCAAGCAGGCGCAAGCGGTTGTGAAGACCTGCGCCGACAAGGTGGGAGCCGGGAAATGGGTCTTCGGCGGCCAGTGGGACGTCCCCGCCCTCGGTCAGGAGCCTGATCGCCAACAGCTGGACGCGATTGCGCCGAGTAACCCGGTGCTGCTGGAAGATACCAGTGGGCACAGCGCCTGGGCCAATTCCAAGGCCATAGAAATTGCCGGCCTCACCAGGGACACGCCGGACCCGGAAGGTGGCATTGTCGAACGCGATGCGAATGGCGTGCCGACCGGCATCCTGCGGGAATCGGCGGTTGATCTGGTGAAAAAATATGTGCCGCTGCCGTCCGAGGAAGAGGTTCAATCGGCCCTGACGTGGTCCATTAAAAAGATGCTCTCCTATGGCATCACGTCATTTACCGAAGCGGCGGTGGGCTTTACCGCTGGCGAAGAACGTGAATTGAAGGCCTATACCGCGCTGGCTGATTCCGGCGTTCTGAAACAACGGGTAAGAGTGTGTATAACCTGGCAGCCGGGTGATAAAACGGCCGAGGCCATGATTGCGTCGCGCAATCTCTTTGCCCGCGAGCGTCTGTCTCCCAGTTGTGTGAAAATCTTCCTCGATGGCGTACCCACGGACAGTCACACCGCGGCCATGCTGGAACCCTATGTGGGGACAGTCGCAGGCCGTGATGATGAAGCGGCACGCAAGGGGATGCTGCTGATCAAGCAGGACGTCCTGAACAAGGCGCTCATCCGCTTCGACCGGATGGGCCTGACGGTCAAATTCCACTCCGTGGGCGACGCGGCGGTTCGCGCGGGTCTTACCGCAATTGCGGCGGCGCGCAAGGCCAACGGCTTTACCGGGCAGTTGCATGACGTGGGGCACTGCACCTTTGTCGCAAAGGAAGATATTCCGCGCGCCCGGGAAATCGGTGCGACCTATGAAGTCTCCCCCTATCTTTGGGGGCCAACCCCATCAATGACAGCATCACAAAGGCGGTCGGGCCCAAGTTGATCAAGAGGGTGTGGCCGGTGCGCGAAATGATCGAGTCCGGCGCCCTGGTCGTGCCCGGCTCGGACTGGTCGGTGGTGCCCTCGGTCAATCCATGGATCGGCATGGAGGAGCTGGTGACCCGCGAGCGGCCGGGTGGCAGCAAGGAGTCCTTCGGCAAGGCTGAGGCCATCACGTTGCCAGAGGCGATGCAGATGTACACTATCAATTCGGCCCGGCAGTTGCGCATGGCAGACCGGGTGGGCGAGATCAAGCCGGGGATGCTTGCCGACGTGATCGTTGTGGATCAGGACCCCTATACGGTCCCGATCACGGACGTACACAAGACCAAGGTCTCCAAGACCATCATCAACGGAGAGATCGTCTACCAGCGCTGACCTGTTCGGGCCGACAGGCCGCTATCTCAGGCCCAGGCGGCAGCGTTTTGCCGCGTTGCCGCGAGGTCGGGTTTACCTGAAGGCGCGAGCCAGCTGCCGCCGACGCAAAGGACGGCGTCGAGGGCGAGCCAGTCCCGCGCGTTCTGTTCGGTGATCCCCCCGGTCGGGCAGAACCGGCACTGGTGGAACGGCGCGGCGAGCGCCTTCAAGGCCGGGATACCGCCCGACGCCTCGGCCGGGAAGAACTTGAACCGGTCGAGCCCGAGGTCGAGCCCGCGCATGATATCGCCGGCGGTGGCGACACCGGGCAGGAAGGCGACGTTGCGGTCAGCGGCTGCCCGGCCAAGTCCTTCGGTCAGTCCCGGAGAGACGATGAACTCGAGCGCCGGCGGCGAGGCTGGCATCCAGATCGCGGGCGTTCAACACGGTGCCCGCGCCGACGGTCGCGCCTTCCACCTTGGCCATTTCGGCAATGGCGTCGAGCGCGGCGGGCGTGCGCAGCGTCACTTCGAGCACTCTCAAGCCGCCACCGACCAGCGCCTCGGCCAGCGGGCGGGCGTCGGCGGCGTCTGCGATGGTCAGGACCGGGATCACCGGGCTCGTGCGCATGATGCTGTCGATGGTGCTCATAAGGGATGCTCCTCCAGAAATGCGGCGGCGGCGCCGATCAGTCCGGCGCGCGGGTCGGTCATCAGTTTGACCGGAATTGTCGCCATCAGCGATTCGAACCGGCCCTTGGCGGCGAAACGCGCAGCGAAGCCCGATGTCGGCAACATCCCGGCAATGCGCGCGCCGACGCCGCCGGCAATCACCACGGCCTGTGCGCCGTGGGTGAGCGCGATGTCGCCCGCGACCGCGCCGAGGGTCATCAGAAACCGCTCGAGCGCCGCCACCGCCAGCGGATCGCTGGCCTCAAGCGCGGCCGCCCAAAGCGCCTTGTCGTCATGCACTGTGGCGGGTTTGCCTTCGATGGCGCCGAGCGCCTGATAGATGTTGAGAAGACCGGGGCCGGAGACGATCCGCTCTATCGAGACCCGGCGAAAGCGCGGGCGCAGGAACGCCAGAATGGCGTCTTCGAGCGAATCGAGCGGGGCAAAATCGCTGTGCCCGCCTTCGGTTTCGATCACGTGGGATTTGCCGTCGCGGCGCAAGATCTGGGCCACCCCGAGGCCGGTTCCGGGCCCGACCACGCTGATCACGCCGTCGTCAGGCAGCGGGGCATCGGGCCCGCTCAGGCGCACGAGCGAGTCCTGTCCCCATACTGGGCGACGGCGCGGCCGACCGCCCCGAAATCATTGATCAGTGTCACGGCGTCGACGCCCAAGCTCAGCGCCGATATTGTCCGGTCGGATCACCCAGGGATTGTTGGTCATCTTGATCAGCGCCGCCGTTGACCGGGCTCGCCACCGCTATGGCTGCTGCTGTTGGCAGGCTGTCACCATGTTGCTGCGGCGAACTGCTCCCACGCCGCCTTGAAGGTGGCATGGTCCGCCGTCTTGAGCGTGACCGGCTCGCCGAGCGCCAAGACCCCGCCTTCGCCGAGCGTGGCAATGGCGAAGCGGGCATGGGTGCCGCCGATATCGACCGCGACGATTTCCATGGGATCACAATTCAGCGGTGGTGAGCAACGGCGAAGCGCCCTGCTCCGCGCCGTCCACAGCGCCGCGCATCAGGGCGAACAGTTCGCGGCCTGTGCCGGGCTCGGCCCTGGGCGCGGCAGCCGGTTTCCGCGCCTGCCATTCCGCCGGATCGACCAGCGCCTCGAGCGATCCGTCCCGGGCGCAAAGCCGGACGACGTCGCCGTCGCGCAAGCAGCCGAGCGGGCCGCCGCCGAGCGCTTCGGGGCTGACGTGAATCGCCGCCGGCACCTTGCCTGACGCCCCCGACATCCGCCCGTCGGTGACCAGCGCGACCCGGTAGCCGCGGTCCTGCAACACGCCGAGCGGCGGCGTCAGCTTGTGCAGTTCGGGCATGCCGTTGGCGCGCGGGCCCTGGAAGCGCACGACGACGACCACATCGCGGTCGAGCTCGCCGGCCTTGAAGGCGGCGAGCACCTGCGTCCTGGTCGAGAAGACCCGGGCCGGGGCCTCGATCGTCCAGCGCTCAGCCTCAACCGCGCTGGTCTTGAAGATGGCGCGGCCGAGATTGCCGGTGACCAGCCGCATCCCGCCGTCGGGTGCGAACGGAGCGGAGGCGGCGCGCAGGATGGTGTCGTCTCCGCTCTCGGCGGGCGCGGGCACCCAGGCCAGCGCTTCGCCCGCGAGCGCCGGCATGCGGGCATAGTCGCCGAGATCTGCGCCGCCGACGGTCAGGATATCGCGGTGGAGCAAGACCCGCTTCGAGCAGCGTCGCGAATGACATAGCCCATGCCGCCTGCGGCATGGAACTGGTTCACGTCGGCGCTGCCGTTCGGGATAGATGCGCGCGATCAGCGGCACGGCAGACGGACAGCTCGTCAAGATCCTGCCAGTCGATGACGATGCCGGCGGCGCGCGCAATGGCCGGCAGGTGGATGGCGTGATTGGTCGAGCCGCCGGTCGCGAGCAGCCCGACCGCGGCGTTGACGATCGCCTTCTCGTCGACGCAGCAGCCCGAGCGGCCGGTAATCGTTGCCATCCTTAGCCGATCGCAGCGAGGCGGTGGATGGCGGCGCGGGTCAATTCCTGGCGCAGCCGGGTCGCCGGATTGACGAAGGCGGCGCCCGGCATATGCAGCCCCATCACCTCCATCATCATCTGGTTGGAATTGGCGGTGCCGTAGAAAGTGCAGGTGCCGGCGTCATGATAGCTCGCCGCCTCGGCCTCAAGCAGCGCGTCGCGGTCGGCTTTTCCTTCGGCATGCAGCTGCGCGACCGCTCACTTTTTCCTTGTTGGGAAGGCCGGACGGCATCGGCCCCGCCGGGACCAGGATCGCGGGCAGGTGGCCGAAGCGCAGCGCGCCGATCAGCAGGCCGGGCACGATCTTGTCGCAAATGCCAAGCAGCGCCACGCCGTCGAACATGTCGTGGGAGAGCGCCACGGCGGTCGCCATGGCGATCACGTCGCGGCTGAACAGCGACAGCTCCATCCCGCGCTGGCCCTGGGTGACGCCGTCGCACATCGCCGGCACGCCGCCCGCGACCTGCGCTGTCGCGCCCGCTTCGCGCGCGAAGAGCTTCATCTGCTCGGGGTAGCGGCCATAGGGCTGATGCGCCGACAGCATGTCGTTATAGGCGGTGACGACGCCGATGTTCATGGCGCGGCCCTGGCGGATCGCCGCCTTGTCGGCCCCGCCGCGGCAAAGCCGTGGGCGAGGTTGCCGCAGCTCAGATGCGTGTCGCCCCGGGCCGGCCTCGCCTTCGCGCGCGATCAGGTCGAGATAGGCGCGCCGCGTCGGCCGGAGCGCTCGATAATGCGCCGGGTGACCGCCTCGACTGTGGGATGCAGGGACATCATTCGCTCCAGTGGATGGTGACCGGACAGGCGCAGCGGCGAGCACGCGCCCGATCGGCGCGGACGACTCCGCCCCTTCGGCAAGTGCGTGCTCCGAGCGCCGTACGTTTCGCCGCACCGCTGATTGTCAGCATAATGGCAGAGGCCGAGGCGATTGCCGAGAGACTGAGCGTGACGCGCGGCACCGGCGCCTCTGGCGGTAGCGGATCGGGCATGACCGCGGGCGGCGCGCGCCGATCGTTTCAAGCGCGCTTGCATAGTCCGGGCCCGGAAAGATCGATGCGGTGTGCCCGTCCGCCCCCATGCCGAGCCAAATGAGATCGGGCGGCCAGTGGAGATCGCCAAGCCGGGCATTGGCCGCCTGCGCGGCGCGCCGGTAGTCGTCATCGCCGGTCGCAAGCGGCACCAGATGCGCGCCCAGCGGCGCGAAATAATGCGCGATCATCGAGAAGTTGCTGAGCGGACTTCCGGCCGGCACCGCACGGTCGTCGGTGGGCATAATGGTGACCCGGTCCCAGGGCGCGGGCTCCAATGTCAGTTCTTCGAATATCGGCAGGGGCGACCGCCCGCCCGGTACGGCGATCAGCGCCCGTCCGCAGGCCACAACCGCCCCTTCAATGGAACTCAACACGTCCGCTGCCGTCGCAGCGGCCATGTGCTCCGGATCAGGGTGGAGATGCCAGGCGACGTCAGACATGCCAGCGCACTCCGCCGCGCTCCGCGAGCGCTGTGGCGGCAGTCGGTCCCCAACCACCGGCCGGATAGCGGTCCGGCGTTATGCCGTGATGCGCCCAGCCTTCGCGGATGGCGTCGATCCATGCCACTGCGCCTCCACCTCGTCCCGGCGCACGAACAGCGTCGGGTCGCCGTCAATAAAATCCAGCAGCAGGCGCTCGTAGGCGATGCGCCGGCGCGGTGTCGGCGAAGGCGTGGGTCAGCGACAGATCGAGCGGCACCTCGCGCAGGCGGATCCCTGACGCGGTCGAGCCCCGGTTCCTTGACCATCACCAGGAAGCGGATGCTTTCCTCGGGCTGGAGCCGGATCAGCAGCTTGTTGGCCGAAAGCCCATGCGCCGCCGTCACCGAAAATGGAATGAGGCACGGCCTTGAACTGCACCAAGATCTCCGAGCGGCGCGACGGCCAGGCGCTTGCCGGTGCGCAGGATAGAAGGGCACGCCCTTCCAGCGCCAGTTGTCCACATGCACCTTGAGCGCGACGAAGGTTTCGGTATCGGACGGCGCGCCGAGGTCGTCGGCTGTAGCCCGAAACCGAGGTCCCGTCGACGGCGCCCGGCCCGTATTGGCCGATCACGCTGTGGCTCGTCACACTCGCCTGATCGATGGGGCGGAGCGCACGCAACACCTTGACCTTTTCGTTGCGCACCGAGGCGGCGTCGAACGACGCCGGCGGCTCCATGGCGACGAGCGCCAGCAGTTGCAGCAGGTGGTTCTGCACCATATCCCGGAGCGCGCCGGTATCGTCGTAAAAGCCGGTGCGCCCTTCGAGCCCGACGGTTTCGGCGACGTGAGATCTGGATGTGATCGATGCAATCATGGTTCCACAACGGCTCGAACAGCATATTGCCGAAGCGGAGCGCCAGCAGGTTCTGCACCGTTTCCTTGCCGAGATAATGGTCGATCCGATAGGTCTGCTCTTCCCGGAAGACCGCCTGAACGGTGTCGTTGATCACGCGGCTCGAGGCGAGATCATGGCCGATCGGTTTCTCGAGCGCGATCCGGGTGCGCGGACCTGCGAGACCGGCGGCCTCGAGCCCCCGAATGGCGTCGGCATAGAGCGCGGGCGACGTGGACAGGAAAACCGCAAGCCCGTCGTCCCGGGCGTTGCCAACCGCCGGGGCGAGCGCGGCGAAGCTCGCCGGATCGGTCACATCAACGGCCACGTAGTGGAGGCGGTCCAGAAAGCTTTCAATCTCATCGGGCACGATCTGCTCGGCCGGGAGGAAGCGGGTCAATGCCTCGGCGACCTCAGCGCGAAACGTCGTGTCATCGATCCGCCCCCGGGCCGATCCGATAATCCGCAGGTCAGGCGAGATCAGCCGATCCAGATGGAGGCCGTAGAGCGACGGCAGCAGCATACGCCGGGCGAGGTCGCCGCTGGCCCCGAACAGCACCACCGCGTGCGCCGAAGTGTCCGCGCACGCCTTTGCGTCACGATTGTGGATATCTTCCACCTTTCCTCCTGCCCGGAAAGCCATCAATCAGACTTCATCCTAGCTAAATTGACAACGTTGTCAATACGCTGTTCATCGCGCCCGAAAGCGGTTATAGAGAGGGAGAGCCGGGGTAGGGACAGCCGGGGTAGGGAGAGTCTAATCACGTGAGCCGCATAACCATCAAAGACGTCGCCACCGCCGCCGATGTGTCGATCAAGACCGTCTCGCGCGTGATAAACCGCGAGCCCAACGTCAGGCCGGCGGTCCAGACCCGGGTGGAAGCGGCGATCAGGGAGCTCGGCTTCGTTCCGAACCGGGCGGCGCGCTCGCTCGCCGGCACGCGCTCCTACCTCCTTGGCACAATTTTCGATAACCCCAGCCCGAGCTATATCCTGGCGCTCCAGCGCGGCGCGATGGCGGTCTGCCGGGAGGCCGGCTATCACCTCGGCATTGAAGAGATCGACATGGCCGGCGACGTTGCGGTCGAGATCGCCCGGATTCTGGAGACCTCGCGGTTCGACGGGGTGATTCTGTCCCCGCCCGTGACCGATAGCGCCATTATCCTCGACGCGCTGGAGGCGCGAGGGCTGCCCTACGTACAGCTGACGCCGTGGCGGTTCGAAGGCCGGTCCCATGCCATCAAGATCGACGACGCGGCGGCGACGGCCGAGATGGCGCAGTACCTCTGGGGCCTCGGTCATCGCCGGTTTGCCCTGATCACCGGACCCGGAAACCCATGGCTCTTCCAAACTGCGCGTTGACGGATTTATGAACGGGATCGCGGCGGCGGGCGGGGCACCGGACGCGGTGCGGATTATCGAGGGGGATTTTACCTTTCGCTCCGGTCTGGCGGCGGCCCGCGCGCTGTTGGCGGACAGAGGCGATATCACCGCGGTCTACGCCAGCAACGATGATATGGCGGCGGGTGTCTATGCCGCGGCGGCGGAGCGCGGGGTTCGAATTCCCGATGACATTTCCGTTGCCGGATACGACGATAATGCGGTTGCGGAACTGGTATGGCCGCCGCTTACCACCATTCGCCAGCCGGTCTCCGAGATGGCGGCCGAAGCGGCGCGGATGCTCATTGACGAGCGCGCGGGAAGCCCCATCAAGTCCATCGAAATGCCTTACGAATTGGTGATTCGCCAATCCACCGCGCGCCCTGATGAGATTGCGACTTAACCCCCGACACTATCCCGGACGAGGCGCGTTTCATTCTCGAAGACTTGACACTATTGCCGTTGTCGTTAGCAATGCGGGGAGGGGAGATGTCGCGGCCATGACAGACGCACCTGATATCAAACGGCGATTAGAGGGGCGCGGGCAGCACCTTGGGCCCGCCTGAATGCGTCTGCCGAGGAGCTGGTCCTCAGGGGCATGCATGGCGTTGCTGCCCAAATCGCGCTGCCGGGACTGGACGCCCCGATCCGCATTGCCGCCGGGACGGTGGACAAAAACACCGGCGCCCCCCTTCAGGGCGGCGAGCTTTATTCCATCGCCAGTCAGACCAAGATGTTTACCGCGGCCTCGGTCCTGCTTCTCGAGCGGGCGGGGGAGATCTCGCTCGATGATCCGATCGGCCGCTATGTGCCCGATGTGCCGGCGGTCGATGAAGACGCGACGATTACGCAATTTCTCAATCATACCAGCGGGATCGGGAATTTTCTCCACGCCATGCCGGTGCTGCCCTACCCGTGGCCGAGCTTTTCCTACGGGGACCTGATGGCGCTGGCGGCCATGCAGGGGCGCCGCTTCCCGGCGGGCGAGCGGTTCGACTATAACAACACCGATTGTGTGGTTCTCGCCCGGCTGTGCGAACTGGTCTCGGGTGAGGCCCGGGCGGACTTTTTGAAAAAGCGCATTTTCGAGCCCTTGGGCATGGCAAACACCTATGTGGGCTCCACCGGCGACTGGCCGCGCGAGCGCATGGCGCATGGGTTTTATCGCCCCACCATGGGCTACGACGGCCCGCCGATCGATGTGACGACGCTGCCCGACTACACCATCGCGTCGGCGGCCGGCGACATCGTCTCGACGCTCCCTGACATGATGCGCTGGGCGCAAAGTCTGCTTAAACCGGAGAGCCCGCTCGGCCTGTCGCTCGCCGATTTTTGTCAGGATATCGCTGACGTTGGCGAGGCGATCGAGATCTGGTCGTTTCCCCGCACGTATGCGCGGGGCGTGGAGCGCTGGCGATGGGGCGGACGCGCGGTCTGGGGACACCGCGGCAGTTTCTTCGGCTACCATTCGGGCACCTTTGTCGAGCCCGTCCTCGGGTGTCGCCATGGCCATGTTCCTGACCATGAGTACCGAGAACAGTTTTGCCCATTTCAATGACCGGCAGGCTTACGAGTATATGACCTTCATGAGCGACAGCATTGCCCTGGCGGTCGATGCGGCCGAGATGCCCTGACTGGCAGTCTTCCTAGATTTCCCCTAATCCCTTGCCCGGCCGGCGGCATCGGCAACCGTTTCCGCCAGTTACCTGATCTCTGGCGCCGGCCAGCGCAAAAGGTTCAGGTCCGAATGCCAGCCACCGACATTGCTGCGCGTCATGCCCGGCGATTTCCTGGCCTCTGTCAGAACCGCCTTTTCGATCGCCGCATTCAGCCTTTTGTGGTCCGGCAGGGTGAGGATCGCCCCCGGCGTCGCAAAAAGCGGCGCGATATGCTTTTCCACCTCTACCTTCTTTTTTTCCGGCATCATCACATCTCATCTTGGGCAAGAGAAACAGCTATTCTGACGTTATCCGAGGGCGCTGTGAAGATCGGGTTCCTTTTGACGTGGCTCACCCGCCAGTGGCGAGCGCGCGTTGCGCGGGCTCGTTCATGGCCAGAATGAACGGGTCCTGCTTTTGGCGCTCGGCAAACGCCTGTTTGCTGGTCAGTCCCTCCCAGTCGATGGAAATCAGGCTCTGGGCAACAGACCCGGAAAGCGTGCTGCCGGGCCCGAGCACGATGACCGCGTCGGGCGCGAACTCCTTGACGCCGTTGGTGACGGCTTTACGAAAGTCATAGGGCTCCGTCACCTGCTCGCCGAGCGTATAGTCCCAAAGCTGGTGGCGGTCGCTCGCCTTGGGCAACCAGACATGCCCCCGGCCGTCAATGAGGGGAAGGGTGGGCTGGTGAAAGAGATCATCGCCAAGCGCTTCGCGGCCGCGCTTTGCCACCGGCGCCTGCAGGGGCGAATGGAACCCTGCATGATTGGCAAGCCGCATGGGGAAGCGCCCATCTGACCGGCGGCAATCCTTTTCGAGCACGTCGAGCGCTGCCGCGTCGCCCGCAAACACCAGCATCCCGCCGAGATCGATGGAAAGATAAAGGTTCGGTATCTCAGTCGATCAGGCTGAGGAGCTCCGCTTTCCGTCCGGGAATTTCATGCCAGTTTTCGTCGACGAAAGGATAGATCGTCTGGCCGCCGATCAGAAACTCGTGCATCAGCGTGCCCATGGTGTTGACCACCTCGAACCCGCCCCCGGCATCGAGCGCGCCGGCGCAGGCAAGCGCGATATACCAGCCCATGGAATTGCCGGTCACCGCGACGATGTCGAAGGCGTCGCGGTCGATGCTGAGAAAGTCGGCGTAGGCGCAGGCGTAAATCAGGGCCGACGCATTGTCCCCCCGGTTGAAGGTGGACATGGCATAGCGCGCCGCCCCGTCAAGCGCGCTGAGTGTCGGTTGAGAAAGCGCCCGGCGCATCTCGTCAAAGCCCGCGATCAAGTCGCCGCGATCCCCATGATACCGGCCAAGATAGCCGAGCTCTCCTTGTTGTAGGTGCCGCGGCCGGGCGCAATAACGAGGGCCGTTTTGCGGGTCATGATCCATCCCCAACAAGTTTGAGCGCGGCCGCGATAATCGACTCGCGCGACGGCAGCGTCGCCGCATAAGAAGGACCGGTCGGGATAAAGCAATCTTCGGCGGCGAGCCGCGCCGGTTTGTGGTTGCTGCGCTCGGTAAAGAGCGCCATCAGGGCTTCGCTTTGCGAGCCGGTCCGGCGGCATTCGTCGACGATCAACACATGCGCGCAGTCCTTCGTTGCATCAAGCAGCGCGTCCGCCGGCAACGGCGCAATCCAGCGCATGTCGATGACGCGAACCTTGAGGCCATGCTCATCCTCAAGTTCTTTGGTTGCCTGGCGCGCCCGGTAATAGCCGTTGGCGTAGCTGACAATGGCGAGGTCCTGGCCGTCGCCATGGATGCCGACTTGGCCGAGGGCGATGGGCTCGCCGTGCCCGGGCTCCGGGTAGGGGCTGGTCCACAGCCCGTCGCCGTCTTGGTGAAGGTCCCGCGTCATATAGAGCGCGATCGGCTCCACAAAGGCGACAATCCGTTGTTCCTCCCGTGCCAGGCGCACGCAGGTCCTGAGCATCTGCACCGCGTCCGCGCCGTTCGACGGACAGGCGATGACGAGGCCCGGAATGTCGCGCAAGACGGCGAGGGAGTTGTCATTGTGGAAGTGTCCGCCGAACCCGCGCTGGTAGCCGAGTCCGGCGATCCGGATCACCATGGGGTTGGCGTATTGCCGGTTGGAGAAGAAGGAGAGGGTGGCGGCCTCGCCGCGCACCTGATCCTCGGCGTTGTGGAGGTAGGCGAGAAACTGGATTTCGGGAATGGCCACCAGGCCGTTGTGGGCCATGCCGATGGCGAGGCCGAGGATGGATTGCTCGTCCAAGAGGGTGTCGATCACGCGGCGCGCGCCGAAGCGCTGCTGGAGCTTCTGGGTGACGCCGTAGACGCCGCCCTTGCGGCCGATATCCTCGCCCGCCATCACCAGATCGTTGTGCGCCAGCATGAGGTCCGACAGCGCCAGGTTGATCAGCTTGGCCATGTGCTGGGGCTTTTCCATGGCCCGGATTTCGCTTGCGCCGAAACTTTCCGCGCGCTCCTCGTCCGATGGGCCGTTGTCCGCCCGGCACGGGCGGGGCGCTGGAATGAGGCTTGCCATGACCTCGTCCGCGGTTTTGAGGCGCGGGCGCTTGATCACCTGTTCGGCGGCGCGCGATACCCTGTCGTTGACGCGCGTATAGAGGTCAAGGATGCCTTTGTCGTCCAGAATGCCCTCGGCCGCGAGCCGGGCTGCCGTGCCCAGAAGCGGATCTTTTGCCTCTTCAGCCTCGATCTCCTCTTTGCTCATATAGGCGGCCTGCACATCCGGGCCGGCGTGGCCGTAAAGACGGACGCAACGCATATGGAGGACGACCGGGCGGCGGCGAGTGCGGCACCATTCTGCCGCTTGGCGGGCGACCTCGTATGTCTCAACCGGGTCGAGACCGTTACAGTAAAAATACTTCAGGCCCGGCCGGTTGCTGAGGTTGGCTTCGACCCAGCCCGAAGGCGTCCGGGTGGAAATGCCGATGCCGTTGTCTTCGCAGACAAACATGAGCGGCAGCGGCGCGCCCTGATACGCGGTCCAGCCGGCGGCATTGATGGCGCCCTGGGCGGTCGAATGATTAAGCGACGCGTCGCCGAAACTGCAGATGACCACGGCATCGTCAGGGAGTTGGCGGTGCTCCGGCTCCAGCCGGTTCGCTAGCCCGACCGAATAGGCCGCGCCGACAGCCTTGGGCAGATGCGAGGCGATGGTCGAGGTTTGCGGCGGGATGTTCAGGCGTTTGGAGCCCAGGACCTTGTGCCGCCCCCCCGAAATCGGATCTTCGGTCGCGGTCGCGAAAGAGAGCAGCATGTCCCAAAGCGGTGTCTCGCCCGGCACCTGCCGGGCCCGCGCAATCTGAAAGGCGGCGTCCCGGTAATGCAGGAACGCCATATCCGTCGGCCGCAGCGCCGCGGCCAGCGCCGCATTGCCCTCGTGCCCCGACGAGCCGATGGTGTAATAGCCTTCGCCGCGCGCCTGAAGGGCACGGGAGATGCGGTCGAGATGGCGGCTCAGAACCTGGGCGTAGAAGATATCGGTCAGGGCTTCCGGCGTCAGGCCGGCGCTGGAAAGACTGTGCGAAGACACCAGCTCGGGCCAGTCCCCTGCCTTTGAGCGGGAGACGAAATTGTTGTGTACGGCTTCACATCGATCCATGGCGTGTATCTTACAAGGCTTCGAGACGTTCTCTGGTCACTTCACCCGCTTCCCGAGGCAAGACTTCGATTGGTATATCATGAAAGATAGTCTACTATAGGAAACATCTTGATTAAAGGAAACACAAAAAACCAGCTTTGCATGATCTTGCATGGTATCCCAGATGCAATGACATCAAACCTCGGACCAAGGACACGCTTCATCATGACCCTTCGCATCATTAGCGCCGCCGCCGTCCGCGACTTGCTGCCGATGGCCGACTGTATCGACGCCATGGAACAGGCGATGGCTGCGGCCTCGAATGGCGACGTGGTGTTTCCGCCCCGTCTCGCGGCCCCGCTTATTGACAACAGCGGGACCTTGCTGGTGATGCCGGGCTCGGCGAGCAAGCCCAAGATGTATGGCGCCAAGGTGGTCAGCCTCCATCCATCGAACCCGGACAAGGGCCGCCCCGCCATTCAGGGGTTCGTGACCCTGTTCGATCATGAAGGCGGCCAGCCGATCGCGATTATCGAGGGCAGCTCGATCACCGCCATTCGCACGGCGGCCGCTTCGGGCCTGGCGACGCGGATTCTGGCGCGCCCGGATGCCCGTTCCTGCGGCATTCTGGGCAACGGGGTTCAGGCCGGAAGCCATATTGCCGCCATGGCCGCGGCCCGACCGGTCGAGGAATTTGTCGTCTGGGGGCGCAATCGGGCCCGTGCCGAAGCCGTTGTGGAGGAGGCAGTTGCCCGCTTCGATGCGCGCTTCAGGGTTACGGACGATCCGGCCGAGGCGGCGGCTTGCGATATTGTCTGCGCGGTGACCGGGTCGGCGGAGCCGGTGCTCATAAGCGAATGGGTCAGGCCCGGCGCTCACATCAATCTTGTCGGCGCGCACAGCCCGACGGCACGGGAAGCCGATACTGCGCTGATGCAGCGGGCGGCGATTTATGTGGACCTGATGGAGTCGGCGCGCAATGAGGCCGGCGATATCCTGATCCCGGTGGGCGAGGGGGCTTTGACCTGGGACCGGGTTCGGGGCGAAATCGGCCAGGTGATCGGTGGCGCTGTCCCGGGCCGGCAATCGGGGGAGGAGATCACCGTCTACAAGTCGCTCGGCATTGTGGCGCAGGACCTTTATGCCGCCCGCCATGTTCTCGACAAGGCGTCAATCAGAGACGTTGGAGCAGAGGTTGAGTTCTAGGCCCGATCACGATGGGCCGGATCTTTTCGGAAGTGACTGTGGAATGTACAGCGACAGATAGGCGGTTGTGGCTTTCATTGCCTCGTCTGCCATCGCCTCGGTGATTTCACCCGATTCCATCACCGAGAGACTGAACATCAGGTCCGCGATCTCTATGGCCCGGAAAAAAATCTCCGACCGCTCGGGCACGTCCGGCAGTACGAAATATTTATCCATCTGGCTTTCGAAAACCTTGCTAAGGTCGATATCGTTGGCCCTGTCCGTGCGTTTGATTTCAGGCGGCGACTTGGGGCCGACCAGAAGCTGGCGCGCTGCCGGGTTCGCCGCATAATAGGCGCACCCGGCGTCGATGCATGCCGAGACGATCTCGGGCCATGTCTTGTATGGGCCTTCGAGAGAGTTTTTCAGGCTGTCCTGCAGTTCCAGGCCGATGGCTTGCGCCAGCTCCATATAAAGGTCATGGATATCACGGTAGAAATAATAGGCGGAGCCCTTTGCCACCCCGGCATGCTTGGCCACATCCGCCAGGCTGATGGTGTCGAGGTCGCGGGTCTGCAAGAGCTCGCGTGCCGCTTCGAGGAGGGCGGAGCGCCTGGTGCGCCCGCGCGCCTGGGTAGTGCTTTTTCTGGTATTCAGGAGGGCCATGGGTTTTTCTCTCTTGACAAAACTCGACTCTAGTCTAGTTTTAAGTTGGATTTTATCCGGGGAGCGCGTGGGATGCAAGATCACAGTCTAAAAAAGCAATCGATCAGCTGGGTCAAGGTCGCCGGTCTCGGGATCGCGATCGTTATCGCCGGTCAGTTTGTCGGCTGGAATTACGGTCTGGCGGTTGGCGGCACCGGGGGCATGGCCGTTGCAACGCTCCTGATGCTTGTCCTCTACTTCGGGCTGGCGCAATCTCTCGCCGAACTGTCCAGTGCGATCCCCAGTGCGGGCGGCTTTTACACCTACGGCCGCATGGCTTTCGGCTCGCTTGTCGGTTTTATCGCCGGGCTTTCCGTCCTCATTGCACTGACGCTTGCGGCTGGCATCGCCACCGAGTTTATCGTTGCCTACAGCCAGGCTGTCTTCGGCATTGGCGGCTGGCCGATCAAGCTGGCGCTGGTGATCCTGGTTGTCGGCATTCACATGCGGGGCGTCGGCGAAGCGCTAGGGATTTCACTTATCGTCGGCGCGGTCGCGGTGATCATCCTCGTCCTGTTCATGGTCGCCATGGCGCCCTATTTTGAGCCGTCGAACCTCGCCAACCTTTCGGCGGGGACGCCAAACTCCCTGTTGCCTTTTGGCATCTCCGGAATCTTTGCCTGTATTCCCTTTGCGGTCTGGCTGTTCCTCGGGCTTGAACATGCGGCGGTTGCCTCGGAGGAAGCGGCGGAACCTGAAAAAGTCATGCCCCGGGGGCTGATTACCGCCGTCGTCACGCTTGGCCTTACGGCTGGGGGCGTTCTTCTGTTTGCAGCCGGCGCGGGCGGCGCGGAACAGATCAAGGCGGCCGGCGATCCCCTTTATGAGGCGGTCATCAGCCCGCTTGCTTACGGCCATGACATCTGGCTCGCCAAACTGATCGGCGTGGGCGCGTTGCTGGCAGTGTTTGCGGCCTTCTTTTCTGTCGTTTATTCGGCGTCCAGGCAGCTTTTCGCCCTGTCGCGGGACGGCTACGTGCCCCGGTTCTTCTCGCTGACCAACAAACGGGGCTCGCCTTATGTGGCGCTCATCGCCGTCGGCGGGGTGGGTTATCCCATTTCCTTTCTGCAACCGGACCAGGTGCTGGTGCTGGTGGTTCTTCTGTTGAATGTGTCCTACCTGATCCTGCTGGCCTCGTTCGTGCGCCTACGGGTATCAGAGCCCGCACTCATCAGACCCTACAGGAGTATGGGCGGCGCGCCGCTCGCCGTTGTGAGCGCGCTCCTTTCCGTCCTCGTGATCTGGTCCTGCTTCCAGGTCGACACCGTGATGCTGGTCTCCACACTTTGCGCCTATGCCCTGTTCCTTCTCTATTTTGTTGCAACCCGGCATGCGCGGCGTGAGTTAAGTGCTGTCGTTGTCTCTCGCGAGGGGGATGCGTCATGACGAAAGAGACGCTCCTGGAGCGCCGTCTCCGGGTGATGGGAGAATATGCGCCGCTGTTTTACACCAACCCGCTCCATATCGTGCGGGGAAGCGGGGTCTGGGTCGAAGACGCCGACGGCAGGCGTTATCTCGACGTCTACAACAACGTTCCCCATGTGGGGCATTGCCATCCGCGCGTGGTGGATGCGCTGTGTGAGCAGGCCCGGACGCTCAACATCCATACCCGTTACCTGCACGAAAACATTCTCGACTATGAGGAGCGCCTGCTTGCCACCTTTGACCCGTCCCTCAACCGCGCGCTTCTGTGCTGTACCGGGACCGAGGCGAACGAGGCGGCGCTCCGGATCGCGCGGGTCAACACCGGCGGCACCGGGATCCTTGTCAGCGACGTCAATTATCACGGCAATTCCACATCGCTCGCGGAAGTGACGACGGCCTTTCCCACCATCGAGGCCCGGAACCGGGGCCCGCACGTCGGGATTATCGAGATCCCGGATTTCCGGGGAGAGCCAGGAAGTCCGGAAGAACAGGAGATGGCGGACCGCACTGTGGCAGAGGTGGAGCAGACCATCCGCGACATGGGGAGCAATGGTATTCGCCCCGCCGCGCTCCTCGTTGACACGATTTTCTCGTCGGAAGGGCTGCGCAATTTGCCCGCGGGCTATTTCCCGCGGGTGGTCGAGGCCGTGCGCCGCGCGGGCGGGCTCTTTATTGCCGACGAGGTCCAGGCGGGTTTCGGCCGCACGGGTGATCATATGTGGGGATACCAGGCCTTGGGCGTCGTCCCTGACATTGCCACCATGGGCAAACCCATGGGGAACGGTCATCCGCTAGCCGGTCTGGTGGGGCGGGCGGAGCTCATCGACCATTTCGCGGCTGAATCCATTTACTTCAATACCTTTGGCGGAAACCCGGTGTCCTGCGCAGTCGGGATGGCTGTGCTCGACGTGATGAAAGACGAGAAGCTGATGGAAAATGCCCGTGTCGTGGGCAAGTACATCCAAAAGGGCCTGCACGATCTGGCGGCGCGCCACTCCACGGTGGCGTCCGTCCGGGGCCGTGGCCTCTATTTCGGTCTTGAGCTTCTGCATGATGGCGCGCCCGACCGCCCGGCCACCGCAGAGGCAAAGGCGGTCATCAACATGATGCGTGACGATGGCGTGCTGATCAGCAAGATCGGCAGGCATGACAATATTCTCAAGATGCGCCCACCCATGCCGTTTTCGAAGGAGAATGCGGACGTGCTCCTTGCCGCGCTCGACCGCGCGCTCGAAAAGGTCTGAAATGCTTGAAAACAGGAACTTCTATGGCCTGGACGATGAGGCCCAGGCCCGATGCCTGACCGGGCTTGCGGAGGCGGCCGTTCAGAACTGGGCGGGCGGTTTCGAGGTCCTGGACCTCCTGAAATATCGGGAGAATGCGGTCTTTGCGGTTCGCAATGCGGGCGGCGAAAAGATGGCGCTTCGCATTCACCGCTACGGCTATCACTCGGATGCGGAACTCAGATCCGAACTGCAATGGATGGAGGCGCTGGCCGAGGCGGGCTTTGCCGTGCCGTGGGTCCAGCTTACCTCGGACGGGGCGCTGTTCGCGACGGCGGAGCACCCGGAAATTCCCGAGCCCCGCCAGGTCGACATGCTGTCCTGGGTGGAGGGCCGGCCCTTTGGCGAGGTTGAAACCGGGCTGGACGCTGACGCCGTTTCCGTTTTTCGGGACATGGGCCGTCTTGCGGGTGACCTGCACAATCATGGCGACGTTTGGGTGCCGCCCGAAGGCTTTACCCGCCCCGCCTGGGACCTAGAGGGACTGGTGGGAGACGACCCGCTTTGGGGGCGGTTCTGGAAGCTTGCCGCGCTCAAGTCCGAGGAAGTGGCGTTACTGGATAGCGCCCGCGAAGCCGCGCGCCATGATCTCCTAAACCTGGACAAGAGGCCCGAGACCTATGGGCTGATCCATGCCGATTTCGTGCCTGAAAATCTTATTGTCACCGACGCCGGGCTCAACCTGATCGACTTCGATGATGCGGGCTTCGGCTGGTATATGTTCGAGCTCGCCACGGCGCTCGTGTTCCACTGCGGCGAAGACCAGTTCGAAGACATGAAAACCGCGCTGATCGAAGGATATCGGTCGGTGCGGCCGCTCGCCGAGGAAGAGGAGAGGCGTCTTCCGCTGTTTCTGTTCCTGCGCGCGACGACCTATCTTGGCTGGGTCCACACCCGCAGCGAAACACAGACGGCCAGGGAACTGACGCCGATGCTGATCGACAATGCCTGCACCCTGGCCAGCGCCTATCTCGACAGGTGATTCAGGAAGACCTCTTGACCCGCTGGCCTTGCCTTGCCATAGGAGGGGCAGGTTCAGGCTGGGGATGATTGTCCATGAAATTTTCATTCGATCCGGGCGCGGCGCCGTCCGTCGCCATTGCCGGGCGGGACGGGCGCTTTCCCGTTCACCGCATCTATTGCGTCGGGCGCAACTACGCCGCCCATGCCCGCGAGATGGGCCACGACCCGGATCGCGAGCCGCCGTTCTTCTTTACCAAGCCCGCGGACGCCGTTGTGGAAAACGGGGCCGATATCCCTTATCCGCCGCAGACCGCAAACCTGCACCACGAGATCGAACTGGTCATTGCCATTGGCCGGGAAGGGGCAAATATTCCGGTCGAGCGCGCCCGGGATTTCATCTTCGGGTACGCGGTCGGCAATGACCTGACCCGCCGCGACCTGCAGGCGGACGCCAAAAAGAACGGGCGGCCGTGGGACACCGCCAAGGGCTTTGACCACTCGGCCCCGATTTCGGCCATCCATCCGGTGGCGGATGTGGGCCATATCGGCGAGGGCGCGATCCGGCTCAAGGTCAACGGGGAAGTTCGGCAGGACGGCGACCTTCGCGATCTGATCTGGTCGGTGCCCGAGATTGTTGCCGCGCTTTCGACGCTCTATACGCTGAAGCCCGGCGACCTGATTTTCACCGGCACGCCGGCGGGTGTTGGTGCGGTCAAGCCCGGCGACGAAATCGAGGGATATATCGAGGGATTGGACGAGCTAAAGAACAGGGTCATCTGACGATTTGCGTCAGACCAACGGATGCGGGCAGGCTGGCGTGCCAAGCGCAGAGCGGCATTCGCAACCCCTGGAAAAAGAGAGGGCGCCAGGCGATTTCCGCCTGGCGCCCATCTTATTCTCCTTCTTCAACGTTCTCGTTTTAAGTGGCACTCGCTCTATAATCGGATAACGGAGGCCGGGCCGTAACCCGGCCTCCATTGTTCCGCCTAGTAAGGTCTGGCGAGGAAGACAAAACGATCATCGATAACAATGATAGTTAACTTTCCCATCTCCAGTACCTGTACCTTGCGGAGACAGGCTTTGGAAAGATCTACAAACATACCCGTCGCCTTTCTCCTATTTAGCGAGCTTAATATTGGGATATTCCTATTTCTGCACTCGCAAGGGTATAATCACGTACATTAGGGCTCTAATTACAACAATAAAACCGCAAATGCCCCGATTTCGTTGCTATTTGTATCGATTCTTAACTTCGATTAGCAAGACTATCGCTTTCGACTATCCAATCTCTGTTGGTCTATTTTTCTCATTTCAGAGGAAATTTACTATTATAATTCTATAGTTAAAATTATAAGCGGCAAATCAATCGATTTGAATTTAGCGGAAATGTCCTCTGGGCGCATTTCTAGGCTTTGCTTCCGGACGCAGTAACAAACTCGCCAGGGATGCGGTATCCGCCTCCGAGTCGGAAGGGCGTCAGGGATTCAAGGTGCCCGGCGTAGGCTTCAGCCCGTGTGGCCGTGTCGAATCGGGCATGAGCTTTCTCCTCATTTCTGTGTGAGGGCCCCACGGTGCGGTGATTCCCGGTGCGAAACTGTGATCCCCGTCACTGGCGTGCACAGATTCTGGTTCTCCGCTGCTGATTGCCGTATGGTTTCACCCTTACGCGCGGGAGGTAACGGACCATGGCGATGGAAAAAGAGACGCACTTTAACCTGTGGTACTTTATTGCGGCTCTTGTCCTCATCATGCTGTTCCAGCAGTGGTGGCTGTCATCCGGCCAGGTCGAGACCGTGCCCTACAGCACCTTTCAGACCATGCTGGAAAAGGGTCAGTTCGCCAAGGTCCAGGTCTCCGACCAGACCATCCGCGGCGAACTCAAGACCCCGCGCGCCGATGGCAAGAAATATATCTCGACCAGGCGGGTCGATCCAAAAATCGCTGACGAGCTTTCCAAATACGGCGTGGAATATTCCGGCGTCGCCCAGTCGAGCGTGATCAGCAATATCCTGTCCTGGGTGTTGCCGTTCCTGTTGTTCTTCGGGCTGTGGTTTTTTGTTGTCCGCGGGATGGTCGAACGCCAGGGCATGGGCGGCTATATGGCGGTGGGCAAAAGCAAGGCCAGGATCGCGGTGGAAAAAGACATCGGCGTCACCTTCGACGATGTGGCCGGCGTGGATGAAGCCAAGGACGAACTGAAGGAAATCGTCGCCTTCCTCAAGGACCCGGCGAGCTATGGCCGCCTCGGCGCGCGCATCCCCAAGGGCGTGCTGCTGGTCGGCCCGCCCGGCACCGGCAAGACGCTTCTCGCCCGCGCGGTCGCGGGGGAGGCGGGACGTTCCAGTCGCAGACCGAGACGGTGGCCGCTGCTTCTCGCCCGCGCGGTCGCGGGGGAGGCGGGCGTCGCGTTCTTCTCCATCAACGGCTCGGAATTCGTCGAGCTCTTTGTCGGCGTCGGCGCGGCCCGCGTCCGCGATCTCTTTGAGCAGGCGCGCAAGAACGCCCCCTGCATCATTTTCATCGACGAGCTTGACGCGCTGGGCCGCGCCCGTGGGATCTCGCCGGTCAGCGGCGGCACGGACGAAAAGGAACAGACGCTCAACCAGTTGCTGGCCGAACTTGACGGCTTCGACCCGACCTCCGGCGTGGTGCTGCTGTCGGCTACCAACCGGCCGGAAATTCTCGACCCCGCGCTCTTGCGCGCCGGGCGGTTCGACCGCCAGATCCTGGTCGACCGGCCGGACAAGGCGGGCCGCGTGCAGATTCTGAATGTGCATATCCGCAAGGTGAAGCAGTTGGCGGACGACGTGCAGATCGAGCAACTGGCGGCGCTCACACCCGGCTTTACCGGGGCCGATCTCGCCAACCTGGTGAACGAGGCGGCGCTTCTCGCCACCCGGCGGAACGCCGACGCGGTGACCATGGATGATTTCAACCGCGCGATCGAGCGGATCGTTGCGGGGCTTGAAAAGAAAAGCCGCATCCTCAACCCGAAGGAGCGCAAGGTGGTGGCCTTTCACGAGACCGGCCACGCGCTGGTGGCGCTGGCGCTGCCCGGGGTCGATGTGGTCCACAAGGTCTCGATCATTCCGCGCGGCGTCGGTGCCTTGGGCTACAACATCCAGCGCCCGACCGAGGATCGCTACCTGATGACCCGGCCCGAGCTCGAAAACAAGATGGCGGGCCTCCTTGGCGGGCGGGCGGCCGAGGTGCTGGTGTTTGCCGAGCTTTCCACCGGGGCCGCCGATGACCTCGCCAAGGCCACCGACATCGCCCGCGGTATGGTTATGCGCTACGGCATGGACGAGACGCTGGGCCAGGCCACCTACGAGCAACGCCAGCCATTGTTTCTTGATGGCGGGCAGAGCGCGCCCATGCCTGGCGAGACCCGCTCCTACAGCGAAAAAACCGCGTCAGACATCGATGCGGCGGTCAAGACACTGCTCGACGCGGCGTTCGACAAGGCCACCGCGATCTTGGGCGCGAACCGCAAGCTCCTCGACACCACCGCCGGCAAGCTCTTGGAAAAGGAAACCCTGACGGCCGACGAACTGCCCAAGGTCGAGGCGTGGGGGGAGGGGCATGGTTGAAAATTAGATGCTTGAATTGTACTCTGATCGTTTAAATAATTTATAGAATTTAGCTATGAAATAATAAGGAAAAATATGTTTAGTAGCCCCTATCAAGCTTTCCAAGATCATCCCCTTATACGGAAACGGCACAATGAATTGGTATCTGCAATGGGGGCAGCTATTTCCACTTGGTCATGTGTCGAAGAGGCCCTCCAAGAAATTTTTTCCAAAGCTACGAAACTGCCTATTGAAACAGTTGCGTCACTAATGGTGCACATTAAAAACTTTTCTGTTCAGTTAAATCTTGCAGATACTGCTGTCAGATGTGATTTGAAGGAGGCCAAAGAATTAACGTACTGGAATTCGATTGTTGAGTATATCCGAGAGCTTTCTGGAGATCGAAATCTAATTGCCCATGGATCAGTCATGGAAACATACCCTTCAAAGAAAAAAATCAGTGTAGACGAAATAAACCTAGTTCTTAGCTTGAGTCCTGCACATATATACTCTGACATAAATAAGATTGATAGAAATTTGAGCGCTGAAGATATAAATGAGCTGAATCAGGATTTTTTATATGTAAGACAATTACTTATAAATTTCAGGGATGATTATATTAATTGCAAAACAGCCCAAGAGAAATATTACAAAAAGATTGAAAGACGGCGGCCGCCGCGAAGTCATAGAGTGAAGAAAACAAAAAGAAATTCCTCACAGAAAGGCAAATAATTCACAAAATATAAAAAATGGAGAAATTTCATAGTTTACAAA